>JAKFCV010000012.1:0-779917 GCA_036676435.1 Pedobacter sp. | reverse complement strand
AGCTTTGGAAAGACGCTGGGCATTTTACCCTGGCCATCCCTGAATAACAGCTCCGACCTGATCGTAATGAAAAGCTTCAAAAACCGGACGGTGGATTCAGTCGCTTTTGCGGATACCTGGTATAAAGACCCTTCAAAAAAAAATGGCGGATGGTCACTGGAAAAAGTAGTGCCCAATAAAAAATCCTGTGCCGGATTTTACAATTGGGAAGCCTCCGCAGATCCTCGTGGAGGAACTCCGGGAAAAGTAAACAGTATGATTAAAAACTTGAATAGCATCCTTAAAATCAATTCCCTTGCTCTAATTACAGATAGCACCATACTTATTTCCTTAACTCAAATCCCTGATACTGCATTTATAAAGCCACTTGGCTTTCGGATAAATAATGGCATAGGATCTGCCCGTAAAGCTATTCTCACATCTGATTACAAAAAGATCTTCCTTGAATACGGATCTAAGTTCCGGGAAGGTCATCAATATGAACTCACAGTGGATTCAATGTTTACCTGTAATGGAATATTAATTGCCAAGCCTGACAATCAGGGTCTTTTCAGCATTCCATCCGTACCTGAAATAGATTTTCCACTTATAATCAATGAAATATTTGCTGATCCTTTACCTGCCATTGACTTACCGGAAACGGAGTTTGTCGAGCTGTACAATCCCGGAGAAAAATCCATTGCCCTAAAAGGAATGTATTATGGTGATCTAACCAGGCAATTCCAGTTTGATTCCGGTGAAATTGCGCCCGGGGGATATCTCATATTATGCCCTGCCAAAGACACTTTAAGCTTTCTGTTCTATGGAAAGGTTATCGGATTGCCGGTTTGGCCGGAATTAAATAACGAATCCGATATCCTTATTTTGAAGAATAATAAAGGAAGAGAAATCCACAGGGTGACTTATGGAATAAACTGGTATAAAGATCCTGTAAAAAGTAAAGGAGGCTATTCCCTGGAATTAATAGATCCGGCCTCCACTTGCAGCAGTTTGCAAAACTGGAGTGCGAGTCAGGATTCGGCAGGAGGAACACCCGGGAAAAGAAACTCGATCCACCAGTCAAAAAGCTATTCTGATCCATTGAAATTAATGAATGTTATCTTGCTTGACAGTGTGACCCTTTTACTTACTTTCAACCGGTATATTGATAGTCTGTCTGCTTCCATAAGTAACAATTTCACCTTAAACAACGGGGTAGGAAGTCCCTTATCAGCTATCCCGGATGGACCTCATTTTATGGGTGTGAAATTAAAATTTCCGGAAATTACCCGGGGGCATACCTATCGGATTACAGCATCGGGTATCACCGATTGTAAAGGCACGACTATTCTCTCCGGTAATAATACATTCGAATTCATTCTGACTAACAAAATATATAAGAATGATATTCTAATAAATGAAATTTTGTTCAATCCCAGACCCGATGGGGTTGATTTTATAGAAATCTATAATAATGCTCCTCACCCTCTCAATCTTCAGGAACTTTCTCTCGCTAGACTGGTAATGGATAGCGTGAGCAACATTCAGTCTCTTGCCAAAAGTCATTTTATAATGCAGCCGGGAACATATTTGGTGCTGACTTCAAATCCGCAAAGTATTAAAAAAGAATACTTCACGCAAAATCCGGATTCGTTTCTAAAGCTGCCTTCCTTCCCCTCATTCAATGATGACACAGGTACTGCATTACTGTTAGGCAATGGTTTCAAAATAGATCAGTTCAGCTATACTGAAAAAATGCATTTCCCACTAATCAAAAATGTTGAAGGAGTTTCCCTGGAGCGTAGCAGCCTGAAACATAGAGCAAATGAACCCGGCAATTTCCGATCGGCAACTTCTGCGGTGGGTTATGCCACTCCAGGTTATAAAAACTCTCAATACCAGGAGCTACAAAAATCAAATGAAGAATTTAGTCTGGTTTCGAAAACATTCTCCCCCGACAATGACGGTTTTGAGGATATACTCCAGATAAATTACAGCTTTCCAAACCCGGGGTTGATTGCAGACATTAAAATTTTCAATGGCCAGGGAACATTAATCAGAAGATTGTATAAGAACTATATTCTAAATGCGGAAGGAACACTTATATGGGATGGCTTAAACGAATCCGCTCAGCTTGTTCCTACGGGCATTTATGTTTTACAAGCCCAGATATTAGATACTGCAAAGGGCAATTTAAAAACATATCGTAAAGCCTGCGTGCTGGCCCGGAAATTTTAAGTCCCAAACCAGTGCATTTTCAATGTGCAGATCAGAAAATTTCTACCTTTGCCTGAAACCCAATTAGAATGCAGGAAACGATAGTAGTTATTGGCTCGAACGGTCAGATCGGAACAGAATTGGTTAGTGCATTAAGGAAGATCTATGGCGACAGCCAGGTGATCGCCTGTGATATTCGCCGTCCTGATTACGATATAAAAAATGCAGGTCCCTTTGAATTTGTAAACGTTCTTGAAAAAGATATAGTAAAGCAGCTATTTCAAAAGTATAAACCAACCCAGGTGTATTTGCTGGCAGCCTTATTATCAGCAACCGGTGAACAAAACCCAAAATTAGCATGGGATCTGAATATGAACGGCTTACTGAATGTTCTGGATCTGGCAATCGACTTTAAAACCCGCCGGATTTATTGGCCAAGTTCTATTGCGGTTTTCGGCCCAAATTCGCCGAAAGATCTCACACCACAATATTCCGTCATGGATCCCAATACTGTTTATGGAATAAGTAAACTTGCAGGGGAGCGCTGGTGCGAATATTATTTTCAAAGATATGGCCTCGATGTAAGGAGTATACGATACCCCGGATTAATTAGCTGGAAGGCCGCTCCGGGAGGTGGAACTACGGATTATGCCATTCATATCTTCCACGATGCCCTTAAGAAAAAAAGTTATCAGTGTTTCCTTTCGGCGGGAACAGAATTGCCGATGATGTATATGGATGATGCTATTCGTGGCACAATTGAATTAATGGATGCCCCGGAAGATCAGATAAAGATCCGTTCATCCTATAATTTTACAGGGATGAGTTTTACCCCGGAAATATTGGCGGCCGAAATAAAAAAACATATCCCGGATTTCAATTTGGGTTATACGGAGTACGATCCCCGGCAGGCTATTGCAGCCAGCTGGCCAAGGTCCATCGATGATAAGCAGGCACAAAAGGACTGGAACTGGAAACCTGAATTTGACCTGTCAAGAATGACAGAGGATATGCTAAAGAACTTAAAAAGATAAATTATAAGTAATATATGGGAAGAGCATTCGAATTCCGTAAAGAAAGAAAATTTAAACGCTGGGCTAAAATGGCCGTTCAGTTTACGCGTCTGGGGAAAGAAATCGTTATGGCGGTTAAGGATGGAGGTTCAAATCCGGATGCCAATTCACGACTGCGGACTGCAATGCAAAATGCTAAAGCTGTAAATATGCCTAAGCATACTGTTGAGGCAGCGATTAAAAGAGCAAGTAATAAAGATGAAAGCAATTATGAAGAAATTGTATACGAAGGCTATGCTCCTCACGGTGTGGCAATTTTAATTGAAACAGCTACGGATAATACGAATAGAACCGTAGCTAACGTTCGAAGCTATTTTAACAAGACAAATGGAACCTTAGGCAAGACCGGTTCCTTAGATTTCATATTCGCCAGAAAATCGGTCTTTCGTTTTGACCCCGGGGAGATGGACCTTGATGAGCTGGAATTGGAATTGATTGATGCCGGTCTTGAAGACCTGTATGTTGAGGTTGATGAAAGCGGAGCAGACATTGGAGTAATTCATACTTCATTTGAAGATTTCGGTAAAATGCAAAAAGCCCTGGAAGAAAAAAATATTCCTGTGATTAGCGCAAAGCTGGAGCGTGTTGCCCTGTCGACTACTCATGTAACGGAAGAACAGGCTGCTGATGTTTTCAAACTGATCGATAAACTCGAAGAAGATGATGATGTTCAGGCAGTTTATCATAATATGGCCGAATAAGCTTATTAATTGATTCCCTGATGAATTTTGAAGAATTCCTGCTTAAGAAGAAAATTGATCCGGTTCAGCTCCAGTCGGCTGAACCATCACTTTTTTCTGAATTCAGCTTTCATTATAAGCAGATGGGTGAAAGAAGTTTTGATCACAGCAAAAAATTCTGGTTCAATAAGCTCCGCAGAAAATATCACCTTGAAGAGGTTCCAAAAATTACTAAATCAACTGATGAACCTAACAGGATTGCCGAGCAGGCTGAACCACTCCTTTCGCCTAGCATCCAGGCAACCGGTTACACCCCGGGAATAACTTCTTCCAGTTCATCTATAGAACCCCAATCCCCAGAAAAACCAGCCTATAAACCACGGTTTAAAGCGCCGGTTCAACCGCAAGATCCCTCAAGCCAATCTGAAGGGGTAAGCCCTGAAGCCGGGCAGGTAAAACCCGTTTATAAACCAAGGTTTAAGGCTCAGCTTATCGAGCCATCCCTGAAAAAGGAAAAACCGGAAGAAAAACCTGAGGAAACCCGCCCTGAACCGGAACAGCCTAAACCAGCATATAAACCCAGATTTAAACCCGGGCTGATCCCGCCGAAGAAAAAAGAAGAAGATTAATAATTATTTATATTGAGAAAATAGCCAAGGCAATAATTCAGGTTCAGCAAAAGCGGAATCCCAGCTATTATGGTTCGCTTCAGGGTAAAGGGTGAATTTTACTATTGAGTTTCGTCTTTTTAACTCTGCCACTACAATTTCAGACTTTTCGGGTGGTACAACATTGTCCTTTGCACCATGAAAAAACCAGATAGGAACATTTTTATACTTTCTGACATTTTCTACATGATCACCTCCGCATATTGAAAAAGCAGCGGCAAATACCCTGGGGTGATGACGTAATAATTCAAGTGTTCCCATCCCGCCCATAGATAATCCGCCCGCATAAAACCGGTCGGTATCTGCAAACTTTTCCGATTTCAACTGCTTTATAAAATCTCCAAGCAGTCCCATAACCTTAGTAGGCTTGCTTCCTTTCTGAAAACTGAACCTTTCAGCTGCATTAACATCCCCAAAAACCACATTGGCCCAGAAATCATTACGGGGACACTGTGGAAATATAATAATTGCGGGAAAATTTTTTCTTGCCTGCTGATTAAGAAAAAATTCGGCTCCATGAACTAACTGAGCTTCGTTATCATTCCCCCGTTCACCGGAACCATGTAAAAAAATTACCACCGGATACTTCTTAGCCGGATCGAAGTTTTCAGGAAGCAGCTGACGGTATAAAAGACTGTCACCACCGTTTATAAATACTTCTTTAGAAAACAAGGATTTCTGCGCCGTGGCAGTCTGAATTATAAGCATGGCAACAATAGTAAGATACAGGTATTTTCTCATTTCAATTTTATCCTAAATGTATACCCATAAATATATTGCTTTTCACCTTATTCTACCGGCTTGAGTTTTACCTTTGCCTTATTTACAGGCTGAGGAACTTTAACATAATAGCCCGTGCCATCATAAATACGTTTGCGCGGATGAGTCTGACAGGTTTCCGAACATGCACCATCAAGCTTAATACCGCATTCATCACATTGCGTAAAATGCTCATTGCATTCCGGATTGCCGCAATTAATCATTTTTGTTGTATGAGCTCCGCAATTTCGGCAGGTTGAAATAACTACCGGATTTACAGAATTAACATCTACAGCCACACGGTTATCGAACACATAACATTTACCTTCGAAGTCAACGCCCCCAGCCTCTTTTCCATATTTGATTATGCCGCCATGCAGCTGATAAACCTCCTCAAATCCTTCGTGAAGCAGCAATGCTGAAGCTTTCTCACACTTTATACCCCCTGTACAATATGTAATGATTTTTTTGTTCTTATACTTTGCAAGTTCATTGATCTTCTCAGGAAAATCCCGGAAGTTTTCAATATCAAGGGTAATTGCATTTTTAAATCGACCTACAGAATGTTCATAGTTTGAACGAACATCCAGAATAACCACATCCTCCTCATCTTTCATCCGGATAAAATCTGCCGGCTCCAGGTGAATTCCGGTTTTTTTCGCCGGATTAATTATCTGCGGATTGCGAAGACCAGAATGAACGATCTCAGATTTGTACCGGCAATGCATCTTGATAAATGAGGGCTCTGCAACCTGGTCCACCTTAAAATCGATCCTGGCAAAACGGGGTTCAGCCAGGAGGGTTTCCATATAAATTCTACAGGATTCCTCTGTACCTGAAACTGTACCGTTCAGCCCTTCATCCGCAACGATTATGCGGCCAGCAAGATTTAAAGATTTACAGAATTGAAGATGATCTGAAGCAAATTGTTCAGCATTTTCTATTGTACTATAACAATAGTATAGGAGTGTTTGATAGTTAACCATATTTTCATTGATACTGGTGCAAACAGCGTTTAATGCGATGCAAAGATACAGCTCCCGATTAAATTCTGCAACATTGCTCCTGGCCGTCTTTATTGAATTATTCAGGATTAAAAACCATAGGCAATCTTAAAACCTTCATCCAGGCGCTTTCCTTTAATGTACGACATCCCATACATTCCTCTTAAATTTAAATATTGAAGTCCAAAATATACCTCGGTATATTGGCTTAATGCCGGAGTTCCTAAATAATTAAGACCAGCAATTTCCTTTAGTTTCAGCTTCCGCAGAAGGGGCACCTTATTGATCAGGAAACCGGAGAAATTGTGTTCGACATGCCCTTCCAGGTATTTGTCAGCGGTGCTGAAATTATAAAAATCAAGAAAAAGATAGTTATTGATCTTTGGAATATAGCTTAAACTTCTATTTCCGACAAAGTGCTTGAAATCCGGAAAATACACATTTCGGGCATTTAAAAATTGTCCTCCTCCTATCCAAAACGAGGATTGCCCATACATTCCGAGCTTAATATTTGATTTTGTTATATCTAATGAAAGCAGATCGTAGTCTACATCTGAACCCAAAATATCCTTGATCCCTTTCAGAAAGTTTATACCTATCCGGGGATATTTTGAGGGCTGGTAATATTTTCCGGAAGGATAAGTAACATACTTATTATTAAAATCATATGTCGCCCTGAGCTTTATTTTCATGGATTGATTTTCAGGGAACATCGGCAAAGTTACCAGAGGTAAGAGCGGATTGTTTGAAGTGAATTGCCACTCTGCTAAATCCCTGACGGTATAAGCGCTTGTATTCCGAAGAGCTTTCCGGCTGGCCCACTCCGTTTCAAAATTCACAATAAATCCCGCCAGACGCCTTGAAACAGCTGCACTGACGAACTTCTTTTCATAAAGTTTAAGGAAATTTCTTTCATAAAAAAGGGAGTTAATTGAATTCCCCAACTGGCTTATGCTACCCTGATCGTTAAGGTCAATTACGTCAGCACCGAGATGATAAGAAAAATTTACTTCCCTGACAGGTATTGTCCCTGAAAGGCTGGCATAGAATTTTTCACTGGCACTGCCATATCTCGCTTTACCTGAAATATTTAAAAACTTATTGGTAAGTGAATCAATCTGCCTGGAGTAAGAAACCTGATAATTCATTCCGAAACCTTCAACCGTATTATAAAAGACAGAATTGATAAGTGAACTAAAGTGGAAATTTTCCTTCTTAAAACGGTTCCGGTGGGTATACCCTGATCCGATCAGGAATTGAACAGGCCTGAACTTATTATTAGCCTTATCCAGGGAGTCGAGATAGGGTTTAGTTTCACGCTTGGCTGCCAGAATCTCCTTTTTATTATAATCCGATTCTTCCTCTGCGGTTAAAGGTATTGGTCTGGCTTGCTGCCAGTAGGCAGTGTCTTTTTTATTCACCCCGCTCGTAATATTGAGGACTTCAACAAAATCCCTTTTATTAAGATCAGGGCTTAAATCATAATTTTTATACAAGGCGATAAAATATCCTCCGAACCTAAACCCAAGAATCCCCCCCGTAAAGTCATATTGGATGGAGGAGGGCATCCACACCCCCTGTCCAACAGGAATAAATTCCTGCTTTATATTTAATGTATCAACAAAATTAATGTTGGCATCTTTAGTAATAAAAAGATCTGCCCCATTTAACCGCCAGCTATCTTCCAGTATATAAATAATGCCCCTGAAGACCGGATCTGCATTTCTTCTTGGCAAAACCCTGATCTTATTGATCATTTCCCCATTTTCTATACTGGTTCCGATCAATTGATACCGGTAATATAAAAATGCGTTGTCAGAAATTGGAGAAATGAACGGACGGTTGCTTAGGCCTTCCATATCAAGCAGATTTTGATAAAAATTTATCTTTACATCTGAAGCGCGGTTAAAGCTGAATGCACGGTTACTCCCGGATACTTTGGAGGAAATCATTACTTCCCTGAATCTGTCGGGCTGCATAAAACCAAGTCTCGACTCTGATTCGGATAAGTAAAGGATACCCTGCCGGTTTGTGTCCAGTCCTATCTCCCTGCCCATTTTTTCAATATCCCTTCCCAAAAATTTCTTTGGAGCTGCCAGCAATTTCTGCATTCCTTTTATGTAAACATCAACTGCATACTGATCAAGTTCAAACAAATAGCTTTTCCTTTTCCTGATAGCATTTCTGATCACCTCGTTTGCAGGGTCCTCGGCGCCGGCTGTAACAATTACCTTGTTCAGTTCATAAATTGCCGGGGAAAGAATAACATTATTGATTTGATCCGATCTTAAATCCAGTACGCTGTTCACCTGACTATACCCGATCGCCTTATAAATAATTTCACGCTCTCCAGCAGCAAGTTTCAACTGGTATTCCCCTTCGCTGTTCGCAGAAGTCCCATTACTGGTATTTTTTTCATAAACGCTTGCAAATGAAACAGGACGGCCATCCGGGTCGGTGATCTTTCCTTTTAAACTTACAGTCTGAGTGAAAGCACCCAGGGGCAGGAGAAGGCTAAGCAGATATATATACAGTAATCGCATGAATTTTAAAGATTTTGAACAGCTAAATTGATTTACATCCAGACTAGTTCATTACAAAGAACATGAAAGTCTTTAGAATTTGTAATTTTACGAATTCAAATTATAACAATTATGTATAAAACGCTGCAACCGGTTTTGGCAAAAGAGCTTGAAGAAATTGAAAAAGCCGGATTATATAAAAAAGAACGTATAATTCTTACACCACAAGGTGCCAGCATAAAGATTCAGGGCGGACAGGAAGTGATCAACTTTTGTTCAAATAATTACCTCGGACTTTCTTCCCATCCCCGGGTAATTGAAGCGGCAAAGAAAACTATTGATACGCATGGCTTTGGAATGTCCTCTGTGCGTTTTATCTGCGGAACGCAGGACATTCATAAAGAACTTGAAGCAAAGATCTCGCAATTTCTGGGCACAGAAGACACCATACTCTATGCTGCGGCATTCGATGCAAATGGCGGGGTATTCGAACCTTTATTCAATGAACAGGATGCCATTATTTCCGATACACTTAACCATGCATCCATTATAGATGGCGTACGTTTATGTAAAGCTCAGCGTTACCGCTATGAGCATGATGATATGGCTGACCTTGAAGAAAAATTGAAGGAAACTCAGCATTTGCGTCATCGTATCATCGTTACCGACGGATCATTTTCAATGGACGGAACAATTGCCCAACTAGATAAGATCTGCGATCTGGCTGATAAATATAATTCACTTATAATGATAGATGAGTGCCACTCTTCGGGATTTCTGGGCAAAACAGGCCGGGGAACTCATGAACATCATAATGTTATGGGAAGAGTGGATATAATTACAGGAACGCTGGGCAAAGCATTAGGCGGGGCCTCGGGTGGATTTACTTCCGGACCAAAGGAGGTGATCGAGATCCTGAGACAGCGTTCAAGACCCTATCTGTTTTCAAATACATTGGCGCCCGCTATTGTGGGGGCTTCGATTGCGGTACTGGATATGCTCAGTGAAACTACATCCCTGCGGGATAAACTTGAGGAGAATACGAAATACTTCCGCGAAAAAATGACATCAGCCGGATTTGACATTAAACCGGGCGTGCATCCCATAGTCCCTATCATGCTCTATGAAGCACAGCTTGCCCAGGAATTCGCAGCAGAATTATTAAAAGAAGGAATCTATGTCATCGGATTTTATTTCCCGGTGGTACCGAAAGGAAAAGCCAGAATCCGTGTTCAGCTTTCAGCTGCGCATAATAAGGAGCATCTTGATAAGGCCATCGCTGCATTTACCAGTGTGGGTAAAAGGCTTGGAGTTTTAAAGTAAGAAAGAGCCCTGATAAACCTCTTAAAATAAAATCGCCCCGGCGAATTATGTAATAATCAGCATGCAACACAAAATAGATAAGTACACAAGCGAAATAGCATCATTTCAGCCAAAAAACGCTGATGAACTCGAGACTTTCAGAATAAAGTTTTTAGGAACGAAAGGATTGATCAAAGACCTGTTTGATGAGTTTAAAACGGTTTCAGCAGAAGAAAAACGTGTGCTTGGAAAGGTTTTGAATGAATTCAAGCAACTCGCTGAAGCCAAATATCATGCCCTGAAGGAAATCTCGGAAGCTCAGACCCAAAGTAAAGGCCCTGAGCTGGATATGACCCTTCCAGGTGAAGGTTTTGAGCTGGGATCAAGACACCCCTTGTCCCTGGTAAGAAAAGAAATCATTGAGATCTTTAATAAACTGGGTTTTCATGTTGCTGAAGGTCCGGAGATCGAAGATGACTGGCATAATTTTTCAGCTCTTAACTTCCCTGAAGAACACCCGGCACGCGATATGCAGGATACTTTTTTCATTCAAAAAGGTGGTGAAAAGGGGGATATTGCCCTTCGTACACATACATCATCCGTTCAGGTCAGAATGATGGAAGCCGGTCAACCTCCTTTCCGGGCGATCATGCCAGGCCGGGTTTACCGTAATGAAGCTATTTCTGCCAGAGCTCATTGTTTCTTCCACCAGGTAGAGGGCTTATACATTGATGAAAATGTTTCATTCGCAGATCTGAAGCAAACACTCTTCTACTTTGTTCAGGAGTTATTTGGTGAAGGTACCAAGGTACGGTTCAGACCATCCTATTTCCCCTTTACAGAACCTTCTGCTGAAATGGACATTTCCTGTTCAATTTGCAAGGGTGATGGATGCCAGTTTTGCAAGTATAGCGGATGGGTTGAAATTCTCGGCTGCGGAATGGTAGATCCTAATGTTCTGGATAATTGCAATATAGACAGTAAAAAATTTACTGGTTATGCTTTCGGAATGGGCATCGAGAGGATAACAAACCTCAAATACCAGATCAAAGACCTTCGCTTGTTTTCCGAAAACGATGTCCGCTTTTTAAAACAATTTAAATCCGAGATGATTTAATGAAGTTTCAATTGCTTTTTATAATTAGTCTCTTCTCTCTGCTATCCTGTACCAAGGATAATGCGGACAGGATCCCTGATGCTTACGTAAATTATTCGGTCACACTACAGGAATTTAATATTAAAAGCCAGAACGGCTTATTGATGGTGAATAATCAGGAAAATACGGGAGTGGCCGGACTGATCATTTACCGACGGCCGGATAATGTATATGTTGCTTATGACAGATGCAGTTCGGTTAATCCGCAGCAAAGATGCGCCGTTATTCCTGATGATCCCAATCTTACGGCCACAGACCCCTGCAGTGGTGCAAAATTCTCCCTGTTTGATGGCTCCCCATTCAAGGCACCGGCCAAAAGGCCTCTGAAAGAATATCAGGTAATAATTACTAATTTTGCCTTAACGGTAAGGAATTAACATGGAAGGTGATAAAATAAAGGAGAGCATCAAGAAAGCTGCCCAGGATCTGTTCAGGAAATACGGCTATCACAAAACCAGCGTTAACGAGATTGCTAAACGTGCTAAAATTGCCAAAGCTACCATCTATAAATACTTCGAAAGTAAAGAATTACTACTGCAGGCAATTTTGATGGAGTACATTCAGCATAGTGTGCATGAAATCATTCACAATCCATCAGAAGATCTGGATGAGGAAGCTTATCTCAGCATGATCATCCTTAAAACCAGCCGGCTTTCTTACACCGTTTGCAATGAATTTATTGGCTGGGAGTTTATTCGCGAGTCAGCCAATTCTCAGGAATTCTTAAAAACTCTTTCTGACGACCTTGAAAACCTGCTGATCCAATCCTTCAATCAAACGCAGCTCTTTAAAGCAGAAGATTATATGGAACGCCTGCGCTTTTTAATAAAGGCAAGCAAAAGCATTGTATTCTCCTTTGCTTTTACCTCTGTGAGCGATTCAGATGTGCGGAAAAATTTTATCTCTTTCCAGAAAGAAATACTTCCTTATTTAGTTAAAGCAGCTGTAAAATAAATTTTATCAAGTAATTGTCATTAATCTTATACCAATTTGGTTTTTGGTATAATAAACGATATTTTTACATTTAAAGCGTTTATTATCAAGCCATGAGTCGTGAAATTTTTGACTTTTCGAATTTGATTGATGAGCAGTTTGACATAGACGACCCTACAAATCATTTATTCACTTTTATATTGGGTCTTTTTAATTGAACTGCCATAATTAATTAATCAATCCTGTATTTCGCAAGGATTGGAGACGACTTGTGCCTACATCATTCCTAAAGCCATTTCTAGTATCAGGTTGAAATTTGTGGACTAAGCCTATTTCCAGCCTGAAGAGAAAAGAACGATTGCAATTACTCCTGATCTTAATTAACATTTCCGGATTTATTCCGCAGGGTTCAAAGAAATTTGCATTGGACAATCAGAGCCTGCCAAAACCCCGTTTTAATAGCAATTGAACGTAAAATGTCTATACTCCAGACGGATCTAAGACCTGCCTAAGCCCTTTCATTAAGCTTTAATTTTTCTTTTTTTATGGAATAAGTACTTGATAAACAGCGTATTTATCCTTATATTCAATCAGGAATTAAGAAAATGGCTATTCATAACTCGGCACTTTTTCAAGGCTTCAGTGGAAGCATAAACCGGCAGCTGCTGTTCAGGCAATGCGGGGGGAAGACTGTTGTTTCTCAATTTCCCGACCGAAGTGCTGTGATTTATTCAGAAAAGCAGAAACAGGAGCGCAGACGGTTTGCAGACGCCGTATCTTTTGCACGCGTCGTCATTGCAGATATGGGTCTGAAGCAGGTCTACAGCATCAAAGCTGCGGTACTGGGCTTCAGCTCGGCCTGGAATGCAGCGATTGCAGAATATATGAGTGATCAGCCCCTGAGGGTCAGAAAGAAGAAAATCCGCTTTGACAGATCGCAGATAAACTATCCGGCAGACTGTAAACTGGAAATCAAGTTGTTTAAAACGGTAGAAGCGGAACCTCCGGTGTTGGTTAAGCTATCGCACAGAAAGAGAAGAGTGAGGAATATTGCAAAATACCGGAGGGACAGGGCCGGGTTTAATCGGTATTGGCAGACAGCAGAACCCGTAAGTTCACCCTGGCCGGGTAACTGATCAGCTCAAAATAATATGTTCAGGGCATAATATGAACCGTGTATAAAGGTTGTTTTTAAACCCTAAATGCAAGCTTTTTCCCGGGAGCCCCACAAATTTGAACCTGCTCCCTTATCAACAAACCTCTAAAATCAAATTTTTATCCGATCTCCACAAATTTGAACCTGATCCCATTTCTAAGATAAAATTCTTTAATTTTGCCGCTCATGAAAAAAGTGCCGGCCGATAAAAAGTTTCTACAAAACATACAGGTAATTGATATTGCTGAAGAGGGAAAGGGTGTAGGTAAATCTGATGACCTGGTCATCTTTATCGACAAAGCCGTCCCGGGTGATATTGTGGATGTCGAACTGATCAGGAGAAAAAAGAAATTCTTCGAGGCCAGGATCCAGAACCTTGTTAAACCATCAGAACATCGTACAGAACCTTTCTGTCAGCATTTTGGCGTTTGCGGGGGATGCAAATGGCAGCATCTGAATTATGATGCCCAGCTTTTATTTAAGCAGAAAAGCGTAAGCGATGCCTTACAGCGTCTGGCCAAAGTAGATGTATCAGGTATGGAAACCATCCTGGGATCCAAAGCATCCCGTTATTACAGGAACAAGCTGGAATACACCTTTTCGGATAAACGCTGGCTCACGGATGGCGACATGCGCAGCGACGAACCCATGCAAATGAATGCACTTGGATATCATATCCCTGGCAGATTTGATAAAATACTGGATATTGAGCACTGCCATTTGCAGGCTGACCCTTCCAATGATATCCGCAATAAAATAAGAGAATATGCTTTAGCAAGGGGAATCTCTTTTTACAATCTGAAGGAACATAGCGGGTCACTGAGAAACCTCATCATACGTACTTCCAGTACCGGAGAGTTAATGGTGATCCTGGTTTTTGCTTATGCCGATGAAATTCAGATCAGAGAAATGATGTCCTTTATTGCTGATGAATTCAAGGCTATAACCTCCCTTTTATATATTATAAATCAGAAAAAGAACGATACCATATTTGATCAGGATATACATATTTATGCAGGCCCTGATCATATATTTGAAAGCATGAATGGCCTGAAATTTAAAATTGGTCCGAAATCATTCTACCAGACTAATTCAGACCAGGCATTTGAGTTATATAAAATCGCAAAGGATTTTGCCGGCTTTAAGGGTCATGAACTGGTTTACGACCTTTATACAGGCGCCGGAACAATTGCCAATTTTATTGCCTCCGATGTAAAAAAAGTGATTGGTATAGAATATGTACCTTCTTCAATTGAAGATGCATGGGTCAATTCAGAGATCAATGGTATCAGGAACACCAGCTTTTTTGCAGGTGACATGAAAGACATATTAATTCCCGATTTTATTGCAGAGCAAGGTAAACCTGATGTCATTATTACCGACCCTCCGAGGGCAGGTATGCACCCTGACGTTGTTCAGCGCTTACTGGAAATTGAAGCCGAAAAGATTGTTTATATAAGCTGTAATGCGGCTACTCAGGCTCGTGATATTGCAATACTTGTTAAAAAGTATGAAGTAAGCCGTATACGCCCTGTTGATATGTTCCCTCATACGCAGCATGTAGAAAATGTTGTTCTGTTAAATCTCAGAACGGACCTGAGTAATGATATTCCGGGGACCGGCGATCCATTCAATGAAGTTAATATATAGAACAAGCTTTCAGGTTAAACCTGTGTTATCATGGAAATAAAAGATCTTTTATCCCCTGAAGAGGGTAATGAGGGAAAAAACCAGGCTAAAGAAAGTCCCCTTAAAAGTCTTGAAGCCGATTTAAAGTTATACAGCGAATCAATTAAGGAGGTGGCTGTGGAAATCATGTCTGAAGGGATCTCTACTCATCCTGTCTTTGTCGCACATCAGCATGAAGTAAAACTGGGAGAACCAATCCTTGATAAAAATGAACTGAATACCAGCTGGAGCATTCATGCCTCAACAATGGAGGAGTTTATAGAGAAGGGCCTCATACAGCCTGATAAACAGGAAAGATTTGTAAAGCAATATAAGGATGCCTACCAATTTATGTGTGTATTTGTGATCGTACCGGAAGGAGCTAATTTTATATTCTTTCCCTATCATTGATAAGCTGGGGCCTGACCTTTGAGGAAGGCCAAGCCAACGAACTTATCTTTTCCTCAGATTGGCCAGTTTTGAAACTTCCCTGGAAACAAGTTCAGCCTCTCCCTTATAATTGATGTTTGAAACGCCGGTTGCTTTCACATCAAGGGTTTTTTGTGCCGTTAAAAAGATATTGGATGCGCCGCTTGTTTCAGATTTGACATCCTGAGCGGTCAGTTCATAGGCTTTGATATTTGATGCGCCGCCCGAGCTCATATTCAGGCGATCGGCACTTCCTGTTAATTTAATATTGGAGGCTCCGCTGGTTTTAATCGACAGCTCTTTTGTCCGGATATCAAGAGTAGTATGATTTGCCCCTGAGGTTTTAATATCGAATTTTTCAGATTTAACCGTACTCTCAGAATAGATATGCGTCGCACCGCTTGCCTGCAAACTATTCAGCGTTTTATAAGTTACAAACACTTTTAGTTTAACATCATTCATCGGATTGTTCCAGCGTTTGTTTTCTTCCATCCGGATATGCAGCACCCCCTCTGCCACTTCAATTTTTAAGCGGTCATTAACTTCTTTGCTGTTTACTTCGACACTTACTTTTTCGGCATTACCGCTGCTTAAATAAACATGAGCGATGCCTGAAGCCTTGATAGCAGAAAAGCTGCTTACCGGACGGTCCTCTTTAATCAGAACCTCCTGTGCAAATAATACACTTCCTTTAATGATCATGAAAACCATCAGTGAAATTTTGACAATCTTTTTCATATAATTTGTTTTACCTTTTCTTAATCAACAGACGCAGGGAATTTAATGGATGTTGCACATGATTGAAATAATTTATCAGGCTTTGCCGGCATATCTATCAGAATATGTAATTTCAAACCGAAATTGATAACCCAATGGCTGCTAAAAAATTAGTGATACTTAATAAGAAACAAATTCAGCAAAAGATCGATCGCATGGCCTATCAGATCCTGGAGGATAATCTGAATGAAACTGAGCTGATCATGGCCGGGATAATTGACAGGGGATATACTATAGCAAAGAGGCTTAAAAAGGTTTTGGAATCTATTTCAGGGATCAAAGTTACCCTCATGAAAATAGAAATTGATAAAAGCAGCACTCACCTCCAGGCCCTGACTGATGTTCCTATTGAGAAGGCCGAAAACAAAGTGGTTATCCTGGTTGACGATGTATTAAACAGCGGCCGTACGCTGGCCTACGGACTCGGCGTATTCCTGGACATCCCCTTAAAAAAATTAAGAACTTTAGTCCTTATTGACCGTAGCCACCGCATCTTTCCTGTCTCCCCTGATTATACAGGCCTTGAACTCGCAACAGTTTTAAAAGAACATGTGGATGTTGTTTTAGATGAAAAAACTGAAGCTGATGCTGTTTATTTAAGCTGATTAAAACGTTCCTTAATTAATTAAGGTTGAGATAAAACGCCAGCCGCTCAGCTGTCAGATCATTGCCGCTGACAACAAAACGGGCCTGATTATAAAAAACTTCCCTTTCCTTTAGCTTACTGCCTATAAATTCTATCAGTTCATCCCCTTTTAAGTTCCTGATCAGGGGCCTGTCGGTTTTAGAGTGCTCCAGC
Source organism: Pedobacter sp. (assembly GCA_036676435.1). Taxonomy (GTDB): domain Bacteria; phylum Bacteroidota; class Bacteroidia; order Sphingobacteriales; family Sphingobacteriaceae; genus Daejeonella. The sequence goes on along the minus strand of JAKFCV010000012.1, from coordinate 762,795 downwards.
CTGCTTGCCAGGGCCTTTGGAGGCAGGGAAAGGTAAGCCACCCTTCCGTTATTGTTCATCCACTCCATATTGTCCCTGTAGCAGGGAGCTCCGCCTCCGGTGGCAATTACGACATTCTCAGAATATGAAGTGTTTTGAAGAATATCCCTTTCCATTTCACGGAAGGACTCTTCACCATGAAGCGCGAAATATTCAACGATACTCATTCCCGCCCTTGCTTCTATAAACTTGTCCAGATCAATAAAATCATACTTTAAATAGTTGGCCAGCTTTTTTCCGATAGTTGTTTTCCCACTACCCATAAATCCGATCAGAAATACCTTCATAAATTAAATTATCATTAAATCCAGGCGCAGGGCGATTGCTGTCTCTGTATGCATTCCCCTGCACGCACAATAAACCAATTAATTCAACTGGCAGATCTCTGCAAAGCAAATCAAATTATTTGCCCCGCAGAGAAATCATCAGTTATTTTCAAAATAAGTACTGGCAAGCTCATTGTAAGATGGCAGATCGTGAAAATGCCATTTATTTATCACAGTTCCATCTTTTAATAATAAAAGACCCGGATTAGACCTCACCATACTCTTCAGAGGTATGCCATCCGCATAAAAAACTTCCATTACCAGCTTATTCCTGCTGCTGAATGCTTCTGCATCCTGAGCTGAATTAGAGGTAAGAAGCACGGTGCGGATGTTGAAATTTTCTGCCGCGTTAAGAGCAATGGCATTCAGATCCCCAATTCCGCCTTGATTTGCTTTAGCCAGATCATAGGCCACAATAATTAAGTTATAGTAAGGATTTTCCAGTATCTCCTTATTATAATCTGTACCCTGACTGTCTGTGATCTTCAGATCCTTTATTTTCACCTCGTAACCCTTTTTTACCAGGCGGCTGGAAGGATCACCTGTGATCTCCCAGTTACTGTCTTTCCATATTTCTGTCTTCAGATACTCCTTATCGGTCATTGTTTTCTCTTCAGCAGTTTTCTTATTCTTAAGTTTATAGGTGATCTCATACACATCCTGGGGCGCGCCGTCAGGACTTAACATCAACTGAGGAATATTGTTCCCGATTTTATAAGGAAGAAAATCCAGTACCGGCAGGTAGTTGTATGTATATAATCCGAAACCCAGGGAGAATATGCCAACAAGAGCAAAAGCAATGCATTGTGACTTTGGGTTCAAAATCAAGGGCTGGATCTGCTTACGCTGAATAAATATGATAATAATTAGCGCCAGGAGGATAATATCTTTTGAAAACGACTGCCATGGAGTTAAGGGTATTGCATCCCCAAAACAGCCGCAGGATGTTACGACTTTAAAAAAGGCGGAGTAAAATGTCAGGAAAGTAAAAAAGACTATGAGTATCAGCAAACCCCATGCAACCTTTTCTGCCCAAAAACCAAGTAAGAGCAGAGCGCCCAGAACGATCTCCAGCGTACAAAGTAATATCGCAAAAGCTGTGGCGTACTCATTGAGGAAACCTATATGAAATACTTCGAAATATTCCTGAAGCTTATATCCAAAACCAAGGGGATCATTGGCTTTAATAAGACCTGAAAAAATAAAAAGCAGCCCTACAATAGCGCGGCTTATTTGTAAAAAAATGTTTTTCATTAGAGTATATAATGTTTTTTTATCGGCAATGAAGCTTGCATGAGCTTTCTTTTTAACATTCCTTTAATATTTTCCGCGGCCTTCAATAGATCGCTTTGCTAAGTTCATGGTTTTTTATGAGTGGCAAGCTCATACGGGTATCATCAGGTGTATTAATACATTTAAATTTATTCATAAAACCAGATGAGGGAATTGAATAAACCGGAAAGGGTCTTAATTCAGCCCAAGTTTGATCAAAGCAAAAACTGAATAATTAAGCATATCCTGGTAGTTTGCTCTTACACCTTCTGATGCCAGGGTTTGCCCTGCATTGTCTTCAATCTGTTTTACCCGCAATAGTTTCATAAGGATCAGATCTGTCAGTGAACTTATTCTCATATCCCGCCAGGCTTCACCATAATCATGATTTTTGGCGAACATGAGCTCTTTAGTTTCGTTTACCATTTTATCAAAAAGCACTTCCACAACCTCAACCGGCAATTCCGTTCGCACCTCGTTTTCCAGCTCGAGCTGCATCATGGCAATGACACAGTAATTAACAATACCCACATATTCCGACATGATATCCTCTCCAACTTTGGAGACCTTCTTTTCTTCAAGCGTGCGTATCCTCTGGGCTTTAATAAAAATCTGATCTGTAATGGATGATATTCTCAGAATGCGCCATGCAGTACCGTAATCACTGGTTTTTTTCAGGAAGAGCTCTCTGCATGTTCGGATTACCGCGTCGTATTCTGCTGATGTATTCTTAGCCAATTCCTTGATATTTATTTGTTAGAACGATGAATTAATCGGTATTTTGCCTTTAAATGGCGGATAAAAATACAGTTTTTCAGCAAAAATTATCGTTAAATGTTCGCGGCACCTTACTGGATCTGTCTAAGCCCCGAATTATGGGGATCTTAAATCTCACTCCGGATTCATTCTATGACGGCGGGAGAAATAACGCAACTCTCCCGGCCTTAAAAAAAACTGAACAGATGCTTTCGGAAGGCGCCGCAATTATTGACATCGGGGCCTATTCATCAAGACCCGGGGCTGTACATATTTCAGAAAAGGAAGAATACGACCGCCTGTTACCTGTTATCAAAGCAATTCTTCATGAATTTCCCAAAGCTGTTCTTTCCATAGACACTTTCAGAGCAGCAATTGCAAGAGCAGCAATTAAGGAGGGAGCACATATCATAAATGATATTTCTGCCGGAGAAATGGACCCCGCCATGTTCCATACTGTTGCTGAACTGAGCGTGCCCTATATAATAATGCATATGAAAGGCACTCCCCAAACAATGACATCCCAAACGGATTATAAAAATATCACCTCTGAGGTTTGTTATTACTTTGCTAGCAAAATAAAAGAGCTCAAAAAAATGGGATTGACGGAATTTATGATTGATCCAGGCTTTGGATTTGCCAAAACCCTTGAACAGAATTATGAACTCCTGGCTCAGCTCGATCTCCTTAAAATAACCGGTCACCCGGTAATGGCAGCGCTTTCAAGAAAATCCATGATCTATAAAACGCTGGATACCGATGCTGAACATGCATTGAATGGCACAACGGCAGCCCATACTATTGCTCTTCTTAAAGGAGCTAACATGTTACGGGTGCATGATGTTAAAGCGGCTATGGAAGCGATTAAGATCGTTGAAAAAGTAATCTGATGAGCTCTTCCTCTATATTCACATACCTTAAATCGTAATTAATCTTTACTTTCGTAAACATGGAAGGATTTGACTTCAGTTTCCTCAATTTACGTTTCCTGGATGTTATAGATATCATTCTTGTAGCACTGATCATCTATTATATCTATAACCTGATCAGGGGAACTATTGCTTTGAATATTCTGCTTGGTCTGGTTATCATATATGCCGTTTTCCTGGTGGTAAAACAAGCCAATATGCGTCTGCTGACGGAGATACTAAGCGGTTTTGTAAGTGTGGGCTTTATAGCTCTGATCGTTGTATTTCAGCAGGAAATCAGACGTTTTCTTTTGCTGATTGGAAGAAATGCTTCTTTGCAGAAAAATAAAGCCTGGTGGTCGTTTTTATTCGGCCGGAAAGAGATCGCTAAAAACAATTCTGTCCGCATCAAACCGATCATTGATGCCTGCAAAAGCATGCAGAAAAGCCGTACGGGAGCTTTAATTGTGTTTGCAAAATATTATGATGAACAATTTTATCAGAACAGCGGCGAAATTATAGAAGCCCGTATTTCTAAGCGTCTTCTGGAAAGCATTTTTCAGAAACACAGCCCCCTTCATGATGGAGCTGTAATCATTTCGGAAAACCGGATAAAATGCGCCAGCAGCATCCTTCCACTTACAGAAAATGATAAACTTCCTCCTCAATTCGGTCTCCGCCACCGTGCCGGGATCGGTATATCTGAAATGAGTGATGCTGTAGCTGTAATAGTTTCTGAGGAAACTGGTGAGATCTCCTATGCCAAGCAGGGAAGGGTCAGGATGAATATGAGTTATTCTGAACTCGAAAAGTTACTGAATAAGGATGTTTAAACGGGAAGGATTGCCCCCTGCTTCAAAATTGGAACATGAACTTTAAGTTCAAAAAAAAATCCGTCATTTCTGCCGGATCTTTACACTAAAACTAATATTTTAATTAGCAGTGCTGAACAAAAGCCTGGTTTAAATTATCGGCAATCATTTGAGCGGGACGACCTTCAATCTGGTGGCGCTCGATCATGTGCACTAACTTACCATCTTTAAATAAGGCTATCGCCGGGGAGGATGGAGGGTAAGGCAACATATACGATCTGGCCTGATCTACTGCTTCCTTTTCCATTCCTGCAAAAACAGTTACAAATTTATCAGGGTGCTTTTCATACTGCGTGGAGATCTTTGCAGCAGGACGTGCATTTGCTGCTGCACAACCACATACCGAGTTAACCATTACGAGTACCGTACCTTCCGATTTTATTGCCTGGTCTACTTCCTCTGCGGTTCTCAGATCCTGGAAGCCCGCATTGGTCAGTTCCTGACGCATAGGAGCAACTAAATATTCTGGATACATATATAATTTTGATTAATGAATTGATTTGAACTTATTTACAAAGTTATGTATTTGTACGTGATCATCCCTATAATTCATAGGTTTTGACGTTCAAATTACCGAAATAATGGGCGAATTAAGTTAATGGACAGACCCTGACATGGAAGGCAATTTCATGATCTTAACCAAAGCCTGTCCCTTACAGTGAAATCCATCGTAGAAATCAGAATTATCCAGATCAGCCATGCCTGGATCAAATGATCCGTAAACTTCTATGCCCTTGGTTTTGGCAAGCTCATTAAAAAAAACTTCGGATGCGAGTACGTTCCTGTAATCCTTCTTTTTTATGAAGGCAGAATATACAACAGGGTGAAACGGAGTTAACAAAAATTTCACTGTGATCTGTTTGTTCTGTAGATAGGAAACGAAATCAATAAGCAGTTTTTTATACCGGACAGACAGATGATCAAAATCCCCCAGGAACTCAATCGGATCAACAGCCACTATATCCCGGGCCCTCCTGTCTACAGTACTCTGAGGAGCATTTCTGAATTGAGCATCCCAGGTTACAGAGCCATCATTTAAGCGAGTTAAACCAGGGTTCTGCGGAATTTTAGTCGCCCTGGCATCATCTCTCCCCATTCCTTTAAGCAAATAATGAACTGAACTTTTAAAATAGGAGAAGGATAATAACTCATTGTATTTGCCAAAGCGGCCAAAGTCCAGAACAGGTCCGCTCTGTTGCGTATTGTAAAGTTTAGCAAGGAAGGAAGCGTAGTCATTTTCCAGACCTTTCCATCTTTCCTCACCATTGTTATCATTGAGGATCCAGGGATCCAAACTTATTATAATCTCCTTTAGCGAGCAGCCTCTTTGCTCATAAAGCTCATAAATAGCGATATTATCCTCGAGTACAGAACCCGACATAGAGTTATTATAGAAAGAAAGTGATGGAGATTGTGAAAGAGATTTATTTATCATCATCCCGCGGCTGGAACCCAAAACTATGGTTTCAGGACAAACCGCACTGTTTTGTATCACTTTCTTTTGTAAAAGCCTTTCATTATGATTATACACATTGGTAACATGGTAACCCTTCGTAAGTTTCTCGGCTATCCCCAACTCATAATCTTCATGAAAAAGACTGGCCGGATCACTGAAATAATTTACTCCCATTATAAAGAAAGGTATCAGTAAAAATATGGATAGCTTTTTTAAGAACCTTTTCATAATCAGAAGTTGAAATAGATAAATTGATTTGCGCTACTGGCACCCAACCATACAATCATGAAAATAATGGCAAAATATATCCCTGATCTTAGTACAGGATACCTTAAATGATCGAGAGCTAAACCATGTTCCTTATCCCTTTGGAGCCATTCAGTTAAAATCATCAAGGAAATATAAAGTAAAGCCTTAGCAACAATTAGCTTATCTGCCAGTACGGGAATTGAAAAGAAAGATTGGGAAAACATCCCTTTATAATATTCAAGGGCCTCAGTAATTGTAGCCGCTCTGAAGACCACAAAGGTCAGCATGACAAGAACAAATGTTCTGAGAATGTTAAACGCTTCTATCGGAGAAGGCAATATCACCCCCTTGTCGATCTTTTTTTTCTTATTCATAGTTCCCTGGATGATCAGAGGAATAAAATAACAGCCATGCAAAAATCCAAAGGCTACAAAGGTCCAGTTAGCCCCATGCCATATACCAACCAGGGTAAAATTGATGATAATAGCCAGGCTAAGCCCGAGTTTGCCCCAGTCCCGGAAAGAAATGCTCAATGGGGTAAAAACGTATTCCGTAAGCCATGAGGTGAGGGAAATATGCCATCTGCGCCAGAATTCAGCTATGTTCTGGGCAAAATATGGATAATTAAAATTCAGGGTCAGGTTAAATCCCAGTAATTTACCTACTCCAATAGCCATATCAGAGTAACCCGAGAAATCTGCGTATATCTGAATTGTATAAAAGAAAGCCCCAAATACTAAGGTGCTCCCCGGCAATTCCTGGTAATTGCTGAAAATATCGTTGGCAATTATGGCACAATTATCTGCCACGACTATTTTTTTAAATACACCCCAAAGTATCTGCCGCAGTCCATCGGATGCCATGCCATAGTTGAATACCCTTGGTTTTTCGAGCTGAGGTATAAAGGTTTTGGCCTTATCTATGGGACCTGAAAGCAGGCTGGGGAAAAATGCAATGTAAGAGAAAAAACTTATCCAGTTTGTTGAAGCTCTTATCTTTCCTTTATCAATATCCAGCAGGTAGCTCATTGTCCGGAAAGTAAAAAAGCTAATTCCCACAGGTATGATAACACTTAACAATTGAAGGCTGATATTGATATTTAACGTTGTGAAAAGCTCATTAAACGAAGCGATAAAAAAATTGAAGTACTTAAAAATTATCAGGCCTCCAATACCCTGGATCATTCCGAGCCATAACAATATTTTCCTGGATCGCTGGTTTCTCTCAATTCCTATACCGAGCCAATAGTTAAAAACGGATGAGCCGATTAAGATCAGAAGAAAACGCCAGTCTGTAAATGCATAGAATATATAGCTCCCTGTCAGAATTAAAAGATTCTGATACTTTACTGATTTATTAAATATGAACCAATAAAAGAAAAAGAAAAGGCTGAAAAATATTATAAAGGAGACTGAATTAAAGATCATGGCTGTGCAGATATACTATGAACATTATTTTCATCCAATTCACCAGGGATTATATCAGGATTGTTTATCCTGAATACAGGAAATCATTTCTCCGACATTGCCCCAGGCTTGAATTTCTTTGGATGAAAACCTTATTTTAAATTGTTTCTCTATTGCCACAACTAATTGAATATGATTAAGGGAATCCCAGTCCTCAACATCAGCTGCTGTTGTTTCATCTGTAAGTATTATATCATCGTCCTCTAATACTTCTAAGAAGACATTGTTGACCTTTTTCAAAATATCTGTTCTATTCATAAGTACTATAATTAATGTATGTCTTTTTGTGTTCATAGTTATTAATATCCAGAAGCCAGCTTCCTCCATCTTCCTGGAAACCCAGATTGGAATAGTGATCCTTTACCAGTTCATTTTTCGGGGTTTGAATATATTCTCCCCTTAAGTATTGATATCCCTTTTGCTTTGCGTGATCCACTAAAGTATTTAATGCCAGATGTTCAAGACCTCGCTTAAGTACCCGGCAGCTCATAAACCAGGTATCTATAAATGCCTCCTGCTGAGATTCTTTTTTGAGGACAATAGCGCAAACCAGACCATTATCTCCAAATTTATCTGCAAGAGAGAATGAAAAGGTATGGTAGTCATCAACAGCCGCCAATCTTTCGATATCACTCTGGGTATACCGAACAGTCCGTAAATTAAACTGATTGGATCTTTGAGAGAGCTGTGCCACCCGGGGAGTATTAAATTTATTAAATGGTTCAATGACCGAAACCATGCTCAGGCTTTTTAAAAAATCTTCCTCATTGGTAAAGTTTTGCTGCAAACTGGTCCGCTGAGCTTCGATCTGGTACAGTTTGGTTCTTTCAGCATCCTCTGCAGAGTATGAGGCCGTTTCAAACAGGTTTAGACTATACAGGTATTCAAGGTAATCTGCCGGATCTTCGGGAAGTTCCGGAACAGTGATATCCGGAATATTTTCACGGACTATATTTCTTTCAAACGGATTATCATCAAGGAAAACCATCGAATCCAATCCAATTTTCAATATGCTCTGTATTTGCCTGATATTATCCGGCTTATTCTCCCAGTTTGCAATAAAAACAGCAATATCATCCAGTTTTAAAACCATATCTGGATGAGATTCAAAAGGCTCTTTGGCTATAGATTCAGTGTTCTTGCTGCATACGGCGACTATAAGCCCACGGTTTTTAAGCTTTTTAATCCAGTATTGAAATTCAGAAAATGCCTTACCAATCCCCAGGCTGCCCAACTGAATGTTTTCCAGTCCATCATCACCTATTACTCCTCCCCAGATGGTATTATCGAGATCAAGTATGACACATTTCTTGATTTTTCCAGCCAGTGCATCGATAATATTAACTGTTTTTAATGCAACACGGGGTAATGCATCTATACTGATTACCATCTCGGTATTGACATAAATAGAAGGATGGAACAGATTTGATTTTCCGATTTCATTCTGAATCGATGACAAGTCGCAGATATGGAATTCTGGGTGCCGGGAAGCGAAGACCATCAGCTCATAATTAAGCTTCCGTAACTGAAATAAAAATGAGGACACTGTCTTGTTTGCATAATTCCCAAATACAGAATCATCAATTTCCGGATAATTGAAATAAATAATTTTTGCGTTGAGCTGGGAATTCAGGGTAGAATTCAATCGCTCAATTAAGGATATCTCTTCTTCTGCAAGTGAGCTTTGTTGTCCATCCTTAAGCTTATTATATTTCCCCAGCAGTTTATGAGTGGATTGAAATATTATTATCAGTTCGGGATTGAACTGATACAATTCGGAAGCCTGATCAAAGACCTGCCGGCCTATCTGGTTGAAGTCAGCCTCCCATATTTCAAGATCAAATCCGGATTCGTATCCGGAACCCCTGAGGGCCTGACTTAATAGCTGGGTTGAAGTATCCCCAAGTAAGGCAATCTTAACTTTTTTAAGGCCTGTATAATCCTTTTTTAGATTTCTTTTTAACGAGCTAAATTCATGCATAATTGGTCCGTTGCGATCAAGTAAAAATAATTTTTTAAAACTATATATATCTGATTGTCAGCGCGATTGTAAAGTAGATTGTGAAGCAGATTGTAAACTGCCGAACTCCATTTGATGCGGATTATACTTTCCTGAGCATTGGGATCGGGATGAATATTTCTGCAGTCAGGAAAACTGTAAACCTTATTGAAAATTTAAATTCTCAGACAGCGGCAGACCCTGAAATTTTACATTCAATCAATATCTATAAGTAGTCATTTTTTGAAATGGTAAAACTATGCAGTACTTTTGTCTCAAAATAAGGGAGGTTTTAAGAGATTATGCACATACATTACCGTACATGCTTAAAATTATCTATGTAACTTATTGCTAATTAACAATTTAAAAAATCAAACTATGTCATCAGTAGAGACAACTTATGTACCTTACAAAGTTAAGGACATCACATTAGCAGAATGGGGCCGTAAAGAAATTGGCCTGGCTGAAGCAGAAATGCCCGGCTTAATGGCGCTCCGCGAAGAATTCGGAGCATCAAAACCATTAAAAGGAGCACGCATCGCAGGATGTTTGCACATGACCATTCAGACTGCCGTATTAATTGAAACACTTGTTGAATTAGGGGCTGAAGTTACCTGGTCATCATGTAACATTTTCTCAACTCAGGATCATGCCGCTGCTGCTATTGCTGCTGCTGGTATACAGGTTTATGCCTGGAAAGGTCTTAATGAAGAAGAATTTGACTGGTGTATCGAACAAACTTTACACTTCGGCCCTGATCGTAAGCCATTAAACATGATCCTTGATGATGGTGGTGACCTTACTAATATGGTTTTTGACAGGTTCCCTGAACTTATTGCTGAAATCAAAGGTCTTTCAGAAGAAACTACTACCGGTGTTCATCGCTTATATGAGCGTATGAAAAACGGAACATTGCATCTTCCAGCAATCAATGTTAACGATTCAGTTACCAAATCTAAATTTGATAACAAATACGGCTGCCGTGAATCATTAGTTGACGCAATCCGTCGTGCTACTGATGTCATGATGGCTGGTAAAGTTGCAGTAGTTTGCGGTTACGGTGATGTTGGTAAAGGTTCTGCTGAATCTTTAAGCTCACAGGGTGTCCGTGTAATTGTCACTGAGATCGATCCGATCTGTGCTTTACAGGCTGCAATGGAAGGATATGAAGTTAAAAAACTTGCTACAGCCATTAAAGAAGCTGATATCGTTGTTACCACTACAGGTAACTGTGATATCGTACGCGGGGAACATTTCCTGGCTTTAAAAGACAAGGCGATAGTTTGTAACATCGGTCATTTTGATAATGAGATCGACATGGCCTGGTTGAACAGCAATTACGGAAACACCAAAATTGAGATCAAGCCTCAGGTTGATAAATATACGATCAACGGTAAGGACATCATTATTCTTGCTGAAGGCCGTCTGGTAAATTTAGGCTGTGCAACTGGTCACCCTTCATTTGTAATGTCTAATTCATTCACAAATCAGACTTTAGCTCAATTGGAACTGTGGACTAACACAGATAAATATGAGAACCAGGTTTATGTTCTTCCAAAATATCTGGATGAGAAAGTAGCCCGTTTACATTTAGCCAAAATCGGCGTTGAACTTGAAGTACTTGATAAGCATCAGGCGGATTATATAGGTGTTCCTGTGGAAGGCCCGTTTAAAGCGGATACCTACAGATACTAGTATTCTGCAATACGCAGAATAAATATCTGATATATTGAAGAAACCCTTCCATCCCGTATGGAAGGGTTTCTTTTTTTGGACCGGACCCTGTTCTCCGGACAATTCATCAAAAAGCTATTGCTGTACCTGTTTGGACTTCATATAATGGCTTTTTATTATCTTTGGGATCTATCCGGATACTGTCTGAGATTTTTAGAAGAAAATGACTAAACTATCTGTCAACATCAACAAAATAGCCACTCTGCGTAATTCACGGGGAGGCAATAATCCTGAGCTGATTAAAGTGGCGCTTGACGCAGAACGCTTTGGTGCGCAGGGAATAACGGTTCATCCCCGACCGGATGAAAGACATATACGCTACCAGGATGTGTTCGATCTGAAAGAAGTGATCAATACGGAATTTAATATTGAAGGGAATCCGAAGGAGCAAAAGTTTGTAGATCTGGTTTTAGCCAATAAGCCTGCCCAGGTAACCCTGGTTCCGGATGCCGGGGGGCAGCTGACTTCAAACCATGGATGGAATACCATCAAGCATCAATCATACTTGAAGGAAATTATTTCTTTATTTCAATCGGAAGGTATCAGGGTTTCAATCTTTGTAGATCCGGCCCGGGAAATGATAGAAGCCGCTGCAAGTACAGGAACAGACCGGATTGAACTATATACGGAAGCCTATGCCCATGGATACCACCTCGATAAGGAACAGGCGGTCCTCCCCTATATTCATGCAGCGGAAACAGCAGGTGAACATGGTCTGGGCTTAAACGCCGGACATGACCTTGACCTGCATAATCTGAAATATTTTTCACAAAACCTCCCTGCCCTCCTTGAAGTGAGTATCGGACATGCACTGATTTGCGATTCTCTTTACTATGGCCTGGAAAATACTATTCAGATGTACTTAAACCAGCTGAATTGAGTTAATTCTCACAAACATTCCCCTGTCTTGCAATTAAAGCCCGGGGCTCATTGATATAAATGATCCACACACTAGATATTGCTGATTTCCTTAACCTGGCTCCGGCAATACCCGTTATCGACGTAAGAACTCCGCTGGAATATGAGCATGCCCATATTGCCGGAGCCCATAACCTGCCCATTTTTTCCAATGAAGAAAGGGTTAAGGTGGGGACAACTTATAAACAGCGCGGGCGTGAGGAGGCTATACTTCTGGGGTTTGATCTGACCGGATCAAAATGGTCGGGTTTTATTAAACAAGCCCTGGAAATTGCCCCCGACAAAAGGATAATGGTCCATTGCTGGCGGGGCGGTATGCGCAGCGGTGCTATGGCATGGGCCCTGAATCTATATGGATTTGAAGTTTTCCTCCTTGAGGGAGGTTATAAAAGATACCGCAACTGGGTACTGGATCAATTTCCCAGGACCTATCCCATTATAATTTTGGGAGGAATGACAGGTTCGGGAAAAACTCAGATCCTATACGAGTTAAAAGAACGGGGGCAGCAGGTTATTGATCTTGAAGGACTGGCTCAGCACCGCGGATCATCATACGGCCTGATCGGTAAACTGGTTCAGCCCAGCCAGGAGCATTTTGAAAATCTCCTTGCAGCTGAGTTGAGTAAAACTGACGGCAGCCAGCCTTTATGGCTGGAAGATGAAAGCCATTTCATCGGAAGGCGCATGATCCCCAATTCACTGTTTGATCAGATGCGCACAGCGCCCGTTATAAAAATGGAGGTTCCATCCCAAAAGCGAATAAACTTCCTTGTTGAAGAGTATGGAAAGCTGGATATTGATTTCCTTATTGAGAGCACTTTGCGAATCGGGAAAAGACTTGGACCGGAACAGACACGTGATGCCGTTAATGCGATCCGGGAAAACCGGATGGCTGATTTTATCAGGATTGTCCTGGTTTATTATGATAAAACCTACAGCCTGGGCCAAAGCAAAAGACCAGAAGCCAGCATACACGAAATCGAATGCAAAACCATAAACGCAGCCAGCAATGCTTCTGCTCTGCTTAAGTATATTAAAACCAATAAATTAACTGACAGTCTCAATAATAATGGATTCTAATACTGTAAAATTAACACAATACTCACACGGCGCCGGCTGCGGCTGTAAGATCAGTCCGGCAATACTGGATAAAATCCTTCACAGCCCCATAAAATCTTTAATTCAGCCCAACCTCCTGGTGGGGAATGATACCCGGGATGATGCTGCAGTATTGGATCTGGGGAACGGAACTGCATTGATCTCAACCACAGATTTCTTCATGCCGATTGTTGACGATCCTTATGATTTTGGACGGATTGCCTCTGCCAATGCCATCAGCGATGTATACGCCATGGGCGGAAAGCCTGTACTTGCTATAGCTATCCTGGGTTGGCCCATTGATAAATTATCCCCCGAAGTGGCTCAAAAAGTCCTGGAAGGATCAAGGGCAGTATGCGCTGAAGCCGGAATTACCCTGGCGGGCGGACACAGCATTGACTGCCCTGAACCTGTATTCGGGCTGGCGGTAAATGGTATAATAGACATAAGGAATTTAAAAAAGAATTCGAGTGCCCTGGCGGGTTGCAGACTCTATCTGACCAAAGCTTTAGGCGTTGGCATACTAACTACTGCACAAAAGAAGGGCTTGCTAAGACCCGAACATGCCAATATTGCACCCGACAGTATGATTATGCTGAACAGGATTGGTGAAGTTTTAGGCAGGCTTGATTCGGTGAAGGCCATGACTGATGTCACTGGTTTTGGCTTGCTGGGCCATCTCTCCGAAATGTGTGAAGGAAGTAATCTGCAAGCCGATATTGAATTTTCAAAGGTTCCGAAAATCAAGATCCTTAATGAATATCTTGACCAGGGTTCTGTTCCCGGTGGGACTCTTCGAAACTGGGCCAGCTATGGACATAAGGTAAAATCAATCACAGATCATCAGAAACATATACTGGCGGATCCCCAGACAAGCGGAGGCCTGCTAGTGGCTGTTCAGGAATCCGGAACTGCAGCGTTTGAGGATATATTAAGGTCTAATGGAATACCGGAAGAGAATATCATTTCTTTTGGAGTATTAAAAGAAAAAACTGAAAGCTTCCTGATCGAGGTTCTTTAAACGAAGTTTAAATCCAAATATCTTATATTTATTTAAGCATTAACGCCATATGAAGAGATCACATTTACTTTTTACCTGCATACTGATATTATTCAGCCTGAACAGCTGTAAGGATGAAACCACAATAAATGAAAATGAAGCTTCCGCTGTAATTGAAAACTACCTGGAAAGCAACCCTGAATTCAAGAGCACATCTTTTGACTTTGGCGAATTAAAATTCAGAGGTCAGAAAGATCAACAGAAACTTGCTGTTTATAAAGTTCTCGAAAACAAGGGCCTCATTAAAATGGATTTGCAGGAACAAAAAAAGGTTTTTCTTTCAAAAGACACCACCTATGTTTACCTGGTGGCACTTAATGATAAAGCCGCTCCACTTGTTATAAGCCAGAGAAGGGACAAGGCTGAAGTTAAGGCGATATCTTATTTGCTTGATGATGCCAAGCCTGTTAATTTCATAAAAACCAATAATAAGACCGCTAAAGCAACAGTGTCTTTGAAAAAAGTTGAAACCGCGTTTTATCCTTTAATTAAAAGCAACGATTCAAACGCCGGATTCATTACAAAAACGTATAAACTTAAGCTTAAAAAGGATTCAGGGTGGATAATTGAAGGCAATTAACCGGCAGAAGATCCGCTTCCTTTCTAATTAATACTATATCAAAAGATATGGATAAAATCCTTATTTTTGCGGCACCAAAATTCCTCCCACTTTAATGAAATTGAATATAGATTATCAGGAAAAATTTGAGCATCGTCATATTGCTCCAAATGAGCAGGATACTACTAAAATGCTCGACATTTTAGGCGTTAATTCCATAGATGAGCTGATAGAACAAACAGTTCCTCCCAACATCAGGTTGAAAAACGGATTAGACCTCCCGGCAGCTAAGAGTGAATTCGATTACCTGAATGATCTTAAGCAGACTGCCACAAAAAATAAAGTATTTAAATCTTATATAGGACAGGGCTATCATGATGTGATAGTCCCCGGAGTGATCCAGCGGAATATTCTGGAAAATCCAGGCTGGTATACCCAATATACACCCTATCAGGCAGAAATTGCACAGGGTCGTTTACAGGCACTTCTGAATTTCCAGACCATGGTCATCGACCTTACAGGGATGGAAATTGCCAATGCTTCCCTTCTTGACGAAGGGACTGCCGCAGCTGAGGCAATGTTTATGCAATACAGCCTGAGAAAAAATCAGGATGCTAAAGTATTTTTTGTCTCTGAAGAGGTATTACCTCAGACTATAGACATTTTAAAAACACGTTCAGCTCCTTATGGAATTGATATCCGTATCGGTGATCATCGTACTATTGAATTGACGGAGACATTTTTCGGTGCTATTGTTCAATATCCCGCAGGAAACGGCGAGGTATATAACTATACGGATTTCGCATCCAAAGCGCATGAAAAAGGAATTAAACTTACGGTTGCTGCCGATATAATGGCACTTGCCCTTCTGACACCTCCGGGTGAATGGGGAGCAGATATAGTAGTTGGCTCAAGCCAGCGCTTTGGCGTTCCAATGGGTTTTGGTGGCCCGCATGCTGCATTTTTTGCTACAAAGGAAGAATACAAGCGTTCCCTTCCTGGAAGGATCATCGGTGTTACCATCGACAATTCCGGGAATTATGCACTCCGTATGGCCTTGCAGACCCGTGAGCAGCACATCCGCAGAGATAAAGCCACTTCCAATATCTGTACCGCACAGGCGCTGTTAGCTATAATGGCTGGAATGTACGCGATATATCATGGCCCTTCAGGCATAAAACTAATTGCGGAACGCATCCATGGATTAGCTGTTTTATTGTCAAATTCATTAGAATCACTGGGCTTTAAACAGGAAAATGAATTTTTCTTTGATACGGTGAGGTTTGACCTGGGCGAACTGGTTAATTCCATTCATGCAGAGGCAGTAAACAATGAGGTTAACCTGAATTACAAGGACTCATCAGTGAGCATTTCCCTGGATGAAACAACTTCCCTTGAAGATGTGAAAACTATCATCCGCTTTTTTGCGAAAGTGAAAGGTAAAAATATCTATGATCTGGATATGGATGCAGAAAAATCCGCAATCAGCAGCCGCATGCCCTCTGAACTGGAACGCACTTCTGATTACTTAAGTCACCCGCTCTTTAATTCACATCATTCCGAGCATGAGATGCTCAGATATATCAAATCGCTTGAAGCGAAAGATCTGTCTTTATGCCATTCCATGATCGCACTGGGTTCATGTACAATGAAACTCAATGCTACTTCAGAAATGGTTCCGGTAACATGGGCTGAGTTCAGTAAAATACACCCGTTTGCTCCGGCCGATCAGGTAGGAGGTTATATGCATATATTTGCCGAGCTGAATAAATGGCTTAGCGAGATCACCGGATTTGCAGCCATGAGCTTACAGCCGAATTCCGGAGCCCAGGGAGAATATGCAGGCCTTATGGTAATCCGTGCTTATCACCAGGATCGCGGTGACATGGAACGCACCGTTGCATTAATCCCTTCATCGGCTCACGGCACCAATCCCGCTTCAGCAGCTATGGCCGGCATGAAAATCGTTATAGTAAAATGTGATGACAGGGGAAATATTGATGTGAGCGATCTGAAAGCAAAAGCTATGGAACATGCGGATGATCTTTCCTGCCTGATGGTCACCTACCCTTCCACTCACGGAGTATTTGAAGAATCGATCATTGAAATTTGCGAAATCATACATCAGTATGGCGGACAGGTTTATATGGACGGAGCAAATATGAATGCACAGGTAGGACTTACAAGTCCGGCCAGAATTGGTGCTGATGTTTGCCATCTGAATCTTCATAAAACATTCTGTATCCCTCACGGAGGAGGCGGTCCCGGTATGGGTCCGATCGGAGTTGCAAAGCACCTTGTTCCTTATCTTCCAGGACATTCAGTAATCAGCATTGGGAACGAGAAATCCATTTCGGCAGTCTCATCAGCTCCATGGGGTTCCTCATCTATCCTGCTGATCTCACATGCCTATATTGCTATGATGGGAGGCGAAGGTTTAACCAATGCTACCAAATATGCTATTCTGAATGCTAATTATATTAAGACGCGCTTAGAAAGTTCATACCCTGTACTGTATTCAGGCAGCAATGGCCGGTGTGCCCATGAGATGATCCTGGATTGCCGCTCTTTCAAAAGTTTTGGAATTGAGGTGACGGATATTGCTAAACGTCTTATGGATTATGGTTTCCATGCCCCAACCGTTTCTTTCCCCGTGGCTGGAACCGTTATGATAGAGCCTACAGAATCAGAGCCCAAGCATGAGCTGGATCGTTTCTGTGATGCAATGATCGCAATCAGAGCTGAAATAGAGGAGGTTGAAAAAGGAACAATAGATAAAATAAATAACCCCCTTAAGAATGCGCCCCATACATCCGCTGTTGTAACTTCAGATGAGTGGGAACATCCTTACAGCCGTCAAAAAGCCGCTTTTCCCCTTCCATATGTGGCGGCATTTAAGTTTTGGCCATCTGTGGGGAGAGTAAATGATACCCATGGTGACCGCACATTAGTTTGCGCCTGCCCGCCGATCGAATCCTACATGCAGGAGACCGCCTGATTTAAAGGCCAATAGTCTTGTATTTGACTAAATAAAAAATACCTTGCTAAAAAAGCAAGGTATTTTTTATTTAAAGGCTATTCATTTGTATATTATACCCGGTGCAATATTTAACCTGCTTTATTATAATTAGTTACGCATGAATGAAGGAAATAAAAACGAATAATCTGATGAAAATTAATTTTCATCTATTCGTGTATTTCATTTGCACTCTGATGACGGGGTTATTACTTCCATTGCAGGCCGGGGCTCAGGGTTCTCAGAAAATAAAACTCCAGCTAAAATGGCTTCACCAGTTCCAGTTTGCCGGCTATTACGCGGCTAAGGAGAAAGGATATTATAAAGAGGCAGGTTTAGACGTGGAACTTTTAGAAGGCAGTTCTCAAATTACACCGGTAAATATGGTTACTGAGGGACATGCCGATTTCGGAATAACCGGATCCGATATCATTCTGTCACATGTTGAAAAAAAGTCTGTCGTTGTAACTTCTGTTATTTTCCAGCATTCACCGTATGTCTTTATTACAATGAAAGACAGCAAAATTAAAGCTCCTTCTGATCTTGCAGGCAAAAAAATAATGGCTTCAGACGCTCAGGGTTGGTCAATCCTAAAGTCATTGTTTTTAATTGAAGGAATCCCATTAAAAGGGGTAAGCCTGATTAAGCATTCCTGGACCAACATGGATCTGGTAAATGGGAAAGTGGATGCCATAAGTGCATACAGTACCGTAGAGCCCCAGCAGTTTAGAAATATGGGTTATGAGGTGACGCTTATCAAGCCCATGGATTACGGATTAGATTTTTACGGTGATGTCATTTTTACCTCCCGTGATCTGGCCAACAGGAAACCAGGGCTGGTTGAAAAATTTAATAATGCCAGCATTAAAGGATGGCAGTATGCTATGTCTCATCCCGCTGAAATTGCCAGCCTTATTTTGAAGCTTCCGGGCGTCAAAGACCGTGGGATTACAAAAGAAAGCCTGATGTATGAGGCCAAAGAAATGCGAAGCCTCATTTTATCTGACCTGGTAGAAATAGGTCATATCAATCCGGGCAGATGGCAAAACATCCTGAATATATACAAGAAACTGGGGCTTGCTGAGAAAAATGCTACCATTGATGGTTTTATATTCAAAACCCCGGCAGCCAAAAAAATACTCTACTTTGATATTCTGCTTTACACCCTGGGGACCGGGGTTCTCTTATTTGTTCTTGGAGTTTTCGGATACTGGCAGCTAAGCAAACTGGTACTAAAGAAGACCGCAGACCTGCAGAATGAGATCCTTACCAGAAAAAGTGCCGAGCAGCGGCTTGAACTGGCCATAGAATCAGCAGGACTTGGAATTTGGGATTGGAATCTGGTTACACGTAAATTTAATTATGATCCCAAATGGATCAAAATGCTGGGTTACGAAATTAAAGATTTTCCCAAATCAACCAATTGGATAGATCTTATCCACCCGGAAGATCATGATCTGGTGGAGGAAAGAATGACTGCGCTCAGCGAGGGCAGAGAATTATCCAACAATATGGCCTACCGATTGAAAACCGGTCAAAACTATTGGACATGGGTTCTTGCTTTCTGCAAGATCGTTAGTTTCGATGACACAGGGAAAGCGAGCCACGTACTTGGAACCCACCTTGATATCGATGTTATTAAAGGGAAGGAAATTAAACTGCAGGAGCTCACAAAACAACTTAGAAAGAGCAATATTGAACTGGAAAAATTCGCCTATATCGCTTCCCACAATTTACGCGCACCCCTGGTCAATTTAATAAGCCTTACCGAAATGCAGGCGGAGGAAAATGCACCTGATGGGATGCGTAAAGAGATCGATCAAAAGATAAATTATTGCGTTCACCAGTTAAATGAAACCTTGAATGATCTGATAGAAATAGTTGCATGTAAATCAGATGATCAGATAAAAAAGGAAGTATTGGATCTTGAAAATGAACTCAACCTTATCCTAAAAAGTATTGAAAGTCAGGTTAACAATTCCGGAGGTAAGATAGCATGCGACTTTTCCGAATGTCAGAAGATCTATTTCCCAAAACGTGCTTTAAACAGCATTTTAATTAATTTGCTGACCAATTCGCTTAAATATAAATCCGATGACCGTCAATTGCTGATCAGTTTAAAAACTGTCAATAAAAGGGACCATACCATTTTATATTTCAGCGATAATGGATTGGGTATTGACATGGAGAAATTCGGAAAAAAGATATTCGGACTTTATCAGCGATATCATCCAAAAATAGAAGGTAAAGGCCTCGGCCTTTATATTATAAAGTCCCAGATTGAAGCCCTGGATGGAAAGATTGAAGTGGATAGTATCCCTGATGTAGGCACCACTTTCCGTATCTATTTTAAAAAATAAACAAGCCCTATAAAGAAATACCCCTGGTAAAATATCGGTGACATACTGACTAAATGTTTAAACATGAGATTGCTTTAGATATATTAGCAACAATAATTGTCAAACCGGTTAACAAACTATTTATGAAAAAACTAATCGCACTTTTCACCCTGGTAATAGGAATGACCCTCTTAACGGCATTTAATATGCCTGTTAAGGTAGATAATTACACTGTTGATATTGATCGTTCAACTATAGAATGGACAGCCAAGAAAGTTGGCGGTGGACATGCCGGGACTGTTAAAATTGCTCAGGGGAACCTTATTTACAATGGAAAATCATTAAAGGGCGGAAGCTTCACAATGATTATGCCCAGCATAACTTCAGATAATGACCGGGTAACAACCCATTTAAAATCAGAAGATTTCTTCTCTGCTGTTAAACATCCGACCTCGAAATTTGAGATCACAAATGTTACTCCTGCAGGCGCAAACAGAGTAAATATTACGGGCAACCTGACTATTAAGGAGATTACCCATGCCCTGACCTTTCCTGCCACGGTTAAACAGCAAAAAGGACTGGTGGTAGCTGTAGCTAAGGGAATCAGGATTGATCGTACGAAATATGAAATTAAGTTCCGCTCAAAAACCTTCTTCAGTACTATCGGCGACCGCGCAATTGACGATGAATTTGAATTAAGCGTCAATCTGGTAGCCAAGAAAGGTTAATCCTTTAAAAAAACCAGACTTAAAGAATTAGTATTTCAGCAGCCGGAAAACAGCTTAGGAAATACTAATTTTTTGCTTTATTACCTTCCCTGTTTATATCCTGAACGTATCGTTTTCAAGTTTCACCCTTCCAATGGCTTTGGTTCTGGCATGGTAAAACAGGCATTGCCAGTTTTCTTTTGCTGCCCGGATTCCATACTCCTGCCGCAGCTCCATTGATCTCCTGCCGTCAAAATCATATTTAGCCATGAATTTTCGCTGCAGCTGTTCAGGCTCAGGAAGAATATCCCCTCCATAGAAGATCGTTTCATTGTCCTCCTTTATCAGGAATACCTGATGATATTCACAGTGTCCGCCGGTAAGTTCGTAAGAGATCTCTGCATTCAGCGAACCGCTTCCCTCGATAAAGCGGACACTACCGCTGCGCTGCAGGAAATCAAATATTTCTGTTTTATAGGATTTAGATGGTTTACTGTAAGCGGTTTCCCATTCGCCTCTTTGAATGATATACTCTGCATTAGGAAAAGTGAGGGAAGTATTATCCTCCCTGACATCTATCATCCCACCGGAATGGTCAAAATGCAGATGCGACATTAAAACGAGGCTTACATCCCCGGGATTGTAACCGGCCTTTCGAATATTTTCATGAATGATCAGTTCCCCCTGATCATTTCTAAATCCAAGTCCGGTATCCAGGATGATGAGATCTTTACTTGTTTTGACCAAAAATGGCTGAACATAAATGAATAAGGAAGCGGGGCGGTCCTTCGTCTCATGAACAGCCGGATCAAAGGGAATAAATTTCTTTGAGGTATCAACAGAATACGATCCCTCAAATAAGGCGAATGCTTTCAATAGTTCTTTGTATATTATAAGGTTATATTCTATTTTTACACTTTTACAAGGCAAATATATGCAAAAAAGGTGGGTGGAAAGGGAGGTCCAAAACGCTGCTTCGGTAGCTGAATTAAAGCAATCCCTGAAGATCGATGAAGTTTTAGCCAGCCTCCTTATTATACGGGGTATCAATAATTTCGAGGAAGCCCGTGATTTTTTCAGGCCTGATCTTATGCATCTGCATGACCCTTTTCTGATGAAGGACATGGACCGCGCAGTTACCCGTATCAGCAAGGCAATTGAATCAGAGGAGAGCATTCTGATATACGGCGATTATGATGTAGACGGCACGACTTCCGTTGCCCTGCTTTTTAGCTTTCTGAAAAAATATCATTCCAGAATTGATTTTTACATTCCCGACCGGTATCTGGAAGGCTATGGCATCTCTTCAAAAGGAATCGACTACGCCTCGGATAATGGATATTCACTTATCATTGCCCTGGATTGCGGAATTAAATCATTGGATAAAATAGCTTATGCAAATTCCAAAAAAATAGATTTTATTATTTGTGACCACCACCTTCCGGGTGATGAACTTCCTGCTGCGGTTGCAGTTCTCGATCCTAAACGTGCCGACTGTGATTATCCCTATAAAGAACTTTCGGGATGCGGTGTCGGATTTAAGCTGATCCAGGCCTATGCACAGAGGAACGGTATTCCATTCGAACATATCACCTGCTACCTTGACCTGGTTGCAGTCAGCATTGCTTCGGATATCGTCCCCATTACCGGCGAGAACCGTACTCTGGCATGGTTCGGTCTGCAGAAATTAAATTCTGAGCCCTGCAAAGGACTAACTGCCCTAATGAATATTTCTGGAAGAAAGGAAAACCTTACGATCACAGATGTAGTATTCACTATAGGTCCGAGAATTAACGCCGCCGGAAGGATCGATGACGCTAAACATGCAGTTAATCTGCTGATAGCAGATAATGATGCTTTTGCCTTTGAAAAGGGTCAGGTGATCAACATAAAAAATACAGAACGTAAGGAACATGACAGTCAAATCACTGAACAGGCCTTAGCTATGATCGATGCCGATCCGGTTCTGATGGCCCGCAAAACGACCGTGGTGTATAAAGATGACTGGCATAAAGGGGTTATCGGAATTGTGGCTTCCCGTCTGACGGAAAAATATTACCGCCCTACTATCGTTCTGACACATTCAAATGGTTATGCGGCAGGCTCGGCAAGATCTGTTGCCGGATTTGATCTGTATGAAGCTTTAAGCGAATGCAGCGAGTTGCTGGAACAGTTTGGGGGCCATAAATACGCCGCGGGATTAACAATGAAAACAGAAAACATCCCGGCCTTTAAGCAGCGTTTCGAGGAGGTCGTGTCCAGAACGATCCCCGAGGAACTTCTTATCCAGGCCATAACAATTGATGCCGAGATTCCATTAGGGAAAATTGATGCACGGTTTTTCCGTATTTTAAAACAGTTTGAGCCCTTTGGACCTCAGAATATGTCCCCTGTGTTTTTAAGCAGAAATGTCTATACTTACGGTCCACCATCAGTAGTTGGGGATAAACATTTGAAAATGAATGTCCGGCAAGACGATTCAACTTACTATAATTGCATAGGTTTTGGTCTGAGCGAATATCTTCAGCTCATTAATACCGGAACGCCTTTTGATATTTGTTATACAATTGAAGATAATACCTGGCAGGAAAAAAAATCAATACAATTGAATATCAAAGGGATAAGGCCAGTTCAAACAGTTCAAACAAGCAAAGTACAATGATCCTGAAGGCCGAGAACCTAGTAAAAAAATATAAACAGCGAACTGTCGTTAATAATGTTTCCTTTCATGTAGCACAAGGTGAAATAGTTGGTTTGCTGGGTCCGAATGGAGCAGGTAAAACAACTTCATTTTATATGATCGTCGGGCTGATAAGGCCAAATGAAGGCCATGTATACCTGGATGACGACGATATTACAGAAGATCCCATGTACCGGCGGGCGCAGAAAGGCATTGGTTATCTGGCCCAGGAAGCTTCTGTATTCAGAAAACTCACTGTGGAGGATAATATTAAGGCGGTGCTGGAAATGACAAAGTTCAGCAAGGAGGAGCAAAGATCTAAACTGGAACAATTGATCGAGGAGTTCAGTCTGCATAAAGTAAGGAAGAACAGAGGCGACCTGTTATCTGGAGGGGAAAGACGGAGGACAGAGATTGCAAGGGCCCTGGCCGCAGATCCGCATTTCATACTGCTTGATGAGCCATTTGCCGGGGTTGACCCCATTGCTGTGGAAGAGATCCAAACCATAGTTGCCCGCCTCAAATTACGGAATATCGGCATTCTGATCACAGACCATAATGTTCAGGAAACGCTTTCCATAACAGACAGGGCTTATTTACTGGCGGAGGGAAAGATCATGCTTACAGGAACTCCCCAGGAAATTGCTAACAACGAGGTAGCTAAAAAATTCTACCTTGGAAGGAATTTTGAACTGCGTAAAAAGAAGCTGCTTTAAACCAGGAATATCCCCATTTTATTTATGACAATAGTTAATTCCATATTTACCTGGATAATGAAGAAGCGGATGCATCAGATCGAGCTCTTCATTAAATATCCATACGATGTGCAGGATGAATGGTTTCAGACACTTATATCCGCGGCGCAAAATACAGAATGGGGTAAAGCCCATGGTTATTCAACCATTTATAATCAGGAACAATATAAAGAGCGTGTACCTATTCAGAATTATGACACCTTAAAGCCCTATATAGAGCGGATGCTCAGCGGGGAGCAGAATGTGCTCTGGCCTTCGGAAATTAAATGGTTCGCCAAATCATCCGGTACAACAAATGACCGCAGTAAATTTATCCCCGTCAGTGAAGAATCACTCGAGGAGTGTCATTTTAAGGGTGGTAAGGACCTGTTGACAATCTACTGCGATAACCGTCCGGATACCAAGATCTTCACTGGGAAATGCCTGGTTTTAGGCGGCAGCCATCAGATCAATCAGTTAAATGCAGATTCCTGTTATGGGGACCTTTCGGCTGTGCTGATAAAGAACCTGCCCTTCTGGGCAGAATTTTACCGTACCCCGGATATGTCTATCGCCCTGATGGACAATTTTGAAGAAAAGGTTGAAAAAATGGCCCGCGCCACCATCGGCGTAAATGTTACTAATATCTCAGGAGTGCCAACCTGGAATCTGGTTTTAGCCAAACGCATATTAGAGATAACAGGAAAGGATAATTTACTGGAAGTGTGGCCAAATCTGGAATTTTATTTCCACGGAGCGGTTAATTTCAATCCTTACCGGGAACAGTTTAAAAAACTGATCCCCTCCCCAGATATGTATTATCTGGAAACTTATAATGCATCGGAGGGATTTTTCGGCATTCAGGATCAGCCGAATTCAGAAGAAATGCTTCTTATGCTGGATTATGGTATCTATTATGAATTTCTACCTATGGAAGATATTCATAAGGAAAACCCGAAAACCCTTAATCTTGACCAGGTTGAATTGAATAAGAACTATGCCCTTATAATTTCCACAAATGCGGGTCTATGGCGATATATGATCGGTGATACGATTAAATTCACTTCACTTTCACCGCATCGTATCCGGATCACCGGGCGCACCAAACATTTTATTAATGCATTCGGCGAGGAGCTGATCATCGACAATGCGGAAAAAGGTCTGTCAAATGCCTGCAAAGAGACTGGTGCCATTATCAGGGATTACACCGCCTGTCCTATCTATTTCCAGGGAAATGATGCTGGAGGCCATGAATGGATCATTGAATTTGAACAAAGGCCTGATGATATTGAGAAGTTTACCGATGTGCTGGATCAGACGCTGAGGGAGATCAATTCAGATTATGATGCCAAACGCTTTAAAGACATGGCCCTTCGACGTCCGCTGGTTCATGTGGTGCAGGACGGAACCTTTTACCACTGGATGAAAAACCGGGGTAAGCTGGGGGGCCAGCATAAGGTGCCACGACTTGCTAACGACCGTACCTATGTAGATGAGATTCTGAAAATGATCTGATCAATCCGGAAGACCTTTCTTCTTAGGGAACATAAGAGATGCCACTATGCTGCTGGTTAGAATTAGCAGGATAATAAACAGGGAATGCATTGTGGTAAAACCCCACAAGCTTAACCAGTGATGAGCAAGCATCTTCACTCCGATAAAAACAAGCAGAACAGACAATCCAAGCTTCAGGTAATGGAATTTGTGGATCACATTCACAAGCAGGAAAAACATGCTTCTCAGACCGAGTATGGCAAAAATATTTGAGAAAAATACGATATAAGGATCTTTGGTCACTGCAAATATTGCAGGAATTGAATCCACTGCAAAAATCAGATCGGTAAATTCAACGATTAGAAGAACGATAAAAAGGGGCGTAACCATTCTTTTTCCGTCAATTTTTATGAAGAATTTGTTTCCCACGTATTCCGGATAAACGGAAAAGTACTTAGAGGCAAACCGCACAACTTTATGATTTTCGGTGTCGATTTTTTCTTCCTCATCGCTGTTAATAAACATCATGATACCGGTATAGACCAGGAAAGCTCCGAAAATATAAAGTATCCACCCAAATTCATTGATAAGGGTCGAACCCAGGAATATGAAAACAAAACGCATCAGCACAGCCCCGATAATGCCCCAGAATAATACCCGGTGGTAATACTTTTCTTCAACACTGAAGGCAGAAAAGATAAGGACCATCACAAAAATATTATCAACCGACAAAGCATATTCAATCACATAACCCGTCAGGAATTCAAGGGCTAAATTTTGTTTATACAGGCTTAGACTTTCTGCATAGTTTCCGGGGATCAGACTGATATTATGGAAATGCTTAACCGTAACCTCTTTGAGCTGCTCATAGTTCTGAATACCGTGAAGGATCTCCCCTTCTGTAAGTAAAACAAAGTAAAAGCCGAGGGCAAAGCTTACCCAGATAAAACTCATAATGGCCGCCTCTTTCAGACTCACTTTATGATCCTTCTTATTAAAGACCCCTAGGTCGATAGAAAGCACCATGATAATAAAGAGCAGAAAGCTGCCGAAAAATATATATTCGTTTGACATGTTTATTTTTTTCGCTCTGTAGTGAACAGAACCAATTGCTGCAGGGCATCACGCGAACTATGCTCAGGCAGTGAATTTAATATAGTAAAGGCTTCCTGCTGGTAGATCTCCATCTGAGACGCTGCATAAGCCATTCCTCCGCTGTTGCGGACAAAATCAATTATCTCGGAAATCTTTTCAGAATCCTCATTATGATTTTTAACCAGGCTGATGATCCTTCTTTTTTCAGAACTGCTGGTTTGATTCAAGGCATAGATCAATGGAAGGGTTATTTTCTTTTCTTTGATATCTATTCCCAGAGGTTTACCGATGGCATCCGTACCGAAATCAAAGAGATCATCCTTGATCTGAAAAGCAATCCCCACCTTTTCACCAAATAAGCGCATTTTCTCAACAGTTTCAGCATCGGCACCTGCAGAGGCTGCACCGCATGCACAACAGGAAGCGATCAGAGAAGCGGTTTTCTGACGGATCACTTCATAGTAGATCTTCTCATCAATATCCAGGCGTCTTGCCTTTTCAATCTGGAGAAGCTCCCCTTCGCTCATTTGTTTTACCGCTTCGGAAACGATCTTTAACAACTCGAAATCACCGTTATTTATGGATAAAAGCAGGCCCTTTGAAAGCAGAAAATCACCGACAAGAACAGCGATCTTATTTTTCCATAAGGCGTTGATCGAGAAAAATCCACGCCGCTGATAGGAATTATCAACCACATCATCATGAACCAGGGTGGCTGTATGCAACAGTTCAACAAGTGAAGCTCCCCGATAAGTTGCATCTTTTATTCCACCGCAAAGACTGGCAGAAAAGAAAACAAACATCGGACGGATCTGCTTGCCTTTACGTTTTACGATATAATGTGTAATCCTGTCAAGAAGCGGAACCGAGCTTTGCATAGAAGCTTTGAACTTCTCCTCAAAAGCGTCCAGTTCTCCGGCGATGGGTTTTTTGATCTCGTCGAGACTCAGCATTAATTCTGAAACCGTTTATTCATTATGATTAATTGTGCAAACATATTGAAAATGCGGGATTATTCCAGAACTAAAGTAGCAGCCGGGAGCATGCACTCCTTTTTAAATTTGAAAAACGCTTTATTTTTTCTGAAATTTTGATACTTTTGCATCCCTTACGGAGAGGTGTCAGAGTGGCCGAACGAGCGAGCTTGGAAAGTTCGTGTACCTGCAAGGGTACCGTGGGTTCGAATCCCACCCTCTCCGCCAGTTTCAATACAAAATCAAATAAAAGCCTGCAAGTCAAACGATTGCAGGCTTTTTTATTTTTTCAGAAACCCTATTTATTCACCTTTTCCGCCATCTCCACTAAGTTTGCTAAATAAATATGCGGATCACCCAGTTTTCAGCAATGACTATAAGTCTATCCTGAATCGTCTAATCAGAAAATGAATAACTACCGTTAAATAAACCAATCAGGAATTTGATGTCGCAATTTTAGACCTCAGGTTTAATATGTTATTTTAAAGTTTAAACATAATCAGACACTAAAATGACGGGACAGCTGATAATACCTGATGAAATCATAATGAATCAGATTTATTATATCCGAGATCAAAAAGTAATGTTAGATACTGATTTGGCAGCTCTTTATGAGGTAGAGACTAAGCAGATGAAAAGACAGGTGAGACGAAATGCAGAACGTTTTCCTGAAGACTTTATGTTTGAATTAACCCTGGAAGAATATTTTAGTTCAAGGAGCCAAAATGGCACCTTGAAACAGGGGGAGAATATTAAATATTCTCCAATGGTTTTTACCGAACAAGGAGTAGCTATGTTATCCAGCGTATTAAACAGCAGCAGGGCAATTAACGTAAACATACAGATCATTCGGATATTTACTCATATCCGTCAAATATTCATGGACAATACAGACCTGCGATTGGAAATCGAAAAGATCAAAACCAAACTGGACAATCAGGACAAAAATATGGAGATTGTTTTCCGCTATCTTGATGAACTGATCGACCGAAAAGCAGAAGCCCGTCCACGAAAAAGGATTGGGTTTAAATCAGACGATTTATAGACATATCAAACTTTAAGGAAAGGGTTTCACCTTTCTTGTATCCTCATACAACCCCGCCATTGGTTAGAATATCGACTCGGCATAAACCCGGTCTTCGTTAAAATGGAATAGATGAATTGTTTAGATCAAATCAATAGGTGTTCTTTGAATTTACTCCTATACCGAATAATCAAAAACCAAAAAAAGGATACTTTTTCAAGCATCCCTTTAATTGATATCAGAAACTCTATCTGACCATTCAGCTTAATTTCAGATGATTGTGGCCATCGTCCCTTTTAAATTTAATCATCATCATCTTCTTCCTGACCGCCCTCATTTTGAACAGCACCTGTTGTGATTTCAGAATGCCTGATCTGACCTCCGAGGTATCCGGTTCTTACAACCAGTGCGAAACTTACAAGAGAAACAAAAAGAGTAATACCCGCCATCGACTTGAATAAAGTATACTTTTTATAAGTAACTACTAGAGAAACCATTGAGAATATACTTAATACAATAAGACTGGTTAAAGCATAAAGTGCAAAATCCTCATGCTGTTCAATAATATTTTCCGAAACTCCCTGCATGTCTTTT
This sequence comes from Pedobacter sp., assembly GCA_036676435.1. Taxonomy (GTDB): domain Bacteria; phylum Bacteroidota; class Bacteroidia; order Sphingobacteriales; family Sphingobacteriaceae; genus Daejeonella. The sequence continues at coordinate 733,426 of JAKFCV010000012.1, read as the reverse complement.
ACAATTTCTTCAGCAGATTCGCCTGTAAGGTATGCTATACCTGCGCCTATGCCAGAAAGAGTAAATAAAAGATATGCTGCAATTTTTGTGTGATCGCTATTACTCCATATTTCTTCCAAATTAACCGGGCTTTTGTCAGTGAAAAGCCTGTCAATATGCCACAAAACATTAGGATTGATCCTTCTCCTATTACTGCCTTTAATTGTTAATTCAGGATCATGCCTGAATTAAGCCCCTTCGGGAAACCTAGAAATTAAAGCTTATTAGAGAAATTTTAATAGACATTTTTTCATTATCTTAGAATTGCACAGCTATGTATTCATTTCCGACGAATTAACCCATAACCCATAACCCGTAACCCATAACCCATAACCTTAATTGCCTGATCAAAAATATTATCGCAATGAAGATCTTTTTAATTCTGTTTTCGCCTTTAATATTTATAACCGGCTGCTCAAACCAAACGGAGCTGACGGCAGAACAGAAAGCAGATACGCTGATCCGGCATTATTTAGACAGTACCCTGGATGATCCCCGGAGCTATGAAGCGGTTAAGTTTGAAAAGATGGATACTGTAATGACGGATTACCGGGACGATCCCGGATATTATGAGCTTCCGGTATTCGGCAGTTCCCAGGCCATAACCGACATGGGAAATAATTTTCAGGATTATGAACTCAAAGATTCCCAGGGCTATTATGACCATATGGATAAATTGCGTCAGTTAGCAATCGATAGCCTGGCAATGATCCATAAACCGAAAGTTAAATGGTATCGTATCGTACATACCTTCCGGGCCAGGAATAGCTACAATGCCTTAGTGCTCCATACCATGGAATTTAATATTGATACAGGCCTGAATCAGGTATTACGCACTAAAAATCTGAAAGATTAAAATCTTAACTTTCATGATCGATGATTTGCCCGCCCTGAAAATCTGGAAAGTAATGTCGCTTCCTAAGACCACACTTCATTCATTTCTGTAGAGGATTTACCTTGAACTGAATAAGATCGGGAAGTGTGTAAGTGCAGCCTTCCTTCTTACCCGATATTAATTTAGACTTACCCCTTAATTTAATAAATTCCCTAAGACATCTCTTGAGGTAAAATGGTATAGTAAAATAAGGTTAATAAAGTATATCATAAAGATGGCAGCGGAATCCCAGGCCAGTAAATAACGTTTACCTTTTGCTCTATAACTCAAACCGATGATCACCACTGCTGCCATCATTATGGTACTAAATACGGATATCAGGTGAAATTCTGATGCATCCTTCAATATCAATCCTTTTGTGTAAAATAAATCATCAACAGCCAGAATGAGAACATTAAAAATATTACTGCCTAATAGATTGCCAACTGAAAGGTCGACAGACCCCATTCTTACAGCGGCAATAGAAACAGCAATCTCAGGAAGAGAGGTAGATATAGCCAGGAAAAAGGTACCTACAAATGATTTCCCCAAGCCGGTCGCGTCAGCAATATGGCTGGCCAAAAAAGGGAGTGCTAATGCTGCTACGATAATGATAAATGCATAAACAGCATAAATGATAATGAGTTTTTGTAAACTTTTCCGTTCTGTATCCCCGGAATTAACTCCTTGGCCTGCCCCAATAGGATTCTGGTGCTTCTCATTTTTATAGATCACCCGTATGGAAACAGAATAGACTAACACAAAAAAAATACTTGATAAGCCAATCCAGGGTGTAACAGCATAATCATTTGGAAGAAAAAGAGCAAATCCAACCAAAACCATTAATATAATGCTTAATCCCGTATTGAACATATGACTTGGAGAAGCAATCCCGAAAAGAGGCTGATGTTTGGGTACAAATGCATCCAGCATGGCCAGTAACCCCAGATTAAAGGCACAGCTTCCCAAAATATCTCCAACGGCAAGATCGGGAGATTGAACAAATGCAGAGGAGCTTATACCAACGATGAGCTCTGGCATAGACGTCACAGAAGCCATTAAAATTAACCCGATCCAGCCACGGCTTAAGCCTGTTTTTTCAGCTAAGAGATTGCCGTAATGGGAAAGATTTTTACCTGCATAAAAAATTATAGAAGCACATAATAAGAATCCTGCAGTATGAATCATAAAATATCTCTTTTTTGCTATAACATTTAACTAAGCAAAAAAGAGATAAAAAAATCTGGTATAAAGCTTACGGCTGTTTTTCTTAGGTTTGGACCCGATCTTAAACAAGTTTATGATCCAAAGGTAACCCAGCTATTCTTTCTCTTGGGTCATTTTTCATTGCTGAACTATTATAAATATGAATTCATTTCTTTATCTCTACCAGTATATACTATACAGTGCAACAACAATTCCCAATACAATCAGCGCCCCTACTGTAAAGGAAGGGGATGTGCGGAACATACTGCTGTCCACTTTAAGTCCGTTTGGTATCAGGCCTTTGCGGTTCTCGTAAATGCTAATGAAATACATTACGATCACGCAGATCAGGAATACAAAACCCATCCTGTCTATGAAGGGAATTTCATAGATCCCTTCTGCATTTGGAACCGCGAATCCCAGTGGGTACAGAAATTCAAGATCCATATACAAAGGCGAGACCTTAAACAATACCGATAAAATAAAGCCTCCTATGGTTGCAAATAAGGCAGCATTTGAGGTTGTTTTCTTCCAGAAGAAGCCCAGAAGGAACATGGCAAATATTCCCGGGGAAACAAAACCAGTGTATTCCTGGATATACTGGAACCCGCCTTTTTTATCGATTCCAAGGTAAGGTGCAATAGCTACAGCTATGACCATGGAGGTGATGATTACCCATCTGCCTACCTGAACCTGCTTCTTCTCATCTGCCTCCGGATTGAGCTTCTTCTTGTAAATATCAAGTGTGAAAATGGTTGCAATACTGTTTGCCTTGCCTGCAAGTGATGCTACCACTGCAGCTGTTAAGGCCGCAAATGCCAGTCCTTTCAATCCTACAGGAAGCAGATTAAGGAGAACGGGATAAGCACGGTCACCCACCACTTCCCCATTCAGTGTCATTTCTGTGGTAAATACATTTTCCTTGTATAATACATAAGCGGCAATCCCCGGAAGAACAACGATTACAGGCATCAGGAGCTTTATGAAGGCGGCGAACAGCAACCCGCTGCGTGCTGTTTGCAAATCTGCACCCAGAGCCCTCTGGGTAATATACTGGTTGCATCCCCAGTAATTAAGATTAACGATCCACATCCCGCCTACCAGAACCGCAAGGCCCGGCAGGTCCATGAAATACGGATCCCCCTTTTGGAAGATCATTTTAAAATGATCGCCGGAATTCTCTGTCATCAGGTTAAACCCGTTTAAAGCTCCGCTCGATCCGTAATGGATTGCCACAAGATCCAGGGCAAGGTAGGTGGTTACTAGCCCTCCCAGTACAAGAAATACAACCTGGATAACATCCGTGTACCCAATCACATTCATTCCCCCCAGGGTTATTACGATTGCAAATATTGCAAGGCCCATCATACAAAATCCCAGATCAAGTCCTGAAATGCTGCTGATTGCAAGGGCTCCCAGGTATAATATAGAGGTCAGATTTACAATTACATATAATAAAAGCCAGAAAACAGCCATTATCATTGCTACCGTATCATTATATCTGGTTTTCAAAAACTGGGGCATCGTATAGATCTTATTCTTGATATAGATCGGAATAAAAAATACGGCAACGATCAGTAAGGTTATGGCGGCAAGCCACTCATAAGCGGCAATTGCAAGTCCCATGGTAAACCCTGAACCGCTCATTCCGATAAATTGCTCTGCAGATATATTCGAAGCGATCAGGGAGGCCCCAATGGCCCACCAGGTCAGCGATCCTTTAGCGAGAAAATAGTCCTTAGAGTTTTCATGTTTTTTGTGTTTGTACACATACAGGCCATAGCTGCTGACAATGATAAAATAAACGAAGAAAACAATATAATCGGAAGTTTGCATTTTTAACGGTTTGGTTAAATAAACCTATTAAAAAAAAACAATAATCACTATCCTAAAATTATCAGGGATAAATTAACCGGAATGGTTCATTTGGGGAAGAGGGCAGGCGAACCTTAATCCCTCTGCACCAACAATAAACTAAGAAACCGTGAGCTCTCCCCTTAAATCAGTTTCCAGGAGCTGAGCGATTTTTTTCATGCTCTTAACATTTCCCAGCAGGTACATCAGCTTAGTCACAGCAGCTTCAAATGTCATATCATAGCCGCTTACCACCCCCATTTCCCTTAGCTGCCTGCTTGTTTCGTAGCGCCCCAGTTCAACGGTGCCAACCTTGCACTGAGAGATATTCAGGATTAGCTTACCATTGCTGATCGCTTCGCGCAGAAGGTCGAGGAACCATTCTTCGGTTGAAGTGTTTCCTGAGCCAAACGTCTCCATGATCACCGCTTTACAATCCGCCGAAAGGGCTGCTTTAACTATTTGCGGACTTATCCCGGGATATAATTTCAGGATCCCGATCGCGCTGTCAAGCCTAGTATGAAATTTTACAGGACCCGGACCGGGCTTAATGATATCGTTTTTATTGAACTTCAGGTGAACGCCCGCTTCTGCAAGTATGGGATAATTAGGCGATCTGAAAGCTTCAAACTTAGCCGAATTATATTTAAATGAGCGGTTGCCGCGAAACAACTTATAATCGAAATAAATACATACCTCAGGCACCATCGCCTTGCCCCTGCGTTTTTCTGCTGCAATTTCAAGGGCTGTTATCAGGTTTTCTTTTGCATCTGTACGTATCCCGTTCACGGGTAACTGTGAGCCCGTAAAGATCACCGGCTTATCCAAACCTTCGATCATAAAGCTAAGAGCTGAAGCGGTAAAGGCCATCGTATCAGAACCGTGAAGAACTACAAATCCATCGTACTTATCATAATCCCTTTGGATCAGCAGGGCCAGTTCCTTATAGATCTCCGGACTCATATTGGATGAATCTATCAGCGGATCAAATGATTGAACCCTGAACTGATAGTTCAGTCTTTTTAATTCAGGAACATGATCCTTGATCTGATCGAAATTAAAGGGAATGAGAACTCCCGTTTCCGGGTCGATCACCATACCGATCGTCCCGCCGGTATATATAATCAGAACATTGGTCATGTTTTTTGGCTAAAGGTCCGTAAAGATAAAAAAAGCAGGCATATGCCAATTTCTCCTTTCAATAAAGAATGAAACAAGTCAAAACGCTAAATTCCGAAGATCTTTTTCGAATTTTCAGTGGTGATCCGGGCTACCTCTGTGACTGAGGTTTGTTTGATGTCGGCCAGCTTCTGTGCAATATGAACCAGGTAGCTGCTCTCGTTTTGTTTTCCGCGGTGAGGTACCGGCGGAAGATATGGGGAATCAGTTTCAAGAACAATATGCTCAAGTTCAATATCGGAAATCACTTTATCCAAACCGGCATTCTTATAAGTTAGAACACCGCCGATCCCTAAATAGAACCCCAGTGCGATAACTCTCCGGGCCTGCTCTGAAGTGCCGGTAAAACAATGGAAGATCCCGCGGACCTTTTCATCCTTCAGCTCGGTAAGAATTTCAAATATTTCGTCAAAGGCTTCCCGGCAATGGATCACAATGGGTAAATCAAGTTCCTTTGCCCAGGCGATTTGTTTCCGGAAGGCATCCTGCTGGATAGGAAGTGTGGATTTATCCCAGTGCAGATCAATTCCAATCTCCCCGACCGCATATATCTTCTTCTGACCGATAGCTTTATGAATAAGCTCAAGCTCCGCATGATAATTTTCCTTTACATCGCAGGGATGCAATCCAAGCATAGGAAAACAGTTAGCAGGATACTTCTCCGCAAGGCCAAACACCAGTGCCATTGAAGAGGAATCGACATTCGGAAGAAAGAGTCTTTCCACCTTGTTTTCAAGACATCTCTCCATTAAACCGGCGAGTTTTTCCGGGTCAGTTTCGTAATATAAATGAGTATGCGTATCGCTTAGGATCATGGCCGCAAATTAATAAAAAAGAGGCTGTAAAGGCTGATCTGAGACTAAAAAAGAAGGACACTGGCAGCAGAAGTGCCCTGATGAACCAGATACTAAACGCGGACTGACAGATCAAAGCATCAGCGCAGGGGAGATTTTTAAAATAAAAGGCTTGTCTGCAGTTTGCAAACAAGCCCGTTGTGAATGCTGTTAAAACCAAAAAGAAATTTCCGTATTAAATAAAATACAGCCTCTCTGAAGGTTATTTAATCAGGTGCTTTAGCTGAATGATCTCTTTTTCTTCGAGATACCTCCATCTGCCTCTGGGAAGATCTTTTTTCGTCAGGTGCGAGTAGACCACACGGTCGAGTTTTACCACTTCATACCCGAGGCTTTCAAAGATACGCCGTACCACGCGGTTTTTACCGCTGTGGATCTGTATCCCTACTTCCTTCTTGCTGCCGCCCGCTACATAGCTTATCTGGTCAGGTTTGATCAGTCCATCCTCAAGCTCTATCCCAACCGAGATCTTATTCAGATCGCCCTGCGATAAACTTTTATTAAGTTCCACCTGATACAGTTTTGTGATGTTGTTGCGGGGATGAGATAACTTTTCGGCAAGGTCTCCATCATTGGTCATAAGCAATAAACCCGTAGTGTTGCGGTCAAGCCGTCCAACCGGGTAGATCCTTTCGCGGGATGCTTTTTCAACCAGGTTCATGACCGTTTTACGCTCCTGAGGATCCTCGGTTGTCGTGATATAATCTTTAGGTTTGTTCAACAGAACATAAACCATTTTTTCACGCTTAAGGGCTTCGCCATTATACCGGATGGTATCCTTTGCCGGATCAACTTTAAATCCGAGTTCAGTTACCGGTTCTCCGTTTACCGAAACCACCCCGGCCGCTATAAGCTCATCGGCCTTACGTCTCGAGCAGATACCTGCATTGGCTATAAAGCGGTTCAGACGAATCAGTCCGTCATCCTTCTCGGCAACAGGCTTTTTACTTCTTTTATTAACTATGCGTTCCTCTGAACTCCATTTTTTATCATCCGATCTGAATTTCGGACGATCAAAAGCTGAAGGCTCATCAGCTGCACGCGATTTGAATGGCTTATCGTTAAATCTTTTAGGTGCATTTTTATCAGCGAATTTATTATCGCGGCCTGCAAAGGGCTTTCTTTCCGTTCCCTGGGAAGATGAATAGGCTTTTCTCTCTCCTTCTGCTCTCTCGCCAAAGGGTTTCCTTCCCGCATCACTTCTGTCTGAAAATGGTTTTCTTTCGCCCTGCGGACGGTCGCCGTAGGGCTTCTTTCCGGATTCACTTCTATCTGAAAAGGACTTTCTTTCACCCTGGGGCTTATCACCGTATGGTTTTCTACCGGCTTCTCCCCTGTCTGAGAAGGACTTTCTTTCGCCCTGAGGCCTGTCACCATAGGGTTTTCTGCCAGCTTCATTTCTGTCTGAAAAAGGTTTTCTTTCTCCCTGCGGACGATCACCATAGGGTTTTCTTTCCGGACGTTCACTTGAAGAGCGGCGGTCATCACTTCCAGTGGATCTCCCGAAGCTCTTAGGGCTCCGGTTATCTCCGGAGGCAGAACTTGACGGCCTGTCTCCAGCACTTTTAAAGCCGCTTTTAAATGGCTTCCTTGAATCATCCGCAAACAATTTCTTTTTTGTAGTGTTAGTTCCTTCGGGTCTGTCTGATTTAGTAAAGTTACTTTTGGAGGAAGAACCCGGGGAAGCCTTAAACGGCCGGTTTGATTTTTCGGATTTGTCGTCGCGACTGTTCCTTTTGTTTTTGAATGGCATGATACGCTTTTTATCTCTTTAAAAGAGGACCACAAATCTACGCAAAAATACCGGAAAAGAGCCTTTTTATACAGAAAATAAGATTGGACTTTTAACCAAGAAATCTACCATTAAAACCGGTGCCCGGCAAGCACCAATTCATAACCATTTGATAATTAGATATATATTTTGTATCTTTGCAGAAATAAAATTATTTGGAACTAAAAAGAGAGGTAAAAATGATAAGGAAACACCTGATAACGTGTTCTTTTATGGCAGGCTTAATTATAGCAGCCAATATGCTTATGTACGACACCAAAGCTACTTTTTCCAGCCTGATCCATCTGGACAGAAAACCTGAAAAAGTTGAAGTCCCTACCGATCCCTACTTCAATTCGCTGAGCTTTGCCAATGAAAATCTCCCTCTCGGAGATACCAGAATTCAATCAAAAATGAATTCGACCCTTAAAGCCCATTCCCATATTAAATTGCAAACATCCAAACTTCACCAGTATGCCGCAAAATGGTTCCCTATTATTGAACCTATTTTAAAGAAATACGGCATTCCTGAAGATTTCAAATATATGCCCCTTGTTGAAAGCGGTCTTCATGGAGGCACATCACCTAAAGGAGCATCAGGTTTCTGGCAGTTCATGCCACAAACAGCACGCGGATTTGGACTTAAAGTCAATTCAGACATTGATGAACGTCAGAATATTCATAAATCCACCATTGCTGCTGCAAAATATTTACGCTCACTCTACCGCGAGTTTGACAGCTGGACGCTGGCAGCTGCTGCATATAATATAGGCGAAGGCGGACTGAAACGTCAGATCAACAGGCAGAACCAGGATAATTACTTTAAAATGAAATTGAACAGGGAAACCGCATCCTATGTTTACAAACTGATTTCAATGAAAGAAATTATCGAAAACCCTACCCGTTACGGCTATACCAGTAAATCAAGCAGATTACTTGCCAAAGCAAATACAGCAAGGCCTCAGAACTTTCCATACGATGGAAAACCGGTTAAGCACATAGTAAAGACACCCGAAATTTTAAGAAACTAATCCCTTATAAACCAATCAGAAAAAAGACCGGATCCCTCCGGTCTTTTTCTGTTTATATCACTTTCTGCTTAATGTCATTTCTGCAGCAATATCTCCTCAAAAAATAATCGCTAGCAGAAAAAATCGCATCTTTGTAAAATTCTTTTGAGCGAGTATTCAATTTATGAATAAATCAAATCCTGACCTGGGTGAGCAAAGTGAAGTTGAAGTTTTTGGTGCCCGGGTACATAATTTAAAAAATATTGATGTTTCTTTCCCACGCAACAAGCTTGTAGTAATTACAGGCCTGAGCGGCAGCGGAAAATCTTCACTGGCTTTTGACACCATTTATGCTGAAGGCCAGCGTCGTTATATGGAAACGTTCAGTGCCTATTCCCGGCAGTTTCTGGGAGGTATGGAGCGGCCGGATGTCGATAAGATCTCCGGATTGAGTCCGGTTATTGCAATCGAGCAAAAGACCACAAGTAAGAATCCGCGGTCTACTGTGGGTACCATTACTGAAATCTACGATTTTATGCGCCTCCTTTTTGCGCGTACCGGTGAAGCGTATTCCTATGTAAGCGGCGAGAAAATGGAGCGTATGTCTGAAGATCAGATACTTAAAAGCATCCATGAAAAATTTGACGGACAGGCCGTCAATATACTTGCACCTGTAGTTAAAGGACGTAAAGGCCATTACCGTGAACTTTTTGAGCAGATCCGTAAGCAGGGTTATCTGAAGGTGCGTGTCGATGGAGAGATACTGGATCTGAGCCCTAAAATGCAGCTCGACCGCTATAAGATCCATGATATTGAAATGGTGATCGACCGCCTGCTGGTAAGTGAAAACGACAGAAAAAGACTTTATGATTCCATTCAGTCGGCTCTGAAGGTTTCAAAAGGGATCATAAAGATCAGTGACAAGGAAAATAAAGAGTATTTCTACAGTAAATATCTTATGGATCCTGTTTCAGGGATCTCCTATGACGAACCCCAGCCCAATACATTTTCCTTTAATTCACCCTACGGCGCCTGCGACCGATGCAGCGGCCTGGGTTATATATTTGAGGTGGACCGTAACTCGGTCATTCCCAATCCAAAACTTAGTATTATGCAGGGCGGCCTGGCCCCATTGGGCGAATACCGCGAAACCTGGGTTTTCCAGATCCTGAAAGCCCTGGCAAAAAAATATAATTTCTCCCTTTCAACCCCCCTGGAAAAAATTCCGGAGGAGATGATCGACATCATATTAAACGGCTCGCATGATATCATCACCGTGCCCGTGGAGTATAATAAATGGAATGTCCAGAACTACCAGATCTCTTTCGACGGAATTATCAAAATGCTTGAAGAGCAGACTGAACGTCGCGGCGATGATGTTGGTGAGGACCTGGAAAATTTCAGAGTGCTCAAGACCTGTCCGCAATGTGAAGGCGCCCGTCTGAAAAAGGAATCGCTGCACATAAAGGTTAATGAAAAAAATATCTATGAGCTTGCCTGCATGGATATTTCCCAGCTTTACAGCTGGTTCGAGAATTTGGAAGCACGTTTAAATGAGAGGCAGAACACGATTGCAAAAGAAATTTTAAAGGAAATCCGCTCAAGAATAGGGTTTCTTTTAGATGTGGGATTGAATTACCTCACCCTGGACCGTACTGCAAGGACTCTTTCGGGCGGTGAAGCCCAGCGTATCAGGTTGGCCACGCAGATAGGCTCCCAGCTGGTTAACGTTCTTTATATCCTTGATGAACCAAGTATTGGACTGCACCAGCGCGACAATGCCCGGCTGATAGCGGCATTAAAAAACCTGCGCGACATCGGAAATACAGTGCTCGTGGTCGAGCATGATAAGGATATGATCATGGAAGCCGACCACGTAATTGACATGGGGCCTGCAGCGGGTATACATGGCGGTGAAGTGGTAGGACAAGGATCTCCGCAGGAGTTCTCAAAGGCGAATACCCTGACGAATGATTATTTAAGCGGAAGAAAAGAGATCGCCGTTCCCAAACAGAGAAGAAAAGGTAATGGCAAATCCCTGGTTCTGAAGAACGCAAGCGGTAATAATCTTAATAATGTTTCTGTAGAATTCCCCCTGGGTAAGCTCATCTGCGTCAGTGGAGTTTCAGGAAGCGGAAAATCTACGCTGATCGCAGAAACTCTTTACCCGATCCTGAACCATCACTTTTTCAGAGCCAAGAAAAAGCCGATGCCTTATAAAAAAATTGAAGGACTGGAACATATTGACAAGGTTATTGAAATAGATCAAACACCTATCGGCCGTACTCCCCGGTCTAATCCTTCTACCTATACGGGCGTGTTTTCCGACATCAGGAATCTGTATGTCATGCTGCCAGAAGCCAAAATAAGGGGGTATAAGCCGGGCCGCTTCTCCTTTAACGTGAAAGGCGGGCGATGCGAAACCTGCCAGGGTGCCGGAATGAAGGTTATTGAAATGAATTTTCTTCCCGATGTACAGGTTCCATGTGAAGAATGCGGCGGTAAACGCTATAACCGGGAAACAATCGAGGTCCGCTACCGCGGAAAATCCATAAGTGATGTCCTGGATATGAGTATTGAGGAGGCTGTGGAGTTTTTCGAGCCAATACCTTCCATTTACCGTAAGATAAAAACCTTACAGGATGTGGGTTTGGGTTATATCCGCCTGGGACAATCTTCAACCACGCTTTCGGGCGGAGAAGCACAGCGCGTGAAATTAGCTACTGAATTATCGAAAAAAGATACCGGTAACACCTTTTATATCCTGGACGAACCTACAACCGGGCTTCATTTTGAGGATATTAATGTACTGCTGGGTGTACTTAACAGGCTGGTCGACCACGGCAACACGATCCTGGTCATTGAACATAACCTGGATGTGATCAAGGTAGCCGACTGGGTGATCGATCTTGGGCCTGAAGGCGGCTCAGGAGGCGGGAATATCTTATTTGAAGGAAGTCCCGAGCAGCTTTGCAAAGTTAAAAACAGCCATACAGGTAAATATCTGGCTCTTGAAATGGGATCCGGTAAAAGCAGGTAATTCAGTCGCGTCAAATCCCTCCGTCATCTCGCTCGAGCGAACGAAATTTCGAATATCTATAAATATTTACTGCGAGGGAGAGATCTGTTGAAAACTGCCAGTGTTTTAATGTGAGCCCGTGCTAATAATCAGCAGATCTCTCATCGCAAGATAATAGGGGTAATGATGGGGCAAAGTCTGCTCATATGTAAGACGGCAGTTTCGGAGAGGAATTACAGCAGCCTGGAAGAGAATTCTAAAGATCTTAAAAACACCATCCCCTCCAAATTAAAGAAAATAAGGTTCCGCATCCTCTGCTTTTTCTTAATTTTGATTATGCTTAATCTCCTTACTTCCCGGCAGATACGGGAGACAGATGCTTATACAATTTCCCATAATGCCATGAGTTCCCTCGACTTAATGGAATCCGCCTCCCATGCCTTTGTCAGGGAGTTTAAACTCCGGATCAGCAACAGGGATGAAACAATAAGCATTTATTGCGGAACGGGGAATAATGGCGGTGACGGGCTGGCTATAGCGCGCTTGCTGAAAGAAGAAGGGTATGACCGCCTTTCGGTAAAGATCCTCCCATTCGCCAGATCTACCCCTGATTTCAGGGCTAACCTGAAACGCCTGCACCTGACGGGAATTCCCCTTATTGAACTTTCTGAATCAAAGGGATTCCCGGAGGAACAAGCAGTAATTATCATCGATGCCATTCTGGGTGCCGGCTTAAATAAGCCTCTGGAGGGCTGGCTTAAATCACTTATAGATCACCTCAATAAACTGCAGAAGCGGGTATTTGCTGTAGATATTCCCAGCGGCCTTCCGTCCGAAGGAATAATTGACCCTGGGGAAAGCATCTTAAAAGCAGAACTGGCCATAAGTTTCCAGAGGCCCAAAATCAATTTCTTCTTTCCTGAGTCAGCAAAGGCACTTGACCAGTTCATGGTGGTGCCGATCGGCTTGGATGAAAACTATATCCAGGGCCTTCCGGGAAACTGGAAACTTATTAGCGACCAGGACATCCGGCAGTATCTGAAACCCCGCAAGAGGTTCAGTCATAAAGGAAGTTACGGGCATGCCCTGATCATTGCCGGAAATACAGCAACAATGGGAGCAGCATTGCTTTGCGCAGATGCCTGCCTGCATTCGGGGGCCGGTTTAACCACAGCCTGCATCCCCCAAAGCGGACTTACAGCACTGAACACCCGTTCGCCTGAAATCATGGCCCTGGTGAGACCTGAGGCCTGGTCAGAAATGGATTTGGATAAATATAATTCCATAGCCCTGGGACCTGGCCTGGGAAGAGTACCTGAAACAGAAAAGATTTTGAAAAGTGTCCTGGCTTTGAAGACTTCCGGTCTGGTACTGGATGCAGATGCCTTGAACATTCTATCCGATAAACCTGATCTGCTGAAAAGTCTGCCCGGCATGACTATCCTGACCCCCCATCTGAAAGAATTTGACAGGATGTTTGGGGACCATAGTTCCTGGTGGGACAGGCTGGAAACGGCACGCAGCAAGGCCCGGGAATTCAACCTGGTCATTCTCCTTAAAAATCAATATTCTTTTATTGTACTTCCGGATGGGGATACCCTGATTAACCCTACAGGCAATCCCGCTATGGCGGTTGGAGGAATGGGGGATATTCTGACCGGAATGATCGCAGGCTTTTTAGCACAGAGCTATCAGCCTGTGCAGGCCGCTGTTCTGGCCTCTTATATTCATGGTAAGGCCGGGGATGAACTGCACAGGACAAAGGGAATGTTCAGCATACCGCCCCGCTATATCACAGCGATCCTGGCTGAGATCATTAACAGGTATTCTACTCCTGAATAATCACGCTGAAGAAAGAATTAATACGAATGATTAAAATTCAAACAGATGCTTTTCGGCATGATATGAAGAACGGACAAGCGGACCGCTTTCAACATATTTGAAACCCATCTCGAGGCCTTTGATCTTATATTTTTCAAACTGCTCTGGGCTGATCCAGTCAATAACCGGATGATGGTTCCGGCTTGGTTGAAGGTACTGCCCCAGTGTTAGAATGTGGACCCCGGCTTCCAGCAGATCGCCCATTGCCTCCAGAACATCCTCCTCTGTTTCACTCAATCCAAGCATGATACCTGATTTGGTACGCAGGTTCGCCTCTGATATCAGGCGAAGACATTCCAGGCTACGGTCGTATTTTGCCTGGATCCTTACTTCCTTCGTTAATCGTCGAACAGTTTCAAGATTATGTGAAACAACTTCAGGCCTGGTTTCGAGTACACGGGCAAGATTATCCCAGTTTCCCCTGAAATCAGGGATCAAAGTTTCAAGTGTAGTACCGGGACTTTCCCTGCGGATGGCATTAATGGTTTCAGCCCAGATCGTAGAGCCACCGTCTTTGAGATCATCGCGGTCAACGGATGTGATCACGCAATGCTTTACCTGCATAAGTTTAACAGAATTGGCAACCCTTGCAGGTTCATCTGTATCCACTGCCAGAGGTCTTCCGGTAGCCACTGCGCAAAAAGAACAGGAACGGGTACATATATTGCCAAGGATCATAAAGGTTGCAGTTCCTGCTCCCCAGCACTCCCCCATATTCGGGCAGTTTCCGCTCTCACATATGGTATGAAGTTTATGGGTATCCACAAGACTTCTTACATGTGCATATTCTTTTCCAACAGGAAGCTTAACGCGCAACCAGTTAGGTTTGCGTTGCATTTGGTTAACAGGAATAACCGGAAGATCGATCATAAGGCAAAAGTAAAGAATTTTAGCAAGATTTAGGATGTGAACCTTAGGTTGGATTATTTTTACACGGGAGTGATTTTCATCCTGCTTCCTCGTCAGAGCAGGAAATAATTTATAAAAATGGAGAATCAGCAAATTGAGCGCATATATTTAATTATTTTTACGTCAATCAAATACAAAATTTAAAATGGCTACCATAAATACAAGCTATCCCGGAGATCTTAGAACCGAAGCAACACATGTTTTATCAGGGAATAAAGTTATTACTGATGCACCTTTAGACAATAAAGGTAAGGGAGAGGCATTTTCACCATCTGACCTTTTGTGTGCATCCCTGGCAAGCTGCATGCTTACTATCATGGGAATAACCTCCAGGGAACATGATATCAATATTGATGGCACAACCGGTTCTGTAACTAAAATAATGGCCTCAGATCCAAGAAGGGTGAGTGAGATCCAGATCACGTTTAACTTTCCAGAGGGGACTTATTCCGATAAACAAAAGGCAATCCTCGAAAGAGCTGCTATTACCTGCCCGGTAGCCAAAAGCCTTCATCCTGATCTTCTTCAGAATATCAGCTTTAACTTTCCGGCTTAGACTGTTTAAAAGAATGCGGCAGGTTAAACCGCAATCTGCTCTGCAAGATCTTCAGCGGAAATTTCTCCGTGTGAAGTTTCAAAGATGCATTCCCCGTCTTTTATAAGAAGAAGCTGTGGAGATTCGTGATGAATATCAAAGTCTCTGGCAATTGCATTAGAAACATCCCGGTAGCTTATAAGGTCAAGAAAGTACACCGGGGTTCCTTCCGGGATAGCATCCCAGTCAAGCTCAAATCTTTTCCGGGCCATCATACTGATTGAACAGCGTGTGCTGTGTTTAAATATCACACTATATCCCCGGGCAGCGCGGATATCCTCAAGCTGCTCATTGGAATTTAATTGAATCCAATTCATATTATCTGTTAGTTTTTTTTGTCGCATGCTTATTCTGGCAGAAGCAGGGTCAGAACCCGACCTTCAAAAAGCCTGCCGGATTCAAGAATACTAAGAATAAGGATTGAAGTATGAAATTAAAATTACAAAGAGTGTTAGCGTCGGGATTTTGGATAGGTCCCATAGGCCGGACATAACTTTGAGGAACAGGCCTGTAAAACCGACGTGACTATAAACAAGGCTAAAACGCCTACAACTACTCTTTTCATACTGCTTGCAGTTTTTTATAAAATTATTGTTTTAAATTCAATAATCAAAGAGATCGCCTATAGTTCGAGGGAAGATTGAATTTGTGACATCATTATTGCAGTAACAGCGGCTTCTTCACCTTTATTACCATGTCTTCCCCCAGCCCTGTCTTTAGCCTGCTCCAAATTATTAGTCGTTAATACGCCAAATATGACCGGTTTGTTGTGTTTTATAGAAATATTTGTGATTCCGTTCGCTACAGCATTACAAATGAAATCAAAATGCGGGGTTTCGCCCTGTATCACACAGCCCAGGCAGATCACCGAATCAATATCTTTAGCCCCCATCAGCATATCTGCTCCGGAGGTCAGTTCAAAACTTCCTGGGACTTCGATCGTGATGATATTTTCACCCAGCGCACCATTATTGAGCAGTGTGGATAAGGCGCCATCGTATAAAGCCCCGGTAATTTCCGAATTCCACTGAGACACCACGATCCCAAACCGGTAAGATTTGGCGGAGGGCACCTGTATGTGCGAGAAATCGGATAAACTTTTTAATGATGTAGACATGGCCAAAAATAATAAATGGTTGTTACCGGCTAAAGCCGGGAACAACCATCAGATTAAATACCTTAATTAGTTGCGTGCTTCGGCACGTGCTATATACGAGTCGATAGCAGCAGCTTCATAACTCTCAGGGAAATCGGTTTTGATCTTAGTATAAGCATCAGCCGCCGATTTGAATTCTTTCTGCTCTTCATAAACCAATCCCAGTTTTCTTAAGAACAGGGGACTTGTAAATGAATTTTTGTTTTCATCCGCAGCTTTCTTATAATAAGTGATCGCCTTCTTATAATCTTTCAATTCACTGTAAGCATCTCCCAGCATTCCAAGAACCAATGGGTCGATCACCGGGCTTCCGGTGCCACTGTATTTACCTAAAGCATCAACTGCTTTCTGGAACTCTCCTTTTCCAAGGTATAAGCCGCCCAGGTAGGCATTTGCAATGTTAGCAGATTTGGTATTGGAGTACTCTTCGGCAATTTTTTCAAATCCCGGATAAGAACCATCGCCGGATATTGCCCTGTCCCTGAGGGAATCAATTGCTGCATATCCTTCTGCTTTAAACATTTCATTAGCCGCCTTCTCTGCTCTGGGAGCCAGATAAAAATTCTGGTATCCAAAGTATAGTGCAACCAATGCAACTATTGCAATTCCTATAACTGCTAAACTTTTGGCATTTTCCTGTACAAATTTGCCTGCATTTCCAAGCTGGTTGTCAGTATGCGGTAGGTTATCGTTTTGATCTTTTGACATTTGCTTTTAAAAAAGTAAAATCCGTTTCACTGAAACGAATCTCCGCAAAAATACATTTTTCGGACTAAGTATCAACTTTTAAATCAGACAGATTGATTTTTTTTACCGCGGGGACTAAAAGACGCCGAAAAGACTAAATTTGCGGATCTCTACCCCAGCATCAGAATAAATATGTGGCTCCAAAAATTATCCCTTATAAATTTCAAAAATTATTCTGAGGCGGAATTGCATTTTTCACCAACTGTTAATGCGTTTACGGGCAATAACGGGGCGGGAAAAACAAATCTGCTGGATGCCATTCATTATCTTTCTCTGTGCAAAAGCTTTTTTAATCCTATCGACAGTCAGCAGATCAAACAGGGGGAAGATCTTTTTATGATCCAGGGAACCTTTAATAAGGAAGAAAAGGATGAGGTGATCTTCTGCGGACTGAAACGGGCACAGAAAAAGAAGTTCAAACGAAATAAAAAAGAATACCTGCGATTAGCAGATCATATCGGGTTATTTCCTTTGGTGATGATCTCCCCGAATGATATCAGCCTTATTATTGAAGGAAGTGAAGAGCGAAGAAAGTTCATAGATAATGCGATCTCACAAACCGACAGCTTATATCTGGATGAACTGATCATTTATAACCGGAACCTGATGAACCGCAATGCCCTGCTCCGCCAAATTTCGGTCTCGGGCAAATACGATCCCACCCTAATGGAGATCTATGATTCTCAGCTCATTCTGTCCGGCAATAAAATATTTGAAAAACGTAAGGCTTTCATGCTTGAATTCACTGAAATTTTCAATAAGCATTACCTGTATCTTTGTGAAGATGCAGAACAGGTGGAGCTCGTATACGATTCACCCCTCCTTCTGGATGATTTCTCAAACCTGCTGCGCCGCAATCTGGAGCGCGACCGGATAATGGAACGTACGACTACAGGTATCCATAAGGATGAGCTTAATTTTACGATCCATGGGATGGCTCTTAAAAAGTTCGGCTCCCAGGGGCAGCAGAAATCTTTCCTGATCGCCCTGAAACTGGCTCAGTATACCTTTCTGCAGAATGAAAAGGGATTTGAACCCCTCCTTCTTCTGGATGATATCTTTGACAAACTGGATAATAACCGGACCACCAAACTGATGAAAATGGTTTCGGACAAGGATTTTGGTCAGATATTTATAACAGACACCAGCCGGGAAAGGATAGAAAGCATATTCTCCAACCTTGACATACCGGTAAAAATATTCAGGGTCGACAAAGGGAGCGTCAGCGCTTAGATCAATGCAGGCGGGATCAGGTTATTTATTTCAGATCCGGCTTTATACAGGGAATGAAACCGTTAAATTTGAAAGAAATGGGCCGCACTAACGACAGATCATTAAAAGAAGCTATTGAACAGATGCTTCATGTTTATAAACTGAGGAGGAAGTTCGATGAGACCTCCCTGATCGTGGCCTGGCCGGAAATGATGGGGAATGCAATCGCCAACCGCACCAAAGATATTTTTATCCGTGACCGGAAGCTGTTTATCCGCCTGGAATCTGCTGTTATAAAGAATGAGTTGATGATGATGCGTTCGAACATCATTGAGAAAATGAATGAACGGGCAGGCAGCAGTATTATTGACGAGGTGATTTTTCTGTAGGCCCTGTTTTCTTCTTTTCGTTGAAATTCTTAACCATCAAATAATACAGGACAGTAATGAAAAAGGCGATCGAGAATGCCTTCAATATAAACAGCTGATCCACATTCCTGTCCCAGCCACCTAAATAGGCCACCCCTGCCGGAACGATCAGCATGACCAGGAAAAAGATCAGGTAACGTGTTTGAAATATTTTCATACTATTTTAAAAAAAATATGCCTCCTTATGCATAATCCAGGGACCTGCAGAAGGAGGCAGAAAAAAGGTTTAGAAGCGCTCGAAAGCAGTAAAGAAGAAACTTCCTTCAATCTGTGCGTTCTCATCAGAATCAGAACCATGCACTGCGTTTGCATCTATTGATTTAGCATACTTATTACGGATCGTTCCCGGCTCAGCTTTGGAAGGATCAGTAGCTCCGATCAGCTTGCGAAAATCTTCCACTGCATTGTCTTTCTCAAGTATCGCCGCTACAATCGGGCCTGAAGACATGAAATCAACCAGGTCCTTGTAAAAAGGACGTTCACTATGAACTTCATAAAACTGTCCTGCAATGTCTTTGCTGAGGCGGGTATATTTTAAAGCGATGATCTTAAATCCTGCCTTAATAATATCATCCAAAATTGCTCCGGTGTGGCCATTGGCTACAGCATCGGGCTTAATCATTGTAAAAGTTCTGTTTGTTGCCATCTTATTATTTCAAAATCGCTGCAAAAGTACGGCTAATAAATCAAAGCCCAAGGATTTTAATAAATGACCTCAAAAAATCAGTAAATTTCATAACTTTGCATTTCTTTTGACCATACATGTTAGAATTAGCCTCGCTAAAAGAGTTATTAGCAGAACCAAAACATATTGTGATCACTACGCATCACAAACCTGACGGAGATGCCATGGGCTCTTCACTGGGCCTGTTTAATTACCTGGCACAAAAAGGGCATCACGTGCAGGTGATCACACCTACTGATTATCCTATGTTTCTGCACTGGCTTCCAAATAACCCGGAAGTACTTATTTTCACAGAAAAACAGGAAGCTTCAAAGGAATTCATAGCCAATGCTGATTTTATTTTTTGCCTGGACTTTAATGCACTTTCAAGGATCAATGAAGTTGGAGATCTGGTGCGTGATTCAAAAGCGAAAAAAATAATGATCGATCATCATTTAGAGCCTGAAGGTTTTGATGATTATCGCCACTGGTCAATTAATGCATGTGCTACCGCTCAGCTGGTTTACGATTTCATCGTTAACATTATGGGCGAAAAACACCTGATCAATAAAGACGTGGCTACCTGCCTGTATACAGGTATTCTGACAGATACCGGATCTTTTCGCTTTGCATCCACAACCGCCGAAGTTCACCGTATTGTTGCCGAACTGATCAGCTGCGGGGCGGAAAACTCAAAAATCCACCAGCTGGTTTTCGATAACTTCTCTGAAAGCAGGTTGCGATTTCTGGGGTATTGCCTGCTGAATAAACTGGAAGTATTCCAGGAATATAATGCAGCAATTATAGTTATTACGAAAGCAGAATTAGATCTTTATAAAATTACTACCGGAGATACGGAAGGAATTGTTAACTATGCACTTTCCATAAACGGTATCCGTCTGGCAGTACTGATAATTGAGCGTCCGGACAAGGTTAAGCTGTCCTTACGATCCACCGGAGATTTTCCGGCAAATGAGATTTGTAAAAGGTATTTTAACGGCGGCGGTCACCGCAATGCAGCCGGCGGTTTTTCTGATGAAAAAGTAGATGCGGTAAGGGAAAAATTTAATGTAATATTGCCAGAATATAAAACTCTGTTAATTCAATAAACAATCTGCCTCGCAGGTATAAATCATAAATCAAGAAAATAAATAATAAACGTATAAAAACAGAAATGAAAAAATTAGTAATCGTTTTAGGGCTTGCAGTAACGGGATTAACCGGCTGTAACAAATTTGAGAAAGGTGAGGGAGATATGATGTATAAGATCCACACCGACAAAGGAGGGGAAAAAATTAAGGAAGGCGATTTCGTTGCTTTTAAAGCGATTGAAAAAACCGAAGGCGATTCAGTGCTTTACAGCTCGTATGATTATGACCGCCCGTCTTTGCTTGTGAAAGAGAAATCAGTTTTCAAAGGTGACCTTTTTGCAGCTCTTGGCCTTTTAAGTGAAGGTGACAGTGCTACGTTCAAGATCAATATCGACTCCATGGTTTTAAAAATGGGTCGTCCGCAGGCAGCTGATACGACAGATAAATATCTTATCTATACCATAAAGATCGATAAGGTCATACCAAAGGGTAACCTGAACGACAGTCTTTTCCGTGGAAAGATCGATGCCTTCCTGAAAACAGAAATGGATCAGGCTAAAAGCAGCGAAGCAGCAAAAGTAAAATCATATGTTTCTTCAAAAGGATTGAAGCCAAGTGTTACTCCTTCAGGATTGAATTATGTGATCAGCAAAGAAGGCAGCGGTCCGAAAGCTCGTCCGGGAGATACCGTGCTTGTTAATTATACAGGTATGTTCTTAAGCGGTAAAGTTTTTGACAGCAGCCTGCCTGATGTAGCTAAGAAAAGCGGAACATTTAATGCACAGCGCCCATATGAGCCCCTTAAGCTTCCGGTTGGAATGAACGGTTCTATACCAGGCTTCGAAGAAGGATTAATGCTTCTTCCTAAAGGTGCAAAAGCAACTTTAATACTTCCTTCAAGTCTTGCTTACGGAGAGCAGGGAAATCAGGGTATCCCTCCATTCACTCCTTTGATCTTTGAAGTGGATGTAGTAAATATCATCCCGCAGAAAGCAGGATCAACCCCGCCGCCGCCAGCACCAGCTCCGGCACAGTAAGCCAATAAAATATTAATAAAAAAAGCTGTCTCAATTTGAGGCAGCTTTTTTTATGAGACCGAATTTTCAGCCAGCCGGCTGTAGTATGAATTTGCTTATGGACCAGATGGGATTGGTTTAAGGCGGGTTCAGTTCCGGAACTTCTCTAAAACCTCGCGGTAGAAGTCCTCATAAACTGGAAGGATCAGACTGAGATCGAATTCATTGGCGCGGTTCAGGGCCCCCTCCTTAAATTGTTCCAGGCGCTGATCGTCCTTCAGGATGCTGATAGCATGTTCCGCCATGGCATCAATATCCCCAACATTATCCATAAATCCGGTAACTCCATTAATATTTAACTCCGGAAGTCCGCCTGCATTGGAAGTGATCACCGGAACCTTGCAAGCCATCGCTTCGAGCGCTGCAAGGCCAAAGCTTTCAGATTCGGAGGGCATAATGAAGAGGTCAGAAACGGATAATATCTCCTCAACCGCATCCTGTTTACCCAGAAACCTTACATTTTCAGAGATCCCCAGATCCCTGCATAACTGCTCGCAGTAGACCCGGTCGGGACCATCGCCTACCATCAGCAGCTTGGATGGGATCTCCTTCTGCACCTGCTGAAATATTCTGATCACATCCTGGGTACGCTTCACCTTCCGGAAATTGGAGGTGTGGATAATGATCCGCTCATTGTTCGGAGCTATTGCAAGCTTAAAATGATCTTTGGCTTTTAAACTAAAGCGGTTCATATCTATAAAATTCGGGATCACCTTGATATCCTTAGTGATATCAAAATGCTTATAGGTATCTTCTTTAAGATTTTCAGAAACTGCTGTTACCCCGTCCGACTGATTTATGGAGAAGGTAACCACCGGCTTATAGGTAGGATCTTTTCCAACCAGAGTAATATCCGTACCATGAAGGGTGGTTACAACCGGGATATGAATACCATAGGTGGCCAGGATCTGCTTGGCCATAAAAGCAGCCGAAGCGTGCGGAATAGCATAGTGCACGTGCAGCAGATCCAACTTCTCAAATCTGACCACATCTACCAGTTTACTTGCCAGGGCGAGTTCATAGGGAGGATAATCAAATAAAGGATAATTTGAAACCGAGACCTCATGATAAAAGAGGTTCTCTGAAAAGAAATCCAGCCGTGCAGGCTGTCTGTAGGTTATAAAATGTACCTGGTGACCGTTATCTGCGAGCGCTTTACCCAATTCGGTTGCCACCACCCCGCTACCTCCAAAGGTAGGATAACATACTATACCTATTTTCATTCGTGTTATTAGTTATTTAATTCAGGCTGAAGGCTCTTAAGGATTAAAATTATCAATTATGAAAACCTTATTTTTAACTCAGGATTAAAATCCCCCGACGCTCCATTATAGCCTGGGAATTACCCCATCAATTCTTAATACAAAGTAAATTGTTTATCAGCATACTAATGTTTGGATAATGTAAGAAATATTATCCTTTTTCCAGGCCTGTTTACTTCAGGATCGACTCATAAATAACATCCTGTATCCTGCCCCTGATATTGAGGTCTGAAAGTTTGGTGCTGACAGTAGGATTAACCCGGTTTGACAGGAATATATATATCAGGTTGTATTTGGGATCAACCCATACACAGGTACCCGTATAACCTGTATGGCCATACGTTTGAGGGGAAGCAAGTTTCGATGGATACCCGTTATTACTCTCCGGATCCCAGCGGTCGAAACCTAAACCACGGCGGCTTACATCCGATTGTTTAGCTGTGAACATATCGATCGTTTCAGGCTTAAAGTACTGAGTTCCTCCATATACTCCTCTGTTCAGCAACATCTGATAGAGGATAGCCAGGTCATTTGCACTTGAAAATAATCCTGCATGGCCCGAAACCCCTCCTGCCATGGCTGCTCCCTGATCGTGCACATAACCTTCCAGCAGTGTTTTTCTGAATAACTGATCATCCTCAGTCGGAACGATCTGGTCTTTATCAAACCGGTCTCTCGGGTTAAAACCCGCTCTTTTCATACCTAAAGGCTTATAAAACTGGTCCTGAACGTAGTTCTCAAGAGGCACACCCGACTGGCGTTCGACTATCTCCTTCATAAAATACATGCTCAGATCGCTGTAGACATACTTTCCCCGATTGGCAAGACCTGAATTAAGCATCTGGGGCCACATGATCTCCTCGAAGTAACCCTTACGCATAAAATAATTGTCGGCTACTTTCACAGGGTAGGCAGCAGAAAACACAGGGCTGTGGTCTGCAGCAAGCAGATTTCTGTAAAATGGGATATAGGGAATGAAACCTGCCTGGTGCAGCATAAGCTCTCTGACCTGGATATTACTTTTATTGGTTTTTCTCGCCTTCGGAATATAAGCTCCCACATTGGTGTCGAGCTTTATTTTTTCCTGCTCAAGAAGCCGCATCACGGCAATAGTTGTAGCAGAGATCTTCGTCACTGATGCCAGATCAAAAATATCACTAATACCTGTGGGCGTAAGATCAGTGTAGGTATGGGTTCCATAGGCCTTATTAAAAATGACCTTGCCGTCCTTTACCACCATAACAACTGCGCCAGGGGCAGCTTTTTCCCGGATAGCCTCATTGGCTATATCATCAATACCATTCAGGACAGCCGTATTAATTCCTGCCTCTTCAGGAATGGTATACTTTAACCTCACCTTTTGGGTTTCATAACCCGAGCCTGCGGGATATTTTCCCGAAACATCCGATCTTAGCTTTGCTAAGCTGGAAACCCCTCCAAAGATAAGATGGGCAGCAAAATTCGCTGATTTACCGGATTTGTGTTCAGACCAGATCAGCGGGGCATTAAGCTCTTCAAGCATTTTTATAATTCGCACATCGCCGGAAAGGCTCAGTATAACCTGCTTATTTTTCTGGATATCGAGAATGAAGGGAAGGGTACGCGGATCATTTAAAGACTGATCGGTAACCTGAATGATCACGGTATTATAAAACTTTAGGTCATCACTCAGATCATCCATAGATAATTCATCCCTGTATTCGCCCGAATTAAAACTGTTTACAAGTGCATATTTATTTAAAATACTATCGAAGACGGATGCTTCCGGGGAACCTATATTGACACTTGCGATCTTTAATTTATCCAGGTTCTTTAAAGGAATAAACTGAGTGCTGTTATTCAGAAGAACGGTAGACTGTTCCACGATTATTTTTTCCTTTATAAACGTATCATTCTTTCTGTTGTTTCCTGCCTGGGCGCAGGCCGTAATAGAGAATATATGAATTAGAAAAAGAGTAAATAAACCCTGTCCGGCTCTTAACATTTTATTGGGTATACACATTTTCTCCATTCACATATGTTTTTAGTACGGTAATTTTAAAGAGGCCAGAAAGATCTGTTTTCATCAAATCCTGGTCCATAATTATAAAATCGGCAAATTTACCAGCTTCAAGGCTTCCCTTTTCCTTTTCTTCAAAACTGCCCTTTGCTGCCCAGATGGTCATTCCTCTTAAAGCTTCCTCCCTTGATAAGGCATTTTCCATCTGATAACCTCCCTCGGGATATCCTTTCATATCCTTACGCACCACTGCCGAATAAAACGTGAACATGGGATTGATATGCTCCACAGGAAAATCCGTTCCCAGAACCAGCCAGCCATTCTGATCCAGAAGCTGTTTAAAAGCATAAGCACCTTTTACACGCTCCGGACCGAGCCGGTCACCGGCCCAGTACATATCTGAAGTTGCATGCGTACTCTGAACCGAGGGTATAACATTGTTTTCCCCGAAAAGCTTAAAGTCATTCTTATTGATCACCTGGGCATGTTCAATACGCCAGCGGCGGTTATTCTTACCTTTTAGAACCTTTGCATAAACATTCAGTATTTCCCGGTTTGCCGAATCGCCGATGGCATGGGTGTTCATTTGAAATCCCTTATCAGCAATTTTTTGAGCCACCTCCTCAAAATGCTTTTTATCACTCAGTAAAAATCCTGAATAGCCTGCCTTATCCTGGTAAGGCTCAAGAAGACATGCCCCGCGGGATCCCAAAGCCCCATCCGCGTAGACCTTGAACGAACTTATATTCAGGTTATCCGTTTTGAACGCACCGTTCTTAAATAAATAATCATAATTTTCCTTACTGTCTGAAAGCATTCCGTAAATGCGCATTTTAAGCTGACGGCTCTTTTGAAGCTGGTCGATGACCGGGATCATCCGATAACTCATTCCGCAATCTGTGACTGAAGTAAGGCCGACGGCAAAACAGTTTTTTTGGGCATCCATCAAGGCTTCATGGATCCTTTTCTCACTTGCAGGAGGAATTTTAGAATATACAAGATCCTGCGCATTATCAATCAGTATCCCGCTCAGCTTTCCGTTCAGCATCTCAGCTTCCCCGCCGGTAAGAATTTGACCTGCCTGAACTCCGGCTAAATCCAGAGCCGCCTTATTTACAACTGAAGCATGTCCGTCTATCCGGGAAAGCACAACCGGCCGGCCGGGAAAAAGCTCATTTAACTTCTCATTATTGGGAAAATCCTTTATTTCCCAGTCGTTCTGATCCCAGCCCCTGCCGACGATCCATCCCTCGGGATTCTCTTTTGCAAAGACCTTTAACTTATCCAGTACTTCGTCCCAGCTTTTCGTGCCAACCAGGTTGGCATCCTGCAAACCTTCCCCGTAACTGTAAAAATGGGAATGTCCGTCAATAAAACCAGGATAGATCGCTTTTGCTTCCGCATCAAGCTTTGTACCTTCATAATTTTTAAATATATACTCAGAGCTTCCTGTTTCAAGGATCTTTCCATCTTTTACGGCAAATGCTTCAACTATAGTGAACTTATCGTCTACGGTATATACCCGGGCATTGTGCACGATGAGATCTGCCTGCTTTTTAGTGCTGCAGGAAAACATAAAGGAAGCCAGGGCTAAAATCAGGATCTTATTCATCTTGGGTAAGGGTTAGTCCGGTAAATATAAATCATCCCGGGAGAATTCAAACTACACCGGATTATTTTAGCTGCAAATGTCTGCAGCAATACCCAAAATGGCATCCCGTTTAAGCCGGATGATTAAATAAAAATATCCTATTATTTAATTTGGATTTCCTTCCGGATTAATTATCTTTAATACTGTTTTTCCCAAATCACTTATCATTAGAATTCAATAGTTTATTGATTATAGAAATTAATTTATCATATAATTAAAACACTAAACAATTGTATTTATGAGAAGCAAGATCAAATCTGGTATCAAATACATCGTTTTGATACTTATCCTGGGTATCGTTGGTTTACTGAGCTATGTCAGTTTTGCACTTCCCGATGTGGGAGAACCTGAAACCCTGAGGGTGGAATTAACCCCGGAAAGGATAGAAAGGGGAAGATACCTGGCAAACAGCGTCAGTGTTTGTATGGACTGCCATTCCAAAAGGGACTGGAACAAATTCGGTGGACCCGTAATTGAAGGAACCTGGGGTCAGGGAGGGGATGTATTTGATCAGAAAGAGGGCTTTCCCGGTAAGTTTTATGCCAGAAACATAACTCCTTCCGGTTTAAAAGACTGGACAGATGGTGAAATCCTGAGAGCTGTCTCATCAGGGGTAAGTAAAGATGGAAGAGCCTTATTCCCCATCATGCCGCATCCTAATTTCGGAAAAATGGACCGTGAGGATCTCTATTCTCTGATTGCTTATGTCCGCACCCTTAAACCAATAGATCATAAAGTCCCTGATTCAGAGCAGGATTTCCCGATGAACTTTATTATCAATACGATACCGGTAAAAGCAAAATTCGGTAAAATCCCTGATCCGGCTGACAAGGTTGCCTACGGTGCATATTTGTTAAATGCTGCCCTATGCAATAACTGCCATACCCAGCAGGTGGAGGGTGAGTATGTCGACGGAATGACACTGGCAGGAGGGTTTGAATTTCAACTGACTACCGGCGGAATAGTTCGTCCGGCAAATATTACTCCGGATATGGAAACCGGGATCGGGAGCTGGACTGAACAACAGTTTGTTGAGCGCTTTAAACTATATACAGACAGTGCCTATAAACCGGCTGATATTAAACCAGGTGATTTTAATACCCTTATGCCCTGGCTGATGTACAGCACCATGAAACCTGATGACCTGAAAGCGATTTACGCCTACCTAAGGACCGTGAAACCGGTAAAAAATCAGGTTGTTAAATTTAGCGGGGTATTAGCAAGCAAGTAAATTCCGGTTCATGGGTAAATATTCCTATCCGCATCTGAAATTTCCTTGTAACTGTTTTCCTGCTTCATTAAACAGAATAATAAACTGCATAAAAAACCATTTCTATTTAAAAAAATACCATTTATCATTTAGCATTCGGTTCCCTATTTACCATTCAAACACCTTATCTTTATGCTTTGAAAACAAGGCATAGATGAATCCCCTTTGCGCGCAGTCTGCAATGGTTTAAAGGCAAATTCACCTGGAATTTTTCAAGACATGATCCCCCCGGGGCAGATATCATTAAATATAAAACTGAACTAATTTGTCGGATATTATACAGCTTTTACCGGATTCGGTTGCAAATCAGATTGCCGCAGGCGAAGTGGTCCAAAGGCCTGCATCAGCATTAAAGGAACTTATCGAAAATGCAATTGATTCAGGTGCTGACAAGATCCAGATCCTGATAAAGGACGCCGGAAAATCGCTTATCCAGGTGATTGACAATGGCTGCGGAATGAGCCTGACTGATGCCCGCATGTGCTTTGAACGTCATGCTACTTCAAAGATCAGAAAGGCGGAAGATCTTTTTGCGATCCGCACGATGGGCTTCAGGGGGGAAGCAATGGCTTCGATCGCTGCTATAGCGCAGGTTGAATTAAAAACCCGCCGGCATGAAGACGAACTAGGCACCTGTATCCGCATCGAAGGCTCTGAAGTGATCAGCCAGGAGCCGGTATCTGCTATGCCCGGTACAAGTATCAGCATCAGGAACCTTTTTTATAATACACCGGCAAGGCGAAATTTCCTGAAAGCAAATCCTGTTGAAATGCGTCATATTAATGATGAATTCCAGCGGGTCGCCCTGGCAAATCCGGAAGTATTCTTTACTCTTCACCATGACGGCAATGAAGTTTTTCATCTGCCTAAGGGAAGTTTAAAACAAAGGATCATCCATCTGCTTGGAAACGCCTATAATCAGAAGTTAGTACCTGTTGAGGAAACGACCACTATTATTAGCCTGAAGGGTTATATCGGCAAACCCGAGTTTGCAAAAAAAACCCGGGGTGAGCAGTTCTTTTTCGTGAACAACCGCTTCATCAAGGATCCCTATCTTAACCATGCGGTATTAAATGCCTATGAGGAGGTTTTGTCAAGCGAAAGCTTCCCTTTATATGTCCTGTTCATTGATATAGATCCTTCCAAGATCGACATCAATGTGCACCCTACTAAAACAGAGATCAAATACCAGGATGAAAAAGCAATTTACGCGATCATCCGCTCAGCTGTCAAGCGATCCCTGGGACGATACAATATAAGTCCCACCCTGGATTTTAACCAGGAAACTGGTTTCAGCCAGATGATCACGCCAAAGGCCCATGAAGATATCATCCCGCCGCAGATAAATTTCAATCCCCAGTTCAACCCTTTTTCTGCCGGCACTGAACGGGAGATCCCCTTCCTGAGAAAAAGTGGCGAAGAAAGGAAAACTATCACTAAAAATTGGGGTTCCTTATACGAGATCGCCCAGCCACAGGCAAAGCAGGAGTATTTTGAGCTTCCCGGAAATCCCCGCATTGAAATGGGAGATCAGGGGCTTCAGGCTGTGGGGAAACAAATATTCCAGCTGCATAACCGGTTTATTATATCACAGATCAAGTCGGGTTTTATGCTGATCGATCAGCAGGCAGCGCATGAACGCATCCTGTACGAACGGTTTTTACAGCAACTGGAAAGCAGGCAGGGTGCAAGCCAGCAAAGCTTATTTCCGCAAACCGTCACTTTAAACAGCGGAGATTTTGATTTGGTGAAAGACCTGCTGCCCGATATTCAGGCCCTGGGCTTTCAGATCCGCGAGTTTGGCAAGAACGCCGTGATCATTGAAGGCATTCCGGCAGACATGGGTACAAATATCAGTGAAGTAGAAATGCTGGAGCATCTGATAGAAGGGTTTAAGAACAATCAGAGTGCTCTCAAATTGAATAAACGCGACAGCCTTGCAAGGGCATTAGCGCGAAATACCTCAATTAAATCAGGATTAAATATGAGCGTTGAGGAAATGAACCAGCTTATTGACGAACTATTTGCCTGCGAGATGCCCAATGTATCGCTTAGCGGGAAGCCTGTTATCAGTACATTTACACTGGAAGAATTATTACAGAGATTTGAAAAATGATATCACCTTTAAAGAAATATGAATAACAGAGCCTCCCCTTTTGCAAATATTCCACCGGTTGTAAAGAACCTGCTGATCATCAATATCATTTTTTACATTGCCACATTTCTGTTCGGCGGGCCGATGATGACCCGGATCCTGGGAGTTCATTATTTTGACAGCCCGGATTTCAGGATCTGGCAGGTGATCACGTATATGTTCATGCATGATTACTCCTCCTTGTTCCATATCCTGTTCAATATGTTTGCCCTGTATACCTTCGGTGCTTCCATTGAATACATCATGGGCTCAAAGCGTTTCCTGAACTTTTACCTGATCACCGGACTTGGAGCGCTTGCCCTGCAATTACTTGTTCAAAGCATCGAGGTTTACAGCATTACCGGAAGTGTGGTAAATAACGGCTCCTTTTTGATCGATACCGTAAAAGGGACCATCAGCTTCAATCCCGAACTGATCAGCTCGGAAAAGGCTTCCACACTTTTAGGGATCTATCTCACACCTATGGTAGGTGCCTCAGGAGCTATTTTTGGTTTACTGATCGCTTTTGGGATGCTGTTTCCGAATGCAGAATTATATATCATGTTCATCCCGGTACCTGTAAAGGCCAAGTTTATCATTCCCCTCTATGTACTGCTGGAATTATTCCTGGGTGTTAAACAGTTCTCCGGAGATTCGGTAGCACACTTTGCACATTTGGGCGGAGCGCTTTTTGGCTTTATCTTAGTAAAAATATGGAATCTGAAACGTCACAGTAATTTTTAATGAAGAGATCAATTTTCAGCGAATTATATTACAAGGTTTTCCAATCAGGAAATCCTTTGTTCCTGTTCATTGGCATAAATGTGCTGGTGTTTCTGGTAATTAATATACTTGCGGCCGGGGGATTCATTATTGCCGGCAATAACCTGGCGGCCGACTGGCTTACGCAGCAGCTTGCCGTGCCCGGATACTGGGCAGCCATGCCCTATAAGCTCTGGACTATTATAACCTATATGTTCAGCCAGAGGGATTTTTTTCATCTCCTGTTCAATATGCTATGGCTGTACTGGCTGGGGCTGATTTTCCTGGATTTTCTAAATAAAAGACAGTTCATTTTCGTCTACCTCGCCGGCGGGATAGCGGGCGCCCTTTTGTACATGCTTGTTTACAATACCCTGCC
The DNA here is from genome assembly GCA_036676435.1 of Pedobacter sp. GTDB lineage: Bacteria > Bacteroidota > Bacteroidia > Sphingobacteriales > Sphingobacteriaceae > Daejeonella. The sequence goes on along the minus strand of JAKFCV010000012.1, from coordinate 702,404 downwards.
AGTGTTCAGTAAAGCGGTTGAAAGTTCTTTTCTGATCGGTTCATCAGCAAGCGTAATGGCTATTGTAGCAGCAACTGCCACCCTGGTTCCTGATTTCACTATCCGTTTAATGTTTTTCGGCGGCGTCAAGCTGAAATACCTCGCCCTGGCATATTTTATACTTGATCTTATCGGAATTGCCGGCGGAAACCCAGGAGGAAGCCTGGCTCATATCGGAGGTGCCATACTCGGTTTCATTTACATCAAACAGCTAAACAGCGGTACCGACATGAGTAACTTCATGCAGCCTAAAAGAAAACTCAGGGTCGTTAAGAATGAAAAAGTCTCCTCGTCCAAAATTGCGGTAACCGATCAGGAGATCATTGATCAGATCCTGGATAAGATATCCAAATCAGGTTATGAAAGTTTAACTAAAACAGAAAAAGAGCAGCTTTTTAAGGCGAGCAAAAAATAATGAGGCCCAGAAAAAAGAAATCGCGTATACATATATTCAGTAAAATGGTCATGGCCGGCAATGTGCTTGCTGTACTGGCTTTGCTGTTGAGTTACCTCGCTGCCTACATTAATCCGGGCACCTTCTGGCCCGCATCTTTCTTTGGTCTCGCCTATCCCGCTATCCTGTTTATCAATGCCCTGTTCATCATTTACTGGCTTCTCAGGTTTCCAAGATATGCACTCATCTCAGCAGTTGCCATATTAGGAGGCTGGAGCGTTCTGATTAATTATATTGGTTTCAGGGAGAGCACGGCTATCATGGTACCTAAATCATCCGAGACCTTTATCCGTATTATGACCTATAACGTTCATAATTTTAAGCAATTCGGGGATAAGAACGATAAATTCACCAAGGACCAGATCCTTGATATTATCCGCAAGGAACAACCCGATGTGATATGCTTTCAGGAATTTTTCTCACGTAAAAAAGGGGAGTATAATTTCGAGAAACTGATCCAGGAGATCCTCCAAGCTGAGAACTACTATTTTAAGGCCTCAACTGATAATGGTTATGAAGCAATAGGAATGGCTATTTTTTCCAAACTTCCAATTCTTAAGCAGGGAACGGTTCCTTTTGACAAACAGAGATCATGGAACGAAGCCATGTTTGTTGATGTTAAAATGGGCAAACAGAAACTAAGGGTCTATAATGTACATTTCCAGTCCTTTAAATTCCTGCCCGAGGATTACCAGTATATCAAGAAAGTAACTAAGGAAATAGAAACGGATGTGGAATCCTCAAAAAAGATTGGCGGCAGGCTGAAAAGGGCTTTCATAGAGCGCGGAGAGCAGGTAGGGATCGTTAAGGCCCATACAGAAGCATGTCAGATCCCCTATGTGATCGCAGGTGATTTTAATGATACACCCATTTCCTATACGGTTAATACGATGTCCAAAGGTTTAAATAACAGCTTCCGCGAGAAAGGCAGCGGTTTTGGGGTAACCTATAATGGGGAGTTCCCTAACTTTCAGATAGATTACATCCTGAGCTCCCCGGAGTTCATAGTAAAGAACTACCTGATCATTGATAAAAAACTCTCGGACCATTATGCGGTCCGGACCGATCTGGAAATAAAATAAGCATACATATTACCTGAAAAAATAGATTTCCAATTTTAAAGTTTGCAGCATGGATACCAACCTGGTCATTTATAATACTCTTTCGAGAAACAAAGAAAAATTCGAGCCTGTAAATCCGCCCCGGGTGGGTCTGTACGTATGCGGACCGACAGTTTACAGTGATGTTCATCTGGGAAACTGCCGCACCTTTATTTCTTTCGATCTCATCTACCGCTACCTGATGCATTTAGGCTATAAGGTACGCTACGTTCGTAATATTACGGATGCCGGCCACCTGGAAGGCGACAGGGATGAAGGAGAAGATAAATTTGCTAAAAAAGCCAAGCTGGAGCAGCTGGAGCCGATGGAGATCGTTCAGAAATACACCATCGGCTTTCACGATATTATGCGACTGTTTAATGCGCTCCCTCCAGGAATTGAGCCGACAGCCACAGGCCATATCATCGAACAGATCGAAATGGTTAAGCAGATCATCAATAATGGCTATGCTTATGAAGTGGATGGCACCGTTTATTTTGATGTGGAAAAATATTGTCAGGAATACAATTACACAATTCTGACCAACAGGCAGCTTGATGACCTGCTGGAAAATACCAGGGAACTGGGAGGACAGAATGAAAAGAGGGGCCGACTGGATTTCGCCCTCTGGATTAAAGCCAAACCTGAGCATATTATGCGATGGCCATCGCCATGGAGCGTAGGTTTTCCCGGCTGGCATATCGAATGCTCGGCAATGAGCAGCAAGTACCTGGGCGACAGCTTCGATATCCACGGCGGAGGAATGGATCTGGCAGCAACTCACCATACCAATGAGATCGCACAGTCACAGGCTTGCAATCACGTGCAGCCGGCAAAGTACTGGATGCATACCAATATGCTTACCGTGAACGGCACCCGTATGTCCAAAAGCAAGGGAAACGGTTTCCTCCCACAGGAGCTATTTACAGGAAGCCACGAATTACTTTCAAGAGGGTTTTCGCCCATGTCAGTTCGGTTCTTTATGCTGCAGGCGCATTACCGGAGCACACTCGACTTTTCCAATGAAGCGCTGGAAGCTTCAGATAAAGGCTTTAAACGCCTGATGAACGCCTATGCCCTGCTGGATAAGTTAAGCCCGTCGGCAAGCTCCGAACTGGACCTGCAAGATCTTTCCGGGCGCTGTTATGCGGCCATGAACGATGATTTCAACAGCCCTGTTCTGATCGCCGAGCTTTTTGAAGGCGTAAGGATCATCAACAGCATATTTGATGGGAAAACCGATGCTACAGAATCGGATATTCAGGAACTGAAAACGCTCATGACCGTTTTTGTATTCAATGTTCTGGGCCTGAAAGAGGAAAGTTCTCAGACAGATGACATGTCGAAATTGCTGGATTTCATCATTAACCTGCGCACGGAAGCAAAACAAAATAAGGATTATGCTACTTCAGATAAAATTCGGATAGGACTGAACAATATGGGAATACAGCTTAAAGACAATAAGGATACGACAACCTGGAGTAAAATATAGAGATCAGAGCTTTATACTGTCATAATAGGCGATAAGCCGGGCAAGATCCTGGTCATCCTTCAGATTCAGATTATTTTCACTGATATATTTTTCAAGCTCGGCGGTATTGGTCTTTAATGCCGCCAGAACAGATTTTTTATCCTTCCTGACTTTAACCGGCTGGCCATTAATGAGGAGATACCAAACCGGGGTTTCAACAATCGATTTCACAGTGGTTGCAGAGTTATAAGCCCGGTGCTGGATTATATTTTTCCTGGCATCCTTAAGAAGTGTGCTGGTTCCGTCATATAGAACCAGGTAAAATGTATGATCCGAATTGGAATCCACAGCTTTATACCCGCTTCTGAAGAGCTGACCCGATAGTTTAAATTCCCTGACAGGATCTGCAAAGGTCAGTACCTTCCCGGCTTTATCCCTGAAGATCAATTCTCCTGTCACCTGATCATATTTCAGCGGGACATTGGCATAGGTATTACCATTAGCCAGTTTTACCAGGCCCTCAGCCCAGTCCTCCTGCAGATAGGGACTTCCCTTCACATCCGTATATTGCTTTTCAAGAACAGCTTTAGCCCGGAAATCTTCTACAAACTGGGCAGCCGAATTCTGAATATTAAGAAGCAATGAACATGCAAGGCTTAGGCAAAAAGAGACAATAAATTTCATAGAATATTTTCAAGGCAACTAGCAATACCAGTAAATTTAATGAAGCATCCGCATTAAAACACAAAATTTCCTGTAATATTATGGCGGTATTGGAGTTTAACATCAGAAACAATTTTATTTAAATGAAACGATTTGCCATATTTCTTTCCCTGTTCATACTTTCCGCATTCAAGGGTTTCGCACAGGAAAGCAATGGAAGAGTTAGTTCCCTGGTTGCGGCCGAAAATTACTTTGCAGCCACCGTCAAGGAAAAAGGTATCAGAGAAGGGTTTCTGAAGGTTTCGGATAATGAAAGCATTATCTTCAGACCTGGTCCGGTGAAAGCGGAGGATTTTTTCGATAAAAAATCAGAGGATGAAGGGCAGTTATCCTGGGAGCCCGTTTACGCCAAAATATCAAGAAGCGGCGACTGGGGCTTTACCACCGGGCCCTTCGTGTATACTTCTGCAGATCAGAGCAAATCAAATTATGGCCAGTACCTCTCAGTCTGGAGAGCCAACAAAAAGGGGGTATGGAAACTGGCCCTGGACCTGGGCATTACTCACCCGAAGCCGCAGTCCACTCCCGCCCTTAACTTTACCGATCCAAAGAATTCTAAATTTTTCAGGCAGATATCTCCGGTCCGCCTGAAGCAAAGGGAGGATATGATCATGACCTCCGATAAACTGTTTTCCAATACCATAAGGAGGAACCGCATGGTGGCATACGATGTTTTTCTGGGCACTGAGGCGCGACTGCTGTTCCCGGGATATGAGCCTGTTATCGGAAAAGAAAACATAAACAGCTTTTACAACCAGCAGGAGATCGAAATCTCCATGGAACCCCTTGTTGCCAACAGGGCCTTAGGAAGCGATCTTGCCTATACCTACGGTACGGCGCGGATCACCAAAAACAATGTCATTGCGAAATTTAACTACGTGCGCATCTGGGAATCACAGGAAGGCTTTAAATGGAATGTGATCCTGGAGATCTTTGTACCGGGAGAGATTTAATAATCGAAAGGGAAAACCCGGGAAAGGCGAAGGCCTAAAGCAAATTCGCGATCAGCTGCTCTGTACTTATTCCTTCTGCTTCGGCTTTATAGTTGCGTACAATACGATGCCTTAATATCGATTCGGCGATAGCCTGTACATCCTCCTTATCGGGAGAGTATTTACCGCTTATGGCAGCATGACATTTAGCTCCCAGCACCAGGAACTGCGATGCGCGGGGGCCGGCGCCCCAGCTCAGGAATTTATTAACTTCATCTGTAGCAGCGGCAGTACCCGGGCGTGTTTTTGCGGCCAGCGAGACTGCATATTCCAGCACATTATCTGTAATGGGAATATTCCTTACCAGCTGCTGAAAATAACTGATCTCTGCAGCATTCAGGATCTTCTTAAGCTCAACCTTACGGTTTGCTGTAGTATTTTTTACGACCTGGATTTCCTCTTCAAAAGACGGATAGGTAAGAAAAACATTAAACATAAAACGATCCAGCTGCGCCTCAGGCAAGGGATATGTTCCCTCCTGTTCGATGGGGTTCTGCGTGGCCAGAACAAAAAACGGCTGCGGAAGACGGTGGGTCTGCCCTCCGATGGTAACTATCTTTTCCTGCATGGCTTCCAGTAACGCGGCCTGGGTTTTAGGAGGAGTACGATTGATCTCATCCGCCAGAATAATATTTGAAAAGACCGGGCCCCTGATGAATTTGAAGGTACGGTCCTCCCCTAAGATCTCAGAACCGATGATATCCGAGGGCATCAGATCGGGGGTGAACTGGATACGGTTATAACTCAGATCAAGCACCTGGGCAACCGTCTGAACCAAAAGGGTCTTTGCCAGTCCGGGCACCCCTACAAGCAGACAATGCCCGTTGCTGAAAATAGATATCAATACTGACTTAACGACATCATCCTGGCCGACGATAACCTGGGCTATCTCCTTCCTGATACTCTTATACGAGTGGTGCAGTGCATCTACGGCTTCAACGTCAGTATTGTATGCTTTCATACTATCAATTTTGGGCGGTGGTCCAGCCCCTCAGTTCAGGGCAGTTTTGAAATTCGGGATCAATTTTAATATACGTAATCTTTCTGCGCTTCTCAAACCATTCGCTGATGGTCCGGTTATTTTTATCCTCGAATGCAACTTCCTTGATCTTTGGATAATCGAGGTCGAGGCTTGCCTGGTGCGGACCGGTTTTAGTTTTCAGACTTATAAAGCGGTAACCCTGCTTGCCATCGGCGGCAGAAAACAGATCAGGCTTTGAAATACTGCCAACCTTCATGGTATCCACTGTTAAAAAGATCTGCGGATCAAGTTTATCTGTAGGGATATAGGTGGTACGGCTTTGAACGTTCTCTGCATTAAGCAGCATTCCGCCGTTATATTTTGTGTCGTTATTATCCGAGTAAAGAGAGGCTGCAGTTCCAAAATCAATTTTCTTGTCGATCACCTGCTTATAGATACTGTCGATATGAGCCTTGGCCCTTTCAAGACTTTGAGGGGTAGGTTCAGTTTTGATCAGTATATGACGAACATTTACCTGCTCACCTCTTCTTTCAATTACCTGAAGAACGTGAAAACCGAATTCGGTTTCAATAACAGGGGAAAGTTCACCCGCCTTAAGTTTAAAAGCTGTCGCAGCAAATTCCTTTACCAGACTTCCCCGGTCGGTAAATCCAAGATCTCCTCCCTCGCGGGCAGAACCCGGATCCTGGGAATACAAACGGGCAAGGGTTGCGAAATCCTCTCCGCCCTTGATCCTTAACCTTAAGGCCTCCGCCTTATCATGAAAAGCTTCCTTTTCCTGCTTATTCAGCTTTGGATAAACCACTATCTCGCCGATCTCCACTTCCGTATTAAAGAATGGAAGACTGTCTTTCGGGATAGCATCGAAGTAACGTTTTACTTCAAGCGGAGTTACCGCAACATTTTCTGTGATCTTAGCCTGCATTTTATTGGCTACCAGCATCTCCCTGATATCCGGCCTGATCTCATCCTTATACTGGATCACGGAACGGTTAAGGAATTCCTCCAGCCGCTCCTGCCCTCCGGCGCGTGCGATCATGCTGCGCAGACGGCGGTCAATTTCACCATCTATCTGATCTTCGGTAACCGTTACCGAGTCAATAATTGCCTGCTGACCCAGGATCTTCTGGGAAAGAAGTCCCTGAAGGATCTGACATTTAACATCAGCATTTTCAGGATTTCCCTGCGCAAGGTACTGGGCATACTGCAATTCAATTTCGGATTGTAAAATAATTGTACTACCCACAACCGCCGCTACCTTATCAAGGGATTTCTGCGCATTGGCCTGCGCAATAGTAATAAACAGTATTCCAAACAATATCCCTAAGGTCTTTCTCATTTTTAATTTTTCTCTTATTCTAATTTTTAATGCGATACAGGGCCGCATAAATGTTATCATATTATGATCCAATCCCTTTAAAAAACATAAGCCCCTGACAGGGCCGGATCATTAATTGAATTCTGCAAAATTATCAGATAAAATCCATAATTCCATTATTTAAAAAAATAGGCATTCCGAATGATCAGAAAAGCCTGGAATCTGCCGGATTGTGCCTAAGTTAAGACTTTGAAAAAGAAGCTTCATCCATTTAACTATTTTTAACAGATCCTTTGTTAATTTTGCACGATGCCGACACTCCTGACAGATGATCCGAATGCACTGAGGTTATTGATGACCGAGGATATCTATAAACTGAAGGAAAGTGAAATTCCTGTTAGCCCGATCGTTCAGGTCCCGGCGGAAGAGATTAAACCTGCACCGAAGCCCCTAAGCCAAAGCCCTGACTTTTCATATCAGGGTGAAAATAACCGCTACTTCCTGATCTTGTTTGAAAACAACAGCCGCAAGGAATTAAGCAATGAGCATAAGGAAATGCTGCTGAAGATTATGTCGGCAAAAAAACTTGAGCTCCGCGACCTGGCCATAGTGAATTTAGCCTTATATCCGGATGCCAGCTTCAGTCAGCTTAAGGATTTTTTCAGCTGCAGCAGGGTAACTCTTTTCGGCATCAATCCCGCAAGGATCGGATTACCTTCCATTCCTGCGAATATGCCTGAAAAGCACATGGATGTGAAGATCCTGCCCACGTTCAGTCTGGATGAAATGAGCAACAGCACCGATAAAAAAAGAGAATTCTGGAACGTTATGAAAACATTTTAATGGAACTGGTCTTTGCAAGCAATAATCAGCATAAGGTAGAAGAAATGCAGGCCATAGCCGGCAGGGACCTGATACTTAAAAGTCTGAATGATATCGGTTGTTTTGACGACATCCCGGAAACGGGGAATACCTTTGCAGCCAATGCAGGCCAGAAGAGCAGGTATATTTATGAGCGCTATCATCTTGACTGTTTCGGGGATGATTCAGGACTGGAGATCGACGCACTCCAGGGTGAACCCGGGGTTTATTCCGCAAGGTATTCAGGCAGCAGGGATTTTGAACAGAATATGCAGCTGGTGCTTGACCGCCTGGGAGACCGGTCCGACAGGAAAGCCCGTTTTAAAACCGTTATTTCCCTGATTCTAAAAGGCGAAGAGTATCTTTTCGAAGGAACTGTTGAAGGCAGCATAACGCGGAAAAGGGCCGGAAGCCAGGGTTTTGGTTACGATCCTATTTTTCAGCCCGATGGTTATCCGGTTACTTTTGCAGAAATGGACATCGCAGAAAAGAACAGGATCAGTCACCGGGCAAAAGCCATGGAAAAGATGCTGACCTTTTTAAAGACCCGGATCTAATTCTTCCTGATATCCTTCAAAGGTTTTTCCGCTGGTTTCTCAGCACTTTTAGCCGGAGCTTCAGCGGATGTTTTCACCGGAGCTTTTACTTGTTTTTTAGCAGGTGCTTTTACCGGGGTTTTGGGCGGCGTCTTCACCGGGGTTTTAGATTTTGTCCCGGATTTCCTGTCAGCAAGCTGAGGGATGATCTCTTCCTTGGATTTAGGCCTTTCCGTAGGCTTCCATATAAAACCTTTCAATACCCTGTCCTCTTCCTTCAGATCCTTCATCGGAGTGATCGTGGCTTCCACAGAACGGATGGCGGTAATGCTCTGAAGCTTATTCTCCTTTAGAAACACTTTTAACCGGCTGCTGATCAAATGGTTCAGGCCCGTATATGAGGTATCCTCTTTCAGATAATAAACGCTTTCGGCATTTCCGTCAACATACATGCTTTTCAGTTTATTATCACTGAAATACCCGCGGATCACCTTTCCCTTTATCTGGTTAAAATTGGTCGAATCAGCATCTTCAGTATTAACAATAAACCCGTTATGCTCAAGCAGCATATTATCCAGCTTCTTATTCTTCATCTGCAGATAAACGGTATCAGCCGAGAGCTGCGAACCCTGCGACCAGATCATAGGACTGGTATAACATCTGACCGTAGAATCAGCATAACTGAAAAACATGGAATCCGCCCTGGCCTGCAGGTCTGACTTAAATATTTTTGCACGGTGATAGGCCAGGACGATGCGCGTACGCGATGTATCGGCTGCTGCAGAATCTGTAAGCGCCGCTTTTTTTGCCAGGGTGTCTGAAACGATCTTGCCCTTGGTATCCACAGCCTTCCTTCGATCCGCAGCTGAAAGCTTCTCCTTTTTGGCAGCCGGAACTGTCTTCGCCCCTGTAATGGCTTTATCTGCGGGCGGTTTTTTTGCCGGAACCGTATCAGCAACTGCTTCCTTCCTGCCCGGGATTTCCTTGACCCTTATTTTTTCAGATACTGCAGCAGAGTCAGGATTTGCAGGTTCAGATACGCCAGGACTGACACCCGTCCTGTTTGCTGTTATATCAGCCAATGCGGTGTCTGCCTTTAATTCTTCTTTATGATAGGGGATCAGGTCGCGGGTAAATATGACCTTGCTGAACAGGGTATCGGCAGTCATCCAAAGCGAATCAACCTTGGCAGAATCACTCTCCGAGGTGATCACCACATAAGGGTTCTTGGTGACCAGTATACTTTCATCCGATTTCGTGTAAAGACCAACTCCTCCCCGGAGCATCGCCTTTTCAGCGGTATCTATAAAAGTGATATTCCCTATCGCACGACCGAAACCTGCCCGCCGGTCGTAGAAGAGACTGTCGCCTTTCAGCGACTTACTGCCCTGGGTATACAGGTTATTCTTGCCAAATCGAGCCTGGTCGTTGGAGGTATTATATGTTCCGTTCTCGGTATAAAGCGTATCATCTTTCCCATAGATGGTTGTGGGGCCGTAGAAATATGCAATTTTCGAGTTTGAATTGTATCTTAAAGTATCGGTATTGATCAGCGCATCAGGAGAAGTCAGAACCACATTATAGCGGAAATAAGCATCGCGGGTAGCAGCAAAATAATATCCGTTCCTGCTTGTAAGTACGTTCTGCCCGTTAACGATCTTGCCCCCTCCCGAATAGGTTCCGATGCGGGTGGTCATGTTATAGGATAAATTATTGGTGGTTAAAGTAGCATCCCCGTCAATCAGGCGTACATTGTTGGTTAAAATAGCTAATTTGGTATTGCCATTATAGTTCAGAAGGTCTGAATAGATCGTTGTACCGGAGGGCTGGGTGATGACCACATGCCCGAAAGCATCAAACGTGTTGGTCGACTGGTTCAGATCAGCGCTGTCGGCGGCCAGTGTAGAACCGTCCTGTGCAAATACGGGCCTGATGATCCGTACGAAACCTGAAGCCTGAAACCCTTTGACAAGCTCAGACGACCTGATCTCGATCTGCCTTCCCTGGCTGAATGCGGCAAGTGTTAAAACTGAAAACAGAACTGAAAATAGGATTTTCCTCACCTTACAAAAATAGTTTTTTGGCTATGGATTTTAATTAAATAATTTTGACCTGATGTTAGCCCTTAACCGCCTTGTATCCTTTATCAAACAACATGCCCTTTTCCATCCGGAAGATCGTGTTTTACTGGCTGTTAGCGGCGGCCGCGATTCAGTGCTGATGGCTCACCTGTTTAAAGCCGGAGGTTTTAACTTCGGCATCGCGCACTGTAACTTTAATCTGCGCAAAGAAGAATCCCTCGCCGATGAGCAGTTCAGTTCTGATCTGGCAGCGGAACTTGATGTTCCTTTCTTTGCAACAAGCTTTGATACGACTGCCTATGCTGCAAATCATCATATTTCAATCCAGATGGCAGCCAGGGACTTACGCTATCAATGGCTGGAGGAGATAAGAAAGGATTTTGACTACCAATATATTGCTGTCGCACATCATCAGAATGACGGAATAGAAACCATGCTGCTTAACCTGACCCGCGGGACCGGCATCTCGGGCCTGCATGGCATACTTCCTAAGAAAAACAAACTCATCCGGCCTTTATTATTTTTAACGCGGGATGAGATCGATGATATCTTTGATAAGACCGGGCTATCCTACCGGGATGACAGCTCCAACAGATCGGTTAAATATGCCAGGAATAAGATCCGCCTGGAGGTTATTCCGGTTTTAAAGACGCTTAATCCCAATCTTGAACAGACTTTTGAAGCCAACCGCAGGCGTTTTGCTGACCTGGAGATCCTGCTGGAGAACCATATCAGGGAACTTAAGGAAAGGCTGTTCAAAAAGATAAGTGAAAACGAATACGAGATCCCGCTTCCTGAACTTCAGAAATTAAGCCCCCTGGCTACCTTATTATTTGGCTTGTTTCAGCCCTTCGGTTTTTCTGAGGCGGTGCTTCATGATCTGAGCTCTTCCTGGAAGGGTCCGGCCGGTAAAACATTTCACTCATCAAGTCATCAGATCATTTTAGACCGGAACCGGTTAATATTAAACCCGGTGAAGAAAATGCCGCCCGCAGAGATCAGCATTGAAGCCAATGACAGCAGGATCAGATGGAATGAGAAAGAGTTCGGATTAAGCAGCAGGGATGCCGCGGAGTATGAGATCAGCAGGGACAGCCGGCTTGCCCAGCTTGATATGGATCTGCTCAGTTTTCCGCTGACTTTAAGAACATGGCAGAACGGGGATCAATTTCAGCCCCTGGGGATGAAAGGAACAAAGAAAGTGAGCGATCTTTTTATTGAGCATAAGATCCCCCTGAACAGAAAAAAAGAAACCGGGATCCTTGTGAACAGCAATGGTGACATCCTATGGATAGCCGGCTTACGGATTGACGAACGCTATAAAATTACCGGGAACACCAAAAAAGTTTTTATCTTCGAACAATTCCTCTGACATGCAAAACAATGAGCCTGCTTTCGTAGAAAAACAATACCTGGGCCGCGATTACGGAAGGATAAGCATCCGGATGGTAATGGCGCTTTTTTGTTTTGCTGCTTATTTCATAACCGAAAAACGTGAACAGAATGCCGACCTTTTCCTGGTTGTAGGCTGCAGCATCCTGGTTGTTTCTGTGATCATGATGTTCCTGCTTCACTATAAAACCACGGTCTATAATAAAAGTATTGTTCTTGATGGATTATGGACCACTAAAATGGTGAAGATCGATCTCAATAGTATTGTAAAAGTAGAGCGGACCCCATACAGCTCCTATATCATTAATAATCCGGTTTACAATCTCCATCAAAAAGGCACGGTGCGTTTCTATGCGGGCGGAAAAGACGCCATCAAGCTGACGGACAGGGACGGACTCCTGTATATTATCGGAACACAAAATCCTGCAGAACTTGAAATGAGGATTAAGCAGGAAATGAAGAATAAATAGCTTCGGGATAAGAGGCCTGTTGGTTTGGTATGTGGATTTTGGGTGGTCATGGCGGGGGGTCCCGGATCAGGTCCGGGAAGAGTTGAAATCAAAAACCTGTCATCCCGAATGAATATGAGGGAACTTATCCAGGAAGAAATGCAGAAAATGTGAGAAGTTTCCGAGGGGAACAAATTAAAACCTGTCATCCCGAATGAATATGAGGGAACTTATCCCCAAAAGAAATCTCCAGTTCATTCTAATACCCAGACCTTTACGAACAGCCGCATTAGCATGTCAATCCGCCTAAAAAAAAATAAAATTTATTGAAACTTATCCGGGGATCTGCCGTACAAATACATGAGAGCGTTAATTTAGATAGGAAGAGCTGGTAAGCCTTTTGGCCCCAGCTTTTTCCTTCTGAATCAGGGCTTAACCTTCAGGAAGTATTTGAGCTTGTTATACAGCTCCATAGGTATAAAAGGCTTCATCACGTAACCATCCATCCCGCAATCACTTATTGTTTCCAGTTCATGAGCGAAAAGCGATGCTGTAAGGGCAATTATCGGTAACCTCCGGTTATGCCCGCCCAGATCACGGATAGCCCGTGTAGCTTCCATTCCATCCATTACAGGCATATGCAGATCCATCAGGATCAGATCATATTTAATCTCTTTTGCTTTGTCCAGGGCGATCTGTCCGTTTTCTGCAAAATCAACATCTATTCCCCACTTGGTAATGACCTTTTTTGCAAGTAAGCGGTTTATCTCATTGTCGTCTACCACCAGAACGGATGCTGACAGCTGATCAACCGGTGTCTGATTCTTAATTTCCAATAACGGATCTTCGGAACGTTTAAATTCAATAATAAAACTAAATGTCGAGCCCCTGCCAACTTCACTTTCCACCTTAATGTCTGAATTATAAAGCTTCAAAAGGCTTTTCGTAATGGTCAGTCCCAGACCTGTACCCCCGTATTTGCGGGTAGTATCCGAACTGGCCTGGGTATATGATTCAAATATATAATCAATCTTATCTTTAGGAATTCCAATACCCGTATCCGAGATCTCAAAACGCACGCTGATCGTTTTCTTCTTCTCTTCAACCAGGTCAACCTTCAGCTTTACATAACCTTTCTCCGTAAATTTAACCGAATTTCCAAGCAGGTTGATTATTATCTGGTAAAGCCGTGTCGTATCCCCCTTAACGTGGGTAGGAATACGGTAATCGATCTCCGATTTCAGGATCACCGAATTCTCGGCAGTTTTAAAACGCAGTGAATTAAGGGTTTGGGCGACCAGCTCCTTTAAATTTACATTCACACTTTCAAGCACCATGTTCCCCGTTTCAATCTTGGTGATATCCAGGATGTCATTGATAAGCTTGAGCAGGTTCTGGGCAGAAAAACCAAGGATCTTTAAGTTCTCGATCTGGGAGGCTGTCGGATTATCATCCATCAGAATATGAGACATTCCAATAACGGCGTTTAAAGGGGTCCTGATCTCATGGCTCATCACCGATAAAAATGTTTCCTTGGCCTTGCTAAGCTGCAGAGCCTCCTCACGGGTCTTGATCAGCTCCTGTTCAGCAAGCTTCCGTTCCGATATATCATTGATGATCTCCACCTGCTGATCCAGACTTCCATCCTTATTAAAAGTGGGCGTATTGGATATAGATAACCAGATGGGTGATCCATCCTTTTTATAACTTAATAACTCAATATTCGAAGGAACGCATTCAGCAGCTTTCTGCCTTGCATTTTCAAGGAGCTCGCGATCGGTGCCTTCCCCTGCCAGAAGATCCCCCGGACGGGTATTCTGAAATTCCTCCAGGGAGTATCCTGTAAGTTTTTCAAGCGCCTCATTTATCCACTTAATTTTTCCATCGCTGCTGCTGATAGCCACCCCGTTGACAGTTTTACTGGCTACTAATGAAAGCAGGGTAAGCTGATCTTCAGCATGCTTGCGTTCACTGATATCGGTAATGATCTCTACCTGCCGTTCGATCTCACCCGCTTCGTTTAAAATAGGAGTTGTTGAAGTGTGCAGCCAGATTGGAGAACCGTCCTTTTTATTAACCAGGAGATCGACGCTATATGGCTTTTTTTCAGCTATGGCTTTCGCAGCTATTTCAAGCGCCTTCTGATCACCCTCTTTTCCCATTACAACTTCCCCCAGACGACGGCCCTCGAGTTCCCTGAGGGTATAGCCAAGGATTTTTTCAAGAGCAGAATTGACCCAGGTGACTTTTCCATCCCCGTCGCGGATTACCACTCCGCTGGATGATTTACTTGCAACCAGTGACAAGGTTTCTAATTCCTCTTCGGCCTTTTTCCTGGCCGAAATGTCGATTATTACTTCTACCTCCCGGTCTACATTTCCATCGGCATCAAGAACAACCGAGTTAAGAATAGATACCCAAACCGTTGTGCCGTCCTTCCTGTAAGCAAGAATATCAACAGCAAAAGATTTTTTATTCTGGGTGTATTCCCTGGCATTTCTAATGACATCCAGGTCTGTTTTTTCACCCGTTAACCTATCTCCGAGCTTATGGCCCTTAAGATCCTCAAAGGTATACCCGGTGATCACTTCAGAGGCTTTATTAGACCAGATGACCCGGCTTTTGCTGTCGCTGATGACCACCCCGTTATTTACCTTATTGGCAACCAGGGATAACTGCTCGAGTTCGGATACCAGCTTTTTCTGCTCCCCGATATCCCGACCGTTCACATACCATTTATTTTCTTTAACGGCAACAGACCAGCCCATCCATTTATATCCGCCGGTCTTTAATTTTATCCGGGCTTCGAGTTCAAAACTCTTCCGGCCCGTACTCAGGCCATTCTCAATCTGGGGTGTTAAAGCAATGATATCATCCGGATGCATGAATTTCCAGACGGGTCTCCCCATCGCTTCCTCTATTGTATAACCTACAATTTTCTCTATTACATTATTCATAATCCGGATGTTTCCATCACGGTCCAGTATACAATGCAGCTCTGCTGAACTGTTAAACATGGTATTGATCTCTTCGTGCTTTTTTAGCAGATCATTAAGTTCAAAGTTTTTTCTTCTGGCTTCGAGGTGGGAAATGATTTCATCCGCCAGAATACCCAATGCTTCTCTCTGCTGCTGATCAAGCTCCCCCGGTACTGAGTCGATCACACACAGGGAGCCGAGGATCAGGCCATCCGGGGTGATCAATGGGGCGCCGGCGTAGAAGCGGATATGAGGATAGCCAGTGACGCAGTCTAAACCAGCAGTCCGCTCATCTGAGAAAGCATCAGCTATTTCCAGGAGACTGCCTTTTTTTATGGTTAAATCACAGATCGTATCCTTCAGGGGAGAAGTCATCCCCTCCATCCCGATATGGGATTTCAGGAACTGATTTTTCCCGTTAAGAAAAGAAATGGTAGCAATTGGTTTATTGCAAATATACGAGGCAAGCCTTGCTATAGAATCATATTCTTTCTCCGGAAGGGTATCCAGGACATGATATTTTTTAAGAGCGGCCGACCAAATATCTTCGTTCTCACTCAATACGCATATTGCTTCCTCGCTTTTGCTCACATTGTTTTATTTAGAATATAAGGGGTGTTTCTCCATCATTTCATTTACTCTTTTACGCACCTTTTTGAAATAAGATACATTTCCTGGTCTGGATATCACTTCATCGATCAGCTCTACGACCTTCTCCATATGCTTTTCTTTCAGACCGCGGGTTGTAACAGCAGCGGTTCCAACGCGGATACCTGAAGTTACAAAAGGGGATTTATCATCGAAAGGAACCATATTTTTATTTACGGTAATAGCGGCTTCTCCTAATGCGTTTTCAGCATCTTTTCCAGTTATATTTTTATTGCGAAGGTCAATAAGCATCATATGGTTATCTGTTCCTCCTGAAATAAGCTGGTACCCTCTGTCAACGAATGCAGAGGCCATGGCTTCAGCATTCTTTTTAACCTGGATAATGTAGCTCATATATTCTTCGCTCAATGCCTCTCCGAAGGCGATTGCCTTGGCAGCGATTATATGCTCAAGGGGTCCGCCCTGGGTACCCGGAAATACAGCCATATCCAATACAGATGACATCATTCTGATTTCACCTTTCGGAGTTTTCTGTCCCATAGGATTCTCAAAATCCTGTCCCATCATGATCATGCCTCCACGAGGGCCTCTGAGGGTTTTATGAGTGGTAGTGGTCACAACATGGCAATGCGGAAGCGGATCGTTCAGCAAACCGCGGGCTATCAGACCTGCCGGATGGGAGATATCAGCCATCACAAGGGCACCGATCTGATCGGCAACTTCACGAATAAATTTATAATCCCAATCCCTTGAATAGGCAGAAGCGCCGCAGATGATCACCTTGGGCTTTTCCTTTAAAGCTACTTCTTCTAATTTTTTATAATCGATCAGTCCGCTTTCACGGTCAACACCGTAAAAATGGGGACTGTATAATTTACCTGAAAAGTTTACCGGGGAACCATGTGTAAGATGCCCACCATGAGATAGGTCAAATCCTAAAATTTTATCACCGGCATTCAGAAGGGCAAGGAGAACTGCAGCATTTGCCTGTGCACCTGAATGCGGCTGCACGTTTACCCAGCTTGCATTGAATAATTCCTTCGCGCGATCTATGGCAATGTTTTCAACTTCATCTACAACTTCGCAACCGCCATAATATCGTTTTCCCGGAAGTCCTTCAGCATATTTATTAGTAAGTACCGAACCAGCAGCTTCCATTACCTGCTTACTAACGAAATTCTCTGATGCAATCAATTCAAGCCCGGTTTCCTGGCGTTCCAGTTCCTCATCGATCAGGCTGAATATTAGTTTATCTCTCTTCATGAATGTATTAAAATATTAAATCAGGATTATTATATAAAAAAATAAGTATTTGCGATAAAAATACTAATTAAGATTCGTATGTACCGGTTTTAGCTTCAATCCAGAAGTTATTGTATCCCAAACCGGTTTGTATAGAGATCAGATCCTGCTGCAGCATCTCCAGCAAAGCCAGAAAATTATAAACAAAATGTACCTTGTTCTCTGAATGGGATAAGAGGGCTTTAAAATCCAGTTTATTATTTATTGAAAGCAGCCGGTCGATCACCTTCTTTTGATTTTCAATATTGTAGGGATACTGTTCAACGATATGTTCCGGATTTTCATCCCGCAGCTGGCTGCGCTGCATAACCTTGTTGAAGGTTATCATAAGCTTATACAGGCTGAAGGTCTCCAGTTCTTCACCGGCTTCGGCGGTTAGGGATGCGCGCTTCAGATCCTCTGCGATATTGCCGCGTCTTTCCTGCTTGAAGCGTTCGGCTTCGAGCGCCCTGAACTCTTCAGAAACCTGTTTAAACTTTTTGTATTCGATCAGCTTTTGGATGAGATCAAGCTTCAGGTCGATCTCATTTCCCTCTTCATCGGTATCCGGACGCGGTAAAAGCATTTTTGCCTTAATCCGCATCAGAGTGGCTGCAACGAAAATAAATTCACTTGCAACTTCAATATTAAGTGCGGTTAAATGATGGAGATAGCTCAGAAAATCGTCTGTGATCCGGGCTATGGGAACGTCCTGAATATCAAGCTCATCCCTTTCTATAAAAAACAGGAGCAAATCGAAGGGGCCTTCAAATTGAGGTAGTCTGATCTCGAAATTATCCTGCAGTATCATAAGCTGATTCAAAAGTACATTTTTTCAATTGAGATTCTCTTTATCAAAGCTTTAGGTTTTTGTATGGGATCAGAGGGATTGTATTTTTCAGGAAGAGAACTCAGTTCTTTTGCAATAAGATCCCTCATATTCATTCGGCATGACAGGTTTTGATATTGGCACTATGTCATCCCGATAGCGCAGCTGAGGGACCTTATCCCAATGAAACCAGAAAATTTGTTTGCTATGTATTTTTACAATGAGAGGCACTACCCTCTTGCAATAAGATCCCTCATATTCATTCGGCATGACAGGTTTTAATTTCGTTAAATGCTATGTCATCCCGAAAGCGCAGCTGAGGGACCTTATTCCAGAGAAATTATAAAATTTGTTCGCTATGTATTTTTTTAAAAACTCCTCCCGCTTGTTGCAGCATTTTTAAGTCCGTTTCGGCAAGTGAATTGTTAAACCCATCCCTCATACCTTTCCGCCCTCTATTGCCGGGCAAGGCAAGTAGTTATTCACTCCTTTTTATTGTTTTTTAAAGGTGTTCATGCTTTCGCCGCTGAAGGGCGGCTCAGGTTTTAGGCAAAAAGTAACCAAAAGCCTCCTTTCCCCCTGAGGTAGCCGGCGCGAGCCAGCCACACACAAAAGCAAACACGGCTAGGTTTTTCCGCCAGGGGATTTGGTGACAGAAAGAAATTGAAGTACAAAGGGGCGTCAAACCAATGCCCTTGCCTCGCTCTGGGCTTTCTTTTTGCCTTTGTTAAACCGCTACTTGGGGGAAAGGCTGGGCGCATAGGCCAGGCCACAGGGGCAAACTGTAAACTATAACAAAACTAATATCTTCTGAACTAGAATTTTTCCTCTTCCCGGACCTGATCCGGGACCCCGTGCTATGACCTGCAAAAATCAAAACCGATATTCATCAAAAGTTTTGTCCCGAAAGCGCAGCTGAGGGATTTTATCCCAAAGCAACCAGAAAATATATTCGCTATGCATTTTTACAATGAGAAACCTCATCTCAATTGCAATAAGATCCCTCATATTTCAACAAGGTAGAATCCACCCAACAATCCAACAACTAACCAACAAGAGTCATGGCACGGGATCCGGATCAGGTCCGGGAAAAGAAACCCTGTGTAAACCCGATCACCGGGCTTGAAGGGAAATTTAATGGGGGTACCTGCTCAACGCCTTACAGAACATCCCTTTTTTTCTTGTTGGTTACAACAAGGCAGAATCCACCCAACAATCCAACAACTAACCAACAAGAGTCATGGCACGGGATCCGGATCAGGTCCGGGAAAGAAACCCTGTACTAAACCCGGATCACTGGGCTTGAAGGGAAATTTGATGGAAGTAACTGCAACGCCTCACAAAAACTCCCTGTTTGTCTTGCTGGTTACAAGCACAACAAGGCAGAATCCACCCAACAATCAAACCATCCAACAAACCAACCAACTTATTCACTCAGATCCAGATCAGCTTCCACTTTATCTTTAGAAGGCTTAAGGGTCAAAAAGTACAAAATCAGCAGACCTGTAAACACTAAACTGAACAGGTTGCCCTTCAGCATAAAAGCGATAATTCCGAATATGGAAGCTGCTTCCAGAAAAGCCATCCTTACCAGGTAAGCACTCTGATATCCTGAAAATTTTTCCGGTAGGGATCCTTTATCAGTAAGCGTAGAGATCTGCTCCCTGTAAACCAGCATACTCGCCACAAATGCAGCAACTGCCAGAACCGGAACGGCGTAAATAAAAACATCTTCCGAATTCTCAAATTCGAAATAAGTGGTGCTTTGCTTCAGGAAGGCTACAAGTGCAAATAATAGCTGAGAACCTAAAAAACTGAAATAAAGAACAGATAGGGTCTTTAATAAGCCAGGAAGGCTTATTGAGTGCGATTGATGTTCCATAATATGAGGCGTTATTTTGTTAAAAAAAACTAATTTAGACACATAAATTTAATAAAAAAAAATCTATTATTCTTGATAATTAATCCATTATTCATACAAGAAACTGCTAAACCTTCCGTTAATTATTTATCATTAAAAAAAACGATTTAATTTTTTTTATGTCCGGGACATCTGCACCAGCGAATTGACCGTATATACTAATATGATTTAAACCAAAACACGGATAAAGGTTCAGAGCCTTTAAACGGCAAATGAATAAAGCCAAGAGATGGAAAATTGGGAAATTATGTACCGGACTAAGCTTGAAGCTACATTAAGTGATAGTAAATACTATTTTGATGCGGGTTTGAAGGGATTGAAGCTGGAGGCAAGTAAAGCAGCCGCGATAGAACTGTACGTTGAACTGAGAAAGGAGATCATGAGGCCCTCCCAGGATCTGATAGTTGCTGAACTGCCAAACGGCCTGAAGTACGAAACTATAAGCACGGATAGAGTAAAGGAGATTATAAGAGACAAGATGCCTGAATTACCTGAATTCAGTTATTATATCGTGCCGGGTGACAGAACGAAATCCCGGACTTTCAGTTATTATGATCTGCCGGACTAAAAACAGGCTGAAGAGCCTCTTTTACGTACAAACAGCTTAAACAAATGAGCTAATCATGCTTTTTCTGCATATCGGGGCGGCTGGCAATTTTCCTCTGCTCAAAAGCCTCCTGATGTGAATAACGGTTACCCGCAAGATCCATGAACTCCTCATTCTTCAGCTGCTGCTGTTCGCCGTTTAATTCATAGCTGCCATTCGGTTTAAGCATTATCCCGTTTGATAATTTTACCGGTTCCTGGATCATTACGTGAACACCCAGCTTCAATATGAACAACTGCCCATCCCTGAACACGAAATATTCCTCCCTGCCCATTCTATCGTCCTGGCTTACCTGATTTTTATCCTGTTTCTTTCTATCCTGTTTCTTTTTATCCTGTGCATGCACAAAATTTCCAAGAAGGAATAAAGCAGTAATTAGTAATAACTTTTTCATAGGTCTTGTCTTAAAAATACACCTGGCAGATGTTTGGTTTATTGTTGCACTCTTACTTTATTTCCTGATAAAATGTTACAGTATCTTATCCTTTACCGGCTTAAAATTAAACCGGATATGGAATTCAGATAAGTTCTGCACGCAGTTCAAATAACATTCCATGAAGAAATAAAGTTTTAAAGAATTCTGCTTAAGGAGTTTAAGCCCGGGGGGTTCAGAATATCAGATGATGATTGCTTCAAATATCCATCCCTTCCTCCAGCTCCTCCCGGCAGACAATCTTTAAATTCCCTTATTAAAACTTAGCGCTATAGAATTTATTGCCTTTTTTATGCTTTAATGAAAGGATTTAAAAAAGACGGGAGCACTTTCATGGAAGATCAGAGGAGATCCAGGGATGAAAATTTAAAATCTGCGAGTGTACCCGGGGATCCTGACGAGTTTAAAAACCGGAAAATAAAACTCAATAAAAAACCCCGGAGAATTTAAATCACCAGGGTTTGTAAACGTCGCTCCGCCCTCGAAAAAGCGGGGGAATCAATAATTTATTGAATTGTATCGACAATAGCTGTATCGCCAGAAGCAGTTGTGTCAACCGGCATCGTATCAATCACAGCATTAGTTGTATCCGCATCACTTTCCACTTTCGTAGAACTGTTGCAGGAAGCTGCAAAAAAGGTAATTGCAAAGAACAAACAAGATAATCTGAGTACGTTTTTCATAAAATATAGTTTAAGGGTTTTAAGCTTAATCCCCGAATCCCAAAAAGGTAACCTCTTAAAAATAAAAAAAACCAGACCGGCAAAATCGCGTTAATCAAAAGCCAACAGGGCAACATTTATCTTCAAACTAGAAAAATCAATTATGGAAAACACAGGAAATGACCGCAGAATTATGACAGGAATGTTCAGAGACAGAGAAAGTGCCGAGAACGCTTACAATTCTTTACATGCAAGAGGTTACAGTGATGATGAGATCAATTTATTGATGTCTGATGAAACCAGGAAAACACATTTTGAAAAAACAGACGATGATACCGATCTGGGCAATAAAGCACTGGAAGGTGCCGGAACTGGTTCAGCTATCGGAGGAACCGCAGGTGCTATTATAGGCGCAATTGCCGCAATCGGAACTGCCGTTGCAATCCCCGGATTAGGGCTGGTAGTAGCAGGTCCGCTGGCAGCAGCTTTAGCCGGAGCCGGAGCAGGTGGTCTTACCGGCGGTATTGTCGGAGCCCTTATCGGTTCAGGTATCCCTGAAGACAGGGCCAAAGAATATGAGACCGGAATAAAACAAGGCGGTATTGTTATGGGTGTAAAGCCCCGTACAGATGAGGATGCAGATTATTTTGAAAGCGAATGGAAAAATAACCGCGGAGAATCTATCTACAGATAATCTGCCTTGTGCATAAAACAAAACGCGGATCCTTATATGATCCGCGTTTTGTTTTATATACCCCTGCGGAAATTATCAATGAGCTAAACCATTCAGAACGCAGGTTGTTATTTAATAAAAACCCAATCCTATGCCCTGGAATAAAAATGATTTTCCGGTTTCCTATAAGAACCAGCCGGTTAAAATAAGAGAGAAAGCGATTGAAATTGCCAATGCCATGCTCGAAGAAGGTGTTGAAGAGGGAATTGCCATAGCCACCGGCCTGAAACAGGCCAGGGAATATTTTAAGAACAGGGAAAAGAAAACAGAATCCTGAGGCTTCGATACCGGCCGGTTAATATTGACTTTCTTAAGCCAATCCGCCCTCAGACCTGATCTGAATTAATAAGCTGCAGCTTCCCTTGCTGCAAACCCTTAAAATTCAACCCGGCAGTACTTCAGGTCAAACAATCCGGAATACTATTGTTTATGGTATAGATCCTTTACATTCCATATATGCCCACTTTATCAGCAAGCACAGTAAAATCCAATGTTAAACCCATAGCCCAGGCCGGACTTACAGCCAAAGGGATCGTCTATTGCTTACTGGGCCTGCTGGCGTTTATGGCGGCTTTCCGTATCAAGGGGCAATCGGCTAATAAAACAGATACTTCGGGGGTTTTTGACCTTGTGCACGATCAGACGGGCGGAAAGGTCATCCTGGCCATTATCGCTGCCGGATTGATCTGTTACAGCCTCTGGCGAGCAATACAGGCTTTTGGAGACCAGGAAAATAAAGGCAGCGATGCCAAAGGGCTGGCTGTCAGGGCCCGCTATCTTTTCAGCGGTCTGGTTTACGGGTTCCTGGCATTTACTGCGATAAAACTCCTCTTTTATAATGATTCAGGTTCAGTGGATAATAAACAGGATATGGCACAGGAATTATTAAGCAAGCCCTTCGGCCAGTGGCTGGTAGGCATTGCTGCAGTCATACTTCTTGCAGTAGGCATTTACCAGGTCTATTACGGCCTCTCAGAGAAATATCGCAAGCATGCCGGGAAAGCCCATGGCAGCAACAAAAAGATATTGCTGAGCGCAGGAAAGATCGGCTATATCTCACGCGGGATTGTCTGGCTCTTAATATCCTGGTTGTTTTTCAAAGCTGCAATAAATTCAAACTCCGCTGAAGCGGGAGATACCTCAAAAGCTTTCAGTTTCCTGAACCAGGCGGCATACGGCTCCTATCTGATGGCAGCAGTGGGCCTTGGGCTGATCTGTTACGGCACCTTCAATTTTATACGGGCCCGCTACGAGAATTTCCATTAGATCCTTTATATGGCCGATCAAAACCTGCCTGCCCCTCTCCCGGGGCTTGTCAGAATTCGTTCCAGCTTTATTTCCGACCCAGAAGATTGGTCGTAAAGATCGAACACATGCGACCACCTTCGGGGTCGGGATTTCTTCGCTGATATGGTTCTATAAACATGTGACCCCTTCAGGGTCATTCTATAAATGCGGGTGCTTTAGGCCAATGTCAATAAGTTAAGGCTTAAAGATGATTAGCCGACCCCGAAGGTGGCCCTAAAGAAAATTCGAACACATGCGACCACCTGCGGGGGGGAGATCTTCGCTGACATGGTTCTATAAACATGTGCCCCCTTCAGGGTCATTCTATAAATGCGGGTGCTCCCGACCCCGAAGGCGGTCGCATATTTATAGAAAATCATGCAATACCTTTTTCCGACCCCGAAGGTGGTCGCATGTTACCAATGGGGTCGAAAAGCAAAATCCTTTACGGATAGATCTGGCTCCAGTTCTTCAAACCGCAATCTCCTGAAGGGCTAAAAGGTTGACCATCGTCAAATGATCAGCTAATGACGGTCATTGAAACAGAGTGAACAGCTTAATAGATTTGAGCATACCCAATATTAAAATTCCTGCCATGGTTAAATCGATTCCATTTGATGAGCATGTGACCGAATACGACGAATGGTTCGTAAGATATCCATTGGTATTCCAGAGTGAAGTTGAAGCTATCCGGGAGATGCTTCCTGTGGGCGATAGTCTCTTCGGAATTGAAGTAGCCCTTGGAACGGGGCGGTTCGCCCGGGAACTGGGCATTAAGGAAGGTGTGGAACCCTCGCCCAATATGCGGGCGATGGCTCTCAAAAGAGGCATTGAAGCCCGGGCTGGCGAAGCCGAACACCTGCCCTATAAAGACATGCATTACGATTTTGTATTAATGGTTTTCTGTATCAGTTATTTCGACGACCTGGCAGCCGCATTCCGTGAGGCCAGAAGAGTTTTAAAAAACGACGGGGCCCTCATTATAGGCTTTATCGATAAGGACAGCATTATCGGGAAGGCTTACGAAGCGCGCCGGGCCGAGAGTGTTTTTTACAAACAGGCTATTTTTTTCACTCCGGAGAAGGTCATTGATGAGCTCAAAAGCCTTGGATTTAGAAAAATGGAGTTTGCCCAAACTCTTTTTAAGCCATTGGATAAGATCCAGGAATTCGAACCTTCAAAACCGGGCTATGGCGAAGGTTCCTTTGTGCTGATTAAAGCAATTAAATGATAAGCTATGGAAACATTAATCATGAGAGACGCCCTGGATGTTATTTACCAGAGAAAGAGTGTACGCAGCTATACCGGCGAGCTGGTAAGCGATGAAGATCTGAACAAGGTACTCCGGGCCGGGATGGCCGCCCCCGTAGCTATTCATATGATCCCCTGGAAATTCATAGTCATCAGGAATAAAATCAAATTAAAAACCCTGGCCGAGGGCCTGCCTTTTGCCAAAATGCTCACCCAGGCAGGAACGGGAATAGTGGTTTGTGCTGATCCGAAACAGGCTGCCCGCGGAAGCGAGGAGTTCGCCATACTGGATTGCACCTGTGCCAGCGAGAATATCCTCCTGGCTGCCGAAGCATTAGGACTGGGAGCGGTATGGACCGCCGTTTACCCCGGCAGGGAGCTGATGAATTTTGTACGTAAGGAATTGAACATCCCCAGGGATATCATTCCCCTGAACATCATTCCCATCGGCCATCCCACCGGTGAGGATCAGGCCCAGGATAAATTTGATGCAGACAATATTTGCTGGGAAAAATGGTGAACAAGGTCAGCTGTATAAAAATTAGGAGGAAGTCACCCGGATTAAAACATCAGGTACCATGGCAACAACAATTGCAAAGCATTATTCAGAAGAGCTGGTGGACTGGAATGACTCCATAAACTTTAATAATGCAGAAATGGAGGTTATTGAACAGAAACTCCTTGACGTGATCAGAAGAAATTCCATTATCGGCATAGCCGAGAAAGTAAATGCTCACCAGACCAGGCTGAACCGGGTAGCCGATATGTTTGACGAGATCCGGGAAGAAATTCAAAACCAGGAGGCCGAGCTCAAAACAGACGGTACCCTTCTTGATGATTCCTTCATCCACTATGAAACCGAGAAACAGCAGGCCGAGCTGCGCCGCAAGATGCAGGAAGCCGAAAAGGAATACATTGATGTAAAATTCGACTGCTTTAACTTTCTATCCGAAACGCTCAAGTAAAAGGCCCGCCTCCGTGGCAGGCCTCATGCGGCTATCCGGCCAGGGGGGCATGCGTTAATTCACTTATATCACTGAGGATATCTCTTTCCTTTAAATCAAAATTGCTTAATGCAGGATGCGAAAGCACGGAGGCAACCAGCGGACTGGCTTTAAAGTTCTGCAGGGATTCGTCATCCTTAAAAAGATAAACAGCGCCCGCCTCTTTTTTTTCCCTGTCGATCAGCCATATCTTCCACAGGCATCCGGGCACATCCGTAAATTGCGGGGCAAGCTGCGCGGCCATTTTTTCAAATTCTTCAGGGCTTACATTGAAATTGTAATTGGTAACCAGGATCCTTTGTGACATGAGATTTGATTTAAGGGTGAATTTATAGGGAGGATTAATAATCAGAACACCGGGGCAGGGTAGAAAGTTTATCTTTTTTACAGCGCACCCCGATCGCTGAACTTTCTATAAGCACAGGCAGATCGACTGAACACATAAAAGCCCTCACCATATCCGGCAAAGGCTTTCACGAAAAATTATTCAAATAAAACTTAAACCTACTGCGGCATCAGAACCCCGTCAATAACATGAGTGACCCCATTACTGGAGATAACATCAGCGATCGTCACTGTTGCTCCGCCGATCATCACTACTCCGTCTTTCACTGACACTTTTAATTTCTGGCCCTGCACGGTCGTTAATTCCTGTCCGTCGCTTAGGTCAGCTGCCTTCAGGGCACCCGGAACCACGTGATAGGTTAATATTTTTCCCAGGTCAGCCTTCATTTCCAGCTTCATCAGGTTGTCAAGGGCAGCCTTCGGAACCTTTGCAAATGCTGCATTGGTAGGCGCAAATACGGTAAATGGACCCGGACCGCTTAAAGTTTCGGCCAGACCTGCCTGCTGAACTGCTGCAACAAGGGTTGTATGATCAGTCGATCCGACTGCATTTTCAACGATGTTCTTTGAAGGAATCATCATTGCTCCGCCCACTTCCACACCCGCCTCGCTCATCATCTCATCGGAAGCCATTCCGATGGTATCCGCGTTGATTTCAGTTTCAGAATCTGCCGTTGTAGAATTACATGCTGTAACTGCAGTCAAAAATGCTGCACCCATTACGAGACTTAAAAGTTGCTTTTTCATAAAATTGTTAAAGTTTAAAATTTTTTCAATGGTACTTACGAAACTTAATGAAAGGCAGTTTTCAGCAGCATGAATTTTTTTTATTAAAGTTTGGGATATGCTGCCGGAGGCCGATTTCAGCCCTCCTGCCGGCTGCTGAGGGCATTGCGGGTTGAAACTGCATTGGCTATGGTTCTGTTCGGTTCTCATGATCTTTCAATTTTTAAGAGTTTAATTTTAATAGTTGCTACAGTTCAAAAATGCGCAGAAACTGATAGCAGCTCAAATTTTGGCACGAATTGGCACAGCTCTGGCAAAATTTTGCCAAAATATCTAGCAAACCCCACCGTTTACCGGATTTCTTCCGGGAACGGAGGCAGACTGCGCCGTGACTGCTTTGCCCCAGCTTCAGGGCTGGTTCGGAAAGTCATCGGTAAAACCTAAATCGTACCGAAGCCCTAGCGAAGCCCTACCGAAGGTTTTGCGAAGCGCTACCGAACAGCTACCGAACGGCTAGCGAAGGTTTTGCGAAGAACTGCCGAAGAATTTCGCATGAATTCCGGGAAAATTACCGGAGCAGTCCCGAAGGAGTCCCGGTGCAGTCACGACCACGACTCGAAGCGGACTCGAACACGACTCGAAGTGATGTCGAACACTTGTCGAACCTGTCTCGAACAAGTGTCGAAAAAATTGTCTCGTCCGGAAATAGCTATACAGGTTATTGAATAATTCCTGAATTGGTTATACAGTGCAATTTATTATTCCTGATTAAACTATACAAGGCAATATTTGCTTGAATTGTAGTTTCTTTTTTTCCATTTTTTTTGAAGTATTCCGTTATTGAGATGCGCCATGTCGGGTGTGAGATAGTTGCAACTACTGTGGGGCCTGATCTGGTTATAGGCTCTGATCCGTTCTGCTATTTTTACCCGGGTATCTTCAAAGCCCACATTAGAATAGTATAGATCAAACTCTGTTTTTAGGATGCCGTTAACCCGTTCTGCCAAGGCATTTTCATATGGGTCGCCATTCTCAGTCATGCTAATGGCGATTTTGTTTTCAAGCAGTATGTCCACATATTCTTTACTGCAATACTGTGATCCCCGGTCGGAATGATGAATGAGCGAATCGCCATAGAGTCGGTTGTTAAGTGCCATTTTCAAGGCTTCGGTACACCCCTGGGCCTGCAGGTCTCTTCTAAAGCAATAGCCTATAATCTTGCGGGAGTAAGCATCTGTGACCAGACTTAGGTACCCCCATCCGCTATTCATACGGATATAGGTGATGTCACTGACCCACAGCTGTTCGGGACGGTTAACTTCCAACTCTTTAACCAGATTAGCGTATTTATGCATCCAATGCCTGGAATCGGTGGTAATTACTCTCCGCTTTCGCCTGCGGATATCCAGCCCATGTTCCCGCATCAGATCGAACAGGTAGTCCCTGCCTAATGAGATCTGATGTTCTGCAAGTAGCGGACCGATCATCGCGTGAAGCTTTAATGTCCCTACCCGGGGTAATGACTTACGAATCTGAGCTACGTGCTGCAATACGATATCTTCCTTTAAGCCGGTATCCTGCATCCGCCACCCGTGATCATACCAGGCGTGACGTGTTTTGCCAAACAGTCTGCACAGGGTCTTTATCCCCAAATGGGGATGGTCCTGTTTCATTTGGGTGACTGCTTGGCACCAGACTTTTTTCTGATATCGATCTTAAGCTGCTCTTCTGCAATGTCTATCATTGTTTCCAATGCACGAATCTTCAGCTGTGCCTCGGCCAGTTGATGTTCCAGTACTTTAGTTTCCAGGGGATTTAAGTTTTCTTTCTTGGGCTTCTTCATGGGGATAGTTGCCCCAAGATCGACATTTTCTTCATTTGATCGCTTTATCCACCCGCGGATTACCCCTCCGCTGCTGATCCCAAATACAGTAGCTGCCTCATTGATGTTCATTCCCGATTCAACCGCACGAAGAACTGAGCGCTTCTCCGAGGGTTTGTAGCTTCGATTAGTAATGGGATGGTAGTCAGGTGATGCATAACGTGTGAGCCACGTATGGAGCGTATTTCCGCTCATTCCATACAATGATGCAACGTCTTTTAACATTACACCAGACTCAGCAAGACGGACTGCTTTCAAAATTACTTCCCGGGGATAGCGATCACTCTTTTTGGCTCGCTCATACTTGAGCCCAGTTTCATGGTTTGTTTCCATACACTTTGTTTTTAGTGTATAGTTATTTTAGGAAGTGACAAATGTCTCATCCTGAAAACAAGCACTACGCTTACCTTAAACAGAACCATGTACCTGATTGACTACTTCCGTCATCCAGCGCGAGCGAACAATTTACTTCTACCGTCATCTCGATCGAGCGAACGGAATATCCCGGCCAGGAATAAATTTTAACGCGAGGAGAGATCTTTCGCCGGCAGTTATATCATCTGAACTTGTGCCCTGTTTCGGCAGATCCTTCATCGCAACAGAATTCCAATCCACCACAGAACCATCTGCCCGCTCATCAGGATGACGGTTAACGGAAACTAATTTACTACTCCCGTCATCTCGATCGAGCGAACGGAATATCCCGGCCAGGAATAAATATTAACGCGAGGAGAGATCTTTTTCCGGCAGTCATATCATCTGAACCTGTGCCCTGTTTCGGCAGATCCTTCATCGCAACCGAATTCCGATCAATAGCAGAACCATCTGCCTGCTCATCAGGATGATGGTTGCCGGGGACTATTTGAAAATCAGCCCTGCTATTTAATTCATATCCTATTCATTATTTCTTGTTGTTATAAATTTGCGCTCTCCAAAATTATCGGGATCTGAATAAATCAATTGTATAATCCAGTAATTTAATGTTGCCATATTTTTGACAATCCGGTGCTTGCGGTTCCTTGTTTATTTTTTTCGTGTGTAATGCAATTGTATTAGTCCGGTATCAAATGTTTTTGCAGTTACAAGTTCCAGCAATTGTTCAGGTCTCCCGTCCTTAAATAATCTTGTTCCATTCCCTAATAAAACTGGTATAAGGGAAATGGTTAACTCGTCGATTAAGTCGTGTTTTAATAATTCATTTATTATTTCTGCTCCACCGTCACAATAAATATTTTTCCCGTTTTCAGATCTGAGCTGCTCAACCAAACCGGTCAGATTTCCGGTATAAAAAACAGTTCTGCCTACAGCCGGTCTTGGAGTTCTTGTTATGACATACACATCTCTTTGTCCGTTGTCATAATGTGATGCACCGATTTCTTTATGTACATAATCATAGGTTTTTCTACCCATAATTATCGTGTCTATTGTGTCTGTAAACCTGGCATAACCATAGTCTTCGCCTTCTTTTTCTACGAGTTTTAAAAACCTCAGATCATCGTTTGGTTTTGCAATGTACCCATCCAAACTTGCTGCTATGAAAAGTGCTATTTTTCGCATTTACGTCTTGTTTTTTGCAGATGATTTTTTCCCGCTTTTGTCAAACCTTTGTTATAGGCTTTCCGGTTATTCTCCCTTAAGAGAACCATGCAATTCACTGATTCACAATATCGACTTAAACTCAGCATCCGGATCTATTCTCATGGGTTCCATATGGACGAAACAATTGAACCAATCAGAGATATTTCATGTAAAGCTAATCCTAAGATGATGGCTGGCAAGAGAACTAAAACCTGCAGGCTAAAAATAATTGAACGCTCTGTTTGTTAATTCTTTTGCTTCTTTAAGGGAGTAATTATTACTTCACCAATTACAGACTTACTTTCAACCATTACGACTACAAAGTCTCCATCTAAGGGCTTTTCATTAATAGCCACTTCTTTCATTTCATAACCAATAAAAAGAAATAGTAATGTCACTTTACTTTTTAGAAGCTCCTCCGGGATGGACAGTTGGAATTTACCATTAATATCCGTTACAGCCTTAATTTTTGTCCCTTTAATAAGGATCTGTACCCCAATTAAAGGAATTTTAGCAGGATCCATTACCCGTCCGTGGAACACGTTTTTAATACTATCAGGGAGGGTATTTTGAAGGTGGTTTGTTCTAGTGCTATTTATTTTTGAAAAAAAATGTCTTTTAATATCTGTTCCAAACGAAAATGCAGTTCCTGACATACTCAGCAAGAAAATACTCGACAATATTTTGTAAAATCCTGAGCTTATTCTCCTTGGCCTGGCATTTACTATTGTCCGATTAATTTGCACATCAGTTAGCCGGCCGCAAATTTTTTCAGTGTTCCTGCTTAGAATTTGAATTACTTGTGAGTCAGTTAAGCCGGTAAAATCTACCACCTTCGTTGAGCATTCCGAACAATACTTCCCCTCATCACTCTGAATCATGGAATCCCATTCTTTTTTACACGGGTTGTTAATGTGTATTTTGAAGTATTCTCCTTTCATAACTGAAGCATATTTGAGGTCTTCCCGGCTAAACCGAACATTAGAGTTTCGGAGCGCATTTTCATGCAATTTAATAAATTCTTCGGGTGATAAATCATCCAGTAAGCTATGGGGCCTAAAGAGATTATACTTCTATCTTCTCTCTGGCCTCTTTTGGTTTAAGTGTTCCGCAGGATCACTTAAATCTGATTAGAAAAATAAGGACTGCCTGCTCATAAAGATGACGGTTGCCGGGGACTTAATTCTCATTATTTTCTTTATTTCTTCTTAACAGATAAGCGATACCAATGAGGGCAGAAAGGGCCATAAAATAATCCGGATAAACACCAAAATAATATGCTGCGCTCGTTCCAATACTTGCCCATACAACAGGAATGATCAGGATGTATTTTGAGAATTTAGGTTTTGTAAGGATCAGGAATCCAAATGTAAAAATCGCTGAGGGACAAGGCAGTCCCAGAGTGATTATACGCACATGCGGGCTATCCAATAAGTAAACCAGAACCGGATAAATAACAATACCGTATACTATAAAAAAAGAGGCAATATAGTCGATAAGTTTTCCATTGAATTCAAACTCAAGTTTGTTTCCGAAAAATGTCTCGACAAGAAAAATTAATCCCTGTACCAGAAAGAGCAGAGCAAATAAAGAGGCCGCCTTATTGATCTCAGTAAAAAAAGCGTAATGATAAGCTATGCCTGTCCATAGCCACAACGCTCCCAGAAACCCGCCAATCAGCTTATGCCTTAATCTGAACTTCGAAACTAAAAGAATTGCTGATGAAATTCCCAGCATGAGTATAATCAACTGAACAGGAAAAACCCCCAGGTTATACTTTTCAAAAATCTCAAAAAACTGTTCTCTTGTAAAAGGAATTTTCATGAGGCCCTTCCTGTAATATTCCACAAAATTTCAACGGTTTTTTTTTTGAAAAATGGGTAATTGGAAGAAGCTTTAAACCCTGAAAAACCAGCCCGCTTCCCGCTATTAAGACAAGGAATAAATCCTGCAAAATGTTTAAATTAACTGCTTCGCTGGTTAGCAGAAAGTGTCTGGTTTCCCACCAATCTTCTGCCCAATGATAATTTACATTGGAAGGCGGTCGACGGGAAATCCGCCCGGTTAACTTTTAAGCATAAGGGTCTGACTTTATCCCATACAACAGGAATGATCAGGATGTATTTTGAGAATTTAGGTTTTGTAAGGATCAGGAATCCAAATGTAAAAATCGCTGAGAGACAAGGCAGTCCCAGAAAAGTAGCCTTTTCTATGGACAAGCGGAAACTAAACTAAGAAAGTGAAACATAACGCTTATGACTTCCCACGCCATTTCATTTAACCCGATGTAATCGGTTCCTGCTATTCTTCGGATAAAACAGAACACCTAAATATTAATGAAGGTTTGTTTTATTATTGTAAAAACTATAGGCTTTATAGGTCAGCACAATTCCAATTGCGAGAAGAACCATTTGGAGAGCGAAAACTACAGAGGCGTTTAGCGAACCCTGTTGAACGGGCTCCGGAAAGAACATCCTGCTCAACCCTCCCAGCATGATAAACCAACCCATGAGTGTTACCAGGACAGACCAACTAAATGTCCAGTGATTGTGAGCAAGGATGATTGAAAGTCCGGCTACAAACCATAAGGCTCCAGCCAGATAGGTTTGTGTAGTTGGAACGGTTGCCCAGATTTGAGAATTTATTGCTTCAGATACATTCATCACAATAAGTGTGGGGCCGAGTAATTTTGCAATGTATTTTGAATTCCTCATTTGAATTTTGATAAATCTTTTAATCTTGATTAATTTTCATCTCTCCACTCTCTTTTGGTTTAAGTGTTCGGCAGGATCACTTAAATCTGATTGAAAAACAAGGACTCTTGGTTCTGAATAAGTTATTTAGTCCAGGCTAATTCACTTATTTTGATAATGCCCTTTTTTGGTTTAAGTGTTCTGCGGGATCACTTAAATGTAATTAGAATAACAAGGACTCCGTCTTATTTTAATGCCTGACATAGTCCTTGTTTCATGAAAGGATTTAAAAGCGCTTCGCTCACTCTTAAACCTGGGGGGATGCCCCGGTCACTTAATTACTTTTAGGAAGGATTAAGATTATTGTTGTATTTTTCTCCCTTTATCCTACTCATGAAAATTTCACAAATCATCATCATTACTCTGTTAGGAGTTATTTTAAGTCTGGATATTTTTTCGCAAACGGGCACAGGGGACAAACTTCGTGTTTTTCTGGATTGTCAGTCTTATTGCGACAAGGATTATGTTAAGCGGGAAATTACTTTTATAGATTACGTAAATGATCGTTTTCAATCAAACGTATATATTTTAATAAATTCGCAACCTACCGGAAGCGGGGGAAGAGAATATAAACTTCAGTTTGCCGGGCAGGAGATTTTTAAAGGTGTTAATGATACTTTGTCATACATCCGGGAGGCAACAGCGACAGACGATGAAGATCGCAAATTAGCTGTACAAACAATTAAATTAGGGTTGGTTAAATATTTCGCACGGACTGCTAAAGCCAAAGATCTACAGATTTCATTTATAGGGGATACTTCCAGAAAAACCAATACCGAACAGGCGAAAAAAGACCCCTGGAATTTATGGGTTTTTAGCGTTCGTTTAAATGGTTACCTGAATGGAGACAGAAACTACTCCTCGAATAGCTTTAGCACCGGTGGCTCAGCCTCACGTGTAAGTGAAAAACACAAATCAACTACAAATTTCAGTTATAACAGAAATAAAAACAGGTTTGGTGCAGGAGTTGATGCTTTCAAATTCACAAATGAGAGTTATTTTGCCAATAATACAACTGTTTGGTCCTTAAGTGAACATTTATCTGCAGGTGGATCGATTTCTGCCCAGCGTTCCGATTACAGTAACTACGACGCATCATTATCGATAACTCCCGCTATAGAATACAATTTCTTTCCGTACAAGGAGTCCAATAATCACTATGTCGGATTGATGTATAAGGTAGGACCAAGATATCTTAATTATAAAGCAGAGACCATCTTTCTAAAGATGGAGGAATTCAGATTCCAGGAAAATATATCTTTAGACGTTAGTTTTAATCAAAAATGGGGACAGGTAAGTGGCTCCACCTCTTTTGGACACTACTTTCATGATTTCAGCAAAAGCAACTTATCTTTCTCTGTTTATACGGAATTAAGATTATACAAAGGACTGTCATTAAACTTTAATGGCTATTATGCTGTCCAGCGGGACCAGCTTAATATTGTTAAAGGCGATATTTCCACTGATGATCTCCTTACACGTCGCAGGCAATTTGACTCCAACTATTCTTTTTATACCAGTTTTGGTATCCGTTACCGCTTTGGCTCCTTATTTAATAATGTGGTAAACCCCAGATTCGATGGCGGCGGTGGAGGTGGTGGATTTTTCTTTAATTAACTATTGCAATTTTTTAGCGCTTTGATGAAGCGTAATTAATGCAGAGGGAAATTATGTTGTTGATCAGAATCATCTCTTCTCATGATTCAGTGTTGTCAATTCTAGTATATACCACTTTTGGTTTAAGTGTTCCGCAGGATCACTTAAATCTAATTAGAAAAACAAGGACTCCGCCCGGCAATCGTGACAACGATCTTAACAAGATGTACTTATCATTAATGCGGGAAAGTAAAAACAAAAAACCCCTCAGATATAATCTGAAGGGCTTTATTTCCGTGGGAGATACTGGGTTCGAACCAGTGACCCCCTGCTTGTAAGGCAGGTGCTCTGAACCAGCTGAGCTAATCTCCCTTGTTTTGGGACTGCAAATATAGAGCTCCTGCTTATATTCTCAAAATATATTTTGATATTTTGTTTGATGCCTGGGAAGAGCCTTTAAATGAGCTTATTAACAAAGCAATTAAAGATCCTTCGCATTGGAATAATTGCCTGAAAGCGCTTTCCGCCCATGGATTTGACGATTTAAGCCCGGTCGAATCAGATAATTCAGGCTTAGAGGTGTTCAAACTGGCGGGCAATAATACGACCTTCCTATGGCCTGGCCGATCTTGTCTGCACAGGCATTACTCAGACATATTTTTTTGGTATCGGGCGGCCGGATCTCCCCTCAGTGATGGACTACAGCATCCCTGATTTTTAAATATTCGCCGATCAGTATTGCGGCCGGATAAAGGACTTCTTCTTCATTTTTAGCATGCAGCTTAAGTGCATCCGTAAAATGCATCACTTCAGGATGATTTTCATCCCTTGCTGCGGCATACAGCTTATCCAGTGAAACACGAATTTGCTGATGTTCGGATATCATCTGATCATAATCCCGCTTGAGCGCTTCAGATCTGGCAATTGCTTCAGTGGTATCACCAATGGCTTTACCTTGTGCCAGTGGGGCCAGCAAGCCCAGCTGAGGCATTGCGTATTCTTCTTCCTTCATAAAATGCGGATGAAGCACCCTAGCGGTTTCCCGGGCTGCGGCTCCTGTTTTTCCACCCAGAAGCGTGAACTTTTCCAGGGTTTCGTGCAGTTCTTTATGTTCCGCCTGCAGGGAACTTGGGATCTGAAGTTTCATAGCTGTTTTTTTAACCTGATGTTCTGTTTTAACCTTCATGCTGTCTTTACGGTCCTGGGCCTGTACAGAAGTAGATACTGTTAAAAGCCCTGCCGTTAGTAAAACCAGCCTGTTCATCAATGAAAGTATTTATAAATGAATTGATTAATTTACCTGTATACAGGTTCGTTTCCAATGATGAATGTTAGGAACAAAGCTGATCGTTAACGGTCATGCCCGTTTGAGCCAGGCCGGGATATATTAAGATTTGCTTACAGAGGGCCGGGAATAAAACAAGGGATTTTCCGGCTGAGCTTAATTAATTTTGTCCGGCAATGCAGCTCTGATATGGTGTGGTCCTATGGACAACGGGAAAGTGTGGTTTGCTTAATTGTTGTGGGCTGAAATGTAATAACCAGTCCCCAGTCAGTTATAAATTCTAAAGTACCATTGCTATTGATTTTATAATTAATATCCTCTGAAGAATTATCCCAATAGGTAAACCTCATTTTATCATTATTGAGAATTTTATAGTTGGAAGTTTCTGCATTAAAGCAAGCCCTGGAGGAAATAAATGCATAATAATTATCCAGCTTATCAGATGTGAAAAACAAGTACTTTTTATCCGCTTCAGCAATGACTGGCTCCACTCCTATTTGAATTACAAGCCATGAAGTATTTGCGAAGGGGTTAATGGGTGGATTTACCTGCTCTTTCCTGCAGGAGTAAAAAAGCAGTGCAAGTAAAAACAGTAAAAGGTAAAATCCCACCGTTCTTTTTGATTTCATAGTAATTCCTCCTTATTAAGTCTTCACGTATTGCACTCCTGAATTTAAGTAATGGTCAGTTATAATTCTTTGTCCGGGGACCCTGCCATAAAGTATAATCTTCGTTCATTCAAAGCTTAAAGAATGAACTACTAAATTTACTTTTCCTATAATCCTGTTCCTATGATGAAAATCAGAAACGAAGCTGATTGGCAGCGGCCATTCCGCCCCGCTTTATAATCTGAAGAATTTCCTTTATGGGAGATAAAAATTAAGCTTAATATTTTCAATTTGGTTTATCATAATTCAGCGTGATCCGGGCCAGCGGAAATGCCTCAACAATATCTGAATTTGGAGGTTAAGCTATAAACAGGAAGTCTCATTCACTAAAATTATTTCCATGAATACGAATGACCAAAAATTAGAATTCGCTCAGATTGCCTGGGTTCTGGAAGATATTGAAAAAGCAAAAAAATACTTCCAGGAGATGCTTGGTATCAGCAATTTTAGTCAGACCATTACCACCCGCTTAAAAGATTACGCAGGAACCTATTATGGCGAACCTTCCGATGCCGAAAACCTGGTTTCAATGGCCTATTCAGGCGGGACATTCATTGAACTCATACAGCCGCTGACAGGGAAAAGTATTTTCAAGGATTATATAGACAATAACCCGGCAGGCGGAGTACAGCATATTGCATACAGCACCCCGGTTGAGAACCTGGAAAAGCTAATTTCAGATTTTGAAAATAAAGGTTTTTCCCTGGTCAGCAGCTTCGACACTCCGATAGCTAAAATTGTATTTTTCGACACCCGGAAAGAAATCGGCGTTTTTACGGAGATCATGGGAATTACCAAAGAGGGGGTGCCGGCTGTTCAAAAAATGAAGGGGGAAATGGCAGAGCAGTGAGCGGACTAATTGTGAAAAAATAAAAGAAGTTTTTTATATCAGCCGCACATAAAACAAACCTATTTATGAAATATCAGCTTCGAATCTTATTAACCTTTTTACTTTCCTGCTCAGATAAGGACAAACCAATAAAATTCGTGTTTCGGGAGAAGAAAAGTAAGAGTTATGCCTGAAATGCCTTTTATGAAAATATTATTTTTATTCCGTTTCACTTTTTTCTATATTTACATATGCTGAATGTAAGATTTTTTTATCTATTGATTTTTCTCCCTTTTTAATTAGCTAATGGCAGCATCCGGAACTCCCTCGGAAAATGATTTAATTCAATTAAATTCCTTACAAACTCCCAATTAATTAGGCAGGTGTTTTACGTTCAATTTCCCCATTCAAAAAATACCTTTCCATGTCACGGACTAATTTAAAAGGCAGAACTAAAAAAGAATTGCTGACCTTATTGAATGCTTATCAGCAAGCTATTGATTTTTATATCATTTGCTCAATTACAGATGTTAAGGGCACCATTCTTTTTGTAAATAAAAGATTTTGTGAAATTTCAAAATATCCGGAAGAATTCCTTTTAGGAAAGAACCACAAAATTTTAAATTCAGGTTTTCATTCAAGAGATTTTTTTAAAGCAATGTGGAAGACGATCGGAAATGGCTTTGCCTGGAACGGTGAAGTAAAAAACAAGGCAAGTGATGGTACATTTTACTGGGTTGATACCGTGGTATTGCCTATTAAGGGTACGGATGAAAAAATAGTCCAGTACCTTTCGTTAAGGATACCGATTGACGACAGGAAAAATGCAGAAAGCGAAAAACGAAAATATTTGACAGCATTGGAAGATATGCTATATATGACCTCCCATGAAGTAAGAAAACCTTTAGCAACTTGCATGGGATTAATGAATCTTGTAGAAGGTGATGCGCCATTAAGCCAGTTGGAACTTTGGGATACTATTAAACATCTAAAGTCAAGTGCATTGGATCTTGATTCATTTACAAAAAAATTAACCATGTTTATGAATGAAACGGAACAGAAATTCGGAACAAAGCACTGGTCTTAATAGCACCAGTCGCAAGTTCATTTGCAGGTAAGGCTTTACCAGTCATATTTTAGAGCCCAATCTTCCTTGTATCTCCCATTTGATGAGATAATCCCAGGACTCGAACGGCTAAATAAAAGAATACACCAATAAATAGAAAAACAACACACAACAAGAAATCATCTTCCCTCCACCACGCGGAGTATTCATAAAAACCCTATCGCTTTTTTTTATTGAGTCCTCCCTTCACTCAGCTGCCCGAATGCACCTTTATTAATCCCCCCTGGGGTAAAACGGCCCAATGATTGCTTATTAGCCTGAACTGATAAAAACAATTTTACCGTGTTTTTATTGATCAATAATGAAAAGCATTCATGCCCTTAAAAAACATCCTCTATAAAATAACTCATTGGGAAACCTGGGACTGGCGTATTAAATATATCCCGATTGTCCCGGCCTGGATCTGGCATTGTATACGCTCAGGATCCTTCTGGTTCTTTACGCCTTCCAATCCGAAACTTGCTTTTGGCGGGTTTGAAGGGGAAACCAAAATGTCGATATACAATAATCTGCCCCCCTTAACTTATCCTAAGAGTATCTTAATAAAGGCGGGATCTGCTTTTTCGGAACTTGAAAATTCAGTGGTCCGGGAATTCAGCTATCCGTTCGCGGTAAAACCCAATGTAGGAAGAATGGGTTTTATGTTCCGGATCATTAAAAACCCTGAGGATTTTCAGTTATATCATGAGAAGATGCCTGTAGACTATATTGTACAGGACCTGATCACCTATCCCATAGAAGTCAGTGTTTTCTATTACCGTTTCCCCAATTCAAAAACGGGCACCATAACTGGTTTTATCCGCAAGGAATTTTTAGAAGTTACCGGCGACGGGCAGTCAAGCCTGGACAAATTAATGACAGAATACAGCAGGATCCGCTTCAGGCTTGAAGAGATGAGGGCAAAGCATCTGGACAAGCTGGATCTTATATTAAAAAAAGGCGAGGTGTTCTATTTAAGTTATGCTTTAAATCTCAGCCGGGGCGGTAAGCTGGTAAATATTGAGCATGAAAAAGATGAACGCTTACTAAAAGTATTTGATGAGCTGAGCTTAAATTCCAGGTCGCTGTATTTTGGGCGGTATGATATAAAATGTTCTTCTATCGAAGAACTTAAACAGGGAAAGAACTTTTCCATATTGGAATATAATGGCTGCGGGGCGGAACCGCATCATGTATACGGCAACGGATATACCTTAGTTCAGGCTTGTAAAATACTTGCCCGGCACTGGAATATCCTTTCCAGGATCTCGAGGTACAATCAATCAAAAGGAGTGGATTACTGGAGTTTTTACAGAGGCTGGAAATTCATGCTCGAATGCAGAAAGCATTTTTCCTTATTAAAAAGAATTGATGCCGGGTTCCCGGTTTCCTGAGTAGTGATAATAAAGGCCCGCAAATAGATTAAAGCAATAAGACGCTTTTGAACAATAATTCGCAGGAGTAATGATAGAGAAAATAACCGAACCTGATATTAGGGAGCAATACCTGTCGTACATAAAGAATGACAGTTTCCCATGCATAGCTGCCAAGGCTGCATTGGCCAATCAGCAAATAAAGTGCATGGTTGCAGATCATATGGCCTGTCCGAAAGACGATACCCTTATTTTACAATTCCTGTACGACTTTGTGGATACTTACAGATCTTCTAAAGAACTTTACCATAGTGCAGCCATCCTGTTTAAGGGACCGGAGCAGGTGAATGAGGAGGAGTTTGACGGGCTGATGTGGATGCGCCTTCAGGCGCTCGCAAACCTGGATTCTAAGGCTTATGATTACGATAAGCGGGTGGATAATAACCCAGGTTCGGCTAACTTTAGTTTTAGCTTAAAAGAAGAGGCTTTCTTTATAATCGGATTGCATGCGAATAACAACCGGCTTACCCGTCAGTTTAAGTACCCGGTCTTAACCTTTAATCCGCATGCCCAGTTTGAGCAGCTAAGAGATTTGAATAAATTTGAAAACATGCAGCGGGTGGTACGCAAACGTGACCTGGCGTATTCAGGCTCGGTGAATCCAATGCTGGAAAATTATGGTGAGACCTCTGAGGTATATCAGTACAGCGGCCGTAAGTATGATAATAAATGGGAATGTCCTTTAAAAATAAACCATGCAGAGTCTGACAATAATCCCTCCGCGTAGCGGGGCTTCATTTTTACTGAAAAAAGGCCAGTTCCTTAAGGTGGTTGATATTGAAGGGGAGCAGGTTTCAGACCTGATCTGTTTTAATCAGCATGATAAAGCTGAATATCTTTCATCTGGGCGTACGATAGATTATGCTGAAACAATTTTTCTGACAACCGGGCATCCCTTCTATTCGAACAGGAGCAATATCATGTTTGAAATCGTGGAAGATACGGTCGGGCGGCATGACTTTCTGTTAACGCCATGCAGTGCGGATACCTTCCGGATTATCTATGGCCATACTTCGCCGCATTGCGGATGTTTTGGAAACCTGTGTAAGGCACTTGAAAAATATGGGATTGAACCGGATAGTATTCCAATAAGCTTTAACATATTCATGCATGTTAAAGTTGACGGCGACAGCGGAAAGGTTTCAGTCCATCCGCCCAAAAGCAAGGCAGGCGATTACATTATCATTGAAGCTAAAATGGATTTAATTATTGGGCTGACGGCCTGTTCGGCGGAAATGTCAAATAATTATTCCTTTAAGCCTATTGCTTATAAAACTTATTAATAGGTCGGGATCCAAGGCCCTAACCTTCCCGGACCTGATACGGAATCCCCTGCCATAACCTTCCTTCACCTGATCCCAATCCCGTGCCCATGACTTTCCCGGACCTGATCCGGATCCCCTGCCCATGACCAGCTTGGTTGGTTGTTAGTTGTTGGTTTGTTAGATTGTAACGCTAGGTCATCCCGATAGCGCAGCTGAGGGACCTTATCCCAATGAAACCAGAAAATTTGCTTGCTATGTATTTTTATAAAGAGAACTTCCACCCGCCTGTTGCAGCATTTTTAAGTTCGTGTCGGCAAGTGAATTATTAAACCCATCCCTCATACCTTTCCGCCCTCTATTGCCGGGCAAGGCAAGTTACTTTTTAAGCAAAAAGTAACCAAAAGCCTCCTTTCCCCCTGAGGTAGCCGGCGCAAGGCAGCCGCACACAAAAGCAAACACGGCTAGGTTTTTCCTCCAGGGGATTTGGTGACAGAAAGAAATTGAAGTACAAAGGGCGTCAAACCAATGCCCTTGCCTCGCTCTGGGCTTTCTTTTTGCTTTTGTTTTACAGCTACTTGGGGGAAAGGCTGGGCGCATAGGCCGGGCAACGAGGGCACACGGGTGGATTATAAAACATGAATATCTAATGAATTATAATTTCAACTCTTCCCGGACCTGATCCGGGATCCCCTGCCCATGACCAGCTTGGTTGGTTGTTAGTTGTTGGTTTGTTAGATTGTAACGCTAGGTCATCCCGATAGCGCAGCTGAGGGACCTTATCCCAATGAAACCAGAAAATTTGTTTGCTATGTATTTTTATAAAGAGAACTTCCACCCGCCTGTTGCAGCAATTTTAAGTCCGTGTCGGCAAGTGAATTATTAAACCCATCCCTCATTCCTTTCCGCCCTCTATTGCTGGGCAAGGCAAGTTTTATTCACTCCTTTTTATTGTTTTTTAAAGGTGTTCATGCTTTCGCCGCTGAAGGGCGGCTCAGGTTTTAGGCAAAAAGTAACCAAAAGCCTCCTTTCCCCCTGAGGTAGCCGGCGCAAGGCAGCCGCACACAAAAGCAAACACGGCTAGGTTTTTCCGCCAGGGGATTTGGTGACAGAAAGAAATTGAAGTACAAAGGGCGTCAAACCAATGCCCTTGCCACCCACGGGGGCTTTCTTTTTGCTTTTGTTTTACAGCTACTTGGGGGAAAGGCTGGGCGCATAGGCCAAGGCGCAAGGGCAAACGGGTGGATTATAAAACATGAATATCTAATGAATTATAATTTC
Organism: Pedobacter sp.; assembly: GCA_036676435.1. GTDB lineage: Bacteria > Bacteroidota > Bacteroidia > Sphingobacteriales > Sphingobacteriaceae > Daejeonella. The sequence goes on along the minus strand of JAKFCV010000012.1, from coordinate 659,668 downwards.
AACTCTTCCCGGACCTGATCCGGGATCCTCTGCCATGACCAGCTTGGTTTGTTGGTTGTTGGTTTGTTAGATTGTAACGCTATGTCATCCCGATAGCGCAGCTGAGGGACCTTATCCCAAAGAAACCAGAAAATTGCTTAGCCAGGCACTTTTATAAAGATAACATCATCTCATTTGGCAAGAAGATTCCTCATATTCATTCGGCATGACAGGTTATAATTTTGTTGCCATGGCCCGCTTTGGGTGGTTGGTTGTTGGTTTGTTAGGTGATTGGGCCAGCCTATTTTATCACATCCCAATTAAACTCAGCAAACCGCATCCGGAACTTCCCTGTCGCCGAGGTTCATCTGGATCTGTAAAATATTACGCAGTTCGATAAGCCTGTCGAAGAAGACCGAATAGGCCGGTTCATTACCGTTCACCTTAAGTACCTTTAAGTGGTTTTCCACAAAGGCGGGGACATTTATAATCTTCTCATCCTGCTCCACATGCACCGTATCGGGCAATGAAATGGAACTGAAAAATGTCTGCAGTTCTTCTATGCTTATCATCTGAGCGCTCCTCTTCTTAAATATTCCTCTACTTCATCCCTGTTGTTGCCTACAGCGGCAATGGCTTCCCTTACCTTTTCCCGGCTGACATGAAATTTTTCTTCCAGGTAGGAAAGTTCATAACTTTCGTTTCCGTCTACCCGGGCCCGGTCCCGGCCGTCCCGGATGTTCTTATTGTCTGCCATATCCTTAAGTTTAATGACCTGATATGAAAACCACTTTTGCGGCCGTATTGTTTGATGTGGAATAAATTTATTACAGAAAAGATCTAAAATATATCGAGGTCTTCTTTTGCCTTATCGCGGTAGCCCCACTCCTCTTCTTCGCTTAATTCCGGATAGTTAAACCCGTCCTTCAATACGGCATAGATCATCCAGATCAATAATACGGGGGAGGCTACAAGCATATAAAAGGGAATTATAAGAGGCACATTGATATTGATCAGCACAATATATACCAGCAGGTATGCTGTAACAGAAAGAACCGACAGGATCGCCTTATTCATAGCCGCCGTATTTGATAATTTATAAGTACCAGCTTATCTCATAAATAACAATCTGTATGCGGGGCTGTGTTAAGTATTTAAAAAAAGGGACCAGAGTGTGAGATGATCCTGACCATTTAATAGATTTCAGGAAGATCAGCTCAGCACCTCTTCGAGCACTTCATGCGACCTTACCCGTCCAAACCCTTCGATATGCAGCTGGTAATAGACAAGGATCTTTTCCAGGATCACTTTCCTCTCCTGGGATGAGATGTGCAGTTCATGCAGGTTATCGAATCTGGCGTTCAGAAAAGCGGTCCAGAGCGCGGTATAGGGAGGCTCTAAAATATAGGTATGCGGAGGCTGGGCTGCAGAATATCCCCCGTCCTTCAGATCGAAATAGGCTGCTGTGGCGGATAAGGTGGTATCGGGATAAAAGCCCAGGAAACGGCTTAAGCGAAGTAAAAAATACAGATGGAAATTAGCCAGGCCTTTGCTCATACTGTCAAGGATCTCGATGGCATGAAATAAAAATTCAAATAAAACCTCATCCGCGGTATGCTGCTTAAGGGATTTATAAAGAACCTCATTCAGGAACATGGTGATCGAACTTTTTACAATATCATACGGGATGGTCAGAAAAACAGGCTGATGACGCAGTTCGGAAATGCGCTGGATATTCCCCGAAGTCTTATGATAAACTACCATATCAAGCAGGTGAAGGGGCTGTAAACTGTTCAGCTTGATTTTAGCCCTGGGCTTTTTTATGCCATTGATCAGGTAGGACTGCAGTCCGAACTTCTCGGTAAATACCTGTACCACCACGCTGCTTTCAGAATAGTCGGTTGTTTTAAATACGATGCCCCGGGTTTTATGCAGCATGGATCAGTCTGGGTAAGAGTATAATCATTCCTGTGATTAAGGCCATCAGTGCGGCGGTTAATACCACAGCCGCTGAAATATCTTTTACAATCCCTGCCTTCGGATTGAAATCCGGGGAAACGAGATCCACCAAAGTTTCGATCGCCGTATTGCCCAGCTCCGCGATCAGAACTATCGCGATTGCGGCAATGATCCACAGCCATTCCATAGCGCTGATATCCAGGTAAAACGAAAGTCCGCAAACCAGTACAGCCATAAAGCATTCCACCCTGAAGTTCAGCTGGGTACGGAAAGTATAGGAGAATCCGCTTGATGCATAATAAAATGCTTTAAGGAACGTCTTCATTAGCGCTGAATGATTAAATATTTAAAGGTTTATCCTGCACAAATCAGTCTTATTCTATTGTTTGAGCAGTAAACAGGATAAACTTATTTGTGAAAGTCTAAATTAAGAATTTTTGTAGTTTTGCGGCCGGGCTTTTCTAATATCCTAATACAATCAGCATGTGGAATAACTTTTCCAAATTTATATTATCCAATCGCATTGCCATTCTTGTTATCTTCTTTCTGCTGACCATATTTATGGCATGGAAAGCCAGCTTTGTAAAGCTTTCCTATACCGGAAGTAAGATCCTTCCTCAGACGGATTCGGCATTTATTGAGTATAATAACTTCAAAAAGACCTTCGGCGAAGACGGGAATATGATGGTTTTGGGATTAAGTTCGCCTGAGCTGTTTAAAAAAGAAAAATTTAACGACTGGGGACAGCTGGCTGCCGAGCTTCAGCAGATCAAGGGAATTAAGCAGGTTCTATCTGTGGGAAACCTGTATAACCTGGAAAAAGATACCACCCAGCAGCGCTTCGTACTGAAGCAGTTAAGCGGCAAGGCTTCCACTGATGCAGAAATGGACAGCATCAAAAAACGTATTTACGATCTTCCCTTCTATGAAGGCCTGCTTTATAATAAAGAAAGCCATGCCACATTGATGCTTATAAGCTTCGATCATAAGATTCTGAATTCCAATCTGCGGGCGCCCATCATCAAATCCATACAGGAAAAAGCTGAGGCTTTCAGTAAAAAGAATTCCATTGATATCCATTATTCAGGACTTCCCTTCATCCGGACAGCGGTCAGCCAGCTGGTATCCAGGGAGTTTGTTCTTTTCCTCGGACTGTCGATCCTGGTTGCTGCCCTGATCTTATATATTTTCTTCAGGCAGTTCTACCCGGTTGTCTTCCCGATCCTGCTGGTAATCGTAGGGGTGATCTGGAGCCTGGCTACGCTGGTGATGTTCGGGTATGAGATCACCATGCTTACGGGGCTGATACCGCCGCTGATCGTGATCATCGGAATTCCCAACAGTATCCTGCTGCTTAATAAATATCATAATGAACTCCGCAAGCACGGGGATAAGGAGAAAGCTTTACATATTACCATTCTACGAATCTCTGAAACCACGCTGATCGCCAATATCACGGCGGCTATCGGTTTCGGCGTATTGTATTTTACAGGCAGTGCACTCCTGGTTGAATTCGGACTGGTGGCAGCCCTGAACGTGATGGCTACCTGGTTTATTTGTCTTTGTCTTGTTCCAATTATTTTCAGCTATTTACCGGTACCCAAACTTAAAGCACAGGAAGAGCATGAAGATGATTTTCTTCACAGGATTCTGGCAAAGACCGATAAACTGGTTCATGAACGAAGCAGCCTGATCTATATTTTTTCGGTCCTGATCTCCCTGATCTCCCTGATCGGGATCTGGCAGATCAATGTGAACGGATATGTGGTGGATGACCTGCCACAGAACTCGCCGGTTAAGCGCGATCTCATATTCTTTGAAAAGAACTTTGAAGGTATTCTTCCGCTGGAGGTAAGTATCGATACGCGCAAGAAGAACGGTATTCTTAACCTGGCAACCATCAAAAAGGTGGACAAGATGGAGGAAATGATCTCTGCCTATCCGGAATTCTCCCGTTCTGTATCCCTGAATAAGGCGCTTAAATATGCATCCCAGGCTTTCTATAATGGGGATCCGCAGTTTTTCCGTATCCCTAATGATATGGAAAAGAACTTCGTACTGAGTTATCTTGGAAATTCAGGCGGGAGCACGAACATGCTCAACGGCTTTGTGGATTCAAACAAACAGGTTGCCAGGGTAAGCTTTCAGATGGAGGACGTGGGCTCCAAACGGATGAATACCTTACTGGAGGAACTGAAGCCGCGCATCGATTCGATCTTAAACCCTGAGCGTTTTGATGTTCTGCTTACAGGGTCAAGCATCATCTTCTCGAAAGGAACGGATTATATGCTTAAACACCTGATGGAAAGTATCCTGCTGGCCATCATATTAATTTCTTTACTGCGTCTGGCCCAGTTTAAAGATTTGAGGATCATGTTCATTTCACTGCTGCCGAATATAATCCCGCTTATCATTACCGCCGGACTTATGGGCTTCTTTAACATCCCGCTTAAGCCTTCTACCATCCTGATCTTTACCATTGCCTTCGGACTTGCATCAGACCAGACCATTTATTTCCTGACGCGTTATCAGCAGGAACTTCAGTCGACAGATTTCACTACCGCCAAAGTAATTTCGGATACCATCCGTGAAACCGGGGTGAGCATGACCTATATTGCCCTGGTCTTATTTTTCGGTTTCGGGATATTCACGGCTTCAACCTTCGGAGGTACAATGATCCTGGGGATATTATTATCGATCACACTGATTATCGCATTGGTGTCGAATCTTACGCTGCTGCCCGCGCTTCTTATTTTACTGGATAAGCGTAAAAGAAAGAGGATCGCAAGAGCTAAGGGGGAGACCTGGGATATTTAGGATTGTTGGGTGGTTGGTTTCCCTTCCCGGACCCGATCCGGGACCCCCTGCCAATTAGCTGCCATAAGCATTTTACCCTTCCCGGACCCGATCCGGGATCCCCTCTGGTTAGTTACCTTTTTATTTCCTATTAGTTTCATTCTGGTTTTCGCAAGTTATAAACCCACCCCTCATACCTTTCCGCCCTCTATTGCCGGGCAAGGCAAATTGTTATTCACCATCTTTTATTGTTTTTAAAGGCGTTTATGCTTTCGCCGCTGAAGGGCGGCTCAGGTTTGAAGGCCAAAAGAAACAAAAGCCTCCTTTCCCCCTGAGGTAGCCGGCGCAAGGCAACAGCACACAAAAGCAAACACGTCTAGGGTTTTCCGCCAGGGGATTTGGTAACAGAAAGTAATTGAAGTACAAAGGGCGTCAAACCAATGCCTTTGCCACCCGCGGGGGCTTTCTTTTTGCTTTTGTTTTACAGCTACTTGGGGAAAAGGCTGGGCGCATAGGCCGCGCCACGAGGGCAAACGGGTGGACAATAAAACATGAATCATTATGACTACAATTTTCCCTTCCCGGACCCGATCCGGGATCCCCTGCCATAAGAACTCTGGTTGGTAATCGGTTTTTGGATGGCTAGGGCATTTCTTATGCAATAAGTTCCCTCATATTCATTCGGTATGACAGGTTTTAATTTCGTTTGTCTCGTCCTGAAATAGTGTACAAGAAAAGTCAAAAACCTTTAGAAACGATACACAATACCAAAGGCCAGAAAAATTTCCTCCGGCAGAGAAGAATGCTTTCCGCCGGAAAATAAAAGGGATCAAATTCAAGGATCAAAAAACCAGGGGGCTTTCTGATCATAACTCATTCAATCAGGCTTTGGAATCCTCTTCAGAATCAGAAGCGCGATCGTCAAGAATGGCCTTACGGTCCATTTTTCGGATCAGGCTGTAAAGCACCAAAAGAAAACCAATGCCAAATGCGAGAGTACCTGTTATCATAGCCCAGCCATATTTGATAATGTCCTCTTCCATCAGGTAATACCCCAATAGATTGAAAGCTATCCCTATCAGTATCAGCCAGATACCACGGCGCATATATTTGTTTTTCATACCCAGATTTATCATGTAAATATACATAAAATCTCAATCTGCAATTTTTAAAGGGCATTTTTAAGCATTTTTACGTATTAATGATTTCAATTAACTGCGATTTAAGGCTTAAAATTCTTAACTTTGCATCCTTAAATTTTGGAAGTTAAAGCACTGATGTACAAAGAATATAAGCAACTTGACCTGTCAAAAACCGGGAAGGATATTTTAGAATACTGGAAAGAAAACCAGGTATTTGAAAAGAGTATTTCCAACCGGCCTGCTTCTAAACCTTATATATTCTATGAAGGTCCGCCGTCTGCCAATGGCATGCCCGGCATCCATCATGTGATGTCACGTTCCATTAAAGATATTTTCTGTCGCTATAAAACATTAAAAGGCTTCCAGGTTAAGCGTAAAGGAGGCTGGGATACCCATGGCCTTCCCATCGAACTGGCTGTAGAAAAGAAACTCGGCATTACCAAGGATGATATCGGCAAAAGCATAACGGTTGAAGAATATAATACCGCATGCCGCACCGAGGTGATGAAATACACGGATGTATGGAATGACCTTACCGAAAAAATGGGCTACTGGGTAGACCTTGGCGATCCCTATGTTACCTATGAGAATAAATACATAGAAACCCTGTGGTGGATTCTTAAGCAGTTTCACCGAAAAGGGCTTTTATATAAAGGGTATACCGTGCAGCCCTATTCCCCGGCTGCAGGAACCGGTTTAAGTTCGCATGAACTGAACCAGCCCGGCACCTATAAAATGCTGAAGGACACTTCGATCGTTGCCGAATTCCGCATCAGCAAAGACCAGGCACATCCTTTAATACCTGTACTTTTCGATTCAGATACGGAAGATACGAGCATCCTGGCCTGGACCACCACGCCCTGGACGCTTCCATCAAACTGCGCACTTGCGGTTGGACAGTCTATCGAGTATGTAAAGGTTAAAACATTCAATCAATATACCTTCGCGCCGGTCAGCGTGATCCTGGCAAAGGAACTGGTATCAAAATATTTTAAAGAGGAAGCCAGGAATATTCCTTTTGAATCGTATAAAGAGGGCGATAAGCTCATCCCCTGGGAAATAGTTGCAGAATTTAAAGGTTCTGACCTGCTTAACCTGCGCTATCATCAGCTGATGCCTTATGTAAGCAATGAGAACCTTCAAAAGAATGCCTTCCGCGTTATCCCTGCTGATTTTGTAACTACCGAGGATGGTACGGGCATCGTGCACACCGCATCCGTTTTTGGAGCAGACGATTTCCGGGTATGCCGTGAAAACAATGTTCCGTCCGTGATGATCACCGATGAAAAAGGAAATGAATTTCCGCTGGTCGATAAGAAGGGGCGGTTTGTTGATGAGGTGGAGGATTTCGCAGGACGCTATGTTAAAGAAGAATATTACAGCGATGAAGAACGCAGTGACCCTGATTTCAGGCCTACTGACGTTCTGATCGCCATTAAATTAAAAGAAGATAATAAGGCTTTCGACGTTAAGAAATACGAGCACAGTTACCCGCATTGCTGGCGTACCGATAAGCCTGTCCTGTACTATCCGCTCGACAGCTGGTTCATTAAGACCACCGCTGTAAAGGAGCGCATGGTAGAATTGAATAAGACCATCAACTGGAAGCCTGAATCAACAGGTACTGGCCGGTTCGGAAACTGGCTGGAAAACCTCGTCGACTGGAATCTTTCCCGGTCAAGGTATTGGGGAACCCCTTTACCCATCTGGAGAACAGAGGACGGAGCCGAGGAAGTATGTATCGGTTCAATTCATGAGCTCAGGGAAGGAATTGCCAGATCCGTTGAAGCCGGCTTTATGGAAGCAGGCTTTGAGATCAATGATATGCACCGCCCCTATGTGGATGATGTAGTTTTGGTTTCTCCAACCGGCAAGAAGATGTTCCGCGAATCCGATCTGATCGATGTATGGTTTGATTCGGGAGCGATGCCTTATGCTCAATGGGGACTTCCGCCTACAGAGGCCGGGATAAGCGGTGAGATCAGTCCGGCAGAATTCCTGGATTACTGGAATAAGCATTCAGCCAGGGAAGGCGAAGCAAGTTCGATTTTCCCTGCAGATTTTATTGCTGAAGGCGTGGATCAGACCCGCGGCTGGTTCTTTACCCTGCACGCAATTGCCGTTATGCTGAATGACAGCGTTGCCTTTAAGAATGTCGTTTCCAACGGGCTGGTACTGGACAAGAACGGCAATAAAATGTCGAAACGCCTGGGCAATGCTGCCGACCCCTTCGAAACTATCGAACAGTATGGAGCCGATGCAACCCGCTGGTATATGATCAGCAATGCATCCCCATGGGATAACCTTAAATTCAATATTGAAGGTATCGATGAAGTTCGCCGCAAGTTTTTCGGAACGCTTCACAATACCTATACCTTCTTTGCCTTATACGCCAATATCGACGGTTTCAATTATAAAGAGGAAGATGTACAGGATCGTCCGGAAATAGACCGCTGGATCATTTCCTTATTAAATTCCCTGAGCCGGGAAGTGGATGGATATTATGCTGATTTTGAACCTACCCGTGCTGCCCGTGCGATCCAGAATTTCGTGGATGAGCACCTGAGCAACTGGTATGTACGTTTATGCCGCCGCCGATTCTGGAAAGGTGAATACACGGATGATAAGGTTTCGGCTTACCAGACCCTTTATACCTGCCTGAATACCATCGCCAAATTAATGTCGCCTATAGCTCCTTTCTTCAGTGACCGCCTGTTCATGGATCTGAATAAGGCAACCGGGCGTGAGCAGGTTTTATCTGTTCATCTTGCTGATTTCCCGGTATACCATGCGGCATATGTAGACAAGGCCTTGGAAGAGCGCATGGCGCTTGCCCAGGACATTTCATCCCTGATCCTTTCCCTAAGGAAAAAAGTGGGGATCAATGTAAGACAGCCATTAAGCAAGGCGCTTATCCCGGTGATGGATAAAAGTTTCCGTGCAAAGGTGGAGCACATAAAAGATTTGGTTCTTTCTGAAACGAACCTCAAAAATATAGAGTATATTACCGACACTTCAGGGATTATCAGTAAAAAGATAAAACCCAACTTCAAGGCTTTAGGCCCGAAAGTTGGTAAAGACATGAAAGTTGTCGCCGAAGCTCTGAATTCCCTGTCACAGGCCGATATCAGCAGGTTTGAAAATGAGGGAAAGTTTACCATTCCAGGCACTTTATATTCCGTACTTATTGATGACGTGGAAATTCTTGCCGAAGACGTTCCCGGATGGCAGGTGGCAAATCTTGGCAAACTAACTGTTGCTTTAGATGTTACTGTAACCGAAGAGCTAAAGCAGGAGGGAATTTCCAGGGAATTGGTTAACCGTATTCAGAATATGAGAAAAGACCAGGGTTTTGAGGTTACGGATAAGATAGAAGTGTATGTAAAATCTCACCCTTACATTTCTGAAGCAGTAAAAAATAATTTACCCTATATTTGCGCCGAAATTTTGGCAGAGACCTTTGAGCTTGTAAATGAATTAGATGCAGGCGAGACGGTGGGTATTGATGAGAATGATTTAACGATTTTTATAAAAAAGCCTACAAATGGAGAAGAACGAAAAAACCAGGTATTCTGATGCAGAACTGCAGGAATTCAAGGATATTATTTTAGAGAAATTACGCAGCTCAAAAGAAGAACTAGCGGCCTTAACACAATCGTTAAGTAATCCGAATATGAATGGTACGGATGATACAGCCGGTACCTACAAGACACTGGAGGATGGATCAGCAACTCTTGAAAAAGAGTCGATCAATCAGCTTGCGGCACGTCAGAAGAAATTCATTGACAATTTAGAGAGTGCCCTTGTCAGAATTGAGAACAAGACTTACGGTGTATGCAGAGAAACAGGAAAACTGATTCCTAAGGAGCGTCTGCGCGCTGTTCCTCATGCAACATTAAGTATGGAAGCTAAATTGAAGCAGGCCTAAATGAAAGCTTACAACAAGCCATTTCTTGCTATCTTTTTAATATTACTTGCCGATCAGGTTTTAAAGTTCTGGGTTAAACTAAACATGGCTCTGGGCCAGGAGTACAAGATTATTGGAAACTGGGTGGTTATACATTTCACTGAAAACAATGGAATGGCCTTCGGCATGGAGTTTGGCGGCGAGGCCGGCAAGCTGGCTTTAACGCTTTTCCGCATTGCTGCGGTCTGCGGTATCGGCTACGGAGTGGTTTATCTGATTAAAAAGAAATATCATCGCGGTCTGATCATGAACCTCTCGCTGATCTTTGCAGGTGCGATGGGAAACATTATTGATTCGACCTTTTATGGAATTTTATTCAGCGAAAGCACCTATTATGAACCCGCTGTCTTCCTTCCTGAAGGAGGCGGTTATTCAAGTCTGTTCCATGGAAAGGTTGTGGATATGTTCTATATCCCGCTGCTTCAGGGTCATTACCCGTTATGGTTTCCTTTCTGGGCTGGGCAGGAATTTATTTTCTTCAGACCTGTCTTTAATATAGCGGATTCTGCCATTACCATTGGTGTTGCCTTTATCCTGATCTATCAGAAAAGATATTTCAAGGAAGAAAGAAAAGAAGAGATTTATCCGCATAGTGAGATTATTGAGGAGTAGGTGGGTTGCGGGTTGTGGGTGGTGGGTGGTGGGTTGCGGGTTGCGGGTTGGGGGTTGGGGGTGAATAGGTAGAAGCCAGTGTTTTTGCAATTAATTTATGGAATTGGCACGAAATTTTCATCCTGATTAAAAGTTAAATAGAGATCATGAAAAATTTTATAGCCCTTGCCCTGCTCAGCGTAATCAGCCTGAGTGCATTTTCCCAGACCCCTGAAACCCGCAGAAAGATCGAAGTGAACGGCTCAGCCGAAGCGGAGGTTACTCCCGACATTATCTATATCGGGCTCTCCCTGAAAGAGTATTTCAGAGATGCCAATAATAAAAAGAAAGTAGAGATCGAAGATCTTGAACGTCAGCTGCAGACAGCGGTGCTCAAGGCCGGAATTCCACAGGAAAACTTTACGATAAACAATATCTCCAGCTACAATACCTGGTGGGAAAAGAAACGGAACACTGAATTTCTGGCCCGTAAACAATACCGCATTAAAGTTACCGACCTCACTAAGTTCAATGAAATCATGAGCGCTGTTGATCCCAAAGGAATTGAGTACAGCAATATTGAGAGCTACGATTATTCAGGGATTGAAGCGCTGAAGAAGAACCTCAAGATTAAAGCTCTGCAGGCTGCAAAAGACAAGGCAAGCTATCTGATCAGCTCCATCGGCGGAAGCCTCGGCGGTCCGATCGATATCCAGGAGATCAATAATGAATATTATCCCCAGCCGATGTACAGGGCTAATGCGATGATGGAAGCTAAGGTTATGGATCAGGCGCAGATGCCGGATATCGATTTCAAAAAGATCAAACTGAACTACCAGATGCGCGCCGTATTTGAAATTAAGTAAGATGCCTGTAAAGTATCAGGGCTTGTAAATTATGATCCCCTTCATCCCGATCACAATTACTCATTACCTGATACTTAATTCCTGATACTTGATACCTGATACCTGATACTCAATACCAATCCCCGATACTCAATACCTCCCATGGATACACTTCAGGAACCCCGCAATGATGTTCCCTCAAAGAAAAAATTATTCTATACAGTAAGGCCTGAACTGCGGGAGTATCTGTTAAAATACGACAGGGAGGTAAAACTGCCGGTACAGTATTCGGATCTCCTGCGTTTCAACCTGCATACTCCACTCCTGGATAAGGAAGGCCGCAATACCCTCTGGCATACCGTATACTACGACGAAAGTGAGATGAAGGAGCTTTTCCCTAACCTTACCTATATCTACGCCCTGATGAACACGGACGGGGATACCGCGGTAATGGAGCATCTCTCTGTGGCCAGGATAGATTACTGCACTTTTGCGAATACCCGCCCCTTCCGGGTCAGGATCATTAACCGCCTGAATGATAATTACGATCACTTTTACATCAAGATAGCCGATGCCTCGCGGGTATACGGCCTGGAACTGGAGCATGTATTATCACCAAACCGCATCTCGTATTTAACGGATGGGAATACGCTGATCGAAGAGCATATCCCCGGACTTCCCGGCGATGAATTTATCAGCCGCCGGCTTGGAACATCCAAATTCAATCAGATCAGGATCTGTAAGGAGTTCGTTAAATTCAATGAACGGTGTTTTGTCAGGCTCCTGGGTGATATGCGCTCTTATAATTTCGTAGTAGACATCACACCCGATATTGAAGGTAACCAGTACCGCATCAGGGCGATAGATTTTGATCAGCAGTCCTACGAGGGGAGATTAAAGATGTACCTGCCGCATTATTTTAAGGAAAACCTGAGCCTGGTGCAGCTGGGGATGCAGCATATGGATGAAACTACCATGAGACAGTATCAGGAAGAAGAACGAAGTCTTATAGCAAACCGTTTCCGTACAGGCTACTACCGGCTGGAGGATCTCTTTAAAGTAATGAATATGGATATCATATCCACGGATGAAAAAGTGAAACAGCTGGGCATGGAACTGGCTGCATACTATAAACTGCCTGTCTTTAAAAAATGCCATACCATGGGGCAGATGGTTTTCGAATGTCTGAGCCTGGTGGTCGAAAAACGGACAGGCTGATCCCCGAAAACACAATAACCTGTCATTCCCGGACTTCGCATTAGCTCATCTTTGAAATGACAGGCAATTCCTACCCCGGCAGCTATTATCAGCTTAACTCCAGTACCAGGTCATCTGTATTGACAAGGGTTCCGGGCGATAAAACAATATCCCCTACTTTACCATCCGCTGCAGCGGAAATATTGGTTTCCATTTTCATGGCCTCGACCATAAATAAGGGTTGATTTTTCTTCACAGCCTCCCCCTTTTTAACAAATACTTTCGAAAGCATTCCCTGGAGCGGTGATCCGACATGGCTGACATTCCCCTTATCAGCTTTTCGGTTTTCCTGATGGGTTACCTTGATCGTCTTATCCTGGATCTCAATATTCCTTGTCTGGCCATTGAGTTTAAAGAAAACGGTACGCATACCCTTTTCATCGGCAGGCCCGATGGAGAGCAGGCGGATCAGCAGGGTTTTACCGGGTGCGATCTGAACGGTAGTTTCCTCGCCTGGTTTCATGCCGTAAAAGAAAAACCGGGTAGGTACCACATCCACATCGCCGTATTTTCGGAATACCTTTAAATAATCCTCTGTTACCTTGGGATAGAATTTATAGGAGAGATACGTTGTATAGGGCAGGTCATCTCCGAATTTCTTCCTGAAATCCTTAAAATCCTTTTCAAGGTTCAGCGGCTGCAGATATTTACCTGAGCGTTCTGTCAGCGGCTCTTTTCCCTTCAGTACGATCCGTTGCAGTTCCTTCGGGAAACCTCCTTCAGGCTGCCCCAGCTCTCCCATAAAGTAGGAGACAACTGATTCCGGAAAGGATATCTGCTCCCCTTTTGTAAAGATATCTTCCTTGCTGATGTTATTTGCCACCATGTACTGGGCAAGATCGCCAACCACTTTAGAGCTCGGGGTAACTTTCACAATATCTCCGAACATCTCGTTCACATCCGCGTAGCGCTCCTTGATCTCCTCGAACTTATTTCCCAGGCCCAGGGCGATTGCCTGGGGCTTCAGGTTGGAATACTGTCCTCCCGGGATCTCATGCTGATAGACCTCTGCCGAGCTGGTTTTCATTCCTGATTCATAAGGGTAGTAATACTCCCTTACTGCCTCCCAGTAATTACTGAACTGGTTTAAGGAACGCACATCATAGGGGTTTTCCCGCTCATGAAAGCGCATCATCTCGACGATCGAGTTAAAATTCGGCTGAGAAGTTATGCCAGATAAGGCGCCGAGCGCGCAGTCTACCACATCAACTCCCGCATCGATAGCCATCAGGTAAGTGGCCGACTGAAGTGAAGAAGTATCGTGGGTATGTAAATGAATAGGGATCTTTACCGTATCCCTGAGTGCTTCAATTAATATTTTAGCAGCATAGGGTTTCAGCAATCCCGACATGTCTTTTACTCCAAGAATGTGCGATCCTGCATTTTCGAGGTCCTTTGCAAGTTTCAGGTAATAGTTCAGATCATATTTGCTGCGTTTGGGATCAAGGATATCACCGGTATAGCATAAAGAACCTTCAGCAATTCCACCGGTCTTGCGTACCATCTCAATACATGGGGCAATATTCTCCATCCAGTTGAGGGAGTCGAAAATGCGGAATACATCCACCCCGTTCTCCCAGCTTTTCTGAACGAAGGAATCCACCAGGTTATCCGGGTAAGCTGAATAGCCTACGCCATTACATCCCCTGATGAGCATCTGGATCAGTATATTAGGCATGGCCTTTCTTAATTTCTGAAGCCTTATCCAGGGATCCTCATGAAGGAACCGAAGGCAGACATCAAATGTGGCTCCTCCCCAGGCTTCCATACTAAAGGTCTGAGGATGGTCTTTTGCATATGCTTCCGCCACCTTCATCATATCAAAAGTACGCATGCGGGTTGCAAGCAGGGATTGGTGTCCGTCGCGGAAGGTAGTATCCGTATAGTATATCTTCTTCTCCGCCCTCAGCCAGCTGCAGAAAGCTTCAGGGCCCATCTCTGTGAGCAGATCTTTGGTTCCCTTTGGGAAAGGCGATGTATGGTCATATTCAGGAATTGGCGGCTTCTCCAGGCGTCTTTCGCGGTCATAGCTTTTCACATCCGGATTACCGTTCACAGAAAGGTCACCCAGGAATGAAAGTACCCGTGTACCGCGGTCGAGGCGATTGGTGATCTCGAATAATTCAGGATATTCCTGGATAAAATTTACAGTGGCCTTCCCCTCTGCAAAGACCGGATGGTTAATGATATTTTCAAGGAACTGGATATTATTTTTAACCCCGCGGATACGGAACTCGCGCAGGGCACGGTTCATTTTCCGTGCAGCATCAAGAAGGGTGGCACCCTGGGTGCTTACTTTCACCAGCATGGAATCAAAGAACGGACTTATTTTCATACCCGGATAGGTACTGCCCTCATCCAGCCTGACCCCAAAACCGGTAGCATTCCGGTAAGTTATGAGCGTCCCGTAATCAGGTTTAAATTCATTGGAAGGATCTTCTGTGGTTATCCGGCATTGCATGGCATAACCGTTTTTCATCACCCTGGACTGTTCAGTGAGGCCTATTTCAGGGTCGGATAATTTATACCCGTCGGCGATATAGATCTGGGTTTTTATCAGATCGATACCGGTGATCATTTCGGTAACGGTATGCTCCACCTGGATCCGCGGGTTCACTTCGATAAAGTAAATGCGCTCATCCGAATCGACCAGGAACTCCACGGTACCTACATTATTGTAATTAACCGCTTTAGCAATATTCACTGCAAACCCATATAATTTCTCACGGGTTTCTTCTTTCAGATTTAAAGAGGGAGCAACCTCCACCACCTTCTGAAAACGCCTCTGAACCGAGCAGTCACGTTCATAAAGGTGCATCACATTGTGATGATTATCGGCCACGATCTGAACCTCTATATGGCGGGGGCGCTCAATGAACTTCTCAAGGAATACGGTATCATCCCCAAAGGCGTTCTTAGCTTCACTGCGGGCTTCGGGAAAGGCTTTCCTCAGTTCATCCTCTGTTCTTACCACCCGCATTCCGCGGCCGCCGCCTCCTGAAGCTGCTTTTAAGATTAAGGGGAAACCAATTCTTTCAGACTCGCTCAGCGCAACTTCCAGGGAATTAAGCTCAGGCTCATTACTTTCAATAATGGGGATCTGTGCTTGTTTTGCAACAGTCTTTGCGGTGATCTTATCCCCCAGGGCTATCATTACATCAGGTCGTGGCCCGATGAATATAATCCCGTTTTCTGCACATTGACGGGCAAATTCAGGATTTTCAGATAAAAAACCATAGCCCGGATGGATTGCATCCGCTTTACAGAATTTGGCCATATCAATAATGGCCTGAATATCAAGATAAGGCTTCAGGGGATCATTATCTTCCCCGATCTGGTAAGCCTCATCAGCCTTATAGCGATGCAATGAATAGCGGTCTTCATAGGTATAGATCGCAGCTGTCTGAATATTTAATTCATTACATGCCCGGCTAATGCGGATCGCTATTTCTCCCCTGTTAGCGATCAGTATTTTTTTGATATTCATAATTACCAGAATTTATTTCCCAAGATAAAAAAAAGTAAGCTTATACTAAATAGCATTTCGGTTCAAAATCTGTTTTTATTCATCATTCAGGGCTATATTTTCGGGTCCGAAAAGTTCGGCATATCCTTTGATACAACAATTAAATATGCAAAAAACGATAAACTCAAAATTAAAATGGGTGGAACGTGTTTCTTACCTAATGGATGAGAAGTTTCGCGTCCCGGGAACAAATTTCAGATTTGGGCTTGATCCCTTGATAAATTTATTTCCTATTGTTGGTGATCTGGCAGGATTTGCCGTTTCATCTGCATTAGTACTTGCCATGGCCCGCCATGGTGTAAGCCGCAAGGTCCTTATTCTTATGGCTTTAAATGTAGGGCTGGATTCTACTATTGGAGCTATTCCGGTAATCGGTCAAATATTCGATTTCGCCTACAAATCAAATTCGAGGAATATAAAACTGCTTAAGCAGCATTATGAAGAAGGCAAACATCAGGGCAGCGGATCAGGAATAATTGTCACGCTGGTTGTAATACTGATTATCTTTCTTCTGGTCTTCCTTTATGTGTTATGGATTATACTCGACTGGTTGATCGGCTTATTTTAATCGATGATCGGCTCAGGATTAATGAACGACTTAATCTCATTAATAAGAAGAGAGAGGTCGAATGGTTTCGGCAAAAAAGCATCATACCCGTACTGATCAACTTTGTGCCGTATCTCAGAATGCGCCGACAGCATGATCACGGGAATTTTACTGGTTACGGGATTATTCTTGATCTTTATACAGATCTCACCACCGTCCTCACCGCGAAGTAAGTAATCCAGTATAATCAGGTGGGGCTCAAAATTATCAATCATTGAAAAGACATTCTCTCCTGAAAGGAGAGGTCTAACCTGGAATCCACAGTAGGTTAAAGAAAGATCAATTGCCTCTAAAACCCCGGGATCATCATCAAGAACTAAAATACGATTTTCCATAAGAACGTAAATATTATACGCTTCAGTCAGGAAAATGTTTCGGGAAGCCTTTATAAAATGAAATATTCAGGATTTTCCGGATCAATCAATCCATTCAAACCGGGTGTATGGAATTAAAATTCCGGGTATTCTGATCCCCTTTTCTGTCTGATTATTTTCAAGTAAAGAAGCAACAATACGCGGCAAGGCAAGTGCGCTCCCGTTCAGGGTATGAGCGAGCTGGGGTTTCCCTTCCTTTCCCTTATACCGGAGTTTCAGACGGTTGCTCTGGTACGTTTCAAAATTTGAAACTGAAGATACTTCCAGCCAGCGGGCCTGGGCTGCACACCATACTTCCATATCATAGGTCTTTGCCGAGGTGAATCCCATATCGCCTCCGCATAAGCTAAGAACCCTGTAAGGCAGTTCAAGATCCTGCAAAAGCGACTGCACATGTAAACTCATCTCTTCCAGGATATCATAGGAATTATCCGGGTGAACCACCTGTACAATTTCAACCTTATCAAACTGATGAAGACGGTTCAGTCCGCGGACATGGGCTCCGTAAGAGCCTGCTTCCCTGCGAAAACATGGTGTATATGCGCAATTCTTAACCGGCAGTTCTTCTTCTTTAAGGATCACATCGCGATACAGGTTTGTAACCGGCACCTCTGCTGTCGGGATCAGGTAAAGGTTGTCGCCGGTGATATGGTACATCTGACCTTCTTTATCAGGAAGCTGTCCGGTTCCAAAACCTGATGCCTCATTCACCACGATAGGCGGCTGCATTTCCCGGTAACCCGCTTCATCGGCACGGTCTAAAAAGAAATTAATAAGGGCCCTCTGAAGTTTGGCTCCTTTACCCTTGTAAACCGGGAAACCCGCTCCGGCGATCTTATTGCCCAATTCAAAATCAATAATATCATATTTTGCCGCCAGCTCCCAGTGAGGCAGGGCATTGGGGATTAGACTGGGCATATTACCATGCTCAAGAACGATCTTATTTTCTTCCGGGCTGGCTCCTTTTGGGACAGATGAGTGCGGAAGGTTTGGTAACAGGACCAGTTCATTCTGCAAAAGTACTTCTATGGCCCCTAACTTATCGCCCAGGGTTTTTATCTGCTCTTTAAAAGAATTTGCTTCCTGCTTGAGGCCTTCAGCTTCCTGTTTTAATCCCTGGCGCATCAGATCGCCCACCTTTTTTGCTGCAGCATTAGCCCCGGCAGAAACAGAATCTAATAAGGTTTGGGTCTGACGCCGGTCATCATCAAGCTGAATGATCTGATCAACCAGTTCAGGCTGTTTGAAATTCTTTACAGATAAACGATCTAAAACTTCCTGCCTATTTTCGCGGATATAACTAACTTGCAGCATCTTTATAATTTTAGACAAAGATATAAACACTTTGGAGTTTGGAGTTTGGTTTTGGTTTTTTCCTTAATGCCTCCTGATAAACGTTAAAATAATGAGCGGCAGACTTTATCTTGTACCAACCCCTATAGGCAACCTGGAGGACATGAGCTTCCGGGCGATCCGGATCCTGAAGGAAGTAGACCTGATACTAGCGGAGGATACGCGTACCAGCGCCCCCTTGCTAAAGCATTTCGGGATTGACAAAAAAGTATTTTCCCATCATGCACATAATGAGCATAAATCAGTAACTGAAATCATCCGTTTTCTGAAGGAGGGTAAAAACATTGCGCTGATATCGGATGCAGGCACGCCGGCAATCTCCGATCCGGGCTTCTTACTGGTTCGCGAGGCGATTAAAAATGATCTTGCCCTTGAATGCCTGCCTGGTGCCACTGCCTTTGTACCCGCACTGGTGAATTCAGGCTTAGCTGCCGACCGCTTTACCTTTGAAGGATTCCTGCCGGTTAAAAAAGGCAGGCAAACCCGGATGAAAGAACTGGTCAATGAGGAACGCACCATGATATTTTACGAGTCGCCGCACCGATTATTGAAAACACTGGAAGAGTTCAGCCAGTATTTAGGTCCGGAAAGACAGGCCTCGGTATCCAGGGAGCTAACCAAGATGTTTGAAGAAACTGTCAGGGGCACTCTTAATGAGATTAAACTACATTTCGAGACCCATACCTTAAAGGGAGAATTTGTAATTTGTGTAGCAGGGAAATAGAAATGACCCGGGCTCCGGGTAAACCATAAAAAAATCAGACCATGTTGATCGAACAATATTTAACAGATAATCAGGATCCAAAAACTGCTGAAAAGGTTTTAGGCAAACTCCGTGATATGCTTACTTCGGGAGAGGTTATATTATATCTGGCTATTCAAAAGAAACCTGCAGTAACGCTGATACCTGACTGCATAGCAGTGACCAACAAGCGTATTGTATTTTGTATCCCGGAGAACCTCGGACTGACAACTAATTTCATAACCTTTACATGGGCTGAAGTAAAAGAAGTAGCTTTTAAGGAAGAATTTTTCGGATCCCGGTTCATTACAATACCACAGAGGGGTGAAAATGTAGCTATTGATTATATTCCGAAAGTACAGGCACGAAAGCTCTACCAGTTCTGCAATGAACAGATAGAAAGGCAGAAGACAGCATCTCAAAGCCCGGATACGGATAATAAAAGGGAAACTCTGCTTAACCAGAATGAAGAAGAGGATTATTCATCCTATATAGAGATTGAAGAGGAACAGATCCCATTTATACAGGTCGAAAATATTGAAGCCGTTGTTGAGCCGGAGGATGAGCTGACGATTAAACTAAAAAAACTGAAAACCCTTTTTGAAAAACAACTGATCACCCAGGAAGAATACGAAAGCAAGAAGGCCGACATCTTATCCCAATTATAAGGTGAAGAACTACTACTACCTTGCTTTACTAAGTGCATTCTTACTCTGGCTCGCATGGCCCCCTATTCCATTTACAGCCCTAATCCTGCTGATAGCGCTGGTCCCCTTATTTCTGGCCTTTGAAAATATTATTGAAGCCCCTCCCCGGCCGGGTAATGGCAGACGGATTTTCAGGGTAGCCTTTCTGTGCTTTGTTGTCTGGAATACCTCGAGTATTTACTGGGTTTTTAATTCACTCAATGCAGTTATGCCCAGCTGGACTGCTGTGTTGATCTCTCTGATCCCTTTCGGATTGGGCGCCTTACTTATGAGCCTTGCTTTCTGGCTTTACTACCGGATGAGATTGGTGAGTACAAGAGCCTGGAGCTATGCAGGATTGATCTGCTTCTGGATCGCTTATGAATATCTTCATCAGACCTGGGATCTTGCTTTCCCCTGGATGAATCTGGGCAATGGTTTTGCCCAATCGCATTATCTGGTACAGTGGTATGAATATACCGGAGTTTACGGAGGAACCTATTGGGTTTTGATGTCGAACATTCTGGTTTTTGAAACCTACCGGGCCTATAATACAATTGTTCCTCAAAACAGGAGGTACATTCTTGCCGGCAGAACCGCCGCACATATACTTATCCCCGTCATTATTTCATTAAGCATATACTTCACTTATACCGAAAAGGTAAATCCGGCCAATGTGGTGGTGGTACAGCCCAATATTGACCCCTATGAAAAATTCGGGAGCCTGTCATCTTCCCTTCAGATAGACCGGCTGGTGCACCTCTCAGATTCACTTGGCCAGGTCAATACAGAATACTTCATCTGGCCCGAAACGGCAATATCAAAGGATACAGAAGAGAAAACGATCAGAGAGGATGAAAACTTTATACGAATTCAGACTTTCTTAAGCCGCTATAAAAACGGGAACCTGCTTTCTGGAATTGAGAGCTTTTCGGTTTACGATTCCGCCCGCACCACAACGGCACGGTTTGATGAAGCAAGCCGCTTATATTTGGATGTGTTCAATGCAGCAGTATTAATTGAGAACTCAAATAAAGTACAGTTCTATCATAAATCAAAGCTTGTACCTGGAGTTGAACAGACTCCATTTTCTTCCGCCTTATCCTTCCTAAAACCCGCATTTGCAGCCTTTGGCGGATCATCAGGGAGTTATGGAAAGCAGGAAGAACCTTCGGTATTTTACTCACAAAGCGGTATTGGTTCAGCTCCGGTGATCTGTTATGAATCTATCTGGGGGGAGTATGTGGCTGACTATGTCAAAAAAGGAGCCCAGTTCATTGCCATTATTACCAATGACGGATGGTGGGGAAATACCTCAGGAAAGGACCAGCATCTGCTGTATGCCAAACTCCGGGCCATTGAAACCAGGAGATGGGTTGCCCGCTCGGCAAATACAGGCATCTCGGCCTTTATTAACCAGCGCGGCGACATTGTTCAGCAAACCAGATGGTGGGTCCCGGATGCACTGAAAACAGACATTAACCTGAATGAAAAGCTGAGCTTTTATGTTAGGTACGGCGATTATATTGCAATTGCCGGATGTACGGGAGGCGCAATATTTGGGCTGTGGCTATTATTTATTTCCCTGAAAAGAAGATTTTTCTCCAATAAAAAATCCGCCCCTGCAAGGGAGCGGATTATTCAACTAAACTAAACCAAACTAAAGCCCGGACCTCTCCGGGATAAACTAAAACCATTATATTAAATACACTTAATCAAACTTTATTTATAAAAGTAAAACATTTTATATCCATGCAATCCTCTTCTGCAGCTTTGTTACAACTATCTGACGATTGGATGATAAAACCTCAAAATCAGCTGTATGATTTATATTTAATTATTAACAGGAACCAACCCCTTTTTATTGTAAATTCAGAATTATAAAAATTTTAAAAAAAAGATATGTCCAACGATCGTCGTAAATTTCTGCAGCAGTTAAGCGGTGTTGCAGGTCTGGCATTAATGCCTTCTGCATTTTATTCTTGTTCTGGCATGCTACAGCCAAGGTCAAATACCAATGCTCCTGATCTTAAGGGTTCTTTCTTTGAGATCTCGCTGGCCCAATGGTCGCTGCATAATGCCCTGTTCAGCAAGAAGATCGATAACCTGGATTTTCCGGTGATTGCAAAAAAAGAATTTGGAATCAATGCGGTTGAATATGTGAATGCATTCTTTATGGATAAGGCTAAAGACACCAATTATCTCAATGAGCTGCTGAAACGCTGTTCGGATAATGGAGTTAAAAATCATCTTATCATGTGTGATGGAGAAGGAAATTTAGGCGAGACGGATGAAACCTTACGTTTAAAGGCAGTTGATAATCACAGGAAGTGGATAGAGGCTGCAAAATATCTGGGATGTGCCACAATAAGAGTAAATGCATTTGGAGTAGGAAGCCGTGAAGAGGTTCAAAAAGCTGCTATCGATGGTTTAAGCCGACTGGGTGAGCATGCAGCAAAGCTTGATATCAATGTGATCGTGGAGAATCATGGGAGTTACAGTTCAGATGGACAATGGCTGGCTGGTGTAATGAAGGCTGTCGGCAAAAAGAATGTTGGAACTCTGCCTGATTTTAATAATTTCTGCGTTAAACGCGATGGGAAAGGTCAGTGGGATGGGAAATGCATTGAAGAATACGACAGATATAAGGGAACTCAGGAAATGATGCCTTATGCTAAGGCCGTAAGCGCCAAATCCATCGATTTTGATGAAGAAGGCAACTGCGTTGAAACAGATTATTACAGAATGCTCAAAATCGTTAAAGATGCCGGATTCAAAGGCTATATGGGTATAGAATATGAAGGTGTAAAAGTTGACGAATACGAAGGTATACGTAAGACAAAGGCATTGCTGGAAAAGGTGAGAAGTGTGATGGGGTAGGGGTTTGAGTTTGTGGGTTGCGGGTTGCACTAAATATCCCCTCGCAACAGGCAACAGGCAACACGCAACTAACTAACTCAAATACTTCCCAACTATCGGCATTCTTCTTCCGATTCCAAAAGCTTTGGGCGAAACCCTCAATATCGGCGGTGCCTGATTGCGTTTAAATTCAGCAACGTTCACCATTTTAAGAACGCGTTTTACCAGGGTTTCATCGAAGCCCTGGGCAATGATCGAGGAAGAGCTTTTTTTAAGTTCGATGTACTGGAATAAAAGCTTGTCGAGGATATCATATTCCGGAAGTGAATCTGAATCCTTCTGACCCGGTCGCAGTTCGGCGGAAGGGGGTTTTGCAATACTGTTAAGAGGGATCAGCTCCCCATCGCGGTTCATATATTCCGCCAGTTTATAAACCTGGGTTTTATAGACATCCCCCAGAACTCCGATCGCACCGGCCATATCTCCATACAGAGTGCCATATCCTACCGCACACTCGCTTTTATTCGAGGTATTGAGTAGAATGTACCCGAATTTATTAGACATCGCCATGACGACAATAGCCCTGCTGCGGGCCTGGATGTTTTCCTCGGCCACACTGAAAGGAAGGTCCCTGAAAACAGGTTTCATCATTTTTTCAAAAGCAGTGGCTGCTTCTTTAATAGGGATAACCTCATGTTTGCAGCCGAGGTTCTTTACAAGGTCCAGAGCGTCCTGAATAGAATGATCTGAGGAGAATTCAGAAGGCATAAGCACGGCCATGACATTCTGCGGACCAAGAGCTTCGGCGGCAAGCGCACATACCAGCGCTGAATCAATACCGCCTGAAAGTCCCAGGATCGCCTTACTAAATCCTGATTTCTCAAAATAATCCCTGATTCCAAGAATAAGCGCATCATGGATCTGCTCTATATCATTCTGCGGGTTATGGACCATCGGCTTATGACCCTTAACTATGCCCTTATCAAATTCATATATTTTCAGATCTTCAGAAAAGTATGCCATTTCATCCAAAAGGGAGCCTTCCTGATCAAAAACCAGGGAGCCTCCGTCAAAAATAATTTCCGTCTGAGCTCCAACCTGATTTACATAGAAAAGCGGAAGATTGTATTTCCGGCAATTGTCGCCAAGAATTAAAACCCTTTCCTCATCATGATTATAAGCAAAAGGAGATGCTGCAATATTGATCATCAGATCCGGCTTTTCTTCGATCAGCACATCCATCGGACACGTGACATACATCGGATTATCATTGATATTCCAGAGGTCCTCACAAATGGTTAAAGCGATCTTATGTCCCATGAAATTCACGCATTTGAAATCCACCGCAGGCTCAAAGTACCGGTATTCATCAAAGACATCATAATTAGGAAGCAGGGCCTTTTTTACCAGGGCTTTTACTTTGCCCTCTTCGATAAAATAAGCCGCATTAAACAGATCCTTCCCCTGAACCTTTGGATTTCTAATGGGCAGGCCAAGGATACAGGCTATGTCTTTACATGCAGCGGCAATTTCTTTAGCGGAACTTTCACACAGTTCAATAAACTCGGTAAATTCTAAAAAATCTCTGGGAGCATATCCGCATACTGCAAGCTCGGCAAAAACAACCAGGTCGGCGCCCTTTGACCGGGCGTCCTGAATGGTCTTTATTATTTTCCGGGTGTTAAAATTAAAATCACCTATGATATAGTTTAACTGGGCAAGTGCAATTTTCATCCTTATTCTTGTTTAATCTGAAAGCCGGAAACATGATTTTGATATATGAACCGGTCAGAATAGACATTTCATAAGCATTTTCATATTTTAGCAGATATCTGTATCCATGAGACACCTTCAAATTTACCTGTTTTTTTTAATATGCCTGCCGGCAGTATCCTGCAATAATAAAAAAACACCGGATGTAAGTCATATAGAACTTGAACTTAATATTGAACGCTTTGATCAGGAGTTAAACAAACTGAATACAGATGATCTGGATAAAGAAATTCCGGTCCTCCGCAAAAAATACACCTGGTTCTATGATGATTATATGGAAAGAATGATCAGCGCAGGATCAACGGCCGATACTGCCTATTATAATAATCTGCGTTCGGTATTGCAGAACGAGGATTATCGTGCATTGCGTAGCGCTGTAGAGAAAACCTTTCCTGATATGGATCAGCAGGAGAAGGAACTTAAGGAAGCTTATAAATACATACGCTATTACTATCCTAAACAAAAGCTGCCCCGTTTGATCAGTTTCATTTCCGGTTTTGCAGTGCAGACGCCCGTTGGAAACGACTATATAGGCATAGGTCTGGATATGTTTTTAGGCCCAAATGGCTCTCAGTTCTATCCTGCCTTAAGGCAAAGCATACCTTTATATATATCCCGGCGGTTTAGCCCGGAAAATATAAGTCCACGGGTAATTGAAGCCCTGGTAAGAGAGAATATGTTCCCCGACGAGGATAAGGACAGAAGTCTGCTGGCAAAAATAATCTACAATGGTAAGATCCTTTATTTTCTGGATCAGGTCCTGCCAGAAAAAGCTGACTCATTAAAAATCGGGTATACCACGGAGCAGTTGAAGTGGTGCCAGGAGTATGAAGCAGGGATCTGGGCATTTTTATTGCAGAATGAACTTTTGTATGAGACGGATTATATGAAGATCCAGAAATATCTGGCGGAGGCTCCCTTTACCCCGGGAATAGGCGATAATTCGGAATCGGCTCCAAAACTTGGTATCTGGACCGGCTGGCAGATCGTTAAACGTTACATGGAAAAAAATCCTGAGGTAAGCCTTCAGCAGCTTATGCAAAACAAAGACGCACAAAAAATACTTACTGATTCAAAGTACAAGCCTAAAGGCTGAGCCCATTAAAATTACCCAATGCCGAAATATAGAAATACTTCAGGATCATGAAAATAGGAATAGTACTTTCAGGAGGCGGAATACGCGGAATAGCGCATCTTGGGGTCTTGCAGGCATTGTCCTCAGCAGGAATTAAATTTGACATGATCAGCGGAACCAGTGCGGGATCAATTGCCGGAGCTTTATTTGCTCAGGGACTTGAGCCTTATGAGATACTACAGATCTTTCTTAAAACGAGGTTATCCAGGTTCCTCCGTCCGGCATTCGGAACTACGGGCCTACTGTCAATGGACAACACCCGGAGTTTATTTATGGAACATCTGCCTCATGATTCGTTTTCAGGCCTGCAGATC
Organism: Pedobacter sp.; assembly: GCA_036676435.1. Classification (GTDB taxonomy): domain Bacteria; phylum Bacteroidota; class Bacteroidia; order Sphingobacteriales; family Sphingobacteriaceae; genus Daejeonella. The sequence goes on along the minus strand of JAKFCV010000012.1, from coordinate 633,763 downwards.
CCTTTAACCATCACTGCCACTAATTTCAGCGAGGGAAAGCTGGAATACTTTTCTTCCGGAAAGCTGATCGAGGCGATCCTGGCTTCCAGTTCGATACCTGGGGTTTTTAAACCAATAACAATCAAAGGAAAGATGTATGTAGACGGCGGTGTCCTGAATAATTTCCCCATTGAACCATTAAAGGACTGCTGCGATTTCATTATCGGATCCTCCTGTAACCACCTCCCGGTTGTCAATAAAATAGTCAACTTCAGAAGGCTCATTGAAAGGGCGGCCATTATGTCGATCAATGCAGATATGGAAATGAAATGCCAGTATCTTGATGTGCTGATAGAACCGGAGGGAATGGGCGCTACAAGCGTTTTTGATGTCCGGAAGGCTGAAGAGATCTACTGGTTATCGTATGAGGCGGCCCTGAAAAAAATATTGAGTGATTCTAAACTTCAGCAGCTAATAAAAAACACTAAATCAAAGGAAGATTTGAAAGCTTCCTAAAAGTAAACTCAGGTTTGAAGGAACTAATGTGTAAGCGAGAGAAATATTATAAACAGAAAAAGGCTGACACCCCTGAGGATATCAGCCTTTTTCTGTTTATTGATTTATTTTAAAATATTAAGTACCGCTTTCAAACAAATAACAATTCCGATCACAAACAGGATATTCGACACAATATCAATCAGCATCCAGCTACCGGTAAAACGAAGCAATACACCAATCATCCCTATTATAATACCAATAGTAATCAGCTTATAATGAGCCGGATCGTTTGCTTCTATGGTAGCTCTGTTCTTGTTTTGTGTTTCTTCCATTTCTGTTTGTTAAGATCTACGAAATTACAAATCTATTTTACAGTTTAAAATTCAAATATCTTTTTTTATTACAGGAGACTAGGCATTTGACAATGCTGCCGCACCACTCACAATCTCTGTTAATTCGGTTGTAATAGCAGCCTGCCTTGCCTGATTATAAGAAAGTTTTAAGGCCTTCAGTAAATCGCCGGCATTTTCTGTAGCCTTATCCATTGCAGTCATCCTCGCTCCGTGCTCAGAAGCATGAGAATCTAAGATGGCTTTATATACCTGTGTCTTTATTGATTTCGGGATCAATTGTTCTACAATTTCCTCCTGGGATGGTTCAAGAATATAATCAACCTGAACTGCTGTGTCAGCTTTAGTATCCGACTTGGGAACTGGCAATAATTGTTCTGTAGTTAGAACCTGAACCGCAGCATTCTTGAACAGGTTATAAACCAGGTCTACCCTGTCATATTCACCTTTGGCAAAACTCGCCATGATCGCTTCGGTTATCTTTGATGCGTTCTCGAAAGTTAATGCGGTATAAAGTTCATTATTGTTACCAATGACTGTATATTTTCGCTTCTCGTAAAAATCCTGAGCCTTCTTACCGATAGCCACAATATGAACATTTCCCTTACGATACTGCTCAGGATATTTCTCTGAGATCAAATTGTTGGTAGTCTTGATCACATTCATATTAAAAGCACCCGCAAGACCGCGATTGGATGAAATTGCTATAACCAATACTTTATTCGGCTCGCGTTCCTGAATAAAAGGAGAGTTAGACTCATCCATACTGGCCGAAAGATTAGCCAGGATGCCTTTCATTTTATTTGCATAAGGACGCAATTGCACGATAGCACTGGTAGCTCTTTTCAACTTAGCCGCTGAAACCATTTTCATGGCTTTAGTGATCTGCTGCGTTGAGCTGACTGATGCTATACGATTTCTTACTTCTTTTAAATTAGCCATTGTGCTTAGTAACAGTATCGGGTATCAGGTATCAAGTATCAAGACCCTGATACCTGATACTTAGTACTTAATACTCCTTAATATTTATCTCCTAATTCTTTAGCAACTGTTTCCAGTGCATTGGTAATGGTATCATCCAGTTTACCGGCTTTCAGCCCTTTTAATACATCCGGATAACGCTGTTCCAATTGCTGTATGAACTCCGCTTCAAAAGCTTTCACCTTATTCACAGGAACATTACGCATAAGGTTCTTTGTACCGACATATAAAATAGCAACTTGTTTTTCAACCGGTTCTGGTGAAAATTGCGCCTGCTTTAATAATTCAACGTTACGTGCACCTTTATCAAGAACCGACTTGGTAGCGGCATCAAGATCAGATCCAAACTTAGAGAAAGCCTCCAGTTCACGGTACTGAGCCTGGTCAAGTTTTAAGGTACCGGCAACTTTCTTCATCGACTTGATCTGGGCATTACCACCAACACGTGATACCGAAATACCAACGTTAATAGCAGGACGCACACCTGCGTTAAACAGATTGGATTCAAGGAATATCTGACCATCGGTAATAGAAATTACGTTGGTTGGGATATATGCTGATACGTCACCTGCCTGAGTTTCAATGATTGGCAAAGCTGTTAAGGAACCTCCGCCCTTAACGATGTGCCTGATCGATTCAGGAAGATCGTTCATTGACTGTGCAATGGAATCGTTCTGGTTGATCTTAGCCGCACGCTCAAGTAAACGGCTGTGCAGATAGAATACGTCACCGGGATAAGCCTCACGGCCCGGAGGACGACGCAATAGCAAAGAAACTTCGCGGTATGAAACAGCCTGCTTTGAAAGATCATCATAAACGATCAGGGCCGGTCTTCCTGTATCGCGGAAGAATTCACCTATTGCAGCACCAGCAAACGGAGCGTAGAACTGCATTGGAGCAGGATCTGATGCAGAAGCAGCTACAATAACTGAATACGGAAGTGCACCATTCTCCTCAAGAACCTTTAAGATCTGAGCTACCGTAGAGTTTTTCTGTCCGATAGCAACATATATACAATAAACAGGGTTTCCTGCTTCGTAAAATTCCTTTTGATTGATGATGGTATCGATACAAACAGCTGTTTTACCAGTCTGACGGTCGCCAATTACAAGCTCCCGCTGTCCGCGTCCGATAGGGATCATCGCATCGATCGCCTTAATACCGGTCTGTAAGGGTTCGGTAACCGGCTGACGGTAGATAACACCCGGCGCTTTACGCTCCAAAGGCATTTCATAAACTTCACCCAGAATTGGACCTTTACCATCCAGCGGCTGACCTAATGTATTAACCACACGGCCTAACATACCTTCACCTACCTTGATAGAAGCAATTTTATTGGTACGCTTTACAGTATCACCTTCTTTGATCTCATCAAAGGCTCCAAGTAAAACCACACCCACGTTATCTTCTTCAAGGTTTAGAACGATACCCTGTAAACCGTTATCAAATTCCACCAGTTCTCCTGATTGAACTTTAGTTAAACCGTATACGCGGGCAATACCGTCACCCACCTGTAACACGGTACCAACCTCTTCCAGTTCGGCTTCTGATTTAAAGCCTGACAATTGTTGTCTTAAAATCGCCGAAACTTCATCTGGTCTTACCTCTACCATAGTAGTATTATTTGAGTTTTATGTTGTTAATTTTATTCCGCCCCTGCCTTTAGCGTGAAATGTATTATATCCTGTTAAGGGACCGGGGTATTATTAATTTAATTCGAATTGTTTTTTAAGCTTCGTTAACCTGCCTGATATACTGGTATCAAACTGTTTATCGCCTACTTTCAGAATGAAGCCGCCGATCAGGTCGGGATCAACAAGAGCAGTTAAAATAACTTCCCCTTTAGTAGACTGTCTGACAACCTCTTCAATCTGGCTGATATTTTCCGGGCTTAATGGAACGGCAGATGTAACAGTAGCCTTTACCACGTTCTTAATTATATTGTACTGATTGATAAACTCCTTGGCAGTACCATATAAAATTTCTGAACGGCCTTTCCTTACCACTATTTTGAAAAATGACAGGATCATTTCGTGCAGTTTATCTCCAAATATGCCTTCCAGGATATTCGCCTTTTTATCAAGGCCAATGATCGGGTTTCTGAGAATTGCCTGTAACTGGGGATTCTCCCTGCAGGTTTCAAGAAACAGTTCCATATCATTCCTTACCGGTTCGAGAAGATTTTTCTCTACCGCCAGGTCTATTAAAGATTTTGCATAACGCGATGCAACTTGTATTTCTGACATAATTCAGTTTGTCGATTTGTCGATTTGTTTATCAGCAGCTGAAAGGCTGAATGACAAATTGCTAATTGAGTTTTACTTCCTTTAAAAGGTCATTAACTAAAGCCTGTTGTCTATCCTGGTCTTCAAATTGTCTGCGTAATACTTTTTCAGCAATATCTAAAGATAAAGTAGAAACCTGGTTCTTAATTTCTGCCATAGCAGCCAGTTTCTGATTATTGATTTCCTCCTTAGCGTTCTCAATCAATTTAACTCCTTCAGTTTTCGCCAGCTCTTTCGCGTCGGTGATGATCTGATCTTTTATTTCTTTTGCTTCTTTTAAGATATTATCCCGCTCTAAACGGGCTTCTCTTAATAGTTCCTCGTTCTCATTGATCAGCTTTGCCATTTCAGCTTTTGCCATTTCAGCTTTTGCCAGGGCATCTTCGATAGAACGCTCACGCTCATCAAGTGCTTTTACAATAGGCTTCCAGGCGTATTTGCTCAAAAGAAAGAACAATATCAGGAAAGCCACCGTTGACCAGATGAATAATCCCGGATCCGGTGATACTAAAGGATTTAATGCCAGTAATGTCATTATATTATATTATTAAAATCAATCAAAATAATAAATAAGGCCGGTGCCAATCGCACAGGCCTTATTTTAATTAATTTACGTTACCGGTTCCTAAGAACGCAACAACTACGGCGAATAATGCTACCGCTTCAACGAATGCTGCAGCGATTAACATAGCCGTTTGGATTTTAGATGCTGCTTCCGGCTGGCGAGCCATACCTTCCATAGCTTTACCACCAATGTTTCCAATACCAATGCCTGCTCCAATAGCAGCTAATCCTGCACCAATACCAGCGATACTTCCAACGATCATAATCTGATTTTTAAATATATATTAAACAAAAAATAAATTCATATTAATGAGCAGCATGCTCCTCCACCGCCATCCCGATAAACAGGGCAGACAGAATGGTGAAAATGAATGCCTGTATAAAACCTACCACCAATTCAATCACGCTGATAAACAAGACGAACGGGACAGCAATCCCGGCTACCAGCACTGATTTTAAAATAAAGATCAGAGAGATCAAACTCAGGATCAGGATGTGTCCTGCCGTGATGTTTGCAAACAATCGGATCATAAGAGCGATCGGCTTGGTAAAAAGACCAATGATCTCAACAGGTATCATAAGTGGATATAACCACCATGGCACGTGCGGAGTGAATACATGACCCCAGTAATTCTTATTCCCGTTGACTGTTGTTAAAACAAAAGTACAAAGAGCCAGCATCATGGTTACTGCAATATTCCCTGTTAAATTGGCTCCTCCGGGAAAGAAAGGAATCAATCCCATCAGGTTATTTAACCACACGAAGAAAAATACCGTTAATAAATAAGGCATAAATGCTTTATAGCGGTGACCTAACTGCGGCTTGGCGATATCGTCTCTCACAAAAATTATAATTGGCTCAAGCAATGACTGCAAACCCTTTGGGGCTTTGCCTTCGCGCGTTTTGTAAGATTTTGCAATACCGATAAATACTATAAGGAGTATGGTTACCGAAATTAAAAGGGAAACAACATTCTTGGTTATCGAGATATCCAGAGGTTTTGCATTGAGGACACTACCGGTCTTGTCATGTGCTATATAAGTTCCATCCGCGCTCTTTGCAGAAGCCGGATAGTAGAATTTACCGTGATAATTTACCAAATTTGTTCCTTTCGCTTCGAAAACCTCTGTTCCATGATCATTATGACCGAACTTATTCGAGAGAAAAGTAACCAGCCCATTGTCTGTCCATAAGATAACAGGAAGTGGAAGAGCTACATCTCCGAAAAAATGCCATTCATGAGAATCGGCGATATGATGAAGGATGATCTCAGAAATATTTTCCTTTTTTTCTTCCTTTGAACCATGGGCTCCGGCAGCTTCTGAGGTGACATTATCAGCTTCGGCATGCTCCTGAGAATAGACAGAAAAGCTTAACACGGAAAATAAAACCGCACAAAATGCTGTTGTTAAGATTTTTTTTGAAAGGGAAATATGGCTCAAATCCATTTATTATAAGGAATTTACTTAAATTTTTGGTTGCGCAAGTTACATAACAAACAATATATTTCAAACACCGTATGAAATAAATATAGATAAAAAAAATTCAGCAGAAATCTGACCGGTTCAACGGTATTTCCGCTGAGGTAAACGAAGGCCAGAATCATGCAAAAAAGCAGCTTGATCGTAACGCTTCCCAGCAATGCCTGACCGGATGATCTGTCGCTAATGCTCATTCTCCAGGAAGCTATCATGTAAATTGAAAAGGTGAGGACACTAAAGATTGCAAAAAGGCCCCAAAAGCGTGGTATCAGAATGGTTTCATCCGCAAAGTAATATTGTGCAAATAATGGCGGCAGACTTAAAACTATATTAAAAAGGATAAAATAGATAACAAAACGTTGGATTCTCATTCTTTTAGCTGCCTGATAGTCTGATAAATGGAAAGACATACCCCAAATACGCATAATAGTGCTGTGACCCAGCGCACATTGTGATCATAGTAATCATCAATTTTGTATCCTATGAAAGCTGAAGCCGCTATTATTGCCATCATTTGAAAGGCTACTCCGGTATACTTTGCGTAGTTCGTTAAACCCTTTTTATTTGCGTCAAGCTGCTCCTGCTCCTCGTTCCCTTTTGTTTCATCTGACTTTGGCATGGTCTTTAAATTTCTCCGGCAAAATTATTAAATTATACAGTCCTTTTACCATAATAATACAGGCGGCCGAAATTATGGCCTTTTGAGGACAGATTTGTTTTATGGGAAAGGTTATATTTACCGGGATAAAATCCATTATTAACAAAATATCCTTGCATAGATTTTGTTAATATAGAATCAAGCTCTAATCAATTTGAGATCAAACATTCTAGTTATTTTTCGGTCCTCATTCTTTTTCTGTCTGGTCAGTTTAGGCCTTTCCGCCTGCAATCCTCAAAAGGAAAATGTGGCCAGCCGGGGAATGCAGAACTTAACTGCCCATTATAATATACTTTATAATGCAAAGGAGCTTGTTAATGAAAGTGAAAGGAACATTCAGCTTGCCTATCAGGATAACTATGACAGGCTGATCCCTGTTTATAAGGAGCCGAATGAAGCATTATCAACCGGAGAGGTAAAAAGCCTGGATGAAGCCATTCTGAAAGCAAATACCATCGCCAATGAAAAATCACTGAGCCAGTATGTTGATGATGCTTTTTTTCTGATCGCCAGGGCGAATCATTTAAAATCAAATTTCTTCAATGCCGCAGAATTCTTCACGTATGTTTATAATACTTATCCCGAAGAGAAGGAGTTAAGGCAGGCATCGCTTGCATGGAAAGCCAGATCACTTATTGAATCCGACCGCTTTGAAGAGGCTGAAATAACTCTTGATACCGCACTCAAGTATATTGATACTGAAAAGAAATCTGTTGCAGACATATATGCAAGCCGGGCCCAACTATATATATATGCCCGGGAGAACGATCAGGCCATTTCTTTACTTGAAAAGGCAATAAAATTCGCTGTAAACAAGCAAAATAAAATTCGCTGGACCTATCTCACTGCACAGCTTCAGGAGCTGAGCGGGGAACCAAAAGATGCCTATGTAAATTATTCGCTTGTGGTAAAAAGCAATGCACCATTTGATATGGCGTTCAATGCCAATCTGAACCGGATAAGCATCAGAAATGAACTTATCGGGAATACCGCCAGCAGAACACAGCAATTGAAGGCACTGCTTAAAGATGATAAAAACAGGGATTTCACTGATCAGATCTATTTTCAGATTGCAAACAGCTATTTAGCCGACAATGACCAGGAAAAAGCTATTGAAAACTATAATACCGCCATTGCTAAAAGCACTAAGAATGTAACACAAAAAGGTTTGGCTTACCTGAAACTTGCAGAGATCTATTTCAACCAGTCGGATTTCCTGAAATCAAAAGCTTATTATGACAGTACGCTCATTGTACTTCCCAAAACTTATCCCGATTATGAACTGATCAGTAATAAAGCCAATAACCTGGAATTGCTTTCGGACAGGCTTACAATAATTGCAAGGGAGGATACTTTACAAATGCTGGCAGCCCTGGCACCTGCCGATCGTGAGCTGCGAATTGGCGAGCTGGTACGCAGACAGAGTCAAAAAGCATTGGACAGAACAGTGGCGGGCAGCGTTATCGATCCGTTTACCGGTTCTGCCCAGGCCCTTGGTACGGCACAGGGGGATGGAAAATTCTATTTTAACAACCCGATAGCTTTAAGTTACGGCCTTTCCGACTTCAAGAGAAGATGGGGCAACAGAAAACTGGAAGATAACTGGAGAAGAAGTCAAAAATCAGCCAATGATATAGCGAATTCCCTTTCTCCCGATCAGGCAATATTAAATGATCATTTTCGTTCTACTAATCAAACGGCTGCAGTATCAAATATAGAGACTTTAAAAAGTTCTTTTATTCAAGCCATTCCTTTAACAGAAGAACAAAAATTTCTTTCCGATCAAAAGATCGCCACAGCATATTATGACATTGCAAATTATTACCGTGAAGTTTCCAGCGATACTGCACAGGCTATTAAAACCTATGAAACGCTTTTGCAACGCTTCCCGGAAAATACCAATAAACTGGCTGCCTATTATAATTTATACAGGTTATATCGCAATGACAACCCATCCGTTTCTGAAGAGTATAAAAATATTATACTGAATAAATATCCGGAATCGGCCTTTGCAAAAGCCATTTCAGATCCTGATTATGATCAAAAGGCCGATGAACAGGAACTCGCATTAATTCGTTTATATAATGAGGCCTATGATCTGTATGTAAATAAAGAATATGATAACACCCTGAAGTTTATCGACAAGTACAGTCAGCAGTTTAAAGGCAAAGCTTTATCCGTTCAACTGGCTTATTTGAAGGCACTGGCCACGGGACGTACTCAAAAACTGACTTTTCTTGAAAACAGCTTAAGGGACATTATAGCAGACCACCCGGATGATCAGCTTATAATCCCACTGGTTAAACAGCATCTGGATTATATAAATATTAACCGTCGGGCAATGACTGACCGGATTTATGCCCTGGTTGACAGGGATCCGAATGAAGAGCCATTTATTGAGGAACCTGTGTCAATTGCTGGCGAAAAGGCGGTTCCAGTTAAAGACCCTGCAAGGAATGAATCCGTTTCAGCACTTCCGGGAGTTGAACCCACCAGGGATGCTGTTACACCAACAAATGAAAATGGGTTGTTCTCAACAGAGGAGACGGCTGAGTATTATTTTGCAATACATGTGTTTGAAGGCGGACTGAATTTAAGTTCCTCCAGATTTGGTATCGGACAGTTTAACAGGATTAATTTTCCTGGTGCCGGAATAAAACATCAGTTAAAGGGTATCGATAAAGAAAATCAACTGATATTTGTAGGGCCTTTTCAGGGAAAGGAGGCAGCGGCCAGTTATCAAATGAATATTACTCCTTTGATGAAGAATATAATGAAGATCCCTGCTGATAAATTCAGCACATTTTTTATAAGCCAGCAAAATCTTAACAAAATAACGAACAGGAAGTTGCTTGACCTTTATGTTGAGTTTTATAAAAAGAATTATTAATAAAAAAATATGAATACCCAGTTGACACAGCAGGAGACTAACCGATACACCATCCGGTTCTGGAAATGGATCATTGGAATAATTGCCTTTGGAGCCATACTTATTTTCAGCATCGGGCTTGGACTTTTTGGCCGCCTGCCGGATCTACGTGCCCTTGAAAACCCTAAAAGCAATCAGGCATCTGAAGTGATTTCGGATGATAATGTGGTTTTAGGGACCTATTATGTTCAGAACAGATCAAATGTGAGATATGATGAAATTTCACCCAATGTTATAAATGCCCTGATTGCTACGGAAGATATTCGCTTTTACAATCATTCGGGTATTGATTTTAAACGGACATTCACCATCATATTTTATAACCTGATGGGAAATCGCCAGGGTGCAAGTACCATTACCCAGCAGCTGGCTTTAAATCTCTTCTCTAAAGAAGGCAGGTCGAAAAATTTCCTGAAAAGACTAATCCAGAAATCACAGGAGCTTATTGTTGCTGTAAAGCTGGAGCGGCAGTATACCAAGGAGGAAATTATCACCATGTATCTCAATACAGTGGATTTTGGGTCTTATAATACTTATGGGATTAAGTCTGCAGCAAGAACATATTTCAGTACCACGCCTGACAATCTGAAGCCTGAGCAGGCTGCTATTCTGGTTGGGATGCTGAAAGGTCCGTCTTTGTATAATCCCTATCGCAATCCTGAACGCGCATTATTACGAAGGAACACGGTTATAGAAAACATGAATAATGCAAGCTATATAAGTGATGATGAAGCGGAAAGGCTTAAGCAGCTGCCTTTGAAACTGCAGTTCAATCCCTCAGATCATAATGACGGAGCAGCACCCTATTTCAGGGCGGTTCTAAAAAAAGATATCCAGCAGACCCTTGAAGAGAATTCAATTTATAAAGCCGACGGAACTCCTTATGACCTTGACCGGGATGGGTTGAAAATATACACTACCATTAACTCGCGGATGCAGCATTACGCAGAACAGGCGCAGAAAGAATACCTTAAAACCTTACAGGCACAATTCAACGCTTCATGGAAAGGACGAGACCCGTTTAATTTTAAAGAAGCCCAGGGATTAATAGACCAGGGGATGAGGAGATCTGACAGGTACCAGCAGCTTAAATCAGAAGGTAAAACGGAGGCGGAAATTAAGAAAGACTTTGCTACGCCGGTAAAAATGACAATATTCAGCTGGAAAGGTGAGATTGATACATTGATGAAACCCATTGATTCCATTAAATATTATAAGTTAATCCTCCGTAATGCTGTGATGTCAATGGAGCCACAAACTGGTTATGTACGTGCATGGGTTGGGGGTGCCAATTTTGAATACTTTAAATATGACCAGGTGAAAATGGGTACCCGGCAGGTGGGGTCAACCGCCAAACCTTTTACCTATGCCGTAGCAATAGGTAATGGGGGCTATTCTCCATGCTATACCGTTGCCAATGAACCCGTAGGAATTGATGCAGGTGATGGCACTACCTGGGTGCCCAGGGCGTATAAGCCAATTCCGGGAATACTTACCTTAAAAAAAGCCCTGGCTCATTCCCAGAACTATGTTACTGCTTATATGATGAAGCAGGTAGGTGCCACAGCAGTAGCAACCCTGACAAAGAATATGGGTATAACAAGTAAGGTTCCTGCTGTACCATCCATCAGCCTGGGATCATTTGATGCCTCGGTTTATGATATGGTTGGTGCATATTCCGTGTTTGTAAATCATGGTATCTGGACTGAACCAATCTATCTTTTAAGGATTGAGGATAAGAATGGAAACGTTATTTATGAAAGAAAGCCAAGGATTAAAGTAGTTCTCGATGAACAGACAGCTTATGTAATGACAGATATGCTTAAGGCTGTCGTTCGTGAAGGTACCGGAGGCAGATTAGGCTGGAAATATAATCTTACGAACCCGATCGGAGGAAAAACCGGTACTACACAGAATAATTCGGATGGTTGGTTTATGGGAATCACACCAGACCTGGTTACCGGAGTATGGACAGGTGCGGAAGACCGGGCCATCCATTTCAGCTCAACTGAATTCGGAGAGGGTGCAAATACTGCTTTGCCTGTATTCGCGCTATACATGAAAAAGGTTTATGCTGATCCAGCATTAAAGTATAGCAAAGGTGATTTCCCTATGCCAAAAGGAGGCGTGACTACAACACTTGATTGCGGAACTTATACAAAGCAGCAATCCGGAGAAACGGAACTGGACGAAAAGCTTGGATTTTAAAATTTAAGCCTGGTGCTACATCTTGATATGGAAAAGTTTGATCATCGTTCAGCAATAAAGAATATTCCGCCTAAACCCGGAATATACCAGTTCTGGTCTGATACGGATGAACTTATATATATTGGTAAAGCAAAGAACCTTAAAAATCGAGTTTCCTCTTATTTCAATAAGGATAGTTACCGGGTAAATGCGAAAACAAGGGTCCTGGTAAGCAAGATAAATAAGGTCACTTTTACTATTGTTGATACGGAGATCGATGCCTGGCTGCTGGAAAACAGCCTGATCAAAAAGCACCAGCCGCGATATAATGTCATGCTTAAGGATGACAAAACCTATCCCTGGATCATTATCAAGAACGAACCCTTCCCGCGCATATTCTGGACGAGGAAAATCATCAGAGACGGTTCAACCTATTTCGGACCATATGCATCCATCAGCATGATGCATACCATATTAGGAATGATCAAGGAAATCTATCCGTTGCGAACCTGCAGCCTTCCTCTCACACAGCAAAATATCAATTCCGGGAAATTCAGGGTCTGCCTTGAATATCAGATCGGAAACTGCAAGGGACCCTGCCAGGCCTTTCAGTCGGAAAGTGATTATGACCAGAATATCTCTGATATAAAGGATATCCTGAACGGAAAAACCAGTTTGGTGATCCGCAGGATTAAAAATCAGCTGGATGAATCGATTGCCGACCTTAACTTTGAGCTATCTCATAAGTTGAAAAGGAAATACGATCTTCTTGACAGATATCAGAGCAAATCGACCATAGTTAATTCCTCTATAACGGATGTGGATGTTTTCAGCATTGCATCAGATGAAAAACTGGCCTTCGTAAACTTCCTGAAAGTAATGAATGGTACGGTTATTCAAACCCAGACCCTTGAAATCAAGAAACGGCTTGATGAGACTGAGGAGGAACTATTAAGCATAGCCATATCGGAATTCAGATCCAGGTTTAACAGCCATTCAAAAGAGATCATTGTACCCTTTGAACTCGAACTGAACGATCCTGCCATACGCTTCACCGTGCCTAAACTTGGTGAAAAGAAAAAACTGCTTGAGCTTTCACAGAAAAACGTTATTTTCTTTAAGCGTGAAAGACTGGAGCAGTATGAAAAATTAAATCCGGAAATCAGGACTGAAAGGCTGCTTAATCAAATGATGAAGGATCTTCGTTTAAATCAATTACCCAGACATATTGAATGTTTCGATAATTCTAATTTCCAGGGTAAGTTTCCCGTATCGGCGATCGTAGTATTTAAAGATGCCAGACCTTCAAAAAAGGATTACAGGCATTTCAATGTAAAGACCGTGGAAGGACCTGATGATTTTGCAACCATGGAGGAGGCCGTATTCAGAAGATACCGGAGAATGATGGAAGAGGCAGAGCCCTTACCTCAGTTAATAGTTATTGACGGGGGAAAGGGACAATTATCGTCCGCTATCAAAAGCCTCAGGCTGCTTGGTATAGAAACCCAGGTAACAATAATCGGTATTGCAAAACGCCTGGAGGAGATCTATTATCCAGGCGATCAGTATCCTATGTACCTGGATAAGAAGTCAGAAACTTTGAAGATCATCCAGCAGCTGAGGGATGAAGCCCACCGCTTCGGCATTACTTTTCACAGGAAAAAACGGGATAAATCAACGCTCTCAACCGAACTAGAAAACATCCCAGGCATTGGCCGTACATCAGCGGATAAGCTGTTAAGGCATTTTAAATCAGTAAAAAAAATCAAGGACGCCTCGCTGGAAGAGGTGATGCAGGTACTGAATACCTCTCAAAGTCTTGCTCTGGTGAATTACTTTAAAAAATAAAAGCCGGCAGGTTTCCCTGTCAGCTTTAAATTTTATAAACTGAAGCTATTTAATAAGACCAGAGATCGTGTTCAAAGTCCATGAGACCTTTCTTCACGCGTTCCGATTCATACAGCTTATCAATACCGATAGCATAATCTTTAATTCGAAGATCTTCAGGATTTGATTCTTTAACGATATAGCTGGCAAAGATCCGCTTCATAAACACATCATCATAGCTAAGGCCTGTGGCATCATTACCGCGGTTAACTACTGCCTTGGTAACTAATAAATGCCGTACCTCAGGAAAATATATCCAGAACGCAGGCTGTTCATCAAAAGACTGTCCGGCAGCCTGGATCTTTATCATAGGAGCAAGACCCACGATACGAGGTTCAAATACTGAACGCTGCTTATCAAAAATCCAGTCTTCTTTGATACGGAATTTAATGATGCTATCCGGATTAAATTCACCCGGCTTGACTTCAGTACCTGTTTGATTTCCATCCGTATCAAAAAGAGGCACCAGTACGCTGTCAGCAAACTTTGCCATTGCGGCTTCAGGTGACAAAACAACGGTAAATTCGTCGCCGTTTACATCATCTTTGGTACTGCTCGCATCATATGCTGTAAGCTCCCCGGCTGCAATGGCATCCGTAAGTATGGTTATCAAACGGGCTTTTGGAGAAGCAAATACCATATTCATCTTATCACGAAGATCTATTTCACGCCAAACCCGCTTACTGAACATGACATCAGATTCCCTTAAGCTAGCATAAGGACTAACCCGGGCGCTCAGGATATTCGTTTTCTCATAATAACCGTCCAATGGTTTTATTACAGGTTTTGGTTTTGTATCATTACTCAGATTGGGAGCCTGTGCATATACACTTAAAGTCCCTGTGAATAATAGGATGGCAAAAATTAATTTTTTCATTTTGATAAATTTATCGTTAACAGCCTGTCACAATTAATTTGCTTTAAAGACCATTGGCTCAAGTTGACGTTGTGTTCCATCCGGGCCAACAGCAACTATGTCATCAAAGATCACACGGGTTCCGGGTGTTATCGCTGCAATTGCGGATTTCATCTGTGCACTGAAAGAATTACCGGTTGTCTGAAGAGCAACAACATCAGCCCGGGGTCTGGCAATTACAAGACTGAAACGGGTAACATTGAATTTTGCATCAAAATCAAACGCTTCCAGAATAGCAAATATGGAATTTTGCGATTTAATTACCACAGAACTCATACTTCCGCTGGTTTTACCGGCAAACTTAGCTTTTGGATCCGGGATCCTCTTAACACGAAATTCGGAAGAGCCAAAATTCTGTACTTTTCCGCCAATATTAGCTGATACATTTACTCTTGCGGTAGTCCCGGGTGCACTTACGGTCACCGTATATTTCCCGTTCGATCCGGAAATTCTCCCACCACTCATACTCACTACCAGACTCTCCTTAGGGATGCCGGGTGCAGAAACTGAAACAGGATTAGGGACACCTACATAAAAAACATTCATCTTGTCAGGCGATACAACCGCCGATGGACGAGCCACCTGATATTTCTGCTCCGCCGTGGTATATGTCTTAATGGATCCGTCTGTTTGCTTAACCCGAACTGTTCCTATCCAGCTGAATACACCTTCCCGGCTGGTATTTACCGTATAAGTTCCTCTTCCCTCTTTAACCTGCAGCCTGGCTCCGCCAACCGAAATATCCGGACTTGATTTTGAATCAGAAGCAGTTAAAAACACCTGGGCAGTATAGGGCTGACCTTGTATCAGATAAGATGTAGGTGCAACGGCAACGGCAGCAAACTGATCGAGGTTAACAACCGCCTGATCCATTTTGCCAAGGATACGCTTAACTATTTCAGACTCGGCATTTTTAGTATCCGCCTGGATCTTGGCCAGGGCAGTAATAGCGGCCGTCAAAGGAATACCATCCCCAAAATTTGATTGTTCCCAGGTTCTGTTCACCCCGGACCGGTCAGGCGGATCTATTGCCTGAAGTGAAAAATTAATTCCCTGACGTTCCTTTTCATCAAGCAGTGCCAACAAATTCTTACGCGTTTCGTTAATCTTGTTTTTTAATTCAGTTGCCCTTTTCTGATTTATCATCAGGCGGGGTGAAATGTCAAGATTATCTCTTTTAGTGATATCGCCCGTAGTTTCATTATACCCTCCGCCTTCAGTTTCGAAGAGTTTTTTAAGATTCGCAACATAATTATTGAGGGAATCTGTATAGGCACTTGCCTTTTTAGCCCGGTCGTAAATCGGCCTTGCTCTTGTGGGTTCGTCTTTCAGTTTCGTTGCCTCAAAAGAAGCATAGGTAGACTCAACTCCACTCTGGACATTTTGTGTCGAGGTATTCAAGCTATCTGTTAAATTCTTAAAGGCATCTAAAATCGAATCACTTACGTTAAGCGCAACCAAACCCAGTAATACCAGGTATAGTATTCCGATCATTTTCTGCCTTGGGGTTTCTTTACCTCCAGCCATGTATCTTTATGTAAAAATTTGAAAAATTAAAATAATTAATACCTGGAACTAAACCCGGGGTTGATTCATGGCAGAAAGCATATTACCGTAAATTGAATTTAAGGAGGAAAGATTTTTTGCCAGTTTGCTAACCTCTTCTTTGAACTGTTTGGAATCCTCCATTGATTCGTTAAAGTTCTGCATGGTACTTGAAAGGTTCTGATAAAATTTATTCATTGATTTTAAATGAGCGCTTGAATCCTGAAGTTCCAGTTCGTACACAGCATTTAAAGCTGAAATATTCTTGGCCAGAGAATTCACCTGCTCATGATAGGCCCTTGAATCAATTTTTGTATCGGCCATTTCCTGAAGACTTACTGTTGCTTTGTCGAATGCATTATTCAGATTGTCAAATGTTCCGGAGGCGGTCTTTACTTTCGCTGTAAATTCATTTGTGGCTGTTGCTGTATCAGCAATTGAAGATATAGCCGAAACTCTGTCCCCGAATGAGCGCAGACCTGTTCCCAGGCTTTCAATAAGTTCAGGCCCGATCTTAGCATCAGCCATCATCTTATCCAAGGCTGCTGTTGAAGTTCCGGAAGATTGCTGAACTGAAGATGTCGGGAGTTCCCCTTTAAAACTTTCATCAAGTTCAGGATATACACGAGTCCAGTCAGGTTCATCTGATTGTGCCTGAAATCCTAAAACAAAGAATAATAAAGCCTCAGTGATAAGACCTACTGCGATCATGAGTTCCCCGCCTTTCCAGTGAAGGATCTTAAACATTAAACCTACGATTACAATGGATGCTCCCCATGAAATCAGAGTATTGATACCAATTTTGAATTTTTTCTTACGAGCCATAATGTATATACGAATTTATTGAGAAGGGATTTTATTTTTTTAGAGCTTGTCTTTTATATCACGTCCCTGGTATTTGGTAATACAACGGAAACCAATATATGATTTAGCAGTGTCCTGATATTCAAAGCTGCTGGCAGAATTTTGAAGAAAGTATCCTATATCCTTCCAGGAGCCACCACGTATAACTTTACGTTTCAGTACCTCCGGATCATCGGCACGGGCTTCATAGTTGAATGTAGGGTTCATATCATGCGTGAACGTGGCCGCAGATTCATCAAAAGCTGATGAAGTCCATTCGGAAACATTCCCCGCCATATTATATAAACCGAAATCATTTGGATAATAAGACTTCACATTTACAGTGAAAGGTCCCCCATCATCGATATAATTACCTCTTCCGGGCTTAAAATTTGCCATCAGGCAGCCCTTTGCATTGCGGATATAAGGTCCTCCCCATGGATAACTGGTTCCAATACGGCCACCGCGCGCAGCATATTCGAATTCCGCCTCGGTCGGAAGATCATAATCAGCCCGCTTTGGAAGGCGACGGCTATCTTTATATGCCTCATTGAATCTTGTTCTCCAGACGGTAAAAGCACGAGCCTGTCTCCAGGTCACTCCTACTACCGGGTAATTTGCAAATGCCGGATGTGAGAAGTACCCTTTTACCATGGGCTCATTCTGAGCATAAGCAAAATCAGATAGCCAAACCAGGGTATCAGGATACACACCTACAGTATCTCTGAGAATAAAATCAGATCTTTTAGCCTCTTTGTTATTACGGTTATTTGATGCTTCCCGTAGTTTCATAACCGCAAAATTGTATTTCAGCAGGCGGACATCCAGTTCATTCCGGTCGAACACGCGGTCTTCTCCCTGATAATACATAGCCTGGAGCTTTGCCCCGTTAGCCGAAGCTCCTTTTTTTCCTCCCCATATCGAACTTCCATTACCGACCTTTTTCCAGTTAATATATTTCTTTCCTGCGTCATTCGGATCTGCCTGCCCTTTAGGCTGCAGATAGTATTGGTCATCCTGAAGATAATTAGTGATTGCAATGGAATCGCGAACCCAGTTTACAAACTGGCGGTATTCACTGTTGGTAATTTCGGTCTCATCCATATAGAAAGCCTGAATGGTGACCTGCTTATTCTGGGAAATCTGTGCAGAGGTTATATCCTGGTCAGTTTGACCCATAATAAAAGTTCCGGCAGGAACATAAACCATCCCGTATGGAACTTCATTGTTTTTAAACTTTTTGGTTGAAACCCCAACCAGTTCACCATTGGTACCACCTTTACCACAGCTCGTGCCTAAAACAGCAAGTGCTGCAAGAGCGATAAAGTATATTTTTCTCATTTTATATGATTCCAGTTTTTTATTACCACACCAAAATAATTTCGAATATAATAAAAAAGCACATAATAATATGTACTAAAACTATTGCATTCGGCATTTAATCATGCCTTTTTTTCTTAATAACACATTATTGCGCAAAATTTCAGGAGACATAGAACGCTAAAAGCAGGGATCTATTTTTCTGACGGTTACGAAATATTACGATGATACGTTTTTATCCCCCTAAAGGTTGCCGATAATTTAAAATTGCTCAATAAATTAATCAGGAGGCATATGCCGCATTAATTTAAAGTTAAATTTCAACCTATTTGTTTACCTGTTTAATATACTGTTCAAGGGCCATGGTCATGCTGGGAGCCTCAGGGCTTGGAGCAGGAATATCGAGTACCAGGTGATGCTCAAGTGCGGCTTTATGCGTACTTGCACCAAAGGCTGCGATACGGGTGTTATTCTGCTTAAAATCAGGAAAATTGATGAATAAAGAATGAATGCTGCTCGGACTGAAAAACGCGATTACATCATAAAAAACCTCTGCAAGATCAGAAAGGTCACTGCAAACGGTATGGAATAAAATAGCGGGTTTAAAATCATAGCCATGATCATGAAGGAACTTCTGGGTTTCTTCTGCCGCAACATCCGAACAGGGATATAGAAATTTTTCGGCAGAATGCTTCTTTAAAACATCCGCCAGATCAGACGCGGTCTGCTTACCGAAAAATATTTTTCTTTTCCGGTACTGAATATATTTCTGAAGATATAAAGCAATAGTTTCGGATATACAGAAATATTTCATGTCAGCCGGAACATCAAAACGCATTTCCTCACTAATCCGGAAGAAATGGTCGACGGCATTTTTGCTGGTAAAGATTACAGCCGTAAAATCTGCAAGATTGATTTTTTCTTTGCGAAAATCCTTAGCTGAAACCCCTTCAACATGAATAAAAGACCGGAAATCTATCTTTAGATTGTACTTCTTTGCGAGATCAAAGTAGGGTGATTTTTCGGTCTCTGGTTTAGGCAGAGTCACCATTATACTTTTAACTTTTAAAGGTTTCGCATTTGGTAGTACTTGCATATTTCTATATGGGCTTTAAAACCTAAGTGCTTTAAAAAGAATGATTAATGGGCAGAATTCGAGGGCACAAAGGTAAATAATTAAATAAACTTTTGGAAACTTGTAATTGGATAAAATATTGTTGCCTGCTCGGAGGAACTGGACAGCGAATATAAGTACGAGCATAAGCAGACCTGCATAACTATAAAATTCAGCATACCTGCCAGGGGTCAGGCTAAATGCAATGATAAGCGGGAGAAAAATAATTGCGGCGTTGAAATAGCTTAAATATAAAATTGAAACGTACTCCTTTACCAGCCGTTTAATATCAAAAAGGAAGCCCAAAATCCGAAGCAGGAGAATCTTAACGGTGAACAAACCGATCACCACAAGGGAAAATACCAGGAATAACTCAAATCCGTTAACTGTATAAGTTAATTGCAGATACTTGGAGGAAAGATAGAGGTACATCCCAATGATCAGCCCGAACAGGACATATAAAAATATAAAGGGCCAGGAACTAAAAAGGTTATCTTCTTTACTGATCTGACCCAGGACCTGATTACTATAGAAGGAATGAACTATAGAATCAAGTTCCTTAGAAAAGAAATATTTTATGACCGCGAAAAACAATACTAACAAAATTATGACCCCTATAACCCAGGACTCCCCTTTTGGCCGTATCTGGCCCTCCTCGAAACGGATTACTTTTTTCTTAAATTTTTTCTCCCAGGCAGCAAAATCCAGATTTTCAACCTTATAAAGGGATATCAGACTGTCAACAAACTTATTGGGACGGCCCGCTTCGGGCGCCTTTATCCATATCATAGTAAGGGAATCTCCAATCGCTTTTATGGAATCCCGGTAGGCCTGTCTTTTTGCCAGAAAAGCCGAATCTCTTATTTGATACCCTTGTCGATATAAACCAGACTGCCTGGCAGAATAATTCGGAATACTGTCACCCTGGGCCAGAGCGACTGAATTTACTAAAAACAACAGCAGTAAAATACCGTGTATTCGCTTAATCATTCCAAAATTTAAATATGAATACCGGAACTGGGGCCCGGCAATACAAATTTCTACATTTTTATGCTGGTTTCCTATAAATCATAAAAGAATGCTTGCAAGGTCCGGCATTTAACGCTTGCTTTTAGGTTAAATTTAACTTAAAGAATAAAAAAACCGAAGAATGATCATTTAATCTTAAAATTTTTGATTTTTATTCTAAATCTATTTAAATTCGCCGAAGAATGAGCATAAAAGAATATTGCCTCGATCAAACCGATCTGCACATTTTAGGATACATGCAGGATAATGCGCGCATTTCAAATGCCGACCTTGCACGTGAATTAAACATGGCCCCATCCGCTATACTGGAAAGGGTCAAAAAACTCGAGCAGAGGCAGATCATCCTTCAGTATACCACCCGCCTAAACCCGGCATTCCTCCATCAAAACCTTCTCGCTTTCGTTTTTATAAAGGCTGCAGATGGCCTGGGATGCAGCAGCACAGCCAAAGAACTGGCCAAAATACCTGAAATTCAGGAAGTGCATCATGTGGCCGGTGAGGATTGCTACCTGGTGAAGATCCGTACCAGCGATTCGGCTTCTTTAATGGACCTGATGCGAAACTCTTTGAGCAAGATCCCAAACATTCTCTCAACCCGAACTACCATTGTTCTTGAAACCGTTAAAGAACAGCAGCAGCTTGTTATATCCAAAAGTAAATGATTACTCCTAAATCCAACCCTGTATCTCCCCTGATGGTAATACTTGCATTCGCTATCGTTTATATCGTATGGGGCTCTACCTATTTTTTCATTCAGATCGCAGTTCATGGCTTCCCTCCTTTTTTACTGGGAGGTCTGCGATTTCTTTTATCAGGTTTACTCATGACAGCCTGGTGTATTATTAAGGGGGAGAAAATGTTTGGTATCCCCAATTTCAAACATGCCGCAATTAGTGGTGTCCTGCTTTTGTTTTTCGGAAACGGAATTATCATCTGGGTTGAACAAAGCGTCCCCAGTGCTATGGTAGCCATAACCGTATCCTCCGCCCCCTTATGGTTTGTGCTACTTGATAAACCAAGGTGGTCTGAAAATTTCAGAAGCAGATCTATACTGGCTGGTCTGCTTATCGGACTTACGGGAGTGATTTTATTGTTCAGCGAACAGATCTCCGAAGCCCTGGCTTTAAAAGGGAAAGGCTCGGTTCAGATAGGAACCATGTTCCTGCTCATCCTGGCTTCTGTATCATGGGCAGGAGGATCTCTTTATTCCAAGTATAAATCCTCTGAAGGTTCCATTATTGTAACCAGTGCGTGGCAGATGACCATTGCAGGGATCGCGTTTATACCAGGAATGCTGATGAGAGGTGAACTGAAAAATTTCCATTGGGAGAGCGTACCCACAGATGCCTGGCTTTCATTAATATACCTCGTGTTTATGGGCTCTATAGCAGGGTTTAGTGCTTATGTATGGTTATTAAAGGTGAGGCCGGCGATGCAGGTAAGCACCTATGCTTATGTTAACCCGGTTGTAGCAGTTTTACTGGGCGTATTTCTTGCAAATGAAAAGATAACCTTTATTCAGATTTTAGGTCTGATAATCATTTTAGGCAGTGTATTGCTGATTAATATGGCCCGATACCGACGAGAAAAAATAGCGGAGAAGAATGCATCCATGTTAATGAATAAAAGCAGAGATGAAGATGGCAGCACTGAACCTTATGAAAAACAAAATTCAAACAATCCAGGAATCAGTCTGTAATTTTTTACCCTTTAAACGGGCCGGGATTAAAAAACTATATTATGAGACTTTAAATAGGCTAATACCTTTTATTTAAACCCATCAAACAGATTTATACGATACAAGAATGGCCGGAATTTATCTACACATACCTTTTTGTAAAAAAGCCTGCCATTACTGCGACTTTCATTTTAGCACATCGCCACAGTATAAGGATCAGGTAATAAAAGCTTTGCGTACGGAGATCGCATTAAGAAAGGATTATCTTGGCCAGGAAGAAATTGAAACAATCTATTTTGGCGGGGGCACTCCTTCCCTGTTAAGTGCTGATGAAATATATTTATTAATATCAGAAATTACGGATCATTTTGAAGTTTCCTCAAAAGCGGAAATCACCCTGGAAGCCAATCCGGATGATTTAAATCCCCAAAAAGTCAAAGAACTTCGCCAGACCCCCCTCAACCGATTAAGTATTGGCATTCAATCATTTTATGAGGAGGATCTGAAATGGATGAACCGCGCACATACCTCACGGGAGGCACACAGCAGCATTAAACGAGTGCAGGATGCGGGTTATGAGAATATCACCACCGATCTCATTTACGGCTTTCCTCTTTTGACTGATGAAAAATGGGAATATAATATTCAACAGCTGATTGAATTGCAGGTTCCTCACATTTCATCCTATTCCATAACTGTTGAACCGGCCACTGCTTTATCATCCTTCATCAGTAAAGGAAAAGAAAAGCCTATGGATGAAAATCAGAGTGCAGCTCAGTTCATTATCCTGATGGATTACTTACAGGAGGCAGCATATGAACATTATGAGATCTCGAACTTTGCTAAACCAGGCATGTATTCAAAACATAATTCAAATTACTGGCAGGGAGTGAAATACATGGGAATCGGTCCATCTGCACATTCGTATAACGGGGAAACGAGGCAATGGAATGTTTCGAATAATACAAAGTATACCGATGCTATTAACTTGAAAACTATCCCTGCTGAGATTGAAATACTTGAAGTAAAAGACCGGGTGAATGAATATATTATGACCTCTTTACGTACAAGCTGGGGTATGGATCTTGAAAAAATAAGTCAAGATTTTGGCTCAGATTATAGCAACAGTGTAAAAGCCGGCCTGGAAACTTTCATCGACAAGGGCTGGGTTAATATGAAAGATAAGACTGCTATTTTGACAAGAGAAGGAAAATTATTTGCTGATCATATCGCCTCGGAGCTTTTTATAAGTAATGAAAGTAATTATTAACAGTTAAAAATAAAATATGAAGAATAAAGTAGTTTGGATAACCGGGGCATCCAGCGGTATTGGAGAGTCTCTGGTATACCTGATGAACGGGCTGGGTGCCAAACTCATTATATCTTCCAGAAACCGGGAAGCCTTATACCAGGTAAAAACCAAATGCAAACTCAATCCGATCGATGTTCATGTCTTACCCCTGGATCTGGAAGATGGCGATAAATTGCAGGAGATTGCATTATCCGCTTTAAGAATTTTCGGCAGAATAGACATGATCATCCATGCAGGCGGACTGAGTCAGCGGGCACTTGCAATTGAAACGGAAATGGAAGTAGCCCGGAAAATAATGGAGATCAACTTTTGGGGTACGGTGGCATTAACCAGAGCAGTCCTTCCCGAAATGAAATCAGCGAAATCCGGGCATATTGTAGTGATCAGCAGCCTTGTGGGAAAATTTGGCACGAAAGGCCGTTCTGCATATTCTGCTTCCAAACACGCACTTCACGGCTACTTTGATTCATTACGGAATGAATTAGATCCTGAGATTAAGATCAGTATAATTTGTCCCGGATACATAAAAACCAACCTTAGCTATAATGCACTTATTGCAGATGGCAGCAGGCAGAATAAAATGGACGATGCCCAAAATAAGGGCATGCTTCCTGATGAGTGTGCCAGACAAATACTCAAGGCAATAAAAGCCGGAAAAGAAGAAGCCTATATCGGCGGCAAAGAGAAATATGCCGTACTGCTTAAAAGATTCTTTCCCGGAATGTTTTCAAGTCTTGTAAGGAAAGCTAAGGTAACCTGAAAATCACACAGGAAAGGGTGACACACCTTTAACTTGAGTGATCAACAATAACTTTCCACCTGCCTTTTGCTTTTTCAAGCAATAAGGTAAAGAACCCTCCCGGACTATCCTTTTCCCGTTTTAAATTCCAGGCTCCCAGCACGAAGGCATTGTCTCTGCCGATCAATCTGATCTCTTTTATATTGAAGGTTAAAAAGCCCATTGACTTTTTGTCGGGATAACCTTTCTTATATTTTTCAAAAGTACCTTTCCAGCCATAGGTGGGTCCGCTTTCGCCAACAAAAAGAAGCGAATCAGATTGAAGGTAACCCTCCATATATTCTTTTAAATCACCTTTGTTCCATGCTTGTCTCTGCTCTTCCAATAGTTTGAAAATAGCTTTTTTATCATTAGTCTGAGCGGACAGACTGAATGCTGTCAGGAAAAGGAATATAAGGATTTTCAGGCTTTTCATTTTGTGTTCCTATGGTTAATTAAATAATAATAGCAAGCGTCTGCGGCTTAAGAAAATTAAATGTAACAATCCCCATGAAATATATTCTTATTTTAAGAAGAAATGAGCCGGGACATTATTTGACATGGGTATAACACAATTCGGCTGGCAAACTTTTATCTTCGAATTTTCGTAAATATTATGAAGGTTATGCTATGCGAGGACACGAATTTTCAAAATTTATTCCCAATGAGCTTCCAAAGGGTGGTTTTGAAGAATTATTAAAATTATTTCTTGAGCTGCTTAATTATACTTCGGGAGATGCAAATGAAGCAATAGCCTGGATGAATGAGCTTGATAAGCAATATAATCTTACTACCGACGAATACGGTATGGGGGATTTTATTGATGACCTCAAGAAAAAGGGCTTCCTTGCAGATGATGACCAAAAGGCAGGGGAGTTTAAAATTACCCCGAAGACAGAACAAAGCATCCGGCAGTCGGCACTGGAAGAGATCTTTGGAAAATTAAAAAAATCAGGAAAGGGGAACCATAATTCCAATATATCAGGACTTGGCGAGGAAAAAAACGCAGATCGCCGGGAGTATCAGTTTGGCGACAGTCTTGATCAGATAGATATGACCGCTTCGATCCATAATGCGCAGGTCAACCATGGCATAGGCGATTTTTCAATGACAGAACGGGATCTGGAAGTGGAGGAAAAAGACTATAAAACGATCACCTCTACGGTATTAATGATCGATATTTCACATTCCATGATCCTGTATGGGGAAGACAGGATCACCCCTGCAAAAAAGGTAGCTATGGCCCTGGCAGAACTTATCCGTACGAAATATCCAAAGGATACCCTGGATATTGTTGTATTTGGGAATGACGCCTGGCCCATTACCATTAAGGAACTACCCTATTTACAGGTAGGCCCCTATCATACCAATACCTATGCCGGGCTTGAGCTGGCGGTAGATCTGTTAAGGCGGCGCAAGACACATAATAAACAGATCTTTATGATCACAGATGGTAAGCCAACCTGCCTGAAAGAGGGCAATAAATATTATAAAAACAGCATTGGTCTGGACCGTAAGGTGGTCAATAAAACTCTCAATATGGCTGCCCAGTGTAAACGGCTTGGAATACCTATAACCACCTTTATGATAGCCCGCGATCCTTACCTGCAGCAGTTTGTAAGACAATTTACCGAGATCAACGGAGGAAAAGCTTTTTATAGCTCATTGAAGGGACTGGGAGAGTATATTTTTGAAGATTATATCAAAAACAGAAGACGGACAGTAAGATAATTACGGCGCTCTCTGACAATTTAACAAATAAATAGCTCAGGCTATTTCATGAAAAAATAAATGGATAACAGACATATAAAAACACTTAAAGACCTCAGAGATTCAGGATATATTTCCCGTTCTGTAAAAGAAGAACTCCGTGAAAACCTGATCAGGGAACTGAAGAGTAAGAATACGGTTATGGAGGGGATCATTGGTTATGAGGATACCGTAATTCCTGATCTTCAGACTGCCATTCTATCACAGCATAATATTCTACTTTTGGGTCTACGGGGACAGGCAAAGACACGAATTGCCCGTTTAATGATAAATTTACTTGATGAATATGTGCCTTATATCGAGGGATCAGAACTATTCGAAGACCCTTTAAATCCAATATCCTGGTTCGGACATCATACACTTGAAATTAAAGGCGATGCCACACCCATAGCCTGGCTGCACCGTTCGGAACGATATACCGAAAAACTTGCAACTCCGGATGTGACAGTAGCCGATCTGATAGGGGACGTAGACCCTATTAAAGCCGCAACCATGAAGTTAACTTATTCAGATGAACGGGTTATTCATTTTGGCCTCATACCCCGTGCACACCGCGGGATATTCGTCATCAATGAACTTCCCGACCTGCAGGCAAGAATACAGGTTGCCTTATTTAATATTCTGCAGGAAAAAGACATCCAGATCAGAGGGTTTAAATTGCGTCTCCCGCTTGACATACAGTTTGTGTTTACAGCAAATCCGGAAGACTACACTAACAGGGGTGCTATCGTTACTCCGCTTAAGGATCGTATTGAAAGCCAGATTCTGACCCATTATCCGAGAAATGTAGAGATTTCACGAAAAATTACACAACAGGAAGCCAGATTAACCTCTTCCCAGCTGGCAAACATTGAATCAGACAGCCTGGTTAAAAATCTGATTGAACAGATCGCTTTTGAGGCAAGAGATTCAGAATATATCGACAAAAAATCAGGCGTATCTGCCCGTCTGACCATTTCTGCCTATGAGAACCTGATCAGCAATGCTGAGCGAAGGATGCTGCTGAACGATGAGGAGAAAACATTTGTCAGGATCTCAGATTTTCTGGGAGTGATCCCGGCAATCACGGGAAAAATAGAACTCGTTTATGAAGGTGAACTTGAGGGACCAACCAAAGTGGCAAATATTCTTCTTGGGAAGGCTATTAAAACCTTATCGGCTGCTTATTTTCCTGATCCTGAAAAACTTAAAAAATCAAAAGCTGTTAATCCTTATACGGACATAATAAACTGGTTTGCATCAGGTAATACAGTTAACCTGGTAGATGATCTTTCACTGAAACAATATAAAGACATTCTCCTGTCCATTCCAGGTTTGAAAGCAATCGTAAAGCAATTCCATCCCGGTCTGAGTGAAAACCAGCAGTACCTGCTGATGGAGTTCATGCTTCACGGGCTTGCAGAGTTTTCGCTGGTAAATAAGTCATTTCTTGACAAGGGTTTTGGTTTTGCCGATATGTTTAACAGTCTTTTCAGCGCTGAATTTGAAGATGATGAGGATGAAGACTACGGGGATGACAAAGGGCGATATTAAATCTGTTAGCATTAATACAAAAACTTAATTCATGGGTAACCGAATTTTTGGATTGATTGTGATCAGTATTCTTCTGGTCATAATCGATATATATATTTACAGGGCAATAAAATCAGTTAGCTGGAAATGGAAGGATAAAAACCGTCTCAACTTTCCTTATATCTGGTGGGGCTATACTTTTATACTTCTCATTGGTGTATTTGTAAGCATATTTTTCAATATTAAATTTTTACTGAGATCTGTGATTCTGGTATTTTTTTTCGTGACAGTGGTTTCCAAAATATTCATACTGCCATTCCTGCTTGCTGACGATATTCGTCGGGGGATAATTTGGATAAAAAGGAAGCTTGGCAGCAGAAATAATACGGTCCCAGCTAATGACAGGAACAATCATCCATCCAATGCTATTCCACGTTCAGAATTCCTGATTAAGGCAGGGACACTGGTAGCAGCAATTCCGCTGGCATCGCTGACCTATGGAATTGTGTCTAATGCCTATGACTACCGGATCAAGCACAAAACGCTCTATCTTCCCAATCTGCCTAAAGCATTTGACGGTATTAAGTTGGGGCAGATATCCGATATTCATTCTGGAAGTTTCTATGACCGGAAAGCAGTAATGAGCGGTGTTGAAATGCTTCTTAAGGAAAAATCAGATCTGATATTTTTTACCGGAGATCTGGTGAACAATGTCGCTTCGGAAATGCGGGATTATCAGGATATTTTCTCAAAGGTAAAAGCTCCGCTGGGAGTATTTTCGGTGCTCGGTAATCATGATTATGGTGATTATTATTACGGACCCGGATCATCTCCCGCGAAAACCAGGAATCTTGCAGATGTCAAGCAAACTCATAAGAATATGGGATGGGATCTTCTTATGAATACCAACCGGAGAATAAAGATAAACGGAGAAGAGATTGCTATCTTAGGGATTGAAAACTGGGGTGCCGGCCGCTTTGTAAAATATGGGCGTATGGATCTTGCGCTGCAGAATACAGATGATATACCTGTAAAACTCTTATTATCCCATGACCCTTCCCACTGGAGGGCTCAGGTTCTTCCAGACTATCCTCAGGTTGATGCGATGTTCAGCGGCCATACCCATGGAATGCAATTCGGCGTAGTTACCGAAAAATTTCAGTGGAGCCCGGCTCAATACGTCTATAAAGAATGGGCCGGACATTACAAGGAGGGAAATCAAAATTTATATGTGAATGTAGGTTACGGTTTCTTAGGTTATCCCGGCCGCGTTGGAATATTACCCGAAATTACGATATTTGAATTACGTCAGGGAAATTCATGATTTGATTCCGGCGCTCCATTTATGAACAAATACGTTAGGCAAGCGCTTGATTTTTTGTTATTCAGCAATATTTTTATTGCCTTGTGTGCCGTAGCACAAGGTCTGGTTACCTATCAGCTTCTGGACATCAAACCCGAAAAGCATGTTTTAGGACTTCTTTTCTGCTCGACATTAGCCCTTTATAATTTCAGTATTCTTCTCTCCAAACCGGCGAAGCCCGAGAATTCAGCCTTCCGGCGCGTGAGATGGATTTTTTCACATTACCGCCTGACCATCACCCTGACAATAATTGCAGTTTTATCCATTCTGCCCTTAAGTTTTTTTTTAACAACTTCTTCCAGGATTCTGCTTCTTTCCCTTGCCATCATATCGGTGGCCTATAGCCTGCCCCTGTTCAGTATTCATGATAAACGATTCGGATTACGGAATATCCCGGGGGTGAAATTATTTCTGATCTCTATGGTTTGGGCTCTCAGTTGTGTTCTTCTGCCGATCCTCGAACTTGAAAATAATTTTGTGGCTGCAACCTCGGTAAATGACACCATCCTTCTAATTTCCAAACGTTTCCTGTTTATTGCCGCCATCACAGTTCCATTTGACATCCGGGATCTTTTTCAGGACCGGACCAATGAGTTAAAAACCATTCCTGTGTTACTGGGAGAAAAAAGATCCCTGCTTGTCTGTCAGGGTTTGCTGGCAGCTTACCTGGTTTTACTGTTCCTTTTTCAGGATAGTTTTGACAGCAACTTTTTTGCTCTGACCCTTACAATCATCTTATCAGGATGGTTGATTTTCCGATCCAAATGGGAGAAAAATGAATACTATTACTTCCTGTATCTGGATGGCACCATGATTCTGCAATTTCTGATACTTCTACTGTTCAATCAATTTAGCCTATGAAAGTGATTGATATTACATCCCTGAATATCCGGGGTACCTCCGAACTATTAGTATCAGATCATCAGTCAGCAAGATCGGCTTACTGTAAAAACCCAATTGAATCAGACCATATTGAATTAAGCATGACTGGCTTTAAAGGAGATATGGTACAGGATAAAAAGCATCATGGGGGGAATGACAAGGCGGTTTGCTGCTATAATTCTGATCATTTTACCAAATGGAAAAAGGAACTGGGAATTCACTTGAAAGCGGCGGCCTTCGGCGAAAATCTGACACTCAGTGGAGAAAATGCAAACGAAGAAAACATTTGCATTGGCGACCGGTATAGCCTGGGCAGCGCTGAACTTGAAGTTTCTGAACCCCGGGGCCCTTGTTATATGATCGGGATCCGTTATAATTATAAGCAATTCCCCGTTTATCTGCAGACCAGCGGACTCACCGGGTTTTACTTCCGGACTATAAGACCAGGAATTGTGCACAGGAATGACAAACTTCTGCAGCTAAGTTCACATCCGGAAAAAATATCGGTTATGGATGTGAATCATATCCGTTACCATGATCCGCATAATAAAGAGTGGCTTCAGCGTCTGACGGATCTCGAGGAATTAACTATGGAATGGCGTGAACGATTTACCAAACTTCTGAAAAAGGTATAAACCAGGACAAATGAAGGAAGCTATATGAAATATTATTTAATAATGGCAGCGCTGATTTCACTCTCATCCTGCCAGCAAAAAGATGTACCCGACAGAGAGCAGGGACTGAGAACGGAAAACTTTGAACTGCGTCAGGAAAATGACAGCTTAAGATTGCTAATTGATAAACTTACACGGACTTTTGAGGGGGATACTATTCAGAAACTTCCAACAGAATCATCAGCAAATCCGTATCCTGCCTTCCCGGGTAAACATGCACTCACACTTCAATGGATAGGCTGGGACAAGCCGGGATCTGTTATTATTCAGGCTGGTGATGCTGGCTGGTATACAATCAACGGAAGTCAGACAGATGATAAGGGTAATTACCTGAAGGTAGATGGAAGAATTAAAATTCTAAATAACCGCGAACTTGAGTTCGATGGTAAAATTGAAACCCGGGTGGATCATATTAATGCCGGAAAACCCTGTATCAAAACCGGTAAAAACCTATTCAAAGCAACCGGAACACGCAAATACTGGCGGCTGCAGAATATGATCAACTGCGAAGGCGGAGCAGTAACCGATTATATCGATATCTACTTTTAAACCGCGGCTGTCCTGTCTATTTCAGTGGCCCCTCATTTTATTACTCTACAATGAATTTGTACCCTACCCCTCTTACTGTCTGCATATAATGCGGCCTGTCGGGATTGCTCTCGATTTTTTTACGAAGTCTGACAATATGCATATCAAGTGTACGCGTGTTCACATCCGAATTATAACCCCATACCACCATCATTAATTCGTCGCGGTTGATGACCGTATTGGCATTCTTTAGAAAATAAAGCAAAATCCTGTTTTCCAGAATCGTAAGTTCTATCTTCTTTCCTTCGCGCATCAATGAATGCGTATTGGGGTGATGCTCCATATTGCCGAATTTATAAACCTCCGATTTTTCATTATTAATGACAAATTTTACCTTGTTATCAATCAATGCCACCAGAACATCCATATTAAAAGGCTTGGTAACGTAATCGGAGACACCGAAATTATAGGCATCGATCTTATCAATATCCTGAGCCTTGGCGGTCATCATGATTATGAGATTATTAAATCCAAGCTTGCGAACATTCTGGCAAACTTCCGATCCTTGTTTAGATGGCAGCATCCAATCAAGAAGCACTATATCGGGCTGTTCAGTCATTATCAGCTCTTCAGCCACCTGACCGTCGGAAGCTTCCACAACTTTGTAACCTTCTGTCTGAAGTCGGTGTACGACCAGAAATCGAAGATTTTCATCATCTTCTATTACAGCAACTTTTATCTCTTTTTGCATATCATATTTCGTAAGGCAATTCAATTTTAAATTCCGACCCCTTCCCTTCCACACTTTGTACTGTAATCGTTCCGCTCATAAAATTAACCAGTTCTTTACAGAATGCCAAACCCAACCCTACACTTCCCTGTTGGTTATACTGATTTTGAACGCGGAAAAACTTCTTAAAAATATTATCGATGTCGCGGGCCGGAATTCCAATCCCATGATCAGTGAATTTCATTACTACAGATTTCTTAACTTTTGATATGGATATTCTTAGGTACTTCTGATCAGGATTAGAATATTTATACGCATTATCGATCAGATTTTGAAATATGCTGCCTAAGAGCACGGGGTCCGATTTAAAGTACTTGATGCCAACTATTTTGCATTCAATATCAAAGCGGGGGTATTTAATTTGATAGGCATCGATCATATTCTGACAGAATACTTCAAGGTTAATAGATTCATACTTTATATCAATTGCCTTATTCTCAATTTGTGTGAATGAGAGCAATCTGTTCATCAGGTCATTCAATTTATCAGCCTCTTCATCCAGGATCTTACCATAATGAAACCTTTCCTTGTCTGAAAGGCTGACAGCACTTCTTATATTATTTCCCGCAATTTTAATTACACTGACTGGCGTTTTAAATTCATGGGTAAGATTATTAATAAAATCATACTGGAGCTTAAAAAGCTTACTGTTGATATTCAAATTCCGGTAGATCAGATAAGCGATCAGGACCAGGATACCGTATGTAACAGATAATGCTCCGGCAATAGGCAGAAAGCGTGCATTGATCTCTTTACTCAAAAAGCTTTTGGTTGAGCTGAAATATAATTTATAGTCTGAAAAAGGCCCTGATAAAGGCAGATCATTTGTAAGTAGCTCCATATCATTATCAAGCGATTCATAGACCAGGGGCTTAATACTGATGTTTTGATACAGCTCCGGATTGGTATTCCTGACTGTTAGTTTCTGAGGATTGACATAGAATGTCAGCATATCCAATTCATATATCGGGGAAGCCGGCAGATCCTTTGTCATCAGGTCTTTATATATCCGGAGTTCTTCCCTCCTGGGAATATTCATGTAAGTGATCCGGTTAGGCATAATACTATAAAAAATATTAAACCGGCTATTATCACTCAAAGCCTGTGTTGTATCGACTGCTTCTATAAACCCGCTGAATTTAATTGCCATTTTATTGAATTCATCCCCCGTTTTTAAGGAGAACTGGCTGTTAATCTGATTATTTTTAAACAGAACAACAGAATCCCTGGGAATATTCCGCCCAAACTGGTATACTGATTTAGGTCCCATAGCAAAATTATTCACACGTATTCCATCCGGTATTTTGTGGTTGCTGATGGCTGCATCATAAAAGACAACGCGATCTACAAATGCAAATTTCCTGAAAATCGTATCTACGTATTTTACGGCCTGAACAGAATCAAGGTATCCCTGGTAAAATGATATTTCGGGGATTTTATTTTGGAAGAAATCATTATAAGGCTTAAGCGTCTCCTCCAGAACATCAATTTTCTGAGATACGAACTCATTTTCAACATATTTGGAAGTAAGGTTAAAAGCAAGATAGAATGCCACTACAATAGAGGCGGTAATGAGTATGAGGAAAGTAATTATAAGGGAGAAGTTTTTTCGATATATCTGTTCGTATTGCTTCATTCCTTATTGGCTGGCGAGATTTTTTTCAAGAAATTTCTCGAGTTCCCTGTAAAATTCAAGTTTATTCTGAGGTTTATTGAAATAGTGACCTTCACCGTCCTTCAGGATATAGGTAACAGGAACTTTTCTCTTTTTCAACTCTTTCACAAACTGGTTCGTTTCGTTCATATTTACCCTCGGATCTCTGGACCCTTGTGCGATTAATACAGGAACGGCTATTTTATCTGTATGAAAGATCGGGGAAACCGCTCTGAAATAATCTGCATCAGCTTCCGGATTACCGACTGTTTCATAAAACATCTGCTGATACGGTCTGAAATAAGGAGGAATATCTTTAAGATAGGTAAATAAATTAGTCAGACCAGAATAGGAGGCACCGCAGCGGTAAAGCTTAGGCTGAAAACATAATCCGTGCAGGGCAGAAAAACCGCCAAAACTGGAACCATAAATAGCTATCCGGTTTGAATCGGCAATTTCCTTTTTAATGAGCCAGCGTACGCCATCCGTGATATCATCCTGCATCTTACCCCCCCATTCTTTAAAGCCTGCGATCCAGAATTTTTTGCCGTACCCTTTTGATCCCCGGAAGTTAACCTGAAATACGGCATAGCCGCGGTTAGCCAGGAACTGAACTTCCGAGTTATAGCCCCAGCTGTTACGGGAATCTGCATTTCCCCGGGGCATTACTACAACAGGCAAATTGCGTGCAGTTTTACCCTTAGGAAGCGTTAGGTATCCATTCACAATCAGGTTATCCCTTGTCTTAAAACTAACCGGTTTCATTTCCGCCAAATCCTCCACATTTAGTGAAGCATTTACATCGCTTAGCTTCACCAGTTTATTGTCTTTAAGCGTATATAAATAAAAAGATCCCGGATTTCGATCTGTATAGGTTCGAATGATGAATTTAGTTTCGGCCGTATCAGACCCTGTTACCTTTATTTCCGCATTTGGAAGAAGCCTTTCAAGTCGGCTGTACATGGTCTTGACCCTGTCATCCAGGTAATGTCGCTTTTTCTTCCATGTTTCATAACCCGCATAAGTCAGCTTACCCTTACTCACTGAGTAATAAGCGTCAGATACATCAACATCAGGGTTCCTGTATATTGTCCGATGTTCCTTTCCGGTCACACAGTCCAGCTCCACCAATGCCATTTTATCACGCTTATGATTCGAAAGGGCATAGATGCAACGATTATCCTTACTGAAACCGATAGGAGATATACTTGATTTGAAATTATTTGTTAAAACGGAATTGAAAGATTCGGTCTCAGAATTACGGTAAAGCAGCGTTTCATTAACCCCATCACTGGCAATTGCCATTCGCAATTTGCCCGATGGATCTGAGTACCATTTGGTTATATTACCAGGGTTCTTGATCAGCATTGACAATTTACCTGTTTGAATATTTAATCTGTATGCATCAAAAACAGTGGAATCTCTCTTATTTAAAGCCACCAGAATTTCATCATTCTGAACCGGGCCGGATGTTATCAATCTAATCCTGGTATTTTTAAATGACAGGAGCTCTCTCTTGTTCGTCCCATCACTTTTAACTGCATATAACCCGGGGTTTTGGCTTTCAGACCCATTTTTAAGATACAGAAGCTCATCATTTTTAGCCCATAGGTAATAGGATATATTCCGATTAACATCACAGGTTAACTGAGTAGTATTTTTGCCATCCCATGTTTCAACATAAATATGGATCCGGTTATTCTCCGGCTCCGGCTTTAAATAGGAAATATATTTCCCGTCCGGAGAAACCAGAAAGGATGTTTTGATAGGTACGCTAAAAAAGTCCTCAACCGGTATTCTCCCTGCCTTGTCATCTGCACACGATATGCTTATCAGTACTAATAATATTAAAGCATATTTTTTAAAACCGGACATTATTATCACAATCATTAATTGAAATAGCAAAAGTGGACAAACAGGTTTGTATTGCTGAAATTACAACCTAAATGTTACTAAAACATGAAAAACTATCAGAAATTATTGAAAACCAATCAGTCAAGGTAGTAAAATGATTTATATTACAATTGCCTGATTCGTAACATTTAAACTACAGGCATTATTTAAGCCTTCTGTAACGTTGAATATAAGATTCAGTATTTTAAAGTGTGCTTAGCTATCGTAAAATAATTGATTTTCATTAACTTTAGATTATAGAGGGAGGCGATTTTTGCCGGGTCTGTCATGAAAAAACTCATTATCCTGTTTCTTTTACTTGCCGGGTCTTGGAAGCTGAATGCCCAGGTCAATGCCGATGAAGCACTGGCTGTACAGTACTTTCAGACCGGGGAATATGACAAAGCAGCCGTCCTTTACCAAAAGCTTTTTAGCCGTACTAAAAACGCTGGCTATTACGACCCCTACTTCACCTGCCTGCTTCGTACTAAACAATATGATGAAGCGGAAAAACTAGCCAGGAGTTTATTAAAGGGACATCCCGAAAATTATAATTATTCAGTTGATATCGGACGGGTTTACCAGGAACGGGGCGAACATGAAAAATCAGTTGAATGGTTCAATAGCCTTATTAAAAATCTGCCGTCCAATGAATTTGCCATAAAAGATCTGGCCATTACGTTTTACCGTGCAGAAGCCTATGATTTCTCCATTAAAACTTTAATAACCGGGAGGAAACTTATCAATAATGAAAATGCATTTGCCTATGATCTGATAAGCCTATATCGCTACAGAAAAGATAAAGCAATGCTAGTTCAGGAATATCTTTCCCTATTGAGTACCAATGAAGAAGCATTGCCCCAGGCTCAGAACGTACTTGGAAATATCCTGGAGGATAAAGAAGATTATGACTTGCTTAAAACAGCTCTGTTGCGGCGCCTTCAAAAAGAACCTCAGAATGTGGTTCTTACCGAACTGCTTACATGGCAATATATTCAGCAAAAGGACTTCGACATGGCTGTACGGCAAACGCTTGCCCTTGACCGCAGGCTGAAGGAAGACGGCGATAGGGTATTTGAGCTTTCGCGGATGCTTATTTACAATCAGGCTTATACGCAGGCAATAGATGCTCTGAACTACCTGGTGGCCAAGGGGAGCCAGGGGCAGTATTATGTTGCAGCAAAGGTCGATCTCCTGAATGTAAAGGCGAAACAGCTTACCTCCGAAAAATTCAGTAAGCCCGAACTGATAACTTTGGAAGCTGATTATCAATCTTTGTTAAAAGAATTCGGACGCAGTTCAGGGACCTCATTCGCTGTAAGACAGCTTTCAAACCTGCAGGCATTTTACCTCGGAAAGCCGGAGGAAGCTGCCAAACAACTTCAAAATATGCTGGAGACTCCCGGGATGCCTGAAAATACAATTGCACAGGTTAAACTCGAACTCGGCGACATTTACATCCTGACAGGTGAAGTCTGGGAAGCCGCATTATTATACGGACAGGTGGAAAAACAGTTCAGCAATGAGCCGTACGGACAGGAAGCCAAATATAAAAATGCCCGGCTCTCCTATTATCAGGGTGATTTTATCTGGGCAAAAGCACAACTGGATGTTTTGAAAGGTTCTACATCACAATTAATTGCAAATGACGCGCTCAATCTGAGTTTAGTAATCTCCGATAACCTTCAGAATGAAACTGACACTGCCGCATTGAAAAAATATTCACAGGCCGATTTTTTAATCTTTAAAAACCAGGCCGACAAAGCACTGGCAGTATTGGATAGCATAAACATCCTATATCCTGAAAATTCACTGTCTGATGATATTCTGATGGCAAAATCAAAAATATTTATCAACCGCAATGAACTGCCTCAAGCCATGGCTCATTTACAATCAATTATCGAAAGCTACCCGGCCGATCTGTGGGGGGATGATGCCGTTTTTATACTTGCTGAAATCTATGAGACTAAGCTTAAGCAAACAGAGAAAGCTTTGGAACTCTATCAGAAGATAATAACCGATTTTCCCGGAAGCCTCTTTGTAATAGAAGCCAGAAAGCGGTTCCGCCAGCTTAGGGGAGATAAGCTGGGCTGATTTTCACTGAAACGATAACATCCGGTCTGGGTTCCCGGCTTTTGCTCTTCTGTATTCCCGAATCCAATTCTTATCTTCGCAGCATGATCTTATATAATGTAACGATTATCATTGAAGAGAGTATCCAGGAAGAATGGTTACACTGGATGCAGGCCACTCATATTGAGGAGGTGATGAAAACCGGCTGCTTTGTCTCTAACCGGATTCTCCGTGTCATTGATTCTCCGAACGAAGGCATTACCTACTGTATACAATACATCGCGGATACCCAGGAAAAATATAATGAGTATCAGGAGAAATTTGCAGCCAGGCTCCAGGCAGATTTTCCGGAGCAATTTTCAAACAAATTCGTAGCATTTAGAACCACTATGGAGTTTATCAGCTAATTATGAAGTTTATAGAAACAAAGATTCAAGGTCTTTATATAATAGAACCACAGATCTGGCGCGATGACCGGGGATATTTTTTTGAAAGCTATAATAAAAAATCCTTTGAAGAAGCTGGCATTCAGGCAGACTTTGTTCAGGACAATCAATCCCTCTCTCAAAAAGGAACCCTTCGGGGCCTTCACGCCCAGTCTAATCCCTATGCACAGGGGAAGCTTGTTCGTGTGATAAGGGGAAGAGTTAATGATATTGCCGTAGATATAAGGAAGGATTCACCCACTTACGGTGAGCATGTTGCATTGGAATTAAGTGAAGAAAATCATCTTTTATTCTGGATGCCGCCGGGTTTTTTACATGGCTTTGTAACCCTGGAGGACAATACCGTTTTCACCTATAAAGTGACCAGTCTTTACGATAAAAATTCTGAAATAGGTGCTGCCTGGAACGATCCGGAATTAAATATTCATTGGGGGATCGATCCTGATAATGTAATATTATCCGATAAGGATAAACACCTGCCTTCTTTTAAAGATCTTATCAGCACCTTTTAATGGATAATTAGCCGGAAGAATTCCTCCGGCTAATCCATCTGTACGTCCATATACCCTATTTTATCAGATTATAAAGTTCATCAAGTTTAGGTGACAAAACAATCTCAATACGCCTGTTACGGCTTCTGATCTCCGCAGAGGATCCGCTCTCTATCGGCTGAAATTCACCTTTCCCTGTGGCAGTGATCCTGCTATTTTCAATTTTTTCAATTTCTGTCAAATATCTGACTACAGAAGTGGCCCGAAGGACGCTTAAATCCCAGTTATCTTTAATCTGACCCAGATTAACTACGCGCTGGTTATCCGTATGGCCTTCAACAGAGATATTAATTTCTGGCTGGGTTTTTAATACTTTCGCGAGTTCCTGCAGGGCAAGCTTGCCCTTTTCGTCAATTACTATACTGCCGCTTCCGAACAACAATTTGTCTGTTAATGAAACATACACCTTGCCATTACGAATGTCGACCGATAAACCGCTCTGCTGAAAACCCAGCAAGGCTTTCTGAAGTTTGTTTTTCAAGGCATTAGTGGCTTCATCCCTCCTGCGTAATATTTCTTCCACTTCTTTCAGACGGGCTTCACGCTTCTGCAGATCTTCGGCAAGCTTATTTATTTCAGAAGAAGTATTGGAACGTAAGGAGGAATAGCTTGCATCGAGCCCTTTCAGCTTATCCTCAAGACTGGCAATCTGTGAATTAAGGCCGGAAGTATCTGACTTAAGGCTTGCCAGTTCTTCCTCAAGAGAAATAATCTTTGCTCTTGCACCTTCCCATCCAAGAGAGAGGGAATCTTTCTGGGCGATCAGGGCATTATACTTTTTAGGTGATAGAACCACGCAGGATGTAAATGAACCCAGGAATAAAATAACAATTAAAGGGATAGTTAATTTTCTCATGCTTTATTTTAATTAAGAATTTGCATTTCGCAGAAAAGCCATGAAAGGATAAAGTTTTGCGAATCCTTCTACAACTTTCTGAACAGCACCCGGACCTGTTAAATCAGAGTTGCGTAATATATGACTAAACGTAAAACTTTTTAATTTAAGATATTCAATCTCCGGATGATCCACTGAATATCCCTTCGGAACCGTCTTTAGTTTGTATTCAGTTTCGGGGTTACCGAAATAATCCATAAAGGATTTATCTTTAATAATCGATCTGAACTCTGCTCCATTGTAATCGATCTCCTGCCGGATGGACTTCAGAAGGCCGGATTCAGGCAGCCAGCAACCTCCTGCGATAAAAGACTGCTCCGGATGAATATGCACATAGTATCCGGGCCCATTAAAGTTCTTCCCCTGCTGGGAGATGCCTGCCCCGAAATTGGTTTTGTAAGGTGTTTTGTCTTTACTGAACCGGACGTCCCTGTATATCCGCATGACGCAATTCTTTGGATCAAGTCCTGGCGGAATAGCCTTATCGGTTTCCGAGAGCCCTCTGATCACTTCCGCGGTGAATTCCAAAACGTTATCACGGGCTTCATCATGTCTGGCTTTGTTAAACTGAAACCACTCACGTTCATTGTTTGCTGACAGTTCAGCTAAAAAACTAAAAGTCGATGCTCTGATCATCTTTATCGTAGTCAGGATTGTACTTCACTTTGGGGGTTAAGAAGTGCAGAAGAAATACCTTGGAATACCGGTAGTTCAGCGGAGTTAACAGGAGAATGGAGATCAGAATAGTCCCGATATAAAGCCAGGGTGATTTGTCATTGCCAGTTATCAGGAAAGTTAATAAACCTACAATGAGCATTTCCGCCACGACAAAAACGTAGCTCACATACATTGCCCCATAGAAATATCCAGGCTCGATCTCAAAGCGCATTCCGCAATGTGAACAATATTCATTCGTTCTCTGAAAGTTTAACCCGTAAAGTGAGCCCGAGAAAATATTGCCCCTTCTGCATTTGGGACATTTGGCATTAACAATAGCGCTAAATCTTGATGTCTTCGCCATGGGGATTTAAAATTAAACCTGGACCCGTTCAAGGATCAAAGAATCTAAGCAGTATCGCTAGTTTAAATTTATCTTCCCTTCTTTCATGTTCATTACTACATTCTTACGCCGGTATTTCTTATACCACAGAATTCCAACACAGGTAATTGCAAGGTAGGGTGCTGCAAGAAGATATAGAATTCCCTTGTTGAGCCCATTGCCCTGCGTATTTCCATTTTGAACAGAATTCTCAGCATTTAATGTACACATTGAACATTGGGCTGATAATTCCGAAAAAGCCAGGGAAGAAAAGAAAAGGATGAAAGTTACTAGTATGATTTTCATAGTCTTCATTTTACAAAGATAGGTTTTATCCCATAATAAGAGAAGATTAAACGGTATTTCACAATACATTCAGTTCTGAAAATGTTTAACCGGAAGTCTTTTCAAGGTTTCAAAAGCCATAAAAGGGGGAAATCATCAGGTAAACTATAACACCACTTACCGTAACATACAGCCAGATCGGATAAGTCCAGCGAACAAGTTTTTTATGTTTTTCAACCTGCATTTGTAAACCCTTCTGAAAACTAAAAAGTACCAGAGGTAAAACAATCGCCGCCAGTAAAATATGACTGAGTAAAATGATATAGTAAACAATCCGGATAGGGCCAACTCCTCCATAGGTAGTTTTTATTCCGGTTGCATGGAAAATGATATAAGAAACCAGGAAGAGCGATGAGAGAATAAAGGTTGCAATATTAAGCTTTTTATGGGTCTGAATATCTTTCCTCTTAATAAAGTAAAGTGATAGAAGTAAAAGCAAACTGCAGGTAGCATTTAGCATTGCATTTAACCTGGGCAGGAAGAATACCCATGAAGGTATCGCACTTTTATCCGGAAAAATATTCAGCACCTTGCTCTGAAGAATTATCACGACCACTAATACAAAAATGGAGATAACTGTTATCAGTCTGGAAACGAGTGTGTTGTTCATATTAAAGTATCAACAGCTATTTTAATTATATTTAACGGTCCTTTACGTTTCGTAAATCCTCGGTGATCAGCACTTTAATCTCATCAATAAGGTTCTGGATTTGTTCCGGTCCGCCTGTAGAATCATAATAACCTCTTATCCGCTTCTGCGGATCAATTAGAATAAGCATCGGACTGTGTATGAAATTCACTTCTTTGCTTGTATCGCGAAAAGCATCGACCATAAAATCTTCTTTTGCAAGCGAAAAGATCAAGTCCCTATCCCCAGTAAGAAAATCCCATTTCTCGTTCTGACTGATCAGGGACTTACTGTATTCTGAAAGTATTTCAGGTTTATCATACTCAGGATCCACACTTATTGATAAGAACCTCATTAAACGGTTCCCTCTGTAAATGGTGGCTACCCGGGCCATTTCCCTGTTCATATTTGAACAAAAGGATGGACAACGGGTGAAGAAAAAATTAACTACTGTAATCTGATTACTGTCAGCCGGGAAAACGACCGTATCTCCTGCCTGGTTAAGGAGTTTAAAATCCCTGATAGTATGATAAATGGTATCAGGAATTTTCTTCCCAAACTTTGTATGAAAGGTTGCAGCAACCTCCTTTTTTCCAAAGACAGGTAGCGGCCTGTAACGGTTTTCTCCTTTTTCCTTAAGTAAATAATATAAAGTCCCTGGCACAGCCAAGAGGATAAACAGAACTAATATTTTTTTTACGGGAAAAGAGGGTAAACTCATTAATTCATATGAAGGTACAGGTAAGACCCTTCAGTAAGCATCAAAATGATAAAGTAAATAATGAACACTAAAGAAACAGTTATCCCTGTTTTTAAAGCAAACTTCTCAAACTTCAGGTGCATGAAGTAAGCAACTATATAAAAGGCTTTAACGAGGGTAAGTACTACATAGGCAAAATTACCCATACCGTGACCGACGATCCCTTTTGGCAAGAGATAAAGTGCAATGAAGAATTCAACAGCCGTGATACCTAACAAATAAAAGAAAACCTGCCAGATCTTTTTTCTGGTCATTCCTTCATGCTCTATCGCATGCTCATCATGTGTGTGTTCTGCAGACATTATATATCGATTATCAGAATTAAACTAAATAGAAGAAAGTAAATACAAATACCCAAACCAGATCAACGAAGTGCCAATATAAACCCACCTTTTCAACCATCAGATAACTTCCGCTTTTTTGGAACACATTTGTCAGCACCATAATAAGAATTATGATGTTTATTATCACTCCTGTAAATACGTGGAAGCCATGAAAGCCTGTAATAGTAAAGAACAGGTTTGCAAACTGCAGAGCCCCGACACTATCCACACCGGTATAAGTAGCAGGGAAGCTGCCCCACCAATAGCCTTCATGATGAAGGTGTGACCATTCTAATGCCTGGCAGCCAAGGAACATTAGTCCCCCGATAATGGTACCAATCATCCACCATACTACCTCTTTTTTAGAATTCCTGTGGCCTGCTTCCACTGCAAGTACCATAGTAACAGAGCTCATAATCAGTATGAAGGTCATTATACCTACAAATACAAGTGGAAAACCGTGATCAGCTAAGCCGGGAATGGACTGAAATACTACATCAGGATCAGGCCAGCTAATCTTACTGAAACGCTGAGCTCCATAATAGATAAGGAAAGCCGAGAACGTAAATGCATCTGATAAAAGGAAAAACCACATCATCAGTTTTCCATATTCTACAGCAAAAGGCGATTTTCCGCCGCTCCAGGCGTCAGTTTTTATTTCATCAAGTTTTGATACAGTAGTATTCATTTAAACGGTGGTATATTGATTTATTATTGATTCAAAAGTAAGAAAACATATAGATAAATCCATAGTATATCTATAAAATGCCAAAAAATGGAAGTTACTTCCATGCGGAATATATTACGAACCTGAGGTATGTTTCTAATATTCCCTATCAGAGCATAAATAAGCATGAATATTCCAGCAAGAATGTGTAAAAGGTGTGCCCCTGTAAATATGTAAATAAAAGACTGGGATGCATTATAGTTAACAAAATAGGCCCCGGAATTATATAAAACTGTCCATGCACTATACTGACTGAAAAAGAATGCGACACCGAGCAGAATGGTTAAACCAATATAAATTTTTTGCTTTCCAAATTGAAGTTTTTGAGCTGAGAGGTAGGCCATATGCATAGTTAAACTGCTAATAACTATAATGATCGTACTGTACATGAAAGCCTTGGGCAGTAAAACCTTTATTCCACGTTCAGCACTTCCTTCCGTATAG
This sequence comes from Pedobacter sp., assembly GCA_036676435.1. Taxonomy (GTDB): domain Bacteria; phylum Bacteroidota; class Bacteroidia; order Sphingobacteriales; family Sphingobacteriaceae; genus Daejeonella. Next base: position 590,131 of record JAKFCV010000012.1, on the reverse strand, counting down.
ACAATAAAGCCGCTTGTCAATGCTGCAAACATCATGAAGGAGGAAATAATAAACAACCACATCAGGAACTTCCTTGCCTTTAAATTCTGTTTATCTTCAACTGTTACATTTTTCATTTCTTTAAAGTTTATTTCTAATGGTATTGAGGGCTCCTGTATCATGTCTATTTTGCAATAAAGTCAAATAATAAGGTTAACTGAAGAACTGGCAAATAAAAAAATGAAGTGTACATCAGCTTTTTAGCTGAAGGCACATCTTTATTTAGATACAGCTGAAACGCCTGCCATGCAAAATACAGGCCGGATAAAATTGCGATAAGTCCATATATATTGCCTCCAAATGCCTGCCCCCCGGGTATTAAATAAATTGTGGGCATCAGACTAACGGGAACAAGAATAATTGTTGATATAAGGGTTATAAGGGCGCTGGTCTTATCCTGCTTTGTCGTCGGCAGAAGTCTGAAGCCGGCACGTTTGTAATCTTCATCCAAAACCCAGGCTATTGCCCAAAAATGTGGGAACTGCCATACAAACTGTATTAAAAAAAGAGTTATTGGGATCCAGGAGATCCTTGGTTCGTTAAATGCCGCGAAATAACCTATAAGAGGAGGTAAAGCGCCCGGAAAAGCTCCAATGAATACAGCAATCGGAGACTTTCTCTTCATGGGAGTATAAATAAAAGCATACAGAAATATGGAAAAAACTGCCAGAACTCCGGTTGGGAAATTTAATCTCACAAGAAGCAGTGTTCCAGAAATACCCATCACCAAACTTAATACCAGGGCCTGACCGGTAGTCATATGACCGGAAGGTAGTGGTCTCGACATGGTACGCTTCATTAATTTATCAAGATCCTTTTCAATGATCTCATTAAAACCATTTGCCGCGCCGGTGACGAGGAAACCGCCGAGGGTAAGGATCAGCCAGTTCATCCAGTTGATATCACCTTGCTGCGTGCTGCCCATCAAAAAACAGACAGATGCAGAAAACACCACCGTAAGGGTTAGTCTTAACTTAATTAATTTATTAAAATCCGATATAAAATTCCTCACCTATCTTGTTTCAAAATGTTCAGGGCCTCTATTTAGAGGCTTAAGTAATAATAATAAATAGAACTGTGCCCCGAAAAGCATTGTTGCTAGTAATATATGCGCTGCCTGGGCAAATGGAGGTAATCCCATATAAGTCAAAGACAAGCCTGTAGCTATTTGTACAATAATCAGCAAAAGTACATACGAAATATATTTATACTGGTATCCCCTCATCAGATATCTCTTGCGAATCAATACAAATGATAAAACATTTACAATTACCACTAAAATTGCAAGATCCCTATGGATAATAAAATCAGTCCCAACCCGCTCAACCAATAAGGACCTGTCGAGTCGGTTCATGGCAGAAGCTATTGAATCAATTTGTTCCCTTACCTCTGTTCCGATTGTTATCTGAACCACAGTGATCAATAGACCAATGCCGGCAAAAATTTTAATGGGTAACGATGAGGCATTAGTAAGTATGCCTCTGTCTCGCAGGATCCTGGCCTCATAATAGGTATAAATTGAAATAGCCAGAATAGCTATTGCAATAAGCATATGGACTGTAACAACCCAGGCAAGCAGATTTGTTGATACGACAATGGATCCAAGCCAGCCCTGAAACCCGACCAATACTAAATTCAGCAAGCTCCAGTAAAATATTTTTTTTCTGGATTTAAGATATGTAAGCGAAGCCATTACACATCCTATCAGGATTATTCCAAACAGTGCGCCCAATAAGCGGTTTACATATTCCGTCCAGGTTTTAGCTGCATTAAATTCATCAGGCTTTAAAATACTCTGGTCGTTCCTTATCAGGAAGGCCATTTCACCATAGCCCAAAAGGTCAAGGGTTTTTGCAAAACGTTCGTTCTTTTGAACCCGTTTTTCAACATATATTTCCTGATAATGTTCCGGAAGCTGAGATATATGAGTTGGTGGAACATACCGGTCGAAGCATTTAGGCCAATCGGGACAACCCATTCCTGAACCAGTACTGCGAACAATACCACCTGCCAGTATAAGAAGAAAAAGAGCTACAATGGCGATAAAATTGACCGCCAGAAATCTCTTCTCACTTGAAGGATACATTTCTTTTGATAAAAGGCCTGTCAGGCCATGCAAAGGATACAAAAAACGGATATCATATTGAGCAGAAAACTGTCAAACATGATATCCGGAATCCTCTAGCTATTTAATTTCTTCGGTAGCATGACGGTCACCTGCATGCTGCAAATCCCATTCATGCTGAATACGTTCCGCCTCCGGATTATCTTCAAAATCATGCTGAAGATTCGAGCTCATTGTTTCAGAGAACGGAGTGGTTTGAGGAATAAAGTCTGTGTCATGACCTGGCTTACTGTAATCATAAGGCCAGCGGTAAACTGTTGGAATTTCCCCAGGCCAGTTACCATGTAAATGTTTAACAGGGGCAGTCCATTCCAGAGTATTTGACTCCCATGGATTTTGGCTTGACTTTTTACCATAAAAGATAGAGTAAAAAAAGTTCCATAAGAAAGCAACCTGAGCAAGGGCCGAAATAATTGCAGCCCATGTTATAAACACATTCACTGTTAACCATTCCTTCATAAATGCGAACTCGGTAAATGCATAATAACGACGGGGAACTCCATCAATACCCATAAAGTGCATCGGGAAGAATACAAGGTACGCGCCAATAAAAGTAAGCCAGAAGTGTAAATATCCTAACCTTTCATTCATTAAGCGGCCGAACATTTTTGGATACCAGTGATAAACACCACAAAGCATCCCGAATATTGCAGCACAACCCATTACAAGGTGGAAGTGAGCCACAACAAAATACGTATCGTGAAGATTTATGTCAAGTGCTGCGTTTCCTAAGAAAATACCGGTTAAACCACCAGAAATAAAGAAGGAAACAAGTCCGATCGCAAACAACATTGCCGGGGTGAACCTTAAATTACCCCGCCAAAGCGTAGCCAGATAATTAAACGTTTTTACCGCCGAAGGAACTGCAATAATCAAGGTGGTAATCATAAATACCCCGCCAAGGAATGGATTCATTCCTGTAACGAACATATGGTGTCCCCAAACTATGAATGATAATACGGTGATACCTATTAAAGAATACACCATCGCATGATATCCGAAAATCGGCTTACGGGAATTGGTAGCAATAACTTCAGAGGTTATACCCAGTGCAGGCATAATCACAATGTATACTTCGGGGTGACCAAGGAACCAGAAAAGGTGCTGCCAAAGAACCGGGCTACCACCCTGATTGGGTAATACCTGACCGGCAACAACGATATCTGATAAATAGAAACTTGTTCCAAAGCTGCGGTCAAATATTAAAAGAACAACAGCTGAAACTAATACAGGGAAAGATAAAACCCCAACAATAGCAGTTAAAAAGAACGCCCAGATGGTCAATGGCATTTTCCACATATCCATTCCTGTAGTACGCATATTCAATACCGTGGAAATATAGTTCAAGGCTCCGATCAGGGATGAAGCAATGAAAAATACCATACTGATAAGCCAGAGTGTCATTCCGGTGCCTGAGCCGCTGATTGCTTTAGGTAATGCCGATAAAGGAGGATACACTGTCCATCCGGAACTTGCAGGTCCGCTCTCAACAAAGAAAGAGGCCATCATTACGCAGCATGCAGTAAAGAAGAACCAGTAAGAAAGCATATTCAGGAATGGCGATGCCATATCTCTTGCTCCTAACTGTAAAGGAATAAGCAGGTTACTGAAAGTTCCGCTCAATCCAGCTGTTAATACAAAGAATACCATCATGGTTCCGTGTATCGTTACAATAGCGAGATAAAAGTCGGGTTTAATCCTTCCTCCCTCAGCCCATTTATTCCCTAATAAAGTTTCTAATAAAGGGAAATCCTTATCCGGCCAGGCTAACTGAAGCCTGAATAGTATAGATAGGATCATCGCAATAACAGCCATGATAATCCCTGTGATCAGGAATTGCTTAGCGATCATTTTATGATCCTGGCTAAAGATATATTTAGTTATAAACGTTTCTTTATGATGCCCGTGATCATGATCATCGTGGTGGTGAAGTACGGCTGTATCGTGTAATGCTGTGCTTGCCATAATTATTTTATAGTATTTGTATTTAACGCAATATTGTTATTTTCTGCAGCCTTCTGTTCTGCCAGCTGAAGCTCTTTTTTAACATCATCATTGTAATATAGAGGCTGTTTAGCTACCCATACAGCATATTCAGCTTCTGTTACGACTGTAACTTTAGCCTGCATATTATAATGACCTGATCCGCATATCTTTGCACAAAGCAATACATAATCGTAATCAGCCTTGTTCCGCTTTTCTCTCATTTGCGCCGTTGTCAGACGCGGAGTGAACTGGAAATAGGTTGGCATACCCGGTACAGCATTCATCTGCACTCTGAAGTCAGGAAGATAGAAACTATGTAATACATCCTTTGATCCTATGATTATACGGATAGGTTTATTCACAGGAACAACAATCTCGCTGACCAGCTTATCATCCCAGCTTTTGCGATCCTTAAAATCTATACCCAATCCATTTGTAGGAGTTGTCAGCTTAAAGTTTCGTGAGCCTACCACATTGTCATCACCGGCATAGCGTAAGTTCCATTTAAACTGCTCGCCAACAACTTCAATATTGATTGCCTTCTTCTGATCCGCTAAAGGTACATTGGTTATACTTCTCCAGGTAAAGAAACCTAAGAGTACGAGTATAGTTAATGCTATTGCAGGCACAATGGTCCAAATTCTCTCCAGGGCATTGTTATGTGGATAGAAGTATGCCTTCTTCTTTTCAGATCCCCGGTATTTGAATGAAAATCCAAATAAGGCAATATGAGTTAGGATAAATACGATCGTGGTAAGGACGAGTGTTACATTGAACATGAAATCAATCTGAAGACCATGCTCTGATGCGGATTCATGCATACTCATTTTACCCTGAACCACATAAGACCAGTAAACCCCATATAAACCAGCCACCAGCATAATGGCAAATAAAACACCCTGAATTCTTCTCAGATCATACTTTGGTTTTAAGCCCTGCATCTCACGGCTGATCTCGTATACCTGCATTATTTTCCCTGCTACAGCAATGAATATGCAAAGAAGGAAAAATAACAGAACGTAATAAGCACCTGTCTTATAAGCAGCTGACTTATCCACAGCTGCAGCAACAGGCTGCATATTCTTATACCGGGCAACTGTATCAACAGCCGTACTGATCAGAGGGGCCGACGATGGTGAGACTTGTGTAGTGGCGGCTGCGGCAGCGGTATCTGTGGCTGCTGTAGTTGAGCTAACCGTTGTATCCTGTGCCTGAGCAAGAACTGCATTGCCTGAAAATAAAAGGGCAAACACAGTAAGCATTACAGCTACATTCCTGATATTAAATATTTCTCTTAAACTCATTTTATTCGTACTATTTCCTTTTGCTATTTTAGACTTCTGTGTTATATCTGATGATGCAAACTTTCCTGTAAGAAAGGGTGATTAGCCGGGACAAGGGATCTTTTGCTTAATTGATTTAGGGTAAGGAAAGCAAAAAGACCTGCAAATCCAATGGCTGTACCAACCTCAATGATACCAAATCCACGGTGCTCTGCAACTGTACCAGGCATGATCATCATATAATAATCCAACCAGTGACCGCAAAGCAACATGATACATACAAACATCAGCGTATTCATTTGACGTTTGGAGTTACGTGTCATCAGGATCAGGATCGGAGCTACAAAATTAACTATAATATTGACCCAAAACCATGTTAAATATTCAGGCTCCCAGCGTTTGTAGAAATACACAGTTTCCTCTGGGATGTTGGCATAATAAATAAGGAGGAATTGTGCAAACCAGATGTAAGTCCAGAATATTGAGAATGCAAAAATGAATTTCCCAAGATCATGAAGGTGATTCTCATTTATCCAGGAGAAATGTCCCGATTTTTTCAATAGGATAATTATTAATGTAATGACACATAAACCGCTCACCCACATGGCAGCAAAGTTATACCAGCCGAACATGGTTGAAAACCAGTGCGCCTCTAATGACATAATCGTATCAAATGCCCAAATAGGAGTTGTAAACCCAAATACGATAAGAAAAACAGCCGACCACTTAATGCTTAAATCATAATTAACAAGGCCCCCAACCATATCTTCCCTTTTGGAGTATTTAGCGAACAACCAGGCGAAAAAACTATATGCTGCTAAAAATATAGCCATCCTTGTAAGGAAGAAAGGCACATTCAGATAGCCGGCCTTGCCTGCTATAAGTTTATCATAATTAGGGCTGGCAGGATCCGTTAAGCCCTCGCCATTCCAATGGTGGTAAAGATTGTGTGTTAGTAATCCGGCAGCCACTACAACAAATAATATTAAAGAAGCTATCGGAAGTACCCTGGACATTGCCTGAGGTACCCTTAACAAACCGGTAGCCCATCCCGCCTGTGCGACATATTGAAGTGCCACAAAAAACAGCCCTGTTGCACAAACACATGCAAAATAGTACGCCATTAATAATAAGTTGGCGTATGTACGTTCATGCTGGCCTGTAATAAATCCAAAGGCTATGGCCAGTACACCGATCACTATTGCTATCAGTGTCCAGGTTTTGGTTTTGCCCGAAAAAGTAAATTGTTCGGAAAAATTATGAGTATGATTATGATTTCCCATCTGGTTTTAGCGTGACTATTGTAATTTTTGTAATTCGTGAACGTACATAACAATTTTCCACCTTTGTACAGGAGTTAACTGATTTTTGTGCGCACCCATTAAATTAACACCGTAAGTTATCGTATGGTATATTTTTCCATCCGTAAGTTCCTTCATAGTACCGCCTCTGGACGAATTTCCGCTTGAATAGGAAGGTGGTGCAGGGAATTTTCCCAGTTTAACAATTGATCCGTCACCTTTACCTTCTAAACCATGGCAGTGTGAGCACATGTTCAGGTAAAGTGTTTTACCTTCCTGAAGTGTTGGAATGGTTACGGGCATTGGATTTGATAAACCTGCGCTCGCTGCCTGATATCCTTCAGCTGTATTGGGATACGTAGCATCGGTTTTGTCAAACCCAACAGGAATCGTACCGGCAGGCGGGTTTTGTGCAGTTTTCCCATCCTTAAAGTTCTTATTGGCCTGATCCGGATTATAAGCAATCGGATCATACATGTTTCGTGCAAACTCTAATCCCGGACTTCTGTTGGAGCAGGAAGAAATAACTGAGGCACCTGCCACAGCTAATAAAAGAGTACAAAATATAAGGAGCTTATTCATAACTAACATATTTCCTTTCGTTGTGCTTAACTTCAACAGCACCGGCTTCTTTTAAAATGTTATCAATTTTATCATGATATGGATTTGCTTTTGCATCAATAGCAACCACAAAGCGGTCATTAGTAGCACGAAGGTCCATCACGCGGGGTGCACGGCCGGGTGCTAAATGGTTAACAAAGAAATAAGTCCCTACCATCCCAAAAGCACAAAACAATACAGTTAATTCAAACATGATCGGCACAAAATCCGGAAAGGCAAAATGGGGCTTTCCTCCAATATCCATCGGCCAATCCTGAACCAGCATATACCAGATCATTGTTATAGCTGTAAATGTTCCGGTTAAACCAAACCAAAAGGCAGCTTTACCTAAACGAGACCGCTTAATTCCAAGTTTATCTTCAATGCCGTGGATAGGCATAGGTGTGAACACATCATAAATACTAACGTTGTTCTCATGAAGCTTATCAATTCCATGCATCAGGTCATCCGGATCTGCAAAATGACCTAAAATATATTTTATGTTACTCATTGTTATACTTTTTCGTATTCAGCCACAGGTGCCGGTGATACACTATCATACTTTTCAAGAGACTCTAGATAATATTTAGCTTCTCCTTTATCCACTGCTCCTTCAGCGATCAGTTTTCGTTTTGCCTGATCACTTGAACTCTTCAGAAGTAATTTAACCTCTGCCATTGCGATTGCCGGTAAAACCCGTAAGAATAGCAGGAAGAGGGTAAAGAATAAACCAATTGAACCAACGAATACACATACATCCACCCAGCTAGGATAAAACATAACCCAGCTTGAAGGAAGGTAATCACGGTGTAATGAAGTTACAATGATCACGAAACGCTCGAACCACATACCGATATTTACAACGATAGATAATATCCAGGATGCAGCTATACTGGTACGGATCTTTTTGAACCAGAATAACTGAGGTGAGATCACATTACAGGTCATCATGATCCAGTATGCCCACCAGTATGGTCCGCTAACCCTGTTCAAGAACGCGTACTGCTCGTATTCTGCACCAGAATACCAGGCAATGAATAACTCGGTTAAATATGCCACACCCACTATAGAACCAGTCAAAATGATGATCTTATTCATCGATTCAATGTGGAACATGGTGATGTAGTTCTCAAAGTTCATCACTTTCCTAGCAACAAGTAATAAGGTCTGAACCATGGCGAAGCCCGAGAAGATCGCTCCTGCCACAAAATATGGAGGAAAGATCGTGGTATGCCATCCCGGAACCAGGGATGTTGCAAAGTCCATGGATACTATCGTGTGAACTGAAAGTACCAGTGGAGTAGAAACACCTGCAAGTATCAGGGATACCAGTTCGAAACGCTGCCAGGTTTTAACTGATCCATTCCATCCGAAAGACATAATAGAATAGATGCGGCGGCGAAGACCAGTTGCGCGGTCACGTATTGTAGCAATATCCGGAAGTAAGCCTGTATACCAGAAAACGAGGGAAACAGAGAAGTAAGTGGAGATCGCAAACACGTCCCAGACAAGAGGCGAGTTAAAGTTCACCCATAAAGATCCGAATTGGTTCGGAAGGGGTAATGCCCAGTAGAACATCCATGGACGGCCCATGTGGGATATAATATAGGTAGCCGCACAAATAACGGCAAATATGGTCATGGCTTCCGCCGATCGGTTAATCGAATTACGCCAGTTTTGACGGAATAGCAATAATACCGCCGAGATAAGCGTACCGGCGTGACCGATACCTACCCACCATACGAAGCCGGTGATGTCCCATGCCCAGCCAACTGTTTTATTCAGTCCCCATTCGCCAATACCAAACCAAAAGGTCCAGCTAACTGCGAATACCCAAAGGGATGCCCCTATGGCTGAAACCGTAAAACCTATCCACCAGGCTTTATTCGGTTTGTTTTCTACAGGAACCAATATATCTTCGGTGACCTTGGAGTAGGTAATATTTTCACCGGTTACTAAGGGTTCTCTAAGTATAGACTCGTGATGAGATGACATATCTTATTAAATTTCTTGTATTAAACCTCTACAGTATTTCTAACTTTTGTTTGATAACCAACACCTGGCTTTGTATTAATTTCTTCCAGCACATAATAGGTGCGTTCGCTTTTTAAAGCTTTTGAAACTTCCGACTGGGGATCGTTTCCGTCTCCAAAAATGATTGCATTGGTAGGACATGTCTGCTGACAGGCAACTTTGATATCACCGTCCTTTAGCTGACGTTTTTCTAATTTAGCCTGAAGCTTTCCTCCCTGGATACGCTGAATACACATTGTACATTTCTCCATCACACCACGTGAACGTGTGGTAACATCCGGATTTAATACAAGCTGTGTAAACTCGTTATTCATATAATTATCAAACCTTGAATCATTCCAGTAGTTAAACCAGTTAAAACGGCGAACTTTATACGGACAGTTATTCGCGCAGTAGCGGGTTCCGATACAACGGTTATAAGCCATCTGGTTTAATCCGTCAGATGAGTGGACTGTTGCAAGTACCGGACAAACGGTTTCACATGGAGCGTGATCACAGTGCTGACAAAGCATTGGCTGATGGATCACAGAAACATTATCCATGTTTTCCAGATCTTCAATCTCTGCTTCTTTAGTAACTTTATTACCGCCATCATTAACGGTATAGTAACGATCTATCCGGATCCAGTGCATCTCGCGACGACGGCGAACCTCATCACGACCTACAACAGGAATATTATTTTCAGCATTACAGGCCACAATACATGCACCACAACCTGTACATGCATTCAGATCAATTGCCATAACCCAGTTATGACCAGGTTTTTCGTATTCATTCCAAAGATCAACCTCATTAATATGACGGTGCCCTGTACCTGAATTCGGATCTTTTAAATAATCCTTTAAAGTAGTTTCGCGGACAATATTTCTGCCTTCGATAGTATGGTGAGTCTGTGTTTGAGCTAATTCATAAACTCCTGCAGCCTGACTGATGGTTGCCGCTGTTGATGTCTGAAAACTTGCATTTTCAAAACGAAGGAAAGGATATGCATTCCTTCCGACCTCAGAACCGGCTTTTCCCGCCTGAGTACGTCCGTAACCTACAGCAATGGAAACTGTTCCATACGCCTGACCTGGCTGGATCAGTACGGGAAGGGTAATACTGTACTTGTCTGTTTTAACTTCAACAAGGTCCCTTTCGCTTATACCTAACTTTTCAGCATATTTTGGACTTATCGCAGCATAATTATCCCAGGTTACTTTTGAAACCGGATCCGGTAATTCCTGCAACCATGGATTATTAGCCGATTTACCATCGCCGATTGATACGTTCTGGTAAATATGAACCTCAGCAGCATTATCACCCCCTTTTGAAAGATTAGTGCTTGCTGCCACAATAGACTGAACATGTGCATTCAGATCAGGAGCTGAGGTATAAGTTCCTGCAGCTTTTGCAGGTAATGATACTGAACCTTTCTGCAAAAGATCATTCCAGGTTGTACCCGCCTGGGTCAACAAGGTAGTGGACCATTTGCTCTGCAGATACTGATAGTAATCAGTAACCGCATTATCAGACCAAAGCAATAAGCCCTGCTCTGCATATCGTGTATTATTTACCGGATTAATTGTTGGCTGAACTATTGTGAAATAGCCTTCAACCGGGTTTGAATCACCCCATGACTCCAGGTAATGATGATTTGGTGCAATGACCTGGCATAAAGAAGCGGTCTCATCCTTACGGTCAGCAAATGATACCCGTAGTTTAACCTTGCTCAAAGCATCTTTAAAGGCTTTTGTATCAGAAAAACTGTAGCCCGGATTGCTGTTCAGGAAAAACACGGCATCAACCTCGCCGCGGTTCATTTCATTGATAAATTCAACGAATTCCGCATCATTTCCAGCATACTGATAAGATGGATTATCAAGGTCAATAGTAGTACCATAACTTCCCAAAAGGGAGTTAATAGCATTTACCAGAGTTTGAACCGAGACATCATTTGATCCGCATACTACAAGACTTCTTCCTTTAGCTGCCTGTAATTCCTTTGCAACAAGAGCGATGGACTTTTCAGCATTCGGGTTATTAGCCAGACGCGGTGAACCTGAAATACTTCCTCCAAGTGCGGAGTATAAATTTAATAATGCAATGCCTTGTTCAGATGGCTTTAAAGGCAAACGTGTGTCTGCATTTGTACCTGTTAAACTCATGCCAGTTTCGAACTGGATATGACGCGACATCTTCTTGTTTACCAGAGATGCATTATTTCTGTTTGAAGCGTATTGACGGTTGAATTCGAGCGGTGAGATCCAGGTGCCAAGAAAATCGGCACCAAAACTTACGATTAGATCTGCCTTGTCAAACCGGTATCTTGGAAGAACCGCTTTGGCGAAGCTGTTTTCATTAGCCTTTAATATTCCGGAGTAGGAAACCGCGTCAACCTGAATATGTTTGGTATTCGGGAACTGGGCTATAAAATCTGCTATAACTGCCTTAGTGGACGGGCTGTTTACAGTAGATGATACGATGCGTAGCTTTTTACCGCCGGCCTTTACCTTGCTGAGTTCGGCCTTAACAAACTGATCTGCCTTATCCCAGCTGGTATCTGCATTATTAAGTACAGGTCCTTTCAGTTTTGAAACATCATATAAATCAAGAACTGAAGCCTGACCTTGTGCATCTAAGCTTCCTTTGCTAAGTATACAATTCGGATTTCCTTCGATCTTTATAGGACGGCCTTCACGGGTTTTAACCAGAATGCTGTGTCCGTTAAAAGTTGATGTATAATAATTAGGAATGCCCGGTATAATTTCTTCGGGTTTAACTAAATAAGGGATTGACTTATGAACAGGAGTTGGCTGACAGGCAGCAAGCGTTACTGCACCCAAACCAAATCCCAGCGCTTTCAAAAAGTCACGACGAGGAGTAACGGTACTTAAGCCTGCTTCATTCAGAACTTGCTCCATTGGAATAGGTTCAGCGAATTCGTCCTTATTATTCTTAACGAATTCCTTGGTATTCTGCAGCTCTTCTAAACCTTTCCAGTATTTTTTATTGCTTTCCATTTAAGCTATATAACTGTATACGTATGTACTTGAAATTTTAACTATTAATAATGACATTTTGAACAATCTAAGCCACCTAAAACAGCTGCCGTCACTTTTTTGCCCTTTTTGATATCATCGTGGGCAGCAATGATCTTGTCGTAATATGGATTGTCCTTGTGGTTAACTTCAGTTGCCTTATGACAATTGATACACCATTTCATGGTTAAAGGAGAGTACTGATATACCTCTTCCATGGATTGGATCGGACCGTGACACTTCTGACATTCAATTCCAGCCACCGCTACGTGCTGTGAGTGATTAAAGTAGGCCAGATCAGGTAAATTATGAATACGGATCCATTCAACAGGCTTGGTATTGGTACCGTATTGTTTGGTCTCCTCATTATAATCCATAGCCGTATAAATCTTCATGATTTCAGGCGAAGTCTTACCGGCATATTTCTCTGAAGCTGTTACATAATTATGGCAGTTCATACAAACATTAAGGGAAGGTATTGATGCGTTCTTAGCCGTATAAGCTCCGGTATGACAATACTGGCAATCGATCTTATTTAAGCCAGCGTGCAGCTGATGAGAAAATTTGATCGGCTGTACCGGCTGATAGCCAGTGTGAACACCAGTTTCCCACATTGCTTTCCAACCTGCAGAACCTAGAAAGATTATAGTGAGGAAAACGATGAACAGAATAAATTTTTTGTTCTTGGAAAGCTTTTTAAGACCTGCAAAGCGCTCTTTTGATTCGCCTACAAGCTCCTCTTCTACTTCAAGGCCTTGTTTCTTGTGCATCACACGCTCCAGGGTGGTGATCACACGATTAAGTACGAGGATTACAAGGAATGCAATTATAATGACCGCTATTAAGCTGATCAACATGAAATTACTGACCCCTCCGGTATCTGCACCGGCACCGGCAACTCCGCCGGCAGCGGCACCTGGCGCACCAGCAGCTCCTGCAGCAGGCTGGGTTCCTTCAGCTTTTACATAAGCCACGATGTTCTTTATGTCATCGTCTGACAATTCAGGAAAGGCCGACATCATTGCAGGAGAGAACTCTGAAGCTTTAACAGCCTGGGGATCTCCTGTTGCAATAAAAGCAGGCGCATTTTTGATCCATTTGATCAACCATGCTTCATCATACTTTGAATCAATTCCCTTAAGCGCAGGACCTACTACAGCTTTACCAATGGCGTGACAAGCGGTACACTTTTGTTTGAATATCGCTGCTCCTGCGGCTGCATCCTGGGCCTGGGCCGAAGAATTTACTGCAATACTAAGAAAGGAGATCAGGATTAGTGACTTTGTAACACTTCTAAAAAACAATGAGATGCTTCTCATATTGAGTATTTAATGCTAAAATTTGAAATGTATTGTTAAAAGTTAACTGTCGTGTTGTATCAACATTTTCAGTTGACAAAAGTAGGCTTTATTCAATTAAGGATGACACTATGATGACCGATATTATTAATTTATAACCAATCTAAATTAAGCTCAAAAACTGCCCATGCACGCCCCATTAGGGCATTTTCTCATTATAAAAAAAATAAAGCAGAGATTCGGTTTTGCAATTTTTAATAAAAATTATTATTGTTTTAATACCCAGGCAAAAATCAGTGGTGCAACAATTGTTGCATCGGATTCAACTATGAATTTTGGGGTATGAATATCAAGCTTACCCCAGGTTATTTTCTCATTTGGAACAGCACCGGAGTATGATCCGAAAGATGTGGTTGAATCAGATATCTGGCAAAAATAGCTCCAGAAGGGGATATTTTCCATTTCCATATCCTGATATAGCATAGGCACAACACAAATAGGGAAATCACCGGCAATACCTCCGCCGATCTGAAAAAACCCGATCCCCTTGCCTCCAGAGTTTGCTATATACCAATCCGCCAGCCATCCCATATATTCAATCCCGCTTTTCATCGTTGATGCTTTCATTTCCTTCTTCATCACATAGGAGGCGAAGATATTGCCCATTGTTGAATCTTCCCAACCGGGAACCACAATCGGCAAATTCTTTTCCGCAGCGGCCAGCATCCATGAATTTTTAGGATCAATCTCATAGTATTGTTCAAGATCTCCGCTCAGAAGCATTTTATACATAAATTCATGAGGAAAATACCGCTCTCCCGCCTTATCAGCTTCATTCCATATCTTAAATATATGCTTTTGCAATCGTCTAAATGCTTCTTCTTCAGGAATACAGGTATCGGTAACTCGGTTATAATGATTTTCCAAAAGATCCCATTCATCCTGGGGACTTAAATCACGGTAATTAGGAACCCTCTTATAATGGGAATGGGCTACAAGATTCATAATATCCTCTTCGAGATTTGCACCGGTACAGGATATGATCGCAACCTTATCCTGACGGATCATCTCGGCCAGGGAAATTCCTAATTCGGCGGTACTCATCGCTCCAGCCAGGGTGATCATCATTTTACCACCTTCATCCAAATGAGTTTCATATCCTTTGGCAGCATCTACCAATGCAGCAGCATTAAAATGCAGATAGTTTGTTTCTATAAAACGGGATATTGGTCCTCTTTCAACGCTCATATTTATAAATTTAAACCGCAAAAATAACTATTTCTGTGGGATGGCAGAAAGTTTTATCTTGCTTGTTCTTAGGATCAGGGTTACCCTATTTTTATTTAAACGAATTTAATCTTAACTAGCCTAAAATAAATTAACCATTATGTACGGAAATTTTAAATATTTCGCTTTTGGGGCGATCTTTCTGTTCGGCTCCTGTGCGCAGGATTCAAAGCAACAATCTAATGAAGACGGACTCGGGGCATTCAGCGCTGACAGTCTCCGGCTTCATGTAGCCCAGCTTTCGGATGATTCACTGCATGGCCGCAAACCTTTTACCGAAGGTGAGACTAAAACGATAGCTTATCTTCAGAAACAGTTCAAAGCGGCAGGCCTGGAACCCGGAAACGGTGACAGCTATCTTCAGGAAGTTCCGATGGTGAATATCCAAACCAATGCGGATTCCACCATGAAGGTTACCTCTCCCGGGGGTGAATTTACCCTGAAAGGATTTGATGATTACGTTATATGGACAGATAAGATCACCGACCGGGTGACTTTGAATAACGAGGAAGTGATATTTGCCGGCTATGGGGTTGTCGCTCCGGAACATAACTGGAATGATTATGCGGGCCTCGATGTTAAAGGGAAGATCGTGTTGGTCATGGTGAATGACCCGGGTTTTGCTGCCGGGGATACCTCGCTGTTTAAAGGCAAGAACATGACCTATTATGGGCGCTGGACCTATAAATTTGAAGAAGCGGCAAGGCAAGGTGCTAAAGGCTGCCTGATCGTTCATACCACCGAGGGAGCAAGCTACCCATTCACCGTAGTACAGAATAACTGGAATGCTTCAAAGTTAAGACTTGATGACCGGGGAAAAAATAATAAGTATACCGATATCAATGGCTGGCTTTCTTTGCCCGCAGCCCGGAAACTGGTTCATTCGGCAGGAATGGATACAACGAGCTTTTTTGCACTTGCCGATAAGCGGGGATTTAAACCTGTCCCTTTAAACCTGAAGCTTTCTACAAGCATGCAAGTAAAAACCAATTTCAATAAATCATATAATGTGATAGGAAAAATAACCGGCTCAACACGGCCTGATGAAGTGATCATTTACACCGCTCATTGGGATCATCTTGGTATTGGTAAACCGGATGAAACAGCTGATTCTATTTACAACGGCGCATTTGACAATGCAAGCGGCACTGCAGGTTTGTTCGAACTCGCAAGGGCCTTTAAAAGCCTTAAAACTCAGCCTGAAAGAACCATTGTTTTTCTGTCTGTCACTGCGGAAGAACAGGGCCTATGGGGTTCTGCCTATTATGCGCAAAACCCGATTTATCCGGTTACTAAAACCGTAGCAAATATTAATATTGACGGCATTAACCCATTTGAACAGTCAAAAGATATCATTACAGTGGGTAAGGGCCAGTCAGAACTTGAAGATTATCTCAGTGAAGAAGCTGAAAAGGCAAACCGAGTAATAGCATTTGAAACTCATCCAGAAGCGGGTTATTATTACAGGTCAGATCATTTCAACTTTGCAAAAGTCGGAATTCCGGCATTATATACATCAAAAGGGGTGAATATAATTGGCAAAGAAGCTGGCTATGGTGAAAAAGCTGATGCGGAATACAGGGAAAAGAATTATCACAGACCGTCTGATGAATATAATGCTGCTACCTGGACCTTTGCAGGAGGAATTGAAGACCTCAAACTCTTATTTCTAGTCGGCAAAAGGCTGGCTTTTGAAGAAAAATTTCCGGTTTGGAAGGAAGGATCCGAATTTAAAGCAATCCGGGAGAAAAAATAAGTTGAATAAAAACAGGCGCATGAGTCTGACCGGCCAGCGCCTGTTTTTTTGCAATCTGTTTCATTCCTCATCTAATAATTCCAGAATCATCCGGCTGACCCTGTCAATGGTTTGCTTTATCACTTCTTCAGGAGACCCTTTGTAAACCTCGCGCAATCCCAAGCTTTTATCCTTAAAGCTTATATGGATAAATGTTGTACCAACTGGCTTTTCGGGTGTCTCGCTGCCTCCGCTGGTTGTAAGTCCTGTAATACCAATATGGAAATCAGCCTGAATAAGTTTCTTTAATTTGATGCTGAGCTGCTCGGTAACTTCCGCAGATTCGGGGGTATATTTTTTTATGAGGGCTGCGGGTATCTTAAGGATCTGCTCTTTAAGGGATGCATCATAGCAAACAATCCCGCCTTTAAGCACTTTTCCGGAATCGGGAGCCATAGCAAATGCAGCACATAAACTTCCGGCGGTAGCGCTTTCTGCAAAAGCCACAGTAAATTTATGCGAAGCCAGAGCCTTGCTGCTTTTTAATACAAGCGGAGATGGCATGTCCAATTATTTCCTCTATAACTACTGTTTTGTAAATTAGTTTGACGAACTCAAAAGGTTTTGGAAGTGAATAATCAGATAATTAACTGCCAACTATGTTATCTTAGCTGCCTTTATGAAAGAATTCCGGCTAAAGCATATTCTAACATTCCTTTTCCTTATAATGATGAGCAGTAATGCCATTGCTCAATTAAAATTTATAAAAAAACTGATATCTGCGGATTCCGATACTACACGTTCAAGCAGCTTCCTTCCCTTACCTGTGATAGGATATTCACAGGAAACAGGTGCAGAGATCGGAGTGGTGAGCCTGTATTCCTTTTATACGGGTAAGGATACCCTTACCAGAAGTTCCAGAATAACCGGTGTGGCCACAATCACAACCAGAAAACAAAGCAATTTTCAAGTGAAATCGGACATATGGTCCCCGGAGAACAAATATCACTATATCAGTGAACTTCGGTATAAAAATTTTCCTTTCAATTTTTACGGTATTGGTAATCAAACTCTTGAAATAAATAAAGATCCCCTGATTCAGAAGTTCTTCCGGTTGAATGCTGGTATTGAAAAGAAATTTGGGGAGACTAAATACACGGGACTGACAGCAGGTTTTGAAAAGTTTGATTTCAACGATAAAGTAGCGGGCGGGATTTATAGTACAAATCCATCCCTGAATGGCAGGGATGGTGGCAAAGTGCTTTTTCTGGGGCTTTCGCAGATTGTAGACAGCCGGAATTCAAACACTTACACAACCAAGGGAAGTTATCTTAAACTACATTATTCCTATGCCCCGCGCTTATTCGGAGCTGAAAACTTTGAAGGGAGCCTTTTTAAAATAGATATGCGAAGTTTCAAGGGTCTTAGCAATAAAACCACCCTGGGTTTCCATGGTATTTATCATAGCCTCCGTGGTGCGAATACTCCTTTTTATCTGCTACCTCAAATGGGTAATGATGAGATGATGCGCGGTTATTATACAGGCCGATACCGGGATGAAAACTTAGTCGCCCTCCAATCAGAGTTAAGATTAAGATTTCATCCACGCCTGGGCATGACTGCGTTTGCAGGTACGGCAACCGTATTTGGAAGTGGCGATTTTAACATTTCCCATCTCAAACCAAATCTGGGCGCAGGTGTACGCTATTTCTTTGATGTTGAGCGGGGATTGAGTATCCGTATGGACTATGGTCTTGGAGAAAAAAGACCGGGCGAATTGCGCCAGGGTGGATTTTATTTAAGTTTAGGTGAATCGTTTTAAGGAGGCTATTGGAAATTTGTATTTTTAAACTATCAACTTTAAATCACGGCAATGAAACGTCTCATATTATTTATGCCTGGCATTTTTATTTTAGCATGTGCGGAAAAGCAAAGTATTAAGGAAGATTTGCACTTAAATAGTCTGGCAGAAAAGTATGTGACACTTGGTTTAACTATCGGGCAGTATGACTCTGATTTTGTAGATGCTTATTATGGTCCCGACTCGCTTAAACCTGCAGATATTAAGCTCAGTGTTTTTCCAAAAGACAGTCTGCTTTTGTCAGTGAACAATCTTTTGGAGGAGCTAAAGGAGATTTCACCGAACAACAGCGATACAAACTTAATGAGAGCGAAGTGGATGTCAAATCAACTCCGTGCCTTTGGCCGCAGGATCAGGATATTTTCAGGTGAATATCAATCCTTCGATGAAGAATCGGAAGAACTTTTCGGTGTAAAGGCTCCCGCCTACCCCGAAACACATTATCAGCTTTTGATCGATTCACTGGATAAGCTATTACCTGGGGAAGGCAAGGTACAGGACAGGTTCCAACATCTTGCGAATCGCTTCATCATCCCAAAAGATAAATTGGATAAGGTTTTTAAAAGCGCGATCTCTGAAGCCCGGAAACGCACGAATGATCATTATGACCTGCCTGGAACCGAATCCTTTGTCCTTGAATATGTGACAGACAAATCATGGAGCGGCTATAACTGGTATAAAGGGAATTATTCAAGCACGATCCAGATCAACACTGACATTCAGATATTCATCGAGCGCGCCATTGATGTGGGCAGCCACGAAAGTTACCCGGGTCACCATGTGTATAATATGATGCTCGAAAAAAACCTTTACCGGGATAAAGGCTGGGTAGAAATCTCCTTATATCCCTTGTTTAGTCCGCAATCCTTTATAGCCGAGGGAAGCGCCAATTACGGTGTTGAACTGGCTTTTCCAGGCGAGGAAAAGGTCAGATTTGCTAAAGATCATTTACTACCCCTTGCAGGACTGGATACCCTGTACACAGATCTTTATTTTAAGGCACTGGCCATCCGGGGTAAACTTAATTATGCCAGAAATGAAGCAGGAAGAGGATTAATAGACGGCACAATGAATGAAAACCAGGCAATGGAATGGTTGAAGAAATATTGTCTTTACAATGATGAAACGGCACGGAAGTCCGTCAGTTTTATTAAGAAATACAGGAGCTATACTATTAATTATAATTATGGCATGGACATGGTTCAAAAATATATTGAGAAGGGTGACAGCAGCCATGACTTGAAAAAACGATGGCAGCGTTTTGGCCTCCTTTTAAGTTCCCCGGTGGTACCAGCCGACCTTTTAGAAAAATAAAAAATCCCGGTTTATTACTCTTCTGCGGAAGCCTCCCAATGTAAAGTAAATTGTATACCTAATTGTAAATCCCGTTTCCCTTAATGGAGTCATAATTTTAATAACTTGAATAAAGTTGAAATTATGAAAAAATACCTCCTACTATTGATTTTTTTGGGCTGTAAAGCAAGCAGTGATAATCCAGATAAAAGCATGGTCGCTGCTACAGTCCCTTTGGGGTACGCCATGGTAAATGGTTTAACCACAGGGGGCCTGGGAGGCCAGACCGTAACTGTAAACAACCTTAGTGATTTCAGACATTACGCAAAATCAGCATCTCCAATGATCATTCAGGTTTCCGGAAATTTTACCGACACCGGAATGGTTTACGTTTATTCAAATAAAACGATTTTGGGAATAAATGGAGCCACGTTAAATGGCGTGGGGTTATCATTGCAGGCAGTGAGTAATATTATTGTTAAAAATCTGAGAATAAACAAAGTAGTTGGTTCTGATGGAATCACGATCAAGTATTCAAGTCATCATATATGGATAGACCATAATGAGTTATGGCAGGACCGGGATCATGGATGGAACTACTATGACGAACTTATGGAAGTAACCGAGAGATCAAACTATGTTACGATTTCAAATAACATATTTCACGATGCACATACTGCATTACTTGTGGGAAGCGGGGATCAGCAAATCACTGATATAGGGTATCTCAAAGTTACTATGTATGGCAACTATTTCTATAATATATCCGAGCGGCAGCCGAGTATGAGGTTTGGATTTATGCATATTTTCAATAACTACTTTTTAAATAGCAGCGGTTACACAATTGGGGTAACAAAAGAGGGAACTGTAAGAACTGATAATAATTATTTTAAAAATCAGAACATTCCGATTTTCACTAATTTCAATAATAGCACCGGGTCTGTGAGCGGAGTTTCAACTAATCTTTATATAACTTCCGGTGCGAATCAAATAACATCCCCCCCTTCCAGCTGGCTCCCGCCTTATGAGTATGCTTCTGCATTAATAGCTGCAAGTGAGGTGCCTGAAAAAGTATTAAATCAGGCAGGCCCCAAATAAACTCCCCCACATTTTAGCCTTTTCATATCCTTTAACCATTAGATTAATCTTTAGTGATCGGACATCCATATTTTTTATATCTTCAAAAAAAATATGATCATGAAAAGATATCTTATATTCTTTCTTGTTTTTGGATCCGGCATCCTTCAGACTTTTAGCCAGACTATTACCAATCCGGGCGCTCAAGCTGCCGGATTTTCCGCAGAACGCCTAAAAAGAATGGACCTGGCAATGAATGAGTGGGTGGAAAAAGGGTGGATGAACGGAGGAGCAGCATTGATTATCCGGGACGGAAAGATCGCGTATTACAAAGCAGCAGGATACAATGATCTCGCCAGCAAAACCCCTCTGCAAAAGGAAGGAATATTCAGGATAGCCTCTCAAACTAAAGCTATTACAAGTGTGGCTATAATGATGCTCTTTGAGGAAGGTAAATTACTGATTAGCGACCCTGTTTCTAAATATATTCCAACATTCAGTAAGCAAACCGTACTTGAGAAATTCAGTCCCGCCGATAGCACATATACAACCGTTCCGGCAGGCAGGCAAGTGACAATAAAAGACCTGTTGACTCATACTTCAGGTCTGGGTTATGCACAGATCGGTTCGAAAGAAGCGAATGCCATCTACGCAAAGAACAGGATCACCGCCGGTCTGGGAGTGACCAGCGAAAGTCTCCTGGGGGCAATGACAAGATTGGGAACTCTCCCGCTTATGCATCAGCCGGGACAAAAATGGACTTATGGTTTGAATACTGATCTGTTGGGCTGCATTGTGGAAGTTGTATCAGGCATGAGCCTCGATGAATTTTTCAAAACCCGGATCTTTGAACCCCTGGGCATGAAAGATACCTATTTTCACGTACCTGCGGAAAAAGCAAACCGCCTGGTCAACCTGTATACCGAAACTCCGGATGGAAAACTGGTTAAAGCTGATGGGAATATGCTTAATGGTCCTACCGCTGCAAATTACCCACTGTTAAAGAATAGCTACTATTCAGGTGGCGCAGGCCTTAGTTCCACAATTTATGATTATGCTGTTTTTTTGCAGATGCTGCTAAATAACGGAGAATATAACGGTAAGCGCCTGTTGGGCCGTAATACAGTAAGCATGATGACCATGAACCAGATTGGCGAACTTAGTCTGGGTGATGATAAGTTTGGCCTGGGTTTTCAGATAATTTCGGAACAGGGAAGCTCCCGTACCCCTGCACAGGTAGGAACCTTCAGCTGGGGAGGCGCCTTCGCCACATCCTATTGGGTAGATCCAAAAGAAAAAATCGTGATGCTTTTCTATCGACAGCTGCAGAACAGGACACATAATGATGTGGTCGAGAAGTTCAGAGCTTTAACTTACCAGGCCATTGAGGATTAAAAAACCCGCCAGATTTCAATTAATAATTTAATAAATGAAAACAATACTATTATCAGGATCATTGCTCCTTTGCTCCTTATTTGTCAATGCCCAGATAAATGCTGATCTGCTCATCCGCAACGGAAAGATCCTCGACGGAACCGGCAATTCCTGGTTTTATGGCGATCTGGCTGTTAAAGACGGAAAGATCATTAAAGTAGGATATATAAATAATGTACAGGCCACTAAAATCATTGATGCCAAAGGCCTCATAGTAGCTCCCGGATTTATAGATGTTCACGGTCATATTGAAGGAGGAATTCTAAGGAATCCAACTGCAGATAATTATATTTTCGACGGAGTTACCACGGTAATTACAGGTAATTGCGGCGGATCAGCGGATGATATCGGACATTACCTTCATCAGGTAGACAGCATTAAACCTTCTATAAATATCGCATCCCTTGTAGGCCATAACAACGTGCGCTCTCAGATAATGCAGCGTGCAAATCGTATACCGACTGCAGGAGAACAAAAACAAATGGAGGCGCTGGTTGAAAAAGCAATGAAAGAAGGGGCGGTCGGACTGTCAACGGGTTTGATCTATATTCCCGGAACCTTTGCAAAAACCGAGGAAGTGGTTGGGCTGGCAAAAGCAGCTTCAATTCATAAAGGAGTATATGCTTCACATATCCGTGATGAAGAAAACAATGCTGTTGAGGCCATAAATGAAGCTATTAATATTGGTAAAGAGGCAAACATCCCCGTTCAGATCTCGCATTTTAAGATCGGTGGCAGGTCTAACTGGGGTAAGTCTGACATTACTCTGGGTTTGATTAAACAAGCCAGGATTGACGGGTGGGATGTCACGATCGACCAGTATCCATATACTGCCAGCAGTACAAATCTGGGGATACGTTTACCAGACTGGACTTTTGCCGGAGGAAACGATTCGATGATAATGAGGCTTAATGACCCCCTTTTGCGCGCGAGGATCAAAACAGAAATGCTGCAACAGCTGAAAGACTATAAATTTCCAAATTATAGTTATGCGGTGGTTGCCAACTATTCTCCGGATACATCCTATAATGGCAAAAATATTTCCGAAATCAATAAACTTATGGGAAGAAAGGGTAAGGCGAAATTTGAAGCGGAAACCATTATGGATATGGTTGAAAAAGGCGGTGCTCAAATGGTATACAATAGCATGAATGAGGAAGATGTTAAAAATATCATGAAGTATCCGTTCAGTATGTTTGGTGCGGATGCAGGTATCAGAGAATTTGGTCAGGGAATGCCGCATCCCCGGGGTTATGGCACTAATGCACGCGTATTAGGTAAATATGTCAGGGATGAGAAAGTTCTACCACTTGAAGATGCGATCAGAAGGATGACCTCACTGGCAGCCCAGAAATTCGGTATAAATGACCGCGGACTTCTTCTTTCAAACTATGCAGCAGATATCGTAATATTCAGCGAATCCGAAGTTAATGATCTGTCAACATTCCTAAAGCCACACGCATATTCCAAGGGATTCAAATACGTTATTGTGAACGGAAAGCTGGTTGTAGAAAATGAAAAACATTTAGGGACAAGAAGCGGAAAAGCGCTGTACGGACAGGCTTACGTTAATTGAATTTGAGCTAATAGGTCAGCGGCCGATTTCTAACCAATCACTAGATTTTAACTAAAAAGTCTTCCTTTGCCTGTCCTTTGTGTACGAATACTAGGCCAATCCAGAAAAGATCAATGGTAACTGTAACCTGGGGATGGGCTTTTATCTTCAGCCAGGCCTCCTTCATACCACGACTCCAATAAATGTCATCAAAGATCATGATTGAATTCTGGCCTAAACGGGGCAGGCACCATTCAAAATAATTCAATGTGGCCTCCTTCCGATGGTTTCCGTCAATAAAGACAAAATCAAGTTCGGGAATTTCGGAAATAACCCGGGGTAAAAGTTCATCAAAATTACCAACCAGCAATTCTGCATTCTGAACATTCAGCTTTTGCAGGTTCTCACGAGCAATGGCTGCCGTTTCAGGGCAACCTTCAATGCTGATGACCCTTGATGTGGGAGCGGCTTTTGCCAGATAAGCAGTTGTGATCCCAAGGCAGGTTCCAAGCTCTATGATAGTGCGCGGATTTGCATCCGCCGCAAGGCGATGTATGAGCTGAGCAAGGCTTGCCGATTTTAATGCATTTTTTGCCAAAGCTCTGATCTGCTTCTTTTTATTATTGTTTACATGCGATCCTGCACCCAGATCCGTAATGCTTATCTCACGTTCATCCTTCAAAAGGACTTTGCGTAATGTTTCTATCTCATCATAAACAGACTTGGCACGAAAATCGTAAATGATTCTATCAATGAGCCTGTATGCAAAAGGTGAATGAACTCCATGCCTGGTTTTGGCATTTAGCCTGTGTTTAAGAAAGTTTACTGCTAATTGCAGGTTTATCATGCTGTAAAGATAGTTTTCAATATGCGTATATGAAAATATGCAGCGCTAATTGCCTGGAAAACGAAAGGCAGGGTTGAAAAACAGATACGAAACAGGGTCATTGCCCGGTTCCGGCCTTTAGTGCGAGGACAATTAGCCTGAGGTTTAAACACCAAACATCAGCGACAATTTTTGTCTAAATTTGTTATAAGAGAATGAATGAGAAGGAAGTAGAATCGTTGATTAAATTACTGGATGATCCGGATACGGAAATTTCCAGACATGTGGAGGAAAAGCTTCTGTCTTATGGCAATGAAGTTATTATATATCTGGAAGATGCCTGGGCTCAATCATTTGAAACCCTTTTACAGGAAAGAATAGAGAACCTAGTTCATAAGATCCAGTTTCTTAATGTAAAGCGGGAGTTAGAGCTTTGGCATATAGGGGGATCATTTGATCTTTTGCAAGGAATTCTCATCCTCAATAAATACCAATACCCTGATTTGGATGAACAAAGAATCATTAATCAGATCGAGGAAATCAAGCGGGAGATCTGGATGCAGATGCTATATGATATGAGCGCCGTGGAGAAGGTAAAATTGATAAATCATGTGTTTTACGGAACCTACGGCTTTAGCGGAAATACAAACAATCACCAGGATCCTCAGAACTCATACCTGAGTCAGGTTTTGGAAAGTAAGAAAGGGAATCAAATCCTGCTGGCCGTGATATACTCAATCATTGCTCAGAAATTAGATATTCCGGTTTATGGTGTAAACCTTCCCCAGCATTTTATTCTGGCTTATGTTGATGAAACTCCGGATGACATGCATATTCCCGGCAGCGAATTTGAAAACAGTATTCTTTTTTATATCAATGCCTTTAATAAGGGCTTCATTTTTGGAAGGAAGGATGTAGATGCTTTTTTAAAGCATTTGAACCTTAACCCACAGAGCCATTTTTATGAGCCATGCACCAATGTCGAGATTATCCAGCGCGTTCTACGGAACCTTATCAGTGCGTATGAAAAGCTTTCCGCGGTAGAAAAAGTGTCGGAACTGGAAGATTTGCTTGGCATTTTTCCGGCACCTTAAATAAGGAAAAGAACAGCATCATTTAGAATTTGTCCTTCTCCATATTTCATTGATATTTTAAAATTCCATCAGATAGGCTTTCAGAAAATCATCCAGATCTCCATCCAGGACAGCCTGAGCGTTGGAGGTCTCATAATTCGTGCGCAAGTCTTTCACTAATTTATAAGGATGCAATACATAGTTCCGGATCTGTGAACCCCACTCAATTTTTTTCTTGTTTCCTTCAACAGTAGCGGAGGCTTCCTGACGCTTCCGCATTTCAGCTTCATACAGTTGTGATTTCAATAATCGTATTGCATTCTCCTTATTTTGAAGCTGGGAACGTGACTCCTGGTTCTTAATAATGATCCCGGAGGGTTTGTGGTACAACCTGACGGCTGTTTCAACCTTGTTTACATTCTGCCCGCCTGCTCCCCCTGAACGAAAAGTTTCAAATTCAATATCTGAAGGATTTACATCAATCTCTATGGTATCATCCACAAGAGGGTAAACATATACCGAGGCAAAGGAGGTATGACGCTTGGCATTTGAATCGAAAGGCGAGATTCTTACAAGGCGATGAACCCCGTTCTCTCCTTTTAAATACCCATAAGCGAAACTCCCTTCAAGCTGGATAGTAACTGTTTTAATCCCGGCTACATCACCTTCCTGGTAATCCTGCTCACTGATTTTAAAGCCATGCTTTTCACCCCACATTATATACATCCGCAGCAGCATAGCTGCCCAATCGCAGCTTTCGGTTCCACCTGCACCTGCAGTTATTTGCATAACAGCATTTAGCTGATCCTCTTCAGAACTGAGCATATTCTTGAACTCAAGCTCTTCGACTTTCTTTACAGCATCATCATACTGTTCCTTAAGATCAGCTTCTACGGCATCCCCGGATTGGAAAAAATCAAGCATGACACTGGTATCTTCCACCGCTGCTTCTGCCTGCTGGAATTCATCAGTCCACTTTTTCTTTATATTGATTGAATGCAACGCCTTCTCTGCTTCCTTGGGATCATCCCAGAAATCAGGTCTAAGCGCAATATCCTGTTCATTTTTGAGATCGTCTAACTTCTTGTCGATGTCAAAGATGCCTCCTCAGCGACGTTATTCTGTCCCTTAAATCCTGAATGTTTTCTTTGGTCATCCTGCAAAATTAGAAAAATTTGCATCTTTGAGAAGGGGTTAATATTTAAGCATGCAAAAAATACTGATGATATTTATGACTGCACTTATCATGGAGTCCTGTACCAACCCACGCACGGCAAGTTCACCTGCAGATTCGCATTTAGCCCGAAGCACCGATACATTGATGATAAACAAAAGCCTGGTTCTGTTTAAGGGGCTTTATACCTTTGGCAATGAGGTTAATACCTTTCGCGATTGCGGCGGTAATAAGGTCTATTGGGTAAACGATAGTCTTGCCAATATGGAGCAAGCTTATAAATCGGCCAGCAAATTCCTATCCTATCCATACGAAAGCGTGTATGCCGAATTCAAAGGATATTTGGCAGGCAGATCTGAATTAGGCTATGCCTCCGAATACGAGAATGTACTGGTAGTCACCGAAATTATCAAACTTGAGGCAAAAAATTTCCGGACTGAATGTTATAATTACGAATTTATAGCGCTTGGTAATGAACCATTCTGGTCGCTTGACATTATTCCATCAGAGAAAAGAATAATGTTTAAAAATGCCGGTTTAGAGAAGGTTCATGAATTTATTTATTCAGCTCCTGTAAGGGAAGCTGGCGTTTACCGTTATGAACCGATAAGCCCTGGACAGGATAAACTTTCAATTCTTATCCGTGAAGAACAGTGCAGCGATGGAATGTCCGACCGGAAATATAACCATTCAGCAGAGATCAATCTTAACGGAGTATTGTTTAAAGGCTGTGCTATAAAAAAGGCTGATCAGCTCATTGAAAATCCATAAATAAGTATTGACAGGATCAGGAACTACCTCCGCTGCCCTTAAAATCCGTCCGCTTTAATTTCCTTTTCACTCACTGTACCATATTTTGCAGCGATCTTTTTAATATCTTCCGATTTCCCGATGAGCACAAACTGTAGTTTTTCCTTTGGGAAATATTTATTGATGATCTCTTTTGATTTTGCCACAGTCAGGCCATCCACATTGCTCTGGAAATTATTAATAAAAGATTCATCAAATCCATACCAGAACATCTGAGTTAACAAGGCTGAAAGCTGGGCAGAGGTTTCATATCTGGGAGGAAATTGTCCTTTAACATAGTTCTTTGCTGAAGTAAGTGTCTTATCGTCAATCCCTTTTGCATGAAGACTATCCAAAACCAACAGCGCTTTATCGATGGTGGCTTCTGTGGTCTTTGTAGCAGTAAAGGTTGAAATAGCAAAAGTTCCTGAATTTTTAAGTGGATTAAACCGGCTGTTCGCCCCATAAGTAAGCCCGGAATTCACCCTCAATTCATCATTCAACCAGGAGGTAAAACGTCCGCCAAAAACCGTATTTACTACTTCTACTGCAACAAAATCAGGATTATCTCTTCGGATCCCCAAGCCGCCTATTAATAGGGTGGTTTCCCGGGCATCGTCCTTATTTACGAGTAAAACACGGGAGGTCTGAACCGGAGCCACAGTTTGAGCCGCCAGGTTGTTTTGTGAAGCTGCATTCTTCTTCCAGCTGCCAAATAAATTCTGAATGCGTTTTTTCATATCCCGGCTTACAAAGTCCCCAACCACCGCAATCGCAGAATTCTGAGGTCCGTAATTGCTTTTATAGAAACTTTTCAGGTCATCCACATTGAATTTTCCAACACTTTCCGGACTTCCGCTTACAGAATTGGAATAAACATGGCCGCCGAAAATGAACTTATCCCAGTACGCATTGATCACGTTCCTTGGACTCTGTTTCATTTGATCCAGGTTCGACAATATCCGTTTTCTTTCCTTTTCAAATTCTTCTTTATCAAAAACCGGATCAGCAAGCACCTCTTTAAAAATGGGGAATACCTTGTCTGCATCCTTTGCGGCAAATTTGGATGAAACACCGGCAGATTCTTTAGATGCATTGGTATTCAGACTTGCTCCGATAAAATCAAGTTCCTCTTCAATTCTCGATTTGGTATAGCTCTTGGTCCCGTATTTCAAGCCGCTGGCAGTTAATGAAGCAAGTCCAGATTTGACTCCGTCATAAATAGCCCCTGCAGGAACAATTGCAGAAACACTGATCACCGGAACTTCATGCTGTTCCATAAGATATACTGTCAGGCCATTGGTCAGGGTAAATTTTTCATAAGCCGGAACTTTAAACACTGCAGACTTAGTTTGGGCTTTAACTCCCGTACTCAGTGCAAGTATGGCTATAAAGACATAGATATATTTGATATAACTTTTCATTTCCTTATTCCTCAACATTAGCTTTTAGTATGCCTACGGTACGGTTAGATTTCTTGAAATATTCATTTGCTACCCGTTTCACATCTTCTGCAGTTACTTTGGAGTATTCGGCTGGTGCATCAAACATTTTACGGTAATCCCCAAAAAAGACCTCATAGGTTCCTATATTATTTGATTTTCCGTTTATAGTTTCAATCTGAGAATAAAACTCCATCAGCTTTTGGTTCTTGATCTTCTGTAATTCCAGGGAAGTTATTCCATCTTTTTTGATCTTCTCGATCTCCTCGTAAACAGCAGCTTCCAGATCGGATTCCTTTACTCCCGCGGCAGCTAATCCATAGATCTGGAATAGATTGGGATCAAAACTTTCACTGAAATCTGAAGCAATCATAGTGGCAAGTTGTTTTTTATCAACCAGAGCTGAATACAATCGCGAGGAATTTCCGCTGGAAAGAATGGAACTGAGTATGCTTAAAGAGTAAAAATCCTTGTGTTTGGCTTCCGGTGTATGATATCCTATCATCAGGTAAGGTGTGGTCACTTCTTTCTGTACAGTTACCCGCCGCTCACCGGTCTGAGGTGGCTCTATAAGATGTACAGGTTTGGGAGGATCATTAGCTGGTATTGAGGCCATGTATTTCTCGGCAAGCCTTTTCACTTCATCCACTTTTACGTTTCCGGATACCACAACTACACAATTATTTGGCGCATAATAAGTACGGAAATATTTTTCAAGATCTTCCTTGGTCCAGTTTTTAATATCCGACTCATAACCAATAACCGTCCAGTGATAGGGATGTTCCTGAAAAGCAGCGGCATTCAGCGCATCACTAAGCATATTCCAGGGGGAGTTCTCAAGCCCTGTACTGCGTTCCGAAAGAACAACCCCACGTTCGCTTTCCACCATTTTCGGATCAATGCTTAAACTGGAAATACGATCTGACTCCAGGTCAAAGATTGTCTCCATTGCATTAACCGGAAACCAGTCCGTATAAACCGTTACATTTTGAGTGGTATAGGCATTGTTTGCCCCTCCATTGAACTCCATGGTCTGGTCAAACATTTTTGGTCCGAATTTTTTAGAACCATTGAACATCATATGCTCAAAAAAGTGCGATAAGCCCGTTATACCCGGGTATTCGTTTCTTGAACCCACCTTATAGAAAAGGTACATATTGGCATTAGGAATAGAGTTATCCTCAAGAACCAGGAACTTCATGCCGTTCTTTAATGTAAAGGTTTTTACATCATCAGCCCCGGGTTGTGCAAATACCGGAATACAGCAGACCATGAGCAGAATGGTTAGCAATTTTTTCATACGTTACTATTAAATGACGAACACCATGAACAGCATTATAGCCAGACATTTCAGGTCCATTCGTTTATAATTGGTTTCTTATTTAGTTCAAATTATAGATATAAAATCTAATTTTACAATTATTCACCGAATTTTCTTTATTTCTTTAATGCATCTCCTATGTTGCCTCGTAAAAATCTAACCTCCACTTCTGCCTTTAAAGCCTTAAACAAACATTACGATCAGGTAAAGACCCGGCACCTGAAGGACCTGTTTTCCCAAGATGGGAGATTTGATATGTTTTCTGTTTGTTTAGATGAAATTTTATTCGACTACTCCAAAAACCGGATCACTAAAGAAACAAAAGATCTTTTAATTCAGCTTGCCCGTGAATGCGGACTTAATGATGCCATAAATGCTATGTTTTCCGGCGAAAAGATTAATGAAACGGAGGGCAGATCGGTTTTACACACGGCTTTGAGAAACCCTCAAAAAAAGGGCTTTAATTTGGAGGGAAAAGATATTTTGCCTGATATCCATCGGGTACTTGATAAGATGGAAACTTTTTCAAGACAGGTTATAGAGGGTGAATGGAAAGGTTATTCTGGTAAAAAGATAGCACATATCGTAAACATTGGGATCGGCGGATCCGATCTGGGTCCGGTGATGGTGACTGAAACATTAAAGGCTTATGGCAATCACTTAAAATTGCATTTCGTTTCCAATGTAGACGGAACACATATCGCTGAAACTCTAAAAAATCTGGATCCTGAAACTACCCTGTTCATGATCGCATCAAAAACGTTTACTACTCAGGAAACTATGGCTAATGCATATTCGGCCCGTGACTGGTTCTTAAACAGCGGAGCTGAAGCGAAGGATGTTGCAAAACATTTTGTTGCCATATCAACAAATAAAAAAGGAGTTGCCGGTTTCGGGATCGATACAGAAAATATGTTCGAATTCTGGGATTGGGTCGGGGGACGTTATTCTCTATGGAGCGGGATCGGGCTGAGCATTGCATGCGGGATTGGGTTTAATAATTTTCGGGCCCTGCTCGATGGGGCTCATGAGGCAGATAATCATTTCAGATCCGCCGAATTTGAAGAAAATATCCCTGTACTGATGGCTTTGCTTGGAATTTGGTATACTAATTTCTTTGGCGCTGAAAGTCAGGCAATATTACCTTATGACCAGTACATGCACAGGTTTGCTGCCTATTTCCAGCAGGGAGACATGGAGAGCAATGGCAAATCGGTAGACCGCAACGGCAAAGCCGTGAACTATCAAACTGGTCCGGTAATCTGGGGCGAACCCGGAACAAATGGGCAGCATGCTTTTTATCAGCTTATCCACCAGGGTACTAAGCTTATCCCCTGCGATTTTATAGCCCCTGCCATAAGCCTTAATCCAATTGGAAACCATCATCAGCTTTTACTTTCAAATTTCTTCGCACAAACCGAAGCCTTAATGAATGGTAAAACCAGGGAAGAGGTTACAGCTGAATTATCTGAAGCGGGTAAAACGAGTGAAGAAATTGACGTTTTAGCAGCTTTTAAAGTATTTGAAGGCAATCGGCCAACCAATTCATTCCTCATTAAAAAAATGACGCCTCATGTTTTAGGATCGTTAATCGCGATTTACGAACATAAGATATTTGTTCAGGGAATTATCTGGAATATCTTCAGCTTTGATCAATGGGGGGTTGAACTGGGAAAACAACTTGCCGGCCGAATACTTCCTGAATTGGAAAATGATCAGAGAGTATCGGGGCATGATTCCTCTACAAATGGACTAATTAATCAGTACAAGGCTTGGAGAGTTTAATTACTCAAAGTGCGACGAAAACAATCTGATAAAAATCCGAAACAAGCAGAAAAAAGAAATCTGCGAGGGCTCAGGTTTTTATTAGTGGTTGAGGATTTCCAAGGGAGAATAATTAAATTTTGCCTATTTCTATTTTACCCTGACACCCTTTATTGGCTTTCCAACCTCATGCCCGGCAGATGATTTAAAGTCGAATCCCAGTAATTCAGAAATCGTTTGGGCGATTTGCTTATGATAAATCGTGGTTTTTGTACTTATCTCACCTTTTGCGGGGGTATCAGGACCCATAATGGCGAACCATACCTGTTCGGCACCCTGAACGTCAACCCCATGCCGTTTCCAGGTTTCAAGTGGCACTTCCCCACGACCATGATCACTGGTTATGATCAATGTTGTCTGATCCTTATAAAACGGATCTGACTGCAGTTGATTCCAGAG
The DNA here is from genome assembly GCA_036676435.1 of Pedobacter sp. Classification (GTDB taxonomy): domain Bacteria; phylum Bacteroidota; class Bacteroidia; order Sphingobacteriales; family Sphingobacteriaceae; genus Daejeonella. Next base: position 557,355 of record JAKFCV010000012.1, on the reverse strand, counting down.
ATCCGCCAACATTCTATCAGTTTTATAGGCCTGCTGGAGGTAAAACTTATAATTCCCCATATGAGCCATGTCATCGGTTTCATCAAAACCTATATAAAGAACCCTGGGTTTATGGTCGATCATATATTGCTTTCCAAACTGATATGTGATGGCATCAAGACGCATGTCTTCACTTACAAATCCCGGTGACTGATGCTGAAGTTCATTTAATAGCTTTAAACGATCGCTCATCCCATCGAGCTTCAAGTTGGAAACTCCCGAATTGACAATGAAACCTGATCGCTTATCATTTAATATATACGGAAATACATCCCAGGACGTAAATGCGATAACCTTTCCCTGGAAACCCTTCTGCTTATTAAGATATTCAAGCACGTTTGTGTTCGGGTTATATACTTTATCGTTTGAATTTACAGCAGTATCAGCATAACCGGTGAAAAGTTCACTATATCCGGGATAAGAAAATTTATACGTATTGGATACTTCAGCCCTATTTCCGAGATCCCTGTTGCCATAGATCTGCCCGTTTTCTGTGAGTGTTGACCAGAAAAAGGGAAGAAGTTTCTTACGGCGTTCATCTGGTGTTTGAGCGATAAACCTTTTGTTTATTCCCTCCGCTTCATTATTATATTCTTTACGATTTGCAAGAACAGAATCTGCTCCTTTAAATACTTCCTGCCATCTTAAACCATCAAGAGTTACTATTACAATGTTTTTAGTTTTACCCTGGGAATATGCGGAAGATCCAGCAAGAATAAGTAGTCCAAAAAATAAACAGAACTTAATCATCAGAGACTATTTTGAGGGATTAACTTGATCTGAAATAATTTATCCCATTTTTTCCCGGTAACAAAAAGGCGTTTTCCTTTACTGTCCCAGGCAATTCCGTTTAGCACAAAACCATCAGAATCTTTCATTGGTCTCACTTCATCCGGATATAATTTGCTGAGATCGATTTCGGCTGTAACCTGACCGTTGGCCGGGTTAATTATAACGATACGGTATGATCCGTAAATATTTGCATAGATCTGTCCATCAATATACTCAAGTTCATTAAGTGAACCCACGGGGCCGTTATTATCATATACCTCAATTGAACCTTCCTGCATGTAGGTATCCTTGTTCAGAATAAAAATGGAATTGCTACCATTGGTACTATAGATTCGTTTCCCATCGTTGCAAAGACCCCAGCCTTCACGGGGATACTGGCTTGGAAACTCCCTCAGTAATTTCAGAGTGCTCAGATCAAATTCCATGTTAACATTATTCTGATAGGTCAGCATGAAGATCTTATCGCCAACAATGGTTATCCCCTCAGCAAATTTTTCATCAGAGATTTTCGTAAGCTGCAACACCTTACCGGTGGAAGGTTCGGTTTTTCTTAAGCTGGATTCCCCCAAGTAGCCATCACTCTCATAAAAATACCCATTGTAATATTCCAGACCCTGAGTATATGAACTTGTATCATGATTAAAGACATGCTGAACTGTAAAGCCAAGCTTTTTAGGGATAAGAGTAGACCTCACAACAATATTGGTGCTAAGCTCTTCAGCCTCTTCCCCCTTCCGGTAGACCTTCGCTGTAATCGCCTTTATTCCGAGAGAGATATCATCCATTTTTACCCGGACAGGCTTTTCATCGGTAGCATTCTTCAGTTTAATGCCATCTGCAAAGTAAGTAATGGAATCAGCCTTTTCGGCAAGACTAAGCTGCAGATTGACAGAATCGCCAAGATTAACTGATGTACCTGCTTCCGGGCTTAACCATGAAGAGGATTTTGCATCATCCCCCGGTTCATTGGCGCATTGGGTAAACAGAAAAATACTGAATAAGGAAAGGGTGAAAAATTTTATCCGCATAGATTTAATAAACTTATATCATCCTGGTTACTATTCAGGCCAGAATGCATCCTCGGTATGACGTATTGTATGCCTGCCAGATTTGTCAAACAGGATTGAAATAATATCAAACCGAACTTCATGCTGATGATCCATCAGGTGAATATATTCATCGGCTGCCATAGCCATGTGCTTTTGTTTTCCAATATCAACAAAATCCTCCGGTTCTCCAAAGTCAGTACCGGTTCGGGATTTTACTTCAGCAAATACAATGGTTGAATCTTTATAGGCAATTAAATCAATTTCAGACTTATTGAAGGTCCAGTTCTCATCCAGAATTTCATACCCCAGATCCTCCAGGTGCTTCCTTGCAAGTAATTCTCCTTCCGAACCAAAAACATTATGCCTGGCCATTATTTTACAATAACAGAGCCGAGGAAGGTAGAAATCCCTTTCTCAACCTCTTTTACCTGCATATATCGTTTCATCAATATTGCCTGGTTATCCGGATCATCTTCAGCCTGAATCTCGTCCCGTATTTTCTTTAAGATCCGGTCTACCTTTCTCTTTTTCAAATGAAAAATTCCTCCCAGAATGGTTGATCTGAGGTTTTCACTTTCATTTTTAACATAAATTTTCCGCTTTGCGTACCAATTCTCGCTCAAAATATAGGGGGAAGAAACCATTGAAATTGCCAGGTCAGCTATCTGGTGATCCTTATGCTTTATAAAATCCTGCTCTGAAGGAAGTTCGCCGTCCTCAAGCTGTTTTTTATATTCCTCTAGTATGCGCAGGCATAAAGGGTTTTCAAAAGTAACATCAGCAAGATTTCCAATAACATACGGGGCGATATAGGTGTCGGTTATTCCATCCCAGTGAACCATTTCATGACCATAGTTCAATAATAAGCGCACTATCTCTTTTTCCTGTGTTTCATCCGTATCAGACACAGTCTGAAAATCAGAATTTTCCGGTAGGGGTACAATTTCACTTATCGGCGGAGAACTGTATGGATTGCCTTCTTTCTTTACCTTACCCAGGCGGATCTTATTCAGTTCGGATATAAGCACGCGTTCTTCGATCTGCAGCAGTGAACTGCATTCCCGCACAAACACAGATGCCTTAATTCCGTCAGGGATCCTGGCGATACTTTCAACTATTTCGCGGATTATGCCGGCCCGTTTTATCGGGTCCTTTCCGGCATCTTTAAGAAGGATACCGGTTTTAAACAGTATAAAATCTTTTTTGCTCTGTTCAATATGTGTTTTGAAGGCAGCACTGCCAAACTTCTGCACATACGAATCAGGGTCATGCCCATCGGGGAACAGAACAACTTTAACGTTCAGGCCTTCCTCCAGGATCATATCAAGCCCTCTTAAAGAAGCCTTAATTCCCGCTTCATCCCCATCGTAAAGGATAGTAATGTTTTCTGTAAACCTCTTGATCAGTCTGATCTGTTCAATGGTCAAGGAAGTTCCTGAAGATGCAACCACATTCTCAATCCCCGCCTGGTGGACAGATAAGACATCTGCGTAACCTTCTACCAGAAAACAGTTATCTTCCTCGCGCATGGATTTTTTAGCGAAGAATAAGCCGTAAAGAACATTCGACTTATGGTAGATATCGCTTTCAGGTGAATTGACATACTTTGGTACAGCCTTATCTGTTTTTAGAGTTCTTCCGCCAAAGCCTATAATCCGCCCTGTAAAACTGTGGATAGGAAACATAACCCGTCCTCGAAAACGGTCATAGAACTTATCATTCTCCTTACGGATAGTCAGGCCCGTTTCTTCAAGAAAGTCAATATTATACCCGTTTGCAAGCGAGCTTTGATATAAAGCATCCCATATATCCGGGGAATATCCCAGTTCAAATTTTTTGATGATATCATCACGGAAACCGCGTTCCTTAAAATAACTGAGTCCGATACTTTTTCCTTCATCGCTTTCCCACATCTGCTCCTGGAAAAATTTGGAAGCCCAGGCAGAAACGATGTACAGGCTCTCACGGCGGTCATTAACAGCTTGTTCTTCAGGAGTATTCTCTACTTCTGCGATTTCAATACTGTATTTATTAGCCAGGTAACGTAAAGCTTCGGGATATGAAGCCTTTTCATGATCCATAATAAATCGCACCGGATCACCGCCCTTCCCGCATCCGAAACATTTATAGATACCCTTACCTACAGAAACATGAAAGGATGGCGTTTTTTCATTATGAAAGGGGCATAGGCCAATTAAACTGGTACCCCTCCGTTTTAAAGACACGAAATCACCGACAACATCCTCAATACGGGATGTTTCAATTATTTTTTCAACGGTCTCTTTAGGGATCAAATTTTTTAGCCTGGGATTTAAAATTAATGAATCTATTTGTTTTCCGGAAGCATTATACCATTTACTCCAGCGCTAATTGATAAATAGCCGGATTTGCTATTTTCCCATATTGTATCCCTTATGCAGAATAAGGAAGCTGGCCCGTTCCTCTCTCTTAAAAGGGATATCCCAGTTTCCCTGATAGGTAACTTTCGTAGGCAGAAGGGTCTGATCCTGGCCGAAATAACCCAGCTCGATATTCATCTGAACATCGAAATCGAATGCCAGATTATCATACTTCATATCCACAAAACGGCCCAGGATCTGGAAGTTGCGCATATCAAAAATGGTAGTAAGTTCCTTGATCATCAGACCATCTTTGGTCCAGTTGGAAAGTCCTGGTTTCATGGCAACCTTGAATCTGTAAACGGGGATTGAATCCAGATAGGTTCCACGGAAAAAGGAATAATCATAATACTGCCTCATATTGGGAGTAAACAACTGGGTTTTATTACCAATGAATGGGACACCTTTTATCGGCCGGCCCGGACTGAAGATGAGAGTCTTTAATTTATCCTTATAGGATTCATTGCTTTCACCCTTTTCCCCGCTAATCGGAGCAGATGGAATAAAGTCTGAATTATATGCGTTCATGAAGATGTAATCAAACATCTCAACAGTATAAAGGGAATATTTGCCGTTCTTCTTATACACCTTTCCCTGATCCTGCTTCTCCAGAAACTGCATCTTGTAAGGACCGTTGTTATTATGGAAGATCTTCCTGTATATTTTTCCTTCCACCGCATTTTTTTTGTCGTAAGTAAAAACGCGGTTCTCCGCTGTGAAGGTATATTTTTTCATGTTGCGAAAAGCAGCATAAAAGCTGGTATCATTGATTATCTCGTTGATAAATGATTCCACGGTCAGGCGGGTTGAAGTAACTGTAATTGCTGAATCGATGGTAACCGTTAACACAGTATCCGGATTAAAACGCGGAATTTGTTGGGCAAAACCAAGGCCCCAGATCAACATTAAACTTAAAAACAGACTTATCTTTTTCATAGTATCTTCCAAAAACGCAATTCAGTTCCGGATAAAATTCTAATTGCCCAATTGTTTCAAGGCAATATAGGTCATCAGGCCGGTACTCAATTTTAATGAGCTTTCATCCACATCAAAAGTGGGCGTATGCACAGATGAGGTAATTCCACGCTTCTCATTTCCCGTACCCAGCCTGTAAAAACAAGCATCAGAAACCTGGGAATAATAAGCAAAATCTTCTGCAGCCATCCAGATATCCAGATCCAGAACGTTTTCCTTACCCAAATAGTCTTCTGCAAATCCACGAAGGTCAGCAGTTAACTTTTCCTCATTAATCAGGAAAGGGTATCCCCGCATGATATTGAAGTCACAGCTTCCACCCATTGCTTCTGCAATTCCCTCCGCCAGTTTCTTCATCTTTTGATGAGCCTTTTCCCGCCATTCTTCATCCATTGTACGGAAAGTTCCTTCCAGATAAACTTCATTGGGGATCACGTTGGTAGCCCCGTTTGCTATTACCTTTCCAAAGGATAAAACTGAGGGAATTTTCGGATCAGCAACACGGCTTACAATCTGCTGCAGGGCAACAATAATATGAGATGTGATCAATACCGGATCAATATTCTGCTGAGGCTGGGCTCCATGTCCCCCCTTTCCATGTACAGTGACATAGATCTCATCAGTTGAAGCCATGTATTTTCCCGCCCGGAAGCCAACTTTTCCGGTTTCGATCAAAGGCATAACATGCTGGCCAATAACCGCCTGCGGTTTTGGATTTTCCAAAGCCCCGTCCCGGATCATCAGGCTTGCACCGCCGGGCAATTTTTCCTCGGCAGGCTGGAAGATTAGTTTTACAGTACCCGCGAATTCATTCTTTAACTCGGTGAGGATCCTTGCCGTACCCAGTAAAGAAGAAGTGTGAACATCGTGTCCGCAGGCATGCATCACCCCCGGATTTTTAGATTTGTAAGGTACATCATTAGCCTCCTCAATGGGCAAAGCATCCATGTCAGCTCTGAGGGCTATCACCGCATCAGAGGGTTTTGCGCCTTTAATAATGGCCACCAGGCCAGTATCTGCCATCTTCTGATATGCTATCCCCAGCTCATCAAGCCTAGCAGCAACATAGGCCGAGGTCTGGTATTCCTGAAATGAAAGCTCAGGATTTGCATGCAGATGCCGCCGGTTGGCAACCACATCGTCGTGAATCTCACTTGCCAAAAGGCTGATTTTATTTTTAAGCATTATCGGGGGTTTATCCTTTCAGAAAATATAAAGAGGGAGGAATAATATTTCTTTAGTTCATTCATAAACTTTTCAGCTTCCAGTCTTGTCCGAAAATCACCCACACGTAGCCTGTAATAAGGCTGAGTATAACTGATATAGCTGGTAATATTCGGATAGAGGGATTTAAATTTCGTCTGTTCCGAATAAGCATCCTGACGATCCAAACCTGAAAAGATCTGAACCCTGAATCCTGAAGATGAAATGGTATTGCCTGTGCTTACCGTTCGGTTTAATTCCAAACGGCGGCTTATAAGACTATCGATCAGGGGATCTTTTATTACCTCTACTTTCCCTTTTTCCTGTGCAAATGCACATTGACAGAAAACGAGCGTAAATAAAAATCCGATGAGAAGTCTTCTTTGCACTTTTTTATGCAAGTCCCATACCATGGCAATTCTTATACTTCTTACCACTGCCGCAAGGACAAGGATCGTTCCTGCCAATTTTATTCTCTACCCGGATAGGTTGTGTTTTTTGCAGTTCGCGTGTATCGTCAACCGGCATTCCACTAGAAACCTGTGCAAGTTCGGGCTTTGAAACCTTTAACTTACTCATATCCTGGCGCGGCAGCGGACGGGCTTCACGAACCTGAGCGGGTTCCTGGGAAGGAATATTTCCTTTAAACAGGAAGCTGACTACATCCTTATTAACAGTTGCAAGCATTTGCTTAAACATGTTGAAAGCCTCCATTTTGTATACAATCAATGGATCCTTCTGCTCATATACAGCATTCTGAACGGATTGCTTAAGCTCATCCATTTCACGAAGATGCTCTTTCCAGGCATCATCAATCAGGGCAAGCACCACTGTTTTTTCGAAAGCCTTGAAAACCTCGTGACCATTGCTCTGTACTGCTTTCTTCAGATTGGTGGAAACCTGTACTGAACGGGTTCCATCAGAAAACGGCACGACAATATTTTCAATATAATCGCCGCGCTCTTTTAACACATCCTTCAAAACCGGCAGGGTCTGATTTGCAATGGCTTCAAGTTTACGATGATAAAAATCATCAATCTTTGCAAAGATCCTGTCAGTAAGATTATGTGCATTTGTTTCTGCAAATTCCTTCTCTGTGATCTCCGGGTCAACAGAAAAGATCCGGATGATCTCCATCTGGAAGCCTTCATAATTGCCCTGTTCCTTATATTCTGATGCAATATCCTCAACTACATCAAAAATGGTATTATTCAGGTCTACATCCAGACGCTCACCAAACAGCGCATTTTTACGCTTGGAATAGATCACGGTCCTTTGTGAATTCATTACATCATCATATTCCAGCAAACGCTTTCTTACACCAAAGTTATTCTCTTCCACTTTACGCTGCGCACGCTCAATAGATTTGGTGATCATTGAGTGCTGAATAACTTCACCCTCTTCGATCCCCATTCTGACCATGATATTGGAAATACGCTCAGATCCGAAAAGCCGCATCAGGTTATCTTCCAATGAAACAAAAAACTGGCTGGAACCCGGGTCTCCCTGGCGACCTGCCCGTCCTCTTAACTGACGGTCAACACGGCGTGATTCATGACGTTCCGTACCGATGATCGCTAAACCCCCTGCTTCCTTAACACCCGCACCAAGTTTAATATCCGTTCCACGACCCGCCATGTTGGTTGCGATTGTTACTGTTCCGGATTGTCCGGCCTCAGCAACAATATCTGCTTCCTTCTGGTGAAGTTTTGCATTCAGGACATTATGTTTGATTCCCCTTAATTTCAGCATCCTGCTCAGCAATTCCGAGATCTCCACCGAAGTAGTACCCACAAGAACCGGACGGCCTGCTTGGGTAAGTTTTGTTATTTCATCCGCAACCGCGTTATATTTCTCACGAACAGTACGATAAACCATATCCTCATGATCCTTTCGCTGCGCAGTAACATTGGTCGGAATCTCAACTACATCCAGTTTATAAATCTGCCATAGCTCTCCCGCCTCGGTGACAGCAGTACCCGTCATACCACAAAGCTTATGGTACATTCTGAAGAAATTCTGAAGGGTAATGGTCGCATAGGTCTGGGTAGCATCCTCGACTTTTACATTTTCCTTTGCTTCAATTGCCTGATGCAATCCATCTGAATAGCGACGGCCATCCATAATTCGGCCAGTCTGCTCATCGACCAGTTTGATCTTACCCTCATCAACGATATACTCCACGTCAATTTCAAATAAGGTATAGGCTTTCAATAATTGATTCACTGAATGAATACGTTCTGATTTTATGGAAAAATCACGCATGAGTGCATCTTTCTTTTCGATCTTTTCTTCTGTTGAAAGGTTTGATTTCTCAAGTTCGGCAATCTCAGTTCCAACATCAGGCATAACGAAGAAACTCTGGTCTTCGCCGGATGCAGTGATCAGTTCGATACCTTTTTCTGTCAATTCAACCTGGTTATTCTTTTCATCAATTACAAAGAAAAGCTCCGCATCAACGGTTGGCATTTCCTTGTTCTGATTCTCCATATAATGGTTTTCTGCTTTGGTCAGCACCTGCTTGATGCCCGATTCGCTCAGAAATTTGATCAGGGCCTTGCTCTTTGGCAAACCACGGTACGCTCTCAATAAGGCCAGTCCGCCTTCCTGTGCACCCGTCCGGCCTTCTGCAATCGCTTTTTTAGCTTCGTTTAAAACACCGTTGATATAATTTTTCTGAGCAGTAACAAGTTTTTCAATCCGTGGCTTCAAATCATAAAATTCATGCTCATCTCCGCGCGGGATAGGACCAGAAATGATCAGGGGAGTCCGGGCGTCGTCAATCAAAACTGAATCCACCTCATCCACCATTGCAAAATGAAGTTTACGCTGAACCAGACTTTCCGGGTTCAATGTCATATTGTCACGCAGGTAATCGAATCCGAATTCATTATTGGTACCAAACGTAATATCAGCCAGATAGGCTTTGCGGCGATCTTCAGAATTAGGTTGATGCTTATCGATACAATCAACGGTCAGACCGTGGAATTCGAAAAGCGGCCCGTTCCATTCAGAGTCACGGCGGGCCAGATAATCATTTACCGTAACGATGTGCACTCCCTGGCCGGATAAAGCATTAAGATAGGCAGGCAAGGTTCCTACGAGGGTTTTTCCTTCACCCGTAGCCATCTCGGCGATCTTTCCCTGGTGCAGAACCACGCCACCAATGAGCTGTACATCATAGTGCACCATATTCCATGTTACCTCTGTGCCTGCGGCAAGCCAGGTATTGTGGTGAATAGCTTTATCTCCCTGGATGATTACATTTGGCTTCCGAGCAGCTAATTCCCTATCAGCCTGGGTAGCTGTAACTTCAAGTGTCTTATTCTCCGTGAAACGGCGAGCAGTATCTTTCATTACCGCAAAGGCCTCGGGCAATATTTCAAGAAGTATCTTTTCAAGTTCTTTATCCCGGTCTTTCTGAAGTTTATCCAGATGATCGTAAAGATCTGTCTTCTCGTTTATAGGAAGATCTTCGGATTCAGCCTTTGTTCTTACATCAGCTGTTTCTTTATCGATATCCGAAAGGTAGGCCTGGATCCGGGACTTAAAATCAAGAGTTTTCTGCCTTAGCTCATCATTACTTAGTGAAGCCAGCTTAGCATATTCTTCCTTTGTTTGTTCAATGAGTGGTTGGATTAATTTTATATCGCGACTGGATTTGCTTCCAAAAAGTTTACTTATAATTCCTAACATGTTAATTTAAATAGTAAAAACCAATTTGCACAACAACTAAGCCACGCTGCTTCTTTAGCCAGAATGGCATAATTGGAGTGCAAAATTACGATTATTTAATGAAGAATTTATGTTCTTAGGCGTGAATGAGACCGCTGAAAAAACGCTGCAGCCAGGTACCGGGACCTGGCCAAAGTCCTCATCGTTAAGTTTCCTGCAAATGTAAAGAAGGGTTAATGTCAACAAGAGGTTTGATGATTTATAAAGGATTAAATAAAACGACCCTGGCCATTTGGGGGAGATTATAAGAAATTCCAATAAAATTTCAAATCTATCAAATATCTTTACAGAATGAATATCCTACTACTCGGCTCAGGCGGAAGAGAAAGCGCTTTTGCTTCAAAAATGGCCCAAAGTGAGCATCTGTCCCAATTATTTATAGCTCCGGGAAATGCTGGTACCGGAGCCTACGGTAAGAATGTAAACCTAAAACTTACAGATTTCGAAGGCATTGGTACTTTTGCGCTCAAGAATAATATAAAATTGGTAGTTGTAGGACCGGAAGAACCTCTGGTTAAAGGTATTCATGATTTTTTCCTTGAAAGCGATGAGCTCCGGCACATTCCCGTTATCGGTCCGCAAAAACAGGGCGCTCAGCTTGAGGGAAGCAAGGATTTTTCAAAGCAGTTCATGATCAAACATGGAATTCCTACCGCAGCATTCAGATCATTTACTAAATCAACTTTAAAGGAGGGTTTAATATACCTGGAAAGCCAGAAGCTGCCAATTGTATTAAAAGCTGATGGACTGGCCGCCGGAAAAGGTGTGTTGATCTGCGAAACGCTTGATGAAGCTAAAGCTGAACTTAAAGCAATGCTCGCCGAAGGGAAATTCGGAGAAGCAAGCAGCAGGGTGGTAATTGAAGAGTTCCTTACTGGTATAGAACTTTCAGTTTTCGTGCTCACTGACGGAAAATCATACAAAATCCTCCCGGAAGCAAAAGATTATAAACGTATCGGAGAGGGTGATACAGGCCTAAATACCGGAGGTATGGGAGCAGTTTCACCAGTACCTTTTGCGGATGCCGAATTTATGAAAAAGGTGGAGGACCGGATTATCATTCCTACCATTGAAGGGTTAAAATCCGACCGGATACCTTATAAGGGTTTTATTTTTATTGGACTGATGGCCAGTGAGTCCCCTCAAGGCAAAGAACCCTATGTTATTGAATACAATGTAAGGATGGGCGATCCTGAAACCGAAAGTGTTATCCCCAGAATTGAGAGTGACCTGATTGAGCTGTTTTTAGGAGTAGCGGAGGGGAACCTCGCTGAAAGAGAGCTGAAGATATCTTCCAAAACCGCGGTAACAATTATGCTCGTGGCTGGTGGTTATCCGGGCGAATATCTGAAAGGAAAGGTGATTACCGGAATGGATAATCTTAGACATTCGGTTGCATTTCATGCCGGAACTGAACTGGAAAACGGACTTGTAAAAAGCAGCGGCGGTCGTGTTATGGCAATAACCGCACTCGATGACAATCTTTTTGATGCGGTTCAAAAAGCCACGGCTGATGCGGGCAGGATCTATTTCGACGGAAGGTATTTCCGCCCTGATATAGGTGCTGATCTGATGTAAATTCCCGGAAAGGAAAACGGAATACTATCTGGCTGGTTCGAAATGCCTGCTATTTAATTACTTTCTCCGGAAAAATTTCATTCAATTTATCAATAAGATCAGGTCCGCGAAGATCGCGGGCGATGATCTTACCCCTTGGGTCAAGTAAGAAATTTCGGGGAATACTGGTAATTCCATAAAGAACAGCCGCAGAACTTTGCCATTCCCTGAGGTCGGAAACGTGCTGCCATTTCAAATTATCTTTATGAATTGCTTTTATCCAGGCTTCCCTGGTCCGGTCTAAAGAAACCCCAAGGATAGTAAAGCCCCTGTCTTTGAAGGTTTGATGAGCCATCACTACATTTGGATTTTCATCTCTGCAAGGGGCACACCATGCCGCCCAAAAATCGATCAGAACATATTTACCTCTCAGGCTTGATAAAGAAAACGATTTGCCTGAAGTATCAGCCATCGAAATCGCAGGTGCTACAGCGCCTACAGAAATTTTCTTCTCTTTACCAATAAAATCCCTGATCATTTTTCCGGTAGAAGTGGATCTGATTTTTGTGTCCAGCAGATTGAAAAGCGAATCCGCTTCGATAAAATTTTGCGATGCTCGGGCAAGATCCGGAATTAAAAGAAGGGAAATAAAAGCCTGTGGATTTTCAATGATAAAACTCTTTTGAAATTTCAAAAGTTCAGTTTGGGCGTCCCTGAATGGCAACCTGTATTGGGCGGCCACGGAATCCGGAGAAATCCCGGAACTTGACTTTTTCTGTGCCTCCTCATTGATAGAATTTAACTTTGCGACAAAAGGAACCTGTTCCTTAGTATACCGGGTCACATCATCCTGTGCCTTTGATCCGCTTACTGTAGCCTTAGTCAGATCATCTTTGATCGTTATACGAATATTTCCTTCATCCAGTATAAACTGCCTGACCTTGGATGGATCGGCCTTATAATCTCCCGACAGGGATAAAAATGCAGGACCGGGCGCATCTATATTGCCTTTAATAGTAAATTTTCCATTCAGAATGGTTATAGCCTGAGTTTTTGCATCTCCTCCATAAAAGCTGCTCCGGGTGAAAAACAATTTAGATATATTAAGTGAAGGGCTGATGGTTCCCGTGACAACAAAAGAGCCGGATTGTGCCCTAGCAAGGACTGAAAATAATAATAATAGGCAAAACAGTAAAGACTTTAAATATTTCATGGATTATCAAGATATTAAGACCGCAGACTTGCAAAACTATAATTTATTTAAAACTTAAAATAAGTATAACGCCTCACATTAACTTTATTACTTTGCTTCAACAAATTATGGAAAGCGAAAAAACAGATTACCCTCATCTGATAAAGCGAAAGTTCAGGGAGCTTTTCAGTCAGACTCCGTTAATAGTCAGAGCACCTGGAAGAGTTAACCTGATCGGGGAGCATACGGATTATAATATGGGATTCGTAATGCCTGCTTCCATCAATAAAGCAATTTATATGGGGATCCATAAACGAGACGACCAGGTAATCGCAATCCATTCTTTGGATTACAATGAAAGTTTCCAGACACGTATTCCCAATATTCAGCCATCTGGTAAACTCTGGCCTGATTACATTCTGGGGGTTGTAGAGGAGATAAAAAATAAAAATCACGATATCGGAGGATTCAATATTGTATTCGGAGGGGATATTCCTCCCGGGGCCGGCTTGTCATCCTCTGCTGCTCTGGAATGTGCTACAGCTTATGGGTTAAACCAGCTATTTAATCTGGGATACAATTCAATGGACCTGGTAAAAATGTCACAGGCTGCTGAGAATCAATTTGTGGGAGTTAAATGTGGCATCATGGACCAGTTTGCCAGTATTTATGGCAAAAAGGGCCATCTGATCCGACTGGACTGCGAAAGCCTGGAACATGTCTATGTTCCTTTCCATTCGGAAGATATTAAAATCGTTCTATTTGATACAAGAGTAAAGCATTCTCTTGCATCTTCAGCTTATAATGAACGCCGGAGCCAATGCGAGGAAGGTCTCAGGCTGATACAAAAAGAGGAACCGGCTCTGCAAAGCCTGCGGCACTCTACAGAGGAAATGCTCCTCAAGTATGTCAAGCCGTATAATCAGACCGTGTATAAAAGATGCTGCTATGTTGTATCTGAGATTCAACGTTTGCTTAATGGCGCCCGGGATCTTGAGAACAATGATCTCTCCTCTTTTGGGAGGCGAATGTTTGAAACTCATGCGGGATTAAGGGATCAGTATGAAGTCAGCTGCAAGGAACTTGACATCCTTATTGATCTTGTTTCGGTTGAACCGGATGTGCTCGGCGCACGTATGATGGGCGGGGGCTTTGGAGGGTGTACCATTAACCTCATAAAAGCCGCGGCTGTGGAAGACTTAATAAAACAAATTTCAAAGGCTTATAGAGCGGAAACAGGTACGGAGATGCTGGCTTATGTAGTTGATATTGAGGATGGGACAGGGATATTGGAATAAAGTTTTAGCTGACCCTTTCATTGAATATACCCTCAAAATTGCCCTTGACTGAAAGAGGAAGGACTGAAAAATCTGTAAATCCCAGGTTTTTTAATCACCTGGGAATTATGCGCAGATTTCTCGCTTCAGAAATCGCGGAAACCAAGTTGATTTAAATAAATCTATTTACCAAATTCTCCAGGTACTCCTGCTTACCGCTTCTCATTTCAGGCTCACCCTTATCTATAGCATAGGCTCTCAGATCTTCCAGAGTAAGTTTACCTGCTGCAAAATCTTTCCCTGTTCCGGAATCAAAGGAAGCATAACGGTCTTGCCGGAATTTTTTATAGTCGGAGTTTTGAAGGATCTGATCTGCAGTAATGAGTGCACGGGCAAAGGTATCCATACCGCCAATATGGGAGTAGAACAGGTCGGCCGGATCCGTGGAATTTCTTCTGATCTTGGCATCGAAGTTTATTCCTCCCCCCTGTAATCCACCTGCCTCAATAATAACCAGCATGGCTTCAGTAATTTCATTAATATTATTCGGAAACTGGTCGGTATCCCATCCATTTTGATAATCTCCACGGTTGGCATCAATAGATCCTAATAACCCGGCGTCGGCAGAAACCTGTAATTCATGCTGGAAAGTATGTCCGGCAAGAGTTGCATGATTGACTTCAATATTTAATTTAAAATCATCCATCAGGTTATATTGCCTCAGGAAGCTGATCACTGTTGCCGCATCATAGTCGTACTGATGCTTAGTAGGCTCACAGGGTTTTGGTTCAATAAAAAAAGTGCCTTTAAAGCCTTGCTTTCGGGCATAATCTTTAGCCATGTGAAGGAACCGGGCAAAATGATCCTGCTCGCGTTGCATATTGGTATTCAGAAGACTCATATAACCTTCCCGGCCACCCCAGAAGACATAATTTTCTCCTCCAAGGTTGATTGTGGCATCAAGTGCGGCCTTAACCTGGGCTCCCGCGTGGCTCAAAACATGAAAATCGGGATTAGTTGCTGCTCCGTTCATATAACGGTGATGTGAAAAGAGGTTGGCTGTTCCCCATAATAATTTTACCCCGCTGGCATCCTGCTTTTGGCGGGCGTAAGCAGTTATAGCCTGAAGTCTGCGTTCATTTTCCGAAATATCATTTCCAAAATCTACTACATCAACATCATGAAAACAATAGAAAGGCAGGTTCATTTTGGTTATGAATTCGAAAGCTGCATCCATTTTAGCTTTTCCCCGTTCGAGGGCATCGCTACTTTCATTCCAGGGGAACAGATGTGTCGGTTCACCAAAAGGATCCGAACCGTTTCCAACGAAGGAATGCCAGTAGGCACAAGCAAAGCGTAAAGTTTCCTTCATGGTTTTGCCTGCCACTATTCTGTTCTCATCGTACCAGCGGAAAGCCAGCGGATTATCAGATTCAAGTCCTTCGTATTTAATCCGGCCAATACCTTTAAAAAATTCTTTTTCTCCTGTAACTATATTTGACATACTAAGGGGTTTGGTTTTCTAATTTATAGAATTAAATGGATTTTTTAAGCAGATTGGGAAACGGGCTTCCAGATAATTAATGGCTTTCTGATTTCAGCCTCTCTTCAAGCAATCCTTTCCATTCCTGGTAAACCTCTTCATATTCCTTCGCCATTGAAGGCTCAACAACTTTTAGTGGCTTAATATTGCTGAAGGCACTCTCCAGACTAAGTTCTCCTAATCCAATTCCGGCACCAATGGCGGCGCCGATGCTTCCTTCATTGGAATACAATTCGAGCGGTACAGCACATGAATTGACGAAGGCCTCAATAAAAAGTTCACTGGAAAATAAATTGGCTTTCCCGGCCCGGATCAATCCGGGTTTCATGCCATTCTCGCGCATGATATCGAGGCCATAGCGAAATGCAAAAGCGATTCCTTCCTGAACTGCCCGGAAAACATGAGCACGTGAATGCAAATTAAGATCAATATTATGAAAATGAGCACCGACAGTCCGGTTATCCAGCATCCTTTCAGCCCCATTCCCAAAAGGTAAAACCCTTAAACCTGCGCTTCCCAGAGATACCTTCCTGGCTTCCTCATTCATTTGATCATAACTGGAACCGCCGGAAATTACATCTTTAACCCAATGGTTCATTATCCCTGTACCATTAATGCAAAGCAGTACGCCCAGCCTTTTTTGATCCGGAGTATAATTAACATGTGCAAATGTATTAACGCGTGAACGCGGATCAGAAGTAAGCTGGTCGGTTACCCCATAAATGACCCCTGATGTGCCTCCATTTGCTGCCACCTCCCCGGGTCTTAATACATTTAATGATAGGGCATTATTAGGCTGATCTCCTGATTTATAAGTAATTGGTATGCCTTTTAACAGGGATAACTCATCTGCCATTTCCCCGCTCAACCTCCCATGCTCGGAGAATACCGGCCGGATATCGGGTATTAAATCTCTATCAAATCCGAAATATCTGCTGATATCCTCAGAAAGTTCATCTTTCTCAAAATCCCAAAAAACCCCTTCAGAGAGAGAAGAAATACTCGTGCTTATCTCTCCGCTAAATTTCATGGCAATAAAATCGCCCGGCAGCATTAGCTTTTCTATCTGCCCATAAATATGAGGCTCATTCTGCTTTACCCAGTACAATTTCGAAGCTGTAAAATTTGCAGGCGAATTCAGCATCGCCGAAAGGCATTTCTCCTGTCCGATCTGCCGGAATGCCTCATTCCCTATCTCCACAGCCCGGCTGTCGCACCAGATTATTGAATTCCTCAGTGCATTCCCATACTTATCCACCAGCACCAGGCCATGCATCTGATAGGCAATTCCAATGGCAGCGATATCCCGGGGATCATAAAGTTTAGTTGCATTTGCTCTTAAAATGGCCTGCTGTGTGTTCTCCCACCACATATCCGGACTCTGCTCAGCCCATCCCGGCTGCTCTGCAATGATCAGGGTTTCCGTATCCGGATAATGAACTGTACAAATACAGCCCTGGGTAGTAGATTCAATGACTGATACTTTAATAGATGAAGTTCCGATATCGATTCCGAGTAGTAGCATGAAATGTAGTTAAGGATTATGGCTTTTGATTTCGGGTTATAAATTATGAGTTGAAAGATGAATTAAGGATTTTAATTATTTAAAAGACCAGTGTAATCCGGCCTAGCTGATTACCTACCAAACTTCATAAAGGCAGCTAAAAACGCAATAATCAACTAAATCAGCTTCTGATATGTTCTCCACCACAAATCGGGCATTTCACCGGAATTAGCCAACTGATAATCCTCATAACGGCATGGAACAAGATGGTGCCTTTCATTTTTAGATAAACCGGTCGGGTATGGGACCTGCATCCACCAGCGGTCAGATTTCTTGCTCTTAACAAAAACAAGCTCATGCGAGCCGTCTTTTAAATTAGCCCGGTAAGTAATATACTGCGACTTGGGAAGCATCGGAAATTCATTCTTCCGGTTATAAAAGCCTTCAATAAAATACCAGACCATCTGCGCAAGTAATAATGCAGTCTGACCATTCTGATCGAAGGCCGGATTAAACTCATAGAATCCAATGGATGAAAGCTTATCATTCATTCCAGCGTAACGACAGATCTGACAGGCATCTTCCCCGTAAAAACCATTGGGCGAAGCGTTTGAATTTGCGCCGGCATCTGATGAACGAATGGCTGAGATATCAAAGCTGATCATATTCGCATTGCGGATTATCGGCTCCGAAATATTAATCCCATTTGCAAAATCACCCAGACGATGAACATCATAATATAATTTGTCCATCACCTTCAAACTATCCTGACTTACAAAATAAGTTTGATAACCCATGTTGCTGAAGTTGAACAGGAAATTGGGTTCGTGCAGGAATATCTTATTCAGGTACGAAAAAGAAGTGGTTTCTATGGTTCCGTCTGCATTTTCATCCAGGTCGAAATGAGAATCAATCACGAGCAGATCCACTTTCTGCTCCAGTTCCTCATAGGCCATAAACTGCGGGTAAGTCAGGTCCTGGCCTCCGCCAATAACTACAGGCAGAATATTCTTCTTTATAAGTTCAGCCACTACCAGTTTTAAAGCGATATAGGTATCAGAGACCTTATGTCCAGGTTTTATATTTCCAAGATCGATGATCCTGCTATTATAATTCCCCTCATTCAGCTCGTAGAACTTGGCCCTGAAATAATCAGGACCCAGGGCAGCACCTTCATTATTTATCGCGTTGCGATCCTCAAGTACCCCAACAATAGCAATATCATATTGATTATTATCCAGATCTGGAAAATCAACTCGATATATTTCAATCTTCTCACCTAAATGGCTGGTATAAAAACCATTTTTAGGTGTGAGGGAATCGGTATTAACAGGAGATAAAAAATCTGATAGCAGCATATGTGTTCGTTCTGAATGCCTTAGTTATTTCCCATCTTCATTCATTAAAATATATGAAATATATGCAAAAAGTAAAATTGATGAAAGAATGGGATTAAGCAAACAGACTCAAAGCAAATATCAGTTTATTCAATTACTTTTGAAAGCATTTAAAAAAATTCACTCGGATGATTTTAGTCACCGGCGCAACCGGTTTTTTAGGTTCTGAATTAATCCGGCAACTGCTGCTGAAAGGGGAAAAGGTCCGGGCACTAAAGCGCGCTAATTCTAAAATTCCCCCGCTTCTTGAATATGAAGAAGCTATTGAATGGCGTAACGCGGATCTTCTGGATTATTTCGCGCTGAAAGAGGCTATGGAAGGGGTCCTTAAAGTTTACCACTGTGCGGCATTTATTTCCTTCAGCCCGGCTGACAAAAAGGAAATGCTCAGGGTCAACATTGAAGGCACCATGAACCTTCTAAATATCTGCATGGACCATAAAATTGAAAAATTTTTACATGTTAGCTCCGTAGCAGCAATAGGTAACAGTAAAAATGGCGCCCTCATCACCGAAGAAGATCACTGGGAATTCAATCCTGCTCAGAGCTCATACGCTATATCCAAATACGAAAGCGAAATGGAGGTATTTCGGGCAGCAGCCGAAGGTTTGAAGACAGTGATCGTAAATCCTTCAATCATTATAGGGAAGAATGCTGGTGAGGAAGGTAGCGGGCAACTATTCCGGGCTATCCAGAAAGGAATGAAGTACTATCCCGAGGGAAGTTTTGGATATGTTGATGTGGAAGATGTGGCCCATAGTATGATCCTTCTGATGGAAAGCGATATTTATGACCAGCGTTTTATTATAAATGCTGAAAACTGGACGTACAAAGACCTGTTTACAGAAATTTCACAGCAATTCGAAAAGCCAGCTCCTACTATCCCTTTAAAACCATGGATGCTTCAGCTCGCTTATATGGGGACACGGATGATCTCCGGGATACGGGGAAAGAATTCCAACCTTACACGGGACACCATTCGCAGCGCATCAAAAAAACGAAGCTTTTCCAATGTTAAGATTAAAAAGACCCTAAATTTGGAGTTCAGGCCGGTTAAAGATTCTATCCGATTTATCTGCCAGGTTTACAAGAAAAATTAAGCATCCCACAAAATAAATTCCATTGAAGCAGTTTTACATCATAGATTTCGACAGCACATTTACACAAGTGGAAGCACTTGATGAACTGGCACGCATTTCATTAAAAAATCACCCTGACAGAGAAGCTATTTATCAAAAGATCGAAGATCTGACCAATGCGGCAATGGAAGGAAAAATGTCTTTCCGCGAAAGTCTTACTGCCCGGGTGCTTCTACTGGAGGCAAATAAAGCGCACCTGAAACAGCTTATCACCCGTTTAAAGAAGAAAGTATCCGCATCGTTTTTGCGCAATAAAACTTTTTTCAAGAAGCATGCAGATACTGTACTTATCGTTTCCGGAGGATTTAAGGAATTTATTACACCAGTGGTTTTACCTTATCATATCCGGAAAGAAAATATCTATGCAAACACTTTTTTGTTCGATGAGAACGATAAGATTATCGGATATGACGCAGAAAATCCTTTATCTAATGAAGGGGGGAAAGTTACCCTTCTTAAAGAACTTAAACTTCAGGGTGAAATTTACGGCATAGGTGACGGCCATTCTGATTTCCAGCTGAAAGAGTTCGGGATGATTAAAAAATTCTATGCGTTTACAGAAAATATCGAACGGAAAACCGTGGCTGAAAAGGCTGATCACATTACCCCGAGTTTCGATGAATTCCTATATGTGAATAATTTACCCCGTGCCATATCTTATCCTAAAAACCGTATCCTTTGCCTGGTTATCGGGGATGTTCCAGCGCTAGCTATTCAAACTTTAAAGAAAGATGGGTTTTCGATCCGGCATAAAACCAGTTTTGAAGAGAAATATGTGCCGGATGTAGGAATGATGCTACTTGCTTCGGATGAACACCTTGAAAGAGAAAAGCTTGAACGGGCGGTTAAACTAAAAACGATAGGCGTACTTGGAAGCAGCCGGCAAAAACTATCGCTGGAACTCTGTACAGAAATGGGAATCGTGGTTTTCGACGATCCGAAAAATAATCCCCGAAACCCCGAATTCATTGCCAAACGTATGATCGATTTTATTAATAAAGGAGATACATACATGAGTGCCAACTTTCCTAATCTTCAGCTTCCCCGGAAGGCAGGTGCTCACCGTTTGATCCATATCCACAAGAATGTTCCCGGTATAATGGCTCAGATCAACCAGGTTTTTGCTGCACACCATATTAATATTCTAGCCCAGTTTCTGATGACCAATCCCAATATCGGGTACGTAATAACTGATGTTAGTGACGAATATGACAAGCAGGTTCTTAAAGATCTGAAACAGATCGATCAAACAATTAAGTTCAGGATTTTATATTAAAGCTCCATCCTGGTGTTTGCAGGATTTAATATCTTTGCAGGATGGATCTTAGCCCCGAAATAAGAGAACGCCTGGAAAAACTTCAGGAAAAATATGCAGCAATGGGCCAGGATATGGCTTCCTACCTGGATGGTCTCCTCTTTGCTGACTTTTTAACCTATTGGGATTATATTCATCTGGATACCCTGTTAAGTTTACAGAATCCCAAAACTCCCCTTCCGGATGAAGAGATTTTTATTATCTATCATCAAATCAGTGAATTATATTTCAAACTGGCATTACATGAATGCAGGCAGATCAGTGAACATCCTGAACTGAATGCTGAATTCTTTACAGCCCGGGTTAAGCGGATAAATTCATATTTTGAAGCATTGACAACCTCCTTTGAGGTGATGGTGGAGGGTATGGAAAAAGAGCAGTTCCTTAAATTCAGAATGTCGCTCCTCCCGGCAAGCGGCTTCCAGTCCGGGCAATACCGGATGATTGAAATCTATTCAACAGATTTCAACCAGCTTGTTGCAAAAGAGAAAAGGAAAGAGCTGGAAAATGCCCCGATAGCAGATCAGTTTGAATTCCTTTACTGGAAGTCGGGAGCTACTGAACTTTCCTCCGGAAAGCAGACCCTGACGCTCAGGCAATTTGAAAAAAAATATGCGACACAATTCATTACGCTTGCAGAAAATACCGTTGCCACAAATTTCCGGGCGCTTTTGAGAAAGTTGAAAACAGAAAATCAGGATGTTGATCAATTAGAAAAACAATTACGCCGGCTGGATAATCTGATCAATGTGAACTGGCCTTTAGTACACTATAAATCGGCTGTGCGATACTTAAACCGTGAACCGGATGTGATCAAAGCTACCGGAGGTACGAATTGGCAGAAATATCTCCCTCCGCGTTTTCAAAAGCGCATTTTTTATCCTGAACTCTGGACCAGCGACCAGTTGGAAGATTGGGGTAAAAATTGGGTCATAAACGTTATGGAACCGGGATGATCCCCTGTTTTTTTTGAACAAAAATTACTAATTTGCAATCCTATTTTAAACTCTTCAAAGTGACTGATACATTTAATATTTCTATAACAAAAACAGCTAAATCCCGCTTGGCTGAAACAGATTTTGAAAATTTACCTTTTGGGAGAACATTTTCAGATCATATGTTCATGGCTGATTATAGTGATGGCGCATGGAAAAATTTTCAGATCATCCCCTATGCAGAGATCGGTTTTAGTCCTGCGATTTCCGCACTACATTACGGACAGTCATTTTTCGAAGGGATCAAAGCTTATAAACACGCCGACGAGAGGGTCTCGATATTCCGCCCGGATAAAAATGCTGAGCGTTTCAATCTTTCCGCACAGCGTTTGTGCATGCCGGAACTGCCTGTCGAAATTTTCTTACAAAGTCTTTATGCCCTGGTAGATATCGACCGCGACTGGGTACCGGGGAAAGAAAATCATACCCTGTATATCAGACCATTCATGTTTGCTACAGATCCCTTTTTAGGGGTCACTCCATCATCAACTTATAAGTACATCGTTTTAACAGGCCCCGTCGGACCATATTTTTCCAAAAACCTGAAAGTTAAAATCGAAACGAATTATTCACGCGCATGCGATGGGGGTTTCGGTTTTGCGAAGGCGGCTGGAAATTACGGTGGCTCAATGCTTCCTGCACTAAAAGCTACCCAGGAAGGATTTGATCAGCTGATCTGGACCGATTCCCGGGAGCATGCCTATATTGAAGAACTAGGTGCGGCAAACATTATGTTTATGATGGATGGAACGTTGATCACTCCATCAACCAGAGATACAATATTAAAAGGCGTTACCCGGGATACTGTACTAACATTGGCGCGAAAATGGGAGATTCCGGTAGAAGAACGCAGAATATCTGTTACAGAAATAATTCAGGGGATTAAAGAAGGCCGGATCACTGATGCATTCGGTGTAGGCACCGCCGCAACGATAGCCCATATTGCTGAAATCGGCCATGAAGGCGAGCTTTATACCCTTCCTGATGCTTCCGCCAGAATTTTCTCTAACCGCTTATTTAAAACTCTGAATGAACTCAGATATGGAGTATCAGCAGATGAATTTGGATGGAACCATTTTGTGGGATAAAGAACCCTGTTAAATAATTGAAGGCTGCCCGGTAAAACCAGGCGGCCTTTTTTTATTCCCCGATTACAGGAACAGGACTCAAAAATCACCTTCTTTTCTCATCCCTGTTATTCCGCCGCTCATCCCTTTTTCTTAGCCGGTCATCACGCCGCTCCTCCCTGTTAAAACGCTCAATCTCCATTTTTTTCAATCTGGCTTTAATCTCCCTTTGTGTTTCAGAATCAAAGCCTATTGTTCCCAGAAGTCCTTCTGCTAAACCCTTCCAGATAAGGTTGAAGAATGAAGAATGCCCGGGACGCAGATACTGAAAATTAACTTTCCTTACATTCTCTCCCGGGGATGGATTTTCTCCTTTTATGATAAGCACGTTGGCGAATATCGAGGCGATTCCCCGCCGTTTAAGCCAGGTTGTTTCCTGGCTCCTTTCCAAGAGAGTTATTTTCAAATCCTTATAAAAACAGGTTACACTTCCAAAGATCTCCTTTATATTTCCGGCTGCCTCAAAATCCATCCGCTCCAAAAAGCCTGAACGGATCTCAATTAGAGACAGGGGACGGATGGCCGCATTAAAATTGCCCGCATCCATTCTTCCAACATTCCCTTTAAATCCGAAGACCCCTGATTTTGAAGCCAGGTCAAATCTCATCGATACATTCAGCCTCCCGCGGTCCATAAGCAAAGCGGTTAATTTAGCATCGCTGAACTTGTTTCTGCTCAGACTGAGCGAATCATTGGTCACATTTGCAATATGGCCGTTGATCCGGCTGAAGGAGACTGTCCCTTTCCGACGGGAATCCGGATTGTATTCAGAGTAATTTACCCTCGAATCCTGAATCCGGACCGTATCAATCCGGGTATCCAATTGAAAACGCTTTAATGCCAGCTGGGGAAAATTCAATCCCCGGTCGCGGAGAGAGTCAGGAAGCGAACGATTCAGAAAGATGGAAATGTTTGCTTTTGAAATCTGAAGCGTGGATGCAATAAGCCTTCTGTCACGGTTTAACCGCCTGTAATCAATCTTATTGAACTGTATCAGGTCAAAATTCATAGAGTAACGGTCCTTTTGAAAATTGAGGCGCCTGGAGAATTCCATTTCACCGTACCGGGGCATAAGACGAAGTCCTTTTATCCTTGCGTAACCCCTGGCAGTAGAAGCCTGAAACTCCTGAATTTGAACGGTATAATTGCTGTCGGCGGAGATTGACCGGTATGATCTGAAGTCAGCATAGATATCCCTGGTATGATAAAGCCGGGATCTGTCATTCTGAGAAGCAGAATCAATCAGAAGGTCAGTAATTTTTATGTTCAGGTCCTTTAATCCGGTGACATTACTTTTCAATGCACTGTTATCAATATACTTAAAGTCGGCATCACGGAATGATATTTCACCAATCCTGACTGAATTAAGAAATGGAGAAAGGCGCTGATAGGCTGTTCTTCTATCTACTTTTAGGGTATCCCTATTGCTGTTATTATTAAAAGCGATTTCCAGAACCGGTTTATCAATCACCACGGATCCCATTTCAAGGTTTCCATTAAAATAAATTTTCAGGGGATGGATCCTCTTGAGGTGGAGTTTAGCTACTTCAACTTTATACAGATGACTTGGAGCCAGACTATCGGACCGCATTTTTTCATAAACGAGTGTATCGGGTGTAAATTGAATTTTGGTTACGCTTAAACTTCCTGTAATAATATTTAAACGGATATTTTCAAAATCAATCCGATAAAGACCATTTGTTGATGCATGAATTGCCTCCTTGATCCTGGTAGTTAAAATGGGTTTCCAGATATAGTTCAGGTAGACAGCGATGCCGGATATCAGGACTACTATAATCAAAACAATTGAAAGTATCCATTTCCACACTGCCAGGCTTTTTTTATGAACCATAAATATTAAAATGAGCAATTTTAGATATTGTAAAAACGTTATTTCTCTGCTCTCTCAGCCCTTAAATTAATAATATTATCAATTTATTAAGAAAATAAATAAATCTGCCAAATTGTCATTCCATAGAAATTTTCTTATTTTTGCAAGCTAATTATTAATAAACATGTTGAACCGCGCCGGTAATTTAAATGATTCTTCCCAAACTGTGCATGATGAAACACGCCAGGGCGAAGCATTGCTTCTGGAAAGCCCGGGGCAATATTCCGGGCGAAAGCTTTACATAGAAAGTTATGGCTGCGCCATGAATTTCTCGGACAGCGAAATCGTAGCATCGATAATGCAGGATATGGGATTTGAAACCACTGCGCACTATAAGGAAGCCGACGTGATCTTTATTAATACCTGTTCAATCAGAGATAATGCAGAGCAAAGGGTTCGAAATCGGCTGAGAGAGTTTGGAGCAGCAAAAACAAAAAAGCCGGGAATGACAATTGGTGTGCTGGGTTGTATGGCAGAACGATTGAAATCCAAATTCCTGGAAGAAGAGAAATTGGTTGATATTGTAATCGGGCCCGACTCATATCGCGACCTTCCCAACCTGATTTCTCAGGCTGATGAAGGTGTTCGATCTGTGAATGTTCTCTTATCGCGTGAGGAAACTTATGCAGATATAAGTCCCGTGAGATTAAACAGCAATGGAATTTCTGCATTCGTTTCAATAATGCGGGGTTGTGATAATATGTGTTCGTTCTGTGTTGTACCCTTTACCCGTGGAAGGGAAAGAAGCCGTGACCCGCAATCCATCGTACAGGAAGCCCGCCAATTATTCGAAAACGGATATAGAGAAGTCACTCTCCTCGGGCAGAATGTAGATTCATACAAGTGGAACAGTTCTGATCCAAGCGCAGTAAATCAGACGACCGTGAATTTTGCTGAGCTGCTTAAACAGGTTGCATTAATTGATCCTCTGCTTCGTGTGCGTTTTTCTACTTCGCATCCTAAAGATATAACAGATGAGGTTCTGCAAACTATGGTCAGGCATGATAATATCTGCAGGCATATTCATCTGCCGGTTCAATCCGGAAATACCCGCGTATTAGAGTTAATGAATCGTACATATACCCGTGAATGGTATATGGAACGGATTGATACTATAAAAAGGCTAATGCCCGATTGCGCTATCTCTACGGATGTGATCATCGGTTTTTGCACCGAGACGGAAGAAGAGCACCAGGATACTTTAAGTATGATGGATTATGTAAAGTATGATTTTGCCTACATGTATACGTATTCAGAGCGTCCCGGCACGCTTGCTGCCAAACGTTTTGAAGATGATATCCCTGAAAATGTTAAGACACGCCGTTTTAATGAGATCCTTAAGAAACAGCAGGCCTGTTCCTTAAACCGGCTGGAGCAGCATATTGGTAAAACACACCGGGTATTGATCGATGGGCTTTCGAAAAAATCAGATAAAGATTTTTCCGGAAAAAGTGAACATAATATTACGGTTGTTTTCCCGGTTATGGAGAACTATAAACCCGGTGAATATGTTAACGTACTTATAGAACGCTGTACCCCCGCCACCTTGTTAGGAAAAATAATTTTATATTAATCAATATGCAGCCCGTTCAGGGCTCAAGGCATAATGACAAATCTTTAATATGGATGTTCAGGACATAAAAAACCGTTTTGGAATAATTGGAAATTCCCCTTTGCTCAACAGGGCTATTGATATTGCCCGTCAGGTAGCCCCTACTGACATTTCAGTTTTAATAACCGGGGAGAGCGGAAGTGGAAAGGAAGTATTTTCACATATCATCCATTCATTAAGTCCACGTAAACATGGCCCCTTTATAGCAGTTAACTGCGGTGCTATTCCAGAGGGCACGATCGATTCAGAACTATTCGGCCATGAAAAGGGCTCTTTCACCGGCGCCCATGATTCGCGTAAAGGTTACTTTGAAGTAGTTGACAGCGGTACGATATTTTTGGATGAGGTTGCCGAACTGCCTTTGGGTACACAGGCCAGGTTACTCCGCGTTCTAGAAACGGGTGAGTACATCAGGGTCGGCTCCTCAAAGGTCCAGAAGACGAATGTCCGCGTGATTGCTGCAACCAATAAAGATGTTTTTGATGCAGTGAATGCTGGCAGATTCAGGGAGGATCTTTATTACCGTTTAAATACAGTTCCCCTTAAAATCCCCGCCTTAAGGGAAAGAAAAGAAGATATCAACCTGCTTTTCAGAAAATTCATTGCTGACTTTACTGATAAATACCGCAGTCCATCTGTTCAGTTAGATCAAAGTGCCCAGCAAATGCTGATGAACTACAGCTGGCCTGGCAATGTACGGCAGCTAAAAAATATCGCTGAACAGATAGCTGTGCTGGAAAAGGAAAGAAATCTTACTGCCCAGAGCCTTTTGACTTATATCCCAAATGAGGCAGGCAGTTCTCTGCCGATGCGCATTCAGAACGGGGGCAAAGAAGACTTTTCCGAAAGAGATATTCTTTACAAAGTGCTTTTCGACATGAAAAAAGACATGGTCGAACTTAAAAAACTCGTCGCGGACATTATTCAGCATGGCGGAGATAAGGATGTATTCCAGTCAAATCAACAGGTAATTAATAAGCTTTACCGTGATATTGAGATCCCGGAACATAATAATCCTTCTGTTGATCATCATAAATTAGTTATACACCATCCCGGCGGGGGTGACAAAGAGTACGATCACATGGATGAGGCAGAGGAAGTTGAAGAGTCCCTGTCGCTGATTGACAAAGAATCTGATCTCATTAAAAAAGCGCTGAGGAAACATAAAGGCAAACGAAAACTCGCAGCCCAGGAGCTCGGCATTTCTGAGCGTACATTATACCGCAAAATAAAAGAATTAGACTTTTAACGATTATCCAAAAAATGCACAGGATACAAAAAACTATTAAAACTTTAACCATACTATTCCTCTTTCTGGCAAATCAGTCATGCGGAACCTATTCATTCACCGGGGCATCTACCACGGGAATGAAAACCGTCTCTGTCCAGTTCTTTGAAAATAATTCCCCACTGGTTGTCCCCTATCTCAGTCAGCAATTTACGGAGGCTTTAAAGGAACGGATTCGAAATCAATCAGGTCTAAGTCTCATACGGACGGATGCGGATGCCAATTTTGAAGGAAGGATCTCTGATTATACTATCAGACCCGTTTCCATTCAGGGTAATGAACGTGCCGGATTAAATCGTCTTACTATTACAGTGAATGTAAAATATACAAATGCCATTACACCCGAACTTAATTTTGAACAATCGTTCCAGGCCTTTCAGGAATTCAGCTTAACACAGGGCGCACTTCAAACACAGGAGCAGAAGCTAATCACCTTAATTAACCGTCAGCTAACAGAGGATATTTTTAACAAGGCTTTTGCCAATTGGTAAAAAATATTTAGCTTTCAAAAAACAGAACAAATAGTGGAACAGACAAATTACCAGGAGCTTGATAAAAACCTGTTTTCGAAGTATATTTCAGATCCGTCTGTAATAAACACAGGAGATGCTGCGGCATTGGAAACCTCGCTTAAGAAGTTTCCCTATTGCCAGCTTCTTCATTCTTTTTTCACCCGTTCAGTATCTGACCAGGAAAATTTCGAAAAACAACTTGCCCGTTCTGCTGTCCTTCTACCCGACAGGACAGTTCTCTATAAGATCATTAAAGAAGCAGAGAAGTTAAAAAGTACAGTTGCTGATATTCCCGGCGTATCTGAGGAACCGGAAGAAGAAACAGCAGATGAATTAACTGAAGCCGGGCAGACCGAAGAACTTAAAACCATAAGTCCTGAAGTAGAGGATGATTCTGAAGAAACCCCGGACCTCCAGGAAATTGAACTTCAGGAATTCATTGAAAACCAAACTGAATCAAACATCGAAGAAATTCAGCTTCCGGAAACTGAAGAAGCAGAAGACATCAATGAACTGCAATCCGAGTCTGAAAGTGCAGATCTCGCCTTTATTCCAGGCCTTGATGAAACCCCTGAAACAGAAGTATTAACAGAACCGGCATTCAAATCATCGCAGGAAGAGGATGAACTTGAACAACTTATCCTGGGGTACTCGATCCAGGGTGATTACCTGACTGCAGAAAGTGATCTTGATACAGCTCCTGAAATTCAGGCAGATCCAACAAATGATAAAGAAGCATGGTCATCCCCTGATCCGGCTGAAGATGATCAGAAAGTAAGCAAATACCACGATAATAAATTGCCCTACACCTTTTTATGGTGGCTGGATAAAACAAGGAAAGAACATTCTGATACTTATCAGCCTTATGTAGAATTCAAGCTGGATACAAGTCAGAGCATACGCCGGAATTCCGTAGATCAGCTGAGCAGCCAGATAATAGAAAATATTTTTCACCTTCAATCACCGATTGCTGAACTGGAAAACGCTCCGAGAACAGTCCCTTTTCAGGTAAAACGCAAGGAAGATTATATTTTAGAGAAATTCATCAGGGAAGAACCTCATATCAAGGCCCCGGATTCACGCAAACTGGATACTGAGAACAAAGCGCGGAAGAGTGCAGAAGATCCGAACGATCTTGTTTCGGAAACTTTAGCCCAGATCTATACCGACCAGATGTTATTTCACAAAGCGATTGACACTTACAAAAAATTAAGTTTGAAATTTCCGGAAAAAAGCACGTACTTTGCGGACCAAATTCGGGAATTAGAAAAGAAAATAAATTAAAAAATATGTTATACGCAATAGTTATTCTGGCAGTCGTGGTATGTGTGTTGCTGGTATTGATAATACTTATCCAAAACCCTAAAGGAGGTGGTTTATCATCGGGATTTGCTGGTTCAAACAATATTATGGGAGTACAGCGGACAGGAGATTTCCTGGAAAAGGGAACCTGGGTTCTCGCAGTTTCGTTAATGGTATTAGCATTAATGGTTAATGTTGTTGTTCCTAGAGGAGGAGTTGTAAATGAGGAGATGAATGATATCCAGAAGCAGATCAACAAATCCGCTCCCCCGGTGAGTGCGCCTTCAGGCATAACTTTACCTACTGATACTACAAAAAAATAATTTAAAAATATTTTCAAAAAAAGCCGTCAATTGACGGCTTTTTTTTTGAAAATTCCTGACATTCAACTGACACGTTGACATCGGAATTTTCAATTAAAAGCACGCATTATACAGTTTAAATGAAATATTGACAAGAATACCGTTTTTCACCGTTTGGCATAATTAGTGACGACCAAGACATGTTAATTCAAATTAATTAAAATACATAAATAACACTATGGCATTAAATATCAAACCTAGCGCAGACAG
The DNA here is from genome assembly GCA_036676435.1 of Pedobacter sp. Lineage (GTDB taxonomy): Bacteria > Bacteroidota > Bacteroidia > Sphingobacteriales > Sphingobacteriaceae > Daejeonella. The sequence goes on along the minus strand of JAKFCV010000012.1, from coordinate 526,940 downwards.
GGTAGTTATAGAAGCTGCTCCTGCTGAAGAAAAAACGGCCTCAGGTCTTTACATCCCTGATACTGCAAAAGAAAAACCGCAAAAAGGCACTGTTGTAGCTGTTGGACCGGGCAAGTACGCAGAGCAAACTGGAAATTTAATCCCTATGGCTTATAAAGTAGGAGATGTGGTATTATACGGTAAGTACGCCGGCACAGAGATCACTCATGAAGGTAAAGAATATCTGATCATGCGTGAATCTGATATCTTTGCAACCCTGTAGTGACAGGAGATTTCCTGTCAGAATTCCATCTTGCTTAGAATTAATTTTAAATAAATCAGATTTCAGAAACGGTCTTAAGTACTATATCTAAAATCTCCCATCTAAAATCTATAAAGAAATGTCAAAACAAGTCAAATACAATGTTGAAGCACGCGACGCCCTGAAAAGAGGTGTTGATATTCTTGCCAATGCAGTAAAAGTAACTTTGGGACCAAAAGGTCGTAACGTAATTATTGATAAAAAATTCGGTTCACCCTCAATCACTAAAGATGGTGTTACAGTAGCTAAAGAAATTGAATTAAAGGATGCCCTTGAGAATATGGGTGCTCAGATGGTTAAGGAAGTTGCTTCAAAAACAGCAGATCAGGCTGGTGATGGTACAACTACTGCAACTGTTTTGGCTCAGGCAATTGTAACTGCCGGAATAAAGAACGTTGCGGCCGGAGCAAATCCAATGGATCTGAAGCGTGGTATTGATAAAGCTGTGAGTGCTGTTGTTAAAAACCTTAAAGAACAATCTCAGGCAGTTGGCGAAGACAACAATAAGATCAAGCAGGTAGCTTCGATCTCTGCTAATAACGATGAAGTGATCGGTACCCTGATCGCTGATGCAATGGCAAAAGTTGGAAAAGATGGTGTTATTACTGTTGAAGAAGCAAAAGGTACTGAAACTGAAATGAAAACAGTTGAAGGCATGCAATTCGACCGCGGATACTTATCTCCATACTTCGTTACCAATGCTGATAAAATGGAAGTTGAATTAGAAAATCCTTACATTCTGATCTACGATAAAAAGATCTCTTCAATGAAGGAACTTCTTCCGGTATTGGAAAAACAAGTTCAAACAGGAAAGCCATTGTTGATCATTGCAGAAGACCTTGACGGGGAAGCATTAGCAACACTTGTTGTTAATAAAATCCGCGGTTCCCTGAAAGTTGCAGCTGTTAAAGCTCCGGGATTTGGTGACCGTCGTAAGGCAATGCTTGAAGATATCGCTATCTTAACAGGCGGTACAGTGATTTCTGAAGAAAGAGGTTACAAATTAGAGAATGCCGATCTGACTTACCTTGGGCAGGCTGAAAAAGTTGTTATCGATAAGGATAATACTATCGTGATTAACGGAGCTGGTAAATCTGATGATATCAAGGCCCGCGTTAATCAGATTAAAGCACAGGTTGAAACTACAACTTCTGATTACGATAAAGAAAAATTACAGGAGCGTTTAGCTAAACTTTCAGGTGGTGTTGCAGTTCTTTACGTTGGTGCTGCTACTGAAGTTGAAATGAAAGAGAAAAAAGACCGTGTTGACGATGCTTTACATGCAACCCGTGCTGCGGTTGAAGAAGGTATCGTAGCAGGGGGTGGTGTTGCTTTCATCCGTGCTATTGAGGCTTTAGCTGATCTTAAAGGTATCAATGAAGATGAAACTACAGGTATTGCGATCATCAGACGCGCAATCGAAGAGCCATTACGTCAGATCTGTCAAAACGCAGGTATTGAAGGTTCAATTGTTGTACAGAAAGTTAAAGAAGGCAAGGCTGATTTCGGTTACAATGCCCGTACTGATGTATATGAGAACTTAATTGGCGCTGGTGTTATTGACCCAACTAAAGTTGGTCGTATAGCACTGGAAAATGCAGCATCTATTGCAGCAATGCTATTAACCACTGAAGTTGTATTAGCTGATGATCCTGAAGATAATGCAGGAAATGCCGGTATGCCTCCAATGGGCGGCGGCGGAATGGGCGGAATGATGTAATTGCCTTTTCCTGCCTCTACATAACAGAGGTCAGTGATATAAAAAAATACCCTTCCGGATTCCGTGAAGGGTATTTTTATTTGACGATAATCTCACGTCAATCTGAAAAATTCAATAAAGCTCTTTACGCACCAGAGGGAGCAATTGCTTAACCCATTCTGCATACATTTTTCCTGAGGGATGCAGACTATCAATGGATGTAAGGCTCTGATCCGATTCCGCAAGCCTGGAGCCACTTGTTATATCAATATAGTGTACGCTGGCATTATGCGCCTCTTCCTTATTTATTGCATTAAAACGGTTTATTTCAGAACTAACATCACGCGGAGCTTTAAGCTTACCAAAAGGGGTAACCCCCCAATCGGGAATCGATAATACAAACACAGTGGCTCTACCACCTCCTGAATGACTGATAGCTGTATTCAGCAATTCATGAAATTCCTTCCGGTATATATCCTCTGATGCCTGGACATATTGATTATTTACACCTATAAGGAGGGTTACAAAATCATATTTGTCCGCAAGTTTTGCCTGACTAATTCCTGTTATGAGATTAGCAGTCGTCCATCCGGTAAATGCAACCACCGTGGGCTCTTCTGTTTTGACGCCGCTTGCATTTAATTGCTGAACGAGCTGATAAGGAAACGATTCCTTCTGAAGTATTGCATCGCCAACAGTATAAGAATCCCCCAGTGCCAAATATGTTTTATCCATAAGTTTTTGTGGAGTTCGGTTTAATTCAACCTTGTTACAGGATACTCCCAATCCGAAAATAAATAAAATAAGTATCGGCTTCATTTAAAGATGCATTTCAAACAAATCGAATATGTGTTTTTTGAGTATGGGCTTTATTTCTTCCATATTGATTTTGTAACCCAGTTCCCTTTCAATTGAAGTAACATCCTTGTCGTCAATTCCGCATGGAATAATATTCTTAAAATATTCAAGATCGGTATTTACATTGAATGCAAATCCATGCATGGTAACCCATCGGCTGCACCGGACACCCAATGCGCAAATTTTCCTGGCCTTTTCATTCTCTGCATCCAGCCATACGCCGGTAAACCCTTCGTACCTGCCAGCTTTGATACCATAATCCGCCAGCGTTAAAATAACAGCTTCTTCCAGTGTCCTGAGATACAAATGTATATCCGTAAAAAAATTATCAAGGTCAAGTATCGGGTAGCCCACAATCTGTCCGGGGCCATGATAGGTTATATCACCCCCTCTGTTTATCTTATAATAGGATGCCTTCTTCGCTTTCAGCCCCTGCTCATCCAATAATAAATGATCGGGCTTTCCGCTTTTGCCAAGTGTATAAACGTGAGGATGTTCGACAAAAATTAAATGGTTCTTTACAGGATGCTCCGTACCCTCATTCCGGTTAAGAGTTTTGGCAGCCACAGTCTCCGAAAAGATTTTTTCCTGTCTGTCCCACGCCTCCTGGTAATCAAGCACCCCCCAATCCTGAAATATGACCTTTTTATTCTTCATAGTTATCTGAGACATACCCGATCATATATCCATTAAATTTCTCATAATGCACATTAAACGCTTTAAACTTTGAACCTATCTCAAGTCCTGCCTTAAAGACCCCGCTTTGAGTGTATGAGAATGGTTCTATCTTAATATTATCAAGAAAACTAACGTTCTTTTTGCCATGTAGTTTATAAATAGCTTCTTTGGCGCACCAGCAAACGTACAATTGCTCTATACGTTCATTCTTATCTATAAAAGCCATTTCCTCGCTGCTCATAAACTTATTGGCAATACGCCCGATCTTGTCCTTGATGAGTTCAATATCGATTCCAACTGCCTTATTCTTACTAACCATTACCGCAGCATAATCGTAGGAATGACTTAAAGAAATATAATGAGGGAAATTGCTTAGATAAGGCTTTCCATTAGAATCGACCTTACAGTCAATATATTCATCGGTTTCCATCATTCTTCTCAAAAGCACCCTGGTACTAAGCCAGTGCATGTTCCGCTTGCCGTTGATCAGCGTATTGAGATAAGACCTTTCATGTTCCTTTAACTGCAATTGCGCCAGCAACTCATCCGCCGTTTCCTCTATTTTCCAGATAGCGAATGATGTAAACTGATCTAATTCCTTATGATAAGCGAGAGCCATTTTTAAAAATAAAATACCTGCAAAACTATCTCAAATTAATCATAATTTAGGCCAAACTTAACCTTATTTATGATACTTTCTGACAAACTCATCCTGGAAGAAATTGACAAAGGACATATTATTATAGAACCGTTTAAAAAGGACTGTTTAGGCACCAATTCATACGATGTACATCTGGGCAAATATCTGGCCACCTATAGGAACCGGGTTTTAGATGCAAAAGTTCATAATGAAATAGACCACTTTGAAATTCCAAAAGATGGCTTTGTACTTCAGCCAAATACTTTATATCTGGGGGTTACTCTGGAATATACGGAAACTCACCGGCATGTACCTTTCCTGGAGGGGAAATCAAGTACCGGCCGCCTGGGAATAGACATTCATGCCACCGCCGGAAAAGGTGATGTAGGTTTCTGTAATACCTGGACTCTCGAAATCTCCTGCGCACAGCCTGTCAGGATTTATGCGGGTATGCCAATCGGACAATTGATCTATTTTGTTGTTGACGGGGAGGTGGAAACTATGTACAACACTAAAGGGAGCGCCAAATACAATAACAAAACGACTAAACCGGTTGAAAGTATGATGTGGAAGAACTCCTTCTGACCGCTTTCGCTCAAAAAATTTATCCGGCATTAAAATAAAAAATGCCTCAGTTTTTTCGTAAATTGAAGGTTCTTGTATTTTAATACGCCATGAAAAAACATATTTTTTTACTACTCTCCTTCCTGGCTTCAGTATTACTATTGGGCTTTATTCAGGAAGACGAACCGCTTAAAAAAATTCTCCAGCAGATTGAGAAATACCGCCAGCAGTATCCTCAGGAAAAGGTACACCTTCATATGGATAAGCCTTACTATGCTATTGGAGACAAAATATGGTTTAAGGCTTATGTGGTAAATGCCGAGAAAAATGAATTATCGGACCACAGTAGGATCTTATACGTTGAACTCATCAATGATAAGGACTCAGTTAAACAATCGCTGAAATTACCGCTTAATACCGGCCTTTCTTCAGGTGATTTTACCTTGGCCGATTCCTTAAAAGAAGGCAACTATCGGATCAGGGCCTATACTACCTGGATGCGCAATTTCGGTGAAGAATATTTCTTTGATAAGACCATTATGGTTGGTAATTCTATCTCAAATAGAATTCTGACTGAGGCAAAATATTCCTTTGCGGAAGATCCCAGAGGGCAGAAAGTACTGGCAAACATAAACTTTACTGATACCGATGGGGAGGTTCTGGCCCGTAAGGAGGTCAATTACAGTGTCGAACTGGACTTTAGAAATATTTTAAAAGGCAAAGGCATCACTGATGATAAGGGAAATATCGAGATCAGTTTTGTAAATAACCAGCCATTCATTTTAAAATCAGGAAAAATTTTAGCTAGTATACGCCTGGATGAAAAAACGACAGCAAATAAAAGTTTTGTTGTTAAGTCCACATCAAATGAGGCAGATGTACAATTTTTCCCTGAAAGCGGGGAACTGGTAAGCGGAATACGTTCAAATGTAGGCTTCAAAGCAATTAGCGCTGATGGGCTGGGAATGAATGTTTCCGGTTATATTACTGATAAGAACAATTCCAAACTTGCTGAATTCAAATCTGAACATGCCGGCATGGGATATTTTAAATTACTGCCTCAGATAAATGAAATTTATACTGCACACATCCGTTTTGAAGATGGATCTGAAAAGACCTACCCGCTGCCTAAAACCTCGCCTACAGGCTATGTCATCATAGCAAATAATACCGATCCTGAAAAACTTCAAATCAGGATTTCAACTAATGAAACGGTTAAACCGGATGCAGAACTTACCCTGGTAGCCCAGTCAAATGGTCGCGTTTTATTCGTATCCAAAAATAAGATGGAAACCCAGAACTTTAATGCTGATCTTCCAAAAAGCAGATTCCCTACGGGTATACTGCAGCTTACTCTCTTCTCTCCTCAGAATGAACCGGTGGCAGAACGCCTGGTTTTCATCAACCACTCTGATTTTTTAAAAATTAATTTAAGTACATCAAAACCCGTTTACAATAAGCGTGAAAAGGTGAAGCTTATCGTGGATGCAAGTGACGAAAAGGGTAAAAGCACTGTCGGAAGCTTTTCAATGTCGGTAATAGATGAAACAAAAGTCCCAAGCGATGAATCTGATGAAACCACCATCATTTCAAACCTTCTGCTCAGCTCCGATCTGAAAGGTTTTATCGAACAGCCAAACTATTATTTTAATGAAGTTGATGAAATTAAAATAAAGCAATTGGATATTTTAATGATGACTCAGGGATGGAGACGATTTGAGTGGAAAAATATTTTATCCGATTCCTTTCCTTCCCTCGTATATCAGCCTGAGAGGAATATGCAGGTAAGCGGAAAGGTTACATCATTAACCGGAAAGCCTGTTGTAGGCGGCAAGGTAACTTTGTTTTCATCAGGCGGAGATGTTTTTTTGCTGGATACCCTTACCAATTCCCAGGGTGAATTCAAATTTGAAAATCTGTATTTCAACGACAGCACCAAGTTCATTGTCCAGGCCCGGAATGAAAAGGACCGGAAAAATGTAGAGATCGTTCTTGACAGGATACCTGCTCAGCTGGTAACGAAAAATAAGAATGCATCCCTTGTCGAGGTCAACGTAAACGCCGCGATGCTTGCCTATCTGAAAAACAGCCGAAACCAGTTTGAGGAACTGAGACGATTTGGAATGATAAATCGCAGTATTATGCTGGATGAAGTGAAGGTGGTGGAGAAAAAACAAGCGGTGACTAATTCATCAAACCTGAATGGCGCTGGCAGGGCCGATGCAATAATTAAAAGCGATCAGCTTCAAAACTGCTGGGACCTGGCTCAATGTCTTCAGGGTAGGGTAGCCGGAATAATTGTCAGAAATGGCATAGTTTATTCCGCCCGAAGCATGAATTCATCATTTTCCGGACCAGTACCTATGCAGCTTGTCATTGACGGCACCTATGTGGGACCTGAGTTTCTTTCCTCAATTAACCCGAACGATGTGGAAACGATTGAAGTATTAAAAAGCGGTTCTAACACCGCCATATATGGAATGCGGGGAGGAGGAGGTGTCCTGGTGATAAATACTAAACGAGGCACAGTGAACCGGGATTACCGTACGTATGCTCCGGGAATAGTAAGTTATCTGCCTCAGGGCTTTTATAAGGGACGTGAATTTTATTCGCCGGATTATGGCGATCCAAAGATCAATACAAAGATGGCAGACCTGAGAACCACAGTTTTCTGGAAACCAAACATTCTAACTGATTCCCTGGGTAAAGCAAGCGTTGAATTCTTCAATGCGGATGGTACAGGAAATTACAAAGTAATTATTGAAGGCATTAATGCAGAAGGTAAAATAGGAAGGCAAATTTTCAGATATAGCGTAGAGTAAAGTATGAGTACAATCAAAGTGAATATAAAGAATAAGATCGCAGTGCTTGGCCTGGATCGTGGCCGTTCAAATGCGATCAACTCAGAAATGGTTTCCGAGCTCTACCAGATGATTAGAAATATTGAAAAAGATGATACGATTGCCGGACTAATACTTACAGGAAAAGAAGGTTTTTTTTCAGCCGGGCTGGACCTGATTGAACTCTATGAATATGATGAAGAAAAAATCAGGGAATTCTGGACAGATTTTCTAAATCTTGTAACAGCATTAGCTTCATTTAAAAAGCCAATGATAGCTGCAATAAGCGGCCATAGCCCGGCAGGTGGCTGCGTTCTTGCGCTTTGCTGTGATTACCGCATAATGTCTCAAGGCAAGTTTATTATAGGCCTGAATGAAGTCCCGGTAGGTATTATTGTACCCGAAAGCATTTTTCATTTATATGCCTTCTGGCTTGGAAATGCCCAGGCATATCGATTTATGCTTGAAGGGAAACTCATGAATACGGAGGAAGCTCTTGCATCAGGTCTTATTGATGAGGTTGTTAAACCGGAAAGTATTTTATATGCTGCAGAGCGCAAAATGCTGCAATATATCCAGCTTGAACGTAATACCTGGCAGCAGAGTAAGATTAGCCTTCGAGCAGAACTGCTTAGGAAAGTAAGTGAAGATCCGAAAGAAACCCTGGATATTATGCTTAAACAATGGTGGTCGCCCAGTACGCGGTCAATATTAAAAACGATCATTCAAAATCTTCAGCAAAAATCCGCATGATGTATAATGAACCCATGCTTCGGGAGGATGCCCTCCAGGGAAAAACAATCATCGTAACAGGAGGCGGAACAGGTTTGGGAAGAGCAATGAGCTCGTATTTCCTAAAACTGGGCGCCAATGTAGTGATCACAAGCCGTAAACTGGATGTGCTGGAGAAAGCAGCCGCTGAAATGTTAATAGACACAGGCACTACCTCACAGGTACTTCCTTTACAATGCGATGTCCGACATCCTGAGGAAGTGGAAATTGTTCTCCGCAGAACGCTGCAGACTTTTGGTCAGGTGAATGGATTATTAAACAATGCGGCAGGAAATTTCATTTCTCCTACGGAAAGACTTTCTCCCAATGCATTCTCAACCATTATAGATATTGTTTTAAAAGGCACTGCTAACTTTACCATGGCGCTGGGCAAACACTGGATAAATGAGAAACAGCCAGGGACAGTTTTGAACATTGTGACCACCTATGCATTTACGGGTTCGGGTTATGTGGTACCTTCTGCCTGTGCCAAAGGCGGAGTTTTAGCGATGACACGCTCCTTGGCTGCTGAATGGGGAAAATATGGTATCCGTACCAATGCAATTGCCCCCGGCCCGTTTCCTACTAAAGGCGCCTGGGACAGGCTGCTGCCGGGTGAAATGGCTAAAAAGTTTGACTTCAAGAACAGGGTGCCCCTGAAACGGGTGGGCGATCACCAGGAGCTTGCAAATCTTGCAGCATTCCTGATGTCTGATTTTTCTGGGTATATAAACGGGGAAGTGATCACTATTGATGGAGGAGAATGGTTACAGGGAGCAGGTCAGTTTAATGGATTAGAAGCGGTGACTCCGGAAATGTGGGATATGCTTGAAAAAATGACGCGTTCGGCAAAAGGAAGCTAATGGTATTTAATTAATGAATGGGCGCAAAAATTTTTCATCCGGAGCGGCCTGGGAAGAACAGGTAGGCTATAGCAGGGCGGTACGCATAGGAAACCAGATCGAGGTTTCGGGAACCACATCGGTTGATGGCAATCAATTAGTGGGTGAAAAAGACCTGTATATACAAACCAGATTCATCCTGAAAAAAATAGAAGCCGTACTAAATGAAGCTGGGGCAACAATGGCTGACGTGGTACGGACGCGTATGTATTTAACCGATATAGGTCAGTGGGAAAAAGCTGCCAAGGCCCATGCAGAATTTTTCCGCGAAATAAAGCCAGCATCTTCAATGGTGGAGGTCAGCCGCCTGATCCACCCTGATCTCCTTATAGAAATAGAAGTATCCGCGATTATTCCGGAAGCCGGTTAATTTTTATTAATCAAATCAATCCCATTACGTATTTTTGTAAAATGGGAACACAGGTACAGGAAGAGACTTTAACACTTGAAGAAATTTTAGCTTCTTTAAAAGTAAACCATCACCTTATCCTATGGAATGATGATACCAATACCTTTGAGCATGTGATTTTTTGCTTGATGAAATACCTTGACTACAGTGAAAATCAGGCCGAGAGAATTGCATGGACCGTTCATAATGACGGCAAGTGCATTATTCTGGAAGGCTCCTTCACGGAAGTTGAGGTTTACCGTAAAATACTCCAGCAGGAAGGACTCACCGTATCAGTTGAGTAAAAATTAGTCAATTTTATTTTTCTCCTGCAAAGAATATCCCCCAAGCAATAGGGACTTCAGCTATGACAGTTTAAAAATAACATCTCGGCAGTGAACCAGATCTTGGCGCCAGCCTGAAACTCAGGACTATTTCATGCGATCCTTTTTCAACTTTTGAAAGCTGTGTAGTGGTGAAATCATAGGAATAACCAACCTGAATATTTGGTGTAACCTGTAATTCCGCCAGTACATCAAAAGAATCCATTGAGCGTAAGGACCCCCCTATCCAAAGAGTTTCTTTAAGCAGAAAATTAGCATTCAGATCTATCTGTATTGGAGAACCGTTTACATACTTTATTAAGGCATTAGGCTTGAATTTAATATCATCTGAAATATCAACCAAATATCCTCCCTGCATGATATAATGAGGTTTATAAGCAGTGGAGGTGGAGGAAGCATCCCCGAGATCCCGGTAGTAAAAAAATGGTGATGATATCCCGGCATAGAATTTTTCTGAGAAAAGCATGACCCCTACACCAAAGTTTCCTCTTAAAGAGTTTTGATCGGCAAATACCGGATCAGTTGCTGCTGAACTACTTCCTGTTAAACTGTATTGCCCGACATATTTACTGATCCCGGCATTAACTCCCAGTGCCAGATAGGTATAGTCACCAAGTTGAACCTTATGCGCAAGGGTAGCAAATGCACCATTCTCACTGATCACCTCACCAATCTGATCACGCATCAAGATCATCCCTACAGAAGTATTTGATTCTTTAATAGGACTATGTACACTAAATGTTTGCGTGTTTGGGGCTCCTTTAAATCCGACCCATTGTTGCCTGGCCAGGGCCGTAATATTTAAGGCGTCGTCTACCGCGGAATATGCGGGATTAATAACAAGGCCATTAAACATATATTGGGTAAACATTGCCTTTTGCTGAGAAAATACATGGATCCAGCTGAGAAGAAACAGGCCCACAAGCAAAATAACTCTTATTTCCTGTGGTTTAAGTTTCATCTTTTCGAGCGGGCAATTAATAGAAATGTTTATTTTAGATAAAACCCGGATACTCTTATTATATGGCCGGACACTTAAATGTATACGAGAAAAAATTGAATAGGTTGCATGAATTAACGGCTATAGAAAACGGTTTTAGCAGATTCGGGGAAAAATCAGACTATTTTTATCTCGTAAATAAAAAACTACAGCAGAAATTTCGGCCGGAATAAAAATTTTAAATACCGGGGATCTTTTAATACCTTAAATCACCTGCATGGAAATATTAAAATGTGGGTCTGTTAAACCTCATCAGTCTTTAATTGCATTTAAATGAAATACCCAATTGTAAAGAATTTTATAAACGGACAATTCAGCATGGAAAATCCGGCTGATAGTATTAAGGTGATCTCTCCAGTTGATGGCACATTATTATCTGTAGTTCCGATGTCCAATGCCGGAGATCTGGATCTTGCAGTGCGTTCAGCCAGAACGGCTTTTAAAGTATGGGGCAAGACCCCAATAAAAGAACGGGTACAGGTTTTTTTCAGATTTAAGACGCTTCTTGAGAAGCACAAAACAGAGCTCGCTCAAATCGTATCAGAGGAGAATGGGAAAACACTTGATGAAGGTCTTGCGGAAATTGAAAAATCAATCGAGTTAACTGAGTTCGCCTGCTCCCTGCCCCAATTAATTACAGGAGAATTACTGGAGGTAAGCAGGGGTATAGAATGCCGGACAGAACACGTTCCCCTGGGTATAGTAGCTTCAATAGTACCCTTTAACTTTCCCAGTATGGTTCCGTGCTGGACCATTCCCAATGCAATAACCCTGGGTAACTGCATGATTTTAAAACCTTCTGAAAAAGTACCTTTAAGTGCCGGCCGGATTGCAGAGCTGCTTAAAGAAGCTGGTTTGCCGGATGGGGTTTTGAATATAGTACATGGAAACAGTAAAATTGTGGAAGCTATATGCGACCACCCGGATATTGAGGCTGTATCATTTGTGGGATCGACTAAGGTTGCCAAAATTGTTTACAAAAGGGCTACAGGAAATTTCAAACGCTGTCTTGCTTTAGGCGGAGCTAAAAATCATCTGCTTGTTCTGCCTGATGCCATACCGGATATGACCGCACAGAATATAACTGCTTCAATGAGCGGCTGCGCCGGACAGCGATGTATGGCAGCTTCTGCGATGATTGCAGTTGGTCAGGTGGATCATATCATTGAAAAACTATGCGAAGAAGCCAAAAAGATAGTTGCAGGTAAAAACCTGGGAGCCGTCATCAATAAGGAAGCGAAGGACCGTATAGAAAAATACATTTCAGAGGCTGAGAAAATGGGGGCCAAAATCCTTGTAGATGGCAGAAATACTGTAGTGGAAGGCATGGAAAACGGCACTTATATCGGTGCCACGGTTATTGATTACGTAAGCCCCGAAATGTCGGTGGCAAGAGAGGAGATCTTTGGGCCTGTAATATGCATTATGCGAACAGAAACACTGGAAGAAGCTTTGATGATCGAGAATTCAAATCCATATGGCAATGCTGCCTCTGTATTTACCCAAAACGGAGCAGCGGCCCGTTATGTTATAGAAAATGCAAGCGCAGGCATGGTTGGAGTTAATGTCGGCGTGCCTGTTCCACGCGAACCCTTCTCTTTTGGCGGATGGAATGAAAGCCGGTTTGGAGTAGGTGACATTACAGGCAAAAGTTCAATTGAATTCTGGACGAAACTGAAAAAATCAACTACCAAATGGAATCCCCAGGCGGGAGTTAACTGGATGAGCTAAGAGTTAATTCTTATTTTTTGACGCTACAAATAAAAAAATAATGCCGCAAGTGAATTTAAAATCCCAAACAGAAGAGATTGTTCAGGACAACCTGGAACATACACTCTTCTCCTGGAGCAAACAGAAAGGAATTAACCCTATTGCAGTTAAATACGCAAAAGGAGTTTACCTGTATGATTATGAAGACAAACGGTATATCGATTTTTCTTCCGGACTTATGAATGTTAACATTGGCCATGGGGATCAGAGAATAACAGATGCTGTTGTAAAACAAATGCAGCAGGTAAGTTATGTTACACCTGGATGTGTCACTAAAGTAAGAGGAGATCTGGGGAAAAAATTGGCTGAGATCTGTCCTGGAGATCTCAATAAAGCATTTTTTACTTTGTGCGGGGCCAGTTCGATAGAAAATGCGGTAAAACTGGCCAGATTATATACCGGCCGGCATAAGATCCTTACACGTTATCAATCCTATCATGGTTCAAGCTATGGCGCTTTATCTGCCGGCGGGGATCCGCGAAAGATCCCGGCAGATTCGCAGCAGGCCCCGAACTTTATTCATTTTGATCTGCCGCTTTTATACAACTGGACTCATGGTGAAGAAAGCTTTTTGAATGACGCCGTTCTTCAACTGGAGCGCATCATTGCCTATGAAGGTCCTGGCACCATTGCAGCCATTTTACTGGAGGGTGAATCCGGCACATCCGGCTGCCTGAAATATCCTGAAGGATACCTTAAAAAGGTGGGGGAACTATGCAAGAGTCATGGTATACTGCTCATAGCAGATGAAGTAATGAGCGGATTTGGCCGTACAGGAAAATGGTTCGGATTTCAAAATCATGATGTAATACCTGATATGATCGTTATGGCCAAAGGCCTGACTTGCGGATATCTGCCTCTCGGCTGTTTGATGGTTTCTGATAAGATCGCTTCCAAATATGATGATGCTATGCTTCCGCTTGGGCTCACCTATTCTGCTCATCCGGTTAGTTGTGCAGCGGCTCTGGCCACTCTTCAAATTTATGAAGAGGATAAACTGATAAAAAATGCAGAGACGATGGGCAAATATATTGACCAGCAGGTGGAACTTTTAAAAGTAAAACACCCCTGCATTGGCGACTGGAGAAACACGGGTCTATTAGGTTGTCTGGAACTTGTTAAAAACCGAAAAACCAGAGAGCCTATTGCGCCATTCAACGCCAAACCGGAGGAAATGCTCGTCATGAATTCACTGGCCGCCAAAATAAGGGATCTGGGGATGTATACTTTTGTGAGATGGAACTATGTGTTTATCGCCCCTCCCCTTACCATAAATAAAGGTGAAATTGACGAAGGACTTTCTATTATTTCCGAAGCTTTGAAGATAGCAGATGCACATACAACCAACTAAATGATCTGAAGCAATGAAACACACCTCACTGTTCAGCGAAGACCTTGCTCCAATTCCTTTGAACAAAAGAAGCTGGGGCACCTGGAATTATGCCGCACTGTGGATCAGCATGAGTTTATGTATTCCAACCTATATGCTGGCGAGTTCATTGATCGATGGAGGTATGAACTGGTGGCAGGCAATTCTAACGATATTTTTAGGAAATTCAGTTGTCCTGATCCCCATGATCCTCAACGGGCATGCCGGGGCTAAATACGGGATCCCGTTCCCAGTTTTCGCACGCGCAAGTTTTGGTGTGAAAGGGGCCAATATTCCAGCTATATTAAGGGCAATAGTTGCCTGCGGATGGTTCGGAATTCAGACATGGATAGGTGGATATGCCTTGTTTCTAATGCTCCGGCTCTGGTTTCCGGCACTGGGAAGAATGTCGCCGGTATTCCCCTCCTCATGGACACTTGAAACGGGTCCCGCGCTTACTTTTTTCCTGTTCTGGCTGCTTAATATGTATGTGATTTATCTGGGGGTTGAAAGCATCAAAAAGCTTCTGGTATTCAAAGCTTTCTTCCTGCCTTTTGCTGCGCTGGCCTTATTATTCTGGGCCATTTCAGCCGGTAATGGCCTGGGGCCCATCCTTGATCAGCCTTCAGGGTTCAATACTTCAGCGGAGTTCTGGCATTTCTTTTTCCCGGCATTAACCGGCATGGTGGGTTTTTGGGCAACCCTCTCGCTAAATATTCCGGATTTTACACGCTATGCAAAAAGTCAGCGGGCCCAGATCATCGGGCAGGCCATCGCATTACCACCGGCCATGACACTATTTTCCTTTATCGGCGTGGTGGTAACTTCAGCTACAGTTATTATTTATGGTACAATGATCTGGGATCCCCTGGTTCTGGCAGAAAGATTTGAAAGCAAATTACTGGTCAGCATTGCGATGATCGCTGTGGCAATCTCCACCCTGGCAACCAATATCGCTGCTAATATGGTGAGCCCGGCGAATGATTTTGCTAACCTTTCTCCATCAAAAATTACTTTTAAAACCGGTGGATATATTACAGGAATCATTGGCATCCTGATCTTTCCATGGAAGCTGATCGCTGATCCGAACGGGTATATCTTTACCTGGCTGATTGCTTATTCCAGTCTTTTGGGACCGATTGGCGGAATCATGATAGCCGACTATTATTTCATCCGGAAAAAGCAGCTTCAGGTAGATGATCTGTACACCTATGAAGGTATTTACTATTATAAAAATGGCTTTAACATCAAAGCTATAGCCGCAATAATTCTCGGTATCATACCCAATGTGCCGGGTTTTCTGATTCAAATTAATCTCTTACCGAAAGATTCTGTATGGCTATGGGTTTCTGATATATACAATTATGCGTGGTTCGCCGGGTTTATCATTTCAGGACTGGTTTATTATATCCTGATGAAACCTGTATTATCTGTACGCAAAGGAGAAACGGAATTTAGAGATCAAATTCATAAAGATTACAAACAGGTCCCTGATCAAACCGGGATAATTTAATAACCTTAAAGGGAGGAATAACGTGTCAGTCCTGATCAAAAATGGAAGAATAATAACTGCGTCTGAGGATTATTTTGCAGACCTGTATATTGAGGGAGAAAAAATAAAAACCATTGGCAAAGATCTGCAGGTCGATGCGGATGAAATTCTTGAGGCTGGCGGCATGCTAATATTTCCCGGAGGAATTGACCCTCATGTACACCTGGATATGCCATTTATGGGAACATTCTCAAGCGACAGCTATGAGACCGGAACCCGGGCCGCTCTTTTCGGAGGAACAACTACTGTAATCGATTTCGTTTTGCAAAAACAGGGGAATTCCTTAAAGAATGCATTGAAAGAATGGCGGTCAAGGGCCGATGGTACAGCGGTTGGTGATTATAGTTTCCATATGGCTGTAACGGATTTTAATCAGGATACGAAAAAGGAGATCCGGGAAATGATTGATGAAGGGATCACTTCTTTTAAAACCTTTATGGCTTATAAGGGCTCATTAATGGTCGACGACCGCCAAATGGTAGGCCTCATGGAGGAAGTAAAAAAACAGGGAGGGATGGTAACAACACATGCCACAAATGGAGACATGATCGATTTTCTGGTTTCCAAACACCGGGATGAAGGAAAGCTTAGCCCGCTTTATCATTACCTTTCTCAACCCGAGATCACAGAGGCAGAAGCCTCCGGACGCTTTGCAGACATGATCAGTTATACCGGTGCACCCGGGTATATTGTTCACATGACGTGCGAAGGCGCATTAAATGAAATAAGGAATGCAGGTTACCGTAATCAAAAGGTCTTTGCAGAAACATGTATCCAGTACCTGCTTTTGGATGCTTCGCTTTATGAAAAGGATTTCGAGGGCGCAAAATGGGTGATGAGCCCGCCATTGCGTGAAAAAAAAGATCAGGAAGCACTTTGGGCAGGCATCAACCAGGGTTTGGTACAGGTTGTAGCCACTGATCATTGTCCTTTCAAATGGGAACAGAAACTAATGGGTAAAGATGATTTTTCAAAAATTCCAAATGGCCACCCGGCTATTGAGCATCGGATGGAACTACTTTTCTCTGAAGGGGTCCATAAAGGCCGCATCAGTCTGAACAAATATGTGGAGTTAAGCAGCACAAACGCCGCAAAAATATTTGGAATGTTTCCCCAAAAAGGAACGATTGGAATCGGATCAGATGCTGACCTGGTAATTTTTGATCCGGATAAAGAACATACCCTATCTGCCAAAACGCATCATATGAATACAGATTACTCAGCCTATGAAGGGTTTAAGGTAAAAGGTAAAGTAGAAACAGTTTTATTAAGAGGCAGAAAGGTAATAAATAATAATATCTGCCTTGCAGAAAAGGGGTACGGCAGATTTATTAAACGCAAAAAAGTAACAGGTATCCTCTAATATTGCCTACTAAATGATGAATTTTGACGTTAACTAATTATTTCAGGACAACAAATATATCGCGATGCCAAGAATAATCAAATCGGGCCTAATTCAAATGAGTTTGGCGAAAACAGAAGGTGAAGGAACTATCCAGGAGATAAAGGATGCCATGCTTGAAAAGCATATTCCTTATATTGAAAACGCCGGTGAACAGGGAGTACAGATCCTGTGTCTTCAGGAAATATTTAATACTCCCTACTTCTGTACCGGACAGGATAAATCCTGGTATGCATCTGCTGAAAGTGTACCAGGGCCTACTACTGCCCTGATGGCTGAATATGCCAGAAAGTACAATATGGTGATCATTGTTCCGGTTTACGAAAGAGAACAGGCCGGCCTGCTTTATAATACTGCAGCGGTTATCGATGCAGATGGGACTTATTTAGGAAAGTATCGAAAAAATCATATTCCTCATACCTCGGGTTTTTGGGAGAAATTCTTTTTTCGTCCGGGCAATCTTGGATATCCGGTATTTCAAACAGCCTATGCTAAAATCGGCCTTTATATCTGTTACGACAGGCATTTCCCTGATGGAGCGAGGGTACTTGGTTTGAACGGAGCTGAAATTGTTTACAATCCTTCGGCCACAGTAGCAGGTTTGTCTCAATATCTCTGGAAACTTGAACAGCCAGCTCACGCCGCTGCTAACGGATATTTTATGGGATGCATAAACCGGGTCGGTGAAGAAAAACCATGGAATCTGGGCAGATTTTATGGTTCTTCATATTTTGTAGACCCCAGAGGACAAATATTCGCACAGGCATCTGAAGATAAAGATGAGCTCCTGGTTTCTGAATTTGATCTGGATATGATAGAAGAGGTACGCAATACCTGGCAGTTCTTCCGCGACCGCCGTCCGGAAACCTATGGAAAACTGACTGAACTTTAAATAAATAATATGGCACTCTCCACTAACAGGCTTTCTCAGGAGGAATATCAAGCAAATTTCCAGGATATTCATCCTCCTTTTGAGAATTTTACAGCAGCAGCCCTTGAGGCAAACCGCTGTATTTTCTGTTATGATGCACCCTGCATGAAATCATGCCCTACCAGCATCGACGTACCAAAATTTATTAAACAGATAAGTACCGAAAATATTCAAGGTTCAGCTCACACTATTTTCTCTTCCAATATTATGGGCGGAGGCTGCTCCAGGGTGTGTCCGGTTGAAAAACTATGCGAAGGCGCTTGTGTATATAATCTCCTTGAAGAAGAGCCCATACAGATAGCACGTTTACAACGCTATTCAACTGAAAAAGCCATCAAAGAGAAGTGGCCTTTATTTAATCGGAAACCATCAACAGGAAAAAAAGTCGCGATCGTTGGAGCCGGTCCGGCAGGATTATCATGCGCCCACGTACTTTCACGTGAAGGCATAGATGTAACTATCTTCGAAAAAGAACAAAAAGGCGGTGGATTAATGACCTATGGTATAGCCGCTTATAAGGTAACTCCTGAGTTTTGTCAGGATGAAGTGGATTATATCCTATCCCTGGGAGGGATCGATATCCAGTATGGAAAGGAATTAGGGCCTGATCTTTCAATAAATAGGTTGAGATCTTCTTATAATGCTGTATTCATTGCCATAGGTGTTGGACTAACCCGTAAGCTTAATATTCCGGGCGAAGATCTTTCCGGGGTTGTGGATGCTATTGATTTTATATACGATATCCGCACCAATGAATTTGAGCGTATCCCGGTAGGAAATAAAGTAGCAGTGATCGGCATGGGAATGACCGCCATTGATGCTGCAACCCAGGCAAAAAGGCTGGGTGCAGAAGAGGTAACGCTTGTTTACCGCCGCACTCAGGAAGAGATGCCCTGCACAGAAAAAGAATTGAATATTGCCAAAATGGATGGCTGTAAGCTTATTTGGCTGGCCGCTCCAAAAGAAATAACCGGAAATGATGGCAAAGTAAACGGGCTTACCTGCGATTTGATGTCTTTAAACATGGCCGAGCCGGGCTCCCGCAAAAGTCCTGAACCCAATGGAGAAACGATACACCTGGAAATTGATATGCTTATCAAGGCAACAGGACAATTACCTTTTTCAAATCTGGCACAGGATAATGAGCTGGAGAACAATCAGGGTAAGATCCTCACAAATCAATATGCCCAAAGTTCAATACCCGGCGTCTTCGCCGGGGGCGATTGTGTGAACGGAGGCAAGGAAGTTGTGGATGCGGTGCAGGCTGGTAAAGATGCTGCGGCTGGAATATTAACTTATTTAGAAAATTAGAAATGGCTGATCTTTCTTCAAACTTCCTGGGAATAAAATCCCCCAATCCCTATTGGCTTGCCAGTGCGCCGCCAACGGATAAGAAGATCAATGTGCTCAGAGCTTTTGAAGCAGGCTGGGGTGGTGTAGTGTGGAAAACTCTGGGTACACAAATAAAGAATGTTTCTTCCCGGTATTCGGCGGTCAATTTTAATGGGGGACGGGTTATGGGTTTCAATAATATTGAGCTGATCTCGGACCGCCCGCTGGAAACAAATTTAAGAGAGATAAGAGAAGTGTTACGTGAATTCCCGGATCGGGCCATGGTAATTTCATTAATGGCCGATAATTCCCGGGAGAGCTGGCATGAACTGATCAAAAAAGTTGAAGATACCGGAGCCCACGGACTGGAACTAAATTTTGGATGCCCGCATGGGATGACCGAAAGAGGGATGGGTGCTTCAGTAGGTCAGGACCCTGAAATTGCCAGAATGGTAGTAGAATGGGTCATGGAAGCTGCAACCCTTCCTGTAATTACAAAGCTCACCCCCAATGTACACTCAGTGGTACCCACCGGCAAAGCCGTTGTTGAAGCAGGAAGCAATGCATTATCGCTCATCAATACCATTCAATCTATCACCGGAATAGACCTTGATACCTTAGTACCAAATCCCAATGTTGCCGGGAAATCAGTTTTTGGAGGATATTGCGGCCCGGCAGTTAAGCCTATTGCGCTAAAATTTTTAACCACCTTAAGCCAGGATCCAACAACCGGAAAAGTTCCTATTTCAGGTATCGGCGGTATCAGTACATGGAAGGATGCAGCAGAGTTTATGCTTCTGGGAGCAACTAACGTACAGGTTTGTACTGCCGCTATGAAACATGGGTTCAGGATAATAGAAGACCTTTGTGAAGGCCTGAATAACTGGATGGATGAAAAGGGATTTGAAAAAACCACTGATTTTATTGGAAAATCACTTCCTGCTATTACCACCTGGGAAGAATTGGATATCAATTATCATATCGTAGCCCATATCCACCAGGATAAATGTATCCATTGCGGACTTTGCTATATTGCCTGTGAAGATACCGCCCATCAGGCAATCAATTTATCCTACGGCAACCCTTATAACACCTATTCTATAAAAGAACCCGAATGTGTGGGTTGTAATTTATGCTCCCTTGTATGCCCGGTCGATAATTGCATTACAATGATCGAACAGCGTAAAGGGGATGAATATCTGAACTGGAAAGAATTTCAAAAACGGGGCTTGCCTCTAAACGACCATTGAGTGGATGTTAATTGATTTAACTTTAGTTATGGATTTGGGATAGCATTGGAAATCCAATTACGAAGCTAAAATGCTAGCTAGGATAACCGGGCTGCTACCAAACCCAAAATATTTTATACTTATGGCCCGGTAATCAGGCAGACAGCCTATTTACGAACCGGTTTTACCTGATGCTGTACCAAACCCTCATCATTTACCGTGTATGTATTTTCTTCGCTGTTAATGTAGACCATAAATTGCCTGCTGGTAGCTTCCATCCATAAATTATTCGGTTTATTATCAACCTTAACTATGGGATCATTAATTCCCAGATCCTTCAGGCTGGGAGCATATTTATGATTTTTCTGAAAATATTCTTTCTGGAGATAATATACAAGCCAGAGATATTTCTTCTGAAACTCACTATATGGAATGGTATATTTTTTTACCGGCTCCCCTACAGCTCTTTTACTGAAGTGCAGATAGCCCCATCTCTCGGGGAAGTGCATATTAATCACTCCCTGAGGAGACCAAACCCAATTATTCTCAGGAAGATTTCGGCCATTAATGCCTTTCTGCTTAACATACAGTCCATCCTGAACATCTGTTTTCCATTGAACCCTGGAAAAGTTGATCCTCCAGAAATCCCCGTCAACAGGAGCTTTTGCCTCGATAGCAAAAGTTAAAGCGGCAAATGGAACAAACATTTCAACAGTCCAGCTTTTATCGATGTCACCCGGTTTATTGACCGTACCCTGAATATTAACCGCCGATTTCAATCCCGGGGTATTATAAACCATTAAAGCCCCGCTCCCATTTCTGTATGGTTTAGGCATAAAGAGATCGAAGATGGTATTCACCGCATTAACTTCAATCTCATAATAACGATGCGTATCATTATCGGGATCAATAAATACTTCAAAATCATTATCGTGAAAAACAATATCATCATGTTTTTTGAGATAGGCCCAAACGTTAGGTTCCATTAATTCTGCTGCGATATAAAGTCCCTTATCGTTCCAGGTCATTTTTACGCGGGTGTTCCAGGTGGGTGCAGGCAATTTATCCCCTTCAATATCCTTGAAATTTTCAGTCCATTCCGCATTCTGCCATACGGCATCATCTAACTTTCCGTCCATTAAGGGGGCATTAGGGTTAAAAGAAACTACATATTGCCGCGGGGTGGATAAAAGATCTTCTTTAGCAGCAAAAATGGATTGGGCAGAAACCGTAAAGTGCATTAAAATTATAATCCCCAGGGTAATTAAACACTGCAGCCTCTCAGGATATGATATTCGAAAATTCATTGCTCGATTATTTTATTTAGATAGTCAGGTGGAAATTAAGAAGATTTATTTAAATAAGTGATTAAATCTTAGCGATGAAGGACTGAATTATATCTCCGGTTTTCTGTATCGGCTCATTTTTATATCTTAGTCCCAACCATTTATAATTTTAAAAAAATAATTTTTATGAGAAAACAAATGAAATTGTTTTGCTTTTCCCTGTGTCTTTCGGTAAGCTTTACTTATGCTCAAACAAAGGATCAGGTAGTTGAGAACATCATTAAGGAAGCTACCGGGAACTCTCAGCTCAAAAAGCTGGCTCATGAACTAACTGACGGTATCGGACCTAGACTTGTCGGAACCCCCCAAATGAAAGAGGCACATGACTGGGCTATTGGCAAATACCAGAGTTGGGGCATTTCTGCAAAAAACGAAAAATGGGGTGACTGGCGGGGATGGGAACGTGGTGTTTCCCATATTGATATGGTATATCCCCGGGTAAAATCGCTGGAGGGAATGCAGTTGGCATGGAGCCCCTCAACCAAAGGGAAAACTGTTACATCCGAAACCATTATTCTTGCTGATGCAGCAGATTCCATAGCCTTTCAAAAATGGCTTCCCACAGTGAACGGAAAGTTCGTTATGATCTCGATGCAGCAGCCTACAGGCAGAGATGATGCAAACTGGACGGAATTTGGAACCAAGGAATCGATAGAAAAAATGAAGGCTGAACGCACCGCGGCAACAACTGCCTGGCGGAACAGAATCAGCAAAACAGGTCTGACTGCAAAAGAACTTGCCCTGGCGCTAGAAAAAGCGGGAGCATCCGGGATCGTGACATCGAACTGGTCGGCAGGTTTTGGCGTGAACAAAATATTCGGAGCAAATACCACAAAAATTCCAACTGTTGATATTGCGCTTGAGGACTACGGCTTATTGTACCGTCTGACAGAATCCGGAGTTAAGCCAAAGATCAGTGTCCGGACTGATTCCAAAGAACTGGGACTTGTACCTACCTTCAACACAATTGCAGAAATAAAAGGAACAGAAAAACCAGATGAGTATGTAATGCTTTCTGCACATTTCGATTCCTGGGATGGAGGGACGGGAGCAACTGATAATGCAACCGGAACAATTACTATGCTTGAGGCAATGAGAATTCTTAAGAAAGTATATCCAAATCCAAAAAGAACGATACTGGTTGGCCATTGGGGTAGCGAAGAACAAGGTTTAAATGGTTCAAGGGCATTTGTTGCGGATCATCCGGAGATAGTGAAAAATATACAGGCGCTATTCAATCAGGATAACGGAACCGGAAGGGTTGTAAATCTTTCCGGGCAGGGCTTTCTGAATGCATATGAGTACCTGGGCCGGTGGTTAAACCCGGTACCTTCAGAGATCCGGTCACAGATTCAGACGAGCTTCCCCGGAACTCCGGGCGGCGGGGGATCTGATTATGCTTCCTTTGTAGCTGCAGGTGTTCCTGCTTTTTCATTAAGCTCTTTGAGCTGGGCCTACGGAACTTATACCTGGCATACCAATCGCGACACATATGATAAAATTGTTTTTGACGATGTACAGAACAACGCAATTTTAACGGCAATTCTAGTTTATATGGCCAGTGAAGATCCAGTTAAAACATCCCGGGAGAAAAGTATTTTACCATTAAACCCTCGAACAGGAGAACCTATGAGTTGGCCTGAACCAAGGCAGCCAACAAGAAAAGGCGGAGTAAATTAAAAGAACCCTGACAGAGTTAAAAGCCTGTCAGGGTTTTTTATTTGTAATTTAAATATAGATTTCATTAAAATGATAGCCTTAAAAATACTGACCCCTGTCTTTTTTGCCCTGCTGCTGATTTCTTGTGATAAAGAAACCCAAACCGGTCTTACAGGCAAATGGAAGCTTTCAGAAACTATGATGTCTATCGGTTCTTCAGATGCTCCATGGAAGAAGGCTGACAATAACATTTACATTAGTTTCAATGAAGATGGATCAATAGGAGGAAATTATTTTAATCAGCCTGCTCAATTTATAATAATCGACGATTTGAAATTGGAAATTACCCTGGGCAATGGTTTAAAAACTATTAAGTATTATAAATCAGAAGGGCGTTCGCTTGAATTAACGGGGGGATGCATAGAAGCCTGCGGGTCCAGATTCAAGAAATAAATTTATAACACAAGCAAGCCCGATTGCCGAAGCGTATTAATTGCTTTACTATACCAGAAAGGTTCAAAATCTTCAGCCATTTTTAGTTCAAAATCTTCCTTTACTTTTTGAAAAGTTAACAGCTCTTTATTATCCGGGCTGATATCTGCAAGCAGCATATGAAGCCAATCAGCATATTTTTTGTCGAGCTGTATATTGAATTCTGATTTTTTGTCAAAAAATTTAAAATTCGCTGTTTCCCATTGTTTTCCCTTTTTGTTTTTAGTCTGGTAGCTTATGGAAGGCTGTGATCCCAGCCACACAATTTTTGCAGCAGGCTTTACCAGGAAACCTTCATCCCCGGAAAGGGAATTTACAATAAAATCAGGGGCTACTTTTGTCTTCGGAACTTTATGCTCAAACCACTCCTGAAGGGGATAGTCCAAGCAAAGTCCATGCATATAATTTAAAAGGGATTTTTTTAAACCATAACTGAACAGCTCATGGTCTGTGCCGCTCTTATCCAGGTGAACAATATCATTATTGGCAAAAGTACCCAGAGCATCAGTTGCTTTTTCAACCCGGAATTTTTCAGGATACATACCCACAGGGCTATGAGCTGTCATTGCAAACTGATGCCAGAAAGCTGATTGCAGTATACCGGCTTCAAACATTTGTCTGACCATTTCAAGCGAATCAATTGTTTCCTGGGCAGACTGAGTTGGGAATCCATACATTAAATATGCATGAACCATTATTCCTGCATCCGTAAAATTATGAGTCACCCGGGCCACCTGTTCAACGGTTACTCCCTTCTGTATAAGCTCAAGCAAACGATCGGAAGCCACTTCAAGTCCCCCGGAAATGGCAATACATCCGGAGGCTTTGAGCAGCAGGCAAAGATCTTTCGTAAAGCTTTTTTCAAAGCGGATATTGGTCCACCAGGTCACTGTCAGCTTCCGTCTTAAAATCTCCAGAGCAAGAGAGCGCATTAAAGCCGGAGGTGCAGCCTCATCTACAAAATGAAACCCGCTTTGCCCCGTCTGATGCATCATTTCCTCCATCCTGTCGCATAACAAACCTGCGGCTATCGGCTCATATATCTTAATATAATCCAGTGAAATATCGCAGAAAGTACATTTACCCCAGTAACAGCCATGCGCCATGGTCAGTTTATTCCACCTGCCATCGCTCCACATCCTGTGCATCGGATTGACTATTTCAATCACGGAAATATATTTCTCAAGCAAAAGATCGCTGTAATCCGGCGTTCCGGTTTCAAATTGCTTATAATCCGGCGAAGCGCTTCCATTACAGTATTTAACCTTCCCGTCAAGCAATGTAAAAGTTCGCTTGAGATCCTCCAACTCACGCTTGCCATCCAAAAATTCACATAAATGCTCAGTCGGGGCCTCGCCATCATCGAGGCAGATAAAATCAAAGAATTCAAATACCCGTACATCAGAAAGCGATCTGAGTTCTGTATTTGGAAATCCGCCTCCCATAGAAATTTTCACATCCGGATAATTCTGCTTCAGCCATTGGGCAGAGCGGAAGGCAGCATACAGATTACCAGGAAATGGTACTGAGAACAAAACCATTTCCGGTTGGATGGACTGCATCTTTTCTTCCAGGATCGCCAGGAGCAGATTATCTGTAAATGTGGGCTTGCGTCCTAAAGCCGTGTAAAGATCATCGAAGCTGGCGGCAGATCTGCCTAACCGCTCAGCATAGCGGCTAAAACCAAAATTCTCATCTATACATTCAACAATAAGATCAGAAATATCTTCAAGATATAAAGTAGCCAGGTGCTTGGCTTTATCCTGCGTTCCCATCGTACCAAAGGCCCAGTCAAGTTCTTCAAGTTGTTCAAAGCGGGAAGCTTCCGGAAGAAAATCTTCCTGGCAAATTAAATGAGCCAGCGTCGGATTTTTCCCCTGCAAAAATTGGATCACCCCATCGATCGTATTAATATAATGTTCCTGAAGGGCAATTATCCTTTCCGAATTTTCACTTAAATTTTGCCCCTGAACAGGAGTGTTTAAAAACATATTTGTAAGGCCTTCCCTGGAAAAAAGAGCGAGGATCACTTCAATGCCGAGATCCGCCTGAAAGGTTGAAATACCTTTCAAATTCAGAAATCCCTTCAAATATGCCGTCGCCGGATAAGGCGTATTTAACTGCGTAAAGGGCGGGGTAATTAAAAAAAATCGTGCTGCCAATTCCTGTTATTTGAAATCTCCCATGCTGACCAGAAATACTGAATACATGGGACAAAAATACCTTATTATCTGAATAAAGGCCGGGTGTCAAGGTAAGTGATATTAAATAAACTATCTTTCCGTCGATTTGTTATACATTTTCACTTTAACCCATAAAATTATGAAAAAAACAGCAAGCTGGGTAACCGTATGCTTATTCTTAAGCGTCATGGTTGCATGTACCAATACTAAAAACACAACTGATGCGAAGGATTCTTCAGAAATGTCAATGGACACCATGAAAACTATGGGTAGTGATACTACCGTTTCCGGAACCGCTTTCGCCTCCATCAGTGCTACAAAATCTGACACCAGCGGAAGCGGAAGAGCAGAGTTTAGTAAAAAAGCTGATGGTAACGTAGAGATGAGCCTTAAAGTAACTTTCCCGAAAATGGCTAATAAGTCGGTTGCTGTACACCTGCATGAGCACGGTGACTGTGGTGATGCCGGTAAAGGCGCTCATGGCCATTGGAACCCAACCAATGAAGCCCATGGAAAATGGGGCTCTGCAGCATATCATTCAGGCGATATTGGTAATATCCAGTTAGACGGAGAAGGTTCAGGATCCATAACCCTTTCTTCCAACAGGTGGACCATTGGAGGAGATGATAAAACAAATATAATTAACCGGGCAGTGATTGTACATTCTGGAGTGGATGATTATAAAACACAGCCTACAGGCAATGCCGGAAGCAGAATTGGATGCGGGGTAATAGCTTCTAATTAAATTCACTGCATACATACCTTTCAAAATTGCCGGTTTTTTCAAATACCGGCAATTTTGCTTTTAGTCAAAAACTGAAGAAGACATAATCTGGATCAGGATCATTTGCGGGGTAAAATCTATAGCTTTCAGTTTGCTATCTTTGCAGGATCCCACAGGGGAAAATTCAAATCATGATAGAAGTAGGGAAGTATAATGAATTAAGGTTTATAAAGAAAACAGATGCCGGTCTGATACTTACTGATGGAGAAAAGGAAGTCCTTCTGCCCTATGTTCTTGCTCCGGAAGGTGTACAGGCCGGAGATAATCTCCATGTTTTCGTTTATATTCATAGTGACGGCCGCTTAATGGCAACCACAGAAACACCGCTGGCCACTGTGGGAGAATTTGCATTATTGACTGTAGTTGATAAGAATGAGGAAGGGGTCTTCATGGATATGGGAATTGGTAAGGATGTTTTTGTACCGGAACGTGAACAAAAACGTCCCATGCAAGTAGGAAAGAAATATGTCGTTTACCTCTATTCAGATGAAAAAAACGGCAAAATCACCGCTTCCTCAAGACTTGCTGATTTTATAGATCAGGATGAGCATGATCTGGAACAGGGGGATGAGGTAAGTTTAATGATCACTGAAGAAAGCGACCTGGGCTATAGCGCAATCATTAACCAAAAATATATGGGTTTATTATACCATAATGAGGTTTTTGAAGACCTGAAGCCTGGAGACATCCGGAGAGGCTTTATCAAAAAGATCCGGGAGGAGAATAAGATCGATCTGAGTTTGCAAGTAATAGGATTCCGGCATATCCTTGATCTGAAAGACAGCTTAATGATTGATCTGGAACAAAATAATGGATCTATCCTCCTGGGAGATAAAAGTTCACCGGAGGAAATCTATAACAGGCTGAAAATCAGTAAAAAAGCATTTAAAAAAGCTATTGGAAGCCTGTACAAAGAAAGACTGATAGAAATATCAGATTTCGAAATCAAGATCGTCCCTAAGCCGGTATAATGATCCCGTTTCTGTTTTTATGCTTGATATAGTTCAGCATTTTGGGTAATTTAAAACTTCAAACCTGCATCTAAAAACTAAAAATAAAGTCATGAAAAGAACTTTTTTTTCTTCAGCACTTATTCTGTTCGTTATTAATAGTAATGCACAGGATATAATCCCATCTGCCGCTGTTCAAATTCAAACCGCTGTACTTGCGGCCCCGGCTGATAAACGCGAAGCAGCGAGCGTTTATGGTTATAATGAAAAGGGTCAGTTTGTTTTACTTCGAAAAGGATCCAATGAAATGATCTGCCTTGCTGATGATCCAAAGGTTCCAGGTTTGAGTGTCGCCAGCTATCACCGGGCTTTAGAGCCCTTTATGAAACGGGGAAGGGACCTTAAGTCAGAAGGAAAAACCCCAAAAGAGATTATGGACCTGCGTGATAAAGAAGCCAAAACCGGAAAACTTCAAATGCCTAAACAGCCCTCCACCCTTTATGTGTATACTGCTGACGCCGAAAACTACAATCCGGTAACCGGTTCGGTAAAGAATGGCTATTTAAGGTATGTGATATATATTCCTTATGCTACATCTGAAAGCACAGGTTTGCCATTAAAGCCTGATGCAGCCGGGATGCCATGGATTATGGATCCGGGAACTCCAAGAGCTCATATAATGATCAGCCCTCCAAAGGCCAAACCATAAGGTCAAATGTTTTCATAATGTCATATTGACCCAGATAGATAAGTGATATTTTTCATCTCATATTTTCCTTAATTCCCCTGTCAACCCTTTAAGGAAATCAGGACTGAAAAACCCTGCCTGTGCCGTTTTCAACCTGTTCTCATGATGAATTACCATGGATGAATTCGGGTATTTTTTTATTTAATCTAACCTTAATCTGCTAAGAAAAACAGGCCCGGCTTCTTAGGCTTAACTAAAATAATGGAAATAAATGGACAATACCTCCGTTTAGATTGTAAGCAATCTGGCAGCCAGCCAGCAATCGTAAAGAAAACCAGAGAAAAATTGAAGAAAAAAACATTTATGAAAAAATACATGTACCACATTCTCGTCCTGGGGATTGGTTATGGGGTTGGATTTTTTTATTCCACAAATAGTATTGTAAATGCAGAGGAAGCAAACAATGCTAGAATGATTTCAAATCTCTCTTCCGAGGCATTTTCTGAGCAATCCTTAATTGCCTTAATGAAAGAATTAAAAATTAAATATCCAGAGATTGCATTATCTCAAGCCAAACTGGAAACAGGCAATTTTACCTCTGATATCTTCAAGGAAAACCATAACCTGTTCGGAATGAAGATGGCTGAAAAAAGACCTACCTCAGCAATCGGAATTAATCGCGGGCATGCAGCTTATAGTAACTGGAAACAATCTGTAATCGATTACGCCTTATTCCAGAGTTTCATAATTGCCAAATTAAAGGATGTAAACCGGGATTCATACCGCAAACATATCCAAAAATACTATTCAGAAACATCCGATTACCTAGCCCGAATAGATCGCGTTGGAATTGATAAGATTTAAAGAGCTTAACCAGGGAGAAGCATTATTTTTCAGCGCCTGAGCTTCTGTTAATGAATGCTTCTCCCTTCATTGTTCTTGCCGCCAGGTAAGCACTTACCAGCATGCAGACAGCTCCTGCAAAAAAGGGCGCACCTGCGAACTTAATTGGCGCATCCGGTCTGGTGAACCAGGCAAACAGATTAGTCATAAAAAGCGGCCCGATGATAGATGTAGCGCTCATCAGGCTCGTTAAAGCCCCCTGTAATTCACCCTGCTCATTTTTAGGAACATTCCCTGAAATTATAGACTGCAAAGCCGGACCGGCTATACCCCCGAGGCAATACGGAACAAGAAACACAAACATCATCCACCCCTGGGATGCAAATGAAAATAACAGCAGACCAAAAGCATAAAGTCCGAGACCTACATAAATGCTTTTTTCATCGCCAAGTCTGGGATTTATATATCGGATCAAACCGCCCTGAACTATAGCCACAAGCAAACCAATAAGGGTCAATGAGAGACCCATAAGGGCATTGCTCCAATGGAATTTTTCAATGTTAAAGAATGTCCAGGTGCTTTGAACGGCATGTCCTGCTATATAAACAAAAATCAGGGAGACGATTAATCCGCCAACTCCTTTATATTTTTTCAGCTGGACCAATGATCCAAGCGGGTTTGCTCTTTTCCAGTCAAATGGACGGCGATGTTCTTTGGCCAGGGATTCAGGTAACACAAAATAGCCATAGATTACATTTATAAAGGTCAGAACGGCCGCAGCAATAAACGGAATCCGGGGTCCGAATTCTCCAAGAAGCCCCCCCAAACCCGGTCCGATAATAAATCCTAAACCGAAAGCAGCACCTATCATCCCAAAATTCTTAGACCTGTTTTCAGGAGTACTGATATCTGCGATATAAGCGGTTGCAGTGGTAAAACTTGCCCCGAACATTCCTGCAATGACCCGTCCCAGGAAAAGCCACCATATCGTAGGAGCCAGAGAAAGAAAAATATAATCTATACCAAACCCCAGAAGGGATAAAAGAAGTACAGGTCTTCGTCCATACTGATCGCTCAGGTTGCCGATTATTGGAGCAAAAATAAATTGAGTAACAGCATATGCGAAAGTCAGCAACCCGCTCCATTGGGAGGCTTCGCTAATGTTCCCGTCAATCAGGTCGCCGATCAATTGCGGAAATACGGGTATGATTAAACCCAGACCGGTTACATCAAGAAGCAGAGTTATAAATATAAAACTTATTGCAGCCTTTCGGGAAGGTACCATTATTGCTTTGAAGATATCAGGCGGCGAACTTAATCATAATTTTAAGAAAAACAGCGCACGAGTCTAAACCCTATGCCTCATTCTCAGAAATAATTCTTTGATCTGGAATATAAAAATAAAATGTACTACCTACTCCAACCGTGCTTTCTACCCAAATGCTTCCTCCATGTTTTTCCACGAAATTGCGGCAAAGACCCAGACCCATTCCCGTTCCTTTTTCTCCCTGAGTACCATAAGAGGTAAAGCCAGTGTCATCAGTGAATAATTTCCCGAGATCATCGGTGGCTATACCTATCCCATTATCACGAACAGAAAATCGAATTCCTCTTTCCATTTTTTGAGCCGAAACTTTTATTATTCCACCCCTATTTGAAAACTTGATGGAATTGGTAACCAGATTACGAATGATTGCATCCAGCATATACTTATCCAGACTTATTTCCATACCATCTTCAATATCCTCTGTGATGTTTATCTGTTTTGAATCTGCGGCCTGTTCTACCTTTTTAAGGCAATGTTTCACCTGATTTCTAAGATCGGCTATAAATACAGGATTAAAATCGGCGGTATTAAATTGAATTTTAGCCCATTCCAGCAAATCAATCAGCAGCTCATGAGCATTTAATATACTTTTCTGCATCATTACCATATATTCAACCAGATCCTCCTTAGTTGCCGTTTCAGTTTCCATAAAAACCACTTCAAGCAAACCGACACAGCCTGAAATAGGATTTCGCAGATCGTGGGCAATTACTGAAAGCAGTTTATTTTTCTGATCATTGAGGAGGTTAAGATCATTATTTAAAGATTTGAGGGAATCTTTCTGTATTTTTCTATCCGTCACATCGCGCATACTTCCTTCCGATCCAATGATTTCGCCATTGCGGAAGATGAGCTGTGCATTGACTGAAGAATATCTTATTTCACCAGACTTTTTCTTTAAACGCACTTCATAATCAACTACTGAATGCTGCTCCATCAATAAGCCCATAAGAATAATCCGGTCTTCCGGCAGGTCATAAAACTCCCCAGCCGTTCTGCCGATTAACTCTTCCCGGGTATACCCTGAATGTTTTTCTATCGAAGGGCTTATTTCAGTAATTATTCCATATTGATCGGTCTGGTAAAATACATCCTGAATATTTTCGAATATCTTCCTGAACTTCTGCTCACTTTCAAATAAAGCATTCTCGGCAGCCTTTATTTTGCTGATGTCATAATTAATACCAAGCAATCCTGAGATCACACCCTTGTCATTAAATAAGGGGATCTTCGAGGTCAAAAACATTCTCAAGCTGCCATCAGCCCAGGTTACTGTTTTCTCACGGTTAATAATAGGATTGCCGGATATAAAAACTTCCTGATCTTCAGCCATAGTAATATCTGCCATTTCTGCTGGAAATAGTTCACGGTCAGCTTTACCCAAAATCTCCTCCGCGCTGCTTAAGCCCAGGTAATCAACTTCAGCTTTGTTGACCAGAGTTTTGCGTGAATTAAGGTCTTTCACAAAAATGTTCAGAGGAATATTGTCAATTAACGTTCTCAGTAACTTCCGCTCCTTTTGCAGTTCATTCTCGATTTTTTTACGTTCGGTTATATCCTGAATCTGGACGATCCGATGGGAAGGTTTCTGATCTTTCCCCATAATTATAGAGCCGGCAAGCAGTACCCATACTATTGACCCATTCTTATGTAAATAGCGCTTCTCAAATTGGTAGGATGGCAGCATCCCCCCTTCATCATCGTAGATTAAATCCTTTTCCGCTGTCAGGTCATCCGGATGTGTAAGTTGCTGATAGGAAAGAGTGAGGAGTTCTTCTGCGGAATATCCCACAATATCACAAAAACTTTCATTTACCCGGATCCATTTCCCGTCGAGCCCAACAAGCGACATTCCACTGGCAGAATGTTCAAAAGCTGCCCTGAACTGTGCCTCACTCAGTCGCAGAGTTTCCTCTGACCTTATCCGCTCTGCAATATCAGTGATATTGACACTGGTACGCCGTATGCCATTAGAACCAAGAAATGTAACTGAAGATATTTCAATCGGGAAGCGCTCCTGGTTCTTCCGTATTCCCATTACCTCGGATTTAGCAAATCCAAGATCATCCCGTAGCGCTAAATAACGCCGGAAATTGGGATCTGACGTATCCACAATAGTAGACCTGCCTATTTGCTTCAGTTCTTCCAGACTGTAGCCGAACATAGTTATGGCTGCCTGATTGGCTTCGAGAATTGTTCCGTCAGGCTCAATAAGAAAGAACGCATTCAGGGAGTTTTCAATGATCGACTTATATTTTTCCTCGCTCTCCTGTAAACGTATAGTTTGTAATTTCGAATGCTGGATGTCCTGAATTGTCCCAAAAATTCTTGTACAGATTCCATCCTTACATTGTGCATTACCCCTTATTCTCACCCAAAGTTCATTTCCTTTTGCGGTAACCATCTCCAGGTCTTCATCAAAAGAAACTCCCTTTTCAACCGCATTTTTCATACATGAGATGAATGTATCTCTGTTTCTTCCCTCTTTAAAAAAGAGACTTGTGTTGGAGAAATCAGGTAAAAAATCAATCTTTGTTTCATGGATCTGTTTTACCATGGGAGACCAGAAAATTTTTCCGGAAGCGAAATCAAAATCCCAGGATCCTATTCTGGCTACTTCATTTGTTACTTCGTATAGTTCGAGACTGTGTTTAAGTTGTTCACTTGTGATCATCCGAGCAGTGATATCCTCGCTATGTAACACAATTCCCCCTATCTTGTCCTGATCGTCCAGCCATGGGCTGATATTCCAGCAAAGCCACTGAATAGTGCCGTCGGGTTTTATGATCTTGTCTTCCGATCTTTTATGTGAATATCCCTGCAGGCATTCCTCATAAAAAACTCTCATCTCTCCTGTAGTTTCAGGAAAAAGATCAAGGTGGGAGATACCGAGAAATTGTTTGCCCTCCAGGTCAAAATCCTTAACCCATTTAAGTGAAGCTGATAAATACCTCATCCCGGTATCTAAAACTGCAATTGCGGATGGTACTGCAGATATTATATTGTTGAGAGAGTTAATCATTTAAAGGAGAGGTTAATACTGTCTGAATTAAAAGCAGCATTGGAAAGTAAAAATACACTATTGCAGCTTAGCTCGTACATTAAATATATATTCGAATTTCTAGGAGTCCTGAGGCTGACATCGGAAGTAAATTGGCTCGAATATTGCACATTTATCCAGGTTTAAATCATTTATTTATAGAGTATGGCAACTTTCAATGATATTCTGAAATCAAATAAGCCAGTACTGATAGATTTTTCTGCAGAATGGTGCGGACCATGTAAAATGATGGCCCCTATCCTAAAACAATTAAAGAGTATGCTGGGGGAAAAAGCAACAATACTTAAAATCGATATCGATAAAAATCCCGCCGTAGCCCGTCAATATAATGTCCAAAGTGTCCCAACTTTGATCCTATTCAAAGATGGAATAACAAAGTGGAGACAATCCGGGGTTATCCAGGCTAACCAACTTAAAATGATCATAGAAAATCATTTGAAAGACTGATTAAAAATTAATTTAATCCTTGAAGTGATAAAGGAATACAACCTGACCCGTGAAGGCTGGTTTTTTCTGGTCTTTAATTTCAAGTTCGACCTCTATTGTGGCTTTGGTTATGCCTCTTAAATTCACTATGGAAACAAGTGCTGCTTTTAACCTTACTTCGCTGTTTACGATTACCGCCTGCCCGAACCTTAAATTATCAATTGCATAATTTATTTCCATCTTAAGATTCTTTATATCGACTATGGTTTTCCATAAATAAGGAATCAGCGACAAGGTAAGATAGCCGTGCGCAATTGTAGCTTTGAAAGGACCTTCTCTTTCCGCACGCTCCGGATCGGTATGGATCCATTGATGGTCAAGAGTCGCATCAGCAAATTTCATAATCTGCTCCTGGGTGATCTGATGAAAAGGAGAAATCCCCAATTCCTTTCCCAGAAATGTTTCAAACTGATCGTAATTATTAATTATAAGCATATTTCAGTGTTGAGCACATTTTACGCCAAAGATAAGTAAAAGGGTTCAATTCCCGCCTCCGGCAATCAATGGTGCAAAATATGGAAGCAGATCACCAAAATGACCATCCTCTGAATATAAAATCCCTGTGAATGTTAAATTTGTATAAATGACCGAAAAAAGCAGGTTTGAAAGAAAACCTAAAAATGCTATCCCTGACACTATTAGCCTAAAGGAGCGACTCTCGGCGCTGGGAAATCTGCCGGCCTTTTTCAGGCTGGTATGGCAAACCAGTCCGGCTATGACCTTAGGCAGTGCCCTTTTACGGCTTATACGATCAGCATTACCCCTTTTAATGCTTTATATAGGTAAGCTTATTATCGACGAGGTAGTACTTCTGAGCAGGCTTGAAGGCGCTATGGATAGCAGCTATTTATGGAAACTGGTAGCTATTGAATTTGCTATGGCCATAGCGGCCGATGCACTTAGCCGTGCTATCACATTAATGGACAGTTTGCTTGGTGACCTTTTTTCGAACTTCACATCGGTAAAGATCATGCAGCATGCCGCAACACTCGATCTTGACCAGTTCGAAGATTCGGTGTTTTACGACAAAATGGAGCGGGCCAGGCAACAAACCATTGGCCGTACCATGCTGCTTTCACAGGTGATGAGCCAGGTACAGGATATTATCACCATAGCTTTTCTTTCAGCGGGACTTGTGGCTTTTAACCCGTGGCTTATCTTATTATTGCTGGTCGCTATTATTCCATCGTTTTTAGGAGAATCATATTTCAACGATAAAAGTTACGCCCTTACCCGAGGCCAGACACCAGAACGGAGGGAACTCGATTATATCCGCTTCCTTGGCGCAAGTGATGAAACAGCAAAGGAGGTTAAAATATTCAATCTTTCCGGATTTGTCATCGATCGTTTCAGGAAGCTTTCTTCAAAATTTTATAATGCTAACCGCAAGCTGGTGATCAGGCGCGCCGGATGGGGAGCTTTCTTCTCAGTGCTGGGCAGTGCCGGGTATTATATTGCATATGCAATCATCATTCTCAGGACCATTGAAGGGAAAGTCAGTATCGGGGAACTAACCTTTCTTGCCGGATCATTCAGGCAGATGCGTTCCCTGCTTGAGAGTATCCTCACCCGTTTTACCGGAATTTCTCAGGGGGCGGTCTACCTGAGCGATTTTTTCGAATTCTTCCAGATCCAACCCCGGATAGTCCCTGTACCCGATGCACTGCCCTTCCCGAAGCCTATGAAAATGGGTTTCACGTTCGAGAATGTAGGATTTAAATATGTGAATTCAGACCGCTGGGCAAACAGGCATTTAAACTTTACACTCCGACCGGGAGAAAAACTTGCACTTGTAGGAGAGAATGGAGCGGGAAAATCCACTTTGGTTAAACTGCTTGCCCGGCTTTACGATCCAACCGAAGGCCGGATACTTCTGGATGGAAAAGATTTAAGAGAATATGATCTTTATGATCTTCGTCAGAACATGGGTATCATTTTTCAGGACTTTTTAAAGTATCAAATGACTTTTGCCCAAAATATCGCTGCAGGGAATATCGCTGAAAAAGATAATCGCGAACTGATTGTTCAGGCAGCTCAAAAAAGCCTGGCTGATGTCCTGGCCGCCCGTCTTCCAGACCATTATGACCAGATGCTGGGGAAGAGGTTCGCAGATGGTGTGGAACTTTCCGGGGGTGAATGGCAGAAGGTCGCCCTGGCAAGGGCTTATATGAAGGATACGCCCCTGATGATTCTGGATGAGCCCACAGCCTCTCTGGATGCGCGGGCAGAATACGAAGTCTTCCAACGGTTCGCCGAACTCACAAAGGGCAAATCAGCGGTTCTTATTTCACATCGGTTTTCGACAGTTAGAATGGCCGACCGCATTCTGGTACTTGATAAGGGCGAACTGATAGAAATGGGAAGCCATGAGGAGCTCTTAAAAAAAGAAGGCAGGTATGCGGAATTATTTGACCTTCAGGCAATGGGATACAGATGAAGCTGCTGGTTGGAAATATCAAAAGATTTAAGACCCTAAGGGCATTATGAACGGCAAAATGAAAATTATGGGCCTGAAGAAAAGATTGTTGCTGACAGGCGGTTTACTACTGATCATTATATTGATGTTCGGCTTAAGAGATTTTCCTGAGCTGGTCGAAAAATATTATTCTTCTTCAGTCTACCCTTATATCCGAAACAGCTTACAGTTCATCTTTAATCTCTTTCCATTCAGTATTGGCGATCTGTTCTATATTCTGATTATCATTAGTCTCGCGGCCGGGATCGTACGCATTTTCAGACATAGCTTCAATAAAAGATTCAGAGAAGCTGCATTTGTTTTTCTTGGCCTGATATTTTATTCCGAGATAGCTTTTATTATATTCTACCTCTTCTGGGGCCTAAATTATTTCCGTGAACCTGCTTCAAAAAGACTGGTTCTGGAGAACCCGGAATATAAAAAAACAGAACTTCTTGCAATTAGCTCGATGCTTGTGGATTCTATGAACTCAAGCCGCGCTGCACTCCGATCGGAAGATCTTCAATCGGCATTATACCAGGGCTCCATCAGGGCTGTTCAAAAACTATCCGAGTCAAACCCCTTCTTCCGGACGGCAGATCCATTAGTCAAATCTTCATTATTCAGCTCCCTGCTCAACTATATGGGCACATCTGGATATTATAACCCATTTACCGGCGAGGCACAGGTAAACAACCAGATGCCTGTGTTCTTAAAGCCTTTTGTTGCCTGTCATGAAATGGCCCATCAAACCGGATACGGAGCAGAAGATGAGGCAAGCTTTGTGGGATTTATCAGTGGTAAAAATTCTGAAGACCGGCTTTTAAAGTATTCTTCCTATTATGCCGCTTCGCAGGAGTTCCTCGCAGAAGTTTGGAGATCCGACAGTCTGGCCTTTAAGCTCATCAAAGCCAGGATTTCAGAGCCTGTTCTTAATGACCTTAAAGCTGAAAGGGCTTTCTGGACAAAGTATCAGGGAAATGCCGCCGAATTAAGCAGTATTTTTTATGATAATTACCTGAAAATCAATAAACAGCCTGAAGGTTTAAAAACCTATAACCGCATGATCAAACTAACAATGGCCTATTACAAAAAAAAGGGTCTGGTTAAAGACCCGGTATTTTAGCGCCCCAGGGCTTTTTCAAGTGCCTGAGTGGTGGTATAATATTTTGCGATCATATTAGGGACTTCCCAGCTTGGAAGCTTTCCATCCTTCAGGTATTGGAGATACTTTTTGGTGACCTGGGCAAAATGATCTTCATGCCCAACCTTATATTTTTCAGGAATAATGACTTCCCAGCCCTTATCAGATTTTTTTAGATCAACACCAGGATAAGTGATCTGAATTTTCTTCAAATCGTTTTGCAAGGCCTTTTCATAGGCAGCTTTATCAGTTTGAGCAGAAGGTTCCACATATAATACCGGCTTGAATTGCTGCTCCTTACCCTGCCTGATGATCGCACTTCCTTTGGTTCCGCGCATTACAGAAAAATGCGTATCGCCCGTTCCTTCCGGAGCCTGAAAATTCCAGGTAACCGAGATCTTTGCATGAATGCCTTTCAGGCGGTAATTAATCTCCCCATTTGAATAGGTACTTAATGTACCGTTTTTAACATCCGGAGCCAGGAATGATGGATACTCCTTATTTTGGGTAACCTGCTCGAACTGGGACTTGCTTAATTCAGTCGCCCATCTTTTTGCAGAAACGATCTCAATATCTTTTTTATAATCCAGGATCTGATCCGGGAAGACTTCCCACTGAACAAGGTCGACCATATGTGTGGTTATATCAACCAGACCTTCACCCTGCTGTTTTACATCAAAGAACCAGGCTGGCCGCACAAGCGGAACACCTGAAACGTTTTTAAAGAAATGATGAACGCTTTCCTTGGTAACTGCAGGGTTTTCGGGAGTTCCCTTTTCCAGTTCGCCAAATGCTGTCAGATGAGCGAATTCCTTTTGCAGAATACTATTGATCTCATGTCTTTCCGTCATCACATCATAAAGCAATACCTTGTTCTTTTCAGCTGTGGCAAAAGCCTCCACCAGGGTTTTAAACCCTTCCGTATCGATAGCCATCGGTTTATCAGCAAGCACATTAAACCCTGCTTCTACAGACCGCCTGATATAATCCGTTTTCTTCTGGTTATTTCCGGCAATGATCACTACATTACCCGCCTTTTCTTCAAACATCCTGTCGAGGTAATCAGCCCCGGTATAAACTTTCTCCTGCCATGTAGTGGGCTGCTCTGCCCGGTTATTATAATTCTCCACAAGTTTCAGGTGGGCTTTCACTTCAGGACCTTCAGGTGCATAGACATGCACAATGGGGCTGATCTCCTCATACATTGATTTTTGCAGCAGGGCAGAGTGAAAATGCCCCGGATCCAAAGTTATTAGATGTACAGATTGGGGCCCTTCAGACTTCATTTTAGTAAGATTATTATTGCAGCCGGCCATGAACAGCATGGAGCTGAGCATTAATGGTAAGATTAGTTTTTCTTGTTTTTTCATATAATTAAACTCTTGGTTCCCATCCTTTTTGGTATTCACGTTTCCAGAATTTCATAGCAGCCGGATCATTTTTAATATGACCGTTTTTAGGATCAATATTGAGGGTATTGCCTGACCGCAGGGCAATATTCCCTAACTGACAAAGCAGCGTACTTTTATGACCCCCATAGATGTCTGCATTTAAAGTTGCCCCATTTCTTATCCCGTCGAAAAAGTTTTCAATATGTATGGCATCAAGTTTCTGAGACGGGCTTGTCAAACTGCTGGTATCAACCGCCACTTCGTTCTTAACTTCCTTAATAATTTTATTCTTCAGGTCATACACAGTGTATGCATTTCCTCCTGTAATCAGTAGTGATCCGTTATCACCATAAAAAATCACCCCAACCGTACTGCCTTCAACGGGGTGTGCATTGCAGCTCCGGCCCTCCCAGGCAATAGTAGATTTATTATCAAACTCAAGGGTTATTACCTGAGTGTCCGGGGTCTCCCAATCGTCCTGATACCGGTAGCGTCCCCCGGCCGAGCTCACTCTTACCGGGTAATCCACTCCAAGTCCCCAGCGGGCAAGATCTACCATGTGCGTACCATTATTCAATGCTTCACCAGTTCCCCAGTGCCAGAACCAATGCCAGTTATAATGGATCAGATTATCTTTATAAGCCATTCTGGGAGCCGGGCCCTGCCAGAGTTCATAATCAAGCCAGGCTGGAACAGCTGTTGTTTTACCTGTTCCTATTGAAGGCCGGTTATTTGTATACCATGTTTTGGCAAAATAAGGCCGCCCAATAATACCTGCATGAAGATCAGCGATTCCCGCTGCAACATTTGGCCACGAACGCCGCTGATTACCCATCTGGATAACGTTCTTATATTTCTTAGCTGCCTCTACAAGTAATTCCCCTTCGTTTGGATTATGGCTGCATGGTTTTTCAAGGTACACATGTTTCCCGGCGGCAGATGCAAGAATTGCTGCTGGTGCATGCCAGTGGTCCGGGGCTGCAATGAACAGGGCATCCAGCTGCTTATCCTCCAGTGCTTTTCTAAAATCAGGCACAGCTTTGGGATTCGTGCCCTGAATTTTTCCTACGCTCTTGATACAGACATCTGCGGCGCGGCTGTCCACATCGCATATTGTGTAAACCTGGCAGCTCTTCAGGGTGGCTAAATTATTTGCAATGGCCAGTCCCCGGGAATTCACTCCCATAACGGCAACATTCATTCGTTCATTAGCACCCATAATCCGGGCATAGCTGCTGGCGCTAAAACCGGGCAATATCCCTCCGAATGAAAGTGCTGCAGCTCCTGTAACTGTCTTTTTAATAAAATCCCTGCGGGAATCCTTTGAATTGTTCATATCAGATATGGTTTTCAGGCACTGAACCTGGATTAATTAATTTATACATCAAGATCTAAGATCTACCCGGAATACTCATTCTTCCAGTATTGTGTTTTCTCCTGCTCTGCTGCCTGATTTCCCATATGAACAGCGATTGCCACATCTCTTCCGGTTCTCACATTGGAACCCGGTTTCTTGCCTTTCCGGATGCATTCGGCAAAATCTGCCAAAGCATATGAAGTAGGGTCTCGTTTGGGCATTTCCTCATCAAAAACTATCGGCTTTCCTTTACCTCCAGGGAGAACCTCAATGGTTGCACCCGTAACTCCATCCACAGTTCCCAGAGTCTTCTGTCCTGTTTCAGAATAAATATATGCCTGATCTCTTAATATTTCTATCGTTCCCTTATTACCGAGTATCCGCATGGAATATCCCCTGTGCTCATTAGACAATATCGATGTGACGCTGGATTTTACACCATTGGGATATTCGTATATCAGGCGGATATTGTCAAAAGTTTCTCTACCATCCTTCCAAAAGTCTATTCCACCAAACCCGGCGGCCTTCAGAGGGTGGCTATCCTGCAGCCAGTTTACGATGTCGATCTGGTGTGCACTAAGCTCAGCCAGGGGACCACCCGAATACTCTTTATACATTCTCCAGTTTATAGCCCTTTCCATTTTAGGATCACTTACCGGCCGGCGCCAATTGGAATTACGGTTATATTGACACTCGAAATGAGTTACTTTACCAAGCCAGCCCTGGGATACTATTTCCTTTACCTTATGATACAAAGCGTAATATCTGTACTGATGACCTACCTGAAAAACAAGATCTGTTGCCTCCACCCTTTTTACCAGGTCCACTGCCTGAGGAATAGTATGAGTCATGGTCTTTTCAAGATAAATATGTTTTCCTGCCTGAAGGGAATCAACAGCCATTTGATAATGCAAATTTAAAGGAGTAGCAATTATTACTGCCTGAATATCCTTATCCTGAAGCAATTTCTGATAATCACGGTAAGCCCTGGCTCCCTTAACGGCCAGGCTCATGCCTTTTTGCAGGTTTTCATCTATTATATCACAGCATGCTGCTAGCTCAATCCCCGGAATCTTACTCATTAACTGGGCAATTCCTGCACCGCGACTCCCGGTTCCGATCAAGCCGACCCGAATAGTATCATTGGACGGAATGCTGTTAAATACCATTCCCTGATAACCCAAGGCTGTCAGGCTCGTTAAAGCAAGTGCCCCAGTAGAAATGAACTTTCTACGGGAAAAGTCAATAGTATTCATGATAATAATTTTGAGGATGGTCCTCTATTATTTCCCCTTTGGGAAAGCTTTGCTATACATTGAGGCCAGAGTTACCGGAGCTCCGCCTTTTCTTTTACTTTCTTCCGCTGCTTCCATGAAAGCACAAATCTCTAAGGTTTCACTGGAACTGACGGGAACTATTCCGGTTTTGAAAAAATCAACAATGCGTAATAATAATGGATTATATCCAGCATATTCTCCAATACTTGCCACTCCCTTTTCACCGAATGCTGTACCTCCATATGAATCCCTTCCTGACCGCAGCCCACGGAAGGTTCCAATCCGGCCATCCTCCCATGTTCCTACAACCAAATCTGTACCCTTATTGTTTATCCGAACAACCTCCTTACAGCCCGTTCCCATTACGGTAAACAAAGTCTCCACACCATGTATTCCATACCAGAACAAGTCGGGATGTGTACTTTCAAGTTTACAGGGGCTATAGGCATCAGCTCCCATCACTTTACCCAGCTTACCTGCGGCTATTTCCTGTGCACCCTGGGTGTATCTCAAGGAGGAGGAAGAAAACACAGGTACCTTATGTTTTTCAGCGGCTTCAAAGATCGCCGCGGCATCTTTTAATGAAGCTGCAATCGGTTTATCAATAAAAAAAGGTTTTCCTGCCTTGATGACCATCAGAGCCTGTTCTAAATGCAGTCGTCCGTCATTAGTTTCCAGAAGTACTACATCAACCTTTTTAAGCAAATCCTTGATTGAGCTGGTGATTTCAACACCAAGCTTTTTAACTTCTTCTATATATCCGGGTATTCTGTCAAAGCTTGTTTTAATTTCTTTACTTCCATATGGATAAGCCGCAACAACCTTATATCCCCCAAATTCCGGACCGGCTGTAGAGCTGTTCAGAACTTTAGTAAAGGCCACGCTATGGGAGGTATCCAGCCCGATTATTCCAACCCGGGTACCTACACGAATGTTATTTCTGCCCAAAAAGCTTAAATTTTTTCCAAAACTGCTTTGTGTGATTGCCAATCCTGCTAAAGCAAGAGCTGATGATTTTATGAATTTTCTGCGTTCCTGGGGTGATTTCATATGATAAATTAATTAAAATAGCCTCTAAATAACATTTTTGAACCCGATCATTATGTTGAAAAAGCTCTATCCGAAAAGTATCATTAACATCTCAATAATCCAAATGGCCGGGATGAAATTTCAGAATTTAGATTTTACAATAATGACCACCGTGAAAAGCCCACATTTAAATGCAGTCTAACAGAAATCCCTGCTATAAATTATACAACCCTACTGGAACGGATTGATATAAATTTTTAGAAAGGCCACTGCCATGGTCCAATAATTAGCCCTAAAACCCACTTTAAGAATTAGCAATATTCCTATGACGGTCAAACCCTGGGTTTCGGAAAATAAAGGACCATGGGGGAGTTTTATTGGTAAAACTATTTCAGCTTTATCACAGCGCTTCAAAATCTGGTCAGGGGCTGTATGATCATGCAACACCACCTCTTCGAATTATTCAAGCTCCTCCCGGCTAAGATCCAGGGATTTATTTTAATTCCATCAAAAACAACCATTTTCGTTTTATAAATCGGGCATCAGAAGTTTAAAACGTATAAAAATTAATACCTGTAAAAGTATTTTTAAAAAAAATACGACCCTAAAAAATCTGGCCCACTTTTTGCGTTCGATTTATTATCTTATTTCCTCAGAATCATAAGATCGTTCTTTTTCCTCAGTTAAAAGTTAAACAACAAAAAAGATCCCGTCCCCACGGGATTTTTTTTTGACTGAAAATTCTAAAAATCCCCAGCTAAATCCAAAATTTAAATATAGAAAAAAACCATAAAGGCAAAGTTCCGTAGTTTTTAGGAGGGACCGGAAGTGTATTGTATATTTTTAAGTGCAGAAATGGATTAATCTTTAAGCAATTTGGAAATAAAACAGATCGGAACATTTTTTGTTGAACATACAAATTAAATTAAAAATGCCACTGGCGAGGGCCTTTATCAACTTTTTAATAAATTAAATGCTTAAAAACAGAAAATCAAACACGGCAATAAGCACCGGACTTTTAAAAAAAACACCTACAGGTATAAGCGGTCTGGATGAAATTACCCAGGGCGGTCTGCCTGCAGGCCGTCCTACATTAGTATGCGGAACGGCAGGCTGTGGAAAAACCCT
Organism: Pedobacter sp.; assembly: GCA_036676435.1. Classification (GTDB taxonomy): domain Bacteria; phylum Bacteroidota; class Bacteroidia; order Sphingobacteriales; family Sphingobacteriaceae; genus Daejeonella. The sequence goes on along the minus strand of JAKFCV010000012.1, from coordinate 482,770 downwards.
CTTCTCTCTCGAATTTATTGTCAGGGGAGCAATGGACTATAATGAACCAGGGGTATTTATGACCTTTGAAGAAAAAACAGAAGACCTGGCGATCAATGTTGCATCCTTAGGCTTTGACCTGAAAAAGCTTGAAAAACAGAAGAAGATCAAACTGGATTATGTTCATATTGAAAGAAGTGAAATTGAGGAAACCGGGGAGTATAACCTTGATGGATTATTTATCCGCCTGAATTATGCCATCGATAGTATTGGTGCAAAAAGGGTAGTCCTGGATACCATTGAAAATCTGTTTGCAGGTTTATCCAGCATGGCAATTCTCAGGGCAGAGCTTCGGCGCTTATTTCATTGGCTGAAAAGTAAAGGAGTTACTGCGATCATTACTGGCGAGAGTGCGCATAATATGTTGACCCGCCAGGGTCTTGAAGAATTTGTTTCAGACTGTGTGATTCTGCTTGATCATCGTGTAATTGATCAGATCTCTACCCGGAGGCTCAGAATAGTAAAATACAGAGGTTCAGTTCATGGTACAAACGAATACCCCTTCCTTATTGATGAGGATGGAATTTCTGTACTCCCAATAACTTCTCTGGAACTCAATAAGCCGATATCAACCCAGAGAATATCATCAGGCATTTTTGCATTGGATAATATGCTCACGCATGGCGGTTTTTACAAAGGAAGCAGTATTCTGGTGTCAGGAACCGCAGGAACCGGAAAAACCAGCGTTTCAGCAAGTTTTGCAAATGAAGCCTGTAACAGAAAGGAACGTTGTTTATTCTTTGCATTTGAAGAATCACCGCAGCAGATCATTCGTAATATGAAATCCATAGGAATGAATCTGCAGGAGCATGTTGATAATGGATACCTGCAATTTTATGCTTCCAGACCAACCCTTTATGGCCTGGAAATGCATCTGGTAGCTATACATAAAGCCATCCGAAAATTCAAGCCGCAGGTTGTTGTTCTTGATCCCATTACTAATTTGATCACGGTAGGCTCGGTAAGTGAGGTAAAGTCCATGCTGGTTAGATTGATCGACCTGTTTCAGTCTGAACAAATTACGGTCATGTTTACAGCGCTAAGCCTGAATAATATTGTCAATGAGCAAACAGATGAAGGAGTTTCTTCACTTGTGGATGCCTGGATCCTTATCAGGGATATTGAAGCCAACGGTGAAAGAAACCGCGGGCTATATATCATGAAATCAAGAGGTATGCCTCATTCCAATCAGGTCAGGGAATTTGTAATTACCGAGAATGGACTGGATTTAATCGATGTATATCTTGGTCCCCAGGGTGTATTAACAGGATCAGCCCGAGAAGCCCAGATCCTCCTTGAAAAGACGGGAAAAGCATTGCATACGCATGCAATTGGCCTTAAAGACCGGGAACTAGTGAGAAAACGAAGTGTTTTGGAAGCCAGAATAGAAAGTCTGCGGACTGAATTTGAATCTACCGAAGAAGAATTAAATAAGGTTTATGTGGAGGAAGAACTTAAAAAAGAAATAGTTGAGCAAAATCGCAAGAAAATCACCGAACTGAGGAAAGGCTTTTCTTCGACAAAAAAAGAAAAATAATGGAAAAGCAATATCAGTTAAGACTATATATAGCAGGGAAGACATCCAGGTCGGTAACTGCATTAAACAACCTGAAAAAGTATTGTGAGGAACATCTTCAGGGCTTGTATTCGATTGAGGTAATTGATTTATTAGTAAACCCTCAACTGGCAGAAGGCGATCAGATTTTGGCTATACCCACCCTTGTAAAAAAGGTACCCGAGCCGGTGCGGAAAATTATAGGAGATCTGTCAAATCAGGAAAAAGTTTTGGTAGGCTTGGATATCCGGCAGCTGTAGTTTAATTGGTAATCAGATATGCAAGAACATTCAAATGATGAAAATGAAAAAGAACAGTACTTCCTTCGACTTTTTGTTACCGGAGCATCCCCAAATTCTGTACGTGCGATAAATAATCTGCGGAATATTTGCGATACATATTTAACAGGGCGTTATGAACTTGAGATCATAGATGTTCATCAGCAGCCCTTACTGGTAAAAAGCGAGGATGTAAGTGCTGTTCCCGTATTAATTAAAAAATTGCCTCTGCCCCAAAGAAGAATGGTGGGTGACATGTCTGAAAAAGAGCGTGTTCTGAAAGGGCTGGGCCTATTGTAATTTTATTTTGGAAGCTACTAAAACATACCAGGACTTAATTAATGAACTGAATGAGGTTCAGCTTCAGCTGGATGAAGCCAATGATACGATTGAAGCTATTCGTTCGGGAGAAGTAGATGCTCTTGTAGTCAGGGATAAGGATAAGCACCAGATCTTTACACTTAAAAGTGCGGATCATACCTATCGTATTTTCATTGAGCAGATGACCGAAGGGGCTGTAACTTTAAATGAAAAAAATCTTATACTGTATTGCAATTCGCAATTTGCTTCAATGCTGGAGTTGCCACTGGAAAAAGTAATTGGTCAGGCCTTTGAAAGGTTTATTGAACCTGAACACCAGAACAACTATTATAATCTGATTTCCCGCGCCTGGAAGGCAAGTACAAAAGGCGAATTAAATCTGATCAGGAATAAAGGATTTTCATTACCCGTTCTGCTTTCCTTGCAGACCCTTGATCTGGAGGAAGGTATTTCGATGAGTATTATCCTGACAGATCTTACTTCTCAAAAAATCACACAAAAGCTGCTGCAGCTTCAGAATGAACAGCTTGAAGAAGCCCAAAAAATCGCAAAGGAATTAAATACCAATCTTGAGGATACGGTTAAGAAAAGAACCCGGGAGCTCGAAATCAACATAAAACAGAAAATCAAAATTGAGGAGGATCTTCGAAATAATCAGGAAAGACTTTCCCGAATCCTTGACACCATGGCTGAGGGGGTCGGCATCGTAGACACGCAGGGAAATATAACCTATGCTAATCGTATGGCACAGCGAATATTCAAACTCAGCGGCAATGAGGGGTCTACCCATATCAATGGAAACGGAAAGTGGATGAATCTGAGCATAGATGGTTCTCAACTTCCCTACGAACAGCATCCGGTATCCTTAATGATGGCCAGCGGAAAGGAGGTTTATGATCATGAAATTGGAATTCAGCCAAAGGATGGGAAGCTTTTTTATATCTCGATCAATGCGGCTCCCCTGCATGATCAGAATGGTACCCTGATAGGAGGGATCAGTACATTTATGGATGTAACCAACCGTCGGAAAATATCCCAGCAGAAGGATGAATTTATAAGTATTGCCAGCCATGAACTTAAGACGCCGCTTACCTCTCTGCGGGCCTCCATGCAATTGCTAACCAGAATTGTACGGACAAATCCATCCTCCGAAAAGATCCCGGATTTTATTGATAAGGCTAATAAGAATTTAATAAAAATCCTGTATCTGACTGAGGATCTGATGAACGTGTCCAAGATCCAGCATGGGCAGCTGCCTCTTAATAAGACCTGGTTTAACATCAGGGATCTGATCAATGACTGCTGCAATCATATACGGACAAACGAAACCGCCGACCTTGTTCTGGAAGGTGAATCACGGGTTGAGGTTCTTGCTGATTATCAGCGGATAGATCAGGTATTAGTGAACCTGGTCAATAATGCCATTAAATATGCTCCTGAATCAAAGAAGATAAGATTTATAATTAAAAAACAAAAAGACTTTGTCAAGGTTTCAATACAGGATTTCGGGATCGGTATCCCGCCAGAAAAGCTCCCGCATCTGTTCGACCGATATTACCGGGTTGATCCCTCCGGCATTCAGTTTTCAGGCTTAGGCTTGGGATTATACATTTCCTCGGAAATTATTGAAAGGCACGGCGGTAAGATAGGAGTGCATTCTGTTGAAGGTGAAGGCAGTACTTTCTGGTTCACCCTGCCCCTGGCTAAGGGCCTGTAAACTCAATACCAGGTTTAAATTAAAAAGAAGCAAGCAGTTTAATTTCATTCCTGTAAAGAATGATCTGCTTATTATTTTCAAGCTGTTTCAATAACCTTGAAATTACAACTCTTGATGTTGCCAGCTCATCGGCTATGAGATTGTGGGAAGCTTTTATAACACTGGATCCGCTTAACCGCTGCTTTTCTTTTAAATAGGCAATCAGCCTTTCGTCCAGCTTATGAAAGGCAATGCTTTCAATTGATTTCAACAGCTCGATAAAACGTTCATTAAAGCTGCGCATAATATAGTTTTTCCAGCTGGGGTAGGTGCAAAGCCAATCATCCAGTTTTAAATGGGGGATTGCAATTAGCTCAACATCATCTTCGGCTATGACTTTAACTTCACTTTTTTTGGCTTCAAGGCAGCAACTGTATGCCATCGAGCAACTTTCATTACTGGACAAATAATAAAGCAGGATCTCATTTTGATTTTCATCAAGCCGGAATACTTTAACAGTCCCCTGTAAAATAATCGGCATCGTTCTGACATACTTACCATAATCCATTATCAGATCCCCTTCCTTGAAATTCTGGACGATCCCGAACTGCTGGATTTCCCTAATTAATTCAGGTTCAAAAACATTCCTTAGTATATCAAGATTAGCCATTGTCAAAAATGATAGTTTAAAACAAAATTAGACTGAAACATATTCACCTTATTGATTATCAACCTGCTGTTATTATAGGTATCTCCCTTATTGAGCTTACCTACTACTAAAAGCTGGACTTCCAAACCCTTAAGTGAATTCATAAAGGTATATCTTAAATCAGCATTTACCTGGATATACGAAGGAAGTCCATATTTATTCATTGAATAATTCTTAACATCCGGCAAATGATAATAACCGCCTGCCAGTGATGTTTGAAATCCTGATTTAGGAACAACATAATTTACTTTGGCCATAACCGCATTTACATCTCCCATACCTTCATTCCTTTCCCGCGGTAGAAAAGTAAAGAAGGGCTCTCTTCCCCATTCCCTTGGAAGCAGGTAACGTCCTTTGCCGGTGATCCGGTTATAATTTAAAGACGCATCCCATTGATCATTCTTCCAGCCAAGCTTTGCTCCATAGCTTAAGGAATTGCTCCCCTTTGGGATAAATGTCTTTAACTGATCCTCATTGCCTCCATTGTTAATTGCATCCTGCCTGATCAGCTGGGCGGCCGCAAATATTTTGCTTTTATTCTTTAACCGAAGAGCGTAGTCTGTTTGCAGCATTGCTGTATTAAAAACATTTGAGGTGTACATATTCCAGGCCTGCAGTTTCAGATTTTTACTCACCTGGGTGTTTAAACCTAATAAGGCAATGCCTTTGCTTTCTATATGTTGACTATACTGGGACTGGCTTCCATCCGGATTTAAACCTGATGGATAGATACCAATAGTTTCTCCGATATTAAACCATTTGGTTGTGCTTCTTGGTGATATAGAATACAACCATCCGCCCTCAATCCTTGTGTTTTTTAATTCATTAATTTCAGCCCAGAATCCTTCAGATCCTGTAGGCCGCATACGGCCGTCCTGTAAATTTATAAACGGGGTATTAATCAGCTGCCTTCCAAATACCAGGGATGATCTTTTATAGTTATATTTCAGATAGAATTCTTCAAGACGGTCTATGTCCTTTTTATTTGTGCCGTCTTCAAGGTCGAACAGGCCGATCTCATAGCGGTTGAGCTGCCCGCTCCCGGCATCGCGTTCGGTTAGATCAGAGGATCCGATATTGAAGATATAAAAACCACTGATTGCAAACTGAAAGTTATGGAATTTTGCAGTTTCAAACCTTAAACCACCCCCCGCGGCATTAGCATAATAATCTGACAAACCCTTTTCATTTTGAGTATTCATATAAAAATACCTGAAATGGCCTTGTATCCGGCCCTTCTTAAAGGCTTCTGCCAATGAATTACTATCCACTGAATCGGCCTCATTGCTCTTGTACATCTCCGGCCGGTCAGAAACTTCCTGATGCTGGGCTTTAACTGGTCCGGATATCAATAAGAGACCGGCAAAAAACACAGCAACTTGTATAATTTTTTTCATTTTAAATAGGTCAATCAGAGTGGGGAGATTATAATTTAATATAACTCCAGCCTTCCTGCTGCTTTCGCGCAATTTCGAGAACCCCTGAGGTAACTGTTCCCGCTTCAGCTAAAAGCTGATCTTTCGTTATTTTTCTTTTGGCCATCGTGAATTCGCAGGCTAGAAATTTTACACCCTTCTCTGAAAAGAGTTTGATCTGATCCTTTGCAACAGAACTATCCTTAAGCAGGAAATTAATCCCTCCTCCATGACATACTACTTCAACTTTCATATCAGGAGCTACACTGAGGTAGTTTTTCAACTGACTCATAAAGGTTTGATGGATAATTGTGTCAGCTGTTGAAAGCTGAAAAACGATTTTTAAAGGCTGGGGAGCCGGAAGTTCAGTTTTTATGCTATGAACCGGGGCTTTTTTTGATTGGGCATTCAGGTTATTCGCTATAACAAATAACAAAAAGGCAAACAGGATTTTCTTCATATTATGGTTTAAACTAGTGAAATTGATAATCAACTCCTGTCACCTGAGTAAGTAAGGCCTGGGAAGTATCTAAAACCTTGGCAGCCAGCGGCAGATTCGGTGTTACCGGCGAATTTACCTTTAAATATTCTTTTAACACAGAATGCAAAGTATGAGGTGTATTTACTGTATTCTTCACCCCGCGCATTCGGCAAAGCATATCGGCAGGGTCTCCTTCCCTTTCGCAGGCACAGATACGGTAAATTTTCTCAGCCTCTAATTGCTGACCATTAACCTCGATATGCTTGATCCTTTGGCCATTTTCTGCAAAGGCATTAAAGCTAAGCTTCATGCCTTTAAATTTAACCACCCAGCCGCCAAGACGTTCCGATGCATTCCTGGCAAATACGTTATTCATTTCCCTCTCCAGCCAGTCTGTTAATTGTTTACCGGTAACAGATCCGGTTCTAACTACGCTGTCCACAGGAAGCATATCATAAATATAGCCGTTGGTGATGGGGATATTTCCCGTAAAATCACGGGTAGCATTAGGTGGACAAAACCTGAAACCATTTGAAAGTACGATATCCGCTTCCTTTATTTTCCATTTCAAGGCATCCACTACCAGGGTGTCAATGGTATTTTCAATTACAAAATACCGGTAAAGCGGCAGGGTGCTGTAACCTGCTATTTTATTAATATCCTCCTCATAAGGATGTTCATTGGCTTCGATCAGAGCCGATATTTCCTTATCTGCCTTATATTTCCGGGGATCGATCTCGACCAGGGAATAGGTATCTTTTATAACCTTGCCGTTTTTAACCGTAAGATCGAGTTTCCCCACAAAGGAACCAAAGGCACCCGGTTCAACCACTTTTGAATATTTACATTGAATAGGTTTGCGAACCCGCTCATGGGTATCCCCGCCCAAAATATAATCCACACCCTCGCATTCCGGCAGATTAGCGATATGAATTTGCTGAGACAGACCCAGGTGTGACAGCATAAGCACGTAGGCACATTGCTCCTGGTTACGCAGCAGGTCAACATAATAAGCCAGATTTTCTTCTGGTTTGGTGTATATGATCCCTTTGCTGTATCCCGGAGATTGACGGATCGGTACCAGGGGATCAGTATACCCGATGAAACCGATCTTTACATCCCCCACATTCCAGATATGGTAAGGCTGAAAAATCAGTTCCCCTTTTTTACCATTGCCCAGATCATGGTACATATTTGCACAAACTTTGGGTGCGTTTAAAGATCCAAGCAAGGTCTGCATTGCTTTCTTGTAGTAAATAACCTCCCAGTTTCCCGGCAGGTACAGGTCATAGCCCAGTTCATTCAAAACAGGAACCATAGCCTTCCCCGTAGTTTTTACCGAAAGCTCGCTTCCCTGGAACATATCCCCGGTATCAATAATAAATGTATTGGGATTCTGCTTTCTTTCCTTTTTAAGGAAGCTCGCTAAATGGGCATACCCTCCTGCCTTACGAAAAACAGATTGATTGTTTTCCCAGAACAGTTCATCATGCGGATGGACCTGACAGTGAACATCCGTTGTCTGCAGGATCGAAACGGTATACTCATCATTATTCATTGAATTTTCACTTTCTTTTGAAATTTCTTCGGCAAGCGCCAGTATCGGATTTGCCGAAACTAAAGCTGCCCCTGCACTAATCGCACCTATTGTTTTTAAAAAAACACGTCTTTTGTTCTCCATTATTTTCCTGAATTATTAGGGAATTATCAGATCCGCCCTGGTATGCTGTCTACTGCCTGAGGATACCGCGGGTCTTATTTCTTTTGAGCTTGTTGAATGGGTGTAAATGGCCCGTACTTATGCTGCTTTTCGGGAAACGAATCGGCATAAGGGCCAAAGGGGTGGTCGACCGGTTTTTTAGATATATCAGGCCAGTCTTTAGAGGCTTTTATATGTGGGCGGGGCTGCGAATTGATATATGCTGCCACATCCCAGGCTTCCTCATCTGAAAGCTGGGGATTTTCATGGGTTACGCCCTGCGGCATATTGTATTTCACGAATTTTGCCATATTGGATATGCGGTACAGACCTGCTCCGTCATTAAAACTGTTTTTACCCCATAATGCCGGGAAAGTAAACTCTGTCTTATCCGGATTTAAAAGTCCACCCCCATCCGGTTGATGGCAACTCAGGCACTTCGCTAAATACACAGCTTTTCCCTTTTCAGGATCCGCCGCCCTGTCAAGGAAAGGGAGATCTTTAAATCCCGAACCCGGAGCCTTTTCGCCCTTCTTTACATTGCTTCCCAGAAAATTAATGTATGCAGCAATAGCCTGCATTTCCTTTCCTGAAGTATCTAAAGCTCTTCCGTTTAAGCTTCTTTCAAAGCAATCATTTACCCGTTTATAAATATTCTCAACACTGCCGCTCCGGGCTCTGAATTTTGGATATAAAGAAGCTACTGAACCATAGTTATTTGCAAATACAGCTGTCCCGGCCTGAAGATGGCAATTCTGACAATTCATGCCATTACTGATCGCCATAACAGACCCTTTTGGTCCTAAATATTTAGAAGTATGAGCGATCAGGTCCTTTCCGTATTCTACCTGCTTTTTTTTCTCAGGATCTGTGATCGTTCCGATATCCGGGGCTGTCCAATACAGATCAGCTTTCTTGATGGGTTCCGGTACAGAAACCGGAGCCGAAACAGCAGCAGGAGTCTCGGCCGTTTGCATGGCCGGCTGATCAGGCAGATTGCTAAAATAAAAACCTGCAATCAAACCTGCCATTCCCAGCATTAACAAAACCATTACCAGGATCAGTTTATTGATCACAGAAAACAGGTTTTTTACAATCGGACCTTCATTATTTTCGGCTGCCATAATCGAAATTTATTTAATGAGGTAACTTATCCCTGAAATAACCATATAAAAAAGTACCGGCTAATGCAAAGAAAAATACGATCGCCATCGCCCAGTACCCATAACCAATATTTACTACCATCGGACCCGGACATGCGCCGCTTAATGCCCAGCCGAGCCCAAAGATCGTACCTCCTAAAAGATAACGGGTCACTGATTTGTCTTTAGGATGAAATAGTATCGGGTTACCATGGAAATCCCTGATCTTAAATTTCTTTATAAAAGCAACACCAATAACACCAAGTGTTACTGCCGTTCCGATAATACCGTACATGTGGAATGCCTGGAACCGAAACATTTCCTGTATTCTGAACCAGGAAATGGCTTCAGATTTGGCCATAACGATCCCGAAAACGATCCCCAGTAATAAAAACTTTATAAACTTCATTTTTTAAAATATTAATGGGATTAATAAAAACGTCATAATTAAGCCCCCTATAAAAAAGCCGACAACAGCGATCAGGGATGGCACCTGCAGATCTGATAATCCACTGATGGCATGACCGGAGGTACAGCCACCTGCATACCTGGATCCAAATCCAACCAATAATCCTCCAACAGCCAGGATAAGAAAACCTTTTAAAGATAATACAGCTTCCATTCCGAAAAGTTCTTCCGGCTGAAGGGAATCAGGCTTGGCAATTCCAAGCTTTGACATATCATTGATAGTGGCCTGTGAAATCTGAACAGGAGCATCGGTGGAGAGAAATTCTTTAGTAATAAATCCCCCTAAAATCGCACCTACAAGGAATACTAAATTCCATGTCTGGCTTCTCCAGTTAAAGTCGAACAATTTCGCCTGCTTACCTAAGCCTGCCGCTGCGCATATAGTCCTTAAGTTTGCGGAAAAACCAAAGGATTGCCCGAAATACAGCAAAAAGAACATAATTGCTGCGATCATGGCGCCAGAAAACCACCATGACCAGGGCTGTGTTAAAAATTCCAACATTTTATTAATTATTTAAGTGAAATGATATAATTGGCTTAAACAGATGATTGATGAGTTTCTCTGTTGCACTGTGGTGGAACAAGCCACTTTTTCCATGTGTCCCGATACAGATCAAATCCATGTTATTCATTTGATTAAAGTGGACTACACCGTTCTCTACATCCTTGTCATTTAATAAATGACAAGTATAGTTAGTGATATTATTCAGCTCGGCAAATCTGGCCATATCAGCCTCAGCCTGAACTTTTTCGTTTGCCACATTCCCTGAAGTGATCTGAAGCAAATGAACCCGGGTATCAAATGCTGCTACCAGCTTATTTATCAGGTTCAATTCTTCCTTTACAGGATGGCTGAAGTTATGCACTATCAGGATGTTCTTAATGGTAAGATCAGACCTGTCACACATTAATGAAAGCAGGGGGGTTTTTGACCTCCGGGCGATGCTCTGTGTTTCAGATCCGGAAAGCCGTTCCTTAATACCACTTGAACCCTTAGTCCCCATCACGATCAGATCAAATTTCTTAAGTTCAGAATAGTCCAGAATAGCATCCGTGGTTTTACCCAGAACAAGATCAGTTTTAATATGATCCCCGTAAAGAACTTTGAGATTTGCTAATTTCCTTTCCGCAATCTCCTTTTGCTGGATGACGTATTTTACATCGATCTCGCCGCAGGTTTGAATATTTCCCTGCGAATCCATGGTCACCGTATCCGGCACATTCAGCACATGCAGGAAATGAATGTCAGTGCCGATTTTTTCCTCAAGTTTTTTCACCATCAGATAGGCAAACTCTGCCTGAACGGAAAAGTCGGTAGGGATAAGAATTTTTAAGCTTTCCATATTGTTTTATGTTTGGAACATTGTTTTTATTGAATAATGTTTTTGCACACAGTTCCTATATCCCATATTCTAATCAGCAAATGCTATTAAAAATATGAATTATATATGAAACCTATTTTACAAACTGCTTCACATTGTCCAGGGGACCGCCATTGCTTACATTTGAGATCCCCTTACTTTCAAGAAAAATTTTAGCTTGCCCGCTTCTGTTTCCGCTACGGCAGAATACAATAATGTTGTCCTTATTTTTAAATTTCGAGAGCTCCGCGGGCAATACATCCAGAGGGATGTTTACTGCACCTTTGACACTTCCCTGAGCAAATTCCTGAGGGGTTCTGACGTCAACTAAATAAGCTCCATTGTTAACTAAGTTTTGCAGATCAGGAGTATCCTGGCTGCCAAATAACTGTTTGAAAATATTCATTTCTTGTATGATTATATAAATTTTTTAATTACTCCGAGCAGGCCGCTTTTTTGAACCACCCCGCTCTGACGCCATAATACTTTTCCCTGTTTGAAAAGTATCAGCGTAGGTACACCCTGAACCTGATATTCAGAAGCCGCCTGAGGATTTTTGTCCACATCGACCTTTAAAATACTTGCTGTATCACCAACTTCCTTTTTCAGGTCTTTTAAAATAGGTGCCATCACCTTGCAGGGTCCGCACCATTCGGCAAAAAAATCTACCAGAACCGGTTTCTCTGACTGTATTAATTCGTTAAATGTCATATTACTGATTATTAAGTTTTATTGATCCGGGAGATGATTTTATATCCGTCCTGAAAAGCCCGAAAATAATTCCTCCCAGCAAGGCCCCGTATAAAGTGCTGTATAAAGGATCTGAAGTAATGGCACAGGTCCCGCTGATGCAGCCCACAAAATTCCAATAGAAAAAGCCGGCGACAGCTCCTGCAAAAGCACCAATTACGTACAGTGCGTTTATCTTAAACCACTTCTTCATAGGTAATTTCTTTATCTTTTGAAACAGAAGAGCTATTCTTTACAGGAGGAGGAGCACAAGCACTGGTACCGCAGCATCCGGCATTAAAAACCGCCATTCCTGAAAATAACAGACCAGCGAGGCCAAAGAGTAAATCACTTGCAATAATGCCCTGAACAATTATTGCGATACCAATGCCTAATCGCAGAAATCTGATGATACTCCAATTATTTAAAACCGCGTCTTTCATAGTAAATATTTATGTTTTAAAATTTTCATCCCCGGATGAAAAGCAATTCTTTTATTTCTTATACAAAAATAGCTTCGGGAAAGGGATCTTTGAGTAACAAAGGTTACAAACCAAATTGCTGTAAAAAATTCAAGGAATTACACATTCAACATCAGTACGCCGGAATGCAATAGTCTGATTTCCAGAATATTTTATTTGTACAGCACATCCTATTATTAGCGATCAATCCTGCAAGTGCTGTTATACCCGCAACAATTAATAGGGCATTGGTGATGCCGAACATATCGGCAAAAAGCCCGCTTAACAATGCTCCTATAACATAACCGCTGTCTCTCCACAACCTGAATATACTCAGGCTTTCTGCCCGCTGGGACGGATGGGTATCTTCGGCAACGACAGAAATAAAATTCGGGTAGACCAGGGCAGTTCCCAGACCAAGTAAAACTGCAGCAAAAACTAAAAAATATAAGGATGAAGTTAATGCCAATAAAACTATGGCCACTCCCTGTAAAAGCATTCCGCTTGTAATTATCTGTTTTTTACAGTATGTATCACCCATCTTACCTGTATATAACTGTGAGAGGCCCCAAACCACAGGATAAACTCCTGCAATGATTCCAATCTGCGCGATGCTGAAACCCCTTTGAAATAAGAGCAAGGGTAATAATCCCCATACTACGCCATCATTTAAGTTATTTACCAGCCCATTGAGGGTAACCGAACTTAAATTTTTGTGCTTCCAGGTAGTTTCCTTCCAGATGTTTTTAAATAAGGGAACCTTACTGATCAGACTCTCGGAATGGACAAAGCGGCTGGTATCCTTTACTAAAAAGAGGGTTATAAGTAATCCGGCAAAGGCAAATAAGATGCCCGGAATAAAGGGAAAGAAAGCATAGCCATAATCACTCGCAATATAGCTTGCAAGCCATGCAGCAAAGCCTACGGATAAATAACCTGCAAACTCATTGATGCCCATTGCCAGTCCCCTGTTTTTGGAACCAACCAGATCAATTTTCATGATAACGGTTGCACTCCATGCCAGCCCCTGATTTATCCCCAGCAATATATTTGCTGCAATAACCCAATTCCAGTTGGGTGCATACATCAATAAAAACGGGACAGGAACTGCTGCCACCCATCCCAAGAGCAATATACTTTTACGATTAAACCGCTTAGACAAATGAGCGACCGCATAATTACTTAAGGATTTGCTGGTTCCGAATGCTACGATAAAGGACATCAATGCTGTGTTTGCAGCTATGCCAAATTCGATTTTACCTAAATTAGGCATGATGGATCTCTCCAGCCCGACCATAGCACCTACGAATGCATTTACCAGAACGAGTAAAGCAAACTGATACCGGTTTTTATATAATCCTTGCATTAGGGTTCCTATTTAAAATGGATCTGACAAAAACAGAGAGGATAAAACTTAAAGCTTCCTCTGAATTTTTGTTTAAAGTTATTTTGCAAAGCCTTTTACATTACCTTACTCTGGCATACAAAATTGGTTTTGGGAACAGCAGTATTACTGATCGCCCCAAATCCTCCGGCTATTTCCGTAAAATTCCTGTATCCCCTTGCCTGCAGGATAGATGCTGCCATCATACTGCGATAACCACCGGCACAATGCAAAAAGAAATGTTCTTTGGGATTTACATCCTTTATCCAGTCATTAATATAAGCTAAAGGGCGGTTAAAAGCTTCCTCAACATGTTCGGCTGCGTATTCGCTTTCCTTACGGATATCTACAACCTTATCTTCACCTATCTTTACTTCTTTGGCAAACTGCTCCGCCGTGATTCTATCCACCACATCCACTTCCTTTCCGGCTTTTAACCAGGCAGGGAATCCGCCCTTCAAATGGCCCAGGATATTATCAAAACCTACCCGGCTTAAACGGGTTACGGTCTCTTCCTCTTTTCCTTCATCGGTAACAAGAAGCAGCTCCTGTTTTACATCCCCAATAAGTGCTCCAACCCAGGGTGCAAAATCCCCCGTCAATCCGATATTTACTGACTGTGGTATAAACCCTTTATAAAAGATAGAATTATCACGGGTATCAAGAATAAGCGCTTCGGTATTTCCGGCTGCTGCTTCAAATTCATCCGGGCTTAAGGCTCTCATCCCATTATTTAAAACGGTTTCAAAACTTTCATACCCTTTTTTATTCATCGCCACATTCAATCCGAAATATGCCGGAGGAGGGAGCAGGCCTTCTGTAACTGCTTTTATAAATGATTCCTTATTTGGCTGATTTAATGCATAATTCAGTTTCTTTTGGTTCCCCAACGTATCCACTGTTTCCTTCATCATGTTCTTTCCGCATGCACTGCCGGCTCCATGAGCAGGGTAAACGATAACATCATCAGACAGAGGCATTATTTTATTCATCAGGCTTTCGTATAATAAACCTGCAAGTTGTTCCTGGGTCATATCCGCAGCTTTTTGCGCAAGATCAGGCCGGCCAACATCTCCTAAGAACAGGGTATCGCCGCTGAAAATACAATGATCTTTACCGTTCTCATCTTTTAACAGGAAGGTTGTACTTTCCATGGTATGCCCCGGGGTATGCAGGACTTTCACAGTTACATCCCCTACTTTAAATTCCTGACCATCCTGAGCGGATATGCATTCAAATTCGCAGCTTGCGTTCGGCCCGTAAACGATGGGCGCTCCTGTTTTTTTACTCAGATCAACATGTCCGCTTACAAAATCAGCATGGAAGTGAGTTTCAAAAATGTACTTAAGTTTAACCCCGTCATTTTTAAGCCTGCTTAAATAAGGCTCAATTTCACGAAGAGGGTCAATTATAGCAGCCTCACCCTTGCTGGTGATGTAATATGCACCTTGTGCCAGACATCCCGTATAAATTTGCTCTATATTCATATACTAAAAATTGATAATACAAATTTGAGGATTATTTACCGCCAAATAAGTAACATTTGTTGCATAAGAAAAGCCGCCATAAATGGCAGCTTTCCTTTTATAAATATGCTGTTGTTTTTATGAAACCAGCGGCTCTCCTTTATTCACCCATTCATTGATTCCGCCTGAGAAGTTGAACGCATTTTTATACCCGTTCCTGGCCAGAATTGAATAAGCTATAGCTGCCCGGTCACCGCTTTGACAATGAATAATCACCTTTTCATCCTTGCTGATCTTATCCAGGTTTTCTGGCAGGGTTCCAACAAACACATTTAGGGCATTGGCAATATGCCCGGTATTGTATTCAGAGGCCCCTCTCAGATCAATGACCTGAATTCCTTCTTTTATTTGCTTTTTTGCTTCCTCCAGAGAAATAACATTTGCTACATCTAATTTACCGCCATCTTCTGTCCAGACTGAAGTGGAAGGTACGTATCCATAAATATTGTCAAGACCGATACGCATTAATTTTCTGGTCAGATCGTCTAGTTTTGATTCATCGGCTAATAAGATGAATGATTCATCATATTTCAGGAACCATCCTGCCCAGGTTCCAAAGGAATTGTTACCCTGAATATTCAGGCTTCCCGGAATATATCCTGCAGCAAAATCACTTTTATCCCTTGCATCAATTAACTTCATTCCCTTGGCCAGTGCATCCTTCAATTCAGCTGCAGATAATTTCTTAAGTTTCGGAACTTCAGTCAACAGCGGCCGGTCGACCTTATTCAGCTTTTTCATCATCGCAAAGTACTTGGGCGGTTCAGGCTGATCCGCAAGCAGGTATTGAACGAAGCCTTTTTCATCATTTTCATAATGGAATGCCCAGTTGCGCACCTTTTCATAACCAACAGTCGTACTCGGCACTGAACCGAGGGCCTTACCACAGGCAGAACCAGCACCATGACCAGGCCATACCTGAATATAATCAGGCAGTTCTGCAAACTTATTAATCGACTTGTACATCTGCTTTGCTCCAGCATCCATGGTACCAACCATACCTGCAGCTTTTTCCAGCAGATCCGGACGGCCGATATCGCCAACAAAAACAAAATCTCCTGTAAATAACATCACCGGTTCCTTAGTCGCCGGGTTATCGGTAAGAAGCAAGCTGATACTTTCCGGTGTATGTCCCGGAGTATGCAGCACTTCAAAGGTCAGATTACCCAATTTCACTTCATCACCATCCTTCAGGCCTTTATGATCAAATTCATATTCCCATCCAGATCCGCCTTCATCTGACAGGTACATATCGGCTCCGGTTAATTTAGCCAGTTCTCTTGAACCTGAAAGAAAATCAGCATGAATATGAGTTTCAAAAATATGAGTGATCTTCATATTATTAGCTTCTGCAATGGCAAGATAAGTATCAACATCGCGTTTAGGATCAATTACTGCAGCTACTCCTGCTTTTTGACAGCCGATAAAATAACTGGCCTGTGCCAGGCTCTTATCATAAATGTGTTGAAAGAACATAATTTTTTATTGATTAATTGATTTATAGTGTATCATTTTTACCAGTTTATCATTACTGGCCTTTTTTATTTTTGGAGGATATATTAATACCCCGATAATTTCTTATACAAAGGTCAGCAGAATTATATCAGGCCAGAGTAACATTGGTTACATTCAAAAGAACCTGTTAAATTTTAATAAGCTTTATAAACAACTCGCTTCCGGCTCTGGAAATGAAGGAATTATAACAGGGCTCGAATGTTTGTAATTTAAATTCATTCTCAAATAAGTTCCTGTACTCTTCCTTCGATCCCCCATAAGGCGGGCCCTCTTTTTCGAATTCTTTATCAAACAACACTCCTGCAATTCTGCCCCCCTGAACCAGCAGATCTTTCATTTTTGAAACATAAGCTTTACGTAACAGGGGATTGATGGCGCAGAAAAACGTTTGTTCCAGAACCAAATCGTAAACACCGGTATGGGTAAAAAAATCACCCAGAACAATGCGGATATTTGGATCAGATTGAAATTTAATTTTCAATTTCTCAACCAGGGCAGGGGCGATATCGATCAGGGTAATATTTTTAAAGCCTTTCTCCAGAAGATATTCCGCCTCGTAGGAATTGCCGCATCCCGGAATTAATATCCGGATATTCTTATCCCTCAGATGATCAATATAGGCCTTCAAAGGTGGAGAAACCTTACCAAGGTCCCATCCTGTTTCATTGGATTTGTACCGGTCATTCCAGAATGTTTCTTCAGGCAATTCCAGAACACGCTTCATATTCTTTCCTCCTTTAAGATCCTTATCCATATTAATGGCCTCCGCCGCTTGGGAAGAATATTTCTTTGATGATTATATATACACCCATTACCAGAACAAACCATCCGAAGGATTTTTTAAGTTTATCACCGCTGATCTTTTTTGACAGAAAAATACCAACAAAAATCCCCACAATGGCCAGACCGGTAAATGTGCTTAGCAATTTCCAGTCAATTACCTGACTACCCTGCAGATCACCCATAAAACCAATTAAAGACTTGGCTGCAATAATGAAGAGGGAAGTTCCGACCGCCAGCTTCATCGGCATATGGGCCAGAATCACCAGTGCCGGGATAATCAGGAAGCCTCCCCCTGCACCAACCAGACCAGTCAGCAAACCTACAATTGTTCCTTCTACTAAAATGAGCGGATAATTATATTTCATAGGTTCGCTCTCATCAATATCCATATTTTTGCCCGGCCTGATCATACTGACTGATGCCAGGATCATTACTATGGCAAATAGAAGCATGATACCGATAGATTTAGTTATGACCAGGCTTCCAATGGAAAATAATTCTGATGGGATCAAGGGCACCAGCCACATACGTGTGGCATATACAGCAACAATAGACGGAATACCAAAAATGAATACTGTTTTAAAATCTGCCTTCTTCTGAAAGGCGCTCTGTACTCCGCCAACCAAAGAAGTTGCCCCTACAATAAATAAGGAGTATGCGGTAGCCAGAACGGGATTCACTCCCATTACATATACCAGAATTGGGACAGTAAGTATTGATCCGCCGCTACCGATCAACCCTAATGAAATGCCTACAAAAGCGGCAAGAATATAACCTGTTAGTTCCATAAAATATTTAATTTGCTTACAAAGGTGCCATAAGCAAAAAGGAATGATGGTTACATAAGTTACATTTAAATCTTCTACTAAACCCAAAATGTTTCAGTAAGCCCGGCATGATGCGCTCCTGACTGCACGATTAATCCTTTATAAATAAGCTGACTAAATCTTCCACAAACCTCAAAAAATCATCTTATTGTCAAAAATAAAAAACGGTTTTCTCTATCATAATTGAATTCGGAAATTTGTTCTGCCATTGATTTGACACCTAAACTTATACTAATTCTTAATTAATTTTTATCTATCTGTTAAACATAAATTATAAGAATATGAAAAAGTTAATTTTGTCAATCGTCGCTTTTGCCGCTGCTTCATTCAGCAGTTTTGCTCAAACAGAGCAAGGTAAATTTATAGTGGGCGGAACGGCTTCGTACCAGTCTACAAAATCGGATGCTGATAATGCAGAGCCCGCTGAAAACTTCTCACTGGTTCCAAATTTCGGATACTTTGTTTCCGATAATTTTGCCCTCGGAACTGGGCTCGGGTACACCTATTCAAAGGCTAATTTCTCAAGCCCTTCGGGTCAGAATGAAGCCATAGTAGTACGTCCATTCGGAAGGTATTACATGGGGCTGGCTGATCAGTTTAAATTTTTCGGGCAGCTTTCTATCCCAATGGCTTTCGGTACTACTAAGTCAACAGATGCCAATGGGGACGTAATTACCAAAACCGGCA
Source organism: Pedobacter sp. (assembly GCA_036676435.1). Lineage (GTDB taxonomy): Bacteria > Bacteroidota > Bacteroidia > Sphingobacteriales > Sphingobacteriaceae > Daejeonella. Next base: position 463,694 of record JAKFCV010000012.1, on the reverse strand, counting down.
CTTCTACAACCGTAGGAGTTGCAGTTTCTCCAGGATTTGCCTTCTTCCCTACACGTAAGGTTGGAATTGAGTTTGCTCTTAATGGAATTTCCTATGAACGTTTTAAAGTAAAGGATGCGGATGAAAATGATGTGGAGGGAGCGGGAAGAGAAGACTTTTCATTCGGAACAAACCTTTTTGCTCCGCAGATCGGTATTCAATTTCATTTTTAATAAGATTCCTCAAATTAAAAGCAGCACCCCGGACCCGGTCCTGCGGTGCTGCTTTGATTCCATCCCATTATATAGGCTTCAGTATAAGCAAAGCAGCAACCTTATTCCCGGTTAAGGATCTTAAACCTATAAAGGTTAACTCCACCACCCGATTGCCATTTTTATAGTCGGCTTTGTAAGAGGTTTGGGAAGGGTTATTATAAAGAACGAACAGGGGGGGAAACATGGGGGAAACCCGAAGGAAACAGGGATATATCCGCGTTTAGTCCCTGTTTAGTCCCTGTTTCATCCCTGTTTCCACTTACCCATCTGAATTCATTGTGATGTGCTTTTAGTTAATTTTTTTTACCTGTTTCAAAAGAATTTGAGGTATTGAAAAGCGGAACAGAGGGATGCCCTTGATCAATTGTATTAGGAAGAATTTAGAATATGAAATATTAAAAGAAGCACCTGTCGCCTGAATAGAACCGGCACTTAATAAGGGCAGGGACACTATAAAAGAACAGAAAGAAAAACAGCATTATTGCAAGCCTATTTCAATGGTAAACTAAACCAGAATGTACTTCCTTTTCCTACTTCACTGTAAACCCCTATTTCACCATTATGCTTTTTAATTATCTGGGATGATATATACAGTCCCAGCCCCAAGCCCGAATACTGGGCCCCATTCTTATCTGCCCGGTAATACCTGTCGAACAAGAAGGGTATTTTTTCTTTTGGAATTCCCGGACCATTATCAATGACGGATACCTTTACCTTATTCTTTAACTTTTCGGCACGGATATGAATGATTTTGGAGTCGGGGGCATATTTAACGGCATTATTTGCAAAATTCACTACTACCCCCTGGATTCTTTCCGAATCGGCATGTACTTCCGTATCCAGGTCACCCTCAGTAATAATATCGAACAACCCTCCGGCTCTAACATGGTGACAGCATTCCTCTATGGCATTCCCTAGTTTGAAACGGGTCTTTTTTAAAAAAAGCTGACCTTCGGTCATTTTGCTTGCATTCAGTAGATCCTCAATGAGCACACTTACTTTCACCATGCTTTTATTTGCCTGTTCTATAAGATGAGAAAGCTTTTGATTCTGGTTTTGCCTCATCTTGTCCAGAAGCTGCAGCGATGCCTTTAGCGTGGTAATGGGTGTCTTTAACTCATGACTGGCTATACTGATAAAATCATCTTTATCGCGTTCGGCCAATTTTTCCTTTGTAATATCATAGATAGTTCCCAGGATCTTAAAAGGCCTGCCATCTGGTCCTTGTTCCGTTTTACCCTGCAAATAGATCCATTTGATGACCCCTTCAGGAGTTTTTATTCTGCCCTGAAAATCAAGAATGGAATGAATTGTAATATTTGATAAAAGATCCTTAAGACGCTTTTCGTCCTGAGGTAAGAACTGATTTAAGAAAATATCCTTATCCCATTTATTTTTAGGCTGTTTATAGCCGAATATCTGGTCAAAGCTATCGGAATGAATGAGGGAAGCATCCGCCAGGTTTAATTCCCATACGGCCATCTTTGAATACTGCAAAGCCATCCTGAGCCGTTTTTCGCTCTCTTCGAAACTTTTACGGTAGGTAAAATCGTCAAGTACAGTAAAACCGAATTTAACATTATCTTCCAGGAAACTGATAGTAGTTACATGGATCCAGGCCACTGATCCATCTTTTTTAATAATGCAGGCATCCAGTTTGAAAAAAGGTTTGCCTTTCTTCCACATGGCATTTTGTAAGTCATGCCAGTGATGCTGGTGCTCCTTACACGCATAATCCAATATTTTTGTACCCTCAAGTTCTTCGGCTGAATATCCTAAAAGATCAGTTAATGCCTGATTAACTTTTATGATTTTCAAGTCACTGTCAATTACTTTACTTGCAGCAGATGTTAAGTCGAATATAGATTCGTACCGGTTATTACACTCCTCGAACTTCCTTTTAAAATCGGGTGCAGCCTCTTCTTTTCGCTTTCCCATATCATCAGTTTTTAGCTTATAACAACAAATAGGCCCATGGGTTTTATACAGGATGACCCGGCAGGAAACATGAACTGTCATTTATCTCAATGGCAGATCTTAATCTTTCTCTTTATTTTCACTCTTAATAAACTTTTTTTAATTACGATCCTTAAGTAGGAATGATTGATAATTTAAATGAAGTACTGATACACGCAGCACGCGTGGGTAATACCGAAGTTTTGCAGGAATTGGTATCAATGCAGGCTGATATCAATATAAGGGATGAAAAAGGTTATACCCCATTAATTATCGCTTGTTATAATAATCAATACGCCGCGGCTAAATTATTGCTTGAAGCGAAGGCTGATGTGAACGCATCCGACAATGGAGGAAACACGGCCTTGATGGGAGTATCTTTTAAGGGTTATCCAGATATCGCAGAGCTTCTGATCACTTATGGGGCTGATCTGAATTTACAGCATGGCAATGGAGGAACCGCTTTAATGTTCGCGGCAATGTTTGGCAGGAATGAACTGGTAAAACTATTACTGAAATATGGAGCCGATAAGAGTATCCTGGATGTAAGAGGGCTCTCTGTGATTGACCTGGCAGTACAGCAGGGAAACGTTGAGGCAATAAACCTTCTGGAATAATGAATACAAAAAAAGCGCCTCCCTAATACGGAGGCGCTTAATAATAAATTGGAAGATTAAGCCGGAACCTTCCGGGGTTTTTCTCTATCCCAGAAACGATGCTTTGCAATAGCTGAAATAAACTCCCTGGCGAGCTTAGCCGCATCACTATTAATAATCACACCATCAGTAGCGGAGCTTCCCTTGGTGGCTTCAGACAGCTTATTGCCGATGTAAGTTGCTTCCAATACTTTAACAGCCTGATCATCGGCAGCAATAGCTTTACAATGTCTAAACTGTTCATTTAAAAAGTGGATGGCGTCGGCTTCTGTCTTGATTGTTTCAACACTTTTCAGTCCTCCTGGTACATAAACTGCGTCATACAGTACTGATGCAGCAGTAAGAAAAGAATTGTTTACCGGGATCTTTTCGCCTTTTTCAGAAACAATATGACCCTGCCTTGGGGCTATTATCTCCGTCATTGCTCCCCCATCTTCCAAAGCCTTTTTGACGCTGTTCAGCGATGCTCCGTTTACTCCGTCGGCTGCAAGAATGGCTATTCTTCGTGTGCTGATACTATCCTTCGCGGTGTTAACCATACTTAAAGCTTCTGATTTCCTCAGCGATGATTCCACATGCACCGGCTGATAGTCGGCTGGCTTGCCATCAGCCGGTATACTGGCATTAGGCTGTGCAGGAGTTTTAGGCACTTCCAGACCCAGAGCATAAGCTACTTTAGCCGCCAGATCCTTTTCGATCAAAGCTAAAATTCCAAGCATCCGCTGCCGGATAGCTATCGTTTTAACTTTTCCTAATTCAAAACTTAAGGCATCGATCAGGTGATTTTTTTCTGGTTCCGACTGACTGTTAAAAAATAAACGGGCCTGACTGAAATGGTCAAAAAAACTCTTGCTGCGGGCTCTCACCTTTTTCCCTTCAATTCTTTCTGAATGAGACACAAATCCTCCATCGGCTGCTTTAACCTGTTCCGGAGAATTCTGGTCAAGACTATTTGGACTATAACTCACTTTTCCCCTATTAATAGTCTGCCTCATAAAGCCATCCCTCTGGTTATTATGCACAGGTATAACAGGACGGTTGATAGGGATTTCATGAAAGTTGGGCCCGCCTAAACGGATCAATTGAGTATCGGTATAGGAAAATAACCTGCCCTGTAATAAAGGATCATTGCTGAAATCAATTCCCGGCACAATATTACCCGGGTGAAAGGCAACCTGCTCAGTTTCTGCAAAAAAATTATCCGGATTACGGTTTAAGGTCATCCTGCCAATTCGCTCCACAGGCACCAGTTCTTCAGGTATAATTTTAGTGGGATCGAGCAGATCAAATTCATATTTAAATTCATCTTCTTCTGGTACGATCTGCACTCCAAGTTCCCACTCCGGGAATGCCCCGCTCTCAATGGCTTCCCACAGGTCGCGGCGATGAAAATCAGAATCCTTTCCGGAAATTTTTTGTGCTTCATCCCAGGCAACGGAATGGACGCCAAGGAGGGGCTTCCAGTGAAACTTGACGAAACTTGATACGCCTTTTTCATTTATCATCCGGAAAGTATGAATGCCAAATCCTTCCATCATCCGGTAACTTCGGGGAATTGCGCGGTCGCTCATGACCCACATGATCATATGCGCCGTTTCGGGCATCAGGGAAATAAAATCCCAAAAAGTATCATGCGCCGAAGCAGCTTGAGGAATTTCATTATCCGGTTCGGGCTTAACCGCATGCACCAGATCAGGAAATTTCATAGCATCCTGTATAAAAAATATGGGCATATTATTGCCTACGATGTCGAAGTTGCCCTGCTGAGTATAAAATCTTACTGCAAAACCCCTAACATCCCTTGCAAGGTCAGTTGAACCGCGGGAGCCCGCAACAGTCGAGAATCGAACAAATACAGGAGTTTCTGCAGCAGTATCATTTAAAAATAATGCTTTAGTAACTGCCGACTGGGATTTGTACAATTTAAATACACCATGTGCAGCTGAGCCGCGTGCATGAACCACCCGTTCAGGTATCCGCTCATGATCAAAATGCATGATCTTTTCCCTGAGGATAAAATCTTCGAGCAAGGTTGAACCCCGCTCCCCTGATTTTAAAGAATTCTGGTCATCATTAATGCCTATTCCCGCATTGCTCGTCATTAAGCGGCCGGAGGAATCATCGGTAAAATTCTCAAGCTGCTCTTTCTTCCCTTGCGGAGTTTTAGACCCCTTTGAATCTTCAGTGGTTTTTGCAGTATTCTTTTTAATTGCCATAGTTTTAAATGATTTTACAAATAAGCGCGTCGGAGGTCCGGCATGAGTTATACATCAATTCGGGAAACCAATTGTATTTTAACATGCACCCGAAAGAATAGTTTGAAAGAAACTTGGAATAAAGTGAGACTTATAAAGTGATAAAGATCCGGGAAGGTGATCCAGGACATAAAAGCAGAACCTATGGACTTCGAACCCAGAGAACCTGTTGGAATGGCCTGTCTATAAAATTAAAGCCCTTTAGAGTATGTCTAAGGGGCTTTAAAACAGATCCGAAAATTAACAGAGCAGGAGATAATCAATGCAAACTATTGGGATGCTTTAATATATCCCCATCCCTCCTTTTGCCGCATCACCAGTTCATAAATGCCGTCTGGTACGGTTTTAACTCCTGTAATGAGCTGGCTTTTATCTACATTATTATTTTTCATCGCTGCCTCGCAAACTACAAAAGCAACATTTTTACTTGCAGCATATTTCATTACGTCCTGGGCGACTGAAGATTTGCCTTTGGTAACCATATCCAACGATTTGGCATAAAATACTACTTCTATTTCCGCGGCGGGATCCGAGGCTGTGATTCCCTTGATCCATCGGACCAGCATCTGATGGACTATGGTATCCTTGCTTGTTACATCAAAGGCAACTTTGTAAGGAACTTTCTGGGCCATTGAACTGCTTCCAAACATGAGCAGCAATCCAAAAATTATAAGAAATTTTTTCATCTGTTATTTTTTTAAGATGGATGAATCCATCATGATCTTCCAATCATTCCCCTGCGGGTTTGGCAAAATCAGGATGGTTTAATTAGAATATATATTTGCTATTTATCGGAAAGAAAACCTGCATGAGCTATTTATTCATGTTCTTATATGAGCGGTAAGCTCATGCAGTTTTCAAAGGAAAATATTTAGATTGTTTGGCAATTTACCCTGCAAAAATATATTTACAATCATGTTCCTGCGCACGGCCAAGGGCCCATACTCCCGATGGAACAGGCTGGATTTCCGGGATCAGATTAGCCATCCAATCAGCCCTTACTTCCTCCGGCTTCATGCCCTTAGAATTTGCTACCGCAGCAGAATAAACGGTTATTGCCGTATCACAAACGCAGAACATCACACCGCTGTCCTGCAATGAATTAATACTGATCGGAACAGGGCCAATACCAGGAACTTTAAAATCATCTGGCTTTGCATTCCAGAAAGGATTGCGCGTCTTGGTTGCTGTTGCCGCATCTGCTGCCTGGAACGAAGGTCCGATTTCATTTGCTTTAAACACCTCGGCAAAATTGTATTTTTCCCACATACTGTCCTTAAATGCATATGGAATTGCAGCATGGCGAAGAACTACGACCACTCCGCAATCGCTTTCCGGTGTTCCGGTTGCAGCATTTGAAACCAAAAATACCCGGGGCCATACAAATGGCATAATTTCATGGGGTTGGGTAGCATCATAAACCACCCGATGACTTCCTTTTATCTTATCGAACCACTTATCAGCAGAATGAGCTGATTTAGGGGGGCTTTTGCCCGCAGTGGATTTTTGCTGCTGCGCATTAACCTTTAATGAGGAAATTGAGGTTAATCCCAGAGCTGCTGCGCCCGTGATGAGGTTTCCCAGAAACCCTCTGCGCTGAATCTTTTGGTTTAATGTTTTTTCAGTCATTGCTAAATTGATTAAGAGTTAAAAAATAAATCAGATTATTCTTAATTAAAATCATTCACAACAAAGGAATAAAGCGGGGCAATCGCTTTACTCGCCGGAAATATAAACGGAATAGCAGAAATGTTGGAGCAAACCTATTGGTTGATACTTAAAGGCTTAAGATTGGTTATTATAAATTTAAGAGAATTTTAACACTAAAAAAAGTCATTATTGATTTTCCCTGTTTATAGTGTGAAAAGGAAAGGACTGAAGGAAATCCCCAGAACTTTACATTTTGGGGACTGGAATTGGAGATCGGATGGAATTGCATCAGGATGACAATAAAGTTAGTTATGGCTCCTGGAAAGGGTTATGCAGGCACGTTTTTTGAGACATAAAGTATGAGGTCACCTGTTGAAAGTGTTATAAATGGCCCTGAATCAGCTCTGAGAGAAAAGTGAAATTTTTACACCCGTAAACCTGGTATAGGATGTTTCAAATTTTTTCAGAGATCAAGGCGATCGGATTGGAACAGAGATCACTGATGAAAGCTTACAACCTGATTGAGCAGGAAAAACTTATTAGGAGATAAAAACTTATTAGGAGATCATAATCCCCCAGGGTCTAAATGCCATAGCCGATTGGTAATTTAATCTTGACCCAACAAAATACAATATTCGATTGAATACTTTTTCCAGGGACCAGCGAAAGAGTGTGAGGATATAATTTTAAAACCAATCCTATCATGGATAATTCATTAGACTTACTTCATTCGGTATTGGATACAAAACTGGTGGCTATCTGTATCTTAAAAGCAGTTCTTGACAGCAATAATCAAATAATAGACTTTAGAATTCAAATTGCTAACAAGGAAGCGGAGCGACATACAGGCCGATCCGATCTTGAAGGAAAATTGTATGCTCAGCTTTGGCCGGGCATTAAAGAGTGCGGAATATTTGATAAAATAGTCCGCGTGTTTCGCTCCGGTCACCCAAGACAAATTGAGTATCATTATCAATCTGAAGGTGTCGACAATTGGTGCCATTGTATGTTTGTTAGCACTCATGATGGTATTGTTGCAACACATCTTGACATAACTGGCCGTAAAAAGGCGGAACTGAAATTCAAAGAACTGGATTTAAAGAAGAAAAGCGAAATCTACCAGGCTACAATTTCAGCACAGGAAAAAGAACGCAAACGAATTGCTGATACCTTACATAATGGGTTGGGACAGCTTCTATATGCTGCAAAACTAGGAGTAGAAAGCATTGGGAAGGAAGCGAAAGCGGCCAATGATGAGATGGGCAAGTCAAAGGATTTAGCCTTAAAGATGCTCAGCGAAGCCATTAAAGAAACAAGACGCATTTCACACATTCTTTCGCCGACAATCTTAGACGAATTTGGCCTGAAGGAGGCGATAGAAGACACCTGTGACCAGTTCCGTTCAGTGGCAGAAATTAGTTTGACATATAAGAGTGTTAGGAAGCTGAATAATCCAATAGAGTTAATCGTATACAGGAGTTTACAGGAGCTGCTTCACAATATGGCAAAGCACTCTAAAGCCACCAAATGCTCCGTATTGGTGAACGTGAAATTTGACGAAGTCCTTTTATCTATTAGAGATAATGGAGTTGGATTTGACGATAGAATCCACAAAGGATTAGGACTGCAATCTATCAAGAGCCAAATAGCATTACTTCAGGGCAGTCTGGTTATTCAAAGTACGGCTGGCGAAGGAACAGCAATTTTAATCCATATTCCCATCTGTCCAAACACTGAGCAGACATATAATCCTCCTCAGTTAGGAAGCTAAAGCTCGTTTTTCTCACTTAAACACAAGACCAGATAGATAGATTACTATCCCGGCATGAGAAATATTCCCGGGACAGGGTGGACTGATAAGATCAAACGTCTTTAAAAAGAGAGGAATTGGTTTTTGTCAGTCAGATTTATAACCGATTGCATGAAAGCAAAAAACCCCCAGAACTTTACGTTTGGGGGCTTTATTGCGGACCGGACGGGACTCGAACCCGCGACCTCCGCCGTGACAGGGCGGCATTCTAACCAGCTGAACTACCGGTCCGTATTATCATTATTATATCTCTCTGCTTTTTAAAGCGAGTTCCTGTAAAGACAGGAAAGATACAATTTATTTCTGTGATCCCGCTGGGATTCGAACCCAGGACCACTACATTAAAAGTGTAATGCTCTACCAGCTGAGCTACGGAATCATCCTTTTTTAATTGCCGACCTGGATCGTTTTTCTTAAAAGTGAGGCAAATATACGGCAATAACCTATATAGTGCAAATAATAAAAAGCTTAATTTCCATTATGGCTCTAACCGTCTTATATTCAATTAAAAACAAACAGAATTAAATATAATAAGCTCCATTTATGACCCGAATTATCAGGCAATCGAGCCTTCTTTCATCTTTTCTGCATTCTCTGCAAGCTGTAACTGATCAATAATTTCCTGAATATCGCCGTTCATCACATTCGGCAGATTGTAAATAGTTAAACCAATACGATGTTCAGTTACTCTTCCCTGAGGATAATTATAGGTCCGGATCTTAGCTGACCGGTCACCCGTTGCCACCATCGTTTTACGTTTCTTGGAAGTTTCTTCCATCATCTTGGCGTGCTCCAGTTCATACACCCTGCTCCTAAGAACGCCGAATGCTTTATCAAAGTTCTTAAGCTGCGACTTCTGATCCTGGCACTGGGCAACTATCCCGGTAGGAAGGTGCGTTAAGCGCACAGCAGAATAGGTTGTATTAACAGACTGCCCTCCCGGACCAGATGAACAGAAGAGGTCCTTACGGACATCGTTCATACTGATCTGTACATCGAACTCATCCGCTTCAGGCAAAACCACCACAGAGGCCGCTGAAGTATGTACACGGCCCGCTGTCTCGGTATCTGGCACCCTCTGGACCCGGTGAACTCCGGATTCGTATTTCAACTGTCCGTAGGCATCTTCCCCGGTCACGTTGAACACTACCTCTTTATATCCGCCTGCAGTTCCTTCGGTTACATCTACAACCTCCATCCGCCAGCCCTTACGCTCGCAGAACCGGGTGTACATCCGGTACAGGTCACCAGCGAAAAGCGCAGCTTCATCACCACCCGTTCCGCCGCGGATCTCCACAATAGCATTCTTGCTGTCTTCAGGATCCTGCGGAATAAGCATAACACGGATCTTTTCCTCAAGCTCTTCCTGCTGAGGAATTAATTCGTCAAGCTCCATTTTAGCCATCTCGCGCATTTCATCATCTTTTTCTGTCGAAAGCAGAGCTTTATTCGCTTCAATATTGCTGATAACCCTGCTGTAGATCTTATACTCATCTACAATTTTGGTCAGGTCCTTGTATTCTTTATTCAGCTGGGCAAAGCGCTTCATATCGCTCATGGTAGCCGGATTGCTTAATTCCCGCTCAACTTCCTGCCAGCGTTCTTTTATATATTCTAATTTTTGTAACATATTCTAAATTCAATGCAAATGACTTATAAGCCATTTTTTGCGATAAAGTTTACAAAAATACGGCTTTTTCGGATATAATACAGCCGGGGGACCAAAGCCGGAAGGAATGACAATACAATGATAGAGCAGGGAATTAATTAATTCTTCTCGAAATATTTCAATTCAAGGTCTTCACCGTCGAAAACAGCATAGGAATTATAATTCATCCATTCGCCCAGATTGATATACCGGCTTTTACCAAGAGGCACATCAAGGGGAAGGTGCCTGTGTCCGAACAATAGGTAATCATACTGCTCTTTAAGCAGCAATTCTTTGGAATAACTTACCAGCCATTCCTTGTCAAGGCTCTCGAATTCATCCTTTTTACTGTTCTGGATCCTGCTTCCTGCTGACCATTTCTTTGCTATGCCGATCCCCAGATTGGGATGGATACGGGCAAAAAGCCATTGACAAAGATCACTTCTGAATATCTTTTTGAGCATTTTGTACTTCTTATCTCCGGGACCCAGCCCATCCCCGTGATGAAGAAAAAAACGTTTACCATTGCGCTCCAGGACGAGCTCATCAGAAATGATCTCAATACCCAGCTCGGTCCGAAAATAATCGAACATCCACATATCATGATTGCCCTTAAAAAGTGTCAGCCTGATCCCTGAATCACTTAATTCAGCTAATTTCCCCTGAAGCCGGATAAATCCCTTTGGTATAACAGTGGCATACTCGAACCAGAAATCAAAAATATCACCCAGGAGATAGATTTCTGAGGCATCAGCCTTTATAAAATCTAACCATCTGACCACACGGTCTTCGCGCTCACGGCTGGATTGATGATCAGGCACACCTAAATGAAAATCAGAAGCAAAATATATTTTGTTGCGCGGCATGACTTCAAAAGTACATATTTTTTGCATGCAGCACTAAAACCCCTTTATGCCACAGGATACATATGGTTAACAATTTAGCCCGTCCTATCATTATTCCCGCCTGTTTTGCTATTTTTAAAATTAATTTAATTCGAAAATGCCATGAAACCAATTGCATACGTTAGTCTGGTGATTGCTGCTCTGATTAATCCCTTTACCAGTGATGCACAGCATACAAGACCAACTCCTAATACAATGACCTACCCGAAAACAAATAAAGCTGAGGTTTCTGATACCTATTTCGGCACAACGATCAATGATCCCTACCGGTGGCTAGAAGATGACAGGTCGGCCGAGACCAAAGCCTGGGTTGAAGCCCAAAACAGGGTAACCCAGAATTATTTATCTGCCATCCCATTCAGGAATGCTATCAAACAGCGTTTGGAAAAATTATGGAATTACGAAAAGTTTACTGCTCCTTTTAAAGAAGGGGCCTACACCTACTTCTATAAAAATGACGGTTTGCAAAACCAGTATGTCCTTTACAGGCAAAAAGACAAAGGCCAGCCGGAAATCTTTTTAGACCCTAACAGCTTTTCAAAGGATGGCAGCACTTCCCTTGCTGGAATAGAGTTTACTAAAGACGGCAGCATGGCTGCATACCAGATCTCTGAAGGCGGCTCCGATTGGAGGAAGGTTATTATTATCAATACCAGCGACCGTTCAATTGTTGGCGATACGCTGACCGACGTAAAATTTTCAGGCCTTTCATGGAAGGACAATGAAGGATTTTATTACAGCAGTTATGATAAACCCAAAGAAGGAAGCCAGCTTTCAGGCCTGACCCAATACCATAAGCTTTTCTTTCACCAGGCCGGAACATCTCAGAAAGAGGACAGGATGATATTTGGAGGCGATCAGACCCCACGGCGATATATCGGAGCGGGAGTTACAGAGGATCAGCGGTTTCTTATTATAACGGCCGCAAATTCAACCACCGGAAATGAGCTCTATTTCCAGGATCTCTCCAATCCGGGGAGCCCTATAATGAAGGTGGTTGATAATTTTGAAGGCGAACACACGGTAATTGATAATCAGGGAAGTAAACTCTATATTTTTACAAATCTGAATGCCCCCAATTATAAAGTGGTCACAGTTGACGCTTCAAATCCCTCGCCGCAGAACTGGAAAGACCTGATCCCGGAAACGGAAAACGTATTGAGCGTCAGCACGGCAGGCGGGAAAATATTCGCAAACTATCTGAAGGATGCTACATCCCTGGTGAAACAATTTGACATGGATGGAAATCTTGAGCGCACCGTTACACTTCCCGGCGTGGGCTCAGCAAGCGGATTTAGTGCTAAAAAGACAGAGAAAGAACTGTACTATACCTTTACCTCCTATATCTATCCTCCAACTATTTTCAAGTACATCATAGGTTCCGGTCAGTCCTTAGAATACAAAAAAGCCGGAGTGGAATTTGATCCTTCCCGCTTTGTTTCCAAACAGGTTTTTTATAAATCCAAGGACGGGACCAGCATTCCGATGATCATAACCCATAAAAAAGGACTGGAACTTAACGGTAAAAATCCTACCCTCTTATATGGTTACGGCGGCTTCAGCGTCAGTCTGACACCGGCGTTCAGTACTTCCAATATTATTCTCCTGGAGCAGGGCGGAATATATGCGGTTCCAAATTTACGGGGAGGCGGAGAATATGGCGACAAATGGCATACTGCAGGAACGAAATTGAAAAAGCAGAATGTTTTCGACGATTTCATAGCAGCCGCTGAATACCTGGTCAGCAGCGGGTACACATCCCGGGACTACCTGGCGATATCCGGGGGTTCCAATGGTGGACTGTTAGTAGGTGCGGTTATGAGTCAGCGGCCCGAGTTATTCAAGGTGGCTCTGCCGGCAGTGGGAGTACTGGATATGCTGCGATATAATAAATTTACTGCCGGCGCGGGCTGGGCCTATGATTATGGCACTGCAGAGGAATCAAAAGAGATGTTTGAGTATCTGCTGAAATATTCTCCTTATCATGCTCTGAAGCCAGGTGCGTCCTATCCGGCAACTTTAATAACCACGGCTGATCATGACGACAGGGTTGTGCCGGCACATTCCTTTAAATTTGCTGCACGCATACAGGAATATCATAAAGGGGCAAGCCCTGTGCTGATAAGAATTGAGACGAATGCAGGCCATGGAGCAGGAAAACCTACAACAAAGATCATTGATGAGCAGGCCGACAAATGGGCTTTTATGCTTTACAACATGGGATTAAGCTGGAAATAATATCAGCTCATCTGAGGTTTGATTTCATCAGATGAGCTTATATTAATCCCCGCTATTGGCAGAGAACCCTTCGCCGGGTTTTCCTATGGATTTATATGTGCCTTCTCCGCTCAGAATTGAAGCGAATACTGCTTTATCGGAAAATAGTTTTAGAGATTCTTTCAGTTCATTGTCGTATTTAAATCCTTGTTCAAGCCTTCCTTTTTCAAAATAATATCTCGATACAATTTCATTTTCGAGCACCTTTCTGATTTCATCCTTAAACTGCATCAGATCGTTCTTTTTACTGTAGGACACCTTCGATTTCAGGGCTTCAAACTCAGATTTTATTTCGCTCAGTTTACTTTCTCTTTCTGCTTCCTGACCCAACTCGTTTAACAGCTTCTCAGTGCGGGTGTTATAACTATAATCCCTGTTTGAAAGGTAGCTTACAAACTTAGCATACTCAGCGTCACTCAGGTTGAAAGATTTTGGATCAGCTATACTTTCCTTTTCATTACGGAACTGGGTGGCATAATCAAAAACATGAAACTTAGAAGCCAGGGTTTGTGTGATAAGGCTGTATTTTAAAGGTTTGACGAAAACATCCGGATATATGCCGCTGCCATCATAAACGGATCTTCCTGCCCTAGTTTTGTATTCTGTGATCAGCGAATCGGCAACCCTGACCACAAGGCCTTCCGTATCCCGGTGTGCATAATCAAGAGCCTGGATACAGCGCCCTGAAGGCGTATAATATTTAGCAACCGTAACTTTAACCAGGCTGTTATATGGTAAATTAAATGTTTGCTGAACTAATCCTTTTCCGAAACTTCGCTGGCCGATAACCACCGCCCTGTCGAGATCCTGCAAAGAACCGGCTACAATTTCAGAAGCAGATGCTGAGCGGTTATTAACCAGGATCACCAGAGGAAGAGTAGATTCTTCCGGTGAATTGGAGGTTTTGTAGGTTATGGTTTTCTCATGGTTCCTGCCCTTTTGTATAACCACAGTCACGCCCTTGTCAACAAAAAGATTCACGATCTTGACAGCCTCCTGAAGGATCCCCCCTCCGTTATACCGGAGATCAAGGACCATTCCCTTCAGGTTGTTCTTCCTGAGATCAACTAAAGCATCTTTTACCTCCTGAGCGGAATTTTCGAGAAACTTATCAAGCTTTATATACCCTATATTATCGGCAAGCATTCCATAATAGGGAACATTATTCTGCCTGATCTCTTCCCGTACCATACTGATTTCAACCGGCCTTGGTGTACCTGGCCTCTGTATCAGCAATTTTACTGCAGTTCCCTTCGATCCTTTAAGAAGAGAACTCACCTGATCGTTGTTTTTGCCCTTTAAAGTAACACCGTTGATTTCCAAAATCTCATCCCCGGCCCGAACATCCGATTTCTGCGCAGGAAAACCATAATAAGGTTCGGATACGATTACTTTACCATTCCTGCCGGATATAGTGGCTCCGATACCGCCGTATTGAGTACTTACATATTTTAACTTATATTCTTCGATATCCGATTCAGGAATGTATTCGGTATAGGGATCCAGGTCCTCCAGCATGGCATCGATACCAGTCTTCATCATCCCGGAAGCATTTACATCATCCACATAGTTGACACTCAGCTGCTTATAGACGGCGGCGAAAATATCCAGATTTTTAGAAACCTGAAACAGATCTTCGACAAAGGAGAATGAGAAGACAGCAACTGTTAAGGTACCTATAATTATGCTTCTCCGGATTTTAGACCTAAGCGGATTTGGGCTGACAGAATTCTTCATAGCTTTCAATTATGATAATTAAAAGTACAAAAAACGACACTTGCAATCAAGGATCAGGAAAGAGAAAACTTAATGCGCGGAATAATTCCGGCGGCTAATATTTTTATAGGCGGTTATTATCAATGTTGACCAGGCCCTTTTTTAAAGTAAAAACAACATATTCCCTGTTGCGTTTAATACGGTTCATCAGTCGGGTGATCAATTCTTCTTCCTGACCTTCCTGGTAAGCAAGGTCCTCATCGCTTAGATGATTATATTTTCGTTTTACCTTTAATTTCAAACGATCCCAATCTGAATTGCTTATGCTGATCTCTGCCATGACTCTAATTTGCACAAAATTAATTTTTATCCCGACAATAATCAATAAATCGGCAGAATGAAGCTAACACAACATTTTTCTTAAAAAGTTGTTTATATGTTGAACTTTACATTAAAAATAACTTTGTATTATAAAAAATTACGATTATGAAAAAAATTATCCTTGCAGCGTGCATGATATTTACTACAAGTATGGCCGCGCTTGCCCAGTTGCCTTCCTTTACACTCGGAGTTAAAGGCGGTGCAAACTATTCAAAACTAAAGACCAAGAATGATCTTACGGATGAAAACAGTATCCTCGGATATCAGGTAGGGGTCTTTACCCGGGTTGGCGGGCTCGGTATGTATTTACAACCGGAACTATATCTTGGCAGCAAAGGAAATGAATTCGTGAGTATCGAAGATGCCAACGGAAACGAAGTACAGGCTAAAGGAAAGGTTAAATTCACAACTCTGGATCTTCCTATCCTCCTTGGAACCAAAATAGGACCCAGCAAACTGAATATCAGGTTCATGGCCGGACCGGTTATTTCATTTATTGTGGATGAAAATACCACCTTCGATTCTGCTTATCAGAATGTGAGCGATTTTGGGAACTATAAAAAACAAACTCTCGGCCTGCAGTCAGGAGCTGGAGTTGATCTTGGAAACTTATCCGTTGATCTGCGATACGAGGCTGGTTTAAGCAATATCAGCGAAAGTGAAAAATACAATCAGAAACAAAACCTGTTTCATCTAAGTCTGGGAATAAAACTCCTGTAATAAAGACTGTTTGAAAACCCGGCAAAGGCCGGGTTTTTTTTGCCCGTTTTTTCCCTTCTCTATAACGATCCGCCGGAGAAAACCTCTATTCCTATATGGTAAGAACTGATCCGGATTTCTCAGTCTGTGTGTTTAAACCTATAAATACTTTTAAAATAAATGCCCTGTTTTAACTTCCTTAAAAATCGCATTCTATAAAAATTAATGATTGTTTAAATTATAGTCATTTTAAATAGTTTTCAAAAACGATTTTCATTGTTTAAAAATTTAAAAATCCCGAAAAAAAGTGCACATTTAGTTTAAGAAAGTCCGGTATTAATTATATGTGATGTTAAAAAAGGAACGCCATGCATTTATCATAAGGCAGATCAATCTGCACAATAAGGTTTTATCTTCTGATCTGGGCTTGCAGTTAAAGGTTTCCGAGGATACGGTAAGACGGGATCTGAATGAGCTGGCTGATGAAGGAAAGATCCTTAAAGTTCATGGCGGCGCCCTGTCAAAATCCTTTCATTTCCCCTATGAACAGAAGGAGATTTACGCCCAGGATTCTAAAAAAGAAATAGCCCGGAAAGCTATAAATCTAATCTCGGAAGGAATGACTGTGATGACGGGCGGAGGGACCACAATGCTTGAAATGGCAAGATTGATACCTGACGATCTGGAAGCTACTTTTTTTACTATCAGTCCTTTAGTGGCTCTGGAACTAGCAGAAAGAAAATCATTAACCGTGATCCTTATAGGCGGACAGCTGAGTAAAAATTCCCAGGTGAACACAGGGGCAAAAACGGTCAGTGACCTTTCAGAAATTGGCGTTGACCTCTGTTTCCTTGGAGCCAATGGAATTAACCGCAGGGAGGGTATAACTGATTCCGACTGGGAAGTTGTTCAGGTGAAAAAAGCAATGATCCGGTCATCTGCCAGGACAGCCATACTTTGCATCAGCGAAAAGCTTAATTCAATTCAAAAAATGAAGGTCTGCAGCCTTAATGCTATTGATTACCTGATCACAGATCTTAAACCCACTGATGCCAAAGCACGCATCTATGAAAGCCAGACGAAGATCTTATAAATAAAAGGGGAATTTCAGTTCTCTATAGAACTGAACCGCGATTATCCGGATTATTTAGCCCGGTATATTTCCCTCCTTATCCCTTCATTACCAGTTCTGTCAACACCAGAGATCTCAATACGGTTTAAGGTTTGTGACTTTCTCCTGGAATTTCCATTTGCCTGCTGTGCCGGAGCTGGCCCTGTTTCCAGGTTCATGGGCAGTCCATACGTAAGGTCACTTTTATTAAGAATCTGGTAATCCCACCTCTCGCCATACTGGTAATATACAACCCATCGGAATATATCTGCCGACTGAAATAAGCTCCGGTTTATTTTAATCGAGTCAGCCTGGATCTCAGCAGTTGCAGAAGGAGCCTGAGGAGCAATTTTATCCAGCCATGGGCTGGCCGGAACAAGTGCCGGCTTCTTATAAGGACCGTTTAAAATAGCTTTGGAAAGACTGTCATTATTTACAAGCTGGGAAATGCTCCAGTGTACTATACCCTTACTCTTTGGAAGCATCCCGCGTGAAATCATAATTTCATTAATAATCTCATCAGTATTCTTGTCCCCGCCCCCTTTATTAACGCTTATCCCCGGCCAAAGATGTCTTCCCTTGTGGTTCTCCCCGGACCACCAGCCCAGCAGCACCGGAAAGCTCTGGGCTATTCTATTGGTCTCCCAATATAACTGCGGGGTAAAATAATCGATCCAGCCCTTATTCAGCCAGAGCTTTGCATCCGCATACAGCTGATCATGCTGATCAAACCCCGCTACAGATTCCGGGTAACCTGGTTTCCAAATCCCAAAAGGACTGAGCCCGAACTTAACATGCCTCTTCGCAGTTTTTATATCCTTATACAAACGCTGGATGAGTTTGTTGACGCTTTCTCTCCTCCAGTCTCCACGGGAAAGTTTACCTCCTCCAGCCTGATAGGCGTTCCAGCTTTCATCATCAGGAAAGTCTTCATTCAAATTATAGGAAGGATAAGGGTAAAAATAATCGTCAAAATGAACGCCGTCAATATCATAACGTTTAACGATATCCATCACTACGGCTGCGGTATGATCCTGAGTTTCCTTTTTTGCCGGATCCAGCCACCAATATCCCTCTTTGAGGTATACTGAGAGCGCCGGGTGGGTCTTCGCAAAGGATTTATCGCTTAAGGTTCCACCTGCCTTATGGTGAGAGCGGTAGGGGTTCAGCCAGACATGCAGCTCCAGACCCCTGTCATGCGCAGCCTTAGTCCAGAACTCCAGAGGATCATAAAAAGGGTCGGGGGCTTTCCCAACCTCGCCTGTAAGGTAATAAGACCATGGTTCCAGATCACTTTTGTACAATGCATCTGCCTGGGGGCGAACCTGGAAAATAACTGCATTGAAGTTATGAGCCTTTAAAAAATCCAGCAAAGCAATTGCCTCCTGCTGCTGTTTCTGGGTGCTCAATCCCGGTTTGCTGGGCCAGTTGATATTTGCGACCGTAGCCACCCAGGCAGCCCTGAATTCTGCAGGCACCTTCATCTGAACTACAGGAGGCGGGCTGACCGGACGCTGAGAAACACAGGCATTTACCACTGCGAATAAACAAACAGGGATGGTGATCTGAACTAATTTATTAAACATGGCCAATTAAATTAATGATTATCATTTGGATATTATTATTAATAAGCTCTCCCTAAAGCATCATTTACAGCTTTTAACAAAGATGTTTTGCCATTCGTATCAAAGTAGAATTCCCAGAGCATGATCCCGTTTGCACGGTTTTTAGAAAGTGCTGCTTTATTTTTTATCGTTGCAGTCCCGTTATAATAATAAACTGCCCCTTTATATAAAGCGGAATCGATGTCGGGATTTGCCCCTGAATTGATAAGTTCACGATAACCTGCAGAAACATTTGAACTATTCCTGCCATAGGAGGCGATCCCTAAAACTGCTTTTTCTTTTGGAAGCCCTTTCAAAATCAGCCAGGTATCCAGACTGCTTACGGCCATATTATAGGAGGAGTGCTGCTTCAAATCGGATTTGTCCCAGCCCATGCCGTCATAGCTCATAATATTAAAAAAATCGATATGATTATAAGTATCAGACCAGATACCATCGCGGACAGCGCCTGCATAAACTCCCGCCGTAACAGCGGTACTGAGGTATTTATTATTGTTATGCAGGGTATCTGATAGTTCTTTCATCAGGTTACTGTATGTGATATCGCTTCCATTGCTGGTACGGGGGTATTCCCAATCCATATCTACTCCGTCCAATTGGTACTGTTTGACAAAAGCAAGCAGGTTCTTAACCAGATTGGTTCGTGAAGATGCATTTGCTGCCAGGGAAATAAATATCGCATCAGTGCCTGAAACAGATATCCCCACTTTAACTCCATTGTTTTTTGCTGCAGTTATAACTTTTTGGAAACGGACCGGTTCTGCCAGTGGTTTGAGGTTGCCGCTTTCATCGGGGTTCAGAAAAGCATAATACAGATGGGTGATCATCTTATATTTACTTATATCTACAGAATCCGGGTTCCGGTAGGATGGGAAGTAAGCTACGATCTTAAAACCAGGATCAGAATTATAGGGCACCTTTGCAACGGGCGGCTTGGAAACCGGATTAGTCTTGGGATCTTTTTTGCAGCCATCAATTAAAAATGCTATAAGCAAAAATGGGATGATTATCTTTTTCAATGGGCTGGTTTTGATGTTTTTGTAAATAAATATCCAGTCGCCTTAACCAGATGCTATATGGCTTATTTCGAACCCTCAGAATAGCTGAGGGAATCAAAGTTTAACTTATTTGATGCAGAACTTTCATTTTTTAACCGGTCAATAGCGGTAATAACATAGGTATACCTTTTACCCGGTTCAGCAGTTTTGTCCGAATAGGAAGTATTCTTGTCAAAAAGGATTTCCAGCATATTCCCGGGATCATCGAGGTTAATCTTAGACCCTTTATTAAACCTGTAAATGATGTATCCGTAAGCAGTATCACCATCGGCAGCAATAGCCGGTGCGTTCCAGTTTAATACATTCCGGCCATGTTCCCTGACACTACGCAAATCTGATGGCGGATTAGGCGGAACACTGTCCAGCCAGTTCATGGATGGCACCAGGGCCGGATTGACATAGAAATCCTTCCGCAATGAATCCCTGAACCCCCCCAGGTTATCTGTTACTGATCTGGAACTGAAATAAATGCTTCCCTGCACCCTGGGGTTCTTTCTTTGATAGCGTACCTGGTTGGGAAGCTGGCTCTTATCTTTCCAGCCTTCAGTTTTCCTTTCGGCCAGAAAAGGAGCCTCACCGATATAGACATGTCTTCCAAATCCATTATCGGCCCACCAATCCATCATCTTTTCGAATGGTGCAACTTTATAATAAAAGGGAAAATAGATCTGAGGATTTATATAATCCAGCCAGCCTTCTTTGGTCCACTTCCGGGCATCGGCATACAGCGAATGATAAAGGGTTATATTTCCGCTGGTTTCAGAACCCTCCGGTACATCAGCCCGGTTGCGCCATATTCCGTAGGGACTGACACCGAATTTGAGAAATTTCTTTGTTGAATGGATACTGTCAGATAAGCTCTTTATTAAAATATCAACATTATTGCGCCGCCAGTCGTAAATACTCGAAAAACCATGGCCATACTGGGCAAAGGTCAACGAATCGGGGAGGCTCTTTTTTTCAGGATATGGATAGAAATAATCATCAAAATGGATACCGTCCACATCATAGTTCCTGACCACATCCATAATAACCTGGGTAATATAATCTCTTACCTCGGGCAAGCCGGGATTAAAATAGGATTGTTTACCATAATCAAAAAACCACCCGGGATGCTTACGCTTAATATGATTTACACTGGTATTGGTATCAATCAGGTCATTGGTAGCCCGGTATGGATTTAACCAGGCATGCAGTTCCATACCCCGCTTATGTGCTTCAGTAATGGCGAAATCCAGGGGATCCCAATAGGGTACTGGTACAAGACCCTGTTTGCCGGTTAAAAACCTGCTCCATAATTCTCTTCCCTTCCCGTAAAAAGCATCCGCTGAAGGTCTTACCTGCAAATAAATAGAGTTGATCCCTGTTTTTTGATGATTATCGAAAATGTCCAAAAGCTCCTTCTGCTGTGCAGCAGCATCGGTATTTCCCTTCGAAGGCCAGTCAATATTGTGAACTGTAGCTATCCAAACCCCGCGTAATTCGCGCTTAGGCGAGCTATTGTTTTGTGCCCGGACAGAAAGACCGAACCACAGAATAAACAATAAAATGCCTGAATATTTTTTTACCATAAGACAGGTTTAATAAAAGGAAGAATACTTTTTGATTATGATTATTCCGGAGACCCGGAGAATAGCATCAAATTTGTTTTTGATATGTATCATAAAAAAACCCCGTCGCCATTCGGCGGGCGGGGTTTTTACAATTATTGCTGTTGACTTACCAGCCCGGGTTTTGAGTCAGTTCAACACCCTGGTCTTTATAAAGTTTAATCTGGTCTGGTCCAACCGGAGACAGATAAACTCTCGGATTATCAAAAAGTCTGATACTTGCCGCAGACTGAATAGGAATAATATATCCTTCAGCTGCATTATTCTCAATCATAACAGTAGTAGCTTTCGGATAGTCTGATCTTTTGATCCAGGCTCCGCGATTAGCATCCTTATTCTGAAGCTGATCAACGTATTCCAGTTTTTTCCATCTTCTAAGATCGTCATATCTGAAACCTTCCATCATAAGCTCCACCCGGCGTTCCCTGCGGATCTCCCAGATTAAAGCTGGAACAGTTGGGTCCCGGTCAGGATCATCATAAACTTTACCATTAACAGCAGGCTGGGTTCCCATTACCTGAAGATTTGGCATCTTGATATCAGCACGCGCTCTGAGCTTATTAATTGATTTATCCAGATCTGCCTGAGTTAAGGTTCCCAGTTCGGCACAAGCTTCTGCATAGTTGATCAGAACCTGGCCATAACGCATTTCAGGAGCATCAGAGGTATTTGTCTGAGATAAGCCTTCCGCCTGATCTTTATACGCCTCATCTAAAAATTTAATTACTGCATAACCACTTGTAGAGTAACCGTAATCTTTTACATATCCGGTAATCCTTAAGCTGTCTGCAAAGGTTTTATTAATACGTGCATCTCTGTTTATCATTGCAGCTGTTTTCTTTGCACTGCCAACATAAACAGTTTTATCACCCTGGTATAAAGGAGATACCCTGATCGGCAATCCATCTTTTGCTAAATAAGAATCGATCGCGTCTTTTGTAAATCCGGTTTGAGCTTCCTTATTAACATAACTTGCCAGACTATGCGTTAAAAGTCCGGTTTCATATCTTCTGAATAGAATAATTTCCGGATTTGCAGAAAGATCCTGGGACATGAACAGACTCTTGTAATCGGCAGCAACGGAATATCCGCCTTTAGTGATCACTTCATTTGCTGCCCATTTAGCTGCCTCCAGGTATTGAGCAGCTTTTGCATTATTACCTGCATGATATTTTTGCCATGTTCCTTCAAAAAGAAATACTCTTGACATCCTTGCCAGTACAGCATATCTGTTAACAATAGATTTGTCGCCATCATTAACTCTTACATTAGCTGCTGCATATTGAAAATCAGCAAGTACACTATCCATTACCAGAACACGCGGATCACGCGGCTTGTATAATTTAGGGTCGTTCTCTTCAAGAACTTCACCATACCATGGAAAATCGCCGAAATCATTCACCCTGTTTGAGTATTCCATAGCCCGGAAGAATTTGGCAATACCCGTCCAGTGATTTTTAGCCTCCTGACTCATTGGAACAGTTTTAATTCTGTCAATGAACAAATTGGAGCGTCTTATCCAGGAAAATGATCCTGACCATGTTCCATTGGATGTTGGGGTGGTCTGAGTAAATCGGGAGCTGCTGGCCACATCATCATTCAATGATTGTCCGGTGAAGAAACCTCCCCAGCTTAAATCAAATCCTGAAGCATATCCTGCGAAATAACGCGGATAAAAATTCCATGAAAATGTTCTCACATTCGATTCACTTGTCCAGTAATCATCATCCGTCAGCCTGTCCAGAGGAAGTTTTTCAAGAAGATCTTTCTTACATCCCACGACAATCAGCAGAGGGCAAAGGATTAATATATATATATACTTTTTCATAATTATCTGTTTTATTATAGTGTAACCTGAAGTCCGAATGATAGAGATCTGCGGTAAGGATAAACCCTTCCGAAGGTTCTTGGATCATTGGATCCTGATGAGGTATAATCCATTTCCGGATCAATACTTATCTCCCCTAAATTATCCTTTTCAAACAGGTTCTCGCCGCTGAAATAAATTCTGGCTCTGTTCATTTTAACCTTTTCGGCAATTCGTGATGGCAGCGTATAACCGAATGTTAAATTTTTGGCTCTCAGATAAGACATATCAAGAAGATACTTGGTCTGTCTCAGGAAATTTGTGGTATTAACAGTCTGGCCAACATTTGAAGGACGCGGATAAAATGCATTCGTATTTTCCGGTGTCCAGTAGTCAAGCTGGGATGCATACCATCCTTCACCAATTCCAACTCCTGGAACCGTAGCAGGTGAATGTACCCATAACTCACGCTTTCCTACACCCTGGAAGAAGATATCAAAGTCAAATCCTTTCCAGTCAGTTCCCAGACGAAGTCCGTACTGGTAGCGCGGAGTTGAATTACCTATTATTCTCTGATCTCCAGGATCATCAACCGTGTTGGAACCCTGAGTAATCACACCGTCACCATTCAGATCTTTGTATTTTACATCACCAGGGCCGAAGAAGAAGGAAGCATTTTCATAGGCTTTCTGATCAGGAACACCTGCTTTCAAAACGTATCTTCCGTTAACTGTGATCAGGTTTCCGCTTGCATCCTGCTGAAAGTCATCATTTGTAAAGTAGCGATCAGTTTCGTAACCCCAGATCTCTCTCAGGTTCCTTCCTTCATAATTGCTGGTAACCGTCTTTGTCGTATTTGCAAATCTGGTTAACTTCTCATTGAAATCAGATAATGACCCTACAGCATTGAAACGAAGTCCGTTTCCAAAAGTATGTGCGAAGTCCAGAGCCAGTTCCCATCCGGTGGTCTGCATTTCACCATAGTTTCTCTGAGGCGCAGTTGCTCCGAAAGTGCTTGGCAATGTTACACCGGCACTGATCATATCGCTGGTGGTTCTCTTATACCAGTCAAAGCTAACTCCGAACTTCTCTTTAAGCATCCTGGCATCCACACCAAAATTCAGATCTGTAACAGTTTCCCATGTCAATGATGGGGGAACAATTGAAGGTGTGCTTACGCCAATCATATTCTTACCTCCTACAAGCCATCCTGAATTACTGGTACTCATCAATGACAGGAAAGCATTTCCAAGATTCTGATGACCTACTGTACCCCATGATCCACGGAATTTAAGTGAGGACAAAACCGGCTTGGAGAATTCCATGAATTTTTCTTCAGTGATTATATAACCCGCTGAAACAGACGGGAAGAATGCGTAACGGTCATTTGCCGGAAAGCGTGATGATCCATCATATCTTCCGGTAACTTCAAACAGGTACTTGTCTTTGAATGTATAATTTAAACGTCCAAATACCCCGTTTGTAGCCCAGTGGCCATGTGATCCGCTTGTGAACTGATCTCCGGAGGTTAATCCAAGTTCCCCTTTATTAGGATCCATCAGGCCTCTGCGCTCTGAACGCTGAGAAAGGTATTCATAAGTTTCTGCCTCGCCGCCAGCCATTACTTTGAAGGCATGATCTTTTATGGTCTTTTGGAAAGTGGCTACAACCCTTCCATTATTGGAAGCATTCCAGTTTGAATCATAAATAATCCTGTCATAAGTAGCTGAAGTATATGTTCTGTAGGTCAGAGCTGCTCCGGTAGACCAAAAATCCCTTGCTGCCGCACTTCCCCCAGTTTGTGTACCTCTGCCATTGAAACCTCCATAGGTATAATCTGCATCAACTGTCAGGCCCTTGATGATTTTAAAAGTACCTCCTACAGATAAACGTGAGAAGTTATTTTTATCCTGGTTCATCTTGGATTGTCTCACCTCATCAACCGCATTTCTGAAGGCATAGCCATCATAGGTTCCGTATGGAAACTGGGTAGGCCACCTGTATAAATAATACAAAGGATCATAAGTATCTCCTCCGAATGAATAAGGCTCTGTAGTAAGGGTATTGGATGCCATCATTCTTCCGCGTGCACTGAACCAGTCAGTGATATCAGAATTTAAGCTTAGGGTTAAGTTATACCGGCTGAATTCGTCCGGATTTACTTTAAGAACCCCGGTCTGGCCAAGATAACCAGCACCCAGGTTATAGTTTATTTTCTCACTGCCGCCACTGAAAGAAAGATCATGTTTCTGCTGCGGCGACCATTTGTTCATAAATTCTTTTCCCGGATCCCATTCACGGTAAGGGAAGAAAAATCCGTCCCTTATCTCGAAGTCGCGTCCTAGAACCATTTCAGGACCGAGATCCTGCCCGCCATACTGCTGTTTCCAGTCCTTCATTTTCTGAACCGCGATATCATCCACATACATTCCTACTACCCCATATCTTGGCAATGTTGGATTAGTACGCCTGTAGGCTAACAGAGCCATTTCTGCACCTTCGGCTGCCGGAGCCATTTCAGGAGTTTGTGTTGGCGTAGCCCAGGCAACGTTATTTGAATATTTGATCCGGGTAGGCGCGCCTTTTTTACCGGATTTAGTAGTGATCAGGAGCACTCCCCATGCCGCACGGGTACCATAGATGGAAGCGGATGCAGCATCTTTCAGGACTGAAATCGATTCAATATCATCCGGATTGATACTTTGAAGATCCGTAATTTCTACGTTGTCAAGCAATATCAGAGGCTGAGCACCCCCGCCATTTAAAGAACCAGATATACCTCTTAGACGGATGGCTGGATTTGAACCAAGTTCCCCGCTTGGAGAGGTAATCGTCAGGCCGGGAACAGCGCCCTGAAGAGCCCGTACAACATCTGTTGTAGGCCGCGAAGAAAGTACCTCCCCTATATCTACAGTAGATATAGCACCCGTCAGGGTAGCCTTTTTCTGTGTACCATAACCAACCACAACAACTTCGTTAAGTGATTTCGTATCTGTAAGTAGTGCTACATTAATTGTACTTTCAGCACCAACCTTGCGTTCCTGAGAAATTGTCCCGATAAAACTGAATTGTAAGATGGCTCCCGGAGTCGCCCTTATGGAATAACTTCCATCCAGGCCTGTGGACACACCAGTAGAGGTCCCTTTAACCTTCACCGAGACACCTGGCAGTGAGATCATGTCTTTATCGGTAACTTTACCTGTAACTACTTTTTCCTGAGCTACGGTAAGGTTTACAATAAAAAACATACCTAATAACATTAGTAATGCTTTTTTCATAATTTACTTATTTTGGTTAATTAAGTTTTTGATTATTAATTACTCATATCAGTAATTAATCGAATGCTAAGTTTAGATAATTTGCACAAATACGCAACTAAATCGAATTAAATTTAGAAAAAATATTAAATAATAGAGGATATTGTATTTTAAAAATAAATTTTTTTGAGGAGTGGTATACCGATCATTGAAGAAAAAAAAGCATAAACCATAATTAAACGCCAATTTTATAACGCTCTGAAATATTACCCGCCTCTCCTAAGTGTATTTTAACCTAGAGGAAAAAAGCCGCAGAATAGCGCACTATTCTTTACTTTAAAAGCTGGATACGATGCATTGATCAAGGTTTAAAAGAATTAAAACTGGTTCGAAATTTAATTTCCCGAAAAAAGCCGCAAAATAATTAAACGTGCAGCACAAGGTAGATTTTCAACGGCTTGTCCTCTTACGGATCCTCACTGTTGACCTCAATGGCAGATGATCTGAAAACAGAACGTAAACAACTTCCTGATCCTGGACCTTTAATAGGTAAGCAGAATCAACCATAATATAATCGATCTTATTCAAAGGTTTAATAACCGGGTAGGTAGCCCCTGAAGGGGGACCTGTCTCTGTGAACAGGGTTTCTAATTTAAGTATTTCCAGTGTTCCCGGTTTAGCATTCATATCACCCGTAAGGATAACAGCCCTGGGGCTCTTAACGAAAAAATCTACCAGTTCAGAAGCCTGCTTCTGCCGCGAATTGGAATCCCGGTAATCCAAATGTACAGTAGCAAATGTGAACTTTCTCCGGCCTGAAAAAACGGAGGCTGTAAGCAAGGCCCTGGTATCTGATTTACCTTCACTTGTTAATGAGATCCGGTTATTTATGATATCCGAAAGAGGAAATCTGGAAAGGATACCCAGGCCATAGGAACCGCCGTCAAAAGCAAAATGACGTGCATATGCATAATACATTCCTGTTTGTTCAGCAAGAAACTTCATCTGATCGATTTTCCCGGAACGGTTGCACACGCTGTCAACTTCCTGCAATCCGATAAGATCTGCTTTTGAGTTTTTAATAAAATCGGCAATATTCTTTAACTGGTCCTCATTTGCTGCGTTTTTACCAATATGAATATTATAAGACATCAATTTCAGCTTTTGGGCATTCAATCCCTGAAATCCAAGGAAAATACATATGAAAAAACTTAAATATGCTTTCATGGTAGATCTTATTGGGCGTTGGGGTATTCACCTAAATGTTAAAAAAAGCCCGTAAGTGTCATTTTGATCCTGCATCGGGAAATCATAAAATGCCTGGTCCAGGAATCAAGAGATAAAAATAATTCTATTGCGGCTATGAGCAAAAAATATCTAAATAATATCCCATGGTTTTTGCTGATCCGATATGATCATGAAGGGCAAAAAAAGAACAATGGGTTCATAAAAATAAACCAAAATTTAAGGGTAAAGCGAATCCGGAAGCAAAATGTTTTTATGGATTCTTAAAAAATAAACATTCAAGAAAACGCATAACTCTTTTGAGGATTTCATAGAATGTTCAAGCGGATAAACTCTTTTGTGTTGTCGTTCATTTATTAAACCACACATTATCAACCTCCTACAGCCGTTCCAAAGAAATTTAGACAGTTTTCAATAGCTTAATTTTTTTGTAATTATATTTGCGTCTCACCTAAATAAGTCATATCCTCCATGGCCCGATTAAATTTACTGGAAGAGACCCGTTTCGAAAAACTCCCTGTTACGGTCTATCCGAATCAAGACATTGCTTCAAAAAAGGTAGCGCGTCGTATTACTGATCTTATCGTAAACAAACAAAAGAATGGCGAAAAAGCAATTCTTGGCCTTGCCACCGGGGTGACTCCTATCGGTGTTTACCGTGAACTTGTCCGTATCCATAAGGAAGAAGGTGTAAGCTTCCAAAACGTTATTACATTTAACCTTGACGAGTATTTTCCGATGAAGCCCACTTCAGCCCAAAGCTATGTGACCTTCATGAAGGAGAATTTATTTGACCATATCGATATTAATATGGCTAATGTTCACATCCCGGATGGAACATTAGCCATTGAAAAAATTCCAGCCTATTGCCTTGAATATGAAAAAAAGATCACCGATATGGGTGGGCTGGATCTTCAGATCCTGGGTATCGGACGTACAGGACACATAGGATTTAATGAGCCGGGCTCTGCTCCAAATTCAGGAACCAGGCTTGTGACTCTTGATGATCTTACCCGCCGTGATGCCTCACGTGATTTCGGAAGTAAGGAAAATGTTCCTACAAAGGCCATCACCATGGGCATAGGAACTATTTTCAAAGCCAGGGAAATTATACTCATGGCATGGAACAGAAAAAAAGCATCCATAATAAAAAAAGCGGTTGAAGGGGAGATTTCTTCAGAAGTTCCGGCAACCTATCTGCAGCTTTCAGAGCATGTTGAATTCATTCTTGATCAGGATGCCGCTTCGGAACTCACCCGTTTCAATACTCCATGGCTTGTAAAAGATTGTATATGGGATGAGCCCTTGATTAAAAAAGCAGTTATCTGGCTGGCTAATGATCTACATAAACCGATACTGAAATTAACAGAAGAAGATTATAATACCCGGGGAATGGCTCAGCTTGCTACTGAGAAAGGCCCGGTTTACAATATCAACATTCATATTTTCAATAAAATCCAACACACCATCACTGGCTGGCCCGGAGGTAAAGCCAATGCGGATGACAGTCAGAGGCCGGAACGTGCTAAACCGGATAAAAAGCGGGTGATCATTTTCTCCCCACATCCGGATGATGATGTGATCTCCATGGGCGGAACCTTTATCCGCCTGGTGGACCAGGGACATGATGTACATGTTGCTTATCAGACTTCAGGAAATACAGCTGTCTGGGATGATGACGCCCTGCGTTTTGTGGAATTTGCCAGAGACTTCAGTCAGGCTCTGGATATAGACAGTAAAAAACTTGACGGACTGTATTCTTCAATGCGCAGGTTCCTTGAAAGCAAACAGCCAAACCAGGTCGATACTCCTGAAATTCAGACATTGAAAGGCCTTATCCGGAAAGGTGAGGCGATAAGCGGTGCCCGTTTCGCAGGACTTCAGGATGATCATATTCACTTTATGTCCCTGCCATTCTATGACAAGGGTAAAGTTCAGAAAAATCCGGTCAGTGAGGCAGACATCCTGTTAACCATGGAACTTCTTGAAAAAGTAAAACCTCATCAGATCTTTGCTGCTGGCGACTTTGCGGATCCGCATGGTACGCATAAAGTATGTTTTGATATTATTATACAAGCCCTTGAACGCCTTAAAGGCAATGACTGGGTAAAGGATTGCTGGCTATGGATGTACCGAGGTGCATGGCATGAATTCGAAACCCACGAAATTCAAATGGCAGTGCCCCTTTCTCCGCAGGAAGTTGAACGCAAACGATATGCAATTTTTAAGCATCAGTCCCAGAAAGACCGGCCAGTGTTTCCCGGAGATGATGCAAGAGAATTCTGGGTTCGCGCAGAGGACAGAACGCGTGAAACAGCAAAATCCTATGATAAACTCGGTCTGGCGGAGTATGAGGCAATGGAAGCATTTGTCAGGTGGAAATTTTAAAAAGGATTAAATAATAACAATGCGAAAAAATATCATTTTCATTCTGATCGGTTTTTTATGCGGATTTAATGGTTTTGCTCAGCAGGCCGCAAAGCCTAACATTGTTATTATAATTACAGACGACCATGCCGTTCAGACCATTGGCGCCTATGGAGCAAAATATGGAGCAACACCCAATATTGATCGGCTGGCCAAGCAAGGGCTGACATTCAACAGGGCTTTTGTAGCAAATTCTATTTGTGCACCCAGCCGGGCGGTTTTACTTACCGGAAAATACAGCCACATGAATGGCATGAAAGATAACCGGGATAAGTTTGACTCCTCCCAGGACGTTTTTCCCAGAAGGCTGCAGCAATCCGGATTTCAAACTGCCTGGATAGGGAAGTGGCATTTAAACACATACCCTCAGGGTTTTGATTACTGGAATATTTTGCCAGGCCAGGGTCAGTATTATAATCCCGCCTTGATCAGTATGCAGGGAGATACCACCCGGAAACAGGGATATGCCACGGATGTTATTACCGATCTGACTTTAGAATGGTTAAATAAACGGGATACCTCAAAGCCATTTTGCGTTATTGTAGGAGAAAAAGCTCCTCACCGCACCTGGATGCCTGATACAGCCGACCTGGGGAAATTCGATCACGTAAACTTCCCTCTCCCGGAAAACTTTTACGATAACTATAAGAAGCGGATTGCCGCAGGCATGCAGGATATGTCGATTGAGAAAACCATGAGACTGGGTTATGACCTCAAAATGAAAAGTGCAGCGGATGATACTTCCCGGGCATTTTTAGCAAGAATGGATCCCGCACAAAGAAAAAAATGGAATTCTTACTATGATAAGATCGAAGAAGATTTCCTGAAGCAGAAACTAAGCGGAAAAGCTTTAACTGAATGGAAGTATCAGCGGTATATGAAAGATTATTTAAGTACTACGCTTTCTTTAGACCGGAACATTGGGAAGATCATGGATTATCTTGATAAAAACAACCTGACACAGAATACCATAGTTGTATACACCTCAGATCAGGGTTTCTATATGGGAGAGCATGGCTGGTTCGATAAACGCTTCATGTATGAAGAATCAATGCGCACCCCATTAATAGTACGGTATCCGGGAGTTGTTAAGCCAGGTACCGTCTCCAATCAAATGGTGTCAAATGTTGATTTTGCCCCTACATTTTTAGAGGCTGCAGGTGCGGTTATCCCTGATGCAATACAGGGAAAATCCTTAATGCGCCTTTTAAAAGATCCGGATGCAAGTGTAAGAGATGCTGTTTATTACCATTACTATGAATATCCCGGCGAGCATAGCGTTTTAAAACATTTTGGCATCCGTACCAGCAGATATAAGCTGATCCGCTTCTATGATCATAAAAATTTCTGGGAATTATATGATCTGCAGTCGGACCCTCAGGAAATGAAAAACCTATATGGCCGTAAAAAATATGACCGCATAGTTCAGAGTTTAAAGGATCAGCTTAAGAAACTGACTTTGGAAAACAAAGATGAAGAGGCCATAAAAGTATTAGCTCAAAACCACTGATAATTAATTAAGACTATATTGGGAATACTATAAAGCAATACTATCTTTATGGTATGACTGAACCTGCAATATTACAAAAATCTCCTCCCAGGTTATTATCCCTTGATGTATTCCGGGGACTAACTGTTGCGGCAATGATCCTGGTTAACAACCCGGGAAGCTGGGCCCATATCTATAGCCCCCTCAAACATGCCGAATGGCATGGATGTACCCCAACAGATCTTATTTTCCCATTCTTTCTGTTCATTGTTGGCGTTTCTATCAGTTTTGCTCTGGGGAGTAAAAAAGATAATACAAGCCATTCAAAACTTATAATGACTGCTTTTAAACGGGCGCTTATCTTATTTGGCCTGGGCCTGTTTCTATCCTTATTTCCCAGGGTCTTTACTGAGCCACTGGAAGCTTTTAAAACCGTCAGGATCCCGGGCGTTCTTCAGCGAATCGCAGTAGTGTTTTTCATTTCTGCCGTTATTTTTATTAAAACCACTCCAAAAACCCAGCTGAGATTAATGATTGGTATTCTGATCGGGTACTGGATTTTAATGACCTTCATTCCTGTTCCGGGGGTGGGTTATGCAAATCTCGAGAAAGAAACAAATCTGGGCGCATGGCTTGACCGAAGTATTCTTACAGAAGCTCATCTATGGAAATCTGCCCGTACATGGGATCCGGAAGGAATATTAAGCACATTGCCTGCTGTTGCAACCGGATTATTCGGTATTCTTATAGGAAGCTGGCTGAGAAGAAAAGACAGGGATGACAATGTCAAAATATCATGGATGTATACAATTGGTGTAATAGCATTGGTTGCCGGCCTGATCTGGGACTTATTCTTCCCAATAAATAAAGCATTATGGACCAGCTCTTTTGTTCTTTATACCGGAGGCCTGGCAACAATCGGACTGGCCCTGTGTTATTGGCTTATCGATGTTCAGGGGTATAAGAAAGGAACTAAACCTTTCGTTGTGTACGGGGTAAATGCTATAACCGTATTTTTTCTTTCCGGTTTAATTCCACGCATCCTGAATATGATCCGGGTGCGAATGCCGGACGGATCTGAGGGCGGGGCAAAGGACTGGATGTATGAAACATTCTTCACCCCTTATTTTTCTCCTGTAAATGCCTCACTCGCAAGTGCTATTTCCTTTATACTGGTTTGGCTCCTGATTTTATGGTGGATGTACAACAGAAAAATAATAATTAAGGTTTAATAATTAAATTCGGCAAACCAATTATATCAAATATGAAATCCTTTAATAAACTCCTGACATACTCGTTAGCGGTCATATTTTCCGTGTCGGGACTGGTAAGTGCCCAGACTAAAAGCAAAACCAAAGCAGCCAAACCGGCGGCGGTCCGGACGGTAGCAAATGAGATCATTCCATTGGACCCGGCAATCAGAACCGGGAAGCTTCCTAATGGATTTACCTATTATATCCGGAAGAATACGGAACCAAAGAATCGTGTCCAACTCTACCTGGCTAATAAAGTAGGTTCTATTATGGAAGATGATAACCAGCAGGGTTTAGCTCACTTCATGGAACATATGGGCTTTAACGGTACTAAGAATTTCCCCAAAAACGATCTGGTCAATTACCTTCAAAAAAACGGGGTAAGGTTTGGAGCAGATCTGAACGCCTACACCAGTTTTGATGAAACGGTTTATCAGCTTCCAATCCCGTCCGATGATCCTGAAGTATTAAAGAATGGCCTGCAGATTATGAGGGACTGGGCTCAGGACGCAACTCTTGATCCTGTGGAGATTGACAAGGAACGCGGCGTGGTTCTGGAAGAAAAGCGTCTTGGAAAAGGCGCCCAGCAGCGTATGCAGGATAAATATCTGCCCATGCTCTTTAATAATTCACGCTATTCAAACCGCCTCCCGATCGGCACGGAGGATGTACTTAAAAACTTCAGTGCCGAAACTATTCGCAAGTTCTATAAAGACTGGTATCGCCCGGATCTGCAGGCACTGATTGTGGTTGGAGACATAGATGTAAACGCTATGGAACAAATGATCAGGTCGAAATTCTCTGATCTTAAAAACCCTCCGAATCCTCGTCCGAGAACTAAGTATACAATACCTTTAATTAACAAAAACCAGTTTATAGCAGTTACGGACCCCGAATTCCCGGTTAGTGTGGCTCAGATAATGATCAAGCATCCTGAATCCAAACTGATCACTGCAACCGATTATAAAAACAGCATCATAAGGTCCCTCTTTAATGAGATGCTCGAAACACGGTTCGCCGATTTAAGCAAACAGGCTGATCCTCCTTTTTTACAGGCAGGGGCCAGCATAAGCGGCTTCCTGGCAGGCCTTGATATGTACAATGCCTTCGTGGTAGCCAAACCAGGTGAAATGGAAAGAGGCTTCAAAACCGTGCTGACAGAAACCGAAAGGGTAAAACGATTTGGTTTTACACAAAGCGAATTGGACAGGGCTAAGCAGGCTTACCTCATCAATATGGAATCTGCGTTTAAAGAAAAGGATAAAACGCCTTCAGAAAGCCTTGTAAACGAGTATGTACGCCACTTTCTTGAGCAGGAAGCAAGCCCCGGTATAGCTTATGAATTCAATCTGGCAAACAAATTTACACCCTTAATCAGCCTGAATGACGTAAATGCCCTGGCCAAAAAATATATTACCGAAGTCAACAGGGATGTTATCATCATGGGCCCGGAAAAGGATAAAGCTAATTTACCTGATGAAGCCACCGTTGAGAAATGGATCAGCAATGTTAAGCAGGAAAATATTAGTGCCTATGTAGACCAGGTCTCCGATAAGCCCTTGCTAAGCAGCAAACTGGCCGGAGGAAAAGTAAGATCTGAGAAAACCATCCCGGAACTCGGAATTACTGAACTTATACTAAGCAATGGTGTAAAAGTAATCCTTAAGCCTACCGACTTTAAAAATGATGAGATTAACTTCACAGCATTCAGTCCGGGAGGAACATCTCTTTACAGCGATGCCGATTTTCAATCCGCAGCATATGCAACGGCCATTATACGTAGCGGAGGTATTGCAGAATTTAACTCCGTCCAGCTTCCGAAATTATTATCGGGTAAACGCGTTTCTGTATCACCATATATTTCAGAGCGTTCCGAAGGGCTCTCGGGATCGGCTACTCCCAAGGATCTCGAAACAGCCTTGCAGTTAACCTACCTGTATTTCACTCATCCCCGGAAGGACGCAGAAACCTTTAAAGGGCTCATTGCCCAGCAAAAAGGCTCTCTGGCAAATCGCGGAAATGATCCAAACAGCGTATTTGCAGATTCTGTAGCAGCCATTTTAGGAAACTATAACGTACGCCGTACCGGCCCTACTCCTCAAAAGATCGATCAGATAAATCTGGACCGTGCATTTGAGATCTATAAGGACCGCTTTGCCGATGCAAGTGATTTTACATTTACCTTTGTGGGTAATTTTAAAAATGAGGAGATCAAACCCCTTCTTGAACAATACCTGGGATCATTACCCTCAACCAACCGTAAAGAAAGTGCCCGGGATCTTGGTATTAAAATACCTGCCGGAAAGCTGGATAAGAAGATTTACAAAGGAAGGGAGCCCAAGGCAAACGTACGCCTGGTATTCAGCGGGGATTATACCTACAGCGAAAAACACAATATCCAGCTGGATGCTCTTGCGGAAGTCCTGTCAATTAAACTGATCGAACGCTTGCGTGAAGATGAAGGCGGTGTGTATGGAGTTGGAGCACGCGCTTCCTATACCAAATTCCCTAAAGGGCGTTACACATTCACCATATCCTTTGGTTGTGCGCCGGAAAATGTTGAAAAACTTATCAATTCAACCCTTGATGAAATAAGTAAGATCAAGAAGAACGGAGCTCAGCAGGTTGATATTGATAAATTCATTGCCGAGGAAACCCGGACAACCGAAACACAGCTTAAAGACAATGGCTTCTGGCTTGGCTACCTGACCAATCAGCTCCAAAATGAAGAAGACCCTAAGGAAGTACTTACTTATGTGAATGCATTGAAAGAGCTTAGCCCTGAAGCGTTAAAACAAACAGCGCAATTTAGATTGAGCGGTGAAAATTATATACGGATGGTATTGCTTCCGGAGAAATAGACCTCATCCTTAATAATAATAAAGCCGGTGGACAAAATTCACCGGCTTTATTGATTTAATGACTTCCTGCTTTTACTCCTCAAACTGTAATTATTTACATGATGACGCTGACTCTTGCCGGGTTAGAGTTTGTACTTTCATTCTTAAGCCGGTCAATAGACCGTACGATATAATTGTAGGTATGATCCGCGCTGACTGCATTATCTGTGAATGAGGTTTGCGCTGAATCAAAAGTAATTTTAACGATGCGGTCTGCTCTTTCGGTATCTATTTTTTCACCCTGCTCAAAACGGTAGACCACATAACCGTAGGCAAGATCACCATCACTTGCTTTCAATGGCGCCTTCCAGTTTATTAGGACTCCTTTCGTTACTGCTTTAGCAGCAACTTCTGCAGGAGGAAGCGGATCTACAGGATCCAGCCATGACATGGCAGGCTGCAGTGCGGGATAACGATAGAAATCTCTCCGCAAACTTTCATTTACTCCTGCCAGGTTATTGGTTAATGATTTGGAGCTAAAGAAAACACTTCCCTGAACCCGCTCATTATTTCTCAGGTATCGTACCTGGTCGATTATCTGGGCGCGGTCGCTCCAGCCCGGGCGATTTTCCATAGCTCGGTAAGCGCCCTGCCCAACATAGAGGTGTTTTCCAAAAGTATTCCTGCTCCACCAATCCACGAGCTTCTCATAGGGTGCCACAGTATAATAAAACGGGAAATAAATCTGAGGATTTATATAATCCAGCCAACCCGATTTGACCCATTTCCTGGCGTTTGCATATAACTTTCCATAGCCGTCAAACCCCGTGCTTTCAGATCCGTCCGGATCTTGGGAAAGGTTTCTCCAGATACCAAAGGGACTGATACCGAACTTAACATAACTTTTTTCTGCATGGATACTGTCAGATAAAACATGGATAAGGGTATCCACATTATTCCGGCGCCAGTCTTCAATCTTTCTAAATTGCGAGCCATATTTATAAAAGGTCTCATGATCCCTTAAGGTTTGATTTGATTCAGGATAAGGGTAAAAATAATCGTCAAAATGAACCCCATCGATATCATAGTTTTTAACCACATCCATGATGACTTTTACAATGTATTCCCGCACTTCCGGAATACCCGGATTAAAAAGCTTTTTACCACCATAGGTAAAGAACCATTCCGGTCTCTGCTTGGTAATGTGCATCGGACTCGTATGAGAATCAATAAGATTAAAAGTAGCACGGTAAGGATTGAACCAGGCATGTAATTCCATACCCCGTTTATGAGCTTCTGAAATGGCAAAATCCAATGGGTCGTAATAGGGACTTGGAGCTTTGCCCTGGGTGCCGGTTAAAAAACGGCTCCATAATTCGCGGCCCTTCCCGTACAGGGCATCCGTAGCCGGACGTATCTGAAGCATAATGGCGTTAATACCGCTTTTCTGATGATTGTCGAGTATGCGGATCAGCTCCGCTTTCTGGGTTTCTGTAGATAAACCTGGCTTGGAAGGCCAGTCTATATTTGCTACAGTAGCCACCCAAACACCTCTGAATTCGCGTTTAGGATTACCGGAATTCTCTTTCGCGTTAATATATACCGGAAGGCTGAGAAGGAAAAGTATACAATAGGTTGTTATTCTGGTCATAGATGAAATTAGTGATGCGCTGTAAAGATAATTAATCTTAATTTATTGATTTAACGCGATTTTGCTACTTTTATGCAGCCTGATGTCGAAAATCATCTATCCGTGGGGAAAACATTCAGGATACTCCAAACTTAATGCAGAATGTTAACTTCGCATTATAAAAACAATAAATTATCTCTTATTGTAGTTAAAGAGAAGCGATTTTTTACTTCAAAATTAATTAATTATAAACTCTTTTGAACATGGAAAACCAGAATCAGGATCAACCAATACGCAAAGACTCGAATAAGATCTATTTTTTGGTCGCTGTCATTCTTGCTTTGCTGGGTACTAATGCCTATTTGTTTTTTAAGGACAAAAAGGCAAATGACCGTATCGTCACTATAAGTGATGAAAAAACTCGGATGCAAACAGAGATTGATAAGATTGAAGCTGAACTGGATAATGCTTCAAGCAATAACATCAAGCTTTCCGAGCAAATGCAAAATGAACAGGAAATCGCCCGGCAAAAGATCAATGAACTACGGAATGCACTCAAGACGGGACAGCTCACCCAGGGACAGCTTGCCAAAGCCCAGGAAGATATCAAACAGCTTCGATACTTTGTAACTAAATACACCTCGGATATCGATGATCTGAAAAAGAAAAATGCCACCCTGATTACCGAAAGGGATGTATTGGTAAAAACCGTTGATTCGGTTAGCACTAAAGCGACTGATCTGGAGAAACAAAATCAGGAGCTTAACACCAAAGTTCAGGCTGCTGCGGCCTTAAAAACCGGCAATGTTTCCATGACTGCCTATACCATCCGTAATAACGGAAAAGAAAGTGTGGTTACCCGCGCAAGCACCGCCGATAAACTCCGGATTAACTTTTCAATTGTTGAAAACCCGCTTGCAGAAAAAGGTTTACATGATGTATTCGTAAGGATCATCGACCCAAGCGGTAATCTGCTTGTATCCAATTCAGGAGGGATGTTCAATTCGGAAGATGAGGAGCTTCAGTATACCTATAAAACCGCAATAGAATTTGGAAACGATGGTAAACCTTATTCAATAGACTGGGCCAATAACGGTGATTTTCAAAAGGGCCAGTACACGGTAATCCTGTACTCAGACGGACATACTATGGGTAAGGGAACCATAGCTCTGAGATAATTAAGACGTTTATCAACAAATAAAAAACAGCCTGCTCAGGCTGTTTTTTATTTTGTTATCCAGCAACTGATAATATCGGTATCCGGATAAAGAAGGTAGTTCCCACGCCTGAAACGGTTTCAAAACTGATACTGCCGTCCATATTCTCAATGGCCTGCTTGACGAAAGCCAGTCCCAATCCGGTTCCGGAGCTTTTTGTTGTGAAATTCGGCGTAAAGATACGCTGCCCCAGGCTTTCAGAAATTCCAATACCATTGTCGCTGATCTCCACCCAAACATTGCGGTCCTTGCAGTACATCAGAATTCCAATTATACTCTTCAGCTTATCGGGCCTTGCTTCGATGGCATTCTTAATTAAGTTATTAAAGCATCTCAGGAGCTGATCTTTATCGGCCCTGATAAAAACATCTTTACCGCATTTATTATCGAATGTAATGGTGGTATGATCCAACTGCTTATAAAGCTCTATGGACTGATCTATAGTTTCTTTTAAATTTATTCCCTTCAGTATGGTCTCAGGCATTTTCGCAAAATTGGAAAATTCCGATGCTATGTGAGCAAGACTTTCAATCTGTTCAATAAAAGATTTACTAAACTTCTCAAACTTAACATCAAACTTGGGGTCCTTTTCTTTCCAGGACTTATCCAGAAGCTGAACACCCAGTTTGAGCGGTGTCAGGGGATTTTTAATTTCATGGGCCACCTGCTTAGCCATTTCGCGCCATGCCGTTTCACGTTCGGATCTAGCCAGTTTTTGGGCACTCTCCTCTAATGCCCCGATCATATTATTATACTCCCTGATAAGACTTCCGATCTCATCATTTCTTTTCCATTGAATGGGTTCATTCTTGCGGCCTATTTTGGTCTCGCTTAAGCTTTTCTGAACAAGGGTCAGCGGGCTGGTGATCCGGTTCGCAACAAAAACAGCAAACAGACCAATGGCAACAAACACGAGTGCATAGACATTTATAAGGGCATTGAGGAATATCCCGATCCGGTCCTCAAAATCCTTCTCATTCGAAAAATATGGAAGGCCCATATAGGCAATGGGTTCATTCTTATTGTTTCGGAGGGGAACATAAGCCGTTATAAAGGATAACTTTCCGATCTGCTCGGTATTAATGTATTCAGATTTTTGCAGCTTATTAAGGTACAAATAGGATAAAGAGTTCATTTTACGTGCTACGAGCCCATTTTCATAGATCTTGGGCTGAGTAGAATGTACCAGATCGCCATTCAGATTAAACAGGTTCAGATCGGTACTGTTCAGGTCAGCAATTGAGTTAAATGCCAGCTCAGCCTGCTCATTGGAAGCAAGCAGCCCATTGTTTAAAAGCTGCTCATTAACTCCCGCGGATATCTTGGTTACTTTATCCAGGATCGTTTCTTCCTGCTCTTCGCGGTACTGCTGGCTGATATTATAAAAGGTTATCAGTCCGGTTATTAACAGAGTAAATACAACCGTCGAAACCATAGATACCTGTATCCTGGTTTTATAGAGCATCCGGTTGGTGGTGATCAGGAAATTCCACCGGATGTTCCGGAAGCTGATATCATAATGTTGTAAACTATACCAGAGCCATTGAATGAGGTAAACAAGAGATGCGAAAATCAAAAGGACCAGGAATATGAATGAAACCGAAGCGAGCTGCTTCAACAGGCTGTTAGTTTCCTTGCTGATCACGATCAGTTTTTGGGCATTGGGCTTGTAAATTAAATGATTGTACTCGCGGCCATTTTCATAGTTGTTGACAAAGACAAAATTTTTGTTCCTGCCTTCAAATTCATAGTTCTGAAGATTATACACATATTTTCCGTGCTGGTTAAGCAGGCGGCCGTCATTATAATATGCATATGAATAATCTTTAAGCTGCAGGTCCTCCTTAATCTTCCCGTCTACGAGCAGTTCAGGAAAGGAGCCTATTTCATCCAGACGCTTCGATTGAAGTTCAAGAACCATCGTACCTATCGTGTTTAAACTGTCCCGTATAGGAAGAAGGGCAAAATAATGCTGAAAACCAAACGTATTGTTCTTTCGATAAAAATATCCGGATACTTTAACAGAACCTTTTAAGACCAGGTTCTTAAAACTTGACAATGGAATACCCCGGTCGCCTTTATAAATTGAACCTGCCGGACTGTACTCATAAGATTTAAAATCATACCGCGATAAATAACCCGCCATGTATAATTTAACCAGGCGATTATTCAATGCAGTCTGACTTGCAAGGGGATTACGGAAATAATCCTGGATAAACTTATCCTTTAGAATCTCCTTTTCAAGTTTATAAAAAAGAAGCACAGCATTGGGATCCCCTGAAGATTCCAGTTTGGCGGCCAGTAATTTCCTGCTTTCCCGCTCTTTCAAAAATTGAAACTTGGATAACTTAACTGAACTTATAATTGCGAAGATCAATAAACAAACAAGGAATGCCCCGGGATTAAATTTACGCTTGTATTGGTAAAATACCCATCCAAGTATCAAAATCAGGATGGCAAACAGGATAAAAAAGATTGTGAAATCAGAGAACAAAACTCGGTCGATAAAAATCAGGAACAGTCCGCCTGCAAACATAAGCAGGCGCTCTTTATTAGTTAACTTCAGGGAATCTGAAATGGCAATGGCCGAGTCAATGACCAGATAGAGATTCAACATTGAAAAACAAAAGATGAGGATTCCAAGCCAGCTAAGCCAGCTGGAATTTAACACATTCGTAACGTCAAAATTTATATTTGAATTAGTAACGAGGCCGAAAAATAAGGCATCGGTAGCATATGCTACCAGAAAAACAGCAAATCCGGTTAAGATGAAAATTATACGGCTGTAAAGCTGGCTCGGAGGCCTGCTTTTAGAGATGATCTCATAACGGTATGCATGAATAAAGGCGAGAACCCAGGAGAAGGACAGGACATTTAAAAGAAACTCCCCTATAGAAGGGAATAAGTAGTTCGATGCATAGTATTTGGGATTGAAGATTGGTATATCGAAATGATTACTGAGCCATCTGAATTCCAGGTCCAGGAGCCGGAATATGAGCACAAACACTGCAAGTAATAATACAGCAGATTTTACATATCCCCTTTCAGCCAGACCAACACAAAAATGAGTAAGGAAGATTAGGGCGAAAACCGCCGAAAGAGCCCACATCCAAAGCTCGAAGGCCATATAAAATGTGCTGGAAACACTGGCTTTCAGTTTAACGGAAAAAAGGTACTTACCTTCGTGGTTCCGGATGTTAAATACCTCTTTATCACTCAGATTAGCAATATCCAGGTTATTGGAGGATATGAGCTCAGGAGAGAACTGATTTACGAGGTAATCATTCTGGTATGGATAGTTTGCCATGACCGGAATGTAACACACGATGGAAAAGTCGCCCCAGGATTTTTTTATTGCCTCATAATATCCATTCTGCCAGGGGAGAAAAGTCGAACCATCCTTTAAAAGGCTGTCGCTTTCCATTGCTATCCGGATACCGCTCCAAAACTTCAGTTCTCCTTTATCAAAGGTCTGAATGTGAATATTTTTCTTTTGCGTGAATTCGGTAATGATATGCAGTGCCCATTCCTCATTGTTATGGATATTCTTCATTGAATCCCGGAAGGCAGGATCATTGATGAGATTTTTAACGAACAGTTCCTTACGATGCAGACGGCGCTCTATTTTCTGACCATCCAGATTCAGGATCTCATCTTTATTAACCGTGAAATTAATAGTTAAAGCGGTACATGCGAAGCCAATGGCAAGCATTAAGAGAAGTAACCGAATCTTAAAATTTCCGCTCAAAGAAAGTTTTTTTAATAAAAAAATCAGATGGCCAAGGGGACAACCTCTGCATGCAAATATATCTCAAATATTTATTTAATAGCTGCGCTGGAGGTTTCTACACTCCTGTCCACCTTTTTAACAAGACCCTGCAATACATTGCCGGGTCCAACTTCTATAAAAGATGTGGCCCCGTCATGAAGCATTTTTTCTATGGTCTGTGTCCAGCGGACAGCACCCGTTAACTGGGCGATCAGGTTGTGTTTTATGCTTGCAACATCAGTATATGGCTTAGCGTCAATATTCTGATAGATCGGACAGACAGGCTCGGTGATTTCAGTCGATTCAATCGCATCCCGTAATTCCACCCGCGCAGCCTCCATAAGTGGAGAATGGAAAGCCCCTCCGACATTGAGTTTGATAGCCCGTTTCGCACCAGCGGCGAGCATGAGTTCACATGCTTTATCAACCCCCTCGATGGTGCCAGAAATAACAAGCTGCCCCGGGCAGTTATAATTTGCCGGAACTACAACTTCACTGATTCTCTGGCAGATATCCTCCACTGTATAGTCGTCTAACCCAAGGATGGCCGCCATAGTTGAAGGTCTTATCTGACATGCTTTCTGCATCGCATTAGCCCGTGTGCTCACTAGTCTTAAGCCATCTTCGAAAGTAAGGGCGCCGGCAGCAACAAGAGCAGAAAATTCTCCCAGTGAATGACCCGCTACCATGTCCGGTTCAAAAGCATTTCCAAGCTCCCTGGCAAGGATTACCGAATGAAGAAAGATGGCAGGCTGAGTAACATCAGTTTGCTTCAGGTCTTCCTCAGTTCCATGAAACATAGTGTCAGTGATCCTGAAACCAAGGATTTCATTTGCCTGTTCAAAAAGATCCTTCGCTGCAGACGAATGATCATAAAGATCTTTTCCCATCCCAACGAACTGGGCACCCTGCCCTGGAAATAAATATGACTTCATAAGTTATTTAATTAAATCCTAGCTGAGGCTTGCCGTAATCAATCGTAAAAATTCACCCCGGGTTGGTTCCTTAAGAAATTCACCGGTAAAAGCGGATGTTGTTGTAACAGAATTCTGTTTCTGAACCCCCCTCATTGACATGCACAAATGCTTGCACTCAATTACAACGGCAACTCCTGCGGGCTCCAGCGTATTCTGTATACAATCCCGGATTTCATTGGTCAGCCGCTCCTGTACCTGTAAACGGCGGGCAAAAGAATCTACCACTCTTGGGATCTTGCTGAGACCAACAATATGTCCGTTGGGAATATATGCAATATGCGCTTTTCCAAAGAAAGGAAGCATGTGGTGCTCGCACATTGAAAATACTTCGATGTCCTTAACCACCACCATCTGACTATAGTCCTCCTTAAACATTGCCGTCCGAAGAATCTCATCCGGCTTCAGGTCATAACCATGTGTAAGGTATTGCAAAGCTTTAGCGAC
This sequence comes from Pedobacter sp., assembly GCA_036676435.1. Taxonomy (GTDB): domain Bacteria; phylum Bacteroidota; class Bacteroidia; order Sphingobacteriales; family Sphingobacteriaceae; genus Daejeonella. The sequence continues at coordinate 419,728 of JAKFCV010000012.1, read as the reverse complement.
TCTTTCAGGCGTCAGGATCAAGCCTTCACGGGTAGGATCTTCACCAAGATCTGTTATAATGGCCTCATAATGAGAGGCTATCCTGGCTATCCTTGCACTGTCATATCTGTCAATCTTCGTGTATCCATCGATCTGTTCGTCATCGATCTCTTCCTCATCAAAATCATTTTTTATATTCATTGCTTTTCCTGCTTATCTCCAAAGTATTCAACAAAATTATTTTCGGTTTCGCATAGTTTCACTGAGTGCAATTTAGCACCCTGCATTTCAACATAAGTCTTTAGTCTGTCAAAAATTGTAACTGCCAGAACTTCGGTCGATGCCATTTTCCCTTTCATAAAGCTTACGTCAAGGTTAATATTCTTATGGTCAAGCTCACTGGTTACATATAAAGTGATGATATTTTTCAGTTCCTTGAGATCAATTACAAATCCGGTTTGAGGATTTATTTCCCCTTTAACGGTAACGAATAATTCGTAGTTATGCCCATGCCAGTTAGGATTGGAGCATTTCCCAAATACCTCTTTGTTTTGTTCGTCACTCCATTCTTCACGAAACAGCTTATGTGCTGAATTAAATCTCTCTCTGCGGGTAATATAAATCATGTCAAATAAATTAAAATGCAAATATACTTAAAGTAAAATTTAAGGTAATAAATGTTTTAACTCACTTCATAATGCATAAAGGACTCTCTTAACATCCTGAACCATACAGAGAAATGATCCCTAAGTCACTTTTTATTCTGATAACACTCACTTTTTATTCAAGAAATACAAGCTAGATTTGTCAGACAATTGTAAAATTTAAATCCAAATTGACATGAAATTACTTCATACAAAATACCTCTGGGTAATGACTACTGTCCTGTTATTTATTGGATATGGTGTAAGCTGTACCAAAGACGACCAGGTTCTGGATCTTCCTCAACCTATTAACAATAACACCGATTTAGTATCCGTAAAAGTATCTGCCGCTCCGGCAATAGACGGTACTATAGACCCACTTTGGGCTAACAGCCCAAAATTACAATTCAGTGCAGCTGTACCGGAAGTAACCGGCGATATTTTCAGAGGCTATACGGGTAATATTATCCCCTCTGGTACATTACGCTCTGCCTACGACGCAACTTATATCTATTTCCTTGCAGAATGGTCAGACCCAACACAATCTTTATCCCGTCAGCCTTGGTATTTTGATCCTGTTACAAAAATATGGGCACAAGAAAAGAATGCTCCTACTTTTGGTCCGACAGGTTCCATAACCCGCCTGGCATTTTATGAAGATAAATTTGCTATGCTCTGGAATATCAATAATTCTGTTTCAGGCTGGAACAATGCAACCTGTTATAAATCCTGCCATACAGGTTTACCTGCAGCCGATGGTTCAAGCCGTCATTACACCAATCATGATAGTGAAAAAATAGATATGTGGCATTGGAAAGCTGTAAGAGGAGGTACAAACGGAGCTTATCAATTTGAGGATCAAAACCAGATCAACAGGTATCCTAATGGAAGGCAAGGCGATCCGGGAAATGATGTATATTCCAATAATGTTCAAACTTTAGGTGGTGTCCCTGTTCCTAAATACGTAATTCCTGCTAAATCTAACTATGGTTGGATCCTATCATCCGAAATTAGTGGCGGAACTGCCAAAACTGTAACTGCTGTTTCTGCAACTGGTGTGCTTACATTAAGTGATGCTACTACAATTGATCCAAATGTTGGCACTGATTATCAAAGAGTTGGTGCCGGCATGGGGGCTAAAGCTATTCCAGGTCTTACCATTGTTGATGCCGGCTATACAGGCAGCCGGGGGGATATTTCCGCCAAAGCTACTTATACAGGCAGCGGTTGGATACTTGAATATAAAAGAGCTTTGAAAACTGCTGATACCGTGTATGATGTGGATTTTTCTTCTTTAGCAGATCAGTATTTTGGTATTGGAATATTTGAAAATTCGGCGATAGCACACAATATCAAACCCAACCTGGTGCTTAAGTTTAAAAAATAAAAGGTCTGAACTGTAAAGAAAACTTAAAAAGAATATCATGTTAAAAAACAAAAGAATATATGGTTTTTTGGCTGGCTTTATCTTCCTTTTGCTCATGGGTTGTTACAAAGACAAGACTGTCTATTTTGACACGGGTGAGGAAATAACCAGACAAGTAAGTTTTTCTAATGATGTCGTCCCCATTTTTAACAAAAGCTGTAACATAAGTGGATGCCACAGTCCCGGCGGTAAAACACCGGATTTAAGTATTGTAAATGCATACACTTCGCTTTCAAATGGTGGCTATGTAAATACCAGCGATCCGCAATCCAGTATATTATACCTGTGGATGACAGGGAAAAAAGCAACACCTATGCCCATAGGCGGCATAAATAAAGATTATAATGCACTTGTCCTTGCATGGATAAAACAGGGCGCCCAAAACAACTAAATCGTTATGAAAAAATACATAAATAGTCAATCTGCGTTTTTGAAACGCAGTTGTTTGACCCTGGCTCTACTGCTAAGCATCAGTTATAGCAGAACATTTGCACAAGACACCACAACAGTTATTCTTATACAAGACACAACAGAAACACCTGTCGAGAAAAAGTCAAAACCTGTAAAAGAGACATTTGGAAGTGTATGGTTAATGGATAACCAAACGGTAATGGTACCTATAAAAGGAACCTTAGAAATGGATATTCAACACCGGTTTGGGACAGTAGAGAACGGTAAAAAAGACGTATTTGGACTTTTCGCGCCTTCCAATATCCGGTTAGGCATGACCTATTCCCCGGTTAGCAAATTATATCTTGGTGCTGGTTTAACAAAAGAAAGGATGCAGGCCGATGTGAGTGGGAAATATGCCCTTCTGCAGCAAACTATGGATAGTAAAGTGCCGGTTAGTGTCAGCTATTTTGGAAATATAGTTATAGATGCCAGAGATAAAAGCTTTTTCAGATATGCTGTTCACCGCTTTTCCTATTTTAACCAATTACTCGTTGCAAGGAAAATAACCAAAAGGTTGTCATTACAGGTGGCCCCGAGTTTTTCCTGGTTCAATAACATAGAAGGTTATGTCGACAGTCAGGGAAATATTCAGAATAAAATGAAAAACGGGCATTTTGCCATATCAACACTGGGGAGATTTAAAGTGTCGGACCAATCAGCTATTACACTAGGCTACGACCAGCCGTTCACACAGCACCCTGCAAATAACCCGAGCCCTAATATTTCCTTTGGATTTGAAACCACTACAAGTGCACATGCTTTCCAGGTTTTTATGGGGAACTATTATGGAATTGTGCCACAGAGCAACAATGTCTTTAACCAGAATGACTACAGGGATGGCCAGTTTGTAATCGGTTTCAATATCAGCCGTTTATGGAATTTTTAAACATTTAATTTTTTAGAGAGTGAATAACAAAAGAGATCGGTCTGCATGGCCGGTCTTTTTTTGTTATCTATTTAATCACATGGTACAATTATTCATTTGCTTAACTTTGAAACTGAAACCTGTATGTGACTACCTGCCGCAGGAAGCAATAGAGGAAGCGATATCTTGAGCCCTATGAAAACATTGGATAAATGTGAAAAATAAAGCTCATTCAAATCCCATTAAAACCAATTCTGAATGGAAATACTTCTTGTAGCTGCCACACAACCTGAGATCGAACCCATTCTGGCGCATTTTAAAAATACTTCGGAACCTCTGGAAAGGTTAACCGGAAAGCACCATGTGAAAATTCTGATCACGGGGGTAGGAATGGTGCCTACTGCTTTCTCTTTAGGCAAACATTTATCGGCTGCATCCTATGACCTGGCAATCAATGCCGGCATTGCCGGAAGCTTTGATTTTAACCTTGCACTAGGAGAAGTTTGTATCGTCACTGAAGATGTTTTCGCTGAACTGGGTGCAGAAGACGGTGATGAATTTATTCCGATTGAAAATCTTGGCTTTGACGGAAGCATTCAGCAGGCGATGCCTGTAACAAATTTTACAATTCCTGATGATATAAAGAGGGTTAAAGCTATTACAGTAAATAAGGTGCATGGCAATGAACTCTCAATTGCCAGGGCAATTTCCCGTTTCAATCCACAGATTGAAAGTATGGAAGGCGCTGCATTTTTTTATTCCTGCAAGGAAGCGGGTACGCCTTGTATACAGATCCGTTCAATTTCAAATTATGTAGAGCGGCGTAACTTTGAGAAATGGAACATTCCCCTTGCTATTAAAAATCTAAATAAAACCCTCATTCAATTATTAGAATCATGAATTTAAGCCTGGGATTTTCACCCTGTCCGAATGATACTTTTATTTTCGATGCGATGATCCATCAGAAAATAGATACCGAAGGATTAAGCTTTGATGTTTCCTTTGATGATGTGGAAACCCTGAACCAAAAAGCATTTAACAGCGAACTGGACATTACCAAGTTAAGCTATCATGCCTATGCCTATTTAACCGACGACTATGTTCTGCTTCATTCGGGCAGTGCCCTGGGATTTGGTGTGGGCCCCCTGCTGATCTGCGATAAAGAAGAATATGCCTATTCTGCAGGCATTGAAGGCAATTCAGATCTTGCCTCGCAGATCAAAGATCTTCGTGTCGGTATCCCGGGGAAGTATACTACGGCAAATTTTCTGTTCAGCCTGGCTTTTCCTGATGCGAAAAATAAAGTAGAGATGAAATTCTCTGATATTGAAACTGCCCTGCTGAACGGGCGGATAGATCTGGGCCTTATCATTCATGAGAACCGGTTCACCTACCAGGATAAAGGGCTGTTAAAGGTTATCGATCTGGGAGAATACTGGGAGAAGTTAACTTCCTGCCCTATTCCCTTGGGGGGAATTATGATCCGGCGGGATCTGCCTGAAGAAATCAAGCATAAAGTAAACAGGGTCATTCAGAGAAGCGTCAGGTTTGCAATTAAAAATCCTCTTTCGGGACTTGAGTTTATCCGGTCGCATGCCCAGGAAATGAACAGTGAAGTCATGTATAAACATATAGAACTATATGTCAACCGCTTCTCCGTAGATCTTGGGGATGAAGGGCGCAAAGCGGTCAATATTTTCTTTGAGGAAGCAGTAAAGCAGGGCATCATTCCCCAACCGAAACAAAACTTATTCTTATAATTGCAAAGCTGAAAACAAGAGATCATGATCATTATAACAGGCGCTGCAGGATTTATCGGAAGTTGTTTAATCCAAAAACTTAATGAAGAAGGGTTTTATGACCTGGTACTTGTTGACGATTTTTCAAGGCCTGAAAAAAATATAAATTTTGAGGGCAAACGCTTTTCAAAGCAGGTGCACCGCGATGATTTCAATCAATGGCTCAGAGAGAATCAACTGCATGTGCAGTTTATATTTCATATCGGCGCACGCACCGACACCACTGAACCCGACCGGGAGTTATTTAACAGGTTGAACCTGGATTACACAAAAAATATCTGGAATACATGCGTAGAATTCGGCCTGCCCCTGGTTTATGCTTCTTCGGCTGCAACCTACGGTCTTGGCGAGCAGGGTTATGAGGATGATGAATCAAAAATTCCATTGCTTAAACCCTTAAACCCTTACGGGGATTCAAAAAACGATTTTGATAAATGGGCTTTAGAGCAGGAAAATAAACCTTACTTCTGGGCCGGCCTGAAATTCTTCAATGTGTATGGCCCAAATGAATATCATAAAGGCAGAATGGCTTCCGTGATCTTGCATGCTTTTAAACAGATCAAGGAGACCGGAACCTTAAAATTATTCCAGTCGCATAATCCCGGTTATAAAGACGGGGAACAGATGCGTGATTTTGTCTATGTCAAGGATGTGACCAATGTACTTTATTTTCTGATGCACCACAGGAAGGATTCAGGGATCTATAATCTGGGATCAGGGAGGGCAAGAACATTTAAAGACCTCGCTGACGGCACTTTTGCGGCCCTGGATAAACCTGTCAATATTTCATTTATAGCCACTCCTGAAGATATCCGTGACAAGTATCAGTACTTCACAGAAGCCCGTATGGATAAATTAAGATCAATAGGTTACAGCGGTGATTTTTATAGTTTGGAAGAGGGAATTTCTGACTATGTAAAGAATTACCTTGCCCCTCATAAGTATCTATAGATCTTCCCTGAGGTAGTTGGTGTTTTTAACGCTTAAGCGGGAAGAGATCGCGGAGGCAATGAGTGAAACCAGCAGAACGGTACCAAAAACCAGGATAAAATCTGTCCACTTGATCACAATGGGATAGGCATCAATCATCAGGTTAACACCCGACATTTTGATAAACCCAAATTGCTGCTGAAATATGCAGAATAGTAATCCTGCCATCATGCCGGTGAGGCATCCCAGCATGGATATCATCATTCCTTCAAGGAAAAATATCCCTCGTATCAGGTCGTTATCCGCACCCAGGCTGCTTAAAATTGCAATATCTTTCCGTTTATCAATTACAAGCATGGTTAAAGAGCCGATAATATTAAAAATTGCGATGATCAGCACAAAGGTCAGGATCAGGAATATGGCCCATTTCTCCGAATTCAGTATCTTATAAAGCAGCTGGTTTTGCTGACTGCGGTTTTTAACCAGAAAACTCTTACCCAGGGAACGTTCAATTTCATTCTGAAAATCATCCACCGAAATACCGCTCCGGGTTTTTAATTCAATAAATGAAACCCGTTTTTCCTCCCCCAATAATTTCCGCGCAAACCTTATAGGAACGATCACCAGATCATCAAACTCCTGCTGTACAGCAAGTACTCCGGAAGGATATATTGAAAAAACGTTAAACTCATCTGCAGGATTTAAAGAATTGGCGGCGCCCTTCTTCGGAGAATATACCTCGAGGCTGCGAAAATCATCGTTGGGATTTACAGAAAGATAGTTTTGGATTGAGGCTCCGATCACAGCGAAATCTTCCCCGCCGTCCGTTAGAGAAAAACTCCCGCTCGAGATTGCAGAATCCAAGTTGCTGTTTGCTTTGATATACTCCTCGCTGACCCCTTTTATCAAAGCTATTGACTGACTTTTACCGTAACGGATTAAAGCCTTTTCCTGAAGTACTTCCGTATAGGTTATTACCTTTTCATCCTTTTTAAGCGCTTCAAATTGCGCACCGGATGGATCAAATGTTTTTCCTTCTAAGGTCTCTATCCTCAGTTCCGGGCTAAAGGAATTGTACATCGAAAGCACAATACCTTCAAAACCATTAAATACAGAAAGAATGATGATAAGGGCAGCGCTTCCCACAAAAACCCCCAGCATTGAAATTCCGGAAATGAAGTTTATAGCATTGACGGATTTTTTGGAAAAAAGATACCGTTTGGCTATATAAAAGGAAGTGTTCAAATCTATTTTTTAATTATCCTGACTTGTTTCAGCTAAGAAAGGGATTAAATTCTTTTTCAAATCCAATCGTGGTTGCCGGCCCGTGTCCCGGATATACCCGGCAGTCATCCGGCAATATAAACAGCTTTTCACGGATATTTCTTAATAATTGTTCATGGTTTCCCCCGGGAAGGTCAGTTCGTCCGATGCTCTGATAGAACAAAACGTCTCCGCCGATCAAAAAATGGTCGGCCTGACTGTAAAAACATAAATGAGCTGGTGAATGCCCCGGACAAAAAATAAGTTCGAGTTCGGTATTTCCAAAGCTGACCAGCCCGCTCTCGGGCAGATAAATTTCAGGCAGAGGCGAAATTTCATAGCGGATACCCATCTGAGGCGCGTAGGAAACAATTGAATTCAAAACAATTTCCTCTCCCTGATGAAATTGCGGAAGAAGCCCATAGGTATCATAGATAAACTTGTTACCGAGAACATGATCAATATGACAATGGGTATTTAAAAGCAAAACAGGCTTAAGCTTATTTTCTGCAATGAACTTTAGCAGCTGATTCTGCTCATCACCTGTATACATCCCCGGATCAATGATAACACATTCGGAACTCTCATCATAAAGGAGATAGGTATTTTCCTGGTAAGGATTACAGGTGAAAGATTTTACGTGGGCCATAATAACAAAAGTATCAAATTCCTTGAAGAGGACTGATCAGAATACATGGATTCATGACAATTAATTGCCGAGGAAAGTTTTATTTCAGTTCCGGGTTTTCCCTGCTAAGGCGGTAGATCATAAGTGCTGCTCTTTGTATCAGCAGTGGGAATTCCTTAAGGTTGATAAGTTCTCCTGGTTTGTGAGCCCCGCCTCCCGAAGCACCAAGCCCATCCAGGCTGTCAACATATTTTGCAATATCAGAAATATCACCTGCTCCGCGCGATCCGGGATCCCCGGCGCGGGTTGCTCCTATACCCATATCCCTTGTTATGCCATCCAGAAACCTCACCAGGCGATAATTCCCCTCGGTGGGCTCCATCGCAGGAAGGCCGTCTGAAAATGTGATCGCGGAACTTGTTCCGTTCAGACTCTGAGCAGTAATTTCACGCATTTTTGCACGAGCTTTTTCTTTCTGAACATCCGAAATGAAACGGAGATCACCGGCAACATATGCCGCTGGGGAGATAATATTGGTCTTTCCGATCGCTTCGGTTTTGGCATGTTCCTCGTCAACTTTTATTTCAGAGCCCCCGCTGATCAGGCCTGGATTGAACGAAAGATATTTTTCATCCTTCAGATCCAGCCTGAACTGATTAATAACCCGCGATGCTTCATAAATTGCTCCATAACCGGCACTCTCACTGAAAATCCCCGCGGAATGTCCTGTTTTAGCTGTAACATTCAATACCCAGCCGCCAATGCCTCTTCTTGCCACAGCAACCGTATGCAAACCCTGAGCGCCTTCAAATCCAAGTGCAATTTCTGTGGTTCGGGCACGCTCTATAAAATCTTTTCTGGCCTCATGGTGCGGTGATCCTGAACTCTCCTCATCCCCGGTAAAATAGGCTATGATATGTGTATTATTCAAAAGTCCCAAAGAATGCAGAGCCCTTAAAGCGCTGATCATTATAACATTCCCGCCTTTCATATCATTAACTCCCTGGCCGGTGGCAGTGGAGTCATTCAGTTTGGTATAGGGGCTGAACGCCATATCAAGTTCAAATACGGTATCCAGATGCCCTAATAAAAAAAGTCGCTTTCCCTGATTACCCTTCCTTGTAGCAACTAAGTGCCCCGCACGCCTTAATGAATCAGGCAATGAAACCCATTCCGTCTGAAAGCCCAGCTTGTCAAGCTCCCTGCGGTATACTGCACCTACTTTCTTAACTCCATCAGTATTCAGGGTTCCGCTGTTAATATTAACCGATTCGATCAGTAATTCTTCTGAATCTGATAAATGAGAATTGATATACCCGATGATCTTTTTCTCATCTGTATTTAGTTGAGCTTGGGCGGACTGTGCAATAAGCAGGAATGCCAGCAGGTACAATTTATTCATGGTTGGTCCATTTAAAAGATTTAATCATTACATCAATATCTTCCTTAATAAAATCAAGAACAGGCTGAATGGAATCCAGGCGGGGCTGCTCATTGAAATAAAGGGCTCCCCGGAGATAATTTTTAGTACTGTCGGTAAGATAGAACTGCACCGCAGAGGCAGTGTTTCCATCAATGGCATAATAAATACCGTATACCTTTTTGTCGGGATATGAAATTATTCCCTCATCAATTGCGGTAGCTTTAACCGTATGTTTGAAAGCAAAGGTCCGCGCGTCTTCAATCAGTTGATTGAACTGCTCCGGAGACTGAACAGGCTGATAACTAAGGTGAACCCTTCCATTAAACTGAGGATAGGAAATATCAAGCCAGCAGGGCTTTGCGCCCCTTTGGGTATCCGGCAAAACGCGGGCATAAACCGGATAGTCAAAGGTATAGGAGCATCCCCCTGAATAGGTCTGGTATTTCTTTTCCGGAAGATCTATCTTGAAATATCCCCTGGGTTTGGGTGTATAATCAGTGCTGCATGAGATCTGAATTAAACACAGGAAGAAAAAGACGGATATGCAGAACTCTTTCATCAGCTATTCCATATTTCCCATGATTTTTCAGCCTGCAATTGCAACATTTCCATCCCGTTCTTAATACTTGCACCCTGCTCCTTGCCCCTCTTAAGGAATTCGGTTTCGGGAGGATTATAAACCAGGTCATAAAGAAGATGCCTGGAAGTAAGCAATTCATAAGGAATCTCCGGGCATTCCTTCACATCAGGATAAGTCCCCAGCGGAGTAGTATTAACGATGATTGTCCGCTCTTTTAAAACTTCCGCATTTAAACTGGAATACTTTAACTGCTTGCCGATTGCGCGTCGCGAAACCAGGCGATAAGAAATATCAAGTTTGCCCAGCACATAAGCAACAGCCCGCGCTGCACCGCCATTCCCCAGGATCAAAGCTTTCTGATGGTGCTTTTTCAGCAGGGGCTTCAGGGACGCTTCAAACGCAAATGCATCCGTATTATATCCTTCCAGCCGGACTTTTAGTGATGATAATTCACCGCTGAAAAAAGCTTCAACCGGCTGATGATTTACGATCTTAATACAATTAACCGCATCGATCTCCCGGGCTGCTGGATCTATCTTGTCCAGATAGAACATCACTCCGATCTTATGGGGAACTGTTACGTTCAAACCGCAAAGTTCAGGATTTGCCTTTATAAGATCAGGAAGATCACTAAGGTGGGGCAGAGGATACAGATTATATTCATAACTATCATCGATACCGCTTTTCTCAAACTTCTCTGTAAAATATTTTTTGGAAAAGGAATGCGTAAGCGGAAATCCTATTAGGCCGTATTTCTTCATTAGAATTAATTTATACCCGGAAATACATTAAATGAGCCCTGTGTACTAGGTGTTATTCTGCCATATTTAAAAAATGCTCGAAGGTGTCGCTTCGAAGACCCAGACGTAATGTTTCAACGGGAATAACATCTGCCGGAGCAATATTACCCAGGTTGATATTCGTTCCGATCAACTTAATGAACCAAACCTGCTGCGCCTTTTGGGGAGCTTCCCAAATGATCATATCTGCAGGTATCTGGGTTAATATCTCGTCAACCAGACCTTGCCTTACCTCTCCGGAATCTCTGTAAATACCTACATTTCCGCTTTCTCTCGCTTCGGCAATTACTTTCCAGGCACCGGCTTCGATCTCAGCCTTCATTAAACTTATCCACTTATAAGGTGCCAGTATCTTAGCAGCATCTTTGGAACCTACCTCAGAAATAACAGTAACCTGCTCACTTAACTTACTGATATATCCGCATTTCTCCTCATGCGAAATATCAATGGATCCGTCAGATACCTCTGCAAATTGCATTCCATATTTGTCAAGGATACGACGGTAATCATCAAACTGGTTCCTGATTATAAAGGCCTCGAACAAAGTCCCGCCAAAATAAACAGGAATATTAGCTTCCTTGTATACTTTTAATTTGTTTTCAAGGTTTGGAGTAACATACGATGTGGACCAGCCCAGTTTAACAATATCTGTGTGCGGACCTGCAACTTCAAGAAAGTCTTCAATTTCACGAACACTTAAACCCTTATCCATAACCATGGTAATTCCCTCAAGCCGGGGTTTTTGAGTACGCTCAGGGATGTTCTTTAAGATATAATTCATCTATATTAAATTGCTTTTGGATTGACGGATGAGACCTGCAGTGTAGTTTTAATTCTCAAAAATGCACCCTCATATATAAAGTGCAAATCTCAAAAAAAAAATCAAAACCTAAAGCCTGAATAAATTATTGCTTTTTTAACGTGTATAACGATTGATAATATCAACTATGACCTTGTTTTCATGGAGCTGAGGCAGGTATTCAAATAATATATGATGCTTCTCAGGATCTGAATTAAGAGCGCTTTCCAGGTAAATCAGTGCCTCACTGTACTGCAGGTTTGCAAAAAGATAAGCCACCATCCTGTAATACAGCTCTGCCGCATCCGGATTATTTTTTATACCCTCGGAGATCACCTCAATTGCTGAACTAAGTTTATCCTGTTCGAATAAGATGGAGGAATAATCCAGCCATGCCTCAATGTCGACAGGATTTAACTCAAGGACTTTCTCATAGGCCTTTTCCGATTCATCAAGCTGCTTCAGCTTATACTGTGCATCTGCTATGGCAAACCAGTAATCCGCATTTTTATCATCCAGATCCAGAGCCTTTTTATAAAAATACAGCGATTCGAAATACCGCTCCTCAAAATCAAGCGTTACACCGATACCAAACCAGGCATCCGACTGCGATGGATCGATCTTAACGGCCTTCTTGTAATAAGAACGCGCTTCATCCATTTTCTCCAGCTTTTCATAGCATTCACCTATAGCACAGTAGGTATCCCCCGAAGGCTGCTCATATTCAAAAGTTTGCTTATAAACTTCAATAGCTTCAGAATACCTGTCAAGATGAACAAGCGCATTTCCTTTGTTGAAATAAGCAGAAGCAAAATTATCTTTGATCAGGATGGCATAGTCATAAGCGTCAATAGACTTTTCGTACAGATCCATCTTATTGAAAGCGTTACCCAGATTATACCATGCAGCATAGGAATAAGGCTCATTATCTATATACTGCTCGTAAAATTTAATGCTTTCTTCCTGCTTATCGAGAACATCATAACAGAAAGCCAGCTCATACAGGGCATCCTGATTTTCCATATTCTGCTGTAAACACTGCTTCAGATAGTTTACCGAACTTTCATAATCACCCATGCTCTGATATACATAGGCAATATGAAGCAGGATTTCATCTGTGCTTTCAGCAAGACTTAAAGCCTTTTCATAATTTTCCAAAGCATCCTGATGCAGATCCATACCTTCATAGATATTCCCTCTGATGGTGTAAATATCAGCTTCAGAAGGCTCCAGGGTCTCCGCTTTGCGCAAGGATTCGAAGGCAAGTTCAAATTGATTGGTGGCTACATATAACTGGGCCTGCTTTATTGAAAATATTGCCGCGAAAGGATGCTGATTGATAGCATATTCAGTCACCTGCAATGCTTTTATGGGATCACTTTTATCTATATAATATTCTATGATATTCTCAAATGCCTGTGCATCAAAAAAATACTGATCCTGATTACGGATCATCTCTTCATATCTTTCTACCGAAAATCTGGGATCTTCGGAAAAGTCAAACTCAAAATCTTCTTCCATCCTAAAATAATACGATTAAGAACGTTCCCCGGTATCCTTTTAATCTAATACCGCCTTCATTATTTCAAACAATTTAATTCAAATCGCTAATTAATTAACTTTTATTTTTCCACATTCTGACATATGGAAGGCTAATTAGCTGAGAATTAGATGATGCTTTTCTGTTATAACTGATGACATGCCCTAAGGGGAAATGCTTAACTTTACAAAAATACGAAATATTATGGAAATAGACATTCTCCCGCTATTGCAGAGACTTGAAATTCAACATATTAATGATGCCTGCAGTACTGGAAAATCGTGGAGCAGCAACAATCAGAAGCAGGTTACTGCCATTTTTTCTCCTGTGGATGGTAAGGAGATTGCCTCGGTAAGGTTTGCAGACGCTACCGATTTCGAAAATACGATAAGCAAAGCCCGGGAAGCATTCAAAATCTGGCGCAGCTGGCCCTCCCCCAAGAGAGGGGATATTATCAGGCAGCTGGGTGATGCCCTAAGAAAGAACAAAGAGGATCTGGGTAAACTGGTAAGCTACGAGATGGGCAAAAGCCTTCAGGAAGGCTATGGTGAGGTGCAGGAAATGATCGACATCTGCGACTTCGCAGTGGGCCTCTCCCGTCAGTTATATGGATTGACCATGCACTCTGAACGTCCTGCACACCGGATGTATGAACAATGGCATCCGCTGGGTGTAGTAGGAATTATATCCGCATTCAACTTTCCCGTTGCAGTTTGGTCATGGAATGCCGCCCTGGCCATGGTTTGCGGGAACGTATGCATCTGGAAACCTTCAGAGAAAACCCCGCTGACGGGAGTTGCCTGTCAGAAGATCATTCAAAAGGTATTTGCAGCTAATGATGTTCCTGAAGGAGTTTCATGCCTGATACTGGGAGACCGGCTGATCGGCGAACTTCTGAGCAACGATAAACGGGTAGATCTCGTGTCGGCCACAGGCTCCACCCGGATGGGGAAATCCGTGGGCGCAGCTGTGGGCGCCCGGCTGGGACGCAGCCTGCTTGAACTGGGCGGAAATAATGCAATTATAATCTCTAAGGATGCCGACCTGGAAATGTCACTGGTAGGAGCCGTATTCGGCGCCGTTGGTACAGCCGGGCAAAGATGCACCTCTACGCGGAGGCTGATCATCCACGAAAGTGTTTATGATACCTTCAGGGATAAACTTGTAAAGGCATACGGACAGTTAAAAATAGGTAATCCCCTGGATGAACATATTCACGTTGGTCCGCTGATCGATAAAGATGCGGTAAAGAATTACCTGGATTCCATTAAAAAATGTAAAGCCGAGGGCGGCAATTTCATCGTTGAGGGGGGAGTTCTGGAGGGTGAAGGATTTGAATCCGGATGTTATGTAAAACCCTGCATCGCTGAAGCAAAAAATGAATATGCCATCGTTCAGCATGAAACTTTCGCACCCATACTTTATCTGATGAAATATAAAACCCTTGATGAAGCAATAGCCATGCAGAATGGGGTGCCTCAGGGTCTGTCATCGGCAATCATGACCCTGAATCTACGCGAAGCAGAGCAGTTTCTTTCCTATGCGGGTTCCGACTGCGGGATCGCCAATGTCAATATCGGAACTTCGGGTGCAGAAATCGGAGGAGCATTCGGCGGGGAAAAAGAAACAGGAGGAGGCCGTGAATCAGGATCTGATGCATGGAGGGCATATATGCGCCGTCAAACCAACACGATCAACTATTCAGATAAACTTCCCCTGGCCCAGGGAATAAAATTTGATCTTTAAATATTCAAAGACCGCTGTTCTTAAACAAGAATGGCGGTATTTTTAATGTTCCCTGTTTATTTTTAATATAGTTTCTCAGGCCAAACCCGGAGAAAGTATAAACCATCCTCAGTTCACCAGAAGCTTGTACCCCTTGCCATGAACATTAATGATCTCTACGTTGGGATCATCTTTGAGGTATTTCCGCAGCTTGCTGAGAAAGACATCCATGCTTCTGCCATTAAAATAATTATCATCATGCCAGATGGTGATCAGAGCTTCTTCACGGGTTAAAACCTCATTTTTCTTAATGCATAGCAATCGCAGAAGCTCAGCTTCTTTGGTGGAAACCTTTTGATGCTGCTCACCACAGGTTATTTGCTGAGAGGTATAATCAAACCTATACTTACCTATTTCAAATTTGGTGGGCAGTTCAGAGGATTCAGTTTTGCCGGATTCAGAAACGCGCTTAAGTAATGCATTGATCCTTAACAATAATTCTTCTATCCGGAATGGCTTGGTAATGTAATCATCACCTCCCAGGTTATATGCTTCCGACTTATCCTCGATCATGGCCTTTGCCGTGGCAAATATGATCGGTATACCCGGATTGATCTTTCTGATCTCCCTACCCAGTGTAAAGCCATCTTTTTTGGGCATCATCACGTCAAAAATGCAGACATCAAAATGCTCTTTTGTGAAGGCCTTCAGGGCTTCTTCACCGTCCTGGCATAGTACCACCTCAAATTTACCTTTCAGCTGCAGATAATCCTGCAACAGCATCCCCAGGTTCGGGTCGTCTTCGGCTAGTAGAATTTTTTTCATATTCCAAGATCCCCTGATGGAGAAATATTCTTAGTATTTAATTTTAAAAGGATCTTTTACCACAGGGTTCTGTTTCCTCTTATTAATGCGGCTTTAGGGGAAGACTGATCTCAAATTCCGAACCTGCCCCCTTTTCACTTTTGACCCGGATGGTTCCGTTCAAGCGCTTGATAATATTGCTTACATAGCTTAGTCCCAAACCGAAACCTTTTACATCATGACGGTTACCCGTAGGAATACGATAAAACTGGCTGAATATTTTAGTGAGCTGGTCACGACTCATTCCAATGCCTTTATCGGCAACGCGAATGATCAGGTTTTTACCTGAATTCAATGTACTGATCTTTATCTGCGGATCTTCGGGACTGTATTTATTGGCATTATCCAAAAGATTAAATATCACATTGGATAAGTGCAGTTCATCCCCCATCACTACGGCTTGCCCGGCGCTCAGATCCAGTTCTATGCTGGCATTACGCTTTTGCAGCTGAAGCGACATGCTGTCTACAATGGCCGACAGGAGATCATTCATTTCAACTTCCTTATTTTCAAGCTTAAGATCCCCTTTATCAATCCGTGCAATATTTAAGACCCGTTCAATATGACTTCCAAGGCGTACGTTTTCATCATAAATGATATTTGCCAGGCGGTCGATACGGCTTTTATCTGCAGTAAGCTCCGGATCTTTTAAAGCCTCACTTGCTATCATGATCGTAGCAACCGGGGTTTTAAACTCATGGGTCATATTATTGATGAAATCAGTTTTCATCTCTGATATTTTTTTCTGCATCAGAATAGAGTGAATGATATATCCGAAGCAAAATATCAGGACCAATAATAATCCT
Organism: Pedobacter sp.; assembly: GCA_036676435.1. Classification (GTDB taxonomy): domain Bacteria; phylum Bacteroidota; class Bacteroidia; order Sphingobacteriales; family Sphingobacteriaceae; genus Daejeonella. Next base: position 403,204 of record JAKFCV010000012.1, on the reverse strand, counting down.
CCCGACAATCCCATCAAAGCCGTAAGATTTGAAAGTATGATATTGTTTTTATCCGGAAAAGTTATGGTAAGCATCCCTGAATCCCGGATCATATCCTTCGGAAAAAGCGGCGTTTCATAGCTGTTATAGGGAAGAAACTCCGTACGGTCAGATGCACGTGTAAAAATAAGCGAATCCCTTTTTGCGGAGGTCACTTTATATTCATAATCGCTAAAAATAGACAGGTTCCTCAATTCCGAACGAAGCATGGAATCGAGTGTTTGAGGATGAATACGTTTATTAAGAGGGACATTCACTTCCCGGTATTCTTTATAAAGGTCTTTAAACACATCCTCTTTATTTTCCTTTCCCGCATCAAAATACTCCTTCACTTTACGCACCCTGGTCTCATTTTTAGCTTCAGGCGCATCAGGTCGATGAATGCTTGTAATTCTCGGCCTGGGGATAGTCCGTAAAAAAGTGCCTTCCACCGGATCGGATATGATATACTGCCGAACCGAATCGCGCGGTACCGCAGGAAGGTTGCCCGGATTTACATTACTTAAAACAGCTCCACCGTTCAGTGCTTTGGAAACTGTCTGCCGGGTTTGTTCATGAATTCGTCCAAGTGCATCTTCAAACTGATACACATCTATACGCAGGTTATATTCCAGGTCCTTCAGTTCGGAGGCGGTTACCGCATCATTAAATGATAAAATATTGGGGTGCCGGGCCCTGATTATGCTGTCCCTTAAAAAGAAGATGCTATCCGCCTTACGCTGCTCCCCAAGAAGAAATGCTGCATCCGAAATCCTGGCCGGTCTCTTTTTTACAGGACTGGCCCTCCTTTCTGCCAAAAGAGGTACTGCCGGCTTGGCCGGAGGAGGTGGAAGGCTTATGAACGAAGCCTTTTTTTCTAAAAAATTATTGGCATCGCTCTTTGCCAGGCGTTCCACTACATTATTTAAAGCTTCATGAACTGACTGATCGAATAAGCGGGACTGGAGCTGGTAGGATTCTCTGAAAAAATACAATTGCATTCCCATTACACCCATAAGTGCAATGGTCATCAGACCTATTATTAAATTGATGCTCCTCCTCTTCATGCTTCACAAAAATACGTAACATGCTCTAAGTCAATTTTCTTTTAACACTTTTTAACAAAGCTTTAACAAAATACCCCGTGCCGGCGCTATAAATTTGATCAGATTAAACGTAATAATATGAACCCTGCAAACCAAATTATATTATCATGAAAAAGTTTCTCCCTAACCCGCACACCCTGCTGGTCTGTTTTATTCTGATCATAATCAGTTCCGGCTCTTCCCTGAAAGCACAGGATGATAAACAGATCAAACGTACGATCATCATTAATAACGGTGATACAATTATCAATGGAAAAAAGTTAAGCGAGGTCAGTAAAGAAGAACGCGCCCGTTTGCGGGAAGATTTTAAGGATGCCGCCAAGCGGATTAAAGAAACCCGGACTTTCTCAAGGGGAGGAAAAGGGGAGAAAAAGGAGATTATTATCAAAAGAGGAGAGCCTCTGTTATGGAATGAGGATAATAAACAGGAATTCGGGTTCAGGATGGAAGACCGGTTTCCGGGGAGCATTCAAGTTTTCAGGTTTAACGGAGACAGCCTGATGTTAACTATGAGGGGAGATTCCCTGCTGAAAGGCTTCCCTTTGGATAGTAATTTAAGAAAAAGGATCATTACCATGCACAGGGATATCGAACTGCCCGGTCCGGGTATGGGCCTGAGAGCAATGCCGGGAGCTATCCCGAGAGGGATGCCGCGCGCTTTTATGGAACGCAGCGAATTTCCATCCATGCACCGCAATAACTCATCCTCATTTAATTATACCTATACAGATAAGGACGGGATATTCAGCCGCATGAACATCAGTATAAGCGATGCGGAAAAGGAAAAACTTAAAAAAATAACGGGTTCGGAAACAATTACAAACGCGCTTGAAGTAAATGATATCACTATTTTCCCGAATTTTTCAAGCGGAAAACCGGGGCTCTCATTCAATCTCACTAGCCGGGGCACAACAAGGGTTAAAATTTTAGACAGCGATTTGAAAGAGGTTTACAGTGATGAAGCTGCCGGTTTCAGCGGTAATTATGTAAAACAGGTGCCTTTGAGCAAAAACGGAATCTATTATATTTCCATCAGCCAGAACGGCCGCTGGTTTATAAAAAAAGTGATTAAAAATTAATGGTTTGGTTTAGAAAAGAGAAAGCCCCTTCCGGAATTCCGGAACGGGGCTTTTGTTTTTATTATACTTTATAATTCTGAATGATTAAAAAGGCAGATCATCATCATCCGGGGCTGAGGTAATATCAACCGGGGCAGCATATTCAGGAGCAGATGCTGAAGAATCAGCTGCGCCAAGCGGTGTCAGGCGCCATACGGAAAGTGTATTGAAATAGGAAGTTTTGCCCGCCTTGTCTGTCCAGGGACGGCCGCGTAAATTAAAGAACAGTTCTACCTGATCTCCGACTTTAACATTGTCGAACAAATTAACTTTATCCTGTACCGCTTCGAACTTCACATATTCAGGGTAGGTTGGATTTTCTGCGTATTCAAGTATAAGTTCACGTTTTTTGAACTTTTCACTCACTGTGATTACCTGTGAGATTTCATGTACTTTTCCTTTAATGTCCATTGTTTGTTATATTTTTTTAGGATGAAAACTCAAATAATTATTTTTTCACTTCGGCGATTCTTAAGGGTTTGGAGAGCCTCGGAATCCGCCCGGGGTAATTTGTAAAAGTATAAAATTAAGGCAGGTTTTTAATTGTTAACTTCGCAAATTATTATGCAAGTTTTCCACACAAAAAGTAAGATTATAATTACCTGTAATAATCGCTTATCGCCGTATTTACAGAAGGAAGTTGAATCACTGGGATATACCATCACCAGGGCCTTCAGCACGGGCGTTGAACTGGAGGGCACACTGAATGACTGCATTCCTTTAAATCTTCATCTGCGATGCGCGAGCCAGGTTCTGTATTCCATAAAAACATTCACTGCTGAAAATCCGGCCAGGCTTTATAAAGAGCTACTGGAAATAGCATGGGAGGACTTGATTGACTTTACAGGATATTTTTCCGTGAGCTCCACGGTGGATAATGAAACCATTACTACCCCCCTGTTTGCTAATCTCAAAGTTAAGGATGCCATCGTTGACCGCATTAAGGAGAAAAAGGAGATCAGGCCGAATACCGGACCCGATGCAAGTAAAGCTGTCATTCATCTGTACTGGAAAGAAGAAACAGCCGAAATATTTATAGATACCTCCGGCGAAACGCTGGCAAAACACGGATACCGCAAGATCCCCGGAAAAGCACCGATGTTAGAGGCGCTTGCAGCCGGAACGATCATGGCCACAGGCTGGGATATAAAAAGCCCCTTTGTTGTTCCTATGTGCGGCTCCGGAACGCTTGCCATCGAGGCCGCATTGCTGGCCACTGATAAAACACCGGGTATGTTCCGTATGAATTACGGCTTTATGCATATTCTGGGCTACCAGGAAGAGGTGTTCTTTGAAGAAAGACGAAAACTGAAGGATCAGGCAAAAAAAGAGATCGGTTTCAGAATTGTTGCTACTGATATTTCAGAGGATGCTATTGATATTTCTATTAAAAATGCCCGCACGGCAGGGGTTGATCACCTGATCGATTTTTTAGTCTGCGATTTTGCAGATACGGAGGTTCCCAAAGGACCCGGCGTGGTTATTTTTAACCCCGAATATGGCGAACGTCTGGGTGTTCACAGCAAACTTGAAGCAACCTATAAACGCATCGGTGATTTCATGAAGCAGAAATGCAAGGGATACAGGGGCTATATCTTTACCGGCAACCCCGATCTGGCAAAAAAGATCGGATTGAGGGCCTCAAGAAGAATTGAGTTTTACAATGGTAAGCTGGACTGCCGCTTGCTTGAATATGAATTATATGAAGGCAGCAAAAGAGAACCAAAGCTCAGCGAATAGTCAGATCATTTCCAAAACGGCAGGCTATGTTAAGGAAACTTTAGCAGGGGCCGAAACCGGTCATGACTGGTGGCATATTCAGCGGGTATGGAATAATGCCCGGCTGATCTCTGAAACCGAAACGGCAGACCATTTTATTATAGAACTGGCCGCATTGCTCCATGATATTGCCGACAGCAAGTTTCATGATGGGGATGAAGAGATCGGGCCCCGGAAAGCAGGTGATTTCCTGAGGTCCCTGGAGGTAGCGGAGAGCGTTGTTTTACATGTTCAGCAAATCATCCGGAATATGTCCTACAGGTCAGGCCTTGGTGCACTGAATTTTCATTCAAAGGAACTTGAGATCGTTCAGGATGCAGACCGCCTGGATGCCATAGGGGCTATAGGCATTGCACGCGCCTTTACCTACGGCGGATTTAAAGCCAGGGAGATCTATAATCCGGAAATTCCACCGACATTAAATATGAGCAAAGAGGAATACAAAAATTCCACAGCTCCAACCATAAATCATTTCTACGAAAAGCTGCTTTTGCTTAAGGATAAAATGAATACGGAGACCGGCCGCGCCCTTGCAGAAGAACGGCATAACTATATGCACACCTACCTTAAACAGTTTGAAAATGAATGGAATGGCAAACGATGATCAGTTTTACTATTTTGCTTATGCCAGCAATCTGAAGGTTTCATTACTCGCTCAAAGAACGGGAGATACCCTTCATAATTATTTACAGGGCCGGCTTCCTGATTACGGCTTTCGCTTCAACCGCAGAAATACGGATGGCAGTGCAAGGGCCAATATCATCGAATCCGAATCGGAGGATGTCTTTGGAGCAGTTTACCAGATCGATCAAAAATACCGCGATCTGCTTTTAAACTCTGAGCCCGGTTACAGCATAATCAACGTATCTGTGGAAACCGAACAGGGCAATATTGAAGCTTTTACCTTTATTTCGGGGGAAGACCAGGAAGATATTTATCCGGCAAAGGAATATCTTGATTCGATACTTGAGGGAGCCAGAGAGCATTCACTTCCAGAAGAATATGTGGACTTTATAAGATCAATGGCTAAATAAAGTTCAGGGCTCCAAAATAAACAAACATCATAATGCTGCTTACGAGGGTCATTCGTGACATGTTTTTAAAATTTGCCTTCTCAGGATCACGCCAGACCTTATCAAACCACTGTATGAACAAGGCAAAAACCGGAAGTGACAGGATCATAAACAGCCAGAAATTCTGCATGAGGCCGAGCCTGTACCAGTATATAAACATCAAGAGGATGGAAAGCACAAAAAGCACTCCGGCAAACCAGAACGAACCCCGGATACCCAAAACCATACTAAGGGTAACATCGCCCCTTTTTGAATCCTCTTTATGCTGGTAAACCTGGGTTAAAGGATAGGTTGCACCAATCAGGCAGGAGCAGATCAGGCCAGCAATAGTAAAATTTAAATTCCATCCGTAAAACTGGTCAAGACCTGAAACTGACGCGTAAGAGCTCCAGTAAACGCAGGCGCCCTGAAAGATAAACACGATCAGGAAACTTATAACGGGATACTTTTTAAGCCGCGTCTGGGGATGGCTGTATAATTTAGAGAATACTCCGTAAATCAGCACTGCTGTAAATAAGATCCAGCTTACGAATAATGAAAGCAAAAGGCCCAGTACATCCAGGAACAGGGAAAAATAATAAAGGCTTCTGTCAACTGAAGGTGGTTTTTCAAGGAGGGCAATACTGCCTTCATCTTTATCAAAATAACTGTTATAACCGTTACTCGCCGGGTAAACCAGTAAATGCCAGATAATGAAGGTTAGAACAGTATCCGCAAAAATCAGCTGCGGGGCCTGACTGGCAGCAAAAAGAAAGACGGGCATTAAGAAAAAAGAGAACGCAAATCGCATATGCAGTAAAGCGGATACTGTAGGAATAAATTTGCTGAGATAGTTCATTTTACTAAAATAGCATTATTCGAAAACAGTTTATTATTGATTGATTTTCTGGGATGATTAAAACACGATCAGCCAAACGGATGTTGAGTTTTTAATTATCACACAGATTTTTAGTATTTTACTCCTTCATGAGCAGTTGCATAAGCGCTATTGGTACCGCCAATCCCGAATTCCGAATTCCCCAGAATGATATTTACCGCTTTATGGTCAGTGCATTTGAGCTTGATGAAAATAACGCATCCAGGCTGAAGCAGATCTATGATCACTCCGCTATTGAACACCGCTATTCTGTAATCCCTGATTTTGGGGAGGCCGACAGGAAAAATTATACTTTTTTTAATAATTCGGCGGGCTTTGAACCTTTCCCTGGAACGCTCGAGCGCTTGAAATTATACCAGGACAGGGCCGGGGATATTGCTGCAGAAGCGGCCAGAAACTGTCTTGCATCTTTAAACGGGGATCTGAGTTCCGCGATCAGCCATCTGATCACCGTAAGTTGTACCGGCATGCACGCACCCGGCATTGATATCGAACTAGTGGAAAAGCTGGGCCTGAGCCGGAGTATTGAACGTACCTGCATAAATTTTATGGGCTGCTATGGGGCCTTGAATGCACTAAAGTCCGCTGATTATATTTGCCGTGCTGATAAGAATGCTAAAGTCCTGATCGTTTGTGTCGAGTTATGTACGCTTCATTTTCAGAAAGAAAGTACGCTGGATAACTGGGTTGCAAATTCTCTATTTTCCGATGGAGCGGCAGCTATGATCGTAGAGAATAACGCTTGCAGATCCGGAACGGCAAACAGCATGGTGCTGGACACTTTTTACTCAGAGTTTGTACATGAGGCCAGGGATGAAATGGGCTGGTATGTGGGCAATACAGGATTTGAAATGACACTCACCTCAAAGGTATCCAAGCTGATCTATAAGCATATCCGGGGTATTTCTGAGCGGCTTCTCCATAAAGCTGAACTTAGTTTATCTGATATTGACCGCTATGCAGTTCATCCGGGGGGAAGAAAGATCCTGGAAGCGGCAGAGAAAGCTCTTGATTTCAGCACATCTGCCAATCAGGCCGGGTATGAAATTCTGAGGGATTATGGAAATATGTCATCCGCTACGATCGTGTTCGTGCTGAAAAAAATACTGGAGAACACTGAAGCAAAGGATGGGGAAAATATTCTTGGATTTGCTTTCGGACCCGGATTAACAGTGGAATCAATGATCCTTAAATTAAACGTACATGCCTGATTTCAGCCGACGGAGTTCCGAGGAGGAAATGATGGATGATTTCGCACTCAGCCATGAGATAATAGACCCCATTATGGATGAGCTCGAAGTAATCAATAAGCTGCTGGGCGGATATGCAGTATTTTTCGATGCGTTAAGGAAATTGAATTTAACTGATGGAATGATCATCAGCGACTGGGGATGCGGAGGAGGAGATTCCCTGCGTGTTATTGCCAGGTGGGCCCGCAAAAGGAAAATGAATTTAAAATTTGTGGGGGTTGATGCTACGGAATCTGCCATAGAATATGCCCGCTCGAAATCGGCTGCATATCCCGAGATCTCTTATATTCTGGCTGATGTAATGAGTGACGCATTAAAAACGAACCAGTTTGATGTGGTAATTTCAAGTCTCTTCACCCATCATTTTGAAGACAAAAGCTGGATTAAGCTCATTCAGAAAATGAATGACTGCGCAGCTTCCTGTGTAGTGATCAATGATCTTCACAGGCATTGGTTCGCCTATCATTCGATCGGTGTTTTAACTTCTGTATTATCCCGGTCTGAAATGGTTAAACATGATTCGAAACTGTCGGTACTGCGCAGTTTTAAACGTAAGGATATCGCCGGTATGCTTTCATCTGCCGGTATTACAAATTATTCAATCAGGTGGATGTGGGCTTTCAGATGGCAGGTCTGCATTGATACCCGAACTTCGGTACTTAAATCTGAAGTAAACACCGACAGCAAGGTAAACACGCTTGCCTGATGAGAAAAATCATTATCGTCGGCGGCGGTCTGGCAGGTTTAACAACTGCTATTCTTTTACAAAAGAGCGGATATGAGGTCGTTCTGATTGAGAAAAAAAAATATCCCTTCCACAGGGTATGCGGAGAGTATGTCTCCAATGAAGTTCTTCCATTTCTAGAATCACTGGGTATTAATATTGCCCAATTCAGCCCTTCCCGGATAAGCAAACTAGCAATAAGTTCCGCCTCAGGCACAGTCCTTCAATCAGCCTTGCCCCTTGGCGGCTTTGGCCTGAGCCGGTATAAATTTGACCAGCACTTATTTCAGCATGCCAGGGCGCTGGGGGTGATATTCCATTTTGAAAAAGTTTGCGATATAAAATTTGAGGGAGAGGAATTTAAAGTGTCTTCCTCTTCGAGCAAGATCTTTGAGGCCCCTGTTGTGATTGCGGCGCACGGAAAGAGATCTAACCTTGACCAAAAGTTAAATCGAAATTTTTTCTATCAGCGCAGTCCATATCTTGGGGTTAAATATCATATCCGGACGGATCTCCCCAGGGATCTCATCAGACTGGATAATTTTGAAGGAGGTTACTGCGGTGTCTGTAAAATCGAGGAAGATCTGTACAATCTCTGCTACCTTTCCGAAACCCGGAACTTAAAGAAATATTCAGGCATCCCGGAAATGGAAGAAAAGGTTCTATTTAAGAATTTACATATTAGGAACCTGTTTAAAAATTCTGAGTTTGTTCATGAAAAACCTGAAGTAATCAACGAGATCTCCTTTGAGCGCAAATCCCTGGTTGAAGACCACCTCCTTTTTTGCGGGGATGCAGCAGGAATGATAACTCCTCTCTGCGGAAACGGAATGGCCATGGCCATTCATTCGGGCAAGATCCTGGCAGAAAGCATTCAACGCTATGCCGCACCCGGATCAGCAATTAACCGCAAAGCACTGGAACATGATTATAAGGTGCGCTGGGAAAAGGAATTTGCTTTCAGGCTGAGAAGCGGGATCATGATCCAGAAAATATTCACCCGACCATTTATCTCTGATCTCACAGTTTCTGCCCTTAATAAGTTCCCCTCATTTACTCAGATCCTGGTTAAAAAAACACATGGGAAAGCGATAATATAGTACATTGCATCATGAAACTATGGGTACTGGTGTTTATCAATGCATTGGCGGTTGCATTATCCTTATCGATCATTAATTTTTACTTTCAGCAAAATTGGATCGATTCCCTGATCACTTTTGCAGTTACGCTTATAACCAGTTATGTTGTCTTCTACTATCTGATCGAACGTTTCGTATACAGCAAGATCAAGCTGATCTATAAACTTATCCATAATCTTAAGCTTGGAAAGGATCTGAAGGATGCACTGGGAGAATACGTAAGCGCAGATCCCATTAATGATGTGGAACATGAAGTAAAAGAATGGGCCAGAGATAAAAAAAAAGAAATAGATCTGTTAAACCAGCAGGAAAAGTACAGAAGAGAATTTCTCTCGAATATTTCCCATGAACTGAAAACCCCGCTCTTTGCTATACAAGGCTATATTGAAGCTTTGCAGGATGGTGCTATCAATGAACCTGAATTGTCTGCTAAATTCCTTGAAAAAGCATCCCGGAATGCCGACAGGCTTGCATTTTTCATTAAAGACCTTGATGCCATATCAAAACTGGAAAGCGGCGAGGTTCCGATCCATTATGAGAAATTCGACCTCGCAGAATTAATCAGGGAGGTGATCGATTCTTTGGAGCTGAAAGCAAAAAAATACAATATCAGCCTGCAGTTTAAGGAAAAGTATAATGATGCTACCTGGGTAAATGCCGACAGGGAAAAAATAAGACAGGTTCTGGTCAACCTGATCGATAACTCCTTTAAATACGGGAGAAATCAGGGCACTACTTCGATAAAAACCTTTGAGCTCCATGATCAGATCCTGGTAGAAATTACAGATGACGGTATTGGAATAGAAGAAAAATATCTTCCCCGTTTATTTGAAAGGTTTTACCGCACTGATAAAAGCAGATCCAGGGACATTGGCGGTTCAGGCCTGGGGCTGGCGATTGTAAAACATATCCTGGAAGCCCATGAGCAAACAATTACTGTCAGAAGTACCGAAAATATTGGCTCGACTTTTGGCTTTACGCTGGAAAGAACAAAGTAGCTAAAACAGAAACTTAACATTAACTTAACATTGGCGTAGTATTTTTACCCATTCTTTAAAACCCATCAGATGTCATTGAACAGTATTTTCCAGTACTTTATACCAAAAGACAAAAAATTCTTTCCTCTTTTTGAACAAGACAGCGCTAACCTGATCCAATTAGGGAAGAAGCTTGTAGAAGCTGTAAATACAGAGGATCTTGTCCGCCGTAAAGAGCTTTTTAAAGATATTGAAGATCTTGAACACACAGGAGACGAGATCACACATCAGATCCACCTGGAGCTGAGCAAGAATTTCATCACGCCTTTTGACAGGGAAGATATTCACCGTCTGGCAAGTGCCATCGATGATATTGCTGATTATATTCATGGATCAGCGAGCAGAATGGATCTGTATAAGGTAACGATTATTACCCCTCCCATAAAAGAACTTGCTGACCTCATTTTACAGGCCTGTCAGGATCTCCATAAGGCAATACACGAATTACGTGACCTTAAAAACATACGTATCATTGCAGATTCATGCGTACGTATCAACAGCATTGAGAACCAGGCAGATTACGTTTTTGATAAGGCGGTAGGCGAACTTTTCGAATATGAAAAAGATGCTGTAAACCTGATTAAATATAAAGAAGTGCTTTCAGCACTTGAGACCGCTACTGATATGTGCGAGGATGCCGCAAACGTATTGGAATCAATTCTGGTTAAAAACGCTTAACGATACAAACTGCTACTTCAGCCAGCTCTATGGGTTTCACATTATTAATAGTCGTCATAATTCTAGCACTGTTATTTGATTACATCAATGGTTTCCATGATGCGGCGAATTCAATTGCGACGGTGGTTTCGACAAAAGTACTTACCCCATTCCAGGCGGTACTTTGGGCAGCTTTCTTTAATTTTCTGGCCTACTGGATATTTAACCTGAATGTTGCGGATACGGTAGCCAAGACTGCCGATACCATGAATATCAACCTGGTGGTGATCCTGGCGGGGATTATTGCTGCGATCTGCTGGAACCTTTTTACCTGGTGGTTTGGAATTCCATCCAGCTCCTCACATACGCTTATCGGCGGTTTCGCCGGTGCGGCAGTGGCGCATGGCGGATTAGATGTAATTAATTTAGGGGTCATTGGCAAAGTTGCAGCCTTCATTGTGCTTGCGCCGATCATCGGAATGATCATGTCCTACTTTATAACCGTGCTCATCGTTAATATCTGCAGATACGCCAACCCCGCACGGGCAGAATGGTGGTTCAAAAAATTACAGCTGGTGTCATCAGCTTTATTCAGTCTGGGACATGGCGGTAATGATGCACAAAAGGTAATGGGTATTATTGCAGCAGCCGTTATCGTATATCTGAAAGACGCAAACCTGAGTGTGGATACTATGTCCTCATGGCTTCAGGTAACTTATTCAGTTATTGACGGGAAGGTTAAGATCGAACATATCCCAGAGTGGATCCCGATAGCCTGTTATACTGCTATTGCAGCCGGAACAATGAGCGGTGGCTGGAAGATCGTTAAAACCATGGGAACCAAGATCACCAAAGTGACCCCGCTTGAAGGTGTGGCTGCAGAAACTGCGGGAGCTATTACCCTATTCATGACCGAGCATTTTAAGATACCTGTATCCACAACACATACCATAACTGGCGCCATCATCGGTGTCGGGCTAAGCAAACGTGTTTCCGCAGTAAGATGGGGAATAACGATCAGCCTGATGTGGGCATGGATACTGACCATACCGGTATCAGCCGGACTTGCTGCATTGCTTTATTTTATATTGAGCTTGTTTCTGTAAGATCATTTCAGCCCCTTCCATTTTATTAAAAATTCTCAGCGGCGGTTAAGTACATTAATTTCTTATGATCGGATCATTTTACCCAATTGAACCCCACCTGCCATTTTTTAATACCCGCCCCGATCACAAAAAGATCAAATAGAGCCTTCTGCCTATAAATACGATGTAGGGTCAAACGGAATAGTTATAGTACCTGCTGTTGCGATATGGAAACTTCCTAAAGAGTTTGGTATAAAAAATCTGAAATTTTCCTATTCTACTTAATATTTGGGTGCTGCGGCGGGCAGAATAAATTATAGAGACCGTCTAAAAGAATGAACCGGTTATACTTCCAAACCGTAGCGTGAGTAGTAATCCCCCTGGTTAAGTAATCCTAAAGTTTATTTGGACTAATTATAAATAAATTTTAGTTTTGGTAAAAAATTAATAGAATGAAAAGATATTTACTACTTGGTATTTTTGTATTATGTTCTCAATTATTAAATGCGCAGACAAACAGCATTAAGGGAACAGTAAAAGATCAGACAGGTAATCCGGTCAGTTTTGCAACCATAAGTGTCGGTCCTGGTAAAGCAGTCATGACCGCTTCGGATGGCAGTTTTACGATTGCTCTGCTCCATGCTGAGCAATACGTTCTTAAAGTTTCTGCTGTAGGTTTTGAATCTCAGGAATTCAATATTGACCTCAGGGGAGTTTTAACAAAAGAGCTTGCCATTTCACTTGAACAGGCAAAAAGTTCATTTTTAAACGAAGTAATAATTACTTCACGAAAAAAAGAACAGTTAAAGGAAGAATTTACAACTGCAGTGACCGTAGTTAACACCGAAACATTGAAGGAGCTGCAAACTGTAAACAATAATGTCAGTGATATCCTTTCTGCTGCGGTTCCGGGCCTTGGCACATCAAGCGGAACAAGCAGTAACTGGGGTCAAACACTTCGAGGCCGTCAGGTCCTTATCCTGGTAGATGGTATTTCACAGTCTACACCATTACGTAATGGTTCGGTTGACATGCGCACCATTGATGCCAGCGTCATTGAACGGATTGAAGTTATCAAAGGAGCAAATTCCATATACGGAAATGGCGCGGCTGGAGGAATTATAAACTATATCACCAACTCCACACAAAGGAACAGCATGAAATTTGGTGGCAAAACAGAGTTGGCCTCAACGGGTGTGATTCTTAATCCAAAGGGAACTCTTGGGGGACGGATTTCACAATCCTTTTTTGGAAAGCTTGGCAGAGCGGATTACACAATAAACGGAAGTTATGAGCAGACCGGGAAGGTAAGGGATTCGGAAGGGGACATTCTCGGTCCTACCTATGGTTTAAGCAATAATAAGGTATACAATACATTCGCCAAACTAGGCTTTCAACTTAACCCTGATCAGCGCCTTCAATTAAGCTATAACTTCTTCAGAAGCATTGAGGAAACAAATTTAAAGGAGATAATGGGAAGCCGGAAAACAGGTAGCAAGACCTATGCTGTTGAAGGCACAACCCCGGGAGATCCTCCTGGCACACGCTGGAATCACAATGCACTTGTAAAATATACCCACGATAAGCTGATCGGTAAAACCAGCTTAGCGGTAAATTCCTATATGCAAGACTTCAATACCCTTTTCTTTTACAGCAGCAACTTTGAGAACGGAGGCCAGTCCACCATTCAGTCTTCAAAAAAAGGGATCAGGGCTGACTTTAATACTCCACTGCTGTCAAGGGAAAAACTGAAATCTGACATGACCTATGGTCTTGATCTTTTAAGTGATATAACATCTCAGCCCTTGCTGGATGGAAGAACATGGGTCCCGAAAATGAATATGCTAAGTACAGCCCCTTTTATGCAGATGCAGGTCACATTATTTAATGACTTTGTGTTTAACGGGGGTCTGCGATATGAGCTTATGAACATCAGTGTGGAAGATTATCAAACACTTAAGCCCTATAATGCTACTACCAAAACCTTCGGTACAAGCATGTCAGTAAAAGGCGGAGATATTAATTATAAGAACCTGGTATTTAACAGCGGGCTCCGATATAACCGGTTTGATTTCTTTAAACCTTATGTGAATTTTTCGCAAGGCTTCTCTGTAGCTGATCTGGGCTTATTATTGCGTGCAGCCAGGGTAAATGATATCAGTAATATCCAGACAGAGCCTGTGATCATCAACCATTATGAAACAGGGTTTGCCAGCGAGTTAAAGGCCTTCAGGCTTGAGGTTTCAGCTTATATGAGTAAGTCTGAACTAGGCTCAAGTTTTGTTGAACAGAATGGCTTTTACGTTATCGTCCGTCAGCCGGAACGTGTACATGGTTTTGAGGCCTCCGCTGATGTTATTCTTTCAAATAAACTAAACCTTGGAACCAGCTATAGCTATGTAGAAGGAAAGCGGGATGGAAATAACAACAATAAATTTAATGATGAAAGTGACACTTACCTCGGCGGTGACCGGATAACACCACCAAAGTATACCGCTTATTTAAAATATACGCCAAACTCAAGACTGCTGCTACGAACTGATTTATTAGCTTCAGCAAGCAGGAACCGTTTCCCGCTGACCAATACAGGTGTTTATAAAACTTATGAGGGGAAGGTTGATCCGTATCAGGTAATAAACCTGTCATCTTCTTACCGGATTAAAAAGGCAACCTATTTAAAGCTGGGCATTGAAAACCTTCTGAATGCAGATTATTTTCCGGCAAGATCATTATGGCCTAGTTTAGATCAGTATTATGTTAAAGGCAGGGGGATGAGTTTTACTTTAGGACTTAGCACTCAATTTTAAGATACCTCCGTTTTGAAAGCACCTCTGCGGTGCTTTCCTTTTTACAATGAGAATAAAACGAATATTCCGGTTCCATATATGGAGCGGCCTCTTGGCCGGCTGTTTCATTTTTCTTATAAGCCTGACCGGATCAATTCTGGTATTTCACCAGGGGCTTGAGGATCTGCAGTACAGCGAATATCTGCATGTCGAAAATGATAAGGTGGTATCTATAGACAAAGCTTATGCGGGTATCGTTTCCCGTTATTCAAGCTGGGATATTAGACTTATCCGGTTTTCTGATAATCCATCAGAAACGCTCGTCTTCCAGTTAAGACGACCGGATAACCGTTTAATGGTTTTTGTTCATCCTTCCGACGGTGAATTGATAAAAGTAGTTCCCCAATCCGACAGTGCGGTATTCTGGGTACTTAAATTACATTATAGCCTTCACGCAGGTATTGCCGGCGAAACACTTATTTTCCTGGCGGGTATACTGTTTGTCTCTTCCTTGTTTACAGGCCTGTTTATTTACAGAAAGATGATCTTAAAGACTCTGCTGTTCAGAACCCGGTTTAATACCAGGAGCACAAATACCCTCTCCTCATCCCTTCACCGGCATGTGGGAGTATGGGCTGTTTTGTTTAATCTCATAATGGCATTAAGCGGACTTGTGATCAGTTATGAGATCTTGAGCGCCGGAATAAAAGGGACGAAACACGCAAAGTTAAATTCACCTGCAATTACAGCAGTTTCTATAGATAAAATATTAAATGAGTACAAGGTGCAGTACCCTGAATTCAATCCATCTTATATCCGTTTTCCTGCAAATGCATATGATAAAATCCAAATTTCGGGGACACTTAAAAACAAAAGCAAATTTTACAGTAAGTTCTATAATGTTTCAACCGCCGACATTCATACAGGAGATCTCAGTCCGGTTATTTCTATCAAGCCATTATCTGCCTTTGTCAGAGGTTTGCATTTCATTGAATATGGCAACTGGATCTTAAAATTTCTGTTCCTTATTGTCGGCCTGACTGGCCCTGTACTTTCAATCACCGGTTATGTGCTTTGGCGAAGAAGGAAGGGCTAAGGAAAAACTAATCGTTTCATAACTAAGGGATCGGGCAGGAGTTAAGCCATACGCATAAGTGGGAAATAATCAAAATTGAGCTAAGGCCGCTCCTCAATAATAACATGAACGATAAGCAAAAATGTAAGCCAAAAAGAAACGTAATTGAAACCTGCCATCCCAAATGGAAATCACTCCATAGATAGATATCATTTTAATTGAGGAGTATATATAAAAAACAAAAAGATATTATTTAGTGTCTCTATACTGTTATTAATTCATATACAGAGATTTATCCCCACCTAAACAGGTGGATGATAAATTACTTCGAAAGAACGGGGATGATCTTAAATCAGGGAGATACATTTAAAGAAGATTTCATTGTTTCCGATGAAGTGTATAACCGGTTTATCGACCTGTTTAATGATAAAAACCCCTTGCACACCGATGAGCAGTTCGCTACCGAACAGGGCTTTCAGGGAAGGGTAATGCATGGGAATATATTAAATGGATTCCTTTCCTATTTTGTTGGTGAATGCCTACCCTTGAAAGAAGTTATCATTCACTCGCAGGAGATTCAATTTAAAAATGCGGTTTATCTTAATGATAAACTACATTTTGATGCTACCGTAAGTGAGGTTTACGAATCTGTCAACACGGTAGAATTTAAGTTTATATTCAAAAATTCTGATTCCAAAATTGTCTCAAAGGGTAAAATTCAAATCGGATTATTAAAATGAATGTATTAATTACCGGCGGTGCTTCAGGTTTAGGTGAAACTATAACCAATAGAATTGCTATTGATCCGGATTGTGTTGTCTACTTCACATTTAACCGATCAGAAGACAGGGCAAAGAACCTTGAGAAGCTTTATTCCAATGCTTTCCCGATAAAGTGTGATTTCACGAACGAATCCGATGTGGACGCCCTATCAGAACGGATTAATGATCTTAATATAGATGTTTTGATTAACAATGCATATACCGGCATATCAATAGGTACTTATTTTCACAAAACAGATCCTGAAGATTTTTTAACTGATTTTAAGAACAACATTTTACCCACTGTAAAAGTAACTCAGGCAGCTTTAAAGAGTTTCAGAAAGAAAAAAAAAGGTAAGGTAGTCACGATCTTAACCTCATTCCTGATTAACACACCACCAACAGGTTCATCTGTTTACGTTTCAAATAAAGCCTATCTGCAACAGCTGACAAAAGTTTGGGCAACAGAGAACGTAAAGTACAATATAACTTCTAACTGTGTTTCTCCTGCATTTATGCTAACAGGCTTTACACAGGATGTAGATGAAAGGGTTATTGAACAGATGAAGGAATCACACCCTTTAAAACAACTGTTAACAACTGCAGAGGTAGCGGAAACCGTTTATTTCCTGTTGAATGCTCCTTCTCAGATGAATGGGGTAAATATTGTCATGAACGCCGCATCTAATATAAAATAGTAAAAATGCCCTGCTTTTACAATACTGCCTGCCGCCTTAAGCTTGATGGAGTAACCGGCTCGAGGTGGGGCAGGACGAATGGAAAATTCTCCATATCAATCGATGCATAACGAATAAAATTTCCAGGAGCGGGGGTCCCGGAACAGGTCCGGGAGCTACTTCAGCCTGATATCCTTGAGCTCAATCTGCGAAAGTACCCTCAGTTTGCCGGCATCATAAAGGCTGTCATATTTTATAACCGGGCTTATTGAATCGCCCTCAGGGGACTGATAATTCACATAATCCTGGAAGATAACCCCGCCGGCCTTCTGCGTCCTCAGAACTTCCCTGAATCGGTTGCCGCCAGCGCTGTAGGCAAAATGATCCATACTGTAATCCTCCGAATCAAACCAGTAATAATAAATATCACTGTGATCATTCCCTCCGTTGGCCTGTTCAAATGAAATCTCCAGCTTATGATAGGTTTTGCCCTTTATTCGGCTCTCCCCTAAATACTTTTTAACTACTGATGGATCATTCAATTTCAGAGGGAGGTATATAAAATAGATCACTGCATTTAAGGACTCAGAGTATTTGTCTGATTGATCCTTATCAAGCTTCAGTTCTTTCCCGTTTAAGATCCTCTTAAATCCTTCATTCGTCAAAATATCGTGCACAATACCAGTAGAATCCGTAAATGTACGCTCATACTGAAACTTTCCATCCTTTTGCATGGCTTTAAAGCTGGCATTCCTGAAGCGGAACTCCAGGGTGGCATTGCGCAGCTTTTCCATATTATAAAAAGCAATGCTTTTGTCTACAATTTTCTGCGGGTCTGGGCTGCTGCAGGCGGACAGTAAACAGAATAGGAAAATCAGGGAGAAGGTATATTTCATTTTAACATCTCATCAATTGAATTATAAGCTACAGAATGATAGTTCGGACGGGCATTGACGTATATTTTCTTGGCCCATTCCTTTCCAGCAGGGGTTTTAACCATTTCTTTATACAAAGGCATCAGAAACTTTCTTCTTCCCACCTCGGTAAGGAACTTTTCAATGTTTGCCGAGGCTGGTTTATAATCCCGCTGAATAGCCAGCGTATACCATGCTGCCTGGATCTCGGAATTCCCTGAATTTGTAAAATCAAATTCCTTGTCTATACTGCTCATTTGGGCTGTTGTGATATCATCCGGCAGGTGCCTGATCAAATAAAGAGCCTCATTAGTACCCAGCTTACCTGGATTTAGGGATGCGGCATCTCCGGTCTTTTGCCACTTAGCCAGCAGGCTGTCGAGTGCCCGGAATTTCTCTGAACCGACCTTTGGGGAATTTAAAGGTAATCCGGGCTCATAAACCCAGGCCGGGGCATCGATCTTATCTTCCAATGCCTTATCCCCCCTGATCAGATTCTTATCCAGGTAGCTTAAAAATTCCTCGGTAGTTACAGAACTGAATGCATGGGAATTGAAATATTCCTTAAGGAAAGCATCAAACTTTTCGCGGCCTACAGCCTCTTCAATTGTTCTTAAAAAAGAATAGCCTTTTTCATAAGCGATATCCGTAACACCCTCATCAGGGTCACGTCCTTCAAAACTTGCTTTCAGCCTGGTATCCGGATTGGTAGCGCCGAGTTCTTTCATTAATGACTGTAAGCCTTCATAACCCAGAAGCTCCTGCATACCCGCTTCGTCTTTTCCGTATACATCTTCCAGAATGCGTCGCTCAAAATATGTTGTAAAGCCTTCATTCAACCAGAAGTCATCCCAGGTTGCATTGGTAACCAGATTACCGCTCCAGCTATGTGCAAGCTCATGAGCGATCAGGCTCACCAGGGAGCGGTCACCGGCAATGATTGTCGGGGTGGCAAAGGTGAGCATCGGATTTTCCATCCCTCCGAAAGGAAAGCTTGGAGGCAACACCAAAACATCATACCGGCCCCATTTATATGGTCCGTAGATGTTTTCTGCAGCGGTGACCATTTTACCCATATCAGCCAGTTCATATACAGATTTTCCCAGGGTTACTGGCTCGGCATACACGCCTGTCCGTCCATCAATAGCTTTAAATTCCAGATCACCTACAGCAAGTGCCATTAAATAGGCCGGTATGGGATGAGGCTGTTTAAAGTTATATATACCTTCAGCATTCTTCTGCTGCGGATTTTCGGCACTCATAAGCGCCAGCAGGTTTTTTGGAACTGTCACTCTGGCATTGTAAGTGAACCGGATACCCGGACTATCCTGCCCCGGTATCCAGGTGCGGGCAAGGATAGCCTGCGACTGGGTAAATAAAAACGGAGATTTTTTGCCCGCGGTCTGCTGGGGATTTAGCCACTGAACCGCAGCGGCATCTTTCGAGCTTGAGTAGTAGATATTCACCCGGCTGGTTGAAGGCTCAATTTTTACCCTGAGCGGCTGACCCAGAAATTTCACTTCCTCACCCAGGCTGAAGGTGGTTTCCTTTTCATCATCACCCAGGGTAATACGATCGATCTTTAATTGCCTGGTATCAAAAATGATCTCTGATCCTTCCGATACATTATCTATGGTCCATGCTGCCTTACCCGAAATCAGCTGCGTTGCAAAATCCACCTTGATATCGAGGTCAAGATGCTTAACTATTGCCTTTGCGGGTTCAGCAAAGGAATGAGGATCTTTCATACTTTTGGCTGGTTCGGCAAGAGTCCCGGCCGGCTTCTGCTGGCAGGACAATGCGATTAAGAGAGGAAATATAAAAAGTAATTTTTTCATGATCGGCAAGTTTGAAAGCGAATTTAGTCAAAAGAATGTCGTGGAAAATTCCCGGAGGTTAATTTGATTAAAAAACAATCTCTATGCGTACCTCTTTTGTCAGCCCGTCAGCGGCGCCTTTCCAGATTGGTCCCTCTTTAACTAGGCGAATGGCTTCCGCATTATATGCCTCATTTATCCCTTTTATAACTTTGATATCCCCGATGCGGCCATCCCGGAATACCTGCAAGGAAAGCTGCACTGTGCCTTTCATTACCGGTTCATTTTTGGGTTTTCTTATATTTTTTTCAAGATACTGCCGGTAAAGCTCCCAGCCAGCTTGAGGCTGCGCAATCAGCTGCGGATTAGTGGTAATCACAACTTCAGAAAAGGTGCTATTTCTGGCATCTATGGAATCTCTTTTTTTCGATACGGTCCGCTTTGAGACAGCGGCACCCCCTGCCATCTCTGATGATAATACCGTTTGGTTAGCTGAAGATCTATCTGCCTCAGATCTTGCCTGGGCTAAAGAAACTGAACTATCCCCCCGCACCAGCATTGCCGCTTTCAAATCATTCGCACTGGGCTTTAGTTTATATGCAGAGATACGGCTACCTGAACTTTGGGGGGCTTCGTTAGCGGGTTTTGATGCGATCGAAGGGGAATTGATTATTTCAGAGCTTAACGAATCAGGTGAAGTAAGCTGAACTTCAACCTTCTTCTGACCGGATGCTATTTCCGGCGATTTAGGACTGTTCATCCAAAACAGAATACCTGCTGTAATAAATAACACTGCAGCAGCAGCAGCCACGCTCAGGCGCTGCCAGGTAAGGTCAAAAACTTTCTTGTTTTCCTGCAAATGAACAATCCGCTCATGCAATTGCCTTTGTAAAATGCTCAGATCCCGGCCAGGATCACTTGCACTTGAAAAGCCTTCGAGCGCTTCCCAAAGAAAGGGATCATCCAAAGCCTGTTTCTCAAGCTGATGCATCCTTTCGGGATCCAGCTTCCCTTCCAGGTACTGCTGAATGGTAAAACTATCAGGATAGTTATTTTTCACTGTTCTTTTCTATACAAATTTTCAGATTTCGCTTGCCATTCTGAATATAGCTTTTCACTTTATTAAGGTCATATCCGGTAATATCCGAAACCTCTTTATAACATTTCTGCTCCAGGTAAAAAAGACTGATCGTATCCCTTTGTTCAGCAGGCAGATCCTCTATGCACTTCTCCATTACCTTGAGCTTACTCTCGCGCGTATCATCAATATCCAGATGCACAAAAGCCTCATTTTCCATAAAAGTTTCCTCTATGGAGACAAATTCATGCTTGCCGGAAGACCGTATGGCCATGAGGCAATGATTCCGTGCCAGCGTATAAAGCCAGCTTTTAAAATTGCCGACTTCATGAACCTTTAACTTCTTTATCAGTTCCTCAAAGATCTGCATTACTGCATCCTTGCTTTTCTCCTCATCCCTGAAATATTTCAAACAGAGACCGAATACCAGGGGCATATATCCTTCATACAATTTTCCGAGGACTTCCAGGTTTCCGGTCTTTCGATACTCAAGGAGCATTGAAGGCTCATCGAGATCCGTATTTCCAGATTTATTTCGGATAAATTTCAAGATCAATAAAGATTAATGCTTTCAAGTATAAAAAATATTCCGGGGATTTATGGAAATAACAGCTAATAACCATCCTCCATTAAAAACAACGCTATGAAACCTGTACTTATTTCCATATCGCTACTCGTTGTGTTGAGCATAAATTCATTCAATTCTTCAGCAGACCAGATAGTAAAGGGGCTGGTAACGTCGAAATCCGGTAAGCAGGGGCTTCCCGGTGTATGACCATGTTCTCCAATGGGCAGGAACTGCCCTGGGAACAGATAGAGAAGGTTATAGGGCCGGCTTTATACAATTGGTAAGAACCAGCGGATTAATGGCAAAGGAATTGCTATCAGTAAAGGAAAAAATGATTATGAATACCTCTGAAAATTAAAGAGGCGGGCAATCATACTTAACCTTATCAAAAAAAAATGAAATACCTTAAAATCACAGTTG
Organism: Pedobacter sp.; assembly: GCA_036676435.1. Lineage (GTDB taxonomy): Bacteria > Bacteroidota > Bacteroidia > Sphingobacteriales > Sphingobacteriaceae > Daejeonella. Next base: position 381,245 of record JAKFCV010000012.1, on the reverse strand, counting down.
CAGCACTGTCTGTAATTTTCCTTGCCGGTTGCGATACGCTTAACCAGGCGGGCCAGATATTAACACAAACGGGCATTGGAAATCCAACTCCCACCGAAATTTCCATGGGACTGAAACAGGCTCTTGAATTTGGAACTACGTCAAGCACAGAAAGGTTATCGGCGACCGATGGTTTTTTTGCAAACGCAGCTGTAAAAATCCTCTTTCCTGAAGAAGCCCAGAAGGTGGAAAGAACACTTCGAAGCGTGGGATTAAACAAACTGGCAGATAATGTAATTCTTAGTCTTAACCGCGCAGCCGAAGCAGCTGCAGTTGAAGCAAAACCTATATTTATTTCGGCCGTGAAGGGAATGACCTTTAAAGATGCAAGTAATATTCTGCTCAGCGGACAACAGGATGCTGCAACGCTTTATTTTAAGCGGGTAACGAGTGATCAGCTTGCTCAGAAATTCCAGCCGATCATTCAGTCCAGTTTGAATAAAGTTGGAGCAACACGCTACTGGACAGATGCTATAACGGCTTACAACAGCATTCCGCTTGTTACCAGGGTGAACCCAAACCTGAGCGCATATGTTACCGAGAAGGCTATTACGGGTATTTTTCTTGAAATTGCACAGGAGGAATTAAAGATCCGGAGCAGGATTTCCGCCAGAAGCACTCCCCTGCTGCAAAAGGTCTTTGCTTATGCCGACAGGAACAGATCAAATTATTAAGGATACGGCGGGCGGAATTCAGCTGAACCGGCGTCCGGAATACGATCAAACGCTGATCTGTAAATAATGTCCAAATAAAAAGCTCTTTCTGCGATAAGCAAAAAGAGCTTTTTTTTATAGGTAATACCTCTTAAACCAGAAGTCTTACAGGTTCTTCAAGTAAAGATTTAAGCGTTTGTAAAAATGCTGAACCGGTAGCGCCGTCCACAACCCTGTGATCACAGCTTAACGTTACTTTCATAACATTTCCCGGAACTACCATTCCATTCTTTACAACCGGAACCTGCTGTATTCCTCCGATAGCCAGGATACAGGCATCAGGCGGATTAATAATGGCGGTAAATTCATCAATTCCAAACATCCCCAGATTTGAGATGGTGAATGTAGATCCTTCCCAGTCAGATGGCTGCAGTTTCTTGGACTTAGCCCGCTGAGCGAAATCTTTTACTTCGGCAGAAATATGGGAAAGGGACTTCCCGTCGGCAAAACGCACAACCGGGACTAATAAGCCGTCTTCAACGGCTACAGCTACACCAATGTTGATATGTTCGTTGTACCGGATCTTATCTCCCAGCCAGGATGAATTAACATTCGGATGCTGTTTTAATGCTACGGCGACAGCTTTAAGCACGATATCATTGAATGAGATCTTTACGGATGCAAATTCATTGATCTTAGTACGGGCCAGCATCGCGCTGTCCATATCGATAGACATGGTCAGATAAAAATGTGGAGCAGTGAAAAGACTTTCAGAAAGTCGCTTGGCAATAACCTTGCGCATCTGTGAAACCGGCTTTTCAGTATATTTTTCTTCCCCGATGAATTGAGGGATTGTTACTGCTGCAGTTCCGGCAGATGCCTTTGCTTCTGCAGATACAGGAGGAGCTTCGCTGATCTGTTTTGTAGATGGAGTAAATCCTTCAATATCTTTCTTAACGATACGGCCGCCTTCTGCACTCCCTTTAACCTGCTCCAAATCAATTCCCTTCTCTTTGGCAATTTTACGGGCAAGTGGGGAAGCTTTAAGTCTGGACGATGAATCGCTTTGTACCTCCTGCTTTTCCTCTTCAGGCTTAGCTTGTTTATCAGGGGCTGCTGCCTGTTTTTCTTCTGCAGGTTTAGCCGCAGGCTTAGCTTCAGTCTTGCTTTTTGATCCGCCTTTTAAGAATGGGGTAACGTCTGTACCGGCTTTCCCTACAATAGCAATGATATCATTTACTTTAGCTGCCTGACCTTTCTCAACACCAATATATAATAAAGTTCCGTCTGCATAGCCGGTCACCTCCATGGTTGCTTTGTCCGTTTCCACATCCGCCAGGGCATCATCACTCTTCACCTGATCACCAACTTTTTTATGCCATTCGGCGATGACACCTTCAGTCATCGTATCGCTCAATAAAGGCATTCGTATGATTGTGGCGCCTGCAGCTTCCGCATCTGCATCGCTGCCGCCACCGGCTTCTTCTTCTTTTGCCTCAACCTTTGCGGTGTCGCCGGCTTCTTCTACAGCCGGTTTATCAGCCAGGGCTTTTTCGGCAGCCGGCTTTTCTGGTTTTTTCTCTCCATCGGCAGGAGCCTGGGCGCCTTCACTTTCCAAAGCCGCCTTATAATCTTCGCCTTCAGCGCCGATAACCGCAATCACCGAATCAACCGGTGCAGCTTCACCTTCCTGCGCTCCTATATATAACAATGTGCCTTCCTGGAAAGATTCAAAATCCATTGTGGCTTTATCCGTTTCTATTTCGGCAATCAGATCTCCTGAACTTACTTTATCACCAATTTTTTTATGCCATTTCGCGATAACTCCCTCCGTCATTGTATCGCTCATCTTCGGCATTTTCACTACTTCAGCCATGTTGTTTCCAGATTAGTGTTTAGATATAAAATAAATTAGTCGCGGATATATGGATAATCAGATTGAACATATACATCCCTGTAAAGTTCAGAAGGATCAGGCCATGGTGATTCTTCAGAGAATTTCACTGATTCATCAACTATCGCTTTTATCTTTTCACTAATCTGTTCAAACCAGGCTTCATCAGCATATTTCTTTTCCTCGATAGCCGCCTTAACAACTTCTATCGGATCTTTAGCTTTATATCCTTCAACCTCTTCTTTAGTACGGTATTTTGCAGGATCAGACATTGAATGTCCCTTATAGCGGTAAGTTCTGATCTCTAAAAAGGTAGGGCCTTCATCTCGCCGGGCTCTTTGAACAGCTTCGTCCATAGCGTTATGCACAGCAACAGGATCCATTCCGTCTACCGGAGCGCAGGGCATATCAAAACCTAAACCGATCTTATAAATATCAATCATATTGGTGGTACGTGCAACGGACGTACCCATTGCATAACCATTGTTTTCACAGACAAAAACAACCGGCAGTTTCCACAGCATGGCCATATTGAAGGTTTCATTCAGAGCGCCCTGACGAACAGCTCCATCACCCATATAACATACGCAGACATTGTCGGTCCCATTATATTTTTCAGCAAAGGCAATACCTGCACCTAATGGGATCTGCCCGCCTACAATACCATGTCCGCCAAAAAACTTCTTTTCTTTACTGAACATGTGCATTGAACCGCCTTTACCCTTGGAGCAGCCGGTGGCTTTTCCATATAGTTCAGCCATTACTTCATTGGCGCTCATTCCTTTTGCCAGGGCATGTGCATGGTCGCGATAAGCGGTTATCATTGAATCTTCAGGTCTCAGTACTGACATAGCTCCAGCCATTACTGCTTCCTGCCCGATATATAAATGGCAAAATCCCCTGATCTTCTGCTGCCCGTAAAGTTGTCCTGCTTTTTCTTCAAACTTCCGCATCAATAGCATTGATTCGTACCACTGAAGATAGGTGTCTTTGGTTATTTCTGTTGAACTCATTCGTACGCGTATCTGTTAAGCATTTTTAGCCCTTTTACAAGGGAGGACAAATCTAACCATATCTTCCTAAAAAAAGAATAGCATTGTGTTTTGTTTACACCTCACCTCTTAGTATTTAGCCTGGAAAATTCAATTTTTACTGATCAGGGGGTTGTTTGTAAAAAGAAAATATCTTATTATTGTAACATTCTGAAAATAACTACAGTATAAAGGCGTTGATAGTCTTGTTGTTTTAACTATAAACGAATAAAATGGGGAAAAAAGTAATTGTAGCACTGCTACTTATGATTTCTTTTGCGTCAGTCCAGGCGCAAACCAATAATAAAGATCAGGCAAATACCGCTAAGATTGAAGATCCTGATAACCTGGCTACCGAATACTTCTCACAAATTATGGGCGTTGCCCTTTCAGCAACATCTAATCTAAAACTGTACCAATTTGTTTATGACTGGATAGGAACCCCCTATCGACTGGGCGGAGCCACCAAAAGAGGTATTGATTGTTCCCGTTTCGCATTCGAATTGTACAATAAAGTATTCAGTACTGTAATAGGAAATAATTCAAGAAACATATTCAGTATGGTAAACCCTATTAATAAGGAAGAGCTGAAAGAAGGTGATCTTGTATTTTTTAAGATCGGCAGCAAATCCATTACCCATATGGGTGTATATATGGGGAATAATAAATTTGCCCACGCATCCACAAGCAAAGGCGTAATGATCAGTGATCTGGATGAGGCTTATTGGAGAAGATATTATTATAAGGGCGGACGTTTACTTGCTTCTTTAAGAGATTAATAACATAAAAAGACCTCTTTCGGTCAATAAAATAAAAAAGCACCGTACTAAATAAAGTACGGTGCTTTTTTTATTTGGCCTGATCCGTTGTATTTCTGACCAATCCTATTCCGGTAAAGAAAAATATTATTCCTAATACACCAAATACTATTAATGATTTAGCGCCTTCAGAGTTTTGAACAAAGCCTACAGCTGCATAAATCAATCCTATAATACCTAATACCGTTAAAATAGTCCCGAAAGTTCTTTTTAAATTCATAATTTATCCTTTAATTATTCTTTGCAAATTGCCTGCCATGAACTGCTTTTCAATCATTGGCGAAGTGTTTGAAAGGGATGTGTCTCAGTTTATTAAGTTTATTATGAAATCTTAACTTGGAAATACTCAAAATCATTTTAACAGCAGCAGGATATCTGGTTATCCTTATCTCTTTAATTCCATTAATCCGTCATGATTACTGGTTCTTTCGCGTTTTCGAATATCCCAGGCTTCAAAAGTTGGTGATCAACGTGTTTATCCTTGTCGCTTTTATCAGCTTAATCGATACCGAAAGGGTTCACGACCTCATATTTACCGCAGCCCTGTTTCTTAATACCGCCTATCTGATTTTCCAGGTATACCCCTTTACAGTCTTGGGAAAGAAACAGTTAATGAATCTAAAAGATGCGGATCCCGATAAGCAAATAGGATTATTTATCGGAAATGTTTTCCAATACAATACAAATATTAAAGCCTATGCAGATTGCATTCTGAGTAAAGATCCGGATGTGGTCATGCTCGTTGAAACGGATACGATATGGGCTGAAAACCTGAAGATACTCCATAAAAAATATCCGCATCAGCTGCTTGTTCCCCTGGATAACACCTATGGGATGATGTTATTTTCAAGGTTTGAGCTGATTGGCCCAAAAGTGAAGTTCCTGGTTGAAAAAGATATCCCATCCGTTCACACCTGTATTAAATTACCTTCGGGTGATCTGATTGAATTCCATGGGCTGCATCCGGAGCCTCCGGTGCCGGCGGAAAACCCACGGTCTACCGAGAGGGATAAAGAAATTCTCATGGTAGGTAAAAAGGCCAAGGCCAGTAAAATTCCGGTGATCGTTGCAGGCGACCTGAATGATGTGGCATGGAGTTATACCACCGAGTTATTTTCCAAGATCAGCGGCCTACTGGATCCCCGGCGCGGAAGAGGATTTTATAATACCTTTCATGCCCAGCATTTGTTCATGCGTTTTCCCCTGGATCATATCTTCTGTTCTACCCATTTCAGCCTGGTGGAATTAAAACGAATGCCCAACTGCGGCTCCGATCATTTTCCAATATTTATCAAGCTTCAGTATTCTCCAAGAATGGCAAAATACCAGGATGAGCCCAAACCTGATCAGGATGACCTGGATACCGCCAAAGAGAAGATCAATAAATCTACCTGAGACATATCTGCCCTGAAATAATTTTATAAGCGAATTCGGGAAAACTTAATAACTTCACAAAAAAAACGATCCCATGTATACAAATTATATTATTCTGTTTATAATCCTTGTGATTCTGTTCAGCTCTTTTGTAACTGTTAAGCAGGGCACCATCGGGGTAATAACCATTTTTGGCAAATACCGCCGTTTGATGACTCCGGGACTGAACTTTAAGATCCCGCTTATTGAAGTTGTTCATTCACGCGTATCGATACAGAACCGCTCAGTGGAACTTGAATTTCAGGCTGTGACGATCGATCAGGCTAATGTTTATTTCAAAGCAATGGTTCTTTATTCAGTGAATAATCCGGATGAAGAAACCATTAAAAATGTAGCCTTTAAATTTATTAATGAGCAAAACCTGATGCAGGCCCTGATAAGGACCATCGAAGGAACTATAAGAGCCTTTGTAGCAAGTAAAAAACAGTCTGAAGTTCTCAGTCTCCGTAAGGACATTGTAGAACACGTTAAGGAACAACTGGATACCGTATTAGAGAGCTGGGGCTACCATTTACAGGACCTTCAGATCAATGACATAACCTTCGACGAAGTTATTCTTACTTCAATGAGCCGCGTAGTTGCTTCAAATAATCTTAAAGCGGCAGCTGAAAATGAAGGTCAGGCCTTGCTGATCACAAAAACCAAGGCTGCCGAAGCTGATGGAAATGCAATTAAGATCGCAGCCAACGCCGAACGTGAGGCAGCTCAGCTGCGCGGACAGGGAATAGCGCTGTTCAGGGAAGAAGTGGCAAAAGGTATGACCCATGCAGCCAAGGAAATGCAAACAGCAGATCTTGATACCTCGGTCATATTATTCACGATGTGGACAGAAGCTATCAAGCATTTTGCGGAGAACGGCAAAGGCAATGTGATCTTCCTGGATGGTTCCGCCGATGGGATGAAACGTACCATGGAGCAAATGATGAGCATCAACATCATGGATACTCAAAACGGAAAAAAATCTTAAGACCCTTTATATTTTAAGCTCATTTTAGCAACCCTTTCTTCCAGGGTTTCTGTTATGAGCTTTTCGCGGCTCAGGCCATCCACCAGAATTGGGAAGGCAAAAGGGCTGGGCTGCTCACAATCTGTAATTACGAGCTTTAAATTCTGTATCCTCTGTAAGGCTGCACGCAGCCTGAATTCTTCTAACTGAAATTGAAGGGCTTCATGGTAAGCCTGACGCACAAGTACATTATCTTTTTCATATTCACTGAACACCTCAAATAAAAGGGAAGTGGAAGCCTGCAGATGTCTGCTTTTCATTGACTTGCCCGGGAAACCTGTAAATACAAGCCCTGCGATATGGGCGATATCCCTGAAACGCCGTCTTGCCATTTCTGTAGCATTTAAGCTTTGCTGGATATCATCCAGTAAATTTTCGATTGAAAACAGGTCCTTCTGCAGCGCCTCTTCAAGCAGAATTTTATCGTCCGATAACAATTCAAAACCATAGTCATTCATTGCAATGGAGAAATTCACGCGCTTTATCTTCGATATGCGATATGCAAACAGGGATGCCATACCCTCATGAACAAGCCTGCCTTCAAAAGGATAAAAAAAGAGGTGATACCCATCCCTTGAAATAAATTTCTCGATTAAGAATTCCGATTTACGGGGAAGATGGGATATTCTTTTCTGAAGCTCGAACAGGGGCTGCAAAGCTCTCACTTCAATATCTATACTTTTATCCAGCCGGAGGGGATTGCCGTCCTTATTATTTGAAATGATCCGCGCTACCTCATCAAGTTTCTCCCTCAGCATGGAGGATAGCTGAGATGACAAGGGCATCCGGCCTCCCATCCAGCTGGGAACAATCCCTTTTTTCTTGGGCGATTTCCGGACATAGGCTGTCATTTCTTTGATCTTAACCAGTTCAAGGCTCCGTCCTGCAAACCAGAACGTATCGCCTGTCTTAAGCTTTGAAATAAAATATTCCTCGATGGAGCCCAGGTATCCGCCGGTAAGGAATTTAATACGGATGTTCACATCGCTTACTATTGTACCCATACTCAGCCGGTGATGCATGGCAACTCTTCGGCTGTTCACCTTATACAATCCGTTCTCTATTTCAACCTTCAGGAATTCATCGTATTGGGAGAGGGTTTTTCCGCCTTTGGTAATAAATTCGAGGATCTGATCAAAATCTTTTCGCTCAAGATCGGCATAGGCATAGCAAGTTTTTATCTCCCTGAAGATCTCCCCGGCATAAAAACCCTCCGACAGGGCAAGAGTGACCAGGTACTGCATCAATACATCCATGGCCAGAAGAAAGGGATCCCTGCTTTCAAAGATCTCATCTTTGATAGCCTGTTTTAAAGCTGCGCCCTCAAGAAGCTCAAGCGAATGCGTGGGCACAAACCAGGCTTTGGAAACAGCGCCGGGATGGTGCCCGCTTCGGCCGGCCCGCTGCATAAAGCGGGCAACTCCTTTAGGACTTCCGATCTGGACAACAGTATCCACCGGACGAAAATCCACACCCAGATCAAGACTAGAAGTACAGACTACCAGACGAAGCATCTCGTTATGAAGCGCTTCTTCCACCCAGTTCCGCAATTCATTGTCAAGTGAGCCATGATGCATGGCCATCACCCCAGCGTACTCCGGATATTTATCCAGAATGGCCATATACCATATTTCAGACTGGGAGCGGGTATTGGTAAATATAAGGGTCGTTCTGCTTTTTGCCACAATCTCCATAACCTGGGGCAACAGCTTGATGCCGAGATGACCAGCCCATGAAAACTCTTCAATATTTTCCGGTATCACAGACTCAATCAGGATCTTCTTTTCCAGCCTGGCACGGATCAGGCAGACTTTCCCGGGAACCTGATCATTTCCCAGCAGGACATCGGCTGCCTGGTCCAGGTTACCAATAGTTGCAGAAATGCCCCAGATCTTCAGTTTCCTCTCCTCACTGGATGCCAGATTTTTTAAGCGCGAAATTCCCAGCTCAAGCTGAACCCCTCTTTTACTTCCCAGCAGTTCATGCCATTCGTCAACCACTACTGCCTGGAGACCGGAGAAAAGTTTAGGATACTCCTTCTGAGCAAGCATAAGATGTAAACTCTCCGGTGTGGTCAGAAGGATCTCGGGTTGTTTTCTCCTTAATTCCTGCTTTTCTTTCGCAGATGTATCTCCCGTCCGGCTGGCCACCCGCCAGGGCAAACCCAGATCGTCAACAACCGACTGCATAGCTTTACGAATATCATTGGTAAGGGCCCTTAAAGGGGTGATCCAGAGGAGCTGTAATCCATTATTCCTGCGGCTCTGGTAATCGCTCGGATGCCTGTTGATATAAGCGGCAATAAAGGGAAGGAACATGGCAAAGGTCTTACCACTCCCGGTAGGTGCATTGAGCAAACCAGAACAATCGTCCAAAAAGGCCTGTTCCATTTCCTTTTGAAATGGAAACTGCTTCCATTGCTTATCAGCAAACCACTCAGAAATGATTTTTTGGCCCGGAGTCATTAATCAGCCTCTTTGTACGGGACATCCACAATCCCTTCTGTAACAAAAAACCCGGCTAGGAGCCGGGCTTTTCTCAATTATTTTATCTGTAAATAATCAGCCAGGATCAGAAGGCTTTCATCCCTGACAAAATCTATATCATCCTTTGGCTTCGGTTCACCTTTCTTTAAAGGCGGAAGGCCTTTAGCGGCGCGGCGCTGATTTTCACGTGCAAGAGATCTTGCCTCCTGTTCATCACGCTCTTTTTTCAAGGCTGCTTCATTCAAAGTTATGGATGTTTCAGCTTCACGCTTCCCGAATTCAATGATATCTTCCTGGAGGTTTTTATATTCCTGGGAAGTTTTCATCCGTTCCTTATGAAGAGTCGACAGCCGGGTTTTTACGCCAGCAAGATTTGCAACCCTGGTATATTGACTTGGCGGAATAGTATCCCACTTCAAAGCTCTTGGCTCCGAACTTTCACCATATTTATCCTTAGGGAAAACCGTTGGAAATTCAATATCAGGAATTACTCCTTTATGTTGGGTACTGCTTCCATTCACCCTGTAAAATTTAGCCATGGTCAGATTGATCTGTCCGAACTGAGGAACATTCCCCCTGCTTGAAGTAGATCCCTGCTTGGCAGCGGTTTGTGCAGCCTTAAGCATAAGCTTATCTGCGGGCCCGATAACTCTTGACATATCGATACCCTGCTGAACGGTTCCTTTGCCATATGATTGGTTGCCCATTACAATTCCCCGTCCGTAATCCTGAATAGCTCCGGCAAAAATTTCGGAAGCCGATGCACTGAAGCGGTCGATAAGAACCCCAAGAGGCCCTGACCATGCGATGGCAGGATCTTCATCCTCATCCACTTCAATCTTGTTTCGTCTGTCGCGAACCTGTACTACCGGACCTGATTTAATAAATAAACCCGTAAGGCTGATCGCTTCCGGGAGAGATCCTCCCCCATTGCTTCTCAGATCTAGCACCACTGCATCTACATTCTCCCTTTTCAGGGTATCCAGCAATAAGCGGACATCCCGCGTGGTACTCTTATAATTCTTATCTCCGGCCTGCATCGCTTTAAAATCTGCGTAAAAAGCAGGCAGTTGAATAATGCCGATCTTATAGGATTTGCCTCCGGAGGTAATGGTTTTGATCGTTCTTTTTGCTGACTGATCTTCAAGAACAACCTTATCTCGAACCAGCTCAACGATTTTTGGCGTTGAAGAAAGTTCCTGTCCGGCAGGAATGACCTTCAGGCGGACAATGGTTCCCTTCGGACCCTTTATTTTTGTAACAGTAACATCAAGTCTCCAGCCTATTACATCTTCAAATTCTCCATCCTTACCCTGTGCAACAGCGATAATACGGTCATTTACATCCAATGTCTTTGCTTTGAAAGCTGGCCCTCCGGGAATGATCTCGGCGATCTTAACCACCTCATTCTCCAGCTGAAGCCGGGCACCAATTCCTTCAAAGGTTCTTGCAAGCTCTTCATTGAATTCCTGTGCCCGGGTAGGAACGAAATAACTGGTATGCGGATCAACCGTATTGGTAAAGGAGTTCATGAATATCTGGAACACGTCCTGGTTATTGAACTTTGTAGACTGGGATATGAGGTTCTCGTATCTTTTCTTCAGGGTTTCTCTAACCTTTTCTTCTTCAGTGCCGGTAACCTTAAGGTTTAACATTTCATATTTAATCCTTTTTTCCCAAAGCTCATTCGATTCTGTTTCTGACTTTAACCATGGCATTTTCTCCCGGTCGTAGGTATAATTTTCGTTTTTAGTGAAATTGAACTTTTTGGCAATCTGCGCCAGGGCAAAGTTCACCCGGTCATTATACCGCTTCTGGTAAACGTTAAAGATGTAAAAAGGCACGCTTAGATCTCCCTCGCGCACATCATCATCCAAAGTCAGACGATATTTCTCAAAATCACTTATATCGCTCTGCAAAAAATAGTTTTTACCGCCATCTAAATTCTTTAGGTATTCATCGAATACAAGAGAAGAAAAAGCATCATTCACTTCCACCTTATTGTAATGAAAGTTTTCGATAAGCTCTACTACTGACTTCGCCTCAACCGACTGCTGCATATCGGGTTTAACATCGTTTTTAGTAACAATAGCTGTAACCCTTGGATCGGCCTTGCAGGCTAATGCTGCAAAAATAAAAGCGGCCAGACATATTTGTTTTAACATTTGTTTGAATGATTTTAAATCCATTGGAATAAGGGGTATCTAATTTGATACCAGATTTTAAATATAAGCGTGGCTTTCATCGAATTGATATTTAAACCATGTAACATGTTTGTGAGTTATTTTCTGATTATTAATAATTCTGTCCAAAAATCTGAGCCCTGCCTGAGCATTCATTTATCCGCAGAGCTAGTAAATTACACTTAGTAAAGCATTTTTCAGCACGGTAAACTCAGATAATGCCGAATTTGCCGCACTTTTATTTCCCAATGCAGTATAAACCCTTGAAAGACCATTTTTAATTTCAGCTAACCTGTTTTTGTATTTTATGGATACAGACAATTGTTCCGCCTCTTTTAAATCTCTCAGCGCAAGCTGGTTATCACCTATTGACATCTTGACATGAGCCAGGTTAATCAAAGAGTTAATTATACCTGCCGGATTATTTATCTTTCGGGCAAGCATGTTTGATTGAATATTAAACCACTTAGCTTCTGAATATCTTTTTTGAAGCGCATATATTTCAGCCAGCTGATCATAACATTTCATTGCTCCGATTTTATTCTGAAGCTTGTAATAATATAAGGGTAAAGCTTTTTTCAGGATAAGGGCCTCCGCCTCCCTGTATCTTTTCTGAGCTGTCAGGATGCTGGAAAGATTCATATAAGCTTCCCCAAGATTATTTCCCTGCCCATTGAGAGCGGCAATTTCCATAATAGACTCATTGTACCCGGCTGCTTCCTGCAAATTTCCGCTGTACCTGTAGACCCGTGCAAGATTAAAATAGTTTTTCACCAGTGATGTACGGTCGTTTAACTGTTTATTTAATAGAGCAGCCTCTTTTAAAAAAGATATCGCGCCGTCCATATCACCTTTCAGAGCCTTGCTGATCCCATAAGAACTTAATACCCCTGCCTCTGCATGCCGGTCACCCAAACTCCTGTAAAGAGATAATAACTGATCGAAACCGCTCAGGGAATCTGCAGTCAAAGAACGCGGATATATCCCTGCAGAGGTCGGAAATGCGGCAGGATGATCATCGCTGGCCTGTAATTGCTCCCGAAACAGCAAAGCCCTCTGATAATCCTTCAGGGCCTGCATCGGAGTGGGTGCTTTTATTATTTTCGCTTTCAGCGAATCGTATGGGGAAACTGTCCGTATAACACTCCAATAATCTTTTTCATTCGAACCGGAAGGAATCTGCAACGCCCTGGCAGTTAAATTTGCATAGAAGATCAGAAAAAAAAGTGAAAACAGTATGGGCTTACTTCTCATTTGAATATTTAAAATTGGGCAGAGAGAAGAGTCTAAATAAAGACTAATTATCTATATCTCAGGGACCTGTTTATTGTCCCAATCTCAAACGTACAAAGAATCTTAAAATTATAGGCTAATTAAGATCAGGGAAAAACTGACAGTTCCTTGTCAAAAGCCGCCCAAACCATATACGGATGAGAATCGCAATGGTAAATATCCCCGTTCGCAGATATGCCAATGATACCGGCAAAGCCTCCGGCAGATTTTAACTCCTCGAAGGATTTTACTGATGCATCCTTCAGGCTGAGGCCATCACTAACCCGTGTGACAATTTTTACAGCAAGTCCGGCATTTATAATATCTTCTCCTACCCCGGTGCTGGAGATCCCGGCAAAACGGTTAGCGAAATTGCCGGCAACAGTTGCCGAATCACTTACCCGCCCGGGAATTTCGAATCCCTTACCTCCGGTCGAAGTAGCTGCGGCGATATTCCCGTCTTTATCCAGGGCTACACAGCCCACGGTTCCAAGGCCCAGAGATTTATTTAATTTATACTCATATTCATCCCTCCGCTGTTTAGTCTCGGGATTGAAGTATTCATAACCGCATTCCCTGGCAAAATCCAGTGCTCCCTGCCCGCTCAGCACACGGTCTTCAAAGTCCAATAATTTTCTGGCAATTTTTATGGGATTTTGGACGTCTTCAATATTGATAACGCCGGAAAAATTCTCCTTGGATCCATCCATCAGTCCGGCACTCAGCCTGATCTTTCCGTCGCTTTGGATCTGGGAACCCAGGCCCGCATTGAAAAGATCGCAATCCTCAAGAAGGGAAACTGCAAACACTGCAGACTCCAGGGCTGTATGCGTTTTTAAATAACCATATGCCTTCGATGCAATATCAGAGAGTGCATCCTGTTTAGCCTTTTTTACTTCCTCACTGGAATGCGATTCACTAAAAAAACCGCCGTGTATGATTAATTTATGTGTCATTCGTTATCCAGATCCTTTACCTTCAGGAAAACCCCTTCCTCAACTTTTATAGCCTTTTTGATTAAGAGCTCATGTCTTTCCAGGTCATACCTATCGAACAGGGACATCACATGCACTTTTAAGCCATCAATCGACACAGGGGATCCCATTTCAACTTCGTATATACTTGTTTCGCTGATAAACCGGCCATCCACAAGTATCGTTAAACCTGAACCAATTGCTTCCATACAATTGCCTTCGGTGATCAGTAATCCGGCATCTTCACCCAGGCCTATTCCCAGCATACCCGGATTACTTGCTACTGAATAGAACAAACGCCCGATACGCCCTCTTTGTACGAAGTGGGTGTCAACAATAACCGAATCTATAAACCCCAGGCCGGCTGTGATCTGGACTTCGCCTTTAACCAGGGCCTCACTGCTGCTGCCTCTGTAAATCATATTGGTAGATGCCGCCGCAGCTCCTGCGGAAGTGCCCGCAATGAGGAAATCACTTTCCATGTACCGCTTCTTTAATAATTGTAAAAAAGGTGTGCCACCGAAAATGGAACTTAAACGCAACTGATCACCGCCCGTGAACATGATCACATCGGCTTTTGCTATGCGGTCTAAATATTCTTTATTACTGGTATCGGCACGTGTACGAATATCAAGTACGTTTACGTTATTAACCTGGAGCTGGCTGAATGACTTAATATATTCTTCCCCTACAATTTCAGGGATCTGCGAAGCCGTGGTAATAACCTCTACAACCGAAGCTTCAGCTTTAGACGACTCAACAATGATGCGCCTTAAAATACCCTGTTCAAAAAATTTAATATAATGCGGATGGCTTATATTTTCGTTATAATTGAGTGAGCTCCCCAAATCGACTGCCCCACCAATAATAATTAGCTTTCCCTTTGGAACCATGATTATTAAATTTCCTCCTATCCTTCAAATATATATTCCCACTATTATAAGTTTAAACATAACTTACTAAACTTTTCCACATTTAAGACGGGAACATGATAAATTTATTATTTAATAACAAACATATGCGGAGGTCTAAATTTGATAAATTTGGCAAACTTTCTTACAATAACAAGGTTTAGGTAATCAATTTAACTCCAACAACCATTCCAAATGCGATATTTGAACTTCTTATATTTTTTTACACAAATAGCCGTTCAAAGCCAGAGGCCTTTTATTCGATTTTAAAATGAGAATAGTAGCAATTGGTAAAGAAAACAATAATATAACTTTTACGTCCTGCTGCGGCAGAAGAATAAACACACAGAAATTAGTAATTACATGAAAATATTAGGTATACAGGTTTTAAAGGGTCCGAATATCTGGTCGGCAAGGCGCAAAAAATTAATTCAGATGCGTCTGGATCTGGAAGATATGGAGCAGAAACCTACCAATAAAATTGAAGGCTTCAAAGAAAGGCTCCAACTGCTTATTCCCTCATTAATAACTCACCGCTGCTCTCCGGGTTATGAGGGAGGACTATTTGAACGTGTGACTGATGGTACCTGGATGGGCCATGTGATTGAACATATTGCACTTGAACTCCAAACTCTGGCCGGTATGGAAACCGGTTTCGGGCGAACCCGGGAAACCAATACCTCAGGTATATATAATGTTGTATTCAATTATATTGAAGAAAAGGTAGGTGTTTACGCGGCAGAGGCTGCAGTCAGGGTTGCAGAGGCGCTGATTTCAGACCAGGAATATGATATTGAAAACGATATCATGACCATGAAAAAAATGCGTGAAAGGGAGCGTTTCGGGCCCAGTACCGCATCCATAGTTGATGAAGCTGTAGCAAGGCAGATCCCCTTCATACGGCTTAACAGCAGCTCCCTCGTTCAGCTTGGGTATGGCAAGAACCAGGTCAGGTTCAGGGCTACCATGACCGATAAAACCAGCAGTATAGCAGTAGATATAGCCGGCAATAAAGATGAAACCAAACGGATCCTGCAGGAGCAGGCCATCCCTGTGGCTAAAGGTCTGACGATCTCCTCTTTGGAGGATCTGGAAATAGCTTTAAGCCAGATCGGTTTCCCGCTGGTTTTCAAACCCTTAAACGGGAACCATGGCAAGGGTGCCACGATCAATGTAAAAACAAGGGAAGAGGCGGTTGAAGCATTTGCCTACGCACAAAAATATTCCCACCGCGTAATCGTAGAACGCTTCATAACCGGTCATGATTTCCGTGTTCTGGTGATCGATAACCGGATGGTGGCTGCTGCACAGCGTGTACCCGCACATGTTACCGGTGACGGAATAAATACGATCCAGAATTTAATAGACATTGAAAACAGTGATCCGCGCCGCGGCTATGGTCATGAAAACGTATTGACTGAAATCACTGTGGACCGCGATACCCTTGATCTTTTGGAGAAAAAAAACTATACGCTTGAAACCATTCCCTCAAAATCCGAAATCGTTTATTTAAAATCCACTGCAAATCTTAGTACAGGCGGTACGTCTATCGATGTCACCGACATGGTCCATCCTCAGAATGTGTTCATGTGTGAACGTATTGCCCGTGTTATAGGACTGGACATCTGCGGTATTGATATTATGGCCAATAACCTGACAGAGCTTCTGACCGAAAATGGCGGAGTCGTATTGGAAGTAAATGCAGCACCTGGCTTCAGAATGCACCTTGCTCCAAGTGAAGGGCTGCCAAGGAACGTTGCAGCCCCGGTAATAGACATGCTCTATCCGCCCGGAAAATCTGCCCGTATTCCCATTATAGCGGTAACCGGAACCAACGGCAAAACAACCACGACCAGGCTGATTGCCCATATTGTTAAAAATAACGGATACAGGGTTGGCTTCACCACATCCGACGGAGTCTATATCCAGAATTCGATGCTCTTAAAGGGGGATACCACTGGCCCTATAAGCGCTGAATTTGTATTAAAGGACCCCACGGTAGAGTTTGCCGTCTTGGAGACTGCAAGGGGCGGAATATTAAGATCAGGTTTAGGCTTCAGTCATTGCGATATTGCCGTAATAACCAATATTCAGGAAGATCATTTGGGGATTTCTGACATTCACACCCTGGATGATCTTGCAAGGGTTAAAGAAGTGGTTGTTAAAGCGGTAAGAAATGAAGGCTGGGCTATACTAAATGCCGATAACAAGCATTGCGTTAAGATCGCAAAGGATGTGAAATGCAATCTGGCCTATTTTACCCTGGACGAAAAAAATCCCATAGTTAAAGATCATTGCCGTAAAGGCGGCGTAGCAGCTGTTTACGAAAATGGCTATATAACTATAAAGAAAGGCGACTGGAAGATCAGGATTGAAAAAGTAACGCATGTTCCGATCACCTTTAATGGTACCGTTAGCTTTATGACCCAGAATGCCCTGGCGGCCAGCCTTGCGGCATTTGTATGGGGATTTAAAATAGAAGATATACGCCTATCCCTGGAAACATTCATTCCTTCCTCTGCCCAGACCCCGGGGAGGATGAATATTTTCGAGTTGAAGGATTTTAAAGTAATGGTTGATTTTGCTCATAACCCCGATGGTTTAAGAGGGATCAAAGCATTCCTTTCCACCCTTGAATCAAAACATAATACAGGGATTATTTCAGGTACTGGAGACAGGCGAGATGATGACCTCCGGGAGATCGGCCGGATTTCGGCTGAAATGTTTGATGATGTGATCATTTGCCAGGAAAAATATCTTCGCGGAAGAAGCAGGGAAAATATAGTCGAGCTACTGATGGAAGGACTTAGAGAGAGAAAACCGGAGATCCAAATACAGGTGATCAACAAAAGCAGGGAGGCCTTCGATTATGCGGTAAAACATGTGAAACCGGGAACATTCCTGACGATAATCGGTGATTCTGTTACTCATGCTGTTGAAATGGTACAGGATTATCAGGATAAGGAAATGGGAATATAAATTTCGGGGATTCCCGGTTCAGAGAATGATTATGACCCGGCTTTAATCATCAATCGTTAATTTAAATGGCAACTATACCTCCTCTTGCAGAACGAATGCGCCCTGCAACGCTTGATGACTATGTAGGCCAAAAGCATCTGGTCGGCAATGGGGCTATTCTGCGCCTTGCAATTGAAAGCGGGCAGCTTCCATCGATGATCCTGTGGGGACCGCCGGGGGTTGGGAAAACGACTTTAGCCTTTATAATTTCCCGTCAGTTAAGCCGGCCTTTTTTTAGTTTAAGTGCAATCAATTCGGGAGTAAAAGATATCCGCGAAGTGATAGATAAAGCCTCACGCTTGAAGGAGGAGAATGAAAACCTGCCTGTCCTATTTATTGACGAGATCCACCGTTTTTCAAAGTCACAGCAGGACTCCCTTCTGGGGGCAGTTGAGCGCGGCCTTGTCACGCTTGTAGGTGCTACGACTGAAAATCCATCTTTCGAAGTCATCTCCGCACTGCTTTCCAGAAGCCAGGTATATATTCTGAAGAATTTAACTGAAGATGAACTTCTTGAACTTCTTAATAAGGCATTAGCCGAAGATTATTACCTTAAGAACAAGAAGATCATCATTAAAGAGCATGAGGCCCTTCTCAGGTTATCAGGCGGTGATGCAAGAAAGCTTCTGAACGTATTGGAACTGGTTGTCAATGCGGTGAACAGCGATAAGATCACTATCAGTAATGAGCTGGTCCTGAAACACGTTCAACAGAACATGGCCCTGTATGATAAAGCTGGCGAGCAGCATTATGATATCATATCCGCCTTCATCAAGTCCATCCGCGGAAGCGACCCGAATGCGGCTGTATACTGGCTGGCCCGAATGATCGCAGGCGGGGAAGATCCGCTGTTTATCGCCCGCAGGTTGCTCATCTTAGCCTCCGAAGATATCGGAAATGCCAATCCGAATGCCCTTCTGCTGGCAAACAATTGCTTCCAGGCGGTGAATGTGATCGGATGGCCTGAATCAAGGATCATCTTATCTCAGACTGTAACCTACCTGGCCTCTTCTCCGAAAAGCAATGCCAGTTACGAAGCCATTAATAAAGCCCAGGAATTGGTTTCCAGGACCGGCGACCAGTCTGTACCCCTTCATTTACGCAATGCCCCGACCAAACTGATGAAGAATATCGGTTATGGCAAGGAATACCAGTATTCTCATGCCCATGAAAATAATTTCTCAGCACAGGAATATCTGCCCGATCAGCTGAGCGGCACACTCCTGTATGATCCGGGGGCGAACCCTGCGGAAGAAAAACTTCGTGAGCGCTTAAAATCCCTATGGAAAGGGAAGTATAAGTATTAAAACCTGAATAAATTTCCTAATTTCCGATATGACTTTAACATTTCTTCTGCACCAGTGGAAAGCCTTCTGGAGGTCGAAAAATACCGGAAAAAGCGTTATCATGCGAGTTGTGATGGGCCTTCTGATCCTGTATATTCTCTCTAATATTCTGATTGTTGCTTTTTTTCTTGATCAGATACTTGTCAAAACCTATCCTGAAGATGACCCTGTTATAATATTCAGGAGCTTCATTTTATATTACTTTTTAATGGACCTTCTGATGCGGTTTCAGCTGCAGGAGCTGCCTACGCTCAGCGTCAAGCCATACCTGCATCTTCCGGTTAAACGAAGTCAGATAATCAATTATCTTTCCTTAACCTCACTGGGGACTGCCTTTAACCTTGCGCCTTTTCTGTTAACCCTTCCGTTTATGATCAAGGTACTCCTTCCGGAAGAGGGAGCTGCAGCTTTTTGGGCTATCCTCTTAACCATTGCAGGCCTGACCATGTTCAACCATTTTTTCAGCCTTTGGCTCAAGAGAAAGGTCAATCTGAATGCGCTTTGGATGCTGATGTTTTTCGGGCTGCTGCTGGCCTTGTTTGCTTTCGATTATTATTTTAAGCTTATATCCATTTCCAGCCTTTCAGCAATTGTTTTTAATGCAATTAGCAAATACCCGTATTACTCCGTTTCCAGCCTGCTGCTAGCTGCCGTAATGTATACTATAAATTATCAGTTCCTGAAAAGCAATCTATACCTGGATGAACTTCATTCAACTGATGCTTCCCATAAATCAAGTACGGAAATCCCTTTTTTAAATCGTTTCGGAAGATCTGGTGATCTTGCGGCAAATGAATTAAAACTGATCTTTCGAAATAAGCGGCCCAGGTCTGTACTTATGATGAGCCTCTTCTTTCTGTTCTATGGTCTTATTTTTTATTCCAAAGCGGAATTCTCCGGCTATTCTGCGATCGTATTCTGCGGAATGTTCATGACAGGTATCTTTATTATCAATTACGGCCAGTTTATGTTCAGCTGGCAAAGCTCGCATTTTGACGGAATTTTATCCGGAAGGATAGATGCAGAAGATTTCTTCAGGGCCAAATTCCTCCTGTTTACACTGTTTTCTTCCCTGTGTTTTATCCTTACTATCCCTTATGTATATTATGGGTGGAAGGTGCTGGCCGTTCACTTTATTATGTATGTCTGGAATTTAGGTGTCAATACGGTCCTGGTACTTTATTTTGCAAATCGTAATTACAAAAGGATCGATCTGAGCAAGAGTGCGAGTTTTAACTGGGAAGGAGTAGGAGCTTCACAATGGATGCTATCTATACCCCTGCTGCTGGCTCCTTTTCTGATCTATTTTCCATTTCATTTTTTCGGATATGCAGAGGCGGGCCTGGCTCTGATCGGCATGACCGGTTTGGTATTTATTATCAGCCGGGAATTCTGGCTGAGCAGGCTGGTGGCGATATTCAGGGATAAACGTTATACTATTGCAGAGGGATTTAGAAACCAATAAAGATGATTGAAGTACAAAACTTAAAAAAGTCATATAATGGGGTCAGGGTAGTAAATATCCCTGAATTAACCATCTCAAAGGGGGAGACTGTGGGGCTGGTAGGAAATAACGGAGCCGGCAAAACTACCCTGTTTCGTATGATGCTTGATCTGATCAGGCCCGACAGCGGGGAAATCCGCTCAATGGAAAGAAATGTGGCCGGCACTGACCACTGGAAAGCCTATACCGCATCCTATCTGGATGAAGGTTTCCTTATCGATTACCTGACCCCCGAAGAATACTTTCACTTCATGGGCGGCCTCCACAATAAAAACAAAGCACAGATTGATACAGAACTCCTGGGATTTAGCGATTTTTTCAATGGCGAAATCCTCAATAAAGGAAAATATATCCGCGATCTTTCAAAAGGCAATCAGTCAAAAGTGGGCGTCGCCGCCAGTCTTTTACAGGATCCTGAAGTATTAATGCTCGACGAGCCTTTCGCCAATATTGATCCGAGTACGCAGATCCGTTTAAAGAATATGATCAGGGAGATCAGCCTGAACAAACGCATAACAACCATCATTTCCAGCCACGATCTTAATCATGTTACCGGGGTATGCGAGCGCATTCTTCTGATGGAAAAAGGAAAGATAATTAAGGATATAGCAACCAACTCAAACACGCTTCAGGAGCTTGAACAATATTTCTCAGTGCTGCCCTAGCGAATATTTATAAATTAAAAAATGGATTTAAATCTGAAAGGTAAACGGGCCCTGGTATGCGGAAGTACTCAGGGAATAGGAAAAGCCGCTGCTATCGAACTTGCCCTGCTTGGAGCAGACATCACCCTGCTAGCCAGGAATGAATCTAAGTTAAAAGAGGTACTTACCGAACTTCCCGGGTCTGGTACAGCGGGGCATCATTACCTTGTCGCTGATTTTAATGAGCCTCAGCAGTTAAGTACAATTATTGAAGAATACGCTTCTAAAAATCAGGTGGATATTTTGGTTAATAATACGGGAGGACCGGCAGGAGGACCGGCAATTGATGCCAAAACGGATGAATTTATTAAGGCATTTAACATGCACCTGATCTGTAACCAGATCCTGGTACAGGCCCTTACCGGGTCAATGAAAAAGAATGGTTTTGGAAGGATAATTAATATCATTTCCACATCAGTCAAGACGCCGCTGAAAGGCCTGGGTGTTTCAAACACCATACGCGGAGCAGTTGCAAGCTGGGCGAAAACGCTTTCAATTGAACTTGCTCCCTTTGGTATAACAGTAAATAATGTCCTGCCCGGATTTACCATGACCGGGCGATTGGTATCCCTGATCAGCTCAATTGCTGAAAGAGAGGGGAAAAGCATCCAGCAGGTGAAAACCGAAATGATCAGCAGCATACCAGCGGGCAGAATTGCCGAAGCTCATGAAGTAGCCTCCGCTGTAGCTTTCCTGGCCAGCCCTGCCGCATCTTATATTAACGGGATAAATGTTCCCGTTGACGGTGGTAAAACCCCAAGTCTTTAATTAAACCGATAAGTATGAATTGCACCTCCATTTTATTTAGCACAGCACTCCTCCTGACTGCATATTTCCCGGATAAGGAAAGGCTATCTCATTCAGCGGTATTTCAGGCATACGGCAGTTCTTCAGCCGATACAGGGTCAAAAATTATCGCCGATAATGCAAAACCTAAACTGATCTCAAATCAGTTTAAATTCACTGAAGGCCCGGCTGCAGACAAAAAGGGAAATGTTTATTTCACCGATCAGCCTGATGACAAGATATGGATGTACAGTACCGAGGGGATGTTAAGCGTATTTCTTGAAAAGGCCGGACGGTCAAACGGAATGTACTTCGATAAAAGAGGAAACCTCATAACGGCTGCTGATGAGAATAATGAGATCTGGTCTATAAGCCCGCGTAAAAAAATAAAAGTTATCCTGAGCAATTATAAAGGGAGGCGGTTTAATGGTCCCAACGACCTTTGGATTGCTCCAGAGGGAGGCATCTATTTTACTGATCCTTATTACCAGCGTCCATATTGGGAACGCAAAACCGGAGAAATGGATGGCCACCATGTTTATTATACCCCAAAGGGCAAAAAAACAGCCATTCTCGTAGACAGTAACCTGGTCCAGCCAAATGGAATTGTAGGCTCAGCGGATGGCAGGAGCCTGTTTGTAGCCGATATCGATGCGAAAAAGACGTATAAATACGATATTAACAAAGACGGGACCCTTGCGAACAGACGCTTATTTACCGAAATGGGATCGGACGGAATGACCCTTGATGAACAGGGTAATTTATATCTGACGGGCCGTGGTGTAACTGTTTTTAGTCCCGAAGGCAAAAAAATTGAGCATATCGACCTGCCGGGATGGACTGCGAACGTATGTTTCGGGGGTAAGAATAAAGATCAGCTCTTTATTACTTCAAGTACATCGGTATACACTTTAACTATGAAAGTGAAAGGAGCCTGGTAGTCCGGGCAAAAAAAAGACCCGCATAAAATTAAAATGCGGGTCCCTTAAAATTTACAGGTTTATTCTGCAGAAGCGGCAACCACTTCCCCTTTGATATAAATAACTTTTACAGGAGTTTTAGCATTGGACCTGATGGTCAATCCTTTACTGAAAGGCGCAAGGGCAGCGGCATTATACGTCACTGTAATTGATCCTGACTGTCCTTTCAATATCGGTGTGCTGGTATATTTAGGCACTGTACACCCGCATACGCTTTCAATATTGCTGATAATTAGCGGCTCTGAACCTGTATTTGTGAATTTAAATTCTACACTTACAGGCTTCCCCTGCGGGATCTTACCGAAATCATGCGTTTCTTTTTCAAATTTAAATTCAGCCTGATTATCTGTCTGAAATGCCGTTACGGCTGCGAATAAAAAGACAACTCCGCAAAGAAGAATTAATTTTTTCATAATGTACTTAAAGGTTTAACTGGTTTATTTTGTGCACAACCATCAAACGGCTCCATCCCCTTGATTGTTGCAAAAATATGAATTTTGTTGATGAGTCACCCTAAATATGAGAATGTTACCGCAAATGTTACCGCAAACCCCCGGTAATTAAAGGAAAATTAAAACTATTCTCCCGGTCTAAAGTTTAACATGCAAAGTTTAGATACTATGAGATTTAGAGTTCTGTCAGCCTTCCTTCTTACCCTTCTTCTTGGCTCATGCGACAGATTGGAATACAGCCCAAACCAGAAGTTCGATAGGGATACTCCCGAGGAAGTAAATTCAAAAAACCTTGCCCGCCTGTTTTCAACCGCTGGGGATGACACTATCAGATTTATTCTGAGCGGCGATTCTCAGCGGGCTTATGATGATCTCCAGCCCTTTGTCACCCGGGTAAACGCATTGAAAGGTGTGGATTTTGTGATACTTAATGGTGATATCTCTGACTTTGGCCTGCTCCAGGAATTTAAGTGGGTTGAAAATATTTATTCCAAACTGGCCGCACCCCATATTGGCGTGATCGGAAATCATGATCATGCGGCAAACGGGGTGGATATTTTTAAAAGGATTTACAATAAGGAGCTGGATTTCAGTTTTATTTACCGTGGAATTAAATTCGTATGCCATAATACGAACAGCAGGGAATATAATTTTAACGGCACTGTTCCCGATCTTAACTGGCTGAAAAAAGAGTTTGAACCTGCGGCAGGCGTAAGGGCATATATGGCGATTGCCCATGTTCCGCCAACAAGCGGAGATTTTGATAGAAAGTTGTTTGATGGCTATGGCAAAATCCTGACCGATAATGGGAGGGTACACGCCGTGCTGAATGCTCATGTGGATAAAGAAAGCATCCAGTATCCTTATTCGGCCACGCTTCCGGTAATCACTACCAACTCGCTGTATAACCGCCACTTCCTGGTCGTGGAAATTATTAATGACACTTTCAAATATAACGATGTTGCATTTTAAAAAGATATACCGTATTCTATCCCTCTGCTCCCTGCTGATCCTTCCCGGACAAATAAGGGCTCAGAGATTTCTTATTCCGGAAACTGCAATGATCCAGCGTGCAGGAAGCATTGGGTACAACAGCTTCGGGCTTGGTTATAATCTATTCCGGAAAAATACAGGAAGCCTGGATCTGGCCTGGGGATATGTTCCTAAATCAAAAGGAGGCAGGCAGGATATTTTTGCTGCAAAGTTTGCCTACCGGCCCTTCAAAATCAGAATAAAGGAACTGATAGTTATAAACCCGATTAATCCCGGGCTCTTCGTTTCACATCATCCGGGAGGGAAATTTCATACCACCTTTAATAAAAATCAGTACCCCGACGGTTACTACTGGTGGTCTTCAGCTGTGCGGATCCATGCATCGCTGAGTACAGAAATAAAAATAAATACGCCTAAAAGCCTTTCCTCCACGGGCATAGAACAATTCGCCCTATATACCGAACTGAACACAAATGAACTTTATGCTGTAAGCTGGTTTAAGAACAAAGATTATCTCCCTTTCAAAGACATTCTAAAACTGGGTATTGGGGTAAAGGCGTATTTTTAAAGGATCAGTATCTGCGGTCGGGTTTCTTATCTTCAGAAATCCTGACACCAATGGTCCGGCCGTATAATTCAGTGCCGTCAAGCGCATCAATAGCCTGCTGGCCTGCAGCTTCATCAGCCATCTCAACAAAGCCAAAGCCTTTACTGCGTCCGCTCTGCTTATCAATGATAAGTTTAACTGAAGTAAGCTCTCCATACTTTTCAAAAAGCTCTCTTAATTCACTCTCATCTACTTTAAATGGAAGTCCACCGACGAAAATATTCATATGTTTTTTTGGGTTGGTTTCATAGATAGTTATTCTGCAACTGCTTTATAAAACGGGTGCCTATTTACGCGGGTTACCTCCGGATCTCCTATAGCGGTAAGCATCCGACGGGCGCTTACCAGGGTTCTGGATTGATAATCATCGTAGTTTTTAGATCCGCTTATCATACTGTTTATTCTCACCAGACCGGCCGCCTGTATAAATTCCCCGTTTCCAAGGTAGATAGCTGTATGGGTTACCCTTAAATTACGCTTATCTCCGGCAAAGAACATCAGATCGCCGGGCTTCAGATTTTTGAGTGATTTGGCCAAACTCACCGTATCATTTTCATAAATATCAATTTTTTCACCCACAAGGGCCTGCTGGGAGGCATCTCTTGGGAGAACTATGCCGTTGAGGAAAAAACTTGTTTTAGTAAAGCCGCTGCAATCCATCCCCTTTGCAGATGTGCCTCCCCATAAATAAGGAACCCCTAAAAATGTTTTTGCTGTTTTCAATATCTGTCCGGCACTTGGATCCGGGCGGGAAACCCATTGGCTATAGGGCTGCGCTTTCTTAACTGGAATATACGCAATACGCTTATCAGGAAAAGAAACCTTATAAAAAGCCCCTGCATTTTCCAGAAGCCGGAGGATATTTCCTGCTACCAGATCAGAAACCGGTAAGGATGTTTCTGAAGGCTCTGAGTAGGCATGCCCGTAAACTTCCAGATATACCACTTTACTGGATTTTTGCCAGGCGTCAAATTCGGATTGATTCATAGGCGTTATACCAGCAGACTCCGTCCAGGATAAATAATTATCCGGAGTCCGGATAAAATAATTCCCTTTCTCCTTTTTCAGGATCTTAACAGGTGTACCTAACAGGGACTGAGTAGCCATTTCTGCAGCATGGCTTGGCGCGTATCTGCTGTTGATAACAGAAAGGTTTGCAACTCCATAGATCTTTCCCTCCAAAGCCGCCGCAGGAAGAACCTGCCCATTGATAGTTGCGTTAATATTCTGACTTTTCAAGGCTGACTGCAATTCCGACAGCGCTACTGATTTACTTACCTCTACAGTATAGGTTAAAGGATTTTCAGATTGCAACTGCATTTGAAAAAGTTCTGTTCTCTTGTCCGGAGCATATTTCTTTTGAACCTGGGAAGCTATTTCTTTTACCCTGTTAATTAATACAGTATCAGGTAGGGATGCAAAAATTCCCGACTGAGCCAAAAGGAAAAAAGCGATCAGGGAAAGTATTTTCTTCATTTATTATTTAGATTAAAATTTCACACAGGCTCTTGCCTGATTTCACAGGTAAATTACTTTGAAGTATAAAATTAAGCAAAGTATATCAAATCAATACTAATAAACCCAGCTTCGTTACATACCTAAAGGTATACAATTAATATTAAGACCATTTTGCTTCTCAGCCCCTCCTGGGATTAAGCCATTCCAAAAGGGAGGGGAATTTAAATTTATAATTAAGCTCGTTTTGGAGACGATCACATGAAATTATTTTCCAGCCGGATGCCTCCGGAATAAAATGCGGCAGCTCCAATCCTTCCTGTTTTGCCGCCTCCGTATAAAATTCATGCTTTGGCGGATGCGTTGGCGCACAAACATTATATACCCCGGAAGCTCCCGGATCATCCAAAACGCAGTGGATGGCCCCGATAACGTCATCCAGGTGAACCAGATTAACCGGCGCGGCTCCGTTCGGGAGATTGGATTTACCTGCAAAGAACCTACCCGGCATCCTGCCAGGTCCGATCAAACCCGCTAATCGTAAGATAATGACCTTTAAAGGAAGGGAACTGAACATCATCTCCACTTCGGCCATTAGTTTCCCCGAAGCAGAATCAGGCATTACCGGGCTACTTTCATCAGCAACTGAATTTGTGTCAGCATACACGGAAGTGGAACTTATAAAGATCAGGGTGGAAATACTGCTGTCAGGAAGAAGCCTGCGAAGTGTTTCAGCCATTTTCCGGTAGTTATCTGCACCATCCGTATTCTTCCTGGCCGGAGGAATGGAAACAATAAGCGTATCGGCTTTAAGAAACTGACTAAGATCAGGATCAGGTTTCAGGGAAGTAAACTGTACTAAAAACGGGTCAATCCCTGCGCTTCTCAACATGGGAAGCTTCGCAGGGCTTGTAGTTGAGGCTTTTATATGGAAACCCCTCGAAATCAGAGTGACTGCAAGAGGAAAGCCCAGCCATCCGCAGCCTAGTAAACATATTGTCTCTTTATTTGTTTCCATCTTTCTGCAAAAATACACGCTTTTGACAGGATTTTGTTTTTGGCATTAGGTTTGAAAATAACATTCTTAAGAATAAACTTATAATCATGAAAAATACAAAGATTAAAATAGCAACATTAGGATTAGCACTCGCCACTTCAACGATGTTATTTGAAGGTTGTGCAACTGCAACTAAAACACAAAAGGGCGCTGTTATCGGTGCAGCAACTGGTGGCACGATCGGTGCGATCATAGGTAAAAAAGCAGGAAATACTGCGGTTGGAGCAATTATCGGCGGCGCTATAGGCGGAACTGCAGGAGCTTATATCGGCCGCAGAATGGATCGTCAGGCAGAAGAGATCAAACAAACTGTACCAGGTGCTGAAGTTATCCGTGAAGGTGAAGGTATCATTGTGAAATTCGATTCAGGTATCCTGTTCGATGTAGATCAGTCTAATCTTAAGCCTGCAGCAAGAACTAATATTGAAAGCCTTGCTACTTCCTTAAAGAACAACCCTGAGACCAATATTTTAATTGTTGGTCACACGGATGCTACTGGTACAGATGCATACAACTATCGTCTGTCAGAACGTCGTGCTGCAGCGGTTAAAGCATATGCTCAGTCACAGGGTATAAGCGCTTCACGTCTTACCACTGAAGGAAGAGGAGAAACTGAACCGATCGCTAGTAATACCAGCGAATCAGGAAGAGCTCAGAACCGTCGTGTTGAGATCGTTATCGTAGCTAATGAATCAATGAAAGCAGAAGCCAGAGCTCAGGCTCAATAAAAATTTCTGATCTTTTTTAAAAGAGGCTGTAACATTTGCAAAATGTACAGCCTCTTTTTTTTTGTGATCCTTTGACCGATGGGACGGCTGCTTTTATTTATCCCTGTTACGCGCTTCGGCTTCGGTGATATGTGCCAAATGATGTTCGCCATGCCAGGCATACATACTTACAACTTCTCTTAAGCTATAATCTTTCCCCTGCTCCGGGTGATGATAGGTACGGTTAAAAGCTGCCTCCGGTAGACTATTTAAAAATAATACCCATCTGTTGTGAATGCTTTCCAAAAGATTTAGAGAAACTGAAACAGGACCATGCCGGGCATCATCACATTCCGCCCAGCGATCCTCGTAATAGGGCTTTATTATGGGATTGTCCTCGGTGACTGCCAGCTTGAATCTGATATATGCATTCATATGACTATCAGGAATATGATGGATAACCTGCCGCAGACTCCACCCGCCTTCGCGATAAGGGGTATCTAAACGCTCCTCTGTTAGGCCCTCGGCAACTGACCGCAATTTTCCGGGCAGAGAGGCAATCCGTTCAATTTGCTTTTCTAATTCCTCCTGACCTGAAGGTTCATATTTAAACCTCCCTATCGGATACTTTAAATTCTCAATATCAGACATATATATAAAATTTAATTTTTACGAACCATAAAAGCCACCATCTTTAAGGCATGGATGCCAAGAGTGCGGTCTCCCGTGACCTGCCAGAACTGCGAGCCTTCCTGGATATCCATCCCTTTGGAAAATAACATCCAGGCAATATTCTGGTCTATATATACCCGGGCACTGCTTTCTCCGCCAAGGTTTGTAAATTCCCATGAATTTTCTGACCGGATCACAGACCATTGACCTCCGGCCTCACCAACGATCTCAACAGTGACAAGGGAACCCGTAAGGGCCTCTGTCTCCTTAAAATGATAGGGAAGCGCCTGCATACACACTTCAAGAAAAGGATGATATAATTCTTTGCTTAATACGGATTCTGCGCCTACCGCCTGCCGGATCTGCTGCTGATGAAGCCATCGCTCGGTGTATTCGCGGGCAATATCAAAACTGTTGGCAGAGCTGCTCTCACCCGCCCATGTAACCGGGTATAAAGCCGGGGCATCCGGGTCAAGACTTTGCAAATAGGCGTATAATTCATCCTGGGCAGTTTTTAACTGTGCCTTCAAAATTTCCGGACTTATTCTTCTATAGGCATTTACCCAAATTGCATTCAGCTCATTAAGATAAGCAAGCAGGTCGTTATATGAATTTATCCCGGGCGTTTCCGTCCGGCAGCCGTCACGACCCTGCGACAGCCTCCTTAAGGCTCCGTCGAGTAAGTGTGCTGCAATATCTTTTACCGTCCAATCCCTGCAGATAGTAGACTTATTCCACTGTGCAGGCTCAAGCTTATCCAGCACCTGGATAAGGGATGAATTGAGTTTTGGGAATAAATGCAGTACTTCGATCATTTAAAATCAGATAATTTTCTTAAGCCATTTTAAAAGCCGGCCTTTAGCCCCATAGGGAGGATAGGCCAGTTTAGTGAAATCCAGTCCCGACTGAAACATGACACCCCTTTCATGCGAAAAAGCTTTAAAACCGAAAATGCCATGAGAACTCCCAATTCCGCTACTGCCTACCCCGCCAAAGGGAAGGTGAGGATTGGAAATATGCAAAACCACGTCGTTAATACAGGTACCGCCGGCGGAAGTTCTTTTTATTATCTCCTGAACAGTTGAATCAGATCGAGAAAAAACATATAAGGCCAGAGGCTTGGGTTTCTGATTGATAAAATTTATCGCTTCATCCAGGGATGTATAGGAAATGACAGGAAGCAGGGGGCCGAATATCTCTTTCTCCATAATTGAGGCGGTTTTCGGAACCCCCTTAAGAACGCTGGGCGCTATGGTAAGATCCTGTTCATCATCCTCACCTCCTTTGGCAAGTATGGCTCCTTCTGATATTGCCTGATCTCTCAGCGCTGTTAACCTCTGATAATGCCGCGGGTTAATGATTTTCCCGTAACTGTTCTTATCAATCCGGGTACCGGACTGATATAATTTATCTATCTGTTTGCAGATCAGAGAAACAAAGGCCTCCTCCTGCTCAGCTTTAACCAGAATATAATCAGGGGCGATACAGGTTTGCCCGGCATTCATAAACTTTCCCCAGGCAATTTTTTCTGCGGCTTTGGTAAGATCCGCATCTCCCGCAAGGATAACCGGCGATTTACCCCCAAGCTCCAGGGTCACCGTGCTCAGATGCCTGGCTGCGGCTTTCATTACGATCCGGCCAACTTCGGTGCTGCCTGTGAAAAATATATGATCAAACGGTAATTCCAATAATTCTTCAGAAACTGTAACATCCCCTTCAAAACAGGCAACTTCCTTTTCATCAAAATGATCATTAATAATTTTAGTGATCAATGCGCTGCTGGAAGCGCTCACTTCCGAAGGTTTAAGCATCACGCAGTTACCCGCTGCAATGGCTGAAACCAGGGGAGATAATATCAATTGAACCGGATAATTCCATGGAGCCATTACCAGGGCCACACCTTTAGGTTCATAATAGATCCTGTTGCGGGATAAGATACTGCTGAAGGTTGCCCTTGCTCTGCGCGGCTTCATCCAGGAGGAGAGATTACTTATGGTAAAATCAATCTGAGCGTATATAAAATAAACCTCCGCCAGGGCAGCCTCAAATTCAGATTTGCGAAGATCCTTCTGTAAGGCCTCAAATATCAGGTTTTCATTGCTTTGAATGATGGATTTTAGCTTTCTGAGTTTATCCTTCCTTACTGCTGCATCAGTGGTTCTTAAATTAAGGCTATGAATTTTTTGAAGCTGAAATATTTCAGAGATGCTTTTATGCATATTACAGGATAAACCAGTTTGAAAGAGATATGATTAATTTTAAAAATTTAATGCAGGGTGCGTATCATTAAAACCTGTTGCATTCTGATAGGCCTGGGCAGCTTCCAGCAGTTTGCCTTCACCGAATAATTTGCCGGTAAAGGTAATACTGCCGGGCAGGCCGTTTCTAAAACCATTTGGCAAAACCACACAGGGGTGGCCGCTTAGATTGGTTGCCAGTAAATTCCGCCCGAACGAAGGAGCTATAAACAGATCCACTTCCTGCATTTTTTCATTCAGCTGCGCTATTAATAATGTCCTGAGTCTGTTGGCCTGAATATACTCAACCGCAGGAATAAAATGCGATGACCTGAATGTATTGGGCCAGGCGCTTTTATTTTGTCTGACAAGAAGATCATCGCGGTTAGAAAGTGTCAGATCTTCGAAAGCAGCGCCGGCTTCTGCAGATAAAACGATAAGCATATCACTGTATGGAAGATCGGGAAGTTCCATCGGTATCAGTTCTGCGCCCATCTGGCCAAGTTTACTTAAAGTTATACTGTCATTTGAATGGTTAGCATATTTCCTGGAAAACTCTGATTTTATATATCCGATACGCAGCCCTTTGAGGTTTGTGCCTGATGGGGAGTTATAATTAAAGGGTGCAGTAATAAGGCTGAGGTCTTTTTCATCACTCCCCTGGATTGCATTGAATACAATCGCACAATCTTCCACGCTCCGGGTAATGGGGCCGAGTTTGTCCATGCTCCAGCTTAATGCCATCGCACCGAATTTACTGACACGGCCGAAGGTAGGCCTCAATCCGGTAGTTCCGCATTCTGAGGAAGGAGAAACAATCGAGCCTAAAGTCTCGGAACCTATGGCAAATGGCAAACATCCGGCAGCCACTGCCGCTGCGGATCCGGCCGAAGAGCCGCTCGAGCCCCTGGTAATATTCCACGGGTTCTTTGTCTTGCCTCCAAACCAAACATCACCCATGGCTAACTCCCCCAAAGACAGTTTTGCAATTAAAACTGCACCTGCACCTTCCAGCCGGCTGAGCACGGTTGCATCCGTCTTTATTACCTGATCCCGGTAAGCAACAGAACCCCAGGTTGTTTTATAATCAACAGTTGCCAGTAGGTCCTTGACACCGAAGGGAATTCCATGAAGCAATCCACGGTACTTTCCTGATGCGATTTCCGCATCTGCTTTACGTGCCTGATCCATTGCACGTTCCTCCGTAAGGGTAACACTGTATTTTAACGCCGGGTCATATTTCTTTATCCTCCCGATGAAGAACTGAGTCAGTTCTACTGAAGAAATCTTCTTCGTACGGATAAGTTCAGCAAGCTGGCCGATCGTATAAAAAGCCAGGGTTTCCCGGTCGGCAGGCATGACTGCTTTTGCCTGTGGGGAGGCTTTAAACCCATTGACCCGGTCAGGGAACACATAATTTACAGGAAGAGGACTGAAAATAAGTGCAGGGGAAACAGCATTGGGAATAGGGAGTTTACGGAGCTCTGCAAAGTTTTTCCGCTGATCTTCCAGCTCCCCAAGCATAGAATCGGCCTCAACCGCTGTGAATTCTAATCCAAAGAGCTTTTGTGCCTGTTCAACAAGGGCGATCGTGATCTTTTGTTCGTCGGCTTTTCCGGCTATAAAGCCGCCTAGTGTAAAACTTAGAAGACAGAGCAGAACAATGATACTATTACGGGATTTTAGGAGTTTCATAAAACTTTGAATCTGTGCAATTGATAAATTTAATTAAAGAAACAGTATTTTCACACATTTAGATATAATCATGATCAAACGACTTTTTACATTTTTTATACTTCTGGGTTTAACTTTTACCATGCAGGCCCAAACGACCAAGACAGGCGTTCTTGTGATAGGGAACACCAGCGGCAGTGCTGCAGCTGCCATTCAGTCGGCCCGATCCGGCGTTAAAACTATCCTTTTAACCCAAACTCCCGCAGTCAGTCCGGCAATCTCTGAAGAGGATCTTCCATTCATTGAAAAAATACAGAACCATTATAAAAGCAAAAGCAAACCTTCCCAAAAAGATTCCCTAAAGGCTCCTGTTAACTTAATGGCAGCTCCGGTTCTATTGAAAAGCATAATGGATACGGTTAAAAACCTAAGTTTCAGCCTGAATAATGCGCTTGTTAAAATTGAAAAGGATGGGAAAGGATGGGAGATCAGACTTAAAAGCGGCCAAAAGATAAAGGCCGATGTAGTTATTGATGCAACTCAAAATCTTTCTGTAGCGTCTTTGCTTAAGATAGACCCTAAAAAAACCTTGATCAGTCCAGAATTAGCAAATAAGCCCCTGGAAAGTAAAGTATACCGGAGCACGGTTGCACTTGGGTATTCTGCACAAAATACCGGAGGTAATTTACTGATCCCCGTCCCCCTGGGAGCTCTGATGCCGGCCCTTGAAGAAAATTTCATTTTAGTCCCGGAAAAGATCGGCCAGCTTAAAACCCTAAATATGTCGGCAGGACAGGCTGCGGGCACAATAGCTGCATTTTGCACATTCTTTAAAACTACCTCAAAGAATATCAATATCCGGGTAGTACAGGGCGAATTACTGGCTTTTGATGCCACACTGATCCCCTTTTCAGACATCAGTTTTACTGATCCGAATGCACTGGCATTTCAGCGCATCGGATTAAGCGGTTTACTGAAACCCTTATTGATGCAGGAGGGAAACTTAAATACAATGCGTTTTGACACAACGGGAGTGGTGATCACCAGTCAATTAAAGGCTCCTATGAAAGAATTCTATTCACGGAGCCAGATCTGGTTTGCCGATAATAAAAGGGATACGATGACCATTGGGGATGCCATCAGCCTTTTTAAATTCACCGCCGCCCGGGGTGAAGAACTGGAAAAAGAAATAAAAGAAGGATGGAAGGAAAGTTTTAACTTTCATAGTGAATTCGACATGAAAAGAGCGATCAGCAGAAAGGAGTTTGCTGTACTTGCCGACCGGTATCTTCAGCCCTATAATGTACGCGTGGATATGGCGGGAAATTTATTGAGTTAAATTTAATAAGGATCAATAGCGGAATAATATGAAGCTTTTAAAATCTATTTTCTTCATTTGCGGAATTATTCTGATGAGTAATTCATTGCAGGCCCAGGGATTAAGAGATGAAAGTGTTAAAGCGCATTTAATATCCGACTGGGAAAGGGCAAAGATCTACACCAGGGAATACCTGGAGGTAATGCCTGAGGAGGGAATAAACTTTAAACCCGGAAATGACTTACGGAGTTTTGCAGAACAAATGCTCCATATGTCGCAGGGTACCGTTGGGCTGATTTCAGCCGGCACCGGTGCAAACCCGATCTACCAGGGTAAAGTCCTTGAAAAGATGGAAGAATTCAAAAATAAAGCCTCTTTGCAAGATCTTGTCCTTGAATGTTATGATTTTGCAATAAATGCCCTGAAGAACATGGATGCCTCAAAAATGGAAGAAATAGTAAAGCGCGGCAATTTTGAGGCAACCCGGTTTGGCTGGTTAAACAAGGCTTTCGAGCATCAGACACATCACCGGGCGCAGGCAACGGTTTATCTCAGGCTTAAAGGAATAGTACCCCCAAACGAAAGGCTGTTTTAAATTCGGATCCCTAGCGGTTAAGGATCTTCAGTGGACTGACCTTACGCATCCGGTAGCAGTTCATTGCTGTTTCGCCAAGCTGATTGATGAGCTTGTAATTGACTATTGCTCCTACGGCAGCACCTATCAGCGGAATAAGCTGCGCCATCTTAGCCAGATCAATATAATCCCTGTATTCCTGCTGAAAGCTGCGCCAGTCAAACTGATCCACATCCTCCGGAAGCGTCTTCTTATAAGATTCCCAGTCAGAAATATGTTTAAACACTTCATTCCTACCCTGCTGGCTGGAAAAGGCCAGCTTGAAAATATAAAGGATGTACAGTCTTTCTTTATAATCCCTCACATCGTATCCATAGAGAGCTGCAATTTCAAACAATAATTTCATCTTAATTCCGATCAGGATAGGAAACTCCGCCAGCCCCAGGAGAATACCTCCGGCTCCGGTAATTGCCCCTTCTGCAGATGCAGTTTTGCGGTAAAACTCAATCCTTTCCCTAACAAATGCCTCCCTTAACTGCAGTGAACTATCCAACCGGGGCTCTTTGGTAGTATATTTTGCTCCAAACAACACTGCTTTAACCATTTTTTCAATAGCCACGGTGATCGCTTTATGAACTTTTTCCGGGATCAGCTTATTCAGCCGGGTTTGAATGATCTTTGCGGTATGGTTCAAAAATGAAGGCTTTTGCTGCACTTTCAATTTCCATAATTCCAACTCCCGGTAAGCTTGTTCTTCGTAAGGCAGCATAAATACTAATGAGTTTAGGGATAAAGTCCCCGTTCAGCAATTTAATTAAATCTAAATTTAAGCCGCAGTAAAAAGCATTTTTTTAATAATTAACTTATTAACTTGCACTACATAAGACCAAAAAAACTATGCGTAAGGTTTCCTTTCTGATCATTTATTTATTTATTATCAGCAATGCATTCGCCCAGATATCACCAAAAGAACATTTTGGATTTAATATGGGTGATGATTATCAATTAGCTACTCATACCCAGACAGAGGCGTATTTTAAGAAACTTGCTACCGGATCAAACCGCATTAAGCTTGTTGATATCGGCAAAACCGAAGAAGGAAGGACCCAGCATATGCTTATTGTTTCTTCACCCGAAAACCTTGCAAAGCTGGAACAGTATAAAGAAATTTCCAGGAAGCTGGCCCGTGCAGAAGGACTGACCCCTGATGAAGCAAGAGTATTGGCTGATCAGGGAAAGGCTGTGGTATGGATAGACGGCGGACTGCATGCAACAGAAACTCTCGGAATTCATCAGCTGATCGAAACCCTGTGGCAGCTAAGCAGCCGCAAGGATCCTGAGACGATGAGGATACTGGATAATACCATCATTCTGATGACCCATGCCAACCCGGATGGTCAGGAGCTGGTAAGCAACTGGTATATGCGTGAAAAAACTCCAGAAAAACGTTCTTTACAATATCTGCCGCGCTTGTATGAAAAATACGCAGGTCACGATAATAACCGTGATTTCTTTATGCTCAATCTTAAGGAAACGCAGAACATCGGCCGCCAGCTCTTTATTGAATGGATACCCCAGATCATGTATAATCACCATCAGGCAGGCCCTGCGGGCTCAATTGTAGCAGGAGCTCCGTACAGGGACCCGTTCAATTACGTGTTCGATCCCATCCTGATGACCAGTATAGATGCTTTGGGAGCAGCGATGAATACCCGCCTGAATGCAGAAAACAAACCCGGATATACCCAGAAATACGGGTCGGTGTTTTCTACCTGGTATAACGGGGGGCTGCGGACCACGACCTATTTTCATAATATGGTTGGTTTGCTTACCGAAACTATCGGGGGGCCAAATCCCACAGAAGTACCGCTTGTACCAAGCAGACTGATCCCTAACGGGGGAACCACCTTTCCTGTGGCTCCGCAGAAGTGGCATTTCCGTCAATCCATTGATTACTCAGTGTCATTGAATTATGCAGTTTTAAATTATGCAGTCCGTTACCGGGATGAGCTGTTATATAATATTTACCTGATGGGTAAAAACTCCATCAACCGGGGGAATAAAGATACATGGGGTCTCTCACCTGATAAAGTTGAAGCTATAAATCAGGCACACCTGAAAGACCAGCCGGGAGCAAGAACAGGGCCCAATCAAACCATCCCTTCAAAATACTATGATGTGATTATGCAGGATCCTGCCAAACGGGATGCCAGGGGCTATATAATTCCTGCCGGACAGCCCGATTTTCCAACGGCTGTAAAATTTGTTAACGCACTTTTGAGAACTGGTATCCTTGTTCATAAGGCCAGTGAGGATTTCACCGTAGCGGGCAAAAAATACGCAAAGGGATCCTATATTGTTAAAACCAACCAGGCATTCAGACCCCACGTTCTGGACATGTTCGAACCCCAGGATCATCCAAATGATTTTCAATATGAAGGAGGTCCGCCGGTAGCTCCCTATGATGCAGCCGGATGGACACTGGCCTATATGATGCATGTTCAATTCGACCGGATGCTGGAAGACTTCAAGGGGCCGTTCCAGGCCATTTCCTATGGCGAGCTTGAAGGTCCGGAAGTAAAATCACTGCCTTCTTCCAACGCATATCTTTTAAATGCACAATCCAACAATGCCTTTACTGCCGTAAATGAGCTTTTGAATGCAGGACAGAATGTTTTTCGCCTGAGCTATGGCGCTGATGCAGGAGATTTTTATATTCCATCAACCGATAAAAGCAGGGACATCCTTAACAAGCCTGCAATCAGTTCCGGGCTGGAGATAAGGCCGTCATCAGAAACACCTTCCAGCATGGTAAAACTATCCGAATTGCGAATAGCTTTATGGGATACCTACGGAGGCTCCATGTCATCCGGATGGGTAAGATTTTTAATGGAACAATACCATTTCAAGGCCTCCTTAATTTATCCGCAGGATATTGATGCAGGGAATTTAAAGTCTAAATATGATGTGATCATTTTTGTTCCCGGAGCAATCCCTGCCTACACCGAGCAGGCCGGAGCAGGAAGATATCCAGCCCCGGATCCGCAGATCATTCCTGCTGAATTCAGGAAACAACTTGGCAGAATAAGCCCGGATAAATCGATCCCTGAATTGAAGAAATTCCTTGAACAGGGAGGAACAATGATAACGATAGGAAGCAGCACAAATATGGCTTATCACCTGAACCTTCCTGTGAAAAACGCCCTGGTAGAAATGGGTAAAGGAGGTCTGCAGCAGCGGTTACCAACTGAAAAGTATTATGTACCGGGGAGTATACTTAATGCAAGTGTGGATAATTCACTCCCCGCAGCATGGGGTATGCCAGCTGAAGCGGATATCTATTTTGATAACAGCCCGGTTTTCAGGATCTCGACTGAGGCTGCAGCAAAAGGAAAGATCAAACCTTTGTTATGGTTTTCAAAGCCTGAGCCTTTACGAAGCGGCTGGGCCTGGGGCCAAGCTTATCTTCAGGATGGAGTAACTGCTTTTGAAGCGGAGGTCGGCAAGGGCAAACTGTATGCTTTCGGTCCGGAGATCACTTTCCGCGCCCAGACACATGGTACATTTAAACTCCTTTTTAACCAGCTTTACAGGAACACTCCAAAATAAATCCGGAGTGTTTTCAGTTCCTTTTTTTATTAGTTTACCTGCATTGACCGGGCAGCGAACTTGCTGTGTTTCAATTAAACGCGGAAATTAAAATATTTCTGTAATTTAATCGGCTGAAACTAACCGATCACTTCATGAGTAAAATTTACAAAACCATTGTTTGGATAATGGGCATACTTCTCTTTTGCGGAGACCTGCATGCCCAGGATTACAGCAATTACACGCAGATCTCGCAGCGCATTAATTCGATAGCGAAATCCTATCCTTCTCTGGTAAAAATAAAATCCCTGACCAAAACTTTCGGCGGGAAAGACATCTGGATGCTCAGCATCGGCACCGGTAAAACTGAACAAAAACCTGCTATTGCCGTGGTTGGAGGTGTTGAAGGAAGCCATCTTCTGGGGACTGAACTCGCCCTTGGCTTTGCAGAAAAATTATTGAAAAACTCTTCGCAGGACAGTATTAAAACCCTCCTGGCAAACAATACATTCTATGTTTTCCCTAACATGAGCCCGGATGCCAGCGAGCAGTATTTTGCCAGGATACGGTATGCAAGAAGTGCCAATGCACGTCCTACGGATGATGACAGGGATGGCAAAGTAAATGAGGACGGATTTGAAGACCTGAATAATGACGGGAAAATTAGCTGGATCCGGATCGAAGATCCTACTGGTAATTACCGGGTTAATCCGGAAGAACCCAGATCGATGATCCTCGCTGATCCTTCGAAAGGCGAGAAAGGAAAATACCTGCTTTTTTCCGAAGGGACCGACAATGATAAGGACGGAAGCTTCAATGAAGACGGGGAAGGCGGAGTGCAGTTCAATAAGAATATGAGTTTTGCCTATCCTAATTTCGTACCGGGCTCAGGTGAGCATATGGTTTCTGAAATGGAAAACCGTGTTCTCCTGGATAATCTGTTCGAAATGTTTAACATCCATACGGTAATTACCTTCGGCCCCTTTAATAATCTTTCAACCCCTGTTACTTATAATGCCCCTGCAGTTTCTAAAAGGATAATTACCGGCTATTTCGAACCTGATGCAAAGGCGAATGCTCTTGTTTCTGAACTTTATAATAAAACCAGCGGTTTAAAAGATGCACCTAAAACCATTGCCGGAGGAGGCGATTTTGCACAATGGGCCTATTTTCATTATGGACGACATAGTTTCAGCACACCAGGCTGGTGGGTACCTAAAGCCAAGGCAGACACTGCAAAAAAAGAAAAGGACTTAAAGATCGAGGATCCGGCAGCAAATTATTTAAGATGGTCAGGAAACCAGAACCTGGCAAGCTATACAGAATGGAAAAAGATCGATCATCCTGATTTCCCCGGACAAACAGTTGAAATCGGAGGTTTAGATCCTTTTGCCCTGATCAATCCGCCATTCCAACTGGTAGATGAACTGGTAAAAAAACACACTGATTTCATTCTCGCACTGAGCAGGCTCGCCCCTGTTATTGATATTGTAAATATTAAAAAAGAAAAACTGGGAGATGGTTTGACCAGGCTTACTGCGACCCTCTTAAACAGGGGATCGCTGCCCACTCAGACTAAAGTTGGCGAACGCAGCTATTGGGTTAAAAAGATCACTGTTAAACTAATCCCTTCCGGGAACCAGGTCCTTATCAGCGGACGAAAATCTCAGGCTATTGATGCTATTGAAGGTCAGTCTAATAAAACATTTACCTGGCTGATCAAAGGCTCAGGAAATGTAAGTATTAATGCAGGCAGCCCCACAAGCGGAACAAAGACAATCGAAATATCATTATAAAATCCCGGCAGAACAGGGCATGTATTCTCCTGATTAAATTGATGCGGTTTGAAAATTAATTAAGCAACATGAAACTTACCATACAAAAAATAATAAGCATCCTTCCACTGCTGATCCTGGGATTTGTAGTGAATGCGCAGCAGCCTGAACAGATATTAAAAGCCTCCGGCAGCCCCTCCAATCCCAAAGTACCGGTAAGCTGGAACCGGTATTACGATTATGCGGCTATTACAGAGATCTGCAATAAATTAGCAAAAGCCTACCCCGATCTGGTAAAGCTTGAATCCATGGGCAAATCTTTCCAGGGGAAAAATATCTGGGTGATGACCGTATCAGATTTTAAAAAGGGAGACCCTTCGAAGAAACCTGCCATGTATATAGACGGAAATATTCACTCCAATGAAATTCAGGGCAGCGAATTTGCATTATATACGGCCTGGTATCTGGCTGAGTCATTTGCCGATACCAAATACATTCAGGAACTGCTTGAGGATAAAACCTTTTATATAACACCAACAATTAATCCGGATGCCAGGGATAATTTCTTCCATAAGGCAAATAATGCGAATTCTCCACGCTCGGGGATGATCCCGGTAGACAATGACCGGGACGGAGAGATCAACGAAGATGGTTTTGATGATCTGGATGGCGATGGTAACATTGTTTTCATGCGCCGCAAAAACCCCAATGGCCGCTTAAAAGCCGACCATCAAGATCCAAGAAGGATGGTCACGGCAGGAGTTGATGAACAGGGCGATTATGAATTGCTGGGATATGAGGGTATTGACAATGACGGAGATGGAGATGTTAATGAGGATGGCGAGGGATTCTACGACCCAAACAGGGACTGGGCCTGGAACTGGCAGCCCAATTATATTCAGGGCGGAGCTTATAAATATCCCTTTTCGCTGCCTGAAAATCGTTCGGTTTCGGAGTTTGTAATGAAACATCCCAATATTGCCGCCGGACAGTCCTATCATAATAACGGGGGTATGATCTTACGCGGGCCGGGGGCGCTCGAAGACCTGGATACCTACAATGCCCAGGATGTTCAGGTATATGATGCACTCGGCAAAAAAGGTGAGGAACTCATTCCCGGATACAAATACCTGGTCGTATACAAAGATCTGTATTCTGTGTTTGGAGGCGAGTTAGACTGGTTTTACGGAGGGAGAGGCATTTACACCTTTTCAAACGAGCTTTGGACCCAGTTTCTTATGTACAATAAGCCTGGTGATACTAACGCACAGGGGACCCAATATTCTTTTGACAAAAGCCTTCTGTTCAATGATGCTTTTGTCAACTGGAAGCCTTTCAAGCATCCACAGTATGGAGATATTGAAATAGGAGGCTTTAAAAAATCCTATGGCCGCATGCACCCGGGCTTCCTTCTGGAAAGCGATGCCCATCGCAATATGTCGTTCAGTTTATACCATGCTTATCATACTCCCAAACTCAGTGTGGATGAGATCTCCGAGAAGGATCTTGGCGCCGGGCTTAAAGAAATAACGGCGGTTATCGCAAACAAACGTTTAATGCCTACTCATTCGAGCCAGGATCTGAAATACAAGATCGAGGTGCCTGATCTGATCAGCTTAAGCGGGCTTAAAGTAATCGCAGGGATGATCGTTAATAACAGGGATTTAAATATAACAACCGAACAAAAAAATGACCCGGAGAATATCAGAGTACCTAATATTCCAGGCAATGGCACAGTTACTGTCCGCTGGATCGTTCAAGGCGGTGGCAAGTTTACGGTCAAAGCTGAAAGTAAAAAAGGCGGTCTTGCCAGCAGAACCAATTAATTTCACTTTGTTCTCAAGGATTTTATGAAATCACTAAGCATTGCCTTAAGCCTTCTACTTGTTACTTCAATGGCATTTGCCCAGGCTGAGAAATCTTTTTTTAAAGAATTAAAATCCCGTAAAGGAAAAACCTATTATGGCAGGGCTGTTTATATGCCCGACACGATTCAGCCCAATGATTTTTGGGGAAAGGAATTGAGCTTCAGCATCCATAAGGGTAAAAATTCTGAACTCAGGATGCCATTCAATGTAGCAGAAAATAAATCGAGGACCTGGGTATTGAAAAAGAGCAGTTCTGGTCTGGAGCTGAAGCATGATCACCGTCATGCAGACGGAAAACCCGACAGTATAACAAATTATGGAGGTCTCGCTGATCGCAGCGGTACAGAACTTGCCCAGTCATTTCCGGCAGACGGGTTTACTGCCAAACTTCTTCCCGCTGCAGCAACTAACCGCTGGACCATGGAGTTTAGTCCCGATAAAAAGAAGTTTTATTATATCCTTGAACGGAACAATATTCTGCGCTTCAAGGCTGAATTTAAATTAGAGTAAGAACGGAAGGCCATAGGCCTTTAAATAATTCAAACATGAAACCATCATGAGCACGCCGCTCAAAAACAGCAATGGATATGCTCATGATAGCTTCATCACCAATAAAAACAAATTATACTGATGAAAAAATTACTGCTTTATTTTTTATTTGCTGGTTCTTCCCTTTCCTATGCACAGAAACTCGACAGTCTCACTGTTGAAAAGATCATGCGGGATCCGAAATGGATGGGAGTTTCTCCTGATAATATCCAATGGAAAGAAAACAGCCGCGATCTTTATTTTAACTGGAATCCGGAAGCGGCCAGGGAGGCGGATTTATACCAGATCTCTGTAGACAGGCGCAAACCTCAAAAAGTCGGGGATGACCTTGAAAAAAGCATTGGCAGGGGACAATTAATATATACCAAAGATCGCTCTAAAGTTCTTTTTGAGAGAAACGGAGACCTTATTATCCGGAATTTAAAGAGCGGGCAGGAAACTGCCCTGACCAATACCACGGAACGTGAAAGCAATCCCCAGTTCAGTAAAGATGAATCACGGGTAATTTTTCAACGCGGTGAGAACCTTTACAGCAGCAGCTTAAACGGAGGAGCGCTTGTACAGTTCAGCAATTTTACCCGTACCCGGAAACGCCCGGAAACACCTTTGAGCAAGCAGGATGAATGGCTTAAAAAGGATCAGCTTAGCGGGATGGAGATTGTAAGACAAAGGGAAGATGCGCGGAAAGCTGATGAGATGGAGGCTAAGGAAAATGAAATGAAGCGGCCGAAAGAATTCTATCTGGATGAGCGCAGTTCAGTAACTAGTTTACGTTTAAGCCCGGATGAAAAATACCTGGTCTTCCGGGTAATGAAGCGTGCTGAGGGCAATAAAAATACGATCATTCCAAACTATGTCAGTTTAAGCGGGTATACGGAAGATATAAATGGGCGAACCAAAGTAGGAAATGCCCTTTCCAGTTCAGAAAGCTATATTTATAATATTCAAAAGGATACCATATTCCCTGTTTCCACCAAGGAGATTCCGGGAATTAAAGATCTTCCTGATTACGTTAAAGACTATCCGAAACAGCTGGAAGAACGAACCAGGAAAAATGAAGACCGTAAAGTTTCAATCAACGGACCTTTCTGGAATCCGGACGGGTCAGATGCCGTAGTTATAATATCCGCACTTGATAATAAAGAC
This sequence comes from Pedobacter sp., assembly GCA_036676435.1. Classification (GTDB taxonomy): domain Bacteria; phylum Bacteroidota; class Bacteroidia; order Sphingobacteriales; family Sphingobacteriaceae; genus Daejeonella. The sequence continues at coordinate 337,534 of JAKFCV010000012.1, read as the reverse complement.
CGCTGGATCATGAAACTTGATCCTGAAACGGGAAAAATGACCCTCTTAGATCGTCAGCGGGATGAAGCATGGATTGGCGGGCCGGGTATCGGCGGCGCCTTCGGGGGAGGTAATATGGGCTGGATAAATAATGATATCTTCTATTTCCAGAGCGAGGCCTCAGGCTATTCCCATATATACACCCATAATATTAATTCAGGTGACAGAAAGCAGATCACCTCCGGGAAATATGAAGTGCAAAGCCTTCGTTTATCGAACGATAATAAAAGCTTCTATTTCTCTGCAAATATGGAACATCCCGGTATCACCCATTTTTACCGGATACCGGTACAGGGAGGAACGGCTGTCAAGCTTACTTCCATGAAGGGCGGAAATGAAGTCAGCATCTCACCGGATGAAAAATGGCTTGCCATCCGCCATTCTTATGCCAATAAACCCTGGGAATTATATCTGCAGGAAAATAAACCGGGGGCAAAAGCTGAGCAGATCACCGAATCCCAAAGCGCAGAATTTAAGTCATACCCCTGGAAAGAACCTGAAATGGTGACCTTTAAAAACCGCTTTGGTTCAGATGTATACGCCAGGGTTTATAAACCTGTAAAAGCTGATCCTTCAAAACCAGCCGTTGTTTTTGTTCATGGAGCGGGATACCTTCAGAACGTTCATTACTGGTGGAGTCAGTATTTCAGAGAGTATATGTTCAATAACCTGCTGGCGGATAAGGGTTATACCGTTATCGACATTGATTATACGGCAAGTTCGGGCTATGGACGTGATCACCGGACAGGAATTTACCGTCATATGGGAGGCAAAGACATGAGTGATAATATTGACGGGGTTAAGTTACTGGTGGAAAAGTATGGCGTCAACCCTAAAAATGTAGGCCTTTATGGAGGATCATATGGCGGATTTATTACGTTAATGGGTCTGTTTACCGCCCCTGAGGTTTTTAAATCCGGAGGAGCGCTTCGTTCAGTTACCGACTGGGCGCATTATAACCACGGATACACGGCAAATATCCTTAACGAGCCCGCGAATGATGACATTGCCTATAAAAGAAGTTCTCCTATTTATTTTGCAGAGGGTTTAAAGGGAAATCTTCTGATGGCACATGGGATGGTAGATGTAAATGTTCATTTTCAGGATATCGTCCGCTTATCACAACGCCTGATTGAGCTGAAAAAAGATAACTGGGAGCTTGCCGTTTATCCGATGGAGGACCATGGATTTATTGAACCTTCAAGCTGGACAGATGAATATAAGCGTATCCTTAAATTATTTGAGGCCACACTTAAAAAATAAAGGCTAAGTTCTTCGCAGAGAGTGATTGTAAAAATTTTATTATTTAGAGTAAAAATGTTGAAAACTTATTTGAGATAAATAATGAAAAATTGTAATTTTAAAAAATAAAGGTTAATCAGCCTTAAAGCCATTTGTTAAACATACAGTTAAACGCGTTACAGACATGCAGTGATTGTACTCTGCAGGGCGGATAAAAGCTTTAAGGATCTACAAATTTTTTAATTGTAATTTTTGGGGAAACGGTCAGATATTCAATATCTGACCGTTTTTTTATTGAATCAACCCGCTATAATACCGCTTTAATTGTTTCCCCAGGCCTCCAAAAACCCATCGGCTTCAATTTGGCGGACTAAGCATATTTTCCAGCCTAAAGAGAAAAGAATGATGGCAAAACCCCGTTTTAATAACAATTGAACGTAAAATGTCCCTTCTCCAGACGGATCTAAGACCAGCCTAAGCCCTCTCTTTAAGCTTAAATTTTTCTTTTTTTTTATGGATTAAGTGCTTGATAAACAGCGTATTTATGCTTAAATTCAATCAGGAATTAAGAAAATGGCTATTCATAACTCGGTACTTTTTCAAGGCTTCAGTGGAAGCATTAACCGTCAGCTGCTGTTCAGGCAATGCGGGGGGAAGACTGTTGTTTCTCAATTTCCCGACCGAAGTGCTGTAATTTATTCAGAAAAGCAGAAACGGGAGCGCAGACGGTTTGCAGATGCGGTATCTTTTGCACGGGTGGTCATCGCAGATCGGGGACTGAAGCAGATCTACAGCATCAAAGCTGCGGTACTGGGCTTCCGCTCGGCCTGGAATGCAGCGATTGCAGAGTATATGAGTGACCAGCAGCTGAAGGTCAGAAAGAAGAAAATCCGCTTTGACAGATCGCAGATAAACTATCCGGCAGACCGTAAACTGGGGATGAAATTGTTTAAAATGGTGGAGGCGGAACCTCCGGTGTTGGTTAAGCTATCGCACAGAAAGAGAAGAGCCAGGAATATTGCCAGATACAGGCGGGACAGAGCCGGGTTTGACTGGGATTGGTGTACCGCAGAACCTGTTAGTTCACCCTGGCAGGCTAACTGATCAGCTCAATATAATCAGAAAGGCATTACCGAATCATCAGGGCATGAGAACCATGAATAAAGGTTAGTATAAATCCCAAATGCAAGCTTTTTCTCGGAAGCCCCACAAATTTGAACCTGATCCCTTATAACAAACCGCTAAATCTCCATTACTATTGAACCTGATCCTGCTTCCCCATACCTCCAAAATCCCTCCATTCAGGTAAATTTTTTGTGTCATCCTGATTAAGCATCGTTTTTTATCTATTTTCGATATCTGATCCGATATTTATGACCCTTCGACAATTAGGACTAAGCTTCTTTCTGATTCTGCCAATTAGCCTTTTCGCACAAAGCTCAAACTACAGTTCATCTGATATAAAACTTGGTTTGAAAAAATTAAACATCCTGGGTTCGGCACTATATATCGCTGCACATCCGGATGATGAAAATACCAGGCTGCTGGCTTTCCTTGCGAAGGAAAAAAAATTCAGAACGGGCTATTTATCCCTTACCCGCGGAGATGGCGGGCAAAACCTGATAGGGAATGAGCAATCTGAACTGCTGGGGTTAATTCGTACCCAGGAACTGCTTGCTGCCAGGCGTACAGATGGAGCCGAGCAATTCTTTACGCGGGCTATCGACTTTGGCTTTTCTAAAAACTCAGATGAAACCTTCCGGATCTGGAATAAGGAGCAGATCCTTTCGGATGCGGTTTGGGTGATCCGTAAATTCAGACCAGATGTGATCATCACCAGATTCCCTGAAGATGCCCGGGCAGGCCATGGACAGCATGCCGCCTCTGCCATTATCGCCCGCGAGGCATTCGCAGCTGCTGCTGATCCTAAACGCTTCCCCGAACAATTAAAATATGTTTCAACCTGGCAGGCAAAAAGAATAGCCTGGAACACCTTTAATTTCGGCGGAACCAACACGACATCAGCCGATCAGTTAAAGGTTGATGTAGGCGCTTATAATGCTCTCCTTGGCAAAGGCTATGGCGAGATCGCTGCCGAAAGCCGTACTAATCATAAAAGCCAGGGTTTTGGAAGTGCCCGGCAAAGGGGGCAGTCACTGGAATACTTTGCCCCCATATCTGGCGATGAAGCGAAAAATGATCTTTTTGAGGGAATAAATACCGGATGGAGCCGTATTGAAGGCGGCATAGCCTTAGGTGAGCTCGTTTCCCGTGCTGATCAGGGTTTTGATATGGAAGTACCGTCCAGATCGGTGAATTCCTTGGTTAATATTCTCACAGCTACCGAAAAACTGAAGGATAAGTACTGGAGGGATCAGAAATCGGCAGAACTGAAAGAGCTTATTGCCGCTGCGGCAGGATTATGGTTCGAAAGTTATTCGCCGCAGGCATTTTATGCCCTGGGAGATACTATCCGGATAAGGTCGCAGGCGCTGCTTCAGTCGCCCGCAGATATAACTCTGATTGGGGTAAATGGGCAGAAGGAAAATGCGGATCTTGTTCGGGGAACGATGAAAAATGTTGAAAAGAGCATTCCTGCAGCATTAATTACAGAACCTTACTGGTTAAAAGAAAATCATTCTGCCGGAATGTATCATATTACCGACCCGGGACTTGTGGGCCTGCCGGAAAACTCCTCTTACATTTCAACGTTCTCATTCATAATAAACAATAAAGAAATTTCTTTCCAGCGGCCGGTTGTATATAAATATACCGATCCGGTGCGGGGGGAGATATACCAGCCTGTCAGTGTGGCACCTCCTGTTACGGCAAGTATGGGTGATAAGGCTTATGTGTTCCCCGGCATTACCTCAAAAACCATTCAGGTCCAGATAAAAAGCTACCGGGATAATAGCAGCGGATCTTTAATTCCCCGGGTACCATCAGGATGGAAAGCGGAGCCTCAGAAAATCGACTTCCAGCTTCCCCGGAAGGGAGATGAGAAAACCGTGGAGTTCATCCTCAGTCCGGCAGACAAGGCAGTATCCGGCAATCTCACTTTAGAAATTCATGCCCGGGGCGATGTTTATAACCGGGCCAGCAAGGTGATCAGCTATGAGCACATTCCGCATCAGGCCTTATTTCCACCTGCCGAGGCAAGAATAGAAATGGTGGATCTTAAAACAGGCGGCAAACGCATAGGCTATCTTGCCGGGGCTGGTGATCTGATCCCCGAATCCCTGCAACAAATCGGGTATCAGGTAACTATTCTTAATGAAAGCCAGATAATGAACGGTAATCTTGATCAATATGATGCCATCATTACAGGCGTAAGGGCTTATAATGTAAATGAACGCATCGCAAAACTCCAGCCCAGACTAATGGATTATGTTCAGAAAGGCGGTACCCTGCTGGTACAGTATAATGTAAATAATCCCATAGTCACCCAAAATATCGGGCCTTATCCATTTAAGATCTCCCGCGACCGGGTTACGGATGAAAATGCAAAAGTCAGACTGCTTGCAAAAGATCATCCGGTATTAAACTATCCTAATAAAATTACAGAGAAAGACTTTGATGGATGGATCCAGGAGAGAGGATTGTATTTTACCACTGATGCTGATCCAAAATATTCACGCATACTGAGTATGAATGATGAGGGTGAAACGGCCAAAGACGGCTCATTACTGGTTGCCGATTATGGGAAAGGCCGGTTTGTATACACTTCCCTGGTGTTTTTTAGGGAATTACCTGCAGGAATACCCGGAGCATACAGATTATTTGTAAATTTGATCACGAAAAAATAAGTTATCTCAATCATGGAAGATCCAATCAAGACAAAAAATTACAATGCCTACTATTATATTCCCGCACTGATCTGCGGTATTTTGACCGCCTGGATCGTTATGGGTACATTGGGTTATATTGTTTTAGGAGCTATTTTAGGCTTACTTACTGCCGCCTTCTGGGTAAACGTGGTACAGAAACGTGAAGAAGCCTGAGCAGGAACTTCCTCCTTTTGTCAGGACCTGGAACCAGTTCTATTTCCTTCTGGTTATATGGCTGGTGCTTCTCATCGTCCTGTTTTATATTTTCACTAAAGTTTTTGAATGAGCGGGATTGACTGGCTGGTCCTTTTTGTAACCCTGCTTGTAATTGTTGTTTACGGCATTTACAAAAGCAGGGGAACTCAGAATATAGAAGGTTTCCTTCTGGGCAATCAGTCATTTCCCTGGTATCATGTTACCCTTTCGGTGATGGCAACGCAAGCCAGCGCCATCACATTCCTATCAGCTCCGGGACTCGCATTTTCTTCGGGGATGTCATTCGTGCAGTTTTACTTTGGTCTTCCCCTGGCCATGATCGTATTATGTATAACCTTTGTACCCATATTCCATCGGCTCAAAGTATATACAGCCTATGAATTTCTTGAAAAGCGCTTTGACCTTAAGACCAGGGCATTAACCGCCTTTCTTTTTCTGGTCCAGAGAGGCTTGTCAACGGGCATAACGATCTATGCGCCCTCCATAATCCTTTCCACCATTCTTGATATTGATACCACCTATACGACGATATTTATTGGCAGCCTTGTGGTTATTTATACCGTATACGGGGGCACTAAAGCTGTATCCTACACCCAGTTGCTTCAGATGAGTGTAATATTTTCAGGGCTCTTTGTGGCAGGGGTCATGGTGGTCTACCTCCTTCCGGAGACCGTTGGATTTGGTAAAGCCCTTCAGATCGCAGGAAAAATGGGCAGAACCAATGCGATCGACTTCTCCTTCGACTGGAATAATCAATATACGGTCTGGAGCGGCCTGATCGGAGGGTTTTTCCTGCAGCTGTCCTATTTCGGCACAGATCAGAGTCAGGTGGGCCGCTACCTCACGGGTGCATCTGTAAGCCAGAGCCGGCTGGGACTGTTAATGAACGGACTGGTGAAGATCCCTATGCAGTTTCTAATCCTGATGATCGGGGTCTTGGTATTTACTTTTTACCAGTATCATCAGCCTCCGGTATTTTTCAATAGTTACGAACTGGGTAAACTTGAAAAAAGTCCTTATGCCAGAGAATTAGAATCTATAAAATCAGATTATTCGGATGCCTTTAAGGAAAAGCAAGCCCAGGTAAACAGGCTGGATGCCGCACTGGATGCAAATGATGAAAAGGCGGTCGATCAGCAAAGGATCATCCTTACAAAAGCTGACGAAAAAACTAAAGCTATCCGGAAACAGGCGGTCGATCTGATGCAGAAAAACGATCCGGAGGCTGATACCAATGATAATAATTATGTTTTTCTAAGTTTTGTAACCCAGTACCTCCCCCGCGGCCTTATCGGATTACTGATTGCCATCATTTTTCTTGCTTCGATGGGCTCTACCGCCAGCGCCTTGAATTCCCTTGCCTCAACCACGGTAATCGATATCTATAAACGACTGATTAATAAAGAGGGATCAGACGAAAAATATTTATCCGTTTCGAGATGGGCCACTATTATCTGGGGGTTTTTCTGTATTATGATGGCGCTTTATGCCAGTAAAATGGGTAATCTGATCGAGGCGGTGAATATTTTGGGCTCATTGTTTTATGGGACGATCCTGGGTATTTTCATTGTTGCTTTTTATCTTAAAAAGATCGGTGGATCGGCCACCTTTACAGCGGCAATAATTACCGAGATCATAGTTTTTGGTTGCTGGATATCGGAAATCATGGCATTCTTATGGCTGAATGTGGTTGGATGCGTATTGGTGGTGCTATTTGCACTGCTGCTTCAAAAAATCAGAAAGCAGGATGAAGTGATTACACCCGGGGTGACAGGATAATTCAAAAATTCATTTACTTAATGAAACGAATTATGAACAGAACTTTCTTTTCTATTCTTTTTGGTTTAATTCTTACTTCCTGCATTCAAACCCTGAAAAAGGATCCGCCTGTTATGGACCCTCCTGAAATCTTAAAGAGTTTACTAAGTTTACTGGAATACAAGCGGGATCACCTTAGATTATCCGAAGATTTCATTGCACTTGATACGGCTTTTCAGCGGATTGGTAAAGAAAGATTTTTAGAATTTCTTTCTTCCGGCGAATATCTGCCTTTAAGACTGAGCACAGATTCACCCACCTACCGGCTTCATAAATTAGATCCTGAAGGAGCCAGGGATATCCGGACAACTCTCGGAGCGCTGGGCAAATCATATTACCGGAATTATAAAATGGAGGGGTTGGAAATGCCGGATTTCAATTTCACTGATCTGCAGGGGAGAAACTATAATAAGGAGAACACAAAGGGCAAAATACTCGTTTTTAATTTTTGGTTCATAAACTGCCAGGCCTGTAAAGAGGAAATGCCTGCCCTAAATAAATTAGTAAAAGCCTATGAAAACCGCCAGGATATCCTCTTTATAAGCTTAGCTTTAAATCCAAAGGAGGACCTCAAAGCTTTTTTATCCAAAACATCCTTTAATTATATTGTGGTTCCGAATCAAAAAACATACTTGGAAGAGGATTTTAAAGTAACCTCTTATCCCACCCAGGTGGTAGTGAATAAGCAGGGTTTAATTGTTAAAGTGGCAGATGATTATACGGAAATGATACCTGCTCTGTATCAGGAACAAATAAAATAAATCCGGCGCTCAAGCCAAAAAAGAACCCCCGCTTTTGCGGGGGCTCCAACCTAAACCTTATCACAACGAACCGCTATGCAGTTCTAGATGGATAACCATTATGATTAAAAAATGTTCTGATTAAATTTTAAAATTCCTTGAGTTAAATTTATTTCTTAAAAAGCCATCCAAAAGGTACAACCCGAAAATAATATCAGCAAAGTAAAAAACATTCAAAACCGTACTGTTAAAATATTCCGAAATATCCATAAGAGGAATTCTATATTGAGGCATGGTGGAATCTCCCGGCTGTGACCAATCGAGCTGATAAAACAACACGCCCAGTAAGACTGCGATGCTTACCAGAAAGAAGCCTCCTATCCCGAATATGATCCGCTTATCGATTAAGGACCTGACCGACCCCGGAACCGGCTCCGCCTGGATCTTTTCCATCAGGTTCCTGGTAAAGCTCATAGAGGGCTCTTCAAGTTCAGAAGATAAGATTTCGAGGTTTATGATCTTGATCTCTTCGTAAACCGCCCGATAATCAGCATCGGTTTCTATCAGGTGCTGCGTTAAATCCCGCTCCGGCCCGGTGCAGGTTCCATCCAGGTAATCCCAGATCCTTTGCTCTATTATATTATTCATAACAGTTCCTTTACTTCGTGATGTAATAAACGCTCAATCTTTTCCTTCAATCTATGCCTTGCGCGATGCAGTTTCACTTTGACCGTATTTGCCTCCATTCCAATGGCCTGCCCGATTTCCTCCAAAGACTGCTCCCCTTTATAAAATAAAGTAATAATCGCCGCATCATCCGGGGAAAGCTGAGAAATAGCACTGTTCACGTATACCATTTTTGATTTGTGTTCAATATCATCAGCCCTGAGATCCGATACATGACCTTCAAGCTCTGCAGTGCCTTCATAGATAGATTGGGTATCTATTCTTTTCTTTCTTAGCATGGTCATGGCCGTTGTATAAACAATACTGTACAGCCAGGTACTGAACTTCGAATTCTGCCTGAATGTATGTAAAGAACGATAGGCCTTTATAAAACAGTCCTGAGCAATTTCTTCGGCATCTTCTCGGTTTTTCGAAAATCTTAATGCCAGAGTAAATACAAAACGCTGATAGCGTTTAATAAGCACAGCATAAGCCGGCTTATCGCCTTCAAGCACTTTAGTGATCAGCTGAGTATCCGAGAATTCGCTTTGCATCAGTTATTGTCTCTGACGTCAGTTTGGACAGCCAGGTTACATTCATTTACATAAATTTAAATAATAATTTCTTCATGCTTAAGTGTAACCTAATCCGGAATGAGGTTGTCATAGTTTTCGGATCCTTTGATCGCAAAGAATTATTATATTAACCTTTAAATTATAATATCATGGTAGGAATTTTAGTACCAATTTTACTTGGCCTCGGCCTTTTCGCTGCCATATTCGGCGTCCGCTATCTGCAGAACAAAGAAAACATGCTGATGATCCAGAATGGGATGGATCCTGGTATCCGCAAACCACAGGGGCAGCCTTATGCCACGCTTAAATGGGGTTTATTATTAATGGGCGCAGGTATAGGTTTGTTTCTTGCCTATATTTTAGATCATACAGTCTTAAACTTTAATCAGGATGGTTTCCGTAACCGGGATAATGAAGCTATCTACTTTTCGCTGATCGGCATTTTTGGAGGGCTTGGATTGTTCATCTCCTACCTGATCGAAAAGAAAGGCAACCTGGAAGAAAGACAATAAACGGCATTTGAAATAGCTCTGTCTTTGGGACGGAGCTATTAATGATCAGGTCCTGAGGATTATTGCCACCGTAAGCCTGCTGACACAACTCATCTTGCCTCTGTCATCATACAGCCTGATATCCCAAACATGGGTTTTACCACCGATATGAATGGGTTTACATATTCCGGTAACGAATCCGGATCTTACCGGGCGCAGGTGGTTGGCATTCACCTCAAGGCCAACTCCAATATATTTTTCTTCGATGACCATATTGGAAGCTACGCTACCTAATGTTTCTGCCAGCACAACTGAAGCCCCGCCATGGAGTATCCCATATGGCTGATAAGTTCTTTCGTCAACAGGCATTCTTGCCGAAAGGGAATCCATTTCAACCGAAGTGAATTCTATTCCTAATAAGGCTCCGATATGGCCCTTAGGACGTCCATTCAGCTCCTCTATTGTATATTCCCTTTTCCAGATCATAAATATCTTTCTTCAATGATCCCTTTATGATGGTTTACGTGACCTGCAAGTATGTAAATAAGGGCCCGTACACTGACGGTTTTTCCGCTTGCCGTTCCCATACGCTGTATCTCGGTATCATTTAAAGATTTTATCAGGAACATATTCGCTCTTCTTAGCTGGGCAAACTCTTCGGCAAGGCTAAGGATGGTGCGATCTGCGAAATGTGCATTGGCTACATATTCGTTTTCATCAAAACCAGGTAATGGCGTTGAATCGTTACGGGCAATACGTAAAGCGCGGCAGGCCATGATCCTTTCCGTGTCGATCACATGTCCGACAAGTTCCTTGATTGTCCACTTGCCCTCGGCGTAGGACACACAAGCCATATCCTCGGTAAGCTCTTTTAAAAAGGAAGGGAATGAGTTGATCTGATGCTCCAGCTCAGCAATTACATTATCGCTGACAGTATCAATATATCCTTTATAATAGGATGAATATTCTTCAGGTGATGGTCGGTTCATATGTCAGATTACTTTTTAAAACTATTCTAAATGTTGTTCCCTTTCCTATTTCGGAGTCTTTAACAAAAACATGACCCCTGTGATAATTTTCTACAATTCTCTTGGTTAAAGACAATCCAAGACCCCAGCCCCTTTTCCTTGTCGTGTACCCGGGCTGAAAAACAGTATCAAATTTCAATCGCGGTATACCGCTTCCTGTATCGGTAATATCAATGAACACCTGCTCTTTCACCAGGTTCTCTTTAATCTCGACCCGTATAGTGCCCGGACCTTCGATTGCATTTACGGCATTTTTTAATATGTTTTCTATTACCCAGTCGAACAGTGGGATATTAATTAATGCCTCCACATGCTGGTCTCCGGTAACAATAAAATTAACCTTATCACTCACCCTCACCTTGAAATAGTTAACAAATTCCTCAACTACATCGTAAACCACATGATTGTGAAGAACGGGTTTGGAGCCAATCTTTGAAAAGCGGTCAGCCACCATCTCAAGACGCCTTACATCATTCTCCATTTCAAGTATGAGCGGATCATCGGGAGCATTGAATTTGGACTTCATCAGTTCCACCCAGGCCATTAGGGAGGATATGGGAGTTCCCAGCTGATGGGCTGTTTCCTTCGCAAGTCCAACCCATACCTGATCCTGTTCAGATTTCCTGGAAGAGCTGAAAACACCATAGGCTACCAGAAGGAAAATAGCAATGACTGTTAGCTGGATATAGGGAAACACTCTTAGCTGGGTTAACAGCGTGGAATCCTTATAATAAACAAACCATTTTTCATTACTGCGGGTATTTAATTCAAGTACAATGGGCTGCGGATGCTGGGATCTCATTTCAGCAAGCTGAGATTTGAAATATTTCGGATCGTACTTTTTGGTGCTGTCTGCATCCAGGTCGAAAGCCGTTTTGGTACTGTCGAGCCCCCGCCAGGTAAGGATATTATCTGCCGAATCGACAACAATGGCAGGCACGGAAAGACTATCTCTGATGCTGTAAATGAAGGTTATATATTCATCGTTCACATCAGGCATTGCTATAATATTCCGGGTGCTTTTTGCCCATAATTCAGCACGGGTTCGCTCGGCGGTTGAAATATTCCGGACAAGATAATCGGTATACCAAAGCGAGGCGCCGGCAATGATCACAGCAAATGCCAGTAAGATAAATTTCCAGCGTCGTTTCCTTTCGTATGGGTTCATATATTTCAGCAAATTACAAAAGGAAACGCAAAGAGCACAAATGATATTTTAATTGAACTTACCGGGAAAGTTCCCGGAAGGCCGGATATGCCTGTTTTTATTAATTACACCATGCTATCCAGAGCACAAACAACTATCTTTGCAGTCCTGAGGAAATACGTTTTCTTCAGGATCCATGCGCTCTGCGCTTTGCCCAATGCCTGATATGACTAAAAAAGTAAGAGTACGATTTGCACCAAGCCCAACAGGTGGCTTACACCTTGGCGGCGTTAGAACCCTGTTATTTAATTATCTATTTGCCCGGAAACATAAGGGAGATTTTATCCTCAGAATTGAGGATACGGATAAGAACCGATATGTTGAAGGAGCAGAACAATATATTCTTGACTGCCTGGACTGGTGCGGTCTAAACCCGGATGAAGGTCCGAAAAACGGCGGACCCTACGCCCCGTACCGTCAGAGTGAGCGTAAAGAAAGTTACAGGCAATATGCAGAAAAGCTGGTCGGGGATGGTTATGCATATTATGCCTTTGATACAACCGAGCAGCTTGAAGAACAGAGACAGCTTACCCCCAATTTTCGGTACGGTCATGAGAACCGTAAGCTCCTGAATAATTCCCTGAACCTTTCGGGACAGGAAACTCAATCGCTTATCGATAATGGAACTCCATATGTGATCCGGATAAAAATCCCTGCAGACGAGACCCTCCACTTTCATGATCTGATTCGCGGGGATGTGAGCTTCGATACGAATTTGGTTGATGACAAAGTATTGCTTAAAGCAGACGGAATGCCCACTTACCACCTTGCTGTGGTAGTTGATGATTACCTGATGAAAATTAGCCATGCATTTCGCGGTGAAGAATGGCTTCCATCAGCTCCTGTGCATATCCTTCTTTGGGAATATCTTGGATGGAAAGCAGATATGCCTGAATGGGTGCATCTGCCCCTGATACTTAAGCCGGATGGAAACGGAAAACTAAGCAAGCGCGACGGCGACAGACTTGGCTTTCCAGTATATGCGATGAACTGGACCGATCCAAAGACCGGGGAAACTACCCGAGGCTTCCGTGAAATGGGTTATCTGCCCGAGGCCTTTATAAACATGCTGGCCCTTCTGGGCTGGAATGATGGTACTGAACAGGAGATTTTCAGCCTGGATGAACTTATTGAAAAATTTTCCATCGAACGTATAAGTAAAGCCGGAGCAAAATTCGATTTTGAAAAAGCAAAATGGTTTAACCATGAATACATCAAAAGGTCTGAGACCCCGGATATTAAACCACAGATCCTAAACATCCTTCGGGAAAAGAGCATTCAGGTTGCTGATAATGATTATTTAACTCAGGTGATCGGAATTGTAAAAGACCGCCTGATCTTTCTTCAGGATTTTTGGGAACAGGCCTCCTTCTTTTTTCAGGCACCGGAGGAATATGATCTGAATGCCGTGAAACCCAAATGGACGGATTCAAAAACAACCTATTTTGATAAGCTGGCCGGAAAGTTTGAAGCATTATCTGACCCCGCTTCAAAAGATCCGGCCGTTTTAGAAACTATTTTTAAAGAACTGGCTGAAGAAGAAAGCATCAAACCAGGCGAACTGATGCTGCCATTCAGGATCATGCTGGTTGGGGGTAAATTTGGTCCGGCAGTATTCGATATTGCTGCACTTCTGGGTATGGAAGAAACCATAACACGAATAAAAAAAGCAGCCGCAGCCTTTCGCAGCTAGAGTTATCCGGGTTGTTATAGTTTAAATCTATATATTTATTTTAAACTATATCCCAAAAATATGATTTTAGCAAGCCCTGTGCGCAATGTCCTTTACCTGCTGATTTTAGCAGTTACAAGCGCTGTGTTTTCGGGTTGCAGTTCCACAGGTCCTGCAACGATGGGAATAATTAATGCCAGGATTTGGACCGGGGATCCGGATCTTCCCTGGGCGGAGGCAATTGCGATCAGGGACGAAAAAATACTGCATGTCGGCAGCAATTCAGAAGTTAAGGATCTGATGCAGCCATCTGCTGATCTGATAGATGCCGGGGGAAAAATGATCAGTCCCGGATTTAATGATTCCCATGTACACTTTCTGGATGGAGGCCTGGGACTATCCTCAGTTAAACTCAGGGATGCAACAACCAAACAAGAATTTATCGAAAGAATATCAGCCTTTGCAAAAACTGTTCCCGCCGGTACGTGGATCCTTGCAGGTGACTGGGATCATACCAATTGGGGCGGCGAATTACCCACAGCCGATTGGATTGATTCAGTAACAACAGATCACCCCGTTTTCGTTCAGCGTCTTGATGGTCATATGGGCCTTGCAAATACCGCCGCCATGACCCTATCCCGGATCAGTGTAAAAACAGAAGAGGTTCAAGGAGGATCAATTATCAGGGAAAAAGGCTTACCTACTGGCATATTTAAGGATAATGCCATGGGGCTTATTTACAGGAATGTCACAGATCCTTCGGATGAACTGAAAGACCGTGCACTTAAAGCCGCCATGAATTACGTAGCAGAGAATGGAGTAACCTCTGTTCAAAGTATGGGTACATGGGATGACCTGGAAGTTTACCGGAGAGCCCATAAAAGCGACCTGTTAAAAACCCGGATATATGCTGTTGTTCCTCTCTATTCCTGGAAAAAATTAAGTGAGGAAATCAACAAATCCGGTAGGGGGGATGATTATTTAAAGATCGGTGGCTTAAAGGGATTTGTTGATGGCTCGCTGGGTTCACATACTGCTGCATTCATGGATGCATTTACAGATACTCCTTCGGACAGCGGTTTTCTTGTGACACCTGTGAGGGAGCTTTATGAAAGCGTTTCTGCTGCTGATAAGGAGGGACTTCAGGTTATGGTCCATTCCATCGGCGATAAAGCAATAAACGTACAGCTGAATATTTTTGAACGCGTGGAAAAAGAGAATGGCAAACGCGACCGCCGTTTCAGGATCGAACATGCACAGCATATCTCCCCTCCGGATATTGAGCGATTTGCTTCATTGAATGTTATTGCAAGTATGCAGCCCTATCACGCCATTGATGATGGCCGCTGGGCGGAGAAAGTTATTGGTCCGGAACGGATAAAAACCACCTATGCATTTAACAGCCTGCTGGAGAAAAAAGCAATACTCGCTTTTGGAAGTGATTGGTTTGTTGCCCCTCCTACACCGCTCGAAGGAATTTATGCAGCCGTGACACGCCGTACCCTTGATGAGAAAAACCCAGGAGGATGGGTTCCCCGGCAAAAGATCACAGTTGAACAGGCCTTAACAGCCTATACCTCAGGATCAGCTTATGCCTCCTTTGATGAGAAAAATAAAGGTAAACTGAAAAAAGGGTACCTTGCTGATCTGGTTATCCTGAGCCAGGATCTTACAGCAATTGCACCTGAAAGTATCCGGGATGTGAAGATAATTACAACTATAGTGGGGGGAAAAATCGTATTTAAAAGGACCGGGGAATAAAACAAAGCCTGTAAGGGCGTTTTATCCGGCTGCGGTACCTCAAACAAAGATCTTGTTACTTCGTTAATCAAACGTAAATGTAAATTAAATCAAAAACTATGAAATGGTTAGGCAGACGCGGAAGCGGCAATATCGATGACAGAAGAGGAATGGGCGGGGGAGGAATGGCTTTAGGCGGAGGAGGAATTCTTGTTTTAATTCTGGGGCTGCTTTTTGGCGATGATGCCACTCAGCTGCTGAGTCAATTGCCAATCGGTGAAGGCACACAAACTGAAGGCAAGATAGGTTCCCCTGAAGATGATGCAGGGAAATTTGCAGATGTCGTGCTGGGAGATACGGATGAACTCTGGACAAACATTTTCAGTCAGAATGGAAAAACCTATGAAAAACCAACTATGGTTCTGTTTGATAATTCTGTTTCATCCGCTTGCGGATCAGCCAGTTCTTCTGTAGGTCCGTTTTACTGTCCTACAGACAAGAATATTTATATAGATCTTACTTTTCAGGAAGAACTTAAAAACCGCTTCGGTGCAGGCGGCGATTTCCCGATGGCTTATGTAATTGCGCATGAGGTGGGGCACCATGTACAAAACTTATTAGGTGTTTCAGATCAGGTTCATCAGGCCCGCCAAAGCATGAGTGAGGCCGAATATAACCGCTTATCCGTAAAGCTGGAATTACAGGCTGATTTTTATGCAGGAATTTATGCTAATCATATCAGAAAATTACAGCAGGGCGGGGAGAGTGTATTGGAAGAAGGTGATATAGAGGAAGCCCTTGCCGCAGCAAGTGCGATTGGGGATGACCGTATCCAAAAGCAAACCCAGGGACAGGTTGTACCTGACTCATTCACACATGGAACTTCAGAACAGCGTATGCGCTGGTTTAAAAAGGGATATGAAACCGGAGATATAAGCCAGGGGGATACATTCAGCGCCCCTAATCTTTAAGATATTACAATTCATCCGGTGGAGCTCACCGGATGAATTGTTTTTATTTCTCACCTGAAGAGCAATATACCTCCAAAAGTGGCTGCAAGGCCAAGGATCACACTGCACAATATATAGATGATTGCATAGCCAGCCTGGTCATCGCGGAACATCGCAATACTTTCCAGAGAAAAAGCAGAAAAGGTAGTAAAGCCTCCTAAAATACCTGTCGCAAGGAAAAGTCTCCATTGTTGTGAAAGTCCCATCCTTTCACTTAGTCCGAAGGCTATTCCGATAGCAAAGCAACCGATTATATTAACGCTTAAGGTTCCATAAGGAAAATCAGAGATGTACCTCGAGCGGATAGCCAGAGTTAACATGTATCGGGAAATGCCTCCGATAAAACTTCCCAGGCCGATCAATAAAACTGTTCTCATTATTTAAATATCACTTCTTAGAACCTCCAGGGGTGGCTTATTCAATACTGACCGGCTGTTAAAGAGACCGATCATAACTGTTAACGAAGATATGCTGATAAAGATCAGAATAACCGGGAAGACTTCGGGGGTAAATGCTGTTTCAAAGCTGAATTCTGCAAGTCCCCAGCTCGCAGCCAGGGATAACATAATGCCCGCCCCAGCAGCCAGACCGCCAAGAAAAAAATATTCCAGAGCCGTAATAAACAGAATCTGCTTTCGGCTGGCGCCCAATGTTCTCAGCAATACGCTTTCCCGGATGCGTTGATAGTTACTGATCAGAACTGAGGCTATAAGTACGATAAGCCCGGTAATAATACTGAAAGCAGCCATAAAACGGATTACAAAGCCCATCTTGTCAAGGATCTCATCCAGCACGCTGAGCACCAGACCCAGGTCGATCATGGAAATGTTCGGGAATGTTCGAACAACCGTACGCTGAAACTCTGCAGAAACTTCATTTGAGGGAACCCTTGTCAGCAGAACATGAAACTGCGGTGCTTCTTCAAGTACACCTCCTGGAAATATCAGCAGGAAGTTAGTCTGAATGCGGTTCCAGTCAACTTTTCTGAGACTGCCAACAAGTGTGGTAACAGGTGCTCCCTGAACATTAAACTTCAATTCATCACCAATCTTTACACCGATGCGCTTTGCAAATCCTTCTTCAAGGGAAACGTAAACAGGCCCGCCGGGCTTTGCCCTGCCAACCCACTTCCCATCCGTAATTTGCTCGGAATCACTAAGACTGTCGCGGTACGTAACACGGTATTCTCTTTCAAGACCTCTTAAAGCGCCCCTGGATGCACTGTCTCTCCGGTAATAGGAGGCTGTCCGCCCCCTGATCTCGGTCATGCGCATATTTACAACAGGGACTTCCTGAAGAACAGGTAAATTCATTTTACGTGTAAGATCCGATACCGCCTTCTTCTGATCACTCTGAATATCGAACAAAACCATATTTGGCTGATTACCGCTTGATGAAAGGGTTACCCGGTTTATCAGGATGCCCTGAACAAAAAACAAGGTGCAGATGAATGCAGTTCCCAGTCCGATCGAAACGACAAGAATCAGCGTTTGATTATTAGGACGAAATAAATTAGCGAAACCCTGGCGCCATAAATAACTCCATGAAGAGGGGAAAAACCGCCGGGCAAGCCACATCATACAATAGGCAAGGCCCGATAATACAATAAAAGCGGTAAGCACACCCGCAGTAAAATAGGCTGTTTTGCGTAAGGAACCCATCTGAAGATAAGTGAACACAAAAACAAATAGTATAATTAAAAAATACACCATCCATTTTACCGGATCCTTAAACAACGAGCTTTCCTGAAAAGATAAACGTAAAGTATTCAGAGGTGAAATATTCCTAATTGAAATCAGCGGCAGGAGAGCGAATAAAATAGAAATGACCAATCCAAGTAATATACCCTGAGCAATAGCGGCCCATGAAATAGCAACAGTAATTTCAACGGGCAGGAAATCTTTCAGTATCAGAGGCAGAAATTGCTGAATAAGTGTTCCCAATAAAGCTCCTATAAGCGACCCGATCAGGCCGATTCCTATAATCTGGATCAGGTAGATCAGAAATGCCTGCCAGGAGCTTGTCCCAAGACACCGAAGTACCGCGATGGTATTAATCTTTTCACGAATATAAATATGAATAGCACTGGCCACACCTATGCAGCCAAGCAATAAAGCAATGAAACCAACCAGGGCCAGAAATTCACTCAGATCTTCAAAAGAACGGCCCGTATTTTCTTTTCTTGAAGCTACCGTTTCATAATCCAGTTCGGCATCTTCAAGCTTTCGCTCCATCCCTTTGACAAGCTTTTCAACATTTAAGCCCGGCTGAAATTGATAATAGAAATTGTAGGTTATGCGGCTTCCCTTCTGAGATAATCCTGTTTGCGGAAGATAGGAGAGCGGGATATAAACGATCGGGGCCACTGAAGCTGCAAATCCAGTCTGCCCTGGAGCTTTGTCCAGAACACCCGCAATTTCAAAGCTAAGTTCCCCTACTTTAATGGAATCACCCGGTTTGGAATCAAACTGAAGCATAAGAGTTTTATCAACCAGTGCTTTTTGTCCATTCCTGAAAGACCTGCTGGCTGTGGAGGGGGTGGTTTCGATCTCCCCATAATAAGGGTAATCACCTGTCAGGGCTCTGACATTTACCAGACGTGTTCCTCCGTTTTTGGGAAAATAGATCATGGAGGCAAAAGCCTGTTCCTCAGACCTGCTATCGCCCAAGGCTTTCAGCATCGGAAGGGCATCCTCCTTCACAGCTTTATTAGTTTCAATGATCAGATCAGCCCCAAGCAAGCTTTTGGCCTGGGAATCTATATCATTCTGTAGATTATATTCGAAAGAGTAAATAGCAACCAGGGCTGCGATCCCAAGGATTATAGAAGAAATAAACAGCAAAAGACGGGTTCGATTTCGCCTGCTGTCCCTCCATGCCATGAGCAGAAGCCACCTGAAATTCAGGGGGCTTTTAAACTCCGGAGACTGTATGTTGTTATCGTCCGACATAATTCGACTGATCAGGTTGTCCCACAGAAGTCATTTCATCGGAGATCACCGATCCTCCCTTTAAGCGGATGATCCGCTGGGTTTTAGAGGCCATTTCCAAATCATGGGTTACCAGTATAAGCGTGGTGCCTGCTTCCCTGTTTAGATCAAAGATCAGTTTAACCACCTTGTCGCTTGTTTCGGCATCGAGGTTACCAGTGGGTTCATCAGCAAATAAAATTTTAGGTGAGTTGGAAAAGGCCCTTGCCAGGGAAACCCGCTGCTGTTCACCTCCGGATAACTGTGCCGGGTAATGATGCCCCCGATCTGCTAAACCTACTTTATCCAATAGCTCAGCCGCACTCCGGCGAATGTTTTTTGCACCCCGCAGTTCGAGAGGAACCATCACATTTTCAAGTGCCGTAAGGGTGGGCATTAACTGAAAATTTTGAAATATGAAACCTACATAAAGATTTCTTACCTGGGCCCGCTGATCCTCATTGAGATCATCAAGGCGGATCTGGTTTAGTTCGACAAGGCCCGAACTGGATCTGTCTAAGCCTGCACATAAACCCAGGAGAGTGGTCTTCCCGCTTCCGGATGGTCCAACAATAGACATAGTTGATCCTGCCTCTACAGCAAAGTTTATATTGTTCAATACGGTAATTGTCCGACCCCCGCTTTGATACGTCTTTGTAAGATCTTCAATATTAAGAATGATGTCCACCTCTCTTTGAGTTTAAATTAATCCGGTATTAAACTGTTTAGGTGCAAAATAAACAATTTGAAAATAGCAGAACTGTGTGCTTTGTAAAAATGATAACAGGTATAGGATATATTTTGAAGTATACTGTTACAAAAGCCGGGAGGCCTTGCTCATGAAATTTTTAAAAACAGTATTTTAGAACTTTCAAAGTCACCACTGATGATAAAAATTAAATTATATAGTTTACTTTTTCTGCTTTTAACATTAGTTGCCTGCGGGACGAGTGATAATCAAAGCGCAAAAAAGGTTGCTAAAGATACCATTGCTCAAACCCAGACCAGGGAGAAGAAGAATATTCTGTTCTATGGAAACAGCCTTACCGCCGGCATGGGGGTAGAACCCGAAGAAGCCTTTCCCGCGGTTATTGAAGATAAGATCGATTCCCTTGATTTACCTTACAGAGTTATCAATGCTGGGTTAAGCGGAGAAACCAGCGCTGGAGGAAAATCACGGATTAATTGGATGCTGAAAGAAAAAGTTGACATTTTCGTACTTGAGCTGGGAGCAAATGACGGACTTCGGGGAATCCCGGTAAGGGAAACAAAGAAAAATCTTCAGGACATTATCGATCAGGTAAAATCAAAATATCCGGATGCAAAACTTATTATGACCGGTATGGAGGTCCCTCCTAACATGGGAGATAAATATGCATCGGAGTTCAGAGTGATATTCAGAGAACTAGCCGAAAAGAATGATATGGCTCTGGTTCCATTCCTGCTCGATAAGGTAGGCGGCGTAACAGCGCTTAATCAATCCGATGGGATACATCCCACAGCTGAGGGCCATAAGATCCTTGCGGAGAATGTATGGACCGTCTTAAAAGACATCTTATAGAGAAGATCAGGATTGCTGCACGAGCTCTGATGGAAATGTGATTGTAAATACCGTTCCCATCTTATCAGATTGAATATCCAGGGTTAAGTGATGATAATCAGCTATGCTTTTTACAATCGAAAGGCCTAAGCCATATCCTCCGCCTTCAGATTTATTTGCCTTCTTAAAGCGATTGAAAATCGTAGAAAGATCTTCTGCAGGAATACCAATTCCGGTATCAGCAATGCTAATGACATAAGACCTGTTCTTATTGATTTGGTCAGTAATCCGGATAAGGCCGCCCGGATTATTATACTTTATGGCATTGTTGATCAGGTTATATACCATTTGAAAGAGCAGATCCCGGTTGATATTTTTAAGGATGATCTGTTCAGAAATATTCATTTCCAGACTTATCTCCTTTTCATTCAGCCGGTGACTTATCTCCTCCAGCACATCATTTATCAATTCATCTGGCTTAACTTTCTCCTTTTTTGTGAATTGTTCATTTTCAATTCTGGAAATCAGCAGCAGGGAGTGGACAATACGTTTTAAACGGTTCAGGGTACGCTGCATCCCGATCAGACGCTCCTGTACATTTTCATTAAGATCTGGCTCACCCATTAAATTTTCCATCTTATTCTGGAGAATTCCAATGGGGGTCATAAGTTCATGAGAGGCATTAGCCGTAAATTCACGCTCCTTTTCAAAAGCTTCATGAATCTGGTCCATTAAGCTGATGAGGGAATTGTCGAGGTATTTAAAATCGGCAGTGGTGGTTTTCACAGGAACAGAGTTCTCATTAAAGGGGAAACGCCTGTTGCTGATCTTAGTCCGGATAATGTCTTCAAGGGGCCGCAGAAGGAAACGGGTATATATCAGATCCAGAATAAGGGTCAGAAGAATTAAACCTAAAAGCACATAGGTGGCTATACGCTGAAGGGGCCGGTTGTATTGATCTATCGTATCCACAGACTTACCAACTTCCATTATATACTTATCACTGCCAACAGCAAAGGAATGAATAAGAACGCGGTAATTAAGGGTATCCTGTTCTATGATCCGTTCATCTGTATAAATGGTATCAATCTCAAAATCAGGCAGGACAGGCTCCAGGGAAATATACTCCTCCTTCAGCATCGTATAACTGCCGTAGCTTGCTTCGCCCTGCAAATAACTGTCTACCCCATTCAGGCCAACAACCTCCAGCACTTTCTCCTTCTGCTGTCTCAGATAATTATCAATATATGTTCTGGCTATGCCTTCTATCAAAAAGGGTAAGGTGAGTACAAAAAGTAAAACGATCGCAAGTTTGGAAAGCGTGATGAATAAAGTAAGCTTGCTTATGAGTTTCACTAATTTTTCCTGATTTTATATCCTACACCTCTGACTGTTTCGAGCCATTCAGAGGGCCCGTATGCATTTAATTTTTTCCGGATATTCTTGATGTGAACATCAATATAGTTGGAATCATAATCATCGTCAGAATAAGTGCCCCAAATATGTTCACTTAGCTGCATACGTGTTAAAACCCGGTTCCGGTGTAAAAAGAGGTAGCTAAGGAGGTCAAATTCCTTTCGGGTAAGTTCAATTTCTTTTTCACTATGACTGATAACCCTTTTCTGAAGGTCAATAAGAAACTCACCCAATGGAACCTCCTGAGTATTGAGATTGAATTTTCTGCGGGAAATGGCCTGCATTCTGGATTGCAGTTCAAGTAAAGAGAAGGGCTTTGGAAGATAATCATCAGCACCCAGATCAAGGCCAATGATCCGGTCCTCAATATTCCCGCGGGCAGTTAAAATAATATAGGCAGCATCTGGATTTAGCTTTTTAGCCTGCTCGAGAACTTTCAGTCCATCAAGATCGGGCAAGCCAAGATCAAGTAAAACGAAATCATAGGGATTTATCCCAAGCATTTCGAGACCCGATTTAGCTGTGTGGGCGATATCACATATATAGAAGGCCTTTTTCAGAAACACTTCAACTTCAAAAGCCAGTGTCTTTTCATCTTCGATCAGGAGTACTTTCACCCTTAAAATTGATAATAGAAGCTTAAATTAAAAAACGAACGGGGCTTTTGATTCCCTTCGGATACATTTTTTCCTAAAATCGAAAGCTGGTATCCCGTTTCGATCAGATAGTTCCCGCGGTTATAACCCAGCAAAACATTTGTGTTATAGGAAAGAATATCAAAGCTGCTTACGTCACGCGTTCCGGTGGTATACTGGGGCGGTCCGGGAAATAAAGGAGGAGATCCCAACAGCCCATCCCTTCTGTCTTTTCTGATCCTGTATTCTTCGAGGTAGTGCAATGTGCCCCCCACGAGTTCAAAACCTGGCTCCAGGGAAATAAAATCATTGTTATCAAAAAGGCTCCCCAGGTCAATAGATTTTGAATTGCTGAACGATACAAATACATCCTGCTGAGTTCCGAATGCATAATAGGAGCTGAGATTGGATTTTAAGAATTTCCAGTCATATCCAAGGGACGCATTAAGGGTATTTTCATTGGCTGCCTGTAATAAGGGGGAATTTTTGGCAAAGAAAGACCTGGTATAACCGAGGGATCCTGTGAAATCCGGGGCGATATTTGCTTCAAATCCGGCAGAAAGGTCGAGTTCTGAAATAGCCGAGCCTCCAACGTTCAATAATTTATAAGCTCCTGCTGATAAATAAAACCCGCTTTTTAACTGAAGGGATGCATTGCTTAAAAGGTAGGGCAATCGTTCAGAAGCGGTCTGACCGTAATAATTAGCATTATTACCATAGATAGCGGCAAGAGTAAGGGAATTGCTTTTAAGGGTGGTACTGTCAGCCGAGGCATAAATTCTGCAGGTGATAAATAAACAGAAAATCAATGTAGTAAACCCTTGTTTCATAAAGATTTAGATGTAAAATTAAAATATATTAATTCGCATTCCCTTTTTAGGGATCTTAACAGGAAGTCTTTTAATGGGTATGCGATCAGTTACTGCTTTAGGTTTTAGTTTTGGCATGGAACGCGGAACCTCTTTAATTGATTGTGGTTTCTGATTATCGTTGCCTGGTTTCTGCCCATCGTCGGACTTCTTGCCTTTCGACTTTTTATCCTGACCTTTTTCATCCTGCGGAGGATCAAGTATAGTTTCAGTCTTTACCCGGAGCAGAGTGTTCTTACCGGGCTCTCCGGCAGTAAGCATGCCAGAAAAACTCATGGCAATGGCCAGAAGAAATATTGTCCGGTAAAAAAGTAATAATTTCATTTCTTGTAAAAATAATGATTGTTTGCCTTTTTGAGGCAAACAATCATATGTAAAATATAGGTATTATATATGATAGAAGCCTTAGAATATTCCGGCTCCGACATTTAGCCGGTTACCAACCTTAATATTCGGGCGGCTGAGTTTTACACCAGTACCTGCCTGGGTTTTAACACCTGCTTTGGAACCTTTCCGGCCTTTTATCTCAGCATTCACAGCTTTTTCGGCCTTAATCTCTTTTTCAGCTTTAGTTCCTTTTTCGGCTTTAGGACTTTTTTCAGCCTTTTCACCTACCTCTAAACCAATTATAGCATCAGCCCGGGCTTCTTTCGCCGCTTTTGCTTCTTCTCTGCGGTCAGCAGACGCCTCTCGACGGTCTTCACCGGATACCTTACGAGCTTCATTACGTTCCCTGCGCTCAGAGCGCGTGCTTAAACGTTCGGCTTTTGCTTCAGCTGTACCCTGTGATTTGGAAGATGCCACTCCGCTGACAGTACTGCCATGAACCTGAGCTTCTGTTTCAGATTTTGCAACTGTGCGAACCTGTGTGCCATGCTCGCTTTTTCCATTTTCTTTGGTTTGTGAGAAGGCCGCGAACGATATCAATAATGCTCCGGCTAATAATATTTGCTTCTTCATGTCTTTTAATTTTAGGTTTTCGTATCAGATTATATATAAAGGTCATACACGAACATGAAGACAAAATGAATTTTACAATTTTTTTTTAAAATTATTCACTGTATCGCTTTGCTGACTCGATATGAATCAAAAACACCTGCATCTTCTTTCAAAAATGCAGGTGCAGGAAATGTGTGACAATCCAATCTTATCTCAAAGAGTTGATATAGGATGCGATTTTTAATGCGTCTTCCCTTTTAACCTGTGGCATAGGCGGCATTGGTGTGGGGTAGGTCGGCCAGTTCTGTGGCTGAGGATTATGAATTAACCGGACTATCATATCCGGGCTGTATTTACGTTTTGCAATTTCTGTAAAAGAAGGACCAACAAGTTTTCTGTCCGGATTATGGCAGGATAAACACGTATAAGATGCCAGCATACCTTTTACATCATTGTATCCCGGCACTTTGTCGGGAGCTGCATGAACGGCAGGGCTGCTTACAAGAGCCACTTTTTTGGATGTAACTCCCGTGGCCTGCTTAACAGGCAGTGAAGAGTTCTTTATACTTACCCCATCCATTGAAAGTTTTGGGCCTTCGGGAATATTATTTAATGTATAATAAGCTGTAGGATGAATTAAAGAGTAGTAATTTTCCTTCTCACGAATTCCATCAAGTCTTATGGTATGGATATAATGCCTGCGGAGTTTGTCCACTATAATCCTGGCTTTAAGTCCGTCGGCAGATAACTTTACTCCTTTTATGGAATGATTTTCTGTGTTAACCGGGGGGCTGCCGTACACCGGATGATATTTATAAATATAACTTTCCACCGAATAAGATGCCAGATCTTCTGCAGATTTTGGATCAACAGGCAGAGTGAATTCGATCTCAAAGCCATCCGGCATTGCCCTAACCGCTTTCATTTCAAACGGGATCTTATTATTCCAAACAAGACGCTGTAAACCTTCATTGGCATCCCCGGCAGAACCCCAGCCCCGGTTTGTCTCGCCAATAAAGAGCGAACCATCCCTGTCCCAGGCCATTCTCAGGACCCCTGAACGGAAACCAGTCCGGAAAACAAAGGATGCACCCTGATATTCACCGTTGACTTTTTCCATAAATACCCTGGAGAGCATGCTCATTCCCTGATCTCCAACCAGCACCTGTCCTGCGAAAGGACCAAAATTGCCTTCAGGAATAGTCAATGGCTCGGATGTTGAAATGCCAAGTACTCCGTAGGGAAGCCAAACAGCAGGTAAACGAAGATCAGGAAATTCCGGCTTCATGTCGAACAGAGTTTTGAAGTTTTCATTCACCACATTTTCAGGTTTAATAAACCGTCCCTGTGCATCTTTAACTTTCCTGGGATCAATTTTTGAATTAAACTGAGCTTCTGTTAATTTAAGCGGTGAATTTGGCATACCCGTCCAGGCTAATCCCGCAGGATGACCCATAAAATCACCTTTTTTAACCTGCCACAAAGCACCGGATCCCATCCAGTCTCCCTGGTTATCAGTATAGAATAAATCTCCGTTAATAATTCCTATACCCGCCGGCGAACGCATACCTGTAGCCCATGGTTCCATTTGGCCCTTTTCAGATATCCGCATTGCCCATCCTCTCCACGGAACACGGCTTTCTCCGCGCCACCATTCCTGGTTTCCAAATGCAACGTTACCTGTGACAAAAAAGGATCCGTCAGGGGCGATCTTGGGACCGAAACTATATTCATGGTAATGTCCGGAAAGAGGCCAGGAATAAATGGTTTCATATACATCGGCCTTTCCATCCATATTTGTATCAACCAGTTTGGTAAGCTCTCCCCTTTGTGCGCAATAAAACGCACCATCCTTATAAGCGAGGCCCAGAACTTCATGTAAACCCGAGGCAAATTTTCTAAAATATGGTCTGCTGCTGGTAGGATTTTCAAC
Source organism: Pedobacter sp. (assembly GCA_036676435.1). Taxonomy (GTDB): domain Bacteria; phylum Bacteroidota; class Bacteroidia; order Sphingobacteriales; family Sphingobacteriaceae; genus Daejeonella. Next base: position 310,962 of record JAKFCV010000012.1, on the reverse strand, counting down.
AATAAAAACATCGCCTCGACGGGTCGATATCCCCAAATCACCATTTGGGAGGGAAACAAGCCCGCCAACCTCCAGAATAATTCCTTCGGGTGTAGCGACTTTCATGATCCTGAAAAAATCTTCCTCTTTCGGCGTTTCCTGCGCTATTACAGGAATTGTAAGGAACCCGACCATTAAAGTTAACATCAGGGCCTTATATAAATTTATATACTGTTTCATAGTCGATATTTAGAATAAAATTGAATAGCTCAAACTTGTACCTACCGGGATAATTAGTTCTTTCCGTCCATTCAGATCACGAATAACAGGTTTTGATGAATTACTATCCAATCTCAAATAATAAGATTGATCATCAATAAGATACATTCCATTAGGGAGCTCTTCGATTGATACCGCTTCAGCCAGCCGGAAATAAAGTTCTTTGGAAGGATTTTCCACTCTGATCTCCCGGCTTATCCCACGCCCGTTTTCCATTGCCTTTATTTGATCCGTAACTATTGAACCATAACTTAAATACCGAAATGCAGGCCGGCCGGCATCATCGATCACATAACCTTTTGGTCGGTATGAAGTTCCTGCTGTATCAGTAATCCATGCCGCTTGCGGAGTACCGAGTTTTGCAAGGGCCTGTACAGGTTTTCCGAAGCGCTGAACTGCTCCAAGTGGCCTGGATGATCCGTCGCCGCGATCATGCCACATGGGAGTGGCATTCAGGAAACCCCCGCGCCATAATTGAACAATCATTGCATTATCCATATCGTAGGTAAAATGCACCTGCTCCGGGCTGCCCACAGATACTGCATGCACCACTCTTGGCCCTCCTGGCAGATCCATAAAGCTCCTCAGAATAATATTTTCATTGGCATCGATCAGTATCGGATCCACTGCATTTGCGGTTGCTGGTCTTTCAGGCGGACGAGCAGAATCAAATTGTGTAATCTTAATATTCCGGAAGGCCACTGCTCCATGATCTCCCTGTATCCTGAGTGGACCTGTTGCCTTTTCAGTATTGTCCATAGCACCTCTGGTAGGACCTGTCAGCTCTACCCTGTCGTGTATCATTACACCATTAAGCTGAACTTGCAGCAGAACTGCATTTGAAATCTTCCTGCCATTTCCGTCAAAACGGGGAGCCTGAAAAGATATTTTCAATTTTTGCCATAAGCCCGGTGCACGGCTTGCATTTTGTCTTGGGGCATAACCCATAAAGCCTTTCTGCCCTTCAGGTTTGCTATCATCCCATCGTTCGTAAATGCCTCCATTATTGCCGGAGCGGGGAGTCCGGGCACCCCAGGTATCTTCCAGCTGCAGTTCATAACGTCCCTGTAAATATATTCCTGAATTGGATCCTGCTGCCATCAGATAGTCAAGCTCCAGATCAATGTCTCCGTATTCAGCTGTAGTATAAAGATCCTCTCCTTTATTTCTTTTATCCGGAAGGTTAATCAGAACGCCATTCCCTTTAGAAGTAATCAGCACATTAGGTTTGCTCAAATCGGCTTTTACACCCCCGGCAATATGCCAGCTTTTCGGGGGATTTCTAAATGCTGATAAGTCACTTAACGCAAGCTGAGTGCCTGATTGTCCCCGTGCGGTGGAAGATACACCGGTAAGCAGTGTACAAAAGACAGCTGAGAAAAGGAATAGAATTTTCAATTTATATCTCATAGTTTTAGTATTGAACCCGTGAAGATAATGATCCAAATTAAAAATGACATCAAAAGGAATAGTTTTTAAAGAATTCGTTCTAAATTTCATTGACCGGAACCCACACAAGGGTTTAGTCTTAATGTTTAAATATCAGCTTAAGGTAAGCTTAGCCTTCCCGGGTGGTGATCTGTTTCATTTTGGCAACTTCGCCAGAATCTGTTTCCTGCAAATAAGAAGGGTTCAGACCTTCCGGGTTAAGGTTATCCGGAGACTGTTTTTTGGCTGTACCATGAAATTCAAATGCGCCTGTTTTATTAATCAGATCGGGCAAGTTCTTATGCGTGATCCCCGAACCAGGCATAATACTAATTCTGCCCCGGGACTGATCAACCAGATCTTTCAGGATCTCTATCCCTTCAGCTGCATACATTTTACCTCCTGAAGTGAGAATACGATCGAAACCAAGACGGATGATATCCTCTAACCCTCTTTGGAGATCGTTGCACTGGTCAAATGCCCTGTGAAAAGTTATCTTCATAGGCTTAGCAATAGCCAGTAGTTCAGAACATCGGTCCATATCCACACTTCCATCCTTTCTAAGTATCCCAAACACCACTCCTTCACATTCAAGCTCCGAGCAAACCCTGATATCTTCCTTCATCACTTCAAACTCCTCTGAGGAGTATACAAAATCGCCTCCCCGCGGACGGATAATTGGAAAAACCGGAATATCAATGAGTTTTTTACATGTGGCTATCATTCCATAGGACGGAGTTGTCCCCCCTACGGCCATATTATCACAGAGTTCAATTCTATCTGCATCTCCCTCTTTTGCAGCAAGAGCTGATTTTATTGATCCGGCACAAATTTCAAGCAGGAAAGCCAATGTTTTAATAATAACTGGATGACTTTATCAGCAAAGCCTGATCTGCCTGGTCACATACTGCGAAGCTAAACCCTTTCTGTATGGCAAAAGCACCATATTTACCCTTTTTATTTATAGCTAAAAACCCAACCTGAATTTCTTTCGCTGTCTGTGGTTTCTTCCTGATGATCCGCATAACGGCTTCTTTACAGGCTTCTTCAGGTGGGTATCCCTGTCTCATTAATTCAACAACCAAAAAGCTGCCAACATTCCTGATGACTTCTTCGCCTACCCCGGTTGATACTGCACCGCCGGCGTCATTGTCCACATATAAACCGGCACCGATAATTGGAGAATCGCCTACCCTTCCATGCATTTTATAGGCCATGCCACTGGTTGTACAGGCACCCGAAAGGTTTCCCGCGGCATCCATGGCCAGCATACCAATGGTATCGTGATTATACTGGTTACCCGGCAGTTTAGTTGGGCTGAAAGATTTGTTCTCAATATTTATCTCTGGTTTATAATTCGCCTTTACCAGCCATTGCTTCCAGGCCTTTTCAGATTGAGGTGTTAAAAGATTTTCCTTCTTAAAACCCTGTTCAAGGGCAAATTGCAGTGCACCCTCACCCACCAACATTACATGCGGGGTTTTTTCCATAACGAGACGGGCAACCGAAATAGGATGAAGAATATGTTCCAGGGCAGCAACGCTCCCGCAGTTCCCGAACTCATCCATTATACAGGCATCCAATGTTACTTTACCATCCCGGTCAGGCAATCCACCATATCCTACGCTCTGATTTTTGGGATCAGCCTCCGGAACATGAACTCCTTTTTCAACGGCATCCAAAGCCCGGCCTTTATTTTTTAATATCTTCCAGGCTGCGGCATTAGCCGCGATACCGAAATCCCATGTTGAAATTACTATTGGAGAATCCAGCACAGGACTTCCAACGTTTCCATCAAGTATTCCGGCAATAGCACTCCTGCCTGTTAAGGCAGTTACTCCGGCAATTGAGGTTGCTGTTAAAAATTTACGGCGATTGAACATAGTGGACCTGGTTATAAGTTCACAAATTAACAAAAATGCAGGAAAAGTTTAAGAAAGAAAACTTGTGGATCTTTATTTCAGGCTAAAACGGATAAATTTAACACTTATCGAATGGGGGTATATTAAGGAAGTTCCTATAATACAGTCTTAATCTTTAATTCCCTCATTTGTTCCTCAGCAATTGTGGAAGGGGAATCTATCATCACATCTCTTCCCGAATTGTTTTTTGGAAAAGCGATCACATCCCGGATAGAATCCAGTCCCGCAAAAATTGATACCAGGCGGTCGAATCCGAAGGCTATACCACCATGAGGAGGTGCTCCGTATTCAAAAGCATCTAATAGGAACCCGAATTGCTTCTGTGCTTCATCGATACTGAAACCCAGGTGTTTGAACATCAGTGATTGAAGTGCCCTGTCATGAATACGAATTGAGCCTCCCCCGATCTCTGTTCCGTTAATTACCATATCATAGGCATTAGCCCTGACTTCTTTGGGGTTGGTATCCAGCATAGAAATATCCTCCGGCTTGGGAGAGGTGAAAGGGTGATGCATTGCATGATAGCGCTGACTTTCTTCATCCCACTCAAGCAAAGGAAAATCAAGAACCCATAAGGGAGAAAATGTATTTTTATCACGTAATCCCAGGCGATTGCCCATCTCCAGGCGAAGTTCATTTAATTGCTTTCGAACTTTATCAGTTTGTCCGGCCATGATCAGGATCAGATCTCCGGGTTTAGAATCAAATGCTTCCGACCATTGTTTCAATTGAGGCTCATCATAAAACTTATCAACCGAAGATTTCAGGCTTCCATCTGCATTATGCCGCATATAGATCAGGCCGGTGGCTCCAATCTGCGGACGTTTGATAAAATCTGTCAGCTCATCGAGCTGTTTTCTGGTATATTCTGCACAACCGGAAGCATTAATACCAATTACAAGCTCTGCATTATCGAATACTGGAAAACCGGTCTCTCCACTACTTTTCCAAAGGAGGGGAGCTTCCGATTCCGGCAATGAAGCGTTCTTAAGTTCAACAAAAGTCATCCCAAAACGGGTATCAGGCTTATCGGAACCGTAAAGACGCATAGCATCAGAATAAGTCATCCTTGGAACGTCAACCAAATCCACCCCTTTAACATTTTTAAACAATTGTCTGATCAGGCCTTCGAAAACGTTCAAAATATCTTCCTGTTCAATAAATGCCATTTCGCAGTCTATCTGGGTAAATTCAGGCTGGCGGTCTGCACGGAGATCTTCATCCCTGAAACACTTTACGATCTGGAAATAACGGTCGAAGCCGGAAACCATCAATAACTGCTTAAAAGTTTGCGGTGATTGCGGCAGGGCATAAAACTCCCCCGGATTCATCCGGCTTGGAACCACGAAATCACGTGCACCTTCCGGCGTGGATTTTATCAGGACCGGAGTTTCCACTTCAATAAAGTCCAGTCCGTCCAGATATTTCCTTACCTCCTGAGCCATTTTATGCCTTAAAACCAGGTTATTCCTTACAGGATTTCGGCGAAGGTCGAGGTAACGGTATTTCATCCTGAGATCTTCACCTCCGTCAGTTTCATCTTCAATCAGAAAAGGAGGCAGTTTAGCTTGATTCAGGAGTTCGAGTTTGGATACCCTAATCTCGATCTCTCCGGTATTTATTTTAAGATTTTTATTAGAACGCTCAATAACTTTGCCGCTGACCCTGATCACGAATTCTCTGCCGAGTTCGCGTGCCTGAGCCCGTAATTCTGCATTATCATCTGAATTAAAAGTTAATTGTGTAATTCCATAGCGGTCGCGCATATCCACAAAAGTCATCCCGCCCAGATCCCGTGATTTCTGCACCCAACCAGTAAGGGTTACATCTTTATTTAAATCAGCAATGGTTAGTTCTCCGCAAGTATGTGTTCTGAGCATAAGTTTCTCTTGAAGGGGCAAAAATACGTTTTTTGAAAAACTGATAGGTAATTTATTATGTATTTGTTATTTGCGGTTTGGAGCTGTCGCGGGTAAGCTTATAAATTCTATTGTCATCGTGATTTATCCACCCCTATTAAACTTCAATTAATTAATACTGTCAATTTCCAATTCTTTCATTTTTACATTTTCATAATTACTATATTTGCCGCATCAACAGGGGTGCCTTGTTTGCGCAATCGAACACAAAAAAAGGCTGAGAATATACCCATCGATGGAGTCTTAAGTATTAAGTTCAGGTTATAAGTTGTCCGGAACACTCATAACTAAGAGCTTAACCCTCATAACTCCAGAGAGCACCTGATCCGGATAATGCCGGCGTAGGGAGGTAAAAAAGTTAATGGAAGCATAGAACCCCACTATGCGGCAGGTTTAACTATTAATAACAATCAATTGAAAAAGTACTTAATTATCGTTTCGGCGATACTGATGCCATTTATCGCATCGGCCCAATTTTCCATTAGCGGAAAGATCACGGAAAAAAATTCGGAAAAGGCCCTTAGGGGAGCCGGAATCAGCCTGGTAAATTCATTTTTTTCTGCTCAATCTGACGCTTCAGGCAATTATTCATTAACAAATTTAAAAGCCGGCAATTATACAGTTCGGATTACTTTTCTGGGCTATCAGAGCATTGAACAGGCTGTCAGCATTAAGGATAACGCGATCATCAATTTTCAAATGAGCCCGAATAGTTTATTAGCAGATGAGATTTTGGTAAGATCCACACGCGCTTCTGAAAATTCGGCTACAACTTTCCGTAATCTAAGTAAAGCAGAACTTGAAAAGAATAACCTGGGCCAGGATCTCCCTTTCCTGTTGAACCAGACTCCATCTGTCGTGGTAAGTTCTGATGCAGGCAATGGAATTGGCTATACAGGTATCCGCATCCGCGGAAGCGATCCAACCCGTTTAAATGTCACCATTAACGGGATCCCCTATAACGATCCTGAAAGCCAGGGATCATATTGGGTTAACATGCCTGATTTTGTATCCTCAGTTGATAATATTCAGATCCAGCGCGGTGTTGGAACTTCAACAAACGGAGCCGGAGCTTTCGGAGGAAGCCTGAACATTCAAACAATAACCCGAAACGATTCGGCCTATGCAGAACTAAATAATTCCGTCGGATCTTACGGAACAATAAAAAATACAGTAAATGCAGGAACGGGACTGATCAATAATAAGTTTAGTTTCGACGGGAGATTGTCCCGGATCAGTTCAGACGGCTATATTGACCGTGGATCATCAATGCTTAAATCCTACTTTTTAAGCGGGGCTTATTATGGCAAAAATAGCCTGCTTCGGGCAAACATATTTTCCGGTACGGAGAAGACCTACCAGGCCTGGAACGGGGTTCCTGAAAACCTGCTGGAATCAAACCGGACCTTCAATGGATTTACCTATGATGACCAGACTGATAATTACACGCAGGATCATTACCAGCTGCTTTACTCGCATACATTTTCTCCGCAAATTACTGCAAACGGAGCTTTGCACTATACTTACGGCAGGGGATATTATGAAGAATATAAGGAAGGACAGCCTCTTGCAAATTACGGGATTGCCCCTTTAAACATTGGGGGAACAACAATAACTGAAAGTGATCTTGTCCGCCGCCGCTGGCTGGATAATGATTTTTACGGCTTAACCTATTCGCTCAATTATACTCCGGCTGCTGAACTTAATTTCACTTTGGGAGGGGCTTATAATGAGTACGACGGGGATCATTTCGGCGAAGTGATCCGGGGGCAGTTCATTCCAGTAGGAACAACTATCCCGCGCTATTACAAAGGAAATGGCTTTAAAAGAGATTTTAATGTGTATGCAAAGGCGGATTATCAGTTAGGTAAACTAAACCTGTTTGCCGATCTGCAGTACAGAAAAATCAACTACACGATTAAGGGTACAGATAAAAACCGGCTACAGCTAAATCAGCAGGATCAATTGGATTTCTTCAATCCAAAGTTTGGCCTGAGCTATGAAATAAATGCAAAAAATAATATTTATGCATCTCTGGCAGTTGCTAACAAAGAACCCAACCGCGATGATTATATAAATTCCACACCTGCAAATCGCCCTGCATCAGAAAACCTCCTTGATTTCGAAGCTGGCTACCGTATCAGGGGAAATAGCTTTTCGGCCGGAATAAACAGCTATGCGATGCTTTACAAGGATCAGCTGGTTTTAACCGGAAAAGTGAATGATGTAGGCGAGTATATTCGTCAGAATGTGTCCGACAGTTACCGCTACGGGATCGAACTTGATAGCCGGCTGCAGTTAAGCACTCAGTTATCGTGGGGTTTGACGGCTTCTCTGAGCACTAATAAAATAAAAGACTTCACAGAATTTGCAGATGATTATGACAATGGGGGCCAGATAGTTAATAGTTACAAGAATGTTGACCTTGCCTTCTCTCCAAAATTTGTAGGCTCAAGCGAATTTGCTTTTCAGCCTTTCACGAGGACCGAAATAGCATTATTAAGTAAATATGTGAGTGATCAATATCTGGATAATACCTCAAATCCTCAGCGCCGTTTAGACGCATTCTTTGTAAATGATCTGCGCCTGAGGTATAACACATCATATAAGGGATTAAAGAACATAGGATTAACCTTCCAGATCAATAACGTGTTTTCCGAGTTATATGAAGCCAACGGATACACTTTCAGTTATCTGGCAGGAGGAACATTTACTACCGAGAACTATTATTACCCGCAGGCCCCGCGCAATTTTTTACTTTCGTTAAGCCTGAAATTTTAAGTCACAAATGCTGACAGGTTCCGGGCCCCTGTCAGCATTTAAAATTTATCCAGATGAAAAAATATATATCCAAATTTCATTACCTGACGCAGGATCTTCCGGATCGAAGTCATGCTGAACAAACCGAAATCGCATGTAAAGCCGGCGCCAACTGGGTTCAGTACCGCTGCTTTTCTAAAACGGATGAGGCACTTATTGAAGAATTGCATCAGGTAGCCTCAATCTGCGATGACTGGGGAGCTACATTAATTCTGACAGACCATTATCATTTACTTGACCGGGTTGATGCCCAGGGTGTGCACATTGAAGACCTGAATGCTGATTATAAATTTATCCGCGAAACTATAAGTGATGAAAAGACACTGGGTGCGTCGGCAACCTCAATAGAAGATATTCAAAAGATTTATAAAACAGGAGCTGTAGATTATATTGGCTGCGGACCATTTTCGCTTACTCAAACCAAGCCAAATGATTATCCCCTTTTGGGATTGGAGGGCTATCGCAGCATAATCCGACAGATGAATGAACTGGGGATAAGCATTCCCCTTTTAGCAGTCGGAGGAATTCTGCCAGAAGATACTCAAGCATTAATGAGTACAGGAATTGCTGGAATTGCTGTATCGGCAGCAGTTAATCTTGCGCCTGAGCCCGGACAGGTTTTTAAAGATTTTTACAAAAAACTCTATTAAAAGCAAACATTCCAAAGCCTTTCCTATTTTTGATGTATGTCTTCACATCATATTGTACGCGAAAAGCAGGAACCTGCATTACTGATCATGAGTTTTGAGGACTTTGATGCAGAACACCTGGGGCAGATCCTGGAATGGAGCCCTACAGTAATTGTGTCCGAAGACATGTATGAGCTGGCAGATTCACTCGCATTTAAGGTAGATGCCGTAATAAGTCCGGATCCAAATTTCCACGGCCAGGAAAGCACACGTATTATTCTTACTGATACTGAGCCTCTGGAAGATGCCTTAAAATTCCTGGTCGGAGAAAATTATCCTGCAGTAAATATTATCACAAAGGAATTCCTGTTAAAGGATTATGCCCTCTTTGTGGATGATATTGATATTGTAGTTTTTATTGCAGGAAAGAAAATATTCCCGGTACGATCCGGATTTAGTAAATGGCAACCAGCAGGAGAGGAGATCCACCTCCTGCATGAAGTGAATAAACTTGAAACCAGCGGTCTTAGGGCTGAATCCGATAATGTGTTCAGGACAGAAAAGGATGGATTTTACACCCTGACTTTTGATCAGCCTTTTATATTTATAGCGGAAACCATTTAAAATGAATATCAGATCAGCCAGCGCAGATGACATTCCTGTCCTTCATAAGCTTGCCCATGAAATATGGTGGCCCACTTACCATTCGATCATCTCCGATGAACAAATAAATTTTATGCTGGAGGAAATGTATTCAGAAGAGGCCTTAAGTGAACAAATGAAGGAGGGCATTCAATTTCTTTTGGCTGAAAGGGATGGCTGTCCTGTAGCCTTTGCAGGATATTCTCTGACGGAAAGGGAACTGCTTATAAAGATCCACAAATTATATGTTCTCCCTTCAGAACAGGGAAAAGGAACGGGTAAAAAACTTATTGAACAAATAAGTATCGTGGCTAAAGAAACGAACTTCAATATACTTGAACTCAATGTAAACAGGGGAAACCCAGCCCGGGGGTTTTATCAAAACCTGGGATTTGAAATTTACCAGACAGTTGATATCCCCTATCATCACTTTGTGTTAAATGATTATGTGATGAGGAAAACGCTTTAAACCCCAAACTTATCAGGGTTTATCTGGCTTAGGAATTCTTTTGGGAGTATCTGTTCCTGCAACAATACTTCTGGCACTTAAGGCAATCGCTCTGATTGTTGACCATATATTAGCGGGATTCAGGGTTTCAAATTCATCGTTGACGGTATGGTAAAATTTATCGGAATCGATCTGATCGGTAGAGATAGTATGTGCCGGAACACCCAGGGCAGCAAGCGTAGCATTATCACTCCGGTAAAATAGGTTCTGATCCGGATAAGGATCAGGGTGAAATTTAAAATCAGTGCCCACCAGGTTCTTCTGAAGTATTTCGCCAAAGTCTGATTTATCATAACCGGTTATAAAAGCCGAATTTGCACCGAACTTTGAATCCTTACCGATCATTTCTATATTAAACATGGCCACCACATCCTCAGGATCTAGTTTTGAGGAGAAATGTCTTGCTCCAAATCCACCTACTTCTTCTGCGGTAAAAGCGACAAAAATAAGGGTCCGCTCATTCTTATTCAACTTCTTATAGTATTTAGCCAAAGATATTACTGCAGTAGTTCCCGAGGCATCATCATCAGCTCCATTGGCAATAGAATCTCCATCAACAGATCTGACTATCCCGATATGATCATAATGGGCTGAAAAAAGTACGAGCTCTTTTTCTTTTGATTTCCCGGGAATCATTCCCACGATATTCGAAAGCGGCAGGTCTGTAATCTCATTTTTTGCATTGACGCTAAATTCCCTGACTTCATTTTCTCCAAGGACATATACTGCACCAGGGCGCCCGCCTATATTTTGTACAATCCGCCCTCTTGTAGCATTATCTTTAAGACGTTTAAAAATCGCTGCATGCTCTTCATCAACAAGAACCAGTACCGGATCATTCATGTTACTTATCTCCCGGTATCTTTGAATGAACTGTACACCTTTACCTATTTTAACGACTTCAGTGCCCGATGCATGACTAAAATTTAAACCAGGATTATCTGATAAAATCAGAACTTTCTCCGGGTTGATAGCTTTTCCATCAAGCACAACCTTAGCAATGCCGGGTTTGATCCTTGCTACAGTGAATTCCTGCCGGAAATCATTATCCCCATCCAGAGGATGCAATCCGATCTTCTTAAATTCATTTTCAATGAATTTTGCCGCCTTTTCAATGCCAGGAGTAAATGTTCCCCGGCCTTCCATTTCATCTGCAGAAAGAGTTTTGATAATTCGCGTAATATCAGCTTGATCAATGGCACGTTCAGCTTTCTGAACCGTGCAGGATGCAAAAAGCAGAAGTGCAATAAAGGAGGCTTGTATTTTTTTCATTTTTAGTGAATTTTGGGATGCTTTGGTTGAAGATGGATGTTATTTTATTTTTGAACTTAGCCATTCATTCCTGAATCTGATCTGATCAGCGGTAGCACTTTTTGAAGGAATAACCTCCAGGGTCATATTTTCCTTAAATTTTAATATCGCGTTTTTTGTTATACCCTTGTGCTCAAAAACCACCGCAACACTTTCACCTGGCTTATATTTTGAAAGAATGCTCTCAATGTCAACCTTTCCCATTAAATCAGCATCACCAATCTTAAGAATATAATCCCCTATATCAATACCGGCAGTATAGGCCGGAGTACCTAGAAGTGTCGGAGATGAAACCCTGTTTTTGCCTGAAGGAGTTATGGGTGATAGCCTGATGTTTCCCATGCTGGCCTTTCCAGGCATAGCCTTGCGTAATTCCAAACCAGCAAAGGAAAGCAGCTTTACATAGTCATTCTTTTCAACCCCCAAAACATACCATTTGAAAAAATCCGCAGCAAAGGAAGTATTGGTAAGTTTTGCCAGAACCTTTTCAAGATCAGGGATGGTATATGGAATTTCGGTCTTTCCATGTACTTTCCAGACGGTCTGCATATAGTCATCCAATGTTAATTTAAACTCCGATCGCAGGCGGAGATCAAGACCCATAGCTATAAAAGCTCCATACGTATAATAGGAGGTGAAAGTATTTGCATAATTAGTCTGATCGACCGACACGCCTGCATCTACAAAAACAGCATATCTGCTCATATGAGTTGCAGGGAATCTCGCAGCGCCGGGTGAATTTAAAACGCCATTTAAAATACCTGAAAGGATCCTCTGATATTGCTCATCCGTTCGGAAACCCGCTCGTTTCAAAATCAAATTTCCATAATATTGAGTAAAACCTTCGGCAAACCACAGCTCATTGCTCATGTTGGCATGTGAAAAATTGAAAGGTTCAAGTGTTTTCGGGCGAATACGCTCCACATTCCACGCATGAAAAAATTCATGCGAAAAAGTACTGAGCAGGTCTTCTTCGTTTTCCGAGATCTGTGAACTGCCGCTGGTAATAACCGTTGAATTCCTATGTTCCATTCCATCTCCTGCATTATCCTGATGTACATCCTGCAAAAAGGTATAAGAGCCATAGTCAAATACCGGAAGTTCTCCAAAAACGGCTTTTGATTCCTTAACCGTACGGTCCACCATTTTGGCAAACTTATCGATTACCTGCTGATCATCATTGGTATGGGAACTTAAACGGATGGTCTGAGACTTATTATCCGGATTAACTTCCTGCCAGCTCGCAATTTTATGGTCAGAAAGCTCAACAGGGCTATCCATAAAATATTGATTGTCCGGAGCAGTATAGGTATCCTGCTCCTTTAAATGTTTCAGCTGGGTGGCAACCTTCCATTTATGTTTTTGCAGATCATTAAACCGGAGCTGCACTGGTCTGCTTTCTAATTCGGGAAACCATATGAAGGTTGCAGGCATATTGAGATGGGCATGAGTTTCGTCAATTGCCATATAAGTTCCGTCAACCCAGTTACCAAAAATCGTATAGGTTATCTTCGCGGTACCATCATGCTTTTCCACACGGTAAACATCACCTTCAATCTGACTGAGCGGCACCGGATTTCCCTTGCCGTCAAAGGCTTTTACATTGTATATATTTTTTCCAAACTCATGTGTTGCATACCTGCCGGGGGATGACCGGCTCATTCTGAATAATAGCGATCCGGCAGGAATATTTGGAACCTGTACAGAGATCTCCGCCTCATGATGAACGGCATTTGGAAATGATATTGAATATTCAACTGTTTTTTGTGCAAAGACTGTGCTTACAGCCAGAGTAAATGACAGAATCAGACCTATAGACCTCATATGTTTAGAATTGGTGGCGTGAAGTTATAAAATCATTCTGAAAAGAAATAAAGGGGAACAGGGAAGATCAATCCCAATCGTATTTTTCAAGATCCCTCGCTGAACTTCGGGTTACGATCTGCTTTTGTTTATCAATTTCTGTATCAACCTTTGTCTCATACACACCATCAGTTACTGCTATGTCTTCATCTTTGGTCTTTACGGATTTATAGACAAACGTATCATCAATATTCTGTACTGCAACATCATACGGACCTTTATTACTCATCAGTTTAACAAAAACCGGGAGACATTCGAATAGAATGAACAGAAAACCGATGAATGATATAGCCAGATAGTTATCCAGATCGCGGGAGCCATCCTCCTTAAAAGTTAGCTGACCTAAAGCCCAGTTCCTGTCGGCAAAACCTGCAACATTTGCCAAACTATCCAGTTGTTTACCGCTGAACATTCGCTGGTCAGAAAGACCGTCGAGGTCCTTTCGACGGTTAAAAAAGGAATCCATATTTGACAACTCCGTCCGCAAGGCTGCTAGCCGTTGTTCCTTCTGGATAACAAGCGATTCCTTTTGCTTGGCATACGTTCCATACCCTGTAATGCCGGATGTCTGATTGGTTTTATCTCCGAATACTTCCTGATTCAAAATATACCTTGACCTGTTGATATCCTTTTCAAGCGAATCCTTTTCTGCTTTAAGTTCAGCAGTTTTCTGCAATTCCGATGCATATTTGGTAGCAAAGGTCTTATTGAGTGTATCGATCCTTGAACGCTGTCCGTTCAAATAACTGGTCTTTAGTTTCCCCCGGATCTCTTTATCAAATATTTTGAGCTCCAGAGGTCTTGAAATGACTATCCCTATCATTATGGCAAGCAGAATCCTTGGCGTTGCCTGCAGGATCTGCTGATTGGTGGTTCCGCTCTTACTGATGCTTGCTACGATATACCGGTCCATATTAAATATGGCAAGCCCCCATATTATTCCAAAGAGGATTGCAAAAATTACTGCCGCTGGGCTTCCTGCAAAAACAAAATACATTGCATACCCACCTGACAAGGACGCAAATAGGGCAGTAAAAAATATGGTAGCTCCGATCCCTACATACTTATTGTGTTCCGTCGGATACTTTCTTAAGGTATCAATATGAGCTCCGGAGCAGAACCAGAAAAAATCGGTTACTTTCTTCATTGAAATAATATGGAAATTGAAATATCTAATTAAACGCCTTCTAAGGAAACATGTTACAAGCCGATGTTTTTATTTTACAGCCTTATCCTTAAGCTCATTAATTTACTAATATTTAGGGAAAAGCGTACCTTTACTAAAATTAATATAACCTGATATGAAAGAGATAACTGTACAGGAGTTAAAGCAAAAAATCGACCACAATGAGGATTTTCAACTTATTGATGTTCGTGAGCCTTTCGAATATGAAATGTCAAACCTGAACGGAGAGAATATTCCTTTGGCTGGAATCGTGCTTGAGGCATCAAAAATAAGCAAAGATAAACCTGTGATCATCCAATGCCGCAGCGGTGCCAGGAGCGCAGCCGCAGTTATGCAGCTGGAGCAGTTGGGTTATACAAATCTTTATAATTTAAAAGGCGGAATTCTAGCATGGGCTGCAGAATTTGATCCTTCAATGAAGGTATATTAGACCTTATGGTTAAAAAGATTTTATTTAATATATTCCTTAACATAGCCATTATTGTGGTTGTATTAAGCCTGATATGGACTATTAAGAACGGATACTACCTCTACGCTTTAGCAGGGATCCCGCCTCTTGGAATGTTAATTTACCTGAAAATCCGGCTGGTAAAAATTGTCCGGAATATGACTAAAAAATAGGCGCTTATTTATTCAAGCGATCAACCTTTACAGGTCAGGCCGCCTTTATTTTGTTAATCCCAGACCCGGCTCTTCAGATAGGATCCATTTTCCGTCCCGGAAGGAAGGGTCCTGAAATGGATTATTGCTTGTTAAAAAAGGCCCGTCCAGATCTGCCCAGTCGCATAAAGGTGCTAAAGCCGCCGCTGCAAGTGTGCCGCAGCTTGTCTCGCTCATACAGCCGATCAGTGTTTTAAGTCCCAATTCCTTAGCTTTCATGATCATCCTATAGCCCTCGTGCATCCCGGCACTTTTCATTAACTTCATATTAATTCCATGATAAACGCCTTTAGCCTTTTCCACATCTGCAAAGCGCTGAACAGCTTCATCACCTACGATGGCGATAGGACTTCGCTCCGTAATCCAGGCATTTGAATCCACATCATCTTTAGCCATAGGTTGTTCAATTAATACCACTCCCTGCTCATGCAGCCAGCAAACCATATCCAGTCCCTGCTGCCGGTCAGACCAGCCCTGATTGGCATCGACATATAAAGGTTTATCAGTTGCCGAACGAATGGTATTGATGAGCTCCTTGTCATTATCTCTGCCCAGCTTTACTTTAATAATGTGGCAATTCTCTCCCTCCTTAATTTTTTGAATAAGCACCTCAGGAGTATCGATACCCAGCGTATAAGATGTTGGGGGCATTCGGGAAGGATCCGAACCAAAAAAGCGATAACAAGGCAAATTCTCCAACTTCCCTTTCAGATCATGAAGCGCGATATCTACTGCGGCCTTGATATTAGGATTTCCCTGATCGATACCATCCAGATATGCAACTATTTCATCGAAATTAAAGGGCGCTTTAAGCCATGAAAGATCAACCTGAGCCATAAACCTGGATGCTGTTTCAATGCTTTCACCCATATATGGAACCATTGAAGCTTCTCCATAACCTATAAAACCTTCGTGACTGATCTCAAGAAGCATAATGGGAGTTGATGTCCGTGAAAACTTGGCAATCGTGAAAGGATGTTTTAACAGAAGTTCAAATGGTTTATAGCTGATTTTCATACCGTGAGTTGATAAAGTACGAAATAACAAAATTTATATCAGTTAGCTGAGAGTTGGATTTACTTTTAATTCCAAAAAATCGAAAATCGATGACTTATACTTTAATTAAATCATACAAGCCGATATTGAAGGAATATTTAGAACAGGGGCTACGAAACTCAATTGGAGAAATGAAAGGATTGCTCTAACTTTAAGAAGAGGCTGGACAATATTTTTAATTATCATCTATTTCAGATTAAAAACTGAATAAAAAATTAATGTATGGCAATCCTGTTTTTAAATCGAAAAAGGACACTTTCATTTTTATTTATTCTCTCTGTTCATTTTCTTTTTTATTCTGCTTACGCACAGCGCCCCAATATCATATACATTATGACAGATGATCTGGGATACGGGGATTTGAGTTGTTATGGCCGAAAGGATTATCTTACCCCCAATCTTGACAAGCTTGCATCTCAGGGAGTAAAATTAACAAACGCTTATGCGGCGGCACCTGTTTGCACACCTTCAAGAGTCGCTTTTATGACCGGACGCTATCCCGCAAGGATTCCACTGGGTCTCAGGGAACCTTTAGAATGGAGTGCAAAAGACAGTCTTCTCGGTTTATCACCAAATAACCTTTCTGTTGCAACACAAATGGGAAAAGCTGGATATGAAACCTATTTGGTGGGCAAATGGCACTTAGGTTTCACGCCAGAATTTGGCCCTAATCGTAACGGTTTTGATTATTTCCTGGGATTTAATGGAGGGGGTGTGGATTACATATCACATAAATCGCCCGGAGGACGTAATTATGATTTATATGAAAATGAAAAACCGATATTAAAAGAGGGGTATATGACCGATATTCTGATGAATAAAGCTATTGAGATCATAGAAACACCGCATCAAAAACCATTTTTTCTATCCCTGCAGTTCAATGCCCCCCACTGGCCATGGCAGGCTCCCTCCGATAAAGCTTATCCTGACACATTAGGATGGCGTGAAGGAGGTTCTCCCAAAACATACGCTGCAATGATGACAAGGCTGGATAGTGAAGTCGGTTCTATTATGAAGGCCCTCGACAGAACCAAAACAGGAAAAAATACTGTGGTGATTTTTACAAGCGACAACGGGGGTGAACAATATTCAGACATGGGTATATTAAAAGGCAGGAAAATGGAGCTATGGGAAGGAGGAATCCGGGTGCCTGCATTGGTCAGATGGCCGGGGAAAATCAAGCCGGGGAGTACCACTGCACAGGTAGCCGTTACCATGGACTGGACTGCTTCTATCCTTTCCCTGGCAGGGGTTGAACAGACCTCAGAAAATGCATTGGATGGTATTAATTTAATACCGGTAATTTCCGGTAAAAGTAAAGTAACAGAGAGAACTTTGTACTGGAGAATTTTTCAGCGTAAAGACCATAAAGCTATGCGGGATGGAAAGTGGAAATATATACAGGATGAGAGGGGAACAGAGTACCTGTTTGACCTCATTCTGGATCCTTCCGAAACGAATGATTTAAAAGAAAAACAAGCAGCAGTATTCAATAGTTTAAAACAAAAATACCGGACCTGGGAATCATCTGTACTTAAACCCTATAAATAAAGTTTAAATTTTTTTTGCCAGTCCAGTCAAAAGCTAATGGATACCCGAAGCAAATGGACACCATTCAGCTTCCCGATGTATGAAATATTACCCGGATGAGAATCTTATGCTTCAAAAATATTAAGTTAGCGAACATCAGATCAAGTTAATGGATAAAATAAAAATATCAACAGCTCAGTTTGAGCATAGGAGCGGAGATAAAGAATACAATCTGTCTGTTATTGACAAATTAGCCGGAAGGGCCTCCTCTGAGAATTCAAAGGTTATTGCCTTTCATGAATGTTCGGTTACCGGTTATACCTTTGCTCAAAAACTCTCAAAAGAGCAAATGCAGGATGTGGCAGAATTAATTCCTGAAGGACCAAGCATTTCAAGACTTACACAGATCGCTGCGAAACACGGGATCACTATCCTTGCCGGTCTGTTCGAAAAAGATAAAGAGGATAACTTATTCAAAGCCTATGTATGCGTCGATAAAAACGGTTTAATCGCAAAGCATAGAAAGTTACATCCTTTTATAAATCCAAATTTACTTCCCGGAAACAGTTATACCATTTTTGAACTGCATGGCTGGAAATGTGGAATTCTGATCTGTTACGATAATAATATCATTGAAAATGTAAGGGCGACCGTGCTATTAGGGGCCGATATTATTTTTATGCCTCATGTAACCATGTGTACGCCTTCAACCAGGCCGGGAGCGGGATTTGTGGATCCCCGGTTATGGCAGAACAGGGAAAATGATCCCACATCTTTACGATTGGAATTCGATGGGATGAAGGGACGTGAATGGCTGATGAAATGGCTCCCTTCACGGGCATATGACAACGGAATTTATGCAGTCTTCTCAAACCCGATCGGTATGGATGATGACCAGCTTAAAAACGGCTGTTCTATGATCATTGACCCCTTCGGAGATATCCTGGTTGAATGCCGGACATTTGACGATTCCATTGTGACAGCTACTCTGATCCCGGAAAAGCTAGGTCAGTCGGGTGGTAACCGCTATTTGAAAGCAAGACGTCCTGATCTTTACAGGGACATTATTGGCGGGGATCATGTTTCTGAACAGAAAGTAATCTGGTTAAACACGATAAAATAAACCCAGTTCTTCAGGATAATACAAATTAACACTAACCCTGGCCGGATTCACTTCGCATTAAAAACACAAAAATAAACAGATGAAAACATTAACAAGGGAACTACTCGATACAATTTCTCCAAAATTAGCAATCGGACTTTTAATGGATGGGAATAAACGTTTTGTAAACAATCTGAAAGTTAACCGGAACCTTTTACAGCAGGCGAATGAAACCTCGGATGGCCAGCATCCTTTTGCGGTAATATTAAGCTGTATCGATTCGAGAACATCTGCAGAACTGATATTTGATCAGGGCCTGGGGGACATATTTAGTGTACGTATTGCCGGAAACATTCTTAATGAAGATATTCTGGGCAGTATGGAATTCGGCTGTAAAGTATCCGGAGCGAAAATAATCGTTGTACTGGGTCATACCAATTGTGGCGCGATTAAGGGTGCATGCGACCATATGGAAATGGGCAATCTAACGGCTCTCCTAACCAAAATAAGACCGGCGGTGGATGATGAACAAACTATTAAAGAAAACCGCAATTCAGGTAATGTTCAATTCGTTGAAAAAGTCTCAGTAATTAATGTCAAACGCACTGTTAAAGCAATTATGGAGCGAAGCCCCATTCTTAAGGAAATGATCGAATCCGGACAAATAGGTATCGTAGGGGGCACTCATAATATACGTACCGGGGTGGTCAATTTTTATGAAGACATTATGATTCTCAATGAATCAGCCAGGGAATAAAACAGGAATTGTAAAAACTAAGTCGGCAGCCGGTTCAAACTATTTCAACAAACTGCTTGTTAGACAATAGCAAATAATGTTAATCGCTTTACGCCAATTCAATGCTGGAAAGAATTTATATAATCTGATATGAAAAACCACAGGCTCATTGTTCTGATTATTCTATTTTCTGTTATAGGCTGTACAAGCAGGAACGGCGGGCCGCGGCCTCCAAAAAGGGATGTTCCAATGGCCATAAATATCAAGGCTGAGAATAATGCTACCGTTAATTTCGTAAATCTTGATTATTACCGTTTACAGTTACTTGATGAGCTAGAACAGTTTCAGGCAGTGAATTTTGTTTTGGTAGAAAATGATGAAAATCCTGAGGTGGTTCTTGATCTTAATATAGCCAGCTTCACCCTTTGGCCAAGAGATGAAAGAATATACCGCAGAAGGGTCAGCCGGAATGTTGTGGTGGGGACAGACCCTGCCGGGAAGCCAGTTTACCAAACGGTTTCAGCTATCGTGGATATTGTCCAGATCCAGCGGCGTTCAAATGCCCGATTTATAACTAATTTAACTGTTAAAGGTGATCCTCCAATGAAGTTTCAAAGAACCTTTGTTCCCAATTATAATTACGGCACCAGCTATATTGATAATATTCAGGGAGATCCCAGAGCTGTTGATCCTACTATTTCCATGTCACGGGGGATGGGATTTGAACCTAATGAGGATGATTTCTTAATGCTCCTTTCCAAACAGGAGATGACAAGACGCCTGTCAAGCGAGCTGAGAAAATATTACGATACTCCAACGAAAGCAACAGAATAAAAATCAGGCTTTTGTTACCTTTGCCATTAATGGCTCCCATTCTATACAAACCTTTTGATACCCTAAATTTTAACAGCCAAACCTGTTTTCTCAGCGGGGAAAAATTAGCTCCATCAGATCAGGCGATACCTGTATTCCCTCAGTGGTTAATGCAGGAGTACGATCTGGCCGGTAAACCTTTCAAACTTCTGGATGAAAGCATGGCCAGCTATCAGGATATGACGCTCCCCTGCTCAAATTCCATTTACAATGAGGCACTTGTTCCCCTCGAAGAGGAGATAAAAACAGCTTTTATGAATGGTTACGAGGCGGTAAGTTTAATACCCGAAATAAAGCTTTTTCAATGGATAGGTAAAATGGTATATGGGATACTGTTTAATGAAATCCGCATCGGAATACGGCAGCAACAGGCACAGAATGAAGAATTCATCCTCTCTCAGTCACTGATGCATAAATTCAGCAATCTGCACATTATGCTCCAATCGCTTATAACCCCGGTTATCTTTGATGGAGCGCTCCCCTGGACCATCCGGATCGTCAGACTAAATGCCAAACAGGACCTCTTTAATTACCGTGATGAGATCAATACCCTTACATTTTCGCTTTCAATGAAAGACTTTGGTATCATAGCCTGCCTTCAGGATAATGGAACAAATAATGTGTATCATAAGGAAATATTAGGTAAGATCGGTGATCAGGCACTTCATCCCGTACAGTTTGAAGAGATCAGCGGAAGATTTTTCTATTCAAACTATCTTTTTAACCGCTTACCAGAATATACATTTATGCCCACCAATGAAGCGCTGTACATTGAGGCTATGCCTTTGAGGGGGATGAGTAGTAAACCTTTGTTTGACATCTGGCAAAACAAAGTATACGGTCAGGTACTTGAAAATTTCTGGAAGCCCTGGGGTCTTGTTTTATTCGAGATCATTAAAGACCCGGAAAGGCCATTGAGTTACCTTTTAAACAAGGATGATCAGTTTATACCTTCAGAGGACATTAGCCTTCCTTCATAGAGTATCATTGGGCCTGATCCACCAGCTACGCTCAGGAAATTGTTCACCAAGAACTACAGGTTCACCAATCAAAGGAGTACATACTTTCAATTTTTGTTTGGCAGCTTCCTTTAAAACCCTTTTCACAGGTTCATCCCAGTCGTGAAAGGCCAGAGCAAATTTACCCCAGTGCACAGGTAAAAGTAATTTTGCTTTTAATTCAATAGCCGCCCTGACTGCTTCTTCAGGCATCATATGAATAAAGGGCCACAATTTATTGTATTGCCCGCTCTCCAGGAAAACAATGTCAAAAGGCCCATACTGGTTTCCAATTTCTTTAAAATGGCTATCATATCCGGAATCTCCACCTAAAAAGAGCGAGTAAGTATCCATTTTCAGCACATACGAAGTCCATAGTGTCTGATTTCTTTTAATGCCCCTTCCGGAAAAATGCCTTGCAGGTGTGGATATCAGTTCAAATCCCTGTTTGGTTAAAACCTTATCCCACCAGTCCAGTTCCCTAATGATTGCCTCATCAAAACCCCAATAAGTCAGATGTGATGATAATCCCAGCGGCGCAAAGATCTGCCGGATCTTCCCTGATAACGAATGCAAGGTTTTATAATCGAGATGATCATAATGATCATGTGTCAAAATGAGGATATCAATAGGAGGAAAGTCATCCGCAGAGTATACATCCGAACCCCGGAATGCTTTTCCAAAAAATGAAACCGGGGAAATACCCCTGCTTAAAACCGGATCAATAAGTATAGTTGTGTTCCGGTAGCTGATAAAGCAGGAGGAATGCCCGAACCAGATGATCACAGGTTTATCTGAACGGATGGATTTAAGATCGGTTTTGATTGTGGGTAAGGTGAATGCAGGCCTTACATTCCGTGGTTTATTAATAAATCCCTTAAGGATTTTAAAAACAGAAACCCCCTTTAATAGAACTTCCGTTGGCGACTGGTTATGAAAAGAGCCATTATGGTAGTTGGGCGAATTTTTGATAAGCTGCAATTCCCTGCCGGCAGGGGCTCTTCCAAATATCCTTAACATTCTATCCTCTCATTCCCGTTAATTGATTCATGAAATACCCGGCAATATCCGGGTAATAAACCATGGTGAGTAATAATCCGGTTAATGCCCCGTAAAAGTGAGCATCGTGGTTTATCGCATCCCTTGAACTGCGTGAAGCGTACCAGGAATAAGCCAAAAATAAAAAGCCATAAATTATCGCCGGAATTGGGATTGGGATTGGGAATATGATCATTTTATTCAGCGGATAGAACAAAATATAACTGAAAACAACGGCACAGACAGCGCCGGAAGCCCCGAGGCTGTTGAACCAAAAATGATCCTTATGCTTAAAAATCGAGGTAATATCGCTCAAAATTATACTTACAATATACAAAACCCCAAACTGTACGTGGCCCCAACTGCTCAGTGATACAAAGGTCTTTTCCAGAGTAAAAGCGAAGAAATAATAAGAAAGCATGTTCACCAGCAAATGAGACCAGTCTTTATGGATCAAACCGCTGGTGATTAAGGAGTATAAACGCGATCCGCGACTCACACTATACGGATGCAGCATGAATTTACCATATACCTCTTCATTTGAAAAAGCATATAAACTGGTTACGATCGTAAACAAAAATATAACTGTCGCGACTGGCGTCTCGTTAATAAAACTCTCCATTTATTTTAAATCTAATTTAGCAGGTATAATTAATCTTCCCACAGGGTATCGCATATGCGTTTTTTCATAATATTCTGAATTACGATAAATCCAGTTCAATTGAGCGGATGCACTTTTGGCAAACTCCGCATTCTTGCTTTTCTCCAATCTCAATCTTTGGGCCAGGGCTGGATTTTTACTTAAAAGACTGGCTGCTTCATCCTCGAATACATAATCAGAAAAATGTTCTTTCTGACCTAAGACGGAATCAAAGAAATTCCAGGCAAAGAAGGAATCTGTTCCCTGAGGTTCAAGAGTTTCAATGATATACCTGTTTAGGGCCTGGTCCGTATAAACAATATAATCTCCCTCATAAAATTTTACTTTTTCGTTAACCTTCCTGAGTTTTACCTGCGAATGAAGGTAATGACCTTCAAATGGAAAGCTTGGACTCTTATAATCTTCAATATAATACATCTCTGTATCTATTTCTGTGTCGGCATTAAGACGTCTCATGTTAACTTTGTTCAATACAAGGAGATCGATCACTTTCTGCCATGATTGAGGGATTATATATGCCAAGGGTTTCTCAATGACAACAGAAGGTTCATAGTGGTCCCATATTTTTATTTGCTTTTCAAAGGGAGCCTTACGATCATAATACAATCGGGGCAGACCACTCACCTTGCTCGGACTTTGATTTGCCTGGTATCCTTTAAAATTCATCTTGGATACCTTAGTCTTATCCAAAATCCAGCTAACCGGAAACGAAGTTTGAACCTTTAGCATTTCATCTGCTTTTCTTTTATTCTCTCCGATCAGTTCTGCATCATCTTCAACCATTTCAAGTACACTCTTCATAAAGCTGTAGGTACTTTCTACCCGCTGGGCAAAGGATTTTAACATATGGGTTTCAGGCATAAAGCCGATTGCATTATGTAATGCAGCATAACCCGTGGAATACCGCGGGGTTTCAAGAAACCCAACTATGCCAGAATCGGGGGTTTCTTCAATACTATTTACATACGGGGTCATTTCAAAACCAGCAGCTTTCATTTTACTGTAAATCCCAGGAACAAGACGGCTGCTCATATACCCAGACAGCAATGGGTTAAGCTTATCCTTCTGGGTTTGAATTAGGGTGATAATATATTGATAGTCAGCCCCATTGCTTGTATGATTATCAATAAATATCTCAGGCTTCCACTCAGTAAATATTTGCTGGAAACTTCTTGAGTTTTTTGAATCCCCCTTGATGAAGTCGCGGTTCAGATCGAGGTTTTGATAATTACCCCTGAACCCATATGCTTCCGGCCCGTTTTGATTAACACGAGAAACTCCGCGATTAAGCATTCCGTCAATATTATAAACGGGAATAATACAGATAACCACATCTTCAGGAAGCTTTTTGTTTTTCAGCAGATCTCGGGCTAACATCATACTTGCATCTATTCCTTCCGGCTCACCCGGATGTATGCCGTTATTAATAAAGAAAACCCGTTTGTTTTGTCTGCGGATCTGTGCGGGGTCAAAAATTTTATCTCTTGAAAGAACAACCAGGTTTAATGACTTACCGATATCCGTCGGTCCGTAGTCAAGCATCTTTACCTGGTCATATTTGACTGACAGTTCTTTATAAAAAGCAATAACCTCATGATATTCAGCCGTAATATTTTTACCCGGGTGTTTTTCGAAGGGACTTAACTGAGCCATAGCCATCAGAGCATATACTGTTAATAGAAGAGTTAGAAAGGGTTTTTTCATCCGGGACAGCTACAAATATAGGATCATCCCTCTAGCTTATCGATAAGTTCAGCCAGTTTCCTGTCCTTGGCCGTTATTTTGTTCCCCTCGCTGTGTGTACTTAATTGTATGGTAACCTTGTTATAGGAGTTACTCCAGTCAGGATGATGATCCATTTTCTCAGCTATTAAAGCAACCTTATTCATAAAAGCCCAGGCTGATATAAAATCTTTGAATTTAAACGTTTTTTCAAGATGCTCTGCTCCGTTTTCCGCAGCTTTAATTTCTTTCCAGCTCATGTTTTTTAAGTTTTATCTGCCTTTGGGAAGGCTCTTTAGTACAAGTGTGTATGATTCATCAATCATTTCTTTTAATTGAAAGTCGCTTAACCTGCCATTCATAAAAACAGTATTCCAATGTGTTTTATTCATGTGGTAACCAGGCTGCACCTCTTCGTATTCATCCCGGAGCAGGACCGCCTTTTCCGGATCACATTTAACATTAAAGCGGTCAGGCTGACTTAAGCTTGTGAGTAAAAACATTTTTCCCTTTACTTTAAAGACAAGGGTATCCTCACCAAAGGGAAATGTTTCATCCACCGCATCCAATGTGAGACAATAGTCCCTTAAAGTCTCAATATTCATAAATATAATATTTCAAGGCATATATTCTGCAAGAGATATGTTTCGTTTAATTTTACCCTGCAAAACATAAAACTAAAGAAAAATGAGTGTCTCCGAAAATTTAAGCTATACGGTTACTGAGCGGTTTTTAAAATATACCACAATAGACACACAGTCTGATGCCAGTTCTGAAAGCTGCCCTTCGACAGAAAAACAGAAGAACCTGGGCAGGGTTTTGGTTGAGGAGCTCCTGAAAATCGGGTTGGAGGATGCCCATTTAGACATTCATGGTTATGTATATGCTACCATTCCATCGAACTCAGATAAAAAAGTTCCTGTGATCTGCTTCTGCTCACATATGGATACCTCTCCGGATTGCAGCGGAGAAAATGTAAAAGCAATCATTCATGAGAACTATAAAGGACAGGATCTTATTCTTCCCGATGATCCTTTACAGATCATCCGAATGAAAGATCATCCTGACCTTCGCAACCAGATTGGAAATGATATCATTACTGCAAGCGGGACCACCCTTCTCGGTGCTGATAATAAAGCAGGAATAGCCGAAATAATGGATGCAGTCCATTATCTGGTTTCACGTCCAGATTTGAAACATGGCAAAATAAAGATTCTTTTTACTCCTGATGAAGAAATTGGCCGGGGTGTAGACAAGGTTGATCTGATCAAATTAGGAGCAGATTTCGCATATACTATCGATGGTGAAACCGCCGGATCAATTGAAAATGAAACTTTTTCCGCTGACGGCATCAAGGTAATAATTAATGGGGTAAGCACCCATCCGGGATTTGCAACAAATAAAATGGAGAGTGCCATAAAAATCGCCGCAGAAATTATTACCTGCCTCCCAAAAGACCGGCTTTCTCCTGAAAGTACAGCCGGGAAGGACGGATTTATTCACCCCGTTTCAATCATCGGAAGCGTAGAGCAAGCTGTACTTGAATTTATTATAAGAGATTTTAATACCGAAGCCCTGCAAAGCCATGAACGTATTCTTGAAACGATAGTACAGCAGGTTCTGCGGGGCTATCCTAACTCGACCTGCAATTTCATCCGGTCTGAACAATATCGGAATATGAAAATGATACTTGATAAGCATCCTGATCTTATACAGGCAGGAATAGAAGCCATTCAGCGAGCCGGCTTAGAACCAAAGCTTCAAAGTATCCGCGGGGGCACTGATGGTTCAAGACTTTCGTTTATGGGACTACCCTGCCCGAATATATTTGCAGGGGAACATGCTTTTCACAGTAAACAGGAATGGGTGTCTGTTCAGGATATGGAAAAAGCCGTAAATACCATTATCAACATTGCACTGATATGGGAAGAAAAAAGCTAATACCGCTTATGAAGATAAAACTAAAAACCCCGGCTGCCTGCACTATCTTTGGGGCTTTCTTTTAAAGAATAAATGCTGGTTAAATTTTAAAGAAAAAAACTCATGTTGATCTTCCCATTTGTAATGAAATCATTACGTTGGGATTTAAACCTTTCTCCCCATAGCAGTCTAAACCTCAAATGATGATTAAATCAAAAACTATTGTGTTGCTCTTTCTACCGGTTCTACTTGTCGGTTCAACCCCAGCCTTCGCTCAGAAAAAAGCAGAGCTGATCGCGACTAAATGGGCTTCATCACCGGTAATCATTGACGGTTCTCTTAGCGACTGGAATGATAGCCTTGCTTTATACAATGAGAATACCAAGCTATTCTATACTATAGCAAATAATGAAACACATCTGTTTCTCGCTTTAAAAAACACTTCTAAAGAGAGTTTATCAAAAATATTTGCTGCAGGAATAAGTTTCTCTGCCAATATTGAAAGCAATAAGAAAAATCCACCCAAGGTAACTTTTCCGGTTCTTGACCGTACGGCCCGACCTAAGAAAGCTGCTCAGGTAACAGATATGAAAGAAATGCAAAAACAAACTCTTGCACGAATTAAGGAAATACGGGTAGAGGGTTTTAAAGAAATCATTGACGGCGGAATTTCACTGTATAATACTTACGGAATTAAAGCTGCGGCAGCCTTTGATGCAAATAACAATCTGATCCAGGAGATAGCAATACCACTCAGCCTTCTGAATCTTAAAGCAGGCAATTCTGACCTTATCACTTATAATATTAAAATAAATGGACTGCAGGGCCCCTCAGGAACAATGACCCAGGCGCAGCAAACCCAGCGTTCGCGTATGGACGGAATGTACGGAGGCCAATATCCACGTACTTCCCCGATAAACAAAGCACTCTCTTCAACTGAATTTTATATAAAAAGCAAGCTTGCTACAAAGCGCTAATTGAAAATTACCATGAAAAAACTTTTACTCTTACTGATTAGTGTTTTAATAAATCTTGCTGCCTTTGCACAAACAAGCCGGGATGTAACCGGCGTTGTGGGGGATTCTACCGGAACCAGTATAATCGCCGCCACAGTTAAATACATTGCAGGTAAGGATACTATGTTTACCAGAACCGATGCGGATGGTAAATTTACGTTTAAGGGTATAAAATCGTCTACTTTTCTATTAACAGTGAGCAGTCTGGGTTATCAGACCCTTAACAAACGTTTTTTATACAAAGATGCTGAAGGCCCGATTACTCTGGATCCGATCACGTTAAAATCGGAGAACAGAATGCTGAGAGAAGTTGTGATCTCAGGCACTCCGGCAGTGACTATCAAAGAAGATACGGTTAGCTACAGGGCCTCCGATTATCCTTTGAGGGAAAATGCATTAGCTGAAGACCTGCTAAAGAAACTTCCTGGAGTAGAAGTTGATAAAGATGGTAACGTAACTGCCCAGGGAAAGGCTGTTACAAGAGTGAGAGTGAACGGCAAAGACTTTTTTGGCGGTGATGTGAAAACAGCAACCCAGCAGATCCCTGCTGATATGCTTGAATCTGCCCAGATCATTGATGATTATGGGGACCAGGCAAACTTAACCGGAATAAGGAACGGCGATCCTGAAAAGATATTAAACTTTACCATCAGACCGGATAAAAATAAGGGGTATTTCGCCAGAGGAACCCTGGGAGGTGGCAATAAGGACCGCTATCAGGCTTCATTGACGGCCAATTCATATAATAATGCCGAACAGATGTCATTTATAGGAAATCTGAATAATACAAACAGCTCAGTTTTCAATTTTGGCGGCGGCGGCGGATTTGGTGGCGGCGGTGGCGGCGCAAGAGTGCAGATGCCAGGCGGCGGTGGAGGCGGAGGTATGCGCTTTATGGGCGGAGGTGGAGGAGGCTTCCAGCCAGGTGGTGCTGACGGACTGACTTCCGTCGGGTCGATCGGTTTAAATTACCGGAATGATTACGGAAAAAAAATAAGCTCTTATGGTAATTACAGTTATTCCAACCGTGATAATAACGTTATAAGCGATCAGTTTCAGCAAAACAATTTCCAGGGCGGGCTTATCTCTACAGATCAAACTTCCATCAAAAATCTTGTCAACGACAACCACCGTCTTAGCTGGAATTTGGAATATCGTCCAGACAGTGTAAACTTTATAAAATTCAGTCCCTCCTTTAGTTATGGCTCAACCAAAGATGGCGGGAGTTCCAATTATATCCAGAGTGAGAATGACAGGCTGAGTTCGGATGGTACTTCGTTAAATAACACCAGCTCTACAAATCCAAACTTTGGGGCAAACCTCCTGTTAAATCACCGTTTTCAAAAAAGAGGCAGAAACATCTCCTTAAACCTGTCGGCTAATAATTCCAAAACCAAACAGGAAGATGATCAATTGACAGAGTATATTAATTATTCAGTAAGCGGTAATACGGATGTTTACCGGAATCAGGAATTATTTGATAACAACAGAAATTCCAATTTTAATACCAACCTGTCTTATAACGAGCCTCTGAGCCCTACGGCTAACCTGGAGTTTAATTATAATCACAGCACAACCAACTATAAAAACGAAAGAGAAACCTTTGATATTACACCCGCAGGTTTATCATCACGTAATGCTACTTTGAGTAATGACTATAATTACTCATTCAGCACGAACCGTTTCGGAGTTAACTACAGGGTTAATCAGAAGAAATACAATTATTCCTTAGGACTAAGTGCACAACCCACTCTTCTTGAAGGAAATTCGATCGTCCAGGGTGTTAATACTGCCAACCGCAATAAAGGCTTTAATATTATTCCATCTGCCCGGTATTCATATAATTTTTCACGTACCAGAGCCTTTAACGCGAATTACTTCGGAAGGGCAAATGAACCCACCTATATACAATTACAGCCTACTCCGGATATTTCAAACCCGCAATATCCTGTATATGGAAATCCGAATCTGGGAGCGGAATTTATGCATATCCTGAATTTCAGATATAATAACTTCAACTTTAGTTCAGGAGATGTTCTGTTTTTCAACCTTTCAGGTAATTATACAGAAAATAAGATCGTTTCAAATATCATCCGTTCAAATGATCCTGCAGTTGGTTTGGTCCAGGAAACGCGCTATCTGAATACCGATGGCTACTTTACAACCAATGCATTTTATAATTTCTCAAAACCATTCCAGGAAAAGAAATATGTGTTTTCGTTTAATGGTTCAGCCAATTATATCAATAACATATCCTATACAGACAATGTAAAAAACACAGGAAAGAACTGGATATTTTCTCAGGGTCTGAATATGCAGTTTAATCCAAATAAAAACCTGGAGTTAAACCCGGGTATAAGATATAGCTTCAACAGTAATTCAAATGATGCAATAACCAATAACAATACTAAGGTTTCATCTTATGGCCTCAATTTCAACAGCAAGGTTTATTTTCTCAAAACCTGGCTGATTGGTGCTGATCTGAGCAAAACCTTTAACAATGGATACAGCAGCGCACTTGCAGTAGATCCATTTATTATTAATACTTACCTGGAGAAACAATTCTTTAAAGATAAGCGAGCTACTCTGCGACTCCAGGGTTACGACCTTTTAAATGAGAACACAAGTGTTTCCCGTTCGGTGACTGCTAACGCTATAACCGATAGCCAGAGCAACCGGCTGTCGAGATATGTCATGCTGAGCTTTACCATGAGAATTCAGAAGTTTTCAGGTGTACAACCACAGCAGCAACAGGGAAGACCCGGAGAGCGCGGAGGTGAAGTTATTATAAGAAGAGAAGGCGGAGGCACATTTAATCACTAAACCCTTGGCAAAATATTTAAACCGCTTCTGTCATCAGAAGCGGTTTTTTGTTTAATTAATTTTCCGCTTGTGAGGTCCTTAAAATATCGGGTGTTAATATTTTTTATAAATTAGGAAAATATTAATCCTGATATGGAAAGAAGAAAATTTATTTCAAAAGGAATAGCTGCCGGAGCTCTTATACCCGCTGCTTATGCAACTTTGTTAAGTACCGAGGCTAATGCAGCCGATAAGTCTGAAATAACACAAAACAGTTCTGACAAAGCAGCTGAAAAGGATGGTATTTTTATTGAAAGAGCGGTATCAGGAAGACCGCATGAGGGTAAAGTCCTTGCCGTAATTCAACCGCATGTGGATGATGCAACCTTATTCGCTGGAGGTGCCATAGCAAAATTGATCAGTGAGGGTTATACAGGTTACCTGATCAGGGTAACAAATGACGATGCTGCAGGCGGAGGAACTGATGGTGACAGGGTTTTAAATAATGAGAAAGACAATGATAAAGTTGCCAAAGTTTTAGGACTTAAAAAAGTATACAATCTGGGATACCGTAATCACCGGATGGATGAATACAATACCCAGGAAATAAAAGGAAGATTGATTTTTCTTTTCAGATTATTGAAAGTTGATACCATCTTCAGTTATGATCCATGGGGCCATTATGAAGAAAATCCGGACCATTATGTAACGGCACAGGCCGTTGAAGCTGCACGATGGATGTCAGGCAGTGTTGATTACCCCGAGCAGCTTGATGCTGTTAATCGTTATTCTGTAAAAGAGCGTTACTATTTTGCCAGGGGACCTCAACTAGTGAACAGGATTGTGGATATCAGCAATCATATCGACACAAAGGTTCAAAGCAATGTGGTTATTACAACCCAGGGGCCCGGAGGAAATGCAGGTTCAAGAATTAAAAACAGCCTTGCCCAAAAGGGTAAAAAGCTGCCTATACTCGGAGATACGGATGAATCCGCAAACTTCAATTATGTAAAGAACTTTGTTCTGGATAAAGATTCGCTGGCACAAAGGGGAACCCCATCAGACAAAGAAGTTGGTAAAAAATATGGGCTTGAATGGGCAGAAGCTTACCATTACATCGGAAATCCTGTTTCCACTCTGGCCGACTACATTGAGAAGAACGCGGTTACAAAATAAAGAGATCCACTAAAAAATGGAATAATACCCCGGAGCTTGTTGATTCATGCTCCGGGGCATTTTAATTAAACCAGACCGGACGACCTGGTTATTTCTTATTAGTCTTTTTCATTGGGTTTGTACCGGTAGAAACTCCCCGGGCTGCCGGGCCGCTTTTAAACAGCTCAAACCTGCCCGGAACAAACTGCCTTGGCCAGGTATTATTATTCTCATCTATATCCGCTGTTTCCAGAAAAGGATCCAGAACAATACTTTTAACATCTTTCTTCTTTGCAAACACCTTGGAGACTTCTGATTCGTTTAACTTCCAGATCTCCGCAGGTATTCTTTCCACCTCCGAAGTTCCATCAGAATAATTGAACTGAACAATCAGGGGCATAACCAGACCGCCGATATTTTTGAATTTTAATTCGTAGAAGTTCAATCCGCTGTTAAGCATTTCCTTTTCATTCGGACTTAAGCGGCGCATAAAATCGGCGTACTCCTTCTCATCTTCTGGAGTTACGCTGAATGGATTGTATGAATTGTAAAAATCACGGGTTGTAGGGTCTGATTCAACTACTGTTTTTGGGTTATCCTTCAGGTTATAGGTCTTACTCACATTTGTTTCCTCTCTATCAAAAGCATTCTTAATATCTGCCTTCTTTTGGGCCGGTGTACGGTTATCAAGCTTAAACCAATTCGCTGATTCTAAAGAAATATCAACAGGTTCTGTTCTGAAGAACCAGCCTCTCCAGAACCAATCAAGATCGAACCCTGAAGCGTCTTCCATTGTCCTGAAAAAATCTTCAGGCGTAGGATGTTTAAATTTCCATCTCAAAGAATACTGTTTAAATGCATGGTCAAAGAGTTCCCTGCCCATTACCGTTTCTCTGAGAATATTCAAGGCTGTAGCTGGCTTAGCATAGGCGTTTGGACCGAACTGAATAATGTTTTCAGAATTTGTCATGATGGGTTCAAGCAAATTCTTCTCGCTTCTCATGTA
Source organism: Pedobacter sp. (assembly GCA_036676435.1). Classification (GTDB taxonomy): domain Bacteria; phylum Bacteroidota; class Bacteroidia; order Sphingobacteriales; family Sphingobacteriaceae; genus Daejeonella. Next base: position 278,201 of record JAKFCV010000012.1, on the reverse strand, counting down.
GGGCACAATTTTAAGAGGCGGACCTCTTCTTGAAGGATAATTTCGGTCCCATTCCTGTTCAGCCATAAACTGCATAAAGGAGTTTAAACCCTCATCCATCCAGGTCCACTGGCGCTCATCAGAATTGACAATCATCGGAAAAAAATTATGTCCCACCTCATGAATAATTACGGAGATCATACCATACTTAATCGCATCTGTATAAGTGCCATCTGTATCCGGACGACCGTGATTGAAACATATCATCGGGTATTCCATCCCATTGGATGCCTCAACAGAGATGGCAACGGGATAAGGATAATCAAAGGTTCTGGAACCATATGATTTTATAGTATGAGCAACAACTTTTGTGGAATATTGCTCCCAAAGCGGGTTACCCTCTTTGCCATAATAGGACATGGCCATCACATCCTTTTCTTTCTGCTTCACTGCCATAGCATCCCATATAAATTTACGGGATGAGGTCCAGGCAAAGTCCCTCACATTCGTGGCATGAAATATCCACGATTTTTTATCTTTTGCTTTAGTTTTCTCTAATTTTTCTGCTTCAGACTGTGTACGGATAACAACCGGTTTATCATAAGATTTCTTAGCCCTATCCCATCTTTCAAGTTCAAGCGGACTCAATACGCTCTCCGGATTCTGAAGCACTCCCGTAGCGCCTACCATATGATCGCCCGGAACCGTAATTTTGACCTTATAATCGCCGAATGTCAGCGCAAATTCCCCCTTACCCAAAAATTGCTTATGCTGCCAGCCTTCAAAATCTGAATAAACAGCCATTCTTGGAAACCATTCAGCCATTGTATACAAATAATTGCCATCCTTTTCGAAAAACTCAAATCCCGGACGGCCGCCGATAAAACTCATCCGGTCATGGATATTGAAAGTCCAGTCCATAGTGAACTCAAGTTTATCTCCCGGTTTCAGCGGTTCCGGCAAATTAACCCTCATCATGGTTTTGTTAATCGTTACCGGAATATCCTTGCCCGACAAATCCTTAACCGATAGAATCTTATAACCCAGATCCAGATCATGCCATAAGATACTACCCAATTGACTCATCGTCATATTGGGAGAAATTTTACTCTCTGTCACTTTAGGGGTATTGGAATCTTTTGCCCGCTGGTTCTGATCAAGTTGAATCCATAAATAAGAAAGCGGATCAGGGGAGTAATTGTGATAGGTCACTTTCTGCCAGCCCTTTATCGACTGATTCTCATCATTCAGCTCAACAACAATATCATGATCGGCTTTTTGCTGCCAGTACATATGCCCAGGGGCACCCGATGCTGTTCTGTACACATTCGGGGAACGGAGTGCAGTGCCCAGCTGTTCAAAACGGTCTGCATGGTTCTGCTCAGCTATCTGGCCAATTGCTATAAAACCGCTAAACAACAGGAATGCAACAGATAAAAATGGTTTCATCATTTTAGAGAATTGAAATAAGGAAATTTGAATAAAGATCTGCCGTCATTTTCTCAGGAATCCTGATTTATGGGTAAAAATTTTACAGAAATTTTTCCTAAGATAAACAAGCCCTGGGAATTAAATCAAAATCCTCACCATAATATTATCCCGGTTTTCATCACACCCTTGCTGGAAGATCTGAATATAAAGCCCTAACAGAAATAATCTCATTTCACACCGCTCAAGTACTGTCAAATTGCAGGATAAAGAAAATGATAATTTTCCCATATTCAATTAAACCATTCAGCTTAGCAGGATAATCCATATTTTGCAAAAAATTAGACCGGGGTATGTTCAATCCTTACATTTTTTCTGTTTTACTTCTTATACAAGGTATTTTCCACCCTTTTTTTATTAGTCTGACCGAGATCAGGTACAATTCTGCGGAAAAATCCCTTGAAATTTCTCAAAAGATTTTCCGTGACGACCTGGAAACTGCCCTGACTCATCAATATAAGTCCAAAGTGAATCTATTAACAACAAAAGATAAAGCTGATCTGGAGAAAAAGATCAGGAAATATATTCTTGAGAACAACGAAATTTATATAAACGGGCAAAAAAGGGAGTTAAACTACCTGGGATACGAATTAGATGAGGAAGCAGTCTGGGTATATCTTGAAGCCCTGAAAGTGCCTTTACCCCAAACAGCAGATATAAGGAATTCAATTCTTCATAAGCATTTTGAAAGCCAGCAAAATATTATCAATTTCTACCTCAGCAAGAACCCCAAAAGCCTGATCCTGCTGAAGGGTAAAGACATGGGGAAGATCAGCTTTTAAAAGGTGTTAGCCTAATTACATAGGTACTATATAATTCACTTTGTGGTATCAACATCTAATGATTAGAGTTATTCTATTCTTACTGGGCTTTCGATTTAAAAAATTCTTCACCAGACCGGATTTCAAAAAAATTTCCTTCAATCTGGCATTGCTTCTTCCTTCAATCTCAATAGAATAAATTAGTTTCTACGGAACAAAACCTTTGGTAGCTATCGTTTTACCAGAATTATGCTGTATTAAGCGTTTGTGGATATCGGAGGAAAAGTATTTAATCCCCGCAAGCTGCGGGGATTATTGTGGTCCCGACGAGAATCGAACTCATATCTAAAGTTTAGGAAACTTCTATTCTATCCGTTGAACTACGGGACCTGTATCGTTTAACGTATTTCACTGCCGTTTGGAAATTGCTCTCCCGGCGCCACAAAACTAAGATTTCCATCTGAATTTTCAGCCATTAGAATCATTCCCTGTGATAAAATTCCTTTAATCTCTCTTGGCTCTAAATTTATAAGCACAGAAACCTGTTTTCCTATGATTTCCTCCGGATTAAAATATTCTGCTATCCCTGAAACAATAGTCCGCTGATCTATTCCCGTATCTACCTGCAGTTTTAATAACTTCTTTGTTTTGTTCACCTTTTCAGCAGCAAGGATAGTTCCAACCCGTATATCCATAGCGGAAAACTGATCGAAGCTTATATTCTCTTTTGCCTTGTCAGGAATTGCTGAAGCCTCTTCATTTGCGGTTTTAGTATCCATTAATTTGTTGATTTGATGTTCAATAGCTTCATCCTCGATCTTTTCAAAAAGAAGTTCCGCCTCGTTAAGCTGGTGGCCTGTTTCCAGAATATCAATCCTTCCAGCCTCGTCCCAACCTAAAGCAGGAATATTAAGCATCTTAAGTAATTTTTCAGAACTAAAAGGCATAAATGGCTGGGCCAGTACTGCCAGGTTAGCGGCAATTTGTAGACCTATATTAAGGATGGTTTTGACCCGTTCTTCATCTGTTTTAATTAATTTCCAGGGCTCTGAATCGGCAAGGTATTTATTGCCAAGGCGGGCGAGATTCATAAACTCTGACAGAGCTTCGCGAAAACGGTATTGCTCAATAGAGGATGCTATAAGGGAGGGATACTGCTTTAGTTCTTCTCTTACTTTTTGATCAGTTTCGGTTAATGCAGATCCAAATACCACCTTCCCGTCAAAATATTTATGCGACAGTACCAGAACCCGGTTAACAAAATTTCCGAATATGGCAACCAGTTCATTATTATTCCGGGCCTGAAAATCCTTCCAGGTAAAGTCATTGTCTTTGGTTTCTGGGGCTGTGGCAGTTAATGCATATCTCAGCACATCCTGTTTGCCCGGAAAATCATCCAGGTATTCATGCAGCCAAACCGCCCAGTTCCTTGAGGTAGAGATCTTATCCCCTTCCAGGTTTAAAAATTCGTTTGCCGGAACATTATCTGCCAGCTTAAACTGCCCGTGTGCCATCAGCATTGCCGGGAAAATAATGCAATGAAATACGATATTATCCTTACCGATAAAATGAACCAGCTTGGCATCTTCAGAATACCAGTAATCTTCCCAGCTTCCTTCCGGCTTCAGGCTCTCATTCAGGTAATACTCTGATCTCTTTTGATCGCTTAATTCCGTATTAAAAAGGTCTTTTGTCCCGGAAATATACCCGATAGGTGCATCAAACCAAACATACAACACTTTCCCATCCGCACCTTCAACCGGGACCTTAACCCCCCATTCAAGGTCGCGGGTCATTGCCCTGGGATGCAAACCGGCATTTAACCAGGATTTACACTGTCCATAGACATTCGAGCGCCATTCCTTATGAGAATCGATATATTCTTCGATGACGGGCTGCATCTTATCCAGTGGAAGAAACCAATTGGTCGTTCTCTTCAGTACAGGCTTTGCCCCAGACAAGGTTGACCGTGGATTGATCAGTTCAGTAGGACTTAAAGACGTTCCGCATTTTTCACACTGATCGCCATACGCATCTTCATTCCCGCAGTTCGGGCAAGTTCCGATAATATATCTGTCGGCTAAAAACTGTCCGGCCTTTTCATCAAAATACTGCTCGGTCTCTTCTTCATTAAACACCCCTTTATCATAGAGTGTCCTGAAAAATCCGGAAGCAGTTTCATGATGTGTTTTGGAAGAGGTCCGGTGATAAATATTAAAAGAAACACCAAAATCTCTGAACGAGTCGCCAATGACTTTATGGTATTTATCAACCACCTGCTGCGGGGTAATGCCTTCTTTTCTTGCTTTAAGCGTAATAGGAACTCCATGTTCATCAGAACCGCAAATAAATACTACATCCCTGCCTTTTGATCTCAGGAATCTGACATAAATATCAGCAGGAACATATACCCCGGCCAAATGACCAATATGTACCGGTCCGTTTGTATAAGGAAGGGCTGCCGTTACAGTATACCTTTTGAATTTATCGTTTACCAAAATCTGAATATTAGTGTTTTTACGCTTGTTTTTATAATTTGCAAAGATAACCGCTAATATGCTATTTTGCTAATAGGATTAACCACACAACAGGTTATATCAGCAATTAAATTATTATGGAACAAAATGTTTAACGAGAAAAATAATTTCTTTTGACAGATTAGCCCATTAGCCCAGAAATTCCGCAAATTGACAAAGAAGCAAAATCATAACCCAAAAATACCTCCTTATCTACAACCTGGAGACACTGTGGCTATCACATGCCCCGCTAAGAAACTACCGGTAGCCATTGACGATGCGGTGAAGTTATTGCAATCCTGGGGTTTGAATGTGATCCTTGGGGAAACGGTCAACTCTTCCTGGCACCAGTTTGCAGGCACTGATGAATTGCGCACCTCAGATATGCAGCGATTTCTTGACGATCCTTCAGTCAAAGCTATTTTTGCTGCCCGGGGAGGCTATGGAACTATCCGGATCATCGACAGCCTCGATTTCACCAAATTTTCGGATAGCCCAAAATGGATCATTGGTTTTAGTGATATAACCGTGCTTCACAGTCATATTTATGCCTGCTTCCAAATTCAGACCATTCACGGTCAGATGCCCCTGACTTTCCAGGATGGCTCTAAGATATCCCTGGATACGCTGAGAAAAGCTCTGTTTAATGAAAAGGTGGATTACGCTTTTGAAAGCTTAGTTGAAAACCGAAGCGGAAAAGGCAGTGGAATTTTGATTGGGGGCAACCTGACCCTCCTGATAATGATGTCGGGATCTGTTTCAGAACCGGATTACGAGGGGAAGATCCTTTTCCTGGAAGACGTGGGCGAATATTTCTATTCCCTTGACCGCATGATGTGGAACCTGAAAAGGGCAGGGAAACTCGCCGGATTAAGAGGTCTGATCATTGGGGGTTTCACCGAGTTAAAGGATAATGATATTCCTTTCGGACAAACGGCAGAGCAGATAATTATGAACCATGTTCATGCTTATGATTATCCGGTATGTTTTAACTTCCCTGCGGGCCACATAGAGGACAACAGGGCATTGATCTTCGGCAGGGAGGTAAGTTTGATCGTTCAGGACCAGCAGGTGCTGCTTAGCTATTCAAATGAGACACAGGGATCACAAGGATTATAAAAATTCAAAAAATATTCATTAAAAAATGGCACTATTAGCATCGTTTGGAAAATACAGAAATACTGGATTGCTGATTATAAGAATTGGACTCGGGACTATGTTCATTCTTCATGGCTATCCCAAACTCCTTGGAGGCCCCGACAAATGGGAAGCCATCGGTGGTTCGATGAAATATCTGGGGATTACATTTGTTCCGTCAGGCTGGGGATTAATGGCTGCCCTAACGGAAACCTTCGGAGGTTTTTTACTCCTGATAGGACTTGCATTCAGGCCCGTAGTCTTATTGCTGGCATTCACTATGACTGTGGCAGCTACCATGCACATCAGGAGCGGGGACGGCCTTATGGCAGCTTCCCAGGCTATTGAGGCAGGCTGTGTCTTTCTTGGACTGGCCTTTATCGGACCAGGAAAATACAGTGTTGATAAAAAATAAAGTTCTATAATAAAAAAAGCCGCCTGAATAAAATCCAGGCGGCTTTTGATTTTTAATAAATTAATTATTCGGGGTCATCAGTTTATTGTTGGCAAGCTCACCTGAAGAAATTGGCCAGATATAAGCTGGCGCCGTTGGCGGTACAGCTTGAGCTACGTTAGTAGCATCTGATTTTGCAGGTAGTGTCATACCGAGTCTCAAAAGATCGATTGATCGGAAACCTTCACTTATCAATTCAATCCTCCGTTCTGTAAGAATGGTATTAATTAATGCAGCCTGAGTTGCAACTTCAGCAGCAGGAAATACATACCCAGGATTTGACCTGGTTCTAACGGCTGAAAGTAAAGCGAGTCCGCGTACCAGATCACCACCCCTTGTATGTGCTTCTGCAGCATTTAGAAGTACCTCTGCATAACGAATTACAGGTACGTAATCTGTATAAGGTGAAGGTTTTTTGAACTTAGAGACAAAATTCTTTGCTCCGTTTGCTACGATGAATGCTTTACGGGCATCGGTTGATCCGGCAGCATAAACAGGATTAGCAAAAATACCTGATGGATTAAGGTAATATTCCTCAAAACCACCAACTGACTGAGCAGTATAATAATGAGCTAATTGATTTTGAGTGCCCGGAGGATCCAGATCAGACATTGCAAAGAATAATACAGCTTCACTGCCAGTATAGCTTCCGCCATAAACAGTAGCAATATTCGGCTCTAACTGAAGAGTTACTCCCGTATTTGCTTTATATGGAAAAGTTGCACTAACAATTTTGTTTGATTCTTCAATAACCTTAGGGTAATTGCCCATAGCAAGATAAACCCGTGTTTTCAAAGCAATGGCAGTGTTTTTATGTGCCCTGGAAGTATTTAAAGCAGGGGAAGCATAAGTAAGGGGTAATCCTGCCTCAGCTTCATTCAGATCCTTTAATATCTGGGCATACACCTCTGCAACGGTACTTCTTGCCAGGTCGTTATTATCAGAGTTTGTTTCCGCCTTAATACGTAAAGGCAATCCCGGATTCGCTCCATTGCCCATAGTATATGGCTTTGCATACAACTGAAGCAAATTAAAGTAAGCAAATGCTCTTACAAATTTCGCTTCTGCACGATACTGATCAGCTAAAGCTGCGGCAACAACTCCAGGGTGGCCATCCATTCCGGCAAGAAACACATTCGCCTGATTGATAGTTGCATATGCAGAACCCCAGAAATTCACAACTTCATTTGTTGTGGATTGAAGATTATGTCGCCAGGTATCCAAACCGGTTACCCCATTGGGCTTATTTACTATAAAATCCTCTCCTCTGATATCGTTATAGATTAAAAATCTTCCCCCTAAATGCTGACCGCTCTTTAATCCATCATAAATCCCATTTACCTGACCCAAAATACGTTCAGGGGTATCAAATGCTGTGGCATCAGAAAGACTGGTTTCCGGGAATGTTTCCAGGAAATCTTTCTTACATGACACAGAAACTGTGCTTAACAGTAAGGCTACCAAGCAAACCCTAAGTGTTCTTACTTTATTTATTTTCATATTTTCCATTTTCAGTTTGAATAAAATTAAAATCCAACATTTACGCCAAATGTAATTGTCCTGCCCAATGGCACAGAATTCCTGTCTACCCCTGGAGCCAGGTTAGAGTTACCATTTACAGAAACTTCAGGATCCGGACCTTCATACTTGGTTAGTATCAACAGGTTTGTTGCCTGGCCATATAATCTTACATTAGACATTCCAGCCTTGCCAAGATACCTTGCAGGGATCGTATACCCTAAAGCTACATTCCTAAGTTTAACGAAATCTCCTTTGTAAACATTGGCAGACATAGGTATTGCAGAACCATTGGATGTATTGTCACCATAAACTACGCGTGGTATATCTGTGTTTTGTCCTGCAGCAGTCCATCTTCTAAGCATTCCTGCCTCATTGTTCCAGAACCGCTGATCACGCAAACCTGCCTGAGAACCATAATAAATATAATTACCGCCAGAGAAAGTAATCCCAAGATTTAGATCAAAAGATTTGAAACTGAAACTGTTTTCAAATCCACCATAATAGGTTGGGATTGAATTGCCCCAGATTTTAGCATCCAGAACTCCATCAATATTTGGAGCCACCTGTCCTGCATTGGCACCTTCAAGATATAAATAACGGCTTGCAGAAGGACGCTGGAAACTGAAACGCACTTTCTGACCATTTCTGTTTACAAAAATACGCTCACCTGTTGCCGGATCTACTCCTGCAGTTTCAACTACGAATATCTGACCCAGAGAATAGCCAACTCTCGTTCTGTTCGCAGTTTCAAGGGAGGTTACTCCCGGAAGATCCGCATTATTATTAGCCAGAGATGTTACTTCGTTCTTATTAAAAGAGATATTGAAATTGGAAGTCCAGCGGAAATTACCTTTCTCAATATTTGTTGAGTTGATAGTAAATTCAAGGCCCTTATTAAACATGGTACCTACGTTGGTTGTAATCTGATTTCCCGGAATACCCTTTGAAGGCGACTGTGGCGCAGCCTGAACTAACTGATCAATATCATTATAGTAATAATCCGCATCGAATTCGATACGGCCATTCAGGAAGCCAATGTTAACACCAACATCTGTTTTGGTACTTCTTTCCCATTTCAGGTTAGCATTACCCGCCTGGGCATATCCTAAACTAGGAACAGAACCATATAAACCGGTTCCATAAAGTGACAAGGCAGGAAAGTCACCAATATTGATGTTACCCACAACGCCATAACTACCGCGAAGCTTAAACTGAGAAATAAAATCTGCCAGTTTAGATCCGGAAAAGAAATTCTCCTGAGAAATATCCCATCCTACTGAAGCACCGCCAAAGTTGCCGTATTTTTGTCCCGCAGCCAGACCTGAATAACCATCACGTCTGAAGCTACCAGCAAGGAAGTATTTTTTATTAAAATCATAGTTAAGGTTACCAAACATTGACCTGAATGCATTGATCCCTAATCCATTACCTGCTGGAGTGATAGTACCGAACCCTCCCTGGAATACTTCAATAAATGGATCAGAAACATTTTGCCTGGTTGCACCCCATGCCGAACCTTCTGAACTTTGCTCTTCATAACCTGCATACCCGCTAAGGTTATGAGAAGCAGCAAAAGTGGTGGCATAGCTAAGCGTATTTACCCAGTTCCATCTGTTATTTTTTGAATAGGTATTGGTTGCAACTCCATTGGGAGAGAATCCATCTCCCTGTAATCTGTTAGCAAAAGCTATATTCTCTGTAAGGAGATTATCCATTCCATAGCTGGTTTTAAACACCAGACCTTTTACGATATCAAGAGATGCGTACAGGTTGCTTATCAGCCTGTTATTCTCAGAAGTAAAGTTATCTTCCTGTAATAATACTTCGGCATTTGGATAGTTGGAAGCTACAGCAGAGTTGTTAGCACCAAAGCCGATCGCACCGCCATTCATATGGTATGATCCATCCGGGTTATAAGCAGGTACGTTCGGAGGCAAAACGATAGCCAAACGACCTAAACCAACAGTAGAAAATGCCTGACCTGGCAATGAACCTGTATTTGGAGCTTTATTAAAGGTATTCGTAAATGCGAAATTTGAACCAACCTTAATACGGTTGGTTAGTTTATGATCCAGATTTACTCTTCCTATACTACGCTGGAAGTTGTTATTACGAATAAATCCTTCCTGGTCGCTATAGCCTACAGAAACATAATAGGAAGTTTTATCTGTAGCACCTGAGAAATTCAGTGAATGGTTTTGCGAAACGCCGGTCCGGTAAGCCACATCATACCACCTGGTATCAACGGTGCTTCCATCTGCCAGGGTCTGTAGAAAGAATCTGGCTGGTGTACCGATATTGGCAAGAGCCTCATTCTTTATTGTAACGTATCCCTGGGCATCCAGCAGTTCCGGAAGATTGGTTGCTTCATTAAAACCAACCCATCCTTCATAATTAACCTTTGTATTACCCTGCTTTCCTTTTTTGGTGGTAATAACCACTACACCATTGGCAGCTCTTGAGCCATAAATCGCAGCAGCGGCAGCATCTTTCAGAATATCAATTGATTCAATATCCGCAGGGTTAATATCCCCTAAGGCATTACCCGCAGCATTTGTTCCGGAAGCATCACCTGTATAAACCGGGATACCATCTATTACTATCAAAGGATAGGAGCTTAAGGAGATAGAGTTAAACCCGCGGATACGAAATACCGGAGGATTATTCAAAACACCATTTGGCATTACTATATTCACCCCTGCGGCTTTACCTGATAAGGCCTGCTCGAAACTTTGAATCGGCTGGTTTTTAAGCTTATCGCCGCTAACACTAACGATAGAGCCTGTAACATCCTTTTTAGATTGTGTTCCGTAACCAGTTACCACAATTTCCTCCAATTGCCTGTCATCAACTTTCAGAGTAACATTAATTGTACCTGAAGAACCGATGGTAATGGTTTGTCTTGTATAACCAATGTATGCAAACTCAAGCTGTGTCCTGCCTTCTGGTACACGAAGAGTATAAGTTCCGTTTCCGGAAGTCTGGGTGCCAATAGTGGAACCTTTAACTATAACACTTACCCCTGGTAAGGGTGTGCCATCGCTACTATCGGTAACTTTACCGCTAATAGTGCGTTCCTGTGCTTCGGCCTGAAAGGCAATGAAGAAGACCAAAAACAAACTTTGTAAAAGTTTTTTCATACACATTAAAATTAAATTTGGATAAGGAGTTAATTGGTTAATAAAAATCAAATGTGAGCAACAAACCCGTTACTGCAAAATATTATTTACATAAATACGAAACAATTTCATATTTGGTTGCTAATCAATAATTTATATTTTTCAATTTCTGTTTAAAATTTAATTTTTTGTTCATTTTACTAATGAAAGACAGGAGATTAGACACTTTCAGAGTTGGCAGTTTTACTCTTAAATTAAGCCTTTAAACAAAAAAAGCGGACCGAAGTCCGCTTTTTAAGCAAAAATGATTTAAAGATATTATCTCCATCCACCATTCGATACATTGATACCGTCTGCTTTAGACGTAGTTCCAAACGTATAGAAAGGAGTTTTAAGACCCATAGTTTCCTGAGTTTTTGCAGGAATTGGGAAATGTAATGGAGTGCCTTTTTGTAACAGGTCACGCTTTCTCATTTCGAAAAACTGCAATCCAAATCCCGTAGTATACATTTCTACATGACGCTCATGGTGAATAGCCTGTAAAACATCAGCAGATACCGGCAATACATTTTCCATGTTACCACGGGTTTTACGAGTTCCGGCATTGATGATTCCAGCGGCACCAGGCAAGTCAGAAGTATAAGCTCTAGCTTCAGCTCTAAGCATATCATTTTCAGCTTTCATGATCTGAGCTTTAGGCCCAACAGTAGCTACATAAATATCATCATATCTTTTGTTTCTGTACTGAGAATAGTGATAATATCCCCTGGCAGCCTGAAACCACTGAGATTTAATATATTGAAAATCAGTAGTTAGACGCTTATCGATCGGGGCAGTTGACTCAGAAGGATAAGGGAATGTTGGACTATCATCCCAATGTTTAGGCTTCGTAGGATCCATCATATTAACTACATAAGTATCTGTTACACCCCATCCCTGGTAAACAAGATAATCACCTGCTTCAAAATACCATTTTGTGGTACCATCCATTACAACTGTATAATCAGCAGTAATTCCCGCATCAGCATAAGTTTTAACCTTAGCCCAGTTAACAGCAGCTAATTGAGTCTTATTACGCGGGGTATAGGCCAAAAATCTTGCTGCATAAGTATTTAAAAGTTTTGCGAATTCAGCATTAGTATAATCCTTGTCAGAACCTAACCACTCCTTAGGAATTGTGAAAGTATTTGCAGTTGATAACGCTATAGCTTCATCCAGGTACTTTAATGATGCAGCAGAAACCGTAGCAAAAGGAGATGCTGCTTCAAGAGTAGCTGCTGCTACAGCAGTTTTTTCGTCTACAATAAAGGCTTTATCAAAAGTAAGGGCAAGGTTACCGTAACCAACTCCCTGTGCGAATTTACAGAATGCTTTAACTCTTGCATTTCCGGCACCGCCGGTTCCAACAGCAACACCGCCTTCCATTGCCTTAAGCACATCTGATGCTGTATTAATTGCTGAATACATGTTATTCCACAAGTGCAGAGTTTGAATATTGTAACTATAAGTTGGAGCATTGTTCCATGCGAAATCACGTGGTTCCCATGACATATCCCTCATTCCAAAGTTACCCCATGAACATGAGGCATGATCAGCGGCCGTAGCCATCATTGCCTCAGGTCCGCTGCCATAGTGCTCACCCTTGAAGATAGTATTATAAACTCCTGAGGTTAGGTTTTGAAGAGCCTCACCATTAGAGAATACTTTATCAAAATCGGGGTTATTATTATTTTCAACCTCTAACAGGTCTTTCTGGCAACCCTGAACCATAAGCAACGTCAGTGCTATGGCGTATATATATTTTATTTTATTCATGATCTTTTTTTTAAATATTTATCCTAAAAATCCATTGAAAGTGAGAATGCATAATTTCTGAAATTCGGATATTTATAGGTTCCGTCATATGGTTGTCTTAAACTTCCTACTTCCGGATCGTATCCTGTGTAATCAGTAAATGTAAGCAGGTTACGTCCAACAACCTTAGCAGTAATACCTTTAACCACACCACCAAAAACGTTCAGGTTCTTTAATGGGAAAGTGTATCCTAAAGCAACTTCCCTAAGTTTAAGGTATGTACCATCTTCTACCCAGTAGCTGTTAGGAGTATTCACATCATAAAAATTCTGGAAATAATCATAGGTCTTCTTCTCACTGGCTGCAACATTGCTCATGTCCATTTCAGGATTTCTAAGATCCCTTGTAAGCCACTGGCCTTTTGCATTGTAGATATCACCACCTTTTTTCAGATCAAGAAGGAAATATAGCGTAGCTCCTTTATAGTTAAAGTTATTTGCTAAGCCCATGTTAAAGTCTGCGTTTCCGTCACCGATTTTAGAAAACAAGATTGCACCTTTTTCATCTAACTGCTTAATAGCCTTTTCAGTGGTTTTTCCCTGAGAACCCTTAGGTACCACGAAACCACGTGAGTTAACTTCATAGTCTGCGATAGTTTTACCTGTAGGCAGCTGCTTGCTCATCTGATCAAGTGATTTCACCCAGGTATGACCGTACATTGCTCCGTAAGTTTCATTAGGTGCGATGTAAAACATTTGCTGGCCACCACCATCAGTATCACCAAACACATACGGTGAAATTGGAAGATCTGTGATCTGCTGTCTGATTCTGGAGAAAACAACATTTGAGCTCCATGAGAAATCTTTGCTCTTCATCCAGTTCGCTCCAAGAGTGAATTCTAATGTCTTACTCTCTACAGATCCGGCATTCTGGAACTGACGGGTAAATCCATTATTCAGGAAACCTAAAAGAGGAACATTTAAGAATTGATCATCAGTAGTTGACTGGGCATAAACAGCTTCGAAACTATATTTCTTTAAGAAGTCTACATTCAAACCAAATTCTGTTTCAGAAGTTTTTGAAGGCTTAAGGTTAACATTACCTTTTTGCTGAGCAGAAGCTGCACCGTTATTTAAAGTAAAGGTTTCATACTGCCATGCAAATCCGGGACGAATACCGGCAGTTCCATGAGCAGCTCTGATCTTAAGTTCATCAATTCCAGGAATGGTAACATCCTGAGAGATACGGTAAGCGGCTGATGCCCTGTAGTATGGATTCCATCTTTCTTCAGCTCCGAAAAGGGAAGAACCATCATAACGGAACATACCATCAAATAATAATTTGTCTTTAAAATCCAAACCTAAAATAGCAAAGTAGTTTTGTGCTCTTTCGGTTTCATCATATGAAGCTGCATCATTGATAAGCGGGAAGTTATCGTAAGTAGGGATACCGTTTACTCCAAACTGGGAAGCTAAAACCTGATAGTTTTCATACTTTCTGTTTTCGTAAAGGTAAGATAGCTTTCCTCTCATGGTCAGATCACCGAAATCCTGGATCATGTTAATAGTAGCCTGTGTATTCTGGCTGTTACTTTCTTCAGAGTAATCCTGTAAGTTTCCATTTGTATAAGACATTCCAAACGTTGCAGCAGTTCCGCCTGTTGGAGTCCATGTATCTTTAGGATTATAGTTACGGTAACGATAATTACCTTTTTCAATTGAATGCGAAAGATCCACATTTACCCATGGAGCTATTCTTGCATTCAGAGCAAAGTTACCTACCCAATTGAATTTTTTGTTATCCCTTTCCGTTTTGTATAGAGTATAAAGTGGGTTAACAGTTTCACCACTCCAGTGGTTAAAACGCAGGTAATATGGCTGACCATCAGGATTTGCAGCCAGAAGGTTTCCATCAGGCTCTGCTAATGCAACGTTAAAGAATATTGCACCACCCGATCCCGGGTATTCAGTTTTTGTATTGATTAATAAGTTCGAAGTAGTGAATTTCAACCATGGTGCGATCTGCTGATCTACGTTGAAACGGAAATTCTGTCTCTTATAACCGTCTGTCATTTCAATAACACCTTCCTGAGAGTTGTTTTCAAATGAAGCATAAATGCCGGTTTTCTCAGATCTTGAAGCAAGAGACACAAAATTGGCATAATTCAAACCGGTATTAAAGAAATCATTTTGCTGATTACGGGTTATTCCGTAAGGATTATCCATATAGTGATCTGCCTTAGGTACCCTGTTACCAGCAATTGCAGGATTGTGTCCTGCATCACGGTAACCTGCAGGATAAGTTACACCTGCATATTTAGTAAACTGACCCGCATATTGCTGATAGTCTGTGGCTAATGCAAAAGGATGATGCGTAGCAAGATCTAAAGTATGAGCTATATTCTGAACACCAACTTCATTACGGATGTTGACCTTTACCGTGTTAAGCGCAATACTATTACCTCTTTTAGTTGTAATAGCAATTACACCATTACCAGCCCGGGAGCCGTAAAGAGCGGATGCAGCTGCACCCTTAACAACTTCCATTGAGGAAACGTCATCAGCATTTACATCAGCTAATGATCCCGTAAAAATTGCACCGTCAATCAAGATCAGTGGTCCTGATCCAACATTGTTCAGGTTATTATCTGCTCTTAACTGGATATCAACAGCCTGTCCCGGAGTACCGCTTCCTGAACTTGCCTTAATACCGGCAACTTTACCAGATAGCGCACCTGCTAATGAAGTTCCGGTAACTGCATTCAGTCTTTCTTCACCAATCTTGGTAACTGATACAGTTAATTTCTCTTTCGTTGTAGCACCTGCAACACCGGTAACAATAACTTCAGACAGCTGCTTGGCATCTGTTGATAATTGAATGGTTACTGAGCCGCTTGCAGGAATAGTTACTTCCCTGGTAGCATAACCAATAAATGTCATAACGAGTGTAGTACCACCCTGAGGAACACGAAGTGAAAATCTTCCCTCGCCTCCTGTTGAAGTACCTACGTTCGTGCCTTTTACTTTTACACTAACTCCTGGTAAAGGTAAACCATCCGATGCGTCTGTAACAGTTCCTGTCACAGTGCGTTCCTGTGCTACAACCTGAAAGGTTATAAATAGCAAAAAGAACAAACTTTGTAGAAGTTTTTTCATTCTTAAATTGTTTGAGTTAAATAATAATTGATCTGGTTAGAATTCTCAAAAATGGGCAACAAACTTGTTACGGCAAAATTTTATTAACAATTATTTTACAATTATCCTTAACTAGCTGAAAATCAATTAATTTTAATTTGAAATGTTTAGATTTTTTTAAAAAATATTTAAAACAATAGTCAGTATTTATGGTATAATAATTTATTATTAATAATTTATCATATTATGAAACCCTGGAAACTCGATAATTTAGGGCAGATTAGCCCCTGAATGGTACAGTTACGCTGAAAGATTAATTGTTCAAAAAAGCATTAATGAGCCAATCTCCAGGTTCAAGAATTTCTATTGTCATTTCCTGTGCTCCAATTTTATATCTCGCCTTGAAAGGAAAGGTTACTTCCAGCAGTTTTAAGGTAGTTCCTTTGGGCCCGTCATTCATATTTACGGTGCGCAAATATGCACCTGACAAAATTATAATATCCGAAAGGCTGGCTTTATTTCCGATTGCTGAAACTCCCAAAGAAGGCACCCCTCCGCTGGTATTAGACAACTCAATTGTTATGTTATTTATTTGGTCCTGTGAGATCTTTCTCACTTCTATCCTGGCAATCTGATTCGTCTGGGCAGAAATAATGTAAGGTTTTTCATATTTTCCGGCATAAATATCCTTTTTCCAGAACCCATTGACAATACTGTCAGCCTTTCCGTTCCTCTTAATTGTCTTAGTACCCTGACCCTCCATTTTCCCTTTAAGCCATTCTCCGGAATAACTATCACCATTCTTCCAGTAATACGTTCCTTTGCCGCTGGGCAGGCCATCTTTGAAAGTGCCTGTATATTTATCAATTCCTTCAGCTGTACCTTCGCCGTCGGCTTTTCCTTTTTTACACTGGCCTTCATATTTACCCGAAATAGAGACCAGACTGACTTTGCAGGTTTCCTGACCGAAGAGACTTCCTGTAATTAAAACAAGCGGAAGCAGGATATACTTTTTAAAGTTTTTCATCACAGAAAAATTAATCGTTAACAAATAACAAAAAAGGCCGTATTGAATAATTCAAATACGGCCTTTCCAATTCATTTAAAATAGCTCTATTTATCCCACCACATTCTGGTGGTTAAATTATCTGCACCCTGACGGGCAACTGCCGCTTTATAACTGGTACCATTAATAGAATTCTCATTTGTAGGATAACCCATCCTCCGTGGAATTGAACTAATGTTTCCGTTTACAGCAGGAGTTAAAACAGGAAAGCCTGTTCTTCTCCAGTCAGCCCAGGATTCAAATCCATTTAAATATAAATGAACCCATTTTTGAGTCATGATTTGCTCTAATCCTGTTGCAGGCGAGTAGGCAACGCCAGGCTGAGCTATATAAGCAGCATAGCTTGTAGCATTATACACACCGTAAGTTTCAAAAGAAGCTTTAATGGCATTAACATAGTGAGTGGCTGCAACTGCATCACCCCCGGCTATCCATCCTTGTTTAGCTCCTTCAGCCAGGGTAAATAATACCTGTGCATAAGAATAGATTAAAGCTGGTGAACCGGCACCGCGGAGTTTATCACCTATACGGCTGTAAGCTCCCGGGATATTTTTTGCAGTATTTAATCCATATTCCAATCCTACAACCTTCCCGCTCAAAACCTCGCCGTAAACCGGCAAACGCGGATCGTTTTTCGGTTCCATGTAGTTAGTCATGGTCGTACTGATCGCATAATCATTACGGAGACTAACCGTATAGTTATCATACCATGGATTAAAGTTATTAGGATCTGAGGATAGAAATTTATAATAAATGTTTTCGGCATTGCTGCTGATCACACCGCTAGAAATCGCATCGGCCATTTCTGCTTTAC
Source organism: Pedobacter sp. (assembly GCA_036676435.1). Lineage (GTDB taxonomy): Bacteria > Bacteroidota > Bacteroidia > Sphingobacteriales > Sphingobacteriaceae > Daejeonella. The sequence goes on along the minus strand of JAKFCV010000012.1, from coordinate 260,418 downwards.
CTTTTGCATTATCATTCTTCATCAAACGCAAAGACATAAACAGACGGGTAGTATTGGCGAATTTCTTCCACATGGCCATATCACCCTCCAAAAACTGGTCGCCTTTTACTCCGGCTTCACCAGTTTTGATCTGGGCAGCAGCTTCTTTAAGCTCTTTAAATAGGTCAGCATAAATACTTTGCTGGGTATCATATTTCGGGCTGAAATTGCCATTTCCTTTTAATGCCTCAGAATATGGTATATCTCCATAACGGTCAGTAAGCCACCAGAAATAGTAGGCTTTTAAAATCCGCGCTACAGCAATCTGGTTATCTTTGGAACCATTCACGCCGGCTTCTGCTAATGGGCTGCCGGAGCTTGCATTCTCGATAATGGTTTTCAGATTATATAATGGTCCTGTATAATGCAAAGACCAGTCAAAGTTTTGAACTGTATATAAAGATGCTCCGGGATATGGTCCTTCAGAAATATACTGAACATACATATCTGCAGAATGCCTGTTGCCTGCAGTACCTGAAAAGGCTGTTCCGGGCAAAGATTGTAGGGTATTTGTCAGCAAGGCCTTGTTAGGAACCGAGCTTACCGCCGTTGGGTTAACATTAATGTCCCCAAAGTCGCTTGGATCGCAGGCTGAAAACAGCATTGCTGACCCGATTATTAAACCTAATATTTTTTTCATCTGTTTTTCTCCTTAATTAAAATCCAACTCTCAAATTCAAACCAAACGATCTGGTAGAACTTAACTGACCACCTTCTCTCCAGAATTCTTCAAGCTCTGATGGATCAAATCCGAATTCCTTTGCAGGAGCCGCAATTAACCATGCATTATTAACAATAGCACCAAGATTTACAGTTTTTACCGGTAAACTGCCCAGCAGGCTTTTTGGTATACTATAGCCTAAACGAACTTCCCGCAGTTTCAGATATGAAGCACTTAATAAATAATTTCGCGTATCACGCTGATTATTAGTATAGTAATGCCTTCTGGCTGCAATATAGGTATCAAGTGGAGCACCTGCAGAAGTAACGCCGGTAATATGAACTCCGCCACCTAAAGAAGGGAACATTCGTTCAGGATTGCCCTTATCATTTAATTTGACAGTAGACTTGGTTAATCCTGTACCATCACCATACATTTTAGTTAAAGAATAAAACTGACCGCCCTTCTGGAAATCTAAAGAGAATGACAAGTCAATTCCTTTATAAGAAAGGGTGTTAAAAAAGCCTCCTGTAAAGTCTGGCATAACAGAACCCAGGTTATTGTTGATTGTGTAATCAACTGTTCCTGCTGAACTTGTATATACAGTTCTGCCCTGTGCATCAAGCTTGTACATTCTGCCTACCATTTGGCCCCATGGTTTACCAACCTGGTTTTCAATACGGAAATCATTTCGCTGTGTGCCGTATAAATAAGTTTGTAAGCCTTCTGCAAGTTCCTTAACGATTGATTCGGCCTTTGCAAAATTTAAAGTAGCTGTCCACTTAAAGTTTTCTTTACTGATCGGAGTTCCGCTTAAAGATAATTCCCAGCCTTTACGCTGAATATTACCTGCGTTGATCTGTGCCGTTGTAAATCCGGATGCCGGAGCCACATCAAGGCCCAGGATCTGATTGGTATTATTATCTACATAATACGCAAGATCAAATCCAAATCTGTCCTTAAAGAACCGCATCTCTGTACCAACTTCAAAGGATTTAGTTAAAGCAGGTAATACTGCTCCGGTCCGGAACTGATTTCCAATTTCAGCAGAAGGGTTACTGCCATATATAGACCCATTGGTAACTGCCACATCGACCTGATATGGATCAAGATCTGATCCTACCTGGGCAAACGCTGCTCTTAATTTACCGAATGATAAAACATCCCTGATTCCTCCTTTTATAATTTCACTGAAAACTAAACTGGTAGAAACCGATGGATACAGGTATGAATTGTTTGCAGTAGGCAAAGCCGATGACCAGTCATTTCTTAATGTAGCATCTACATATAAGAATGCTTTATAACCGAATGAAGCCTTTCCATAAATACTTCTGACTTCTTTCGCCCTGATCCTGGCTTCTGTACGAGGCCTGGTAACTGATGCAGAAATGTCAAAATAATTAGGGAATGTAAGACCACCGGTAGTTGCGTTTAATAAGCGATCCTCTTTATTGGTACGGATATTACCCCCTACAAATCCATCTAAACTGATATCACCAAAGCCTTTTCGGAAATTCAGATTGGCTTCATAGTTCATTTCATTATTAACAAGCTGATAGGTTTCATAACCCGGCTCCTGTAAACCCCCTGAAGCAATTCTAAAATTGCTCTTTCCATTGTTATAGTCCATACGAACATAGGAAGTTACATTGAAGATACTGTTGATTTTATACTTGAAACCCATATTACCTACTATCCTGTTACGAACATCAGTACCATAATTTTCATTAGCTACAAAATAAGGGCTATCCCAGTACTGCGGCTGAAGATATATGCTCGGATCTCCCGTAGAGTTCGGATCACCAATATTCCATGAATTTAAGGATCCATCCGGATTTCTATAGTTTTGCAATCTTTTCATATCCAGCTGGCGTTGAAACCACTGATTGAAATTCTGGGTTACGTTCAATCCATCCAGGGTATAACCTTCTTTTGGCTGACCTTTAGTATTACGTGTTGTGTAAGCAATGTCAGTCGAAACTGTGAATTTGCTGCTTAAATCATAAGCCGCATTCAAACCTATCTGATGCTGATCGCGTTTAGCGCCCGGCAAAACCAATGATCTGCTTAAATTATTATAAGATACTCGGTAAACTATTGCATCAGACCCTCCTGAAAAAGCGATGCTGTTGTTAAAAGTTTTACCCAGTTCAAAAAAGTCTTTAATATTATTCGGCTGCGGTGTTAAAGGAGAAAGCTTTCCAAAATCAGCACCAGGATACCATGAATAATAAGGCCTGTAATCCTGACCCTTCATAATCGGACCCCAGCTCTCATCAGCGCCATAATCAATTATACGCTGATTATTAAACCCCGACCAGCTTGAAGGATGTGTAGCAGGTTTGTATTTAAAAAGATAAAATCCCTCATTATCGTAGGTGCTACCCGGAGATGTTGAATTTGAAGAATAACCTCCGGCATATTCATCCTGATATTCCGGTAAAATGGAAATATCTTCAAATGAAGAACTCAAATTTACATCAACCCGCGGTGCTCCCTTACGTGTTCCTTTCTTCGAAGTAATTACTACCACCCCTGCTCCGGCACGGTTTCCGTAAAGTGCAGTTGCGGCAGGACCTTTAAGAACTGAAATCGTTTCAACGTTATCCATGATAACATTTTCCTGCAATGTCGGAGTTCCGTCTACTATATATAAGGGATTTGCTATATCCAAACCACTTATACCTCTTATGACAATGTTCGCATTATCAAATGTAGAACTAGGAGAACCCTGGAGCTTAACCCCGGCAACTTTTCCGGCCAGTGATGAACTAATATCAACAGATTTAGCTACAGTCAAATCCTCGCCTTTTACCTCAGCTACCGAATAACCGAGTGATTTCTTTTCGCGGCTTTCTCCGAGAGCTGTAATAATCACCTCGGAAAGCTGAGTTGCATCAACTTCAAGAGTAATATTCAAAACGTTTGATGAAGGAATCTGAGATTCCGCACTCTTATAGCCGATATAGGTGAATACCAGTGTGGAAGCTGAAGATGGGACACGGATGCTGAATTTTCCATCCGCTCCGGTAGATGTACCGCCGGTTCCACCTTTTGCTTTAATACTTACCCCAGGCAGAGGCAGACCGTCTTCCTTTGCTGTCACCGTTCCGGTAACAGTCCGTTCCTGAGCAATGGCCTGAAAGGCAATGCAAAGCATCAGGAAGGAAACTTGTAGAAGTTTTTTCATTCTGATTGATTAATAAAGTTTAAAATAATTGGTTTCAAGCACTTACAGCTCGCACCAAATTTGGGCAACAATATTGTTACAACCAAATAAATTCGATAAATTATATCATTTATATTATCAAATGATTGATTATCAATATTTTAATTACTTGAATTTGTTTGCCAGCAGGGTATGAATCAAAGATGTTACACCCATATTTGATTAATATTATTAATAACAAAGAAAATCTTCATCACTTATTTTACAATATATTAACTGACAAGGTATTATCCCTAAACAGATGGCCGGGATAATTTTTTTTATTTTATTTAGTACTAGGCATTGCATAATACTAAACAAAACATATATCTTTGTTATATGATAGTGGAGAACACACAAACCCAGATGAGGAAAGGAATACTCGAGTACTGTATTCTTTCAATTATTTCCCGGGGGGAGATATATGCCTCAGACATAATTAACGAGCTGACCAAAGCCCGGCTTCTGGTTGTAGAGGGAACCTTATACCCTTTATTAACCCGATTGAAAAATAACGGCCTTTTAACCTATAACTGGCAGGAATCAACTTCCGGACCACCCAGAAAGTATTATGTACTCTCACCAGCCGGGCTGGAGGTGCTGAAAAGATTAGACCATACCTGGTCGGAACTTTCCTATGCGGTGAAGACTTCCTTAGAAGGCCGCACAATTGAAAACACGAATGAAGAATCTAACAAACTAAACAGCCAAAGTCATGAATAAGACTATAATAATAAACATTAACGGTATCGTTTTCCATATCGAGGAAGATGCTTACGAAGTGTTAAGAACCTATATGACGGAGGTCAAAAGACATTTTGCCTATTCCCCCGACAGTGATGAGATCGTCACGGATATTGAAAACCGCCTGGCAGAAATGTTTACGGAAAGGTTAAACACGGATTTCAAACAGGTTATAGTGCTCGCGGATGTCAACTTTGTAACCGCTAAAATGGGGAATGTTAATGACTTCAGCATGGAGGAAGACGAGCCTTCGCCGATCAGGAACGCTCAGCACAGGAACGGGAAGAAGTTATTCAGGGATACCGACGACAGAATTATTAGCGGCGTATGCGCAGGAATTGGACATTATTTTGGCGTGGAACCGCGATGGATCCGATTAGCAGCCTTAGTGCTCCTTATTGTAACAATGGGTTCTGTTTTGCCGGTCTATATCATATTATGGATAGTAGTGCCAAAGGCCATTACAAGAGCTGATAAAATGGCCATGAAGGGGGAGCCCATCAACATTCAAAACTTTAAGAAGAACTTTGACGAAGAAATAGAAGGCCTTAAAACCGGTTTTAACAGGGCACAGCATGAAGCCAGGCCCGCCATGAACCAGGTGGGGAAGTTTATTGGTTCTGCCGGCAAAATGCTGATAAAATTCATCGGGGCTTTTATCTCCTTCATCGGGATAATCATGCTGTTCGCATTAACTGTAAGTCTTATCGTCTTTTTAGGCTATTGGAACAGCAATCACCTGGATCAATTTCCTTTTAACGTAGTTAATCCGGGTTATAAATCGGTTTTAGCCCTTTCAGCCTTCATCCTGCTGTTCATTCCGATTGCTGCATTGGTGATGTTTGCGATCAGGGTAACATTTGCCCGGTTTGCAGTATCAAAAACTGTCTATTTTACGATGCTTGTGGTATGGCTGGCCGGACTGGGAATGGGTATTTATCATGCCTCCAGAATAGGTTCCGACTTTAATGACGAGGCAAATTTTTCAGTAACTACTCCCTTAAAGCCCTCTGATGTATACTACCTGAAGCTGAACGATGTTCAATATTTTTCAAAAGAGGACAGCATTCAATACCAGATAGATCCGGCAGATTTTAAAGAGCGTATCATTATCAACAATAACCGTGACTTTAACATGCCAAGGAATGTAAGTCTTGAAATAGTGTACGCCGGAACCGGAAAGCCTGAGCTGATCCAGGAGTTCAGCGCAAGAGGCCGGGATTTTGAAACAGCACTGGACAGGGCCAAGCGTGCTAAACACCGCTTCATTCAAACCGATTCGCTCCTGGTTTTTGACGCCGCAACCTATCTGGAAAGGGGTGAACTATGGCGGGATCAGAGTGTACATCTTACTCTTCGCTTACCTGCTAATACCAAAATACGTATTGAAAGCAATGTCGGCCGGTACCTGGAGGATTACTCCCTGTGGGAATGCAAGCCTCAGAATGCAGAGAGGGATTTTCTTTCAGAATGGACCATGACTCCCACGGGACTTCAATGCAAAACCGCAAGTACGGACAGCAATTTCGGAGATCCTATTGATAGTGACACTTCAGATATGAACCAAAACTTTTAGAAGGATTGTAAATAAATGAAAAATTGTGTAACGGAATAGCCTCCGCTGCCGTCTTATAGATATACCTGAATAAAACTAAGAAAGAAAGATTTAACCACCTAAGGGATCCTTGATAAAATATTGAATTAATCATGCGCTAAGGGCTTTTAAACCCTTTACAGGATAGCTATGTGCTTTTGAAATTCAAATGATCATACAAAAACTAAGAATATGAAAAAAACTTACCAAGCGTTTATTGTAATATTAGGTATTGCAATATTACACCTGAACAGCATCACTGCTGGGGCTCAGCCAAAGATAGCCGGGAGTAAAATAACCGGAAGCGTAAGCGATGAATCAGGGAAGCCCCTGGATTATGCGACCATCAGTTTGTTGCGGGCAAAGGATTCTTCCCTGGTTAAAACATCCGTTTCTGACCCTGCCGGGCTTTACTCATTTGAAAATGTACCCGCCGGCAATTACCATATTTCAGCTTTGATGATGGGCTATAAGAAGAGTTTTTCCAAACCCTTCCTTATTGATGAGACCAATAAGCAGATCGATCTCCCTAAACAAACATTAAGCCCTGAAAGCAAAAGCCTGAGCGAAGTAAATGTGGTAGGTCAGAAACCCTTTATAGAACGCAAAATGGATAAGCTGATCGTAAATGTCGAAAACAGCAGCCTTGCGGCCGGCAGTACAGCCCTGGAGGTTTTGGAAAAAGCTCCGGGAATTACCATAGACAAAGACGATAACATTTCGATGAAGGGGAAGCAGGGAGTATTGATCATGCTCGATGGAAAACAAACATATATGAGCAGCGCTGATGTGGCCAATATGCTTAGGAATATGCAAAGCGATCAGATAGAGACTATTGAGCTTATTACAAGCCCTTCAGCCCGCTACGATGCAGCCGGAACTTCAGGGATCATTAATATCAAAACGAAGAAGAATAAGAGCATGGGCCTGAACGGGACCTTAACAGCCGGTGCAGGGTATGGAGAAACTTCAAAATACAATGGAGGGACCACTCTTAATTACCGCAAGAACAAAATAAATGCATTTGGAAATTATAATTTTTCCAACAACGGAAGAATTAACAACCTGAACCTTAACCGTGCTGTTAATTATCTGGATACGGTCACCAGTTTCAACCAGCTGAACGACTGGGACAACCGCCGGTACAGCAACTCCTTTAAAGGCGGCATGGACTATTTTATAAATAAGAACCACACCATAGGGGTCCTTATAAATGGATATGCAAACAGGAACGACGAAAGAAGTACAAGCTACACCTCAAGGAAAAACAATTTTAACCAGTCTGAGATAATAAATGTGCTGGGAAACAATACTGAAAAGTACAGCAACGTGGCATATAACTTCAACTATAAAGGAACCTTAGACAGTTTGGGCAAAGAGATATCCATGGACCTGGATTACTCCGATTACAGCGGTAACCATGATGAAATAAGAGCCAACAGCTATACACGCTTCAATTTGTCGCCGCGAAATAACCTGGATGTAAAAAACTATGCCCCTTCAAAGATCAATGTAAAATCTGTTAAACTGGATTATACTCATCCCTTAAATAAAACAAGCAAACTGGAACTGGGCTTAAAATCAAGTATTGTTAAAACAGACAATGACCTGCTGCTTGCCAAACTGGTAGGAAATGTATTCGTTGCAGATCCGGAATACACAAACCGCTTTCTTTATGATGAGAATATTTACGCCGGATATGTAAACTTCAGTAAGGAAATAAAAAATACAGGCATACAGCTGGGCCTGCGTACCGAGCATACCGAATCTAAAGGAAATTCCATCACGAAGAATGAAGTCGTGGACCGCAGCTACCTTGAATTTTTCCCGAGTGTTTCACTTTCACAAAAGCTGGGAAAGGATCATCAGCTGGGATTGTCATACAGCCGCAGGATAGACCGTCCGGGTTATGATGACCTCAATCCATTTGTAAATTTCCTGGATGAATATACCTATCAAAAAGGCAATCCCTTCTTAAATCCACAGTTCACAAACGGCCTGGATCTTTCGCATACCTATAAAGGCGGCATTACTACCACGATTAACTACAGCCATACCAAGGATGTTATGACCTTTGTAACCGAACAGGATGATGCCACTCAGAGAACCTATGCTACCCAGAGAAATCTTGATGAGCAGCAGATCATAGGGCTTACCATCTATGCGCCTGTCCCTGTTGCGAAATGGTGGAACATAAACAATAACCTGCAGGTATTTAATATGAGTTTTAAATCAAAGTCTGCCGACGGAGATCTGAATTCAGGCCAGACTGCCGTGACCTATAATATGGATCATACATTTACTATAAACAAGTCCTTCACTGCAGAGGCATCCGTACAATATCAGTCGCCTATGCAGTATGGCATATTCAAGATCGAATCACAAATGGTATTCAATGCGGGCCTCCGGAAATCATTTATGAAAAATAAGGCCAACCTCCGCCTGAGCATGAATGATGTGTTCAACACCAGAAAACAACGCTTATCCACAAACTATCAGAATATGAACCTGAACTTTGTTGAAAAGGGCGAATCCCAGATAGCGCGCTTAACCTTATCATACCGCTTCGGTAAAAATGAAGTGAAAGCCGCCAGGCGCCGGTCAACAGGCCTTGAAGAAGAGACCAACCGGATGAAAAACTAATTTAAACGCAGGCGGCCGGATAATCAGGCCGCCTGCATTTAATGCCTAATGTCCAACCATAAAGACTGCATTGCTGAACAGTAATTTTCCGTTTTCCCAAAAGCTCCGGAACAATGGATCATCAGCAAGATAAACGATGGATCCGTTACCCATCTCCTGAACCCCAAATATAAGACCGTCAGCCAGTTTCGCCTTAGCCTGAGCCCCGACAAAACCAGTCACATAATTATCTTTTTTAATGACCCCTACGTTCCATCCCTTACTCAGGTACTGATAGACCTTATCATCCAGTTTAAGGGTATAGTAAAAATTAGGAAATCCAAAGCCGAGAGGATGCGTATTGTCGAGTTCTACCTTATAGATAGCGCCTGGAATATTCGCGGCCAGGTTTTCCCTTTCCCTGTTCTCATACGTTTTCAGATCCTGGTACGGATCCTGAACCTTTGCATCTTTCTTGGGCTCTTCCTTGTTTTTAAGATCAAATCCCTTTTTTCCTACCAGCTGGGATACGGCGCTTTCCATAGCGATCACTTTACCGCCTCCGCTGATCCACTGCTGCATTTTGTCATTGCCGATATCCGGATACCTGCCATCAGGAAATATGATCACATCAAATTCATTCCAGTTAATACGGGCCAGGTCCTGTGCGCGTACAACAGTAAGCGGATATCCGATCTGCTGCTCAAAGAAATGCCATACCTGCCCGAAGGATAAGGAAGAGGTAGATTCTCCCGATATCGCCACAACCCTTGGCCTGCGGATAAACCGGATCTTATCTGATCCCAGATCTGCTCCCTTATCTACAAAGGCCGAGGGAATGGGCTGCAAAACAATACCTGATCTCCGCGCCAGTTCATTCAGCGACCTTTCAAAACCGCCTCCAAGTGCCTCATTGCTTGTCCGGGCTATAATTAAAGAGCCGGCATTAAATTTTTTTCCTCCGGTTTCAAACGGGACTTCAGAGTAACGTACTTTGATATTATTTTTAAGCAGCTCGGACAGGAATTTAACATCCGCAAGAGAATTCCAGTTTGCGATATAGGCCACAGGATTACTCATTTCATTTGCAGGCACACTCATGTCCTGCAGACCGGCAGAAGAGGGCTTAAGAGCTTCCTTTGTAGCATAAGCCTGCAATCCATAGGCATATGGCAATGACCAGGCGGTGATATCGTAAGTGGCCGAATCAGAAACAAATGTTTTAGGCTCAAACAGTACCTTTAAAAGCACTGATTTAGGTTGAAAAGCACTGATCACCATATCATTTTTTTCAACCTTAAACGCTTCGTTCCTGCCTGAAAAATAATTGAAGCCCAGACCTCCTTTTACCGAGCCATAGCCATACTCGATGCCGTTACGGGATAATAATAAAGCCAGGGTTTTAAGCTTTTCAGTATTTTCCCCTTTAATCACATAAGCTTTATATTCTCCCGGGGGCATGCTTTTACTCACTGCAAAATAGTTCTTGAATTCAGCAAGAGCCTTCTCTGCATTTTTGGAGGTGGCCTCAATAGTAGAAAGCCCGGTTGTATGATGATGATCTATACGGTCTTTTAAGGTCAGGGTATCCCCTTCCGAATTGATCACCGCTAAGCCGGCCCGGCCTGAGCCACCCTGCTCATAGGTCATTCCAATTGAACCGTTATAGATCGGATAGGTATCTCCATAAGAGGGGTAAAGCAGATCAAAACGTTCCCTGGTGAAATACATCCATCCTTTCTGATCAAAATAACGGGCATTATTCTTTCCGATAATCGTTTGAAATTCTCTTTGCCATTTGGTTATATCCTGGTGGTAAGGCTCTGCTGCAGGCGCAAAATAATAAGGCTCATTGATTCCCTGTTCATGAAAATCTACATGTACCTGAGGCAGCCATTTATTAAATACGGCCATTCTCTGCTGGGTTTCGATCTGTGACTGCCATGCCCAGTCGCGGTTAAGATCAAAGTAATAATGATTTGTCCTTCCCTGAGGCCATGGTTCCATATGCTCGATGGCAAAAGGCAGGGCATCAGGAACTAAACTGCGCACAGGATTATAAAAGTTTACGTAACGCTCCCGGCCGTCAGGGTTCAAACAGGGATCAATGATCACCACGGTATTCTGCAGCCATTGACGGCTTCTTGAATTCGATGGATCCAGCAGATCATAAACAGTTTGCAATGAAGCTTCCGTTGAAACGGCTTCATTGCCATGTACATTATAGCTGAGCCAGACTATCGCGGGCTGTCCGGGTGTAGGAGAACCTGAACCAGCTGAACCGGCATCAGATTTTATCCCTGTGAGCAGCATATTATTTTTCCTGATCTCCTCCATTTTCTGAAGGTTTTCAGCTGAGGCAATGTAAGCAAGGATTAAAGGCCTTCCTTCATTCGTTTTCCCGTATTCTATCAGTTTTATATTTGCTGATGCTGTGGCCAGATATCTGTAATAGTCGACAACCCGGTGATGCGGAGTAAATTGTTCACCCGGCTTATAACCTAAAAACTCAAGCGGGGATTGTATTTTTTGAGCTTTCAGGCAAATGGAGGATGTTAAAAGAAGCAAAAAGAGAGCAAGACATTTTTTCATAGAAAAATTATTTTTTATAAGCTATACATTTATCCCCGGTCGGTAGAATTTAAGAAATCTAATCTACAATCATTAAGAATAAATACCAAAACTATACCTACCCAAGCTGGTTTTAACGGAGCATAGACGGCAGATGAACGGCAAATGAACGGCAAATCTTTTAATTTTACTTATATTTAATTGATCAATTAAAACCCGGTATGGCACGTCAAAGTAAAAATGTTCTTACTAAAGGTCTGAGTGGTAAAATTAACGGGCAGCTGCTTTTTAAACAGTACAGCTATGGCACAGTCGTTACAAAGATCCCCGACCGGAGCAAGGTTATTCTCAGCGAAAAGCAAAAGGAATGTAATCTTACATTCCGGAAGGCTGTAGCTTATGCCCGGAAAATAATTCATGATCCGGTAAAAAAGGCGGAGTATGAAAGCAAACTTGCCGGGGGAAAAACAGTTTATCATACGGCGCTCGCGGAATATCTGTCGGGAAAAACCACCGGGAACCAAAAATAAACACATAATTAGTATTATAAATTATGCACCCCTGGTATGCCGTCCTTATCCGGATTCGTGTCCGCTTGACAAAAAATATTAATATTGCATTTGAAGATGAAAACAGAGCAGCTATACCAAATATATTTAAAACATCCCCTGATTTGTACGGACACACGTAATATTTCAGAATTATGCCTGTTTTTCGCATTGAAGGGTGATAATTTCAATGCCAATCAGTTCGCCCTGCAAGCCCTGGAAGAGGGGGCATCTTTTGCGGTTATTGATGATGCCAGGTACGCAGTGAATGAAAGATGCATCCTTGTTGACGATGTACTCACGGCCCTGCAGGAACTAGCCAAATTTCACCGCCGCCAGCTTCGCGTACCGGTTATCGGTATAACGGGCACGAACGGGAAGACTACCACAAAAGAACTTATCCATTCCGTTCTATCCCAGCATTTTAATTGCTATGCCACCCGGGGCAATCTGAATAATCATATTGGCGTTCCCCTGACCCTGCTTTCAATAAATTCAGGTCATGAAATAGCAATTATTGAAATGGGCGCTAACCATAAAAAGGAGATCGGTTTCCTGTGCAGCGTAGCTCAGCCTACGCATGGGCTGATCACCAATGTGGGGAAGGCTCATCTGGAAGGGTTTGGAGGAATTGAAGGAGTACGGATCGCCAAAGGCGAATTGTACGAATATCTTGCTCAAACGGGCGGCACCGGATTTATCAATAGTGATAATGAACTTCTGATGGAATTGGCCAGGGAAAGAAATCTCCAAAAATTAGTCACTTATGGCAGGTCAGATGCCGACCTCATCGTTCAATTGAAAGAGGTGTATCCCTCACTTACCCTTGAATGGGAAACCAAAACAGGAGACCAATCCTTAAGCTATCATGCCGTTTCCAATTTACCGGGAACCTATAACTTTGAAAACATCGCTGCCGCAATATGCATCGGCAATTTCTTTAAGCTAAGTCCCGAAGATATTAATTCGGGCATACTGGCCTACATACCCGAAAACAGCCGTTCACAGATCATAGAAACTGAAAACAACACCATAATCAGCGATTATTATAATGCTAATCCCAGCAGTATGTCGGTTGCCCTGGATAACCTGGGGTCTATCGGCAAGCCGAATAAAGTTATGATCCTGGGGGATATGTTTGAACTCGGGGATGAGGCAGGTACCGAACACGAGCTGGTCATCCAAAAAGCCCTTAAAACTGATGCAGATCAGCGAATCTTCATTGGCGAAGAGTTCTATAAGCTGAAAAACAACACAGAGGCAGAATTCTACAGGAATACCGATGAGGCCTTTGAAGCCATTGAACGCAAACCCATAAAAAATTCCACTATCCTGGTTAAAGGATCCAGAGGCATGAAACTGGAAAAGTTGTTGCCTCTGCTGTAAATTTTTTAACCTAAAATACTTAAAACTAGGTATTTCAAACTCCGGTATTTTGAATTATCATTATATCCATGAGTCGTTTTTTGTGCCTAGTATTATGCTTTTTTTCCTTTGTCGCAAAAGGGTATGAAATACGCGTACTCGAAGATAAAACCAGGACATATTCAGCAAACCAGGCTTTAGAGATCTATAAAAAAGGCAATACCCTCAAACTTGAAGGCATGCGCTTAAATGCCGGACTTACAGGATCCGTATACTGGTTGTTCGTTAAACTGGATCACCAGGAGCGCGACAAGCATTTGCTGATTGACAATCCCCACATTAACCGCATAGATCTGTTCAGGAGCCAGGCGGGGCAGATCGATAAAATTATTACAAGCGGGGACCACTATCCGTTTAAACAACGCCCCGTCAAACACCCTTCATTTGTCTTCCCGCTTCAGGCATCGGCGAATGAAAACCTCTATTTACTGCGGATAGACAAACATGATGAATCCCTTCAATTTTCCGCCGGACTGATCTCAGAAAAAGAACTCTACAAAAGAGCGGTCAATGAAAATCTCATCAATGGAATACTTGGAGGGGTACTCGCCATAATTATCATTTTCGGCCTCTTTTTATTCATATCTGTAAGGGATAAACTGTACCTCTATTATGTATTATATATCCTAATGGCGGCATTATGGGTCATTACCGACAAGGGTTATGGATATCAGTTTCTATGGCCAGAATCACCTTATTTCGCAAGCCGCGCAAGGCTGCTGGCAAACTTCTTCTTCATTATTTCCATGATCCAGTTCATGCAGGCATTTATAGATCAGCGAAAGAACAGCCCTTTTTTCAGACCCCTGAAGCTTATCCAGATATCCAATCTGTTTTTCTGCCTGCTAACGATACTTGTTCCCTATTCATTTGGCTATGCCAACAACCTCCTTTTTGGATTCCTGGTCCTTCATCTTTTAATGGATGTCAGCACCGTTGTACTGATAGCTTTAAGTATTTCAGAGAAGATCCGTGAAAAAAACCAGCAGGCATTATTTTACCTGATCTCGGTGGTCGCCCTGCTGGCATTTATGATGGCCGAAATATTTGTCCAGGCTGGAATGACAAACGGAAATCTTTATTTTCTCAGGGATTATGGAGTTCAGACCGGGATTGTGGTGGAAGCAATAATCCTGAATTTTGGTTTAGCCCACCGTTTCAACAGGTACAAGAATGAAAAAGAACAATTACTGATACATGCAAACTTAAAACAGCAGGAGCTAACCGACCAGATCGTAGTCATTCAGGAACATGAAAGAAGAAAGATTGCCGATCAGCTTCATGATGAAGTAGGCTCTATGCTGTCGCTGATATCTCTGCAGATCTCATCGGTTATTGAGCATGGCCTTGAGGAGAACTCAGAAGACAAATTGCTGAAGGCCGGGGAAGTGCTGAACACTGTTTCGGCAACTATCCGCACCATGAGTCATACGCTCACGCCCCCTGCCATTGATAAGTATGGATTTAAAAATGCAATAACCGATCTGGTAAAGGACCTTAATCTTTCGGGGAAACTAAGAACAGAATTCGTACTGGTTGGCTTCATCGAGCCTGGCGTTTACAGCTCCCTTTTTATCAACGACCTTTACAGGATTATAAAAGAATTAACAGGCAATATACTCCTGCATTCTGAAGCCAGCCACTGCCTGATCCAGATCATTGAACATGAAGAAGCTATTTCAATACTCATAGAGGATGACGGCAATGGCATATTGTGTGATCCTGAGGCACAAAATGGAATGGGCTTCCAGAATATCCATTCCAAAGTGGATTATCTGAAAGGCTTTTTCGAGATCTCGGGAAAAGGGGAAGCCGGCACACTGATCAATATCGAGATACCTGTTAATCCACAATTGACTTAAAGTTTTTCCGGCTCGGGTATTTTTGTATTATTGTAAATGAGCCGTTATGCCTGCATCATACTCTTCATTCTACTTTCGCATGCAGCCTCAGCTTCTGATATTTACATATTCGAAGACAAAACAAGGAGTTTAAGCGCCTCTGACGTTTACAGCAGGATTCAATCCGGAAGGCCGGCTCTTTTTAAGGATAGCTTCAACCCGGGCTTTACCAAATCCGTTTTCTGGCTGCTGATAAATGCTTCCCCTGAAAATTTTAAGCATAAACTCATTATCGGCAACGCGCATATAAACCGGATTGATTTTTATACTGCCGGTCCGAATGGGCCGAAATTGAAATATATCACAGGCGATCATTTTCCATTCAAGAACAGGCCCGAGAACCATCCTTTATACATTTTCCCTCTTGATGCATCAGAAGGCTCAGTCTACCTCTTAAAAGTGGACAAGCATAATGAGTCGCTGCAGCTTACGGCCGAGATCCTGACCCAGGAAGAGCTCTACCATAAATCAGCAAATAATAACCTCATTAATGGCCTGCTATGGGGGATTATTGTTCTGATCCTAATATTTGGATGCTTCCTCTATATTACCGTACAGGAGCGTCTCTACTTATATTATGTGTTATATATCCTGGCTCTAAGCCTCTGGGTGATAGCCGATAAAGGATATGGTTACCAGTTCTTATGGCCTGATTTTCCTGATTTTGCCAGCCGTGCCCGGCCTGCACTCAACGCGATCAGTATTATCATGATCATTCGCTTTATGCAATCCTTTATTGGCCAGAACAGGGAAAGCCCATTTTATATCCCTTTAAATATTATTCAACTAATTGCCTTGTTTTTAGCAGCCGGCTTTTTAACTTTCCCGCGCAATCTGCAGTATCTGGGTTTTTGGTTTCTGGGGATCCTTATATTTTTAGGACTCTGCACCATTGTGCTTGTTATACTGAGCTCAATTGAAAAGATCCGCAAGGGAAATAAACAGGCCTGGTTCTACCTGATCTCCATATCCACGCTGATCGTTTTTTCTGCTATCGAATTATTAGTACATGTGGGGGGATCAGGAGACAGGGTAAATTATCTGGCCACCTTTGGAATTCAAACAGGGCTCATTACAGAGGCGATAATTCTGAACTTCGGTTTAGCTCACCGGTTTAATTCATATAAAAATGAAAAAGAGAAACTGCTTTTAGCCGTAAACCAGAAACAAAACGAACTTACTGCCCGTATAATTCAGACGCAGGAAGCTGAAAGAAAAAAGATAGCAGACCAATTGCATGATGAGGTTGGTTCCATGCTCTCACTGGCTGCCCTTCAGATATCTTCAGCCCTGGACAGGGGGAATAATAATAAGTCGGTGCTTCAGTTACAAAAAGCCGGTGAAGTAATAGGATCAGTGAGTGATACCATCAGAAACATGAGCCATACACTCACTCCTCCGGCTATTGAAAAATACGGCTTTAAAAATGCAATTACCGACCTGTTGATAACTATTAACCTGGCACAGAAAATACAGGTTGAATATGTTATTATCGGTTTTGAAGACACCAGCCATTACAGTACAAATTTACTTAATGACAGCTACCGGATCATCAAAGAATTAATGAACAATATCCTGAAGCATTCGGATGCAAGTCACTGCTTTCTTCAGCTCATTGAACATGAAGACGGTATTTCAATTATGGTGGAGGATAATGGAAAAGGTATGCAGTCTCTCAGTAAGGAATTAAATAATGGAATGGGACTGGATAATATCCACTCCAGAATTGATTACTTTCAGGGCCGGATAGAGGTATCGGAAAAAAGTGAAGGCGGTATGATGATCAATATAGAAATACCAGTAAAAGCGAATTAAACTATGATAAGGCTTATCATTGCTGATGACCATCAGTTGTTAATCGAAGGCTTAATTTCTGTCTTATCAGAGGTTGAAGACCTTACCATACTTGAGCCCGTAAATGATGGCCGGCAATTAATTTCGGCCTTAAAGGCCAATGGGGCAGATATGGTTTTACTTGACCTGAACATGCCCAATCTTGACGGAATAAAGACCCTGGAGATCCTAAGAAGGGATTTTCCTGCAGTGAGGGTAATCATCTTAACCAATTATAACCAGCCGCAGTTAATTGAGGAAGTGAAGAAACTGGGTGCCCACGGATATCTTTTAAAAAACAGCCCTTCAAATATTCTGAAAGACGCAATTAAAAGAGTTGCGGAGGGTGACCTGTATTTTGACGAGGAGGTGAAAGCCGATACCAATAACAGTCATTATTTTATTGATGATTTTATGAAAAAGTATCAGCTTACCAGGCGGGAGGTAGAGATCATCCGGATGATTTCCAAAGAGCTTACCAGCAAACAGATCGGAGATACCCTCTTTATCAGTGAATTTACGGTGGGTACCCACCGACGGAACATCATGAAAAAACTTAACGCCAAAAATGTGGCCGGCTTACTGAAGTTTGCCAGGCAGCATGGCCTTTCTGAGCATTAATTAAGGTCCTTCAATAAACTTTTCCGGTAACGCTGCAAAACGAAAACCAGCAGCCCGCACACGATGGAAAAAATGTAGAGCGGATGTTTTACATTGAGAAGCAATACAGAGGAAATGCAAAAAATGATCAGGAACACCGATAACCAGGTGAAGTATCTGCTGACAAGAAACCGTTTAAACACGTTCATTTTTACTTTGCTTTTTCAACCCTTATTCCTGCATCTGAAATCCCATCCAAAGGATTGTCACGCATGTTCTGCTCAAGTTCAAATCTGTATAAACCCTTAAGCGGGAATTTATAATTTTCTTTAAACAGTAGCTGGTAGCTGTACAGATCTCCTGAGCCGCTTCCCAGCCATTCACCATCAGGCAGGGCCAGTTTAAATTCACGGCGCTCTGATATTTTCTTCCCATCGGGTCCGGTCATATGGATCAGGATGAAAATATTTGAATATTTATACTTTGCGGTATGTCTTAAGTTAAAATACAGGTTATAGGGAATAGCTGTGGAATCGATTTTTACAGGGATCAGTATCTTTTCCGTATAGCTCCAGTTGCGGTTAGGAACCTCCTTACTCGTATCTGCAATAGTAATTGTATCCCGGCAGGAATTCAGACCCGGAGCCAATAAACAGAATAAAATGTACTTTAATTTCAGTTTCATTTATTCTGCAGGCCTTTCACGGTTACTGTTATTTCTGTTATTCTTCCGGCGTTTATTATTCCTGTTCTGTCCCGTAGCTGGACCTGCTGCTGTTCCTGAAGCTGGACCTGTTCCACCTGGCGCTTCAGGCCGGGGTTTATTGTCTGCCGGGGCATTTGCTGGTCTCGGCGGATTTTGAGGACGCTGAGTCCTTGCTTCGGGTGGAGTTCCACCGGCCTGATCCGTAGCGCCGGCAACCCTGGGTTTATTCTTGCCCTTGCGGTTGCTTTTCTTATTCCTGCCGCCTTTATTATCCAGACGGGTCAGGCTGTCCTGGCCCACCACATTTTCATAATCAAGCACCCTTGCAACCGGCGTCTTTTCAGTTTCTTCAACTTCCACTTTGAGGTATTCCGGTTTGATGCCTTCCTTATTTAACTGTTGAATTTCCTTTACACGGGCAATATCAAGCGCGATCCAGTTCTCATCATTAGGATAACTGAACCACATAAGTTTCTTAAAGATATCCGTTTTCTGATGTCTAACTGTCCCCAGTGTGGTCTCCAGGCGCTCCACATTATCCGGAATATCCCTTAAGGCATCCATATAGGTATCCAGTTCGTAATTCAGGCAGCATTTCAGCTTTCCGCACTGACCTGCCAGCTTCAGGGTGTTCAGGGAAAGGTTCTGATACCGTGCAGCAGATGTGGAAACAGTCTTAAAATCGGTTAACCAGGTTGAGCAGCAAAGTTCGCGGCCGCATGAACCGATACCGCCTAAACGGCTGGCTTCCTGCCGCATACCTATCTGACGCATCTCTATGCGGATACGGAAGGTCTCCGCCATTTTTTTAATAAGTTCCCTGAAATCAACCCGGCCTTCAGCCGTGTAATAAAACGTAGCCTTGGTTCTGTCACCCTGATAATCCACATCACTCAGCTTCATTGCAAGACCGAGTTCCTTAGCCAGTACCCGGGCCTTATGCATAGTTTCAAATTCCAGATCCTTGGATATCTTCCATTTATCAACATCGGCAGGCGTAGCTTTCCTGTAGATCTTTTTAACCACATCCTCTGTTCGTACATGCCTCTTTTTCAGCTGCATGCGGACAAGCTCCCCAGTCAGGGAAACATGGCCGATATCGTATCCGCCAGTGGTGGTTTCAACCGCAACCAGTTCTCCGTTTTCGAGATATAGATTTTCTGTATTCAGATAGAACTCTTTTCTTGAGCCCTTGAACTTTATTTCAATTATATTGAACGGGCGGTAATTGGATGGCATATCCATATGCGACAGCCAGTCATACACATCTAATTTACTGCAACCGTTTGTAAGGCAAGATCCATTACTCTTACAACCGGCAGGAGCACAACCTCCTGTTGAACAACTTCCACAACCCATATTTAATTAAGTATATATTGAGTCCCCGCAGGGAGCGTATTAAACTTTAATATTTTAACGAACTGTAAAGATACATCTAAAAATAAAATTTTAGGATTTGCATTTCGTTCCACATGATAATGAGCTTTATCCAGTTCATTTATCAGGGCTTCGGCCCTGGCAAGATCCAGCTGTTCACTAAACTTATTTACGAAAGCCAGCTCCGGTCCGGGCAGGTGGACCAGATCGCCCGCATCCGACAGGATCATAATACACTCGCGGATCAGGTGTATCCCATACCGCAGAAGGTTCTTCTGATTTTCACGGCCCAGTTTTGCCGCCTCGTCTACAAATTCAAAGATCTGGCTGCCCCTGTCGGCGAAAGTCATGCGCATCCATCCTGAGAAAAGACGGAAATTATCATTATCGTCCTCTTTTATAAAGTTCAGGGCCGCCTGCAGATTCCCATCACTTAAATAGGCTATCTGGGCAGCTTTTGCTTCGGGGATATTTTTTGTCCGCACCAGGTGATTCTCAATTTCCTGGCGAGTCAATGCCGGGATCTTGACCAGCTGGGTCCTGGAAATGATCGTATTCAGTATCTGATCCTGATTTTGAGCCACCAGAATGATCAGGGTTTTGCTTGCAGGTTCTTCGAGGGTCTTTAAGAGCCGGTTCCCTTCATTCTTTAAATATTCAGGCAGCCAAATGATCATGGCCTTATACTCCGATTCAAAGGGCTTCAGAGAAAGCCTGTTTAGAATATTAAGACATTCGGCTTTATTGATATTCGGCTGTTTATTTTGTGCATCGAGGTGCTGACGCCATTCATCAAGATCGAAATAGGGATTATGCAGGACCAGGTCCCGCCACTCTTCCATATCGGCCATGGCATCCTCCTTTTCACCGCCCCTGAAAAAAGGATATGAAAAATGAAGATCCGGGTGAATGAGCCTGGTGTATTTCCGGCAGGAGGCACATACCCCGCAGCTGTCTTTTTCCCCGCGGTCTGTGCATGAAATAAATTGTGCATATGCTATTGCCAGAGCCAGGTTTCCGGATCCCTCCGGACCGAGAAATAATTGCGCATGACTTACCCGGTTTTCTGAAACCGTTTGAATCAAATGCTCTTTTACTTCCTGCTGACCTATAATATCACAAAACTGCATGGTGCAAAATAAGAAAATTAGCGGGTTCCAGTAAATTTTGTTCCTCCTGAGCCGTCCCGGTTTTCTGAACAAGCCTGAATCAGCGGGCCTGAATGTCCATCCTCCAACTAAAATCATAAATTTGCAGGAATTTACTATAAACCTATCCCGGTGAAACTAGATAAAACTGCAAGACTGGAACTCTCCAAAGAAGAAATGCGAGATTTTGGCTACAAGGTTGTTGATGCTGTAATCGAACATTTTGAAACTCAAAACCGCAAATTGCCTGTTGCAAATGCGTCGAGAATGGAAATGGATCAGCTGTTTTCTGAAAACATTCCGGAAAACCCCATGCCGGCTGAGGAGGTACTGAATTTCGTTTTAGAAAATGTGATGGCAAAAAGCAATGTGATGAGCTATCCTAAATCATATGCTTTTGTCCCCGGCCCCAGCAATTACATCAGCGTAATGTCTGATACCTTAGCTACGGGCTTTAACATATTCGCCGGAGGCTGGGTAGGTTCACCAGCAGCTGCCGGTCTCGAGATCAGCACCCTGAACTGGATGCTGAAACTCTTTAACTTTCCGATAAAAAACGGTGGGGGCATCTTTACCAGCGGTGGTTCAATGGCAAATTTAACTGCCCTGACCACTGCCAGAAAAGTTAAATGCGGTGAGGATTTTTCTAAAGCCATTATCTATTTATCCGATCAGGCCCACTCATCAAATATTAAGGCCATTAATATTCTTGGATTTAAAAAAGAGCAGGTCCGCATCATTCCAACGGATATGGAATTTAAGTTTTCAATCAATAAGTTGAAAAATGCAATTGCAAAAGATATACTTGAAGGATTCCAGCCATTTTGCCTCATCGCCTCATCCGGCACAACCAATACAGGTACTGTGGATCCGCTTGATGAACTGGCGGCCATTTGCAAAAAAGAGAATATCTGGCTTCATGTTGACGGTGCATTTGGCGCGGCGGCAATCCTTTCGAAGCACGGCAAGAAACTACTTAAAGGCATAGAAAAGGCAGACTCTCTTACCATTGATCCTCATAAATGGCTGTTCCAGCCCTACGAGATCGGTTGTCTGCTGGTACAAAATCATAAATGGCTAAGCGGAACCTTTACAGAAAAGCCCGTGTATTTAAGAGATATAGAAGGTAACCCTTTGGAAATTAATTTTTACGATCACGGAATTGAACTGACAAGACATTTCAGAGCACTGAAATTTTATATGTCTATTAAAACCTTCGGACTTAAAGCCTTCAGAAAAGCCATCGACTATAATATTTATCTGGCCGAACAGGTAGAATCTGAACTAAGAAAAAGTCCCTTATGGGAAGTAGTATCCCCTGCTACCCTTGCAATTATTAACTTCAGGTATAATCCAGTTAATGAAAAGTGGACAGAAGAGAAGTTAAACCAGATCAATCAAAAAATTGCCGCCAAAATGATGGCTTCAAGGGAAGCCTTGCTGGTTACTACAATTCTTCAGTCACAGGTTGTGTTAAGGATGTGTCTGATCAATCCGAGAACGAGGATCGCGGATGTAAAGGAAACCTTGCAACTTTGCGAAAAATTCGCACTGGAATAAACTCCCGAAAGATCCCGCTTAGCCTATATTTGTTTAAGATCATTTATCCTACTCCACTGCCATGCGTATTATTGCTTTTGATTATGGAACAAAACGTATAGGTATCGCCGTTACAGACCCTCTGCAGATTATTGCGACAGGTCTTGATACTATTCATCCGAAAGATATCCTTGCCTATCTGAAGAAGTACCTTGAAACTGAACAGGTTGAGTTATTTGTAGTGGGCGAGCCCCTCCAGATGGACGGAAGCCCATCACAGTCAGCACCACATATAAAAGGCTTCATCAACCTTCTGAAAAAGCATTTCCCTGAAATCCCCATTGTACGCATTGACGAGCGGTTCACATCTAAAATGGCTTCGGCAGTGGTTGCCCAGAGCGGGTTTAAAAAAACCGACAGGCAGAATAAAGAAAGACTGGATACTATTTCTGCGACCATAATTCTGCAATCCTATCTTGAAATGAAGAAATAATTTCTGCCTTTCCTGCCTCCGGGGAGAAATTTCCGCAAAATCCAAAATCTATATCTTTGCAGGATGGAGTTACTTAGCGAGGAACTTAAAAACTATCTGGAACGTCATTGCGATCCGGAGAGTGAATTGCTCAAACACATTGACAGGCAGACACAACTCAAGGTTTCAATGCCCCGTATGCTTTCGGGCCATTACCAGGGCAGGATACTCAGTATGCTCAGTAAAATGATCAGGCCCGAAAGGATCCTTGAAATAGGAACTTTTACCGGATATGCTACACTATGCCTGGCGGAAGGCCTGAGTGAAAGCGGATTGATCCATACCATCGATGTCAATGCTGAGCTTGAAGACATGATCCGAACAAATTTCAATCAATCTTCGTTTAAAGACCATATTATCTTTCATCTGGGTAAGGCGGCAGAAATTATTCCCCGACTGGATGAAACGTTTGACCTGGTCTTTATTGATGCGGACAAGAAGAATAACGAAGTCTATTATGAGCTCGTAATGAGCAAGTTAAAACAAGGGGGCATAATTATTGTGGATAATGTCCTCTGGAGCGGAAAAGTAGATGAACCGTTAAAAAATGACCAGAATACAGCTATTATTGCTGGTTTTAATGAAATGGTTCAAAGGGATGCGCGCGTAGAGAAACTAATTCTTCCAATACGCGACGGATTGTTTGTAATAAGAAAGAAATAAATAATGTTCTCTTATAACAATTGAATTATCCTAAATAATCATTCTTATGAAAAAATTATTTACTCTGCTGCTTATAGCATCAAGCTTCTCTGTATGCGCCCAAAACAGTGCCACTGCATACATTGAGAAATACAGCGAACTAGCTGTCAAACAAATGAATAGTCATGGCGTACCAGCCAGCGTTATCCTGGGTATTTCAATGCATGAATCCGGAAACGGGACAAGCAAAATAGCCCGCTATCTGAATAATCATTTTGGAATGAAGGGTAAGAATTCAAGTACCGAGATCCGTTCCGCCTATCGGGGTTATGCATCAGTTAATGATTCATACGATGATTTTATCGGGGCAATGAACCGGAGTAAAAAATTCAGGGCCCTGTTCAGCAAATACACAGATTATGATTACCGGAACTGGATACTTGGAATACAGAGCGGAGGTTATGCATCGAGTAATTTATGGGGGATTAAAGTATTGGCCCTGATTAAAAAATACCGGCTCTATCAATTCGACAACCGCCCCACAGGATACAATGAGCCTGCCGGTTATGAAGCTCCTATCGGTCCGGAAAAAGCTGTAGTTTCTACTGTACAGGTCTACAAGGTCAGAAAAGGAGACACCCTGTCGGGCATAGCTAAACGCTTTGGCACCAGTGTGAAAAATCTTATGAGTAATAACTTTTTGAAAAGCACTAATCTGTCTATAGGACAATCTCTGAAGCTTTATTAATAATCAAAAAAAAGGATTTAACTGATCATTATACCATTAATTGAGTATTTTGAGCACAATTTCTATGAATTTAAAGACGGATATAATTGAAATTAAAAAAGGTTATGATGCAGTCTTCTAACTCCAAACTCAATTTTTCTAAATGAAATACCCTTTTATCTCCATGATCCTGCTGGCTCTTCTTGCGGGTTCATGCGCAACAAAAAAGACAGTTAAGCCACAAGCCGTATCCCAAAGGCCTACATCCAAACCTGCAGAGAAAACTATCAGCAGCAATACCTTAAGCACGAAATATTCGGCAGAAACTTATATCGACCGGTTCAGGAATATCGCCATACGGGAAATGAACAGTTATGGCATACCGGCAAGCATAACCCTGGCCCAGGGAATTCTCGAATCAGGCAATGGCAACAGCAGCCTGGCCCGGGAAGCCAACAATCATTTCGGGATAAAATGCACTGCAGAATGGAAAGGAAAAACAATCCTGAAAAATGATGACCGGATAGATGATTGTTTCCGCGTTTATACCTCGGCGGAAGAATCATTCAGGGACCATTCAGAATTTTTAAAACGAAAACGGTATGCATCCTTGTTCGAGCTGGATAAAAACGACTACCGCGGTTGGGCAATGGGATTGAAAGAAGCAGGATACGCCACCAATCCACGCTATGCGGATCTTCTGATCAGCCTTATAGAACGTTATAACCTGAACAGCTACGACCGGAAAGAAGGCGAAATTGAGAAGATCAAACGTGAAGACAAGGTGCTTGCAGAAATTGCACGCAATATCCCCGAAGAGAAAAAGGAAGAACCGTCAAAAACTCCTGTAGCAATGAAGATACATGAGGTAAAACAAGGGGACACACTTTACTCCATCGCCAAACGTTTTGCTCTGACAGTTGAGGACCTTAAGATCCTGAACGATCTTGGAACTTCTGAACTGAAGCCGGGCCAGTTATTGCTGGTTTCCAAATAATGTTAAAATTGTTAAAAGAAATCTTCCAGAGCATTTAAACACTTAGTTTCGTACCGGTTGAAAAATATAGTTTACATACTTCTCTTTTTAGGTTTAAGGCCCGCTGTATTCGGCCAGGATAAACCTGTTCAGGGAATTGTGTTTGACCAGGGCTCCAAGCAGCGTTTAACCCGGGTATACATATTCAATACCCGCTCAGGAGAGGGTTTCTACAATAATACCAAGGGGGAATTTAAAACCAATGCCCGCGAAGGGGATGTACTGGTTGCGGCATTACAGGGATATGGTGTTGATACTATACACATCCGCACAGAAAACACTGTGCTTTTCTATCTCAAACGGAACAGCATTCAGTTAAAGGAGGTCATCGTGAGGGATACCTTAAAATCTCCCGGCGATCAGCGCAAAGAAAACAGGGAAGAATATAAGGACGCTTATACAAAAGGATCAGTTAAGGATGTGTTTACAAGCGGCGGCAGTAATGGAGGCGGCGGTGCAGGTTTAAGTATAACGGCACTCTATAATTTACTGAGCAAGGAAGGCCGGAATGCAAGGCAGCTTCAAAAGATCATTGAGCGGGATTACCGTGATGCCATGATTGAATATCGTTTCACCCGCAACCTGGTTAACAGGGTTACAGGGTTGAATGGGGATAAACTGACCGATTTTAAACAGCAGTATAAACCCGGATATTACTTCATTCTCCAGGCGAATGATTATGAACTTATCGAGTATATCAAACAATCCTATCAGCGTTACATTCAAAACCCGGCAGCACACCGGCTTGAGCCTTTAAACACAAACTAATATGAAATTCCCGGTAATACACCTATCCTTTCTTCCCGTGGGCGGGATGGCAGTATTTCCCTTTATTTTCCTGAAACATGCTGAACTTAAGTTAAATAAACAGCTCATTCATCACGAAAAAATTCATCTCCGGCAGCAACTGGAACTGTTGATCGTACCCTTCTATATTTTATACCTGCTAAACTACCTCCTTAACCTTTTTTATTACCGCAATCATTACAAAGCGTACATGAATATCATTTTTGAGCGAGAAGCGTATGAGAATGATGCTGATCTTACTTATTTAAGCCGGCGAAAATTTGCCGCCTGGATAAAATACCTTCGCCCGTCACCGCGTAAAATCTAAAAAACATATTAAAAAGAGGCCTTTTTTGTTTTTATTTGCTGAATGTTTATCCGGTTTGCTGTATTAACTTTTATTTTTCTTTCTTATGCATCATTTAGTTTTGCTCAAAAAAATGAAAGTGAAGCCGATACCAGCATACTGAAGACCCTTAAACAATATCCGCGGAAAAATAGCCTGCCAGTCCGGCGGCCGGTTCTGTATCCCGAAAATGTTGTACTTGAGGAATCTGATTCCCTCGATCTGGAGGTAAATTACTGGCGAAACTGGACCTCCTTCGGAATTAATATTAATCAGGCATCTTTCAGCGATAACTGGGGTGGCGGCGGTGTAAATTCCCTTGCCCTGGGAGGGCGGTTCACCTATAAGACCGATTATACCAAAGATGATAAAAACTACGTATCCGAAATATTATTACAGTACGGTAAACTAAAAAACAAGGGGCAGTTATCCCGCAAAACCGCCGACAGGATCTTCTATGATAATAAGGTCGCACTTAAACTGTCTAAGAACTGGGCATTCTTCGGGTCTCTAAACTTTGAATCCCAATTTGATATGGGCTACTCATTTTCCAAAAACGCACAGGGAAATGAAATCCGGACCCTTCTCTCCAGATTTATGGCTCCCGGGTATTTAACCGAATCTGTAGGTTTTGAATATAAGCCTGTCAAGTATTTCTTTTTAAGGATCGGCACTGGGACTGCCCGGCAGACCTTCGTGCTCGACACATCACTTTATCGCACAAACCCTAAAAATTTTGGAGTAACTCCGGGAAAAAGTTTCAGGAACGAACTGGCCTTTCAATTGGTAGCCTCCATTGATAAGGATATTGCCAAGAACCTAAATCTCCGGAGCCGGTATACCATGTTTGCCAATTATGAACAGCTTTCAAATATCGACAACCGCCTGGATGTCACCCTCACGGCACAGGTGAACCGCCTAATCAATGTATCACTGGGAGGGATTGTCCTTTATGATGAAGATACGGCTGATCAGATCCAGGCCAGTCAGGCCATGTCGTTTGGCCTGGTATATAAGTTTCCTAAATAAAACCTATCTCTTTTTTCTAAGCTGAAGATAATCAAGATAGTAAAGGATCTTAAGGGAGACGTTGTTATTATGCGGCAGGCCGATTATCCTGTTAAAATTATTTACATAACCTTCTCGGTTGCTGTTCTCAAAATCTTCAGAAGCATCTTTATAGGCCACACTTAATTCACTTCCCGGGGCAAACTGCCAGGAATAGATCATATCCACATTAAAAACATTATAATTTACATGATTATCAGTCAGCTCTCCCCCGCTATGACTTTCAAGGCCGCCATCGTTTGTCAGGATAAAGTATTCCTTATTCCTGCGGTCAGACCAATAATGCCGGGCTCTGATAGTGACCCCCATTTTACTGCTGAATGTATACCGGGCATCAATTGAGCTTTCTACCGTATTCCGGTCATACCTGGAAAAGATGACCTCCTTTGCGGCAGTCTGGCCAAGCCAGCCGGCAAAATTATAACGAGGCTCCACGTTGAGATCTAAACCAAGGGAAAACTTATTGCTGACGCGGTAGTTTTGATATAGCCCGGTACCATAACCAAAACCGTTAAACTGTTCCCTGAACCGAACTGCAAAAAACCCGCCTCCGCTCCATTTCTTAGCACGGTTACTGTTCACACTTAAACTGGCCCCAATGCTTGGGCTTGTATTAAATTCCCTGCCGGCAGCTCTGGGCTCATAAAAATCATTTCCTCCAAACTGCCTGTCCAAATTGATGTTCCCGGACCAGAAATTTTTAAACTGCATCCAGCCTCCTAAATTAGTGCTGAAGGATTGATAGGCGCGGGGCTTAAAACGCTGGGAATGTGTGATCTCAAGCCAGGTTTGAAACTGGTTATACCATTTACCCGGGGTGAATTTGTTGTAGCCCAAATTCGCTGAATTATTGAAGAAATTATTGTTATTAAAGAAACCCAGATCGGTTGGATCAAATTTATTATCCGTCATCACCTGTCTGTAATTCCACACAAAATTTCCGCTCTGCCTGCCTCCTTTAAGCTCATAGCTGAATCCGGTATTATCGCCCTTTTCCTCAATACCAGAACCGACATGACTTACCTTTCCTGCACCGCTGATATTATATTTATTTTTTTTATCATTCAGGCTAAAGAGGAAAGCGCTTACATTGGCATCATATGCAGAACCCTGCCGGATAACATTAGTATTCAGAACTGTTACAGAACTGTTATTTTTAAGCGACTGGTCGAGTACAAAGATGTTATAATTGGTTAAAGGCTGGGTCTCAATCAGACGCTCAACTCCGGATGCATTCTCCACATTTGCATAAGTACGGTTCGTTATCGCGTTAAAAAATCCTATCCCAAGGCCCTTACCGGTTCTCCCGGATATTTTAGTAGCATTGATCAGCCTGCTTTCCCGGGGATTATCCTTTATGGTTTCGCCAGTCTGAAGTTTGCTGTTAAGATCGGTGGAATAACTGGGGAAAGATCCTATTCGCCTGGAGTAGAACAGGTCACCTTTATTAAAAAGCTCCGTACCTTCGGTAAAGAATTGCCGGTTCTCATTAAACCTCACCTCAAAAGGAGTAAGGTTCAGAACCTGATTATCTGAGCGAACCTGCCCAAAGTCGGGAACCAGTGTCATATCAAGTGTAAAACTCTGATTAATGCCATATTTTACATCCATTCCCCCGTTAAAGGAACTGCTGGTATTTTTAATCCCCGGCTGATTATATGGGTAGTTATTAAGGGCTGTAGATACATACGGAGAAACAGATAACCTTACAGGCGCTTTTATACTTTTGATCCCATGCAGCTCCCCTTCCTGATTGATAAAGCCATTTACTTTAGGATCCACAAAGTTCCAGAAGAATTGCTGGTTGACCTTTTGACGGCGGCGCGTTATGTTTAAACCCCAGGTCTGTATATCCTTGCTTGCGAACCTTAATGCGGAATAAGGGATCTTAAATTCTGCGGTCCAGCCCAGTGAATCAATTTTTACAGCACTGTCCCATACTGCATTCCAGTTACTGTCTTCATCACCGGTCTGGGAATATTTCGCATCGAACTGAGATCCGGCGGCTGTAACAAAAAAGCCAAGCGCATTGATCCGGTCGAGATAAGTATCAAATATAATCCCGATAAAATCGGAATTTCCTACCTGATCGCGGGTAACCACTTCCCTTGCAATACTATCCGGAGAATCAAACATCCAGGCTGCGATATATATGGCCGAATTATCATAAATGATCTTTACCTCGGTCCTGTTATTTTCTCTTTCCAGACGTCCGGGCACCGGCCTTAGTTCAATAAATCCTTTTGCGGAAACCGCCTGCTTCCAAACTTCATCATCAAGTATGCCATCCACCTTTGGGGAAGTTTCTGTGCGTACAGCATTCATTTTTTTTACTTCCTGCGCAAAGCAGGGGGTAAAAAATAAAATTAAAAACGTGAGATGTAAATATTTATTCATTTGCTCGTGCCTGCTTGTATTTTTATTTCTTTCGGTATACGGTATATGACGCTGATCTTATCGAAACGTTGCAGGGTTTGATGTTAATTTTATGTTAAAAGTTACTTGCACTGGAAAAAATTATCTTTAATAAAATGGAGTATTTGATGAATAAACAATTTTTTTGAGTTCCAATAGTTCAGAAATCATAACTTTGCAAACGGCTAAAAGCTGATTAATAAGATGTTTGAAAATTTACAGGATAAACTCGACAGGGCCTTTAAGGTACTGAAGGGACAGGGAAGCATTACTGAGATAAACGTGGCTGAAACCATGAAAGAGATACGCAAAGCTCTTCTGGATGCCGACGTCAATTATAAAACCGCAAAGGCTTTTACGGATGAGGTGAGAGAAAAGGCCCTGGGCCAGAACGTTCTTACGGCAGTATCTCCCGGTCAGTTATTAACCAAACTCATGAATGATGAGCTCGCACGCCTTATGGGCGGAACGGTTGAGGAGCTGAATATTTCTGCAAATCCTACCATTATATTGATCGCGGGTCTGAATGGGGCGGGTAAAACTACCTTTTCCGGAAAGCTTGCGAATTACCTGCTCACAAAAAAGGGGAAAAAGCCATTACTGGTAGCGGGTGATGTCTACCGTCCTGCGGCAATAGATCAGCTTGAAGTACTTGGAGGGCAGATCGGTGTTCCTGTTTTTACCGACCGAAATTCCAAGGATCCTGTTGGTATAGCGAAAGCCGGTATTGCAGAAGCAAAAAAGAACGGACAAAATGTGGTCATCATTGATACCGCCGGCCGCTTAGCGATCGATGAGGAAATGATGAATGAGATCGCCGAGGTGAAATCAAGTACCAATCCTCATGAGATCCTTTTTGTTGTGGATGCCATGACCGGACAGGATGCAGTGAATACGGCAAAAGCATTCAATGACCGTCTCGATTTTACAGGGGTAGTTCTTACCAAATTAGACGGAGATACCCGTGGAGGTGCAGCACTCTCCATTAAATCAGTTGTAAACAAGCCTATAAAGTTCATCGGTACCGGTGAAAAAATGGAAGCCCTGGATGTTTTCTATCCCGACAGGATGGCTTCCCGTATCCTCGGAATGGGTGATGTGGTCTCGCTTGTTGAACGTGCTCAAATGCAGTTTGATGAGAAAGAAGCTGCAGAACTTCAGAAGAAGATCCGAAAGAACAAGTTTGATTTCAACGATTTCATCAGCCAGATCCAGCAGATCAAGAAAATGGGTAATATGAAGGATCTGATGGGTATGATCCCCGGTGTTGGAAAAGCGATGAAAGATATTGATATAGATGATAATGCCTTCACACCTATCGAATCCATAATCCGGTCCATGACGCCCTATGAACGCGAAAACCCGGATTCTATTAATCAAAGCCGCCGCAACCGGATCGCAAACGGATCAGGAACCAATATTACCGAGGTTAATAAACTAATCAAGCAGTTTGAGGATATGCGGAAGGTGATGAAGCAATTCTCTAATCCGGCCGCTGCTGCCAAGATGATGAAAGGCATGCCTAAAATGCCCTTCGGTAAATAGTTTGTGACATCCCCCGGGACTTAAGAATCTGTTCACAGCTGAGTTTTTTTATTCATAGCTTTAATATGCTTTGAATACGAAATGGCCAGAATTTGTCTAACGGTAATTTTTGTGCTGCTGTGCCTGTTCACCCGTGCAGCTTCCATTCTTATTCCCATGGATGGAACCCAGAAAAATCATTTAAAAGCTTACGGCATTGCCTACTGGACCTTAAAACGCGAGGTGGCCGTCGACTGGCTCCTGAACTACCGGGGAGGCAGCTTTTTAATACAGTATGCCGAGCCTGTAGAAAAGGAATGCCGGATCCGTGGCATCTCTTATGAAGTGATCAGCGATGCCCTGGTCAACTCGATCCTTAACCAAATATCAGATCCGGAAGTTAATATGGAAATGGTGAAGCTTGAAACGGCCGCCCGGATCGCGGTTTATTCTCCTAATAATACGTTCAGCACAAAAGATTATACAGACGCTGTTCTGCTGGCCCTCGAATACGCCGAAATACCCTATGATATTATCTATGATGAGGAAGTTCTGAACGGGGTACTTCCCAAATACGAATGGCTGCACCTGCATCATGAAGATTTTACCGGGCAGTTTGGACTTTCCGGTCAGCGGCAATCCCAGGAAGACATCAGAATTCAGGAATCCATTGCCACGCGGCATGGCTATGCAAAAGTGTCTCAGATGAAATTAACGGTCGCCAAATCCATAAGTAAATTTATAAGCGGTGGCGGTTATATGTTTGCCATGTGCTCGGCTGGCGAAACCCTTGACGTTGCCCTTGCAGCGGAAGGCATCGATATAGTAGACAGCAGTTATGATGGCGACGGCATTGATCCCAATGCTCAGTCGAAGCTGGATTTCAGCAAAACCCTGGCATTCGGAAATTTTACGCTCAGACCGGAAAACTTTCGGGGATTTTCAAATATCAATACAGGCCGGAATGTGGATCCAGAAAATGACTTTTTCACCCTCTTCAGTTATTCAGCAAAATGGGATATCGTTCCCTCGATGCTGACGCAGGATCATGAATTTGTTATTAAGGGCTTTTCAGGACAAACCACCGCATTTAATGAAAGCCTTGTCAAATCCAATGTGCTGATCATGGGTGAAACCAAAATCGCCGGGGCAGCCCGTTATATCCATGGCGAACTGGGAAACGGGCAATGGACTTTTTACGGGGGTCATGACCCGGAAGGAGATGCCGGCAGATGGGGATCGCGGGGAAGCCGCTCCGGCAATCCCGCCGAGCGGAAACGAGACCTGAGTTTAACCCCTAATTCTCCGGGTTACCGTTTAATTCTCAATAATGTGCTGTTTCCTTCTGCCAGGAAAAGAAAGCAAAAAACCTGATACGCTATTTCCAAATTGCCCCTCCTGACATTTTCTCTACTACCTGCTTTCTTCCCCGATAAGCAGGCTTTGAATTTCTTCGTTTATTCAGATTTTTTTGAGATGAGGATATGTTGACTATTACCACAGGTTCACAATAAAACACTGCCAGGAATCAACAGGTCTCTCCTCGCGATAAATATATTTCTTGATTGTCGAAATTCTGTTCGCTCGAGCGAGATGACGGTGGGTAATTTAGGCTTAGTCCCACGTATAAGAGTTAATGCTTATACCGTTCACTCATTCCTATCCCCCCTTTACTCATCCGTCGGAGTTATTTTGTAGATTAGATATCAAGCTGATCGACCATGCCATCAAAAACCTACGGAAGCGCTGTTTATGGCATTGAAGCCATTACAATAACGATCGAAGTGAATATTAGCGGCGGCACCAGGTATTATGTTGTGGGCCTTCCCGATAATGCGGTAAAGGAAAGTATGCTTCGTGTTGAAAGCGCGATCAATAATTCCGGATATAAAATGAAGCGCAAAAAGACCGTGGTCAACCTGGCTCCGGCTGATATCCGAAAAGAAGGTTCTGCCTATGACCTGGCTATCGCGATAGGCATCCTGGCCGAATCGGGGCAATTATTCAGCAATAAGCTTGATCAGTACCTGGTTCTGGGAGAAGTATCACTGGATGGCGGACTGCAGCCGGTCAAGGGCGCGCTTCCCATCGCTATCCAGGGAAAAAAAGATGGGTTTAAGGGAATGCTCTTACCAAAAGAAAATGCCCGCGAGGCAGCAATAGTGGACAATTTTGAAGTTTATGGTGTGAGCAATATCTCGGAGGTAATCGGTTTCTTAGGCCAGAGCCTGGATCTGGAAAGAACCATTGTAGACACCCGTGAAGAATTCATAAACAATATCAGTAATTATGAAAGCGATTTCTCGGATGTAAAAGGGCAGGAAAATATCAAACGGGCCCTGGAGATTGCGGCCGCAGGCGGGCATAATGTGATCCTGATCGGTCCGCCGGGAGCCGGCAAAACTATGCTGGCCAAGCGCCTGCCCACCATATTGCCTCCCTTAAACTTATACGAAGCATTGGATACCACCAAGATCCATTCCGTGGCCGGCAAACTATCCGCATCAGATTCATTAATGACCGTAAGGCCGTTCCGTTCACCGCATCATACCATCAGCGATGTGGCCCTTGTCGGCGGGGGCACTAACCCGCAGCCCGGAGAAATTTCCCTGGCACATAACGGGGTTCTCTTCCTGGATGAACTGCCTGAATTCAAGCGAACCGTTCTGGAAGTCATGCGCCAGCCATTGGAAGAAAGAAGGGTGACCATCTCCAGAGCTAAATCCACCGTTAACTATCCGGCGAGCTTTATGCTGGTTGCCTCCATGAACCCCTGCCCATGCGGTTTTTATAATCATCCAGAAAAGGACTGCATTTGTGCCCCAGGAGTAGTACAGAAATACTTGAGTAGGATCTCCGGACCACTTTTAGACCGTATCGACCTTCATGTGGAAGTTACTCCTGTAAACTTCAGCGAGCTGTCATCCGAGCGCCTTACCGAAAAAAGCGAGGTCATCCGGGAGCGGGTGACCACAGCAAGGGACCTTCAGACAGAACGCTTTGAGAACAACGCTGAAGTATTCTGCAATGCCCAAATGAGTCCTAATATGGTCAGAAATATATGCAGGATCAATGAATCAGGTCAGTTTCTTCTTAAACAGGCTATGGAAAAACTGGGTCTCTCAGCCAGGGCATACGATCGCATCCTAAAAGTTTCAAGAACCATTGCCGATCTCGCAGGAAGTGAGAATATCGAACTGGAACATCTGGCGGAGGCGATACATTACAGGAGTCTGGACAGGGAGGGTTGGGCGGGGTGAGGTAGGGGTTACGGGTTGCCTGTTGTGGGTTGCCTGTTCTGGGTTGCGGGTTGCGGGAAGTGAGTTGAATGCGGTGTCCGACCTATCTTTATGCCCTTTCGGGTGATTTCCTTTAAGAGAAACCCCGCTGCTTTTATATCTTTTACTAAATGTATCTTCTTAAATGAGAGGAACTAAAAAGACTTTATCACACCTTATAATAAACCTGGCCAGCCAAATTTTTAAGCTTCCCGGACCTGATCCGGGACCCCATGCCATGGCCAGCCTATTTCAAATCCATCACCATAAAGCGTTCATTGAGAAGAAACTTATAGATATTGAGAGCTCACTCATATTTCCTCAGTAATGAGGTGAGCTGGGCCCGGTTCTTAACATTCGTTTTCAGATAGATCCTGTGGGTATGATCCTTAATAGTTTGAATAGTAACATAGAATTTATCAGCGATTTCCTGGTTTGTTTTCCCATTACAAATTTCCATCACGATATCAGATTCGCGCTTTGTAATGCCGTATTGCTTAAGAAAAGATCCGAAAGAATTAATAAGCAGCAGTTTCTCATCTTGTAGCGGTTCTGCTGAATAACAATAGTAAATTCCGATTGAGGTATTGATCAGGAAGAAAAGGAAGATATAGATCAGTTCTGTGACAGGTCGATCTACCAATTCCGTATAAAGAGGCAGCTGGATTAAACCCTGCATTAAAATTAAAGCCAGAAAAACCCCTTTCTCCTTCTTCCCTATATATTGAAGTTCCGAAACAGCGAGTAAAATAAAAGAAAAAACACAGGTCAGAAGAATGATCAGGCCAAAGATCCCTGGAAGGTTTTGCAAAAAATAAAAACGGATGAACACCAGGTAAACCAGCAGGACCATTATAAATAGTAAAGAAACGAGAGCGATAATTAAAGTATCCGGTTTCTTCCTGATCAGGTGAACGGTCCATAACATGAACATGCAGACAGCGATCAGCAGAAAGGGAAATCCGAGGACTGCCAGATAGCCTAGTATTGTAATAGTTTCCGGGCTTTGAATTCCGGATGATACTATTTTAACAACCACATTAGTCCACAAAGAATAAAAGCCGAACGTGTACGCCAGGATAAGATAATATTGAAGAAATGGAGATGCTGGGATAACTTTAATATCGCGTTTTTTAAAGAAGACGAGCAACCCGCCGGCCGTAAGCGAGATACAAAAGAAAAAGCATATCCAAATGTATATCCTGTTTATATCCATGATGGAACAATTATTCCCTAAAAGTATTCAGAGTCTCAGTTTTAACAACAATACTAAAGTAGTGATTTGATACTTGCTACTTTAGTCGCTGTTATGGGGATGCGGTATGATCTAATTTTGAAGAAAAAAAATCATGTCAGTAAAGGATCCACGTCTAATCAACCCATCAGTGAAAGGAAGCCTTTCTTACGGCTGGGAAATATTGAAAGCCAACTTTTTACCACTATTTCTAATTGTTCTGATATTAGCTTTTCTGGATTCTCCTACACATATCTTACAAAAACACGCAACAAAGAATATCAGCTCGGTTGATATACTTCTTGAATTCCTGGCTTTTGCCTACTGGCTCCTTTTCTACCCGGTAATTACCTACAGTGCTGATCTCTTATTTGTTAAAGCAATAAGACACCAGATCATAAAGGTTAATGAGGTCGTTGCCGGTTTTAAAAACTACGTGGATATTGTATTGGCCCACCTGCTGGCAACAGCCCTTATCGGGATCTCATTTATTGCCCTGATCATTCCCGGGGTCATCGTGGCCTGCCGGCTTGCCTTTGTTTCCTACCTCGTGATGGATAAGCATATGGATCCTATTGCAGCGGTGGAGGGGAGCTGGAAGCTAACGAGAGGATATACATGGAAGATCTTCGTATTGGCTGTAACGTACATTTTCATCTTCATTCTGGGTCTGATCTGTTTCGTCGTAGGAGTATTTCCGGCGATTATGTGGATCAAGGCTTCATTCGCTGCTTTTTACCAGGCGGTATTGAATGAGAAAGGAGAAATACTCTTTCCGCCGGTACTGCAGGAGGTTGCAGAATAAGGCAGCAGCCATGTATTAATACCATCTCATTGTCTTATTTAGATCAGGGAAAAACTGCATTTACACTTTATCCGTATATTTAAAAAAAGAAGATCCATGAGACGTTTACTCTTCATCATACCTATATTGTCACTGATCCTTTTATCCTGTGATGCAGTATCACAGAAAAAATCGGATGTCCGGAAAGTTAAGCTTAGCCCTCCCCCGGGAAAAGCCATAGCCGCTTTTGCAGAAGGCTGTTTCTGGTGCTCCGAACATATTTTTGAAGCCGTTATAGGTGTAGATTCAGCGGTGTCGGGTTATGCAGGAGGAACTGTTCCAAACCCGACCTATGATCTTGTAAATACAGAAACTACCGGGCATGCAGAAACGGTGCTGGTCTATTACAATCCAAAAGTGATTTCCTATGCAGAATTATGCAGGGTTTTCTTTGCATCGCACGACCCGACCACACCCAATCAGCAGGGCCCTGACAGGGGTTCTTCATACCGGTCTATCTTGTTTTACCGGGGCAATCCAGAAAAAACCCTTGCCCAGCAGGCCGTAAAGGATGCAACGAAATCCGGCAGGTTTAAAAAATCCATCGTTACCGAATTAAAACCTTTGACGGAGTTTTACCGCGCAGAGCAATACCACCAGGATTATATTGAGCATAATCCAAACCAAAGCTATGTAAGAGCCGTTTCAATTCCCAGGTTTGAGCTGTTTAAGAAAACTTATAAGGGAAAACTGAAGAAATAGGTTCCCTATAACAAGTTTTAAGTCTGAAGCAAGGCATGCAGACTTCCCGGAATCCCAGCTCCTATCTAAATATTCTCTACCTTTATGTTCATATGGATTACCAGGTACATACCCTGCAGAACGGTATACGTGTTTTGCATAAACCCACAGCTTCGAATATTTCACATGCCTGCATTATCATTAACGCCGGTTCACGCGATGAGGACCTCACTAAAGAGGGCCTGGCCCATTTTATAGAACACCTCCTTTTTAAGCAGACGAAAAAGAGAAATACCAGTCAGATCCTGAACCGGCTTGAAATGGTAGGAGCTGATTTGAACGCCTACACCACCAAAGAATATACCTGCATTCATGCCTCCTTTTTAAAACCGCATCTGGAAAGATCGCTGGATCTCTTTGAAGACATCGTGTTTAATTCTGTTTTTCCCAAGGAAGAGATGGTCAAAGAGAAGGAAGTCATACTTGATGAGATCTCATCTTACCAGGACCAGCCGGATGAGGCTATAAACGATGATTTTGAAGACCTGCTTTTTGAAGGTCATCCCTTAGGAAGGAATGTTCTGGGTACACCCGAATCCGTTAAAGGTTTTAAGCAGAAGGACATCTTTCATTTCATGAAGTCAAACTACCGGAATGATGAGATCATTATCGGGGTCTGCGGAGATTATCCATTTAAGAACGTCATACGCATCAGCGAAAAGCTTTTCGGGAAACTCCCGGTCAATATTCCTGAAAGGAAGCGCGAAAAGGTCAACCTGTATACACCCCGGCACGGCCGGTTCAGTAAACCCATTAATCAATCACATTATGTGATGGGGAACCGCTCATATTCCATCCATCATAAACATAAGGTTGGGTTTTTACTCCTGAATAATTTACTGGGCGGTACGGGCATGAGTTCAAGGTTAAATCTGGAGATCCGCGAAAAGTACGGGATCGCATATACCATAGAATCAAATTATACTCCTATGAGCGATACCGGGATCTTCTCGATCTATTTTGGAACAGACCCTGAAAAGATCGAAAAGGCGCTGAAACTTGTTGAACGGGAACTGAAAAAACTCAGGGAACAAAAGCTGGGCCCCTTGCAGCTGCAGCAGGCTAAACAAAAGTTTATCGGACAGATAGCTCTTGGCGAGGAGAACAGAATGGGACTTATCATTTCAATGACTAAAAGCCTGCTGGACTATGGACGGGTGGATTCCCTGGAAGAAGTTTTTGCCAAGGTAAATGCGGTGAGCGCCTCGCAGATCCTGGAAATTGCCAACCAAATGCTTGATCCCAAACAGTTGAGCTCCCTGATTTTTGAACCTCAGGACCAGTAAATTTCCTGTATAATATTTAATCCTGTATTTTTGCCTTATGAAATTACCCATTATTGCTTACGGAGACCCGGTCTTACGCAAAAAAGCAACTGATATAACGAGGGAATATCCTGATCTGGAAAGCTTAATATCCAACATGTTTGAAACGATGTACGGCGCTCACGGAGTTGGACTTGCTGCGCCGCAGATAGGCTTATCTGTGCGATTATTCGTTATCGATGCCAGTTCTTTTGCAGATGAAGAACCCTCTTTGAAAGATTTTAAAAAAGCTTTCATCAACGCAGAAGTAATGGAAGAGAAAGGGGAGAAATGGGTATTTAATGAAGGTTGCCTCAGTATACCTGACATCCGCGAGGATATCAGCCGGAATGATACGATCACGATCTCCTATTACGACGAAAATTGGATCAGGCTTCAGGAAACCTATACCGGTTTGGCCGCTAGGATCATCCAGCATGAATATGACCATATAGAGGGTAAGCTCTTTGTTGATAAGTTAAGTCCGCTGCGCAAAACAATGCTTAAAAACAGGCTTAACGCCATTTCAAAGGGAATTGTAAAAGTGGATTATAAAATGAAGTTTCCGGCGGTTAAAAAAGGCAGGTAACTATATCTGACTGCTTACTGATCGCGGCTCTTATCACCCTGCATGATCTGCTGTATAAGAGCTCCCCAGGCGAAAGGGTTTAATAAAGGGTTTGACAGCTTCTGATTTATATTCTTGTTAACCATCCTGCTATGGTTGTTCTGAAAATTATAGCTCTGCATTTCACCGCCATCACGCGGCAGACTGGCAACCATAGCCGATAAACTTTCCCTGGAAACATTCTTTTTTGCGATCTCCAGATCATCATCGGCAAATTTCATGGTCATGAACTCTTTCTTGAATTCATCCGGGCTGGCCCATGGATATACACGTACGCCGGGAAGGTTGATGATCTCCTGCTGCATCTTCACCAGAACGGTATATTTATTATCTGTAACATTCAGCGGTATTATTATCCCTTCGCGTTTATAACCCACCGCACTGAAAACCAGTGTATCGCCCGCATGGGCTACGAATGAGAAATATCCCTTGTAGTTGGCAGAATAGGATTGATCCTTACCGGTTACATTGGTAATGGTAACGTAAGGCACCACCGTATTACTGTCGAGGTTCATGATGATCCCGGAGAACTGCACCAGCTTTCTGTCGGGAGTTTGGGAAAAACCTGAAACACTACTAAATAGAAAGACCAGAAATAAACAGATCCGCATAGTTCAAAGTTAATATAATGCCGCTGGGCATATTGTTAAATTGTGTTAAAACAAATACCCTGTATTTTAAACGGGCGGGCTTTTTAAATGTTTTGCCTATTGTAACCTTTCAGGCAAAACAGCCGAAGGGTCATCTATGTCCGTAAGGTTAACTGCTTCTATTCCTTCAATTTCAGGCACCGCACGTTTAATGGCCTGTTCAATCCCCGCTTTAAGTGTCATAATACTCATAGGGCATGAGCCGCATGAGCCTAATAAACGTAAACGCACAATGTTTTCGGGCGTTATCTCCTCGATGGATACGTTTCCAC
The DNA here is from genome assembly GCA_036676435.1 of Pedobacter sp. Lineage (GTDB taxonomy): Bacteria > Bacteroidota > Bacteroidia > Sphingobacteriales > Sphingobacteriaceae > Daejeonella. Next base: position 219,875 of record JAKFCV010000012.1, on the reverse strand, counting down.
CATCAGCCTCCAGATAGGGGCGGATAGTATCCAGTGCACTTTCAACTCTTTGCAACAAATCCATGGCTTTATTATTTTTATAAAGATACAAAATTTTTAAAAAATGCTATTTGACCGCATTCATGATTGCCACCTGCTGGGCAACACGCTCGGCTATCTGCATAAATGCATCGGCCATTAAATCGCCTTCTTTCAGGATCACAGGCAGACCCTCATCCCCGGCATCACTGATGCTTTTCACTAAAGGAATCTCACCCAGAAATGGTATTTTAAACTGATCTGCGAGCGTCTGACCCCCGTTTTTACCAAAAATATAATATTTGTTGTCCGGCAGCTCTGCAGGCGTGAAGTAGGACATGTTTTCAACCACACCCAGAAGAGGAACATTAACAGATTCCATCAGGAACATTCCAACCCCTTTACGCGCGTCAGCTAAGGCCACGTTTTGCGGGGTAGTAACGATCACGGCACCTGTAACAGGAAATCCCTGGGTAATGGTAATATGAATATCTCCAGTACCGGGAGGAAGATCTACAATCATATAGTCGATCTCACCCCAGTCGGCATCATTAAACAATTGTTTTACGGCTGTTGATACCATCGGACCGCGCCAGGGCACAGGCTGATTGGGATCCGTGAAAAAACCGATCGACAAGAGTTTAATCCCGTACTTCTCGATAGGCTCAATTCTGGCTTTACCCTCGGCATTCTGGGTTGATTTTGGACGGGCGCCTTCAAGACCGAACATGATCGGAATTGAGGGTCCGTAAACATCCGCATCCAGAAGTCCTACACGGGCGCCTTTTTTAGAAAGGCCAAGAGCCAGATTAGCCGCAACCGTTGATTTACCAACACCGCCCTTGCCGGATGCTACCACAATGATATTACGTATGCCCGGCAATACTTTTTCCGGCTGGCTCGTCACCCTTGATGTCATATTGATTGACAGTTCTGCATCCTTACTTACAAAATGAAGCACTGCATTACGGCAGGCATTTTCGAGCATTGCTTTCATGGGACAGGCAGGAGTAGTCAGAACTACAGAAAAACTTACCTTATTTCCATCGATCCGAAGATCTTCTATCATATTTAAGGTAACCAGGTCCTTCTTAAGATCCGGATCCTCAACATAGCGCAATGCATTTAAAATCTGTTCCTGTGTGATCATCTTTGACTGGAGGTGAAAATTATTTTTGTTAAGTTTAGCAAATCTACTAAAAGGGGCAGGTTTATTGCTCGCAGATAAACGTTTTTACAGTGAATTGACCTGCAAAATACAATAAGAATAAAACGTTTCTAACACATATTGCGTTATCTTTCAAATATACCCGAGAAATCATCTCATGCAGATCCCCAAAAAATACTATAAAATAGCTCTCATAACCTCCATAAGCATTCTTGTTATTGTTCTGATAGGCGGAAGCATTGCGTATTCCAAGCGTGAAGCTTTATTAAATGCGGCCATTGAAAAAGCTATAAAGAAAGCTGATACCGATTATGATCTGGATGTTAAAATAGAAAGTGCAAAATTCGTGGGCCTGAGCAGTGTCAGATTTAAAGGAATTACTGTTGTTCCCCGCAATCGCGACAGTCTGGCCCGGATTGAAAATTTAAAGATCGGCGTAAGGCTGTTCCCTCTTTTGTTCGGCGATGTAAAAGTGGCTGAGATTAGCCTGGACCAGGGCAGGATCAATCTGGTTAAAAAGGATTCCACAAGCAATTATGATTTCCTTTTCAGAAAGAAATCCGTAGATACCCTCGAGCAAAAATCTGAAATGGATCTGGCGAAGGTTGCAAACAGGCTGCTGAACCAATTGCTCTATAAAATTCCTGATGATATGGATATGCGGGATTTTGAAATAAAATTCACCGATGATACCAGTGTTATTGACCTGTATACAACAAGTGCAACCATTGATGATGGCGATGTAAAATCCTCAATAAAGGTAAATGGCGGACAGTCCGTTTGGCATGTGGAAGGAACCGTTGAGCCCGATGATAAACAATGGAACCTGATGTTGTTTGCAGACAATAAAAAGGTGGAGCTGCCCTACCTGGAAGAAAAGTTCGGACTTAAGCTGAATTTCGATACGATCGTAACCGAGATGAAGGGTGTCAGGCGCAGCGGGGATCAGCTAACCGTTAATGGCTCATGGGCTGTTAAAAACCTCCTGATCAATCATGCAAGGATAGCCGGCAACGATATCATTGTTCCAGACGTTTCAATGGATGCGAATATGATCATTGGCAAGAACTATATTTCCATAGACAGCTCATCGGCTGTTCACCTGAAAAATATTACGGCCCGTCCCTTCATAAAATATACCATTGATCCCGTTAAGATCTATGAATTAAAGATCCATACAGATCAGATCGACGCCCAGGAACTCATCAATGCCTTTCCACAGGGTTTATTCGAATCCCTTGAGGGAATGCAGGTGGCCGGAAAGCTGCAGTATGATCTTAATTTTCACCTCAACTCCAAAAAGCCTGATGATGTGGTATTCAATTCACAGTTAAAGAACCATGGCTTTAAAGTTGTAAAGTGGGGCAAAACCAATCTTCAGAAAATTAACCAGCCCTTTGTTTATACGCCCTATGAATATGGTAAACCGATGCGGGATATTATTGTGGGGCCGTCAAATCCGGATTATACTCCCATAAATGAAATATCGCCGAACCTCAGAAATGCCCTTCTGACTGCCGAAGACCCATCATTTTACAGCCATAATGGATTTGTGGAAGAATCCATCAGAAAGTCCATAGCAACTAATTTTAAGGAAAAGGCTTTTAAAAGAGGGGGCAGCACAATTTCCATGCAGCTTGTAAAGAATGTATACCTGAACCGCCAGAAGACCCTTGCCAGGAAGATCGAGGAGATACTGATTGTATGGATCATGGAAAACGGTAATCTGTCAAGCAAGCAGCGTATGTTTGAAACTTACCTGAACATCATTGAATGGGGAAGGAATGTCTATGGAATAGGAGAAGCTGCAAGATATTATTTTAATAAGCATCCTTCCCAGCTTGACATCGGAGAAAGTATCTTTTTGGCCAGTATTGTACCGCGTCCTAAATCGGGCTTATACCGGTTTGAAGGGGATGGAAGCCTGAGATCGAGCCTCAGAGGCTACTTCAGGCTTATCGGCGGAATAATGGCCAGGCGAGGTTTAACGAGCCCCGACAGCAGCGCCTATGGTTTTTATTCGGTAAGACTGAAAGAAAGCTTAAGATCAGGTATACCGGTGGTTGACTCGCTTACCGCGGACAGTTTATTCAGTATTGAAGAAACAGAGGATGAAAACGGGATCCTGCAGCAGATCTTTGGCAAAAAGCGAACCGATACGGTACAGCTGAAGGAGCAGAATAAAAAGCCGAAAACCATCTTGGCGGATACGACACTCAGTACTCCCCAGACCCGCAGAGAGAAAAGGGAACTGAGAAAAAAGGAGCGGGAGGAAAAAAATAAAATCGATAATGACTAAGCTTATTTCTAAATTTAATATATGAGGATCGAAATAGACGGAAAGATTTTTGACTTAATGCTTGAATACGAACAGATCAAAAAGAGGATCCGTCTGATTGGCATACTGCTGAATGTGGATTATGAGAACCGGATACCGGTTTTTATAGGGGTACTGAACGGAAGTTTTGTTTTTCTGGCGGATCTGATCAAAGAAGTAAGCATTGCCTCTGAGGTTACTTTTGTTAAAGTTTCCTCGTATGAAGGTGACAAGAGCAGCGGCAAAATTAAAAAAGAGATCGGACTGCAGATGGACCTCAAAGACAGGGATGTTATCATTGTGGAAGACATTGTTGACACAGGAGATACCCTGCGTTATTTGCTTGACATGATCCGAAAAGAGAATCCAGCATCGGTAAATGTCTGTACCCTCCTTTTGAAACCTAAATCCTTAAAAACCAAGATTGATGAGATATGCTATATTGGTTTTGAGATACCCGATGAGTTCGTAGTTGGTTATGGGCTGGATTATAATGGACTGGGACGTAATCTGAAGGATATTTTCCGGGCGGTACCAGGTTGATCAAATTTAGTATCATTCCATAAAGCCTTATCGAAAAAATGTACTTTTGCCCAAATTAAAAATCAGATAATGACTATTCATAAGGAAGGCTACACATCAATTGCGCTCACGATACTATTCATTTTTATACTGAACGCCCTTGTTCACTTTTACTTTCCTGATAACAGCCTGCTGCAATGGATAGTTTATATCCTCTCTTTTGTACTTTTTCTGATCATTTTACAATTCTTCAGAAGTCCGGTAATTCTCACTGAAATACATGAGAACCATGTTATTTGTCCGGCAGACGGTAAAGTGGTGGTGATCGAAGAAACGGAAGAGACCGAATATTTAAAAGATCGCCGCATACAGGTATCGATCTTTATGTCGCCCATCAATGTGCATGTTAACAGGAATCCTATTTCAGGAATCGTAAAATATTATAAATATCATCCCGGAAAATTCCTGGTAGCCTGGCATCCGAAATCCTCTACCGAGAATGAGCGCACGACTGTTGTAATTGAAAATTCAAAGGGAGTTCCGGTCCTGTTCAGGCAGATCGCGGGAGCTATGGCAAGAAGAATAGTTTGTTATTTAACTGAAGGACAAACGGTTGAACAGGGTGCCGAATTCGGGTTTATCAAATTTGGATCAAGGGTAGATGTTTTTTTACCCCTGGGAACAGAAATTAAAGTAAGCCTGGGAGATGCAGTTAAAGGAGGCAAAACTATCCTGGCTCATTTGAAATAAATGCATTAAATTTAATCCTGTGAAACCTGCATTAGCCTGGCAGTAATATAGGTTAATGCAAGCTTCATCGGCCTTTAACAACAAAACGTTTATGAAAAAACTCTCTGCTTTTCTGGCTCTGGCATTTTTTGCAGGAACAATTTCTGTATTTGCTCAAACCACTCCTAAGTCGGCACCTAAACCCGCGGCTAAAAAAGAATGTAAAAAGGGGGATTCCTGCTGTGCAGGTAAATCAAAAACCGCTGAAGCTGCACCAAAGGCTCCGGTAAAGAATTAAAGAGGATAATCTTGATCAGGTCTGCAGGGGCTTTTTTTCCTCCGCAGGCTTTTCCCCGGTATATTCATGGTAAACCGTCTGGGATGGAAATGCAAATCCGGCATGGTTTTCCTTAACTATCCGCATGATACCGTAATTGATCTCCTGACGGATACGCATATAATCATTGTACTCAACGATCTCAATAAAGTAAAGCACCTGGATATTCAGTGAAGATTCTCCGAATGAATCGAACGTTACCAGTGTATCTTCAGAGGTTGCCGGATGGTCATTCACAAATTTTTCAATTTCCTTTGTAATTTTCAGCATTACCTCCGAAGGGGTATCGAATTTCAGCCCTATATTGAATTTCATCCTGCGCAGGTTTCTCAAGCTAAGGTTTTCCAGGGGGCTGTCGACCATTTTTTTGTTTGGAATGATCACCATGGTCTTATCCAGTGTACGCAGCAGGGTGCTCCTGAAACCAACCTTCTCTATAGTGCCTTCATATTTGTCTATACGGACAAGATCGCCCACTACAAAGGGCTTATCGGCAAAGATGGTGAATGAACCGAGCAGGTTCTGCAAGGTATCCTGAGCTGCCAGAGCTACGGCAATACCTCCAATTCCAAGTCCGGCAATAATAGTGGCCACATTTAAATTGAACACCGAGCCAAGAACTACAAATACCGCAAATATGACCGTAACTATTTTGGACAGTTCCTGAATAAAAGGTACCATCTGATCATCCGACTTGGATTCGGTAAGGGAAGCTTTATACAGAAAAACATGTGCAATAAAATCGATGATCCTCAGAATGATCCAGAATACAGCGATGATAAATAATAATAAAAATATTTTATCAATAATCTGGATTAGGGTTATTTCATATACGGAAGGCAGCTTATTCACCAATGTGGTGCGGCGGAAGATCACTTCCTGCAGGGGGTAATCAAGCTGATTAATCCCCATATAGATGATTATGAAAAGAATAAGAACCTCAATAGGGCGGATCAGCAGGGCCACAAACACCTTGGGATCAGAACCAAATTTGCTGCCGTCAAATACCCGGAACAAAAGCATGCTCAGGAGCCGGGAAAAAACCCTTTTCAGCAATAAACCAAATAAAATGATCCCTGCGAACAGGAGATAGTTCTTAATGCTGTTGCCTAAAAAAATGTTGTCTAAAAAATCAATGTCCATAAAAAGAAATTAGCTGTTCAGCATCGCTCAACCGCCATGTGGTATGGTTTAAAATTAATCATCTTAATGCTAAAAAGGATTAATTATTAAACCCGAAGGTCCGGAAAACAAAAAGCCTCCCCGAAATAATCGGGGAGGCTAAATCCGTATGACTGGAATTAAACTCTTTTAGTTTTGATACGAGCCGCTTTACCGGTTAACTCGCGCAGGTAGAATAATTTCGCTCTGCGAACCTTTCCGTGACTGTTTACGTCGATCTTGTCGATATTAGGAGAATTGACAGGGAAAATCCGCTCTACACCTACTCCGTTTGACATTTTCCGTACCGTGAAAGTTTCATTAACTCCTACACTATTGCGCTGAATAACAACACCCTGATAAATCTGGATACGTTCTTTATTTCCTTCGCGAATTTTATAGTGAACACTAACTGTATCACCGGCCTTGAATGCAGGAATTTGCTTTTTAACTATTACCTGCTCTTCAACAAATTTTACTAAATCCATGATTTTAAGCTCTTAAAGTCGATTTTTAGCCCGTAAAAATCGGACTGCAATATTAGGAATAATTTTTAACTTTTAAAAGGAAGTTTAGATATTTTCCTGATTATTTATAGAATTGGTCAATTGGCTTGTATGAATACCAGTTCAGCCGAGGAAGGGCAGACCCGGCATCCCGGACCAAATTCTCTTTAGTCCAGCAGATCAGGTCTCCGCTTCTGTGTACGCTCCAGGGCCTGCTCATGCCTCCATTCATTGATGGCTGCCTCATGACCGCTTAACAGAATATCGGGCACCTTATGACCCCGCCAGTCGGCCGGACGCGTATAGACCGGGGCATCCAGGAGTTCGCCCTGGAAAGAATCGGATAATGCGGAAGTTTCATCATTTAAAACTCCGGGAAGTAGCCTTACGATACAGTCGACAAGAACCGCCGCAGGCAGCTCGCCGCCCGAAAGCACATAATCCCCTATGGAGATCTCCCTGCTTACGAAAATATCCCGTATCCGCTGGTCGATGCCTTTATAATGTCCGCAAAGGATCATGATATTCTTTTTGCCCGAGAGTTCATTAGCCATGCTCTGCTTCAGGGTTTCCCCGTCGGGTGTCATGAAGATAACTTCATCGTATTCGCGTTCGGCCTGAAGCTTCTCAATGCAGTTTGCGAAAGGCTCAATATTCATCACCATACCGCTGCCTCCTCCGTACTGGTAATCATCAACCGATTTTTGCCTATGGGTGGAATAATCCCGGAGATTATGGACCACGATCTCGGCAAGGCCTTTAGTTTGGGCACGCTGTAGAATAGAATGGGAAAAAGGACTTTCAAGCAAGCCCGGCAATACGGTTATGATATCAAATCGCATATGCAAAGATAGGCAGGAGATATGAGATTGTGCACCTTAGGATTCTCCCAGGTAAAGATCAATCAGGCCTTCAGGAAGATTTACTTTAAGAATTCCCTTATCCTCATCGATTTCCATGATCAGGTCATCATTAAGGGGAAACATGATCTCTTTGAATTTATATGGAACTACCGCTACAAATTGCTGCGGATATTCGTGGATCTCGATAATCTCACCCAGCTCGCCGGCAGTTTCATCGAATACTATAAAGCCTTTAAGGTCGGTAATCAGAAACTCATCCTCGTCCCTTACAGGTTTCAGTTCATTTGAAAGGTAAAGTTTTTTCCTGACGAGCGCTGAAGCCTTTTCGATGGTATCGACATCATCAAAATAAAAATTTCCCGTCTGGTTATTCTGCAGTTTATAGGCGGATATGAAAAAAGGGACCAATTTGCCATTAATCTCGGCAAAAACAGAATCCAAGGTAAGATCCCCGGGTTCATCATATTCAAAATAAACCTGTACTTCGCCCTTTAAACCCTTGGTTTTGGTAATATAACCGATGTAAAAACAATCTTCGATCTTCATAGCTCTGAAAACAGGAACGTCATTGCTTATGTTCCTTAGCAAAACATCCCGAAGGTGTTAAGCTGAGCGACATCCGCAATGACGTTGTTTATTTTTAAGTCCGTAAGAAACTATACTGCCTTTTCGTCAGATGGAGCTTCTTCTGCAGATTCAGCAGCTGGTGCTTCAGGAGTTTCTTCAGCAACCGGAGTTTCAGCAACTTCTTCAACCGGAGCTTCTTCAGCAGGAGCCGCTTCTTCAGTAACAGGAGCTTCGGCGGTTTCCTCCGCAGCTGCTACAGTATCGGTAGCTTCTTCAGTTTCAGCCTCTTCAACTTCTTCAGCAGGAGGAGTGTTCTTTGCAGCTATTGCGGCAGCCATTTCCTCTTTCTTCTTAGCTTCGGCAGCTAAAGCAGTTTTCTTAACCTCATCTTTAGATTTGGTCAGGGTATCTTTTTTACCTTCGATCTTGCCTTCTTTGCTCTGTAACCACTCAGCAAATTTAGTTTCTGCCTGGTCTGCGGTTAAAGCGCCTTTTTTAACACCCCCTTCAAGGTGTTTCTTGTACATAACCCCCTTATAAGAAAGGATAGCACGACAAGTATCTGTAGGCTGGGCTCCTTTATTAACCCAATCCAATGCTTTCTCGAAATTGATCTCAATAGTAGCAGGATTTGTGTTTGGATTATAAGAACCTAATCTTTCGATGAATTTACCATCTCTTGGAGCACGGGCGTCCGCCACTACTACATGATAAAAAGGTTTTCCCTTCTTACCGAATCTTTGCAATCTGATTTTAGTTGCCATTTTTAAAGTTTTATGTATTCAACATATTCCCGGAGTCTATTCTGCGGGGTTGCAAAGATATAAAAAAATCAGATTTAAAAAATGGAATTCCCTACTTTTGAATCATGTCGTTAAGAAAACCCCGAATTGCAGTGGATATGGATGAGGTTTTAGCCGATCCCCTGGCCAAATTTATCCGCTTATACAACCGCGATTATGCTGTTCCCCTGGATTTGCAAATACTTCCCGGTAATGAGATCATCAGTCATGTCCCCGAACATGCGCGTATGAAATTATATGAATATATTAATGAAAAAGGCTTCTTCCGTGATCTTGAGCTTATTCCAGGTTGCGTTGAGGTCATGAAGCAGCTGCAGGAGAAGTATGAAGTTTTTATTGTTTCGGCAGCTATGGAATTCCCCAATTCTCTTCAGGATAAATATGAGTGGCTGGCAGAACACTTTCCTTTTATCGGATGGCAGCATATTATTTTCTGCGGATATAAAATCGTGGATGTGGATATCATCATTGATGACCGGATTAAAAATTTTAAGGATTTTGAAGGCAGAAAACTCTTATTCTCCTCTCCCCATAACCTCTTGTTGACTGAATATGAAAGGGTAAATACCTGGCAGGAGGTTGCGGAAAAGCTGTTGTAGCTAAGAAATTCCAATCATAAAAATTCAGACTATTTTTAAATCCGTTTGTTAATCATAGAGCGTATTGTAACCTTTCATTGAATTCATAATCTAAAGTAGCAAAAGCTATGATCGTAACAACAACAAATAACATCGAGGGTAAGCGGGTAGTCAGATACCTTGGAATAGTATCGGGCGAAGCTATTATAGGAGCCAATATCGTTAAGGATTTCTTTGCCGGGATCCGCGATATTGTCGGTGGTCGTTCCGGATCCTATGAAGAAGGACTTCGTGAAGCTAAGGATATTGCGCTGAGGGAAATGCAGGAACAGGCTGTACGTATAGGGGCGAATGCTATTCTGGCTGTTGACCTTGACTACGAAACTCTTGGAAGCAATGGAAGTATGCTGATGGTAAGTGCTTCAGGTACTGCTGTTATTACAGAAGACGGAGCTGCCGCCTAACAGACGGTGATCTAAACCAGATTTCTTTCAACAAAATCTATCAGGGAGTGAATAACCTTGATATGGATCTCCTGTGCCCGGTCAGCATATTCTGAGTGCGGTGCACGGATCTCAATATCACATAAGCCGGCCATTTTTCCGCCGTCCTTTCCTGTAAGTCCGATGACCGTCATCCCCTTTATTTTTGCCGCCTCAATTGCTTTAAGGATATTCTCAGAATTTCCGCTGCTGCTGATGGCAAAAAGCACATCACCTTTTCGACCTACCGCTTCTATCATCCTGGAAAAGACAAAATCATATCCATAATCATTGGCCACACAGGACAGGTGAGCAGGATCTGAAATGGAAATAGCGGGATATGCAGGCCGGTCATTCCGGTATCTGCCGGAAAGCTCTTCGGCAAAATGCATGGCATCGCACATCGAACCACCATTCCCACATGAAATGATCTGACCCCCACTCCTAATAGCTTTAACCAGGATCTGACCAGCAGATTCAATGCTCTGAAACGACTTGGGATCTGAAACAAATGCCTCTAAAATCTCCTGAGCTTCAGTAAAATGCTTTCTGATCGTATCCATTTGTATATTAGGGATCTAAAGTATTAAATAGTTTCAGGCAGCGTGTATTTCTTTCCTTTATTCTGTTCTTTAAGCCATTGCATCAATGGTTCAAAATAATCAAGCATAGGTTTGGCACTTAATTCTGAACCCGTTTTTTCCTTCAGTACTTCCTTCCAGTCCCTGCTTGCTCCCGGAGACATAATATCCTTTAAGAACTTGCCAACCTCCTTATTTCCGTAATAATTGGTTGACCTTGGATCCTGCTTTAGAATGTTTTTGGCAATATGATCATGAAGCTGGAACAGGATGACAAAAGAAAGGGCGTAATCATAATATTGTGCCGCATCATCATTAATATGGGTTTTTGAGGCCGCATCGGCAAAATTCTCTCCGCGTTCAGAAGGAGGTACAATGCCCTGATATTTCTTGGCAAGTTCCCACCATTTCTTATTGATCTGGTCGGCAGGAAGTTCATCAGCATACAGAGCTTTTTCAAACTCAGTCATCGTACCCGCCGAAAAGGGGATAAAGACCGCATAATTTAAAGCCTCTTTTAGAAGAGCCTGGATCTCATCCGATTGGGTACCCGGAGGAATAATTCCTTTTTTCTCAAGAAAGGGTTTCTGCATGGAAGCAAGGCCCATTAAACTACCCATTGCTTCATGATATGCACGATTTGCGCCTTCGCGAAGAAGGGGTGGAACGTTATCATTGGTATAGCTCATGTAATAATAAACGTGGCCAAGCTCATGATTGGCGGTTTCATACCATTCAGAATTAGGTTCAACGCTCATCAGGCTCCGTACATCAGCCTTCAGGTCCATATGCCATGCAGATGCATGGTTATTCTTTTTATATGCCGCATTGGCCGGGACAGGATACAGGCTGGATTTTTCCCAGAATGAGGCCGGAAGTGCATTAAAACCGAGACTTTTATAAAAATCCTCCCCGTCCTTAACGATCCATTCAGGTGATTTGGTTTTCAGTACAGAATCAAGATCCATCCCTTTAACTGTAACCATAGAACTCCAGTCCTGAGCCCACCTGTTGGGCAGCCAATGTGCCGGCAAATAATCCGGCACTTCTTTCACATTATATTTCTTAGCAAGCTCATAACGGGCATAGGTATGGAGCTCCCGGTAAAGAGGCCGAAGCTCCTGGTTGATCTTTTGAATAAGAGACATCATTTCATCGCTGGACATCCCGTAATCAGATACCTGATAATCAAAGTAATTCTTATATCCCAAAGCCTGAACAGTCTTATTCCGCAGGGCTCTTAAATTTAATAAACCCGGCTTAAGGCCAATTCCAACTTCTTTACTCGCTTCCCAAACCTTCTGGCGTTTAGCCAGATCTGTCTCAGTCCGTAAGACCTCGTCAATTTCATTCGTGCTGACAGGTTTTCCATCCACCTTAAAATTGAAGCCGAATAGTTTTTCTGTCTGGGCGTTTTCAGCTTTAATCCGCTCCTTAACAATATCAGATACTGTTTGAGGATTATTGGCAGCGAAATAAAGTATTTTTTCAAGCTGTTTAGCCTGAAGGCCGCTGAGTTTGGACTCATCCTTCAGGAAAGCCTGAGCCTTTTCAATATTCTCCTTGCTACCTGTAAAGGCAGCATATGCCTCTCCTGTTCTTTCAACTTCTTTGGCATTTGTACTGTCGCCTTCAACTATTTTTGTATTAGCTGACCATTGCGCTTCGGAGGAAGCGGTGGAAAGCTTTACATATTCAGCCGTATAGGCGTCAATAAATGACTGAGCATCAGCACTGCTAACCGGCTTGCTGGTGTTGCAGGCACCTGCTATCAAAATTAAAAAGCAGGCAGAAGTGAAATATCTCATGGATTAAGGTTTAGAGTGAAAGGATCTCAACAATTTTTAACAGTTCTGAATTTACCTCTTTATTATGCTTTATAGCTTTTGCAAACGGGGTGAAGTGAATTTGCCCATTTACAATTCCTATCATTTCGGTGCTTCTTCCCGCCATAAGGGATTCAACCGCCGCCACGCCTAACCTGCTGGCCAATACCCTGTCCATGCAGGAAGGGGGTCCGCCTCTTTGAATATGCCCCAGTATGGAAACCCTGGTATCTATGAAAGGGAACTTTGCTTTTACATTCCTGGCCACTTCAAAAGCTCCGCCGGCATCATCCCCTTCAGCTACAATAATTATCTTGGACGACTTGTCCTTACGGCTTGTTTCTAGGCGGGATAACAATGCCCTGACATCCGTTTTTGTTTCGGGAATCATTATTGCCTCAGCTCCGGTACCGATCCCGCTCCTTAATGCAATAAGGCCTGAATCCCGGCCCATAACTTCCACAATAAATAATCGGTCATGTGATTCAGCGGTATCGCGAATCTTATCAACCGCATCCACAACTGTATTTATTGCCGTATCATAACCTATGGTAAAATCCGTACCGTTCAAATCATTATCAATTGTTCCCGGAAGTCCGACAATTGGTATTCTAAACTCATTAAAGAAAATGTCAGCGCCCGTAAACGTACCATCGCCTCCAATGGCAACCAAAGCATCTATATCATGAAGTCTTAATTGCTCATAAGCCCTCTGTCTGCCTTCTTTGGTACGAAATTCATCGCTTCTGGCCGTTTTCAAAAACGTACCGCCGCGCTGAATGATATTGGCAACAGATTTTCTTTCCATCGGAAGAAAATCACCGCCAATCATTCCATCATACCCACGTAGTATACCTGTAACATCTAAATCATAAAATAAGCCTGTCCGCACAACAGCACGTATGGCTGCATTCATTCCGGGAGAATCACCTCCAGAGGTAAAGACCCCAATATTTTTTATATTATTTACATTCATACTGTCATTTGCGGCTAAAAGCATCCTTACCGCTCTTTAAAAAGTTTATATAATTATTAATGTCGAGATTGAAAGCCTGAGGAGGCACGAGAACATTCCCTTCATGATCAGCGACCACATAATATGGCTGTGAATTGGTTCCAAACTTTGAAGCCTGAAAATCTCCCCATTTCTGTCCGATGGATTTTATCTTTTTCCCGCTGAAGGCTGAGGTATATTTCTCAGAATCTTCCAGCTCAGTTTTATCATCAACGTACAAAGATATTAAAACGAAATCTTCTTTGAGTTTTTTCAAGACTTCCTTATCGGCCCAAACACTGGCTTCCATTTTACGGCAATTTGTACAGCTCCAACCTGTAAAATCTATAAGAACGGGCTTATTAACAGTTTTCGCATAAGCAAGCCCCTCTTCATAATCATAAAATGCGTCCAGTCCATGCGGGGCATGAAACAGACTGCTGTATTTTTTTCCCTTTGTTTCCTGTGAACCGGACGCCGAATTCCGGAAGGTATAAAGATCGAAATCCTGAGTGGGCTGAGGGGGCAGCCACGCGCTGATTGCCTTTAATGGCGCACCCCATAAACCGGGCACCATATAAAGGGAAAATCCAAGGATCAGCATGGCAAAGAACAAGCGAGGCAGAGACAGGAAATTGATCTCGCTGTCATGCGAAAGCCTGATCTTACCCAGCAGGTAAAATCCCCAAAATGCAAACAGAATGATCCAGATGACCAGGAATACATCCCGGTTAAGAATATTCCAGTGATAGGCCAGATCGACGTTCGACAAAAATTTAAATGCCAGAGCAATTTCCAGAAATCCCAGGGATACCTTAACGGTGTTTAACCAGCCGCCTGATTTGGGCATCTCTTTTAGCCATGATGGAAATATGGCAAACAGGGTAAACGGGATAGCCAGAGCCATGGAGAAGCCGAGCATTCCAATCGCCGGACCAAGGTAGGATCCTTTAGATACTGCATCCACAAGCAGGGTTCCAATAATAGGACCTGTACAGGAGAAGGAAACAAGCGCCAGGGTAAAGGCCATGAAGAAAAGGCCGATGAAGCCCCCCTGGTTGGACTTTTCATCCATCTTGTTTACAAGGGAGGAAGGAAGTGTAATTTCAAATGCCCCCAAAAATGAGATCCCGAATATGATCAGGGCTACGAAGAAAAGGAGATTGAAGGTAGCACTGCTTGCCGCCTCGTTTAAAGCGGATGCTCCGAATATCAGGGTGATCAATAATCCCAGAGCAACATAGATGATAATGATTGATATACCATAAATCAGGGCGCTGCGTATCCCTTTGGCTCGCGAACCCGACTTTTTAGTAAAAAAGGAGACAGTTAAAGGGATCATTGGATAAATGCAGGGCATAAAAAATGCAGCCAGGCCACCTATAAAGCCTGCAATGAAGATTCCCCAGAAGGAGCCAGAAGGTTTGTTCTTTAAAGGCTGCGGAATGGCTGATGCCGGACTTATTATTGCCTGTGATGAAGTATCCTGCAAGGCCGTATCAATTCCTGTGGAGAGAGAGGGTTGATCCTGATCAGCTACGGGGCCCGCAGCTGTAGCAGATGCTGTTTTTGCAAGGGGTATCTGAAACTCTACCTCGGCCGGGGGAAGACACCTTTCATCATTGCAAACCATAAATTCAAGAGTTCCTGAAATACTGCTAACAGGCTCATTAATACTGACGCGCTGTTTGAATACCACCTGGTCTTTATGCCAGGCTATTTGCATATCGAAATTTTTATCAAAAGCTGATATTGCCCGGGGGCTCTCGCTGACTTTTCCAATAAGCTTATAGGCCCCGGATGGATTAAATTTAAATGATGTAGGTATAGGTCCGCCCTCTTCAATAAACTGAGAATAAACATGCCATCCCTTTTCGATTTTGGCAGTTATCAGCAGATTGACCTCCTTGTCATTTATCTTTTCTGAAGTGTAACTCCATTTGACAGGATCATAGATCTTTGCATTGGGGTCACCCAGCTGCGCATAGGAGCTGAAACCTAAAAACAGAAATAAAATTCCCGGTATTTTTTTCATATAACTAATCATGTATAAATTCAATCTCCTTATTATCGAACTGGCGGGGGCCATCGGTGGTTTCCACTTGTAAGAATCCTATTTCACTGACGCCGGTGATCTTTCCGCTCTGTATCTTATCATCAAATTTAAACAGAGCCCACTGATCTATTAAATATAGTTTATTAAGATACCCTGATCTGATTTCAGCCGAAGAACCGGCCTTTAACTGAAGATACCTGGCTTCAACGGCGCTGCAAATTTCACCTAAGCAGGATAATAGATCATAATCTGTATGTAAGAAAAGTTTAAGGGATGTAACATTGTTAATATATGATGGAAAGTCTACCTGGTTTATATTGAGGCCTATTCCAATAATGGCATGTCTTATCTGGTTTCCGAGGATTATGTTTTCTATTAACATTCCACCCACTTTTTTCCCGCCGATAAAAAGATCATTGGGCCATTTAATTGATGCTTCAAAACCCGCATATTTACTCAAAACATCATTTAAAGCGAGACTGATAGCCATATTTAGTATAAATTGCTGCTCCACAAGTAAAAATGCTGGATTTAAGAGAATACTAAACGTCAGATTTTTCCCGGGCTCACTAAGCCATGAATTCTTAGACTGGCCTCTTCCTGCAAATTGCTTCTCTGCCAATATTACAGTTCCATCTAATAATGGCGTAGATTTTGACACAGCATCCTTAAGAAAGGTATTTGTAGACCCTACTTCTTTTAATGTTATAAGATTTTGTCCTACAAATAGTCCTGAAAAAGTATTATTTTGCAATTAAGATTTGCTTTATATAATTATCAAAATTAAATTTTTTTAATGGTAAAAAACAAAAAGGCTCAAGAATCCACCTCCATTTCAGAATTGGTGGTTCATGGTATACAAGAAAAAAAAGGAAATGACATCGTTCGTTTAGACCTCAGAAATATACATAGCTCGGTTGCGGACTACTTTGTAGTTTGTCATGCCGAGTCATCCACTCAAATAAAAGCTATTGCACAAAGCGTAGAAGAAGAAGTTTTTAAAGCACTTAAACTGGAGCCCTGGAGAAAAGAAGGACAGCACCATGCTGACTGGATTATTCTTGATTATGTAGATGTGGTAGTTCATATTTTCAAAACCGATAAACGCCAGTTTTATGGGATCGAAGACCTTTGGGGAGATGCAGAAGTGCAATTTTACAAAAGCGCATAAACCACATGGTTATGCGTTTTGTTAATATCAAAATACAATCTAGCAAGAAAAAATGAAAGAAAATAGATCAGATATCAAGAAACCTATAAAAAAAATTCCTGGTAAAAAGATAGTCCCCAAAGCACCAAAGTTTAATATTATGTGGCTTTATGCCATAATTATCCTCGGGCTTTTTGTTGTCCAGTATATCTTTAGCGACAGCAATGCAAAAACCATTTCTTATCAAAAATTTGAGAATGAAATGCTTAAAACAGGGGATGTTGAAAAGCTTGTGGCCTATAAGAACGGGGACCTTTATAGTGTTGATGTCTATATTAAAAAAGATCGGTTAGGTCAGAAGAAATATGATGACATCCGGAATAAGGGCAACTTTAATATGTCGTCAACAGGTCCTCAGTATGTATTTACTCAGGCTACCTATGAAAGTTTTGAATCTAAAATCATGGAGGTAGAGAAGGATCTGCCAGCCAATCAGCGTACGCCTATAATTTCAGAATCACGCGAAAGTCCATGGGCCGGCTGGTTTATGTCCTTTATCCTTCCTGTTCTTTTGCTTGTGGGTTTCTGGGTATTTATCATGAAGCGTATGGGCGGTGGCGCTGGCGGTGGTGCAGGCGGACAGATCTTTAATATTGGCAAATCAAAGGCTACACTTTTTGATAAAGAATCGCAGGTAAGCATTACATTTAATGATGTGGCGGGTCTGGAAGAGGCCAAGCAGGAAGTCATGGAAATTGTTGATTTCCTTAAAAATCCTAAAAAATATACCAATCTGGGAGGTAAAATCCCGAAAGGAGCTTTACTTATTGGTGCCCCGGGTACCGGTAAAACCTTAATGGCAAAAGCTGTTGCCGGCGAGGCCCAGGTTCCGTTTTTCTCCCTGTCTGGTTCAGATTTTGTAGAAATGTTCGTCGGAGTTGGAGCATCCCGTGTGCGCGATCTGTTCAAGCAGGCTAAGGACAAGGCTCCATGTATAATATTTATTGATGAGATTGATGCCATCGGACGTGCCCGCGGTAAGAATAATATCGTAGGCGGTAATGATGAGCGTGAAAACACTCTGAATCAACTCCTGGTTGAAATGGATGGTTTCGGTACAGACTCAGGGATTATTATTCTTGCGGCAACCAACAGGCCGGATGTACTGGATACAGCACTGCTTCGTCCCGGACGTTTTGACCGTCAGATATCCATTGATAAGCCCGACCTGGTTGGCCGTGAGCAGATCTTCAAGGTTCACCTAAAGCCCTTAAAACTTGCTGAAGGAGTTGATGCAAAAAAATTATCAGCACAAACCCCTGGTTTTGCCGGTGCAGAGATCGCCAATGTCTGTAATGAGGCTGCTTTGATAGCTGCCCGCCGAAACAAGGAAGCTGTTGATATGCAGGATTTCCAGGATGCTGTTGACCGTGTGATCGGCGGACTGGAGAAAAAGAATAAAATCATCTCCCCTGAAGAAAAACGAATTGTAGCTTATCACGAAGCTGGCCATGCCATTGCAGGCTGGTTTCTTGAACATGCAGATCCTTTGGTTAAGGTATCCATTGTTCCGCGTGGTGTTGCCGCCCTGGGATATGCTCAATATCTTCCAAAAGAGCAGTTTTTATACACTACCGAACAATTACTTGACGGGATGTGTATGACCCTTGGAGGTCGGGTTGCCGAAGATATCGTATTCAACAAGATATCAACCGGAGCTCAGAATGACCTGGAGCGTATTACAAAACTTTCCTATGCTATGGTTACTATTTATGGCATGAATGCTAAAGTTGGTAACGTTTCATTCAATGACACTCAGGGGGAATATCAATTCAATAAGCCTTACTCTGAAAAAACATCAGAAATGATCGATATAGAGGTTAGGAATCAGATAGATATGGCTTATCAGCGAACCAAACAACTCCTTACAGATAAACGGGATGGTCTTGAGAAACTAGCTGAAAAACTTCTTGAAAAAGAGATTTTATTTCAGTCTGATCTTGAGGAGATCTTAGGAAAACGTCCATTTGATAATCGCACCACGTATGATGAGTTTGTAAACGGTATTGAACCAGCTCACATTCCTCATGAAACTTTGCAGCATGAAGGTGTGGCAGATCACAATATGGATCTTCCTGAAAACAGATCCTCCCAAGATTAATCAATAAAAGGATTATACTTTGAAATTGGAACATGTTAGCATGTTCCAATTTTTTTATAAAGCCTGGTGTTCATGAAAGAAACAACTTCTAAAGAAAAGATGCTTAAGAAGATCCGTAAGGCTCTTCTTGAAAAACGTGACAATCCCTATCCTAATTTAGAAGATACAGCGCTTTACGAAGATTATACGGGCCATCTGGATGTACTTTTTGCAGAGCAATTGACTGCAGTTTCGGGGCATTTTGTTTTTTGCGAAGATGAGATCCAGCTTATTGAAAATCTTCTTCACTTAGCTGAAGATAAAGGCTGGCGTAAGATCTATTGCTGGGAGCCGAAATTACAGAAGCTTTTAAGCTCTTACGAGTACCCCTTTTACAGTACTGATACGGATTTTTTAAGTGCCGAGGTAGGAATTACTCTATGCGAATCACTCATTTCCCGAAACGGGAGTGTCATGGTTTCCAATGGGAATGCAGCCGGGAGAAGGTTGAGTATCTATCCTCATATCCACATTGTTATTGCTTATACCTCGCAACTTGTCCTGGATCTGAAAGACGGTTTTAAGCTGTTAAAAGAAAAATATCCGGAGGGTCTGCCTTCAATGATCTCGAATATTACCGGACCCAGCCGGACAGCTGATATTGAAAAAACCCTTGTTCTGGGCGCCCATGGTCCTAAAGAATTATATGTTTTTTTAATGGAGGGTTAACCTCTGGCGTTTAAAATTCTCGAATTGCCGGTTTATCCTTTAGCCTATTAACGGGTCTCCTCAAGAACAATTCTTACTGAGACACCCGCTTTATTCCAATTTTACCAAACGGATGAGACTGATTTACCCTGTGCTGATTAATTTTTTAAATTGAATAAGGGGGAACCGGCTTTGACTTAATCAGGCATTTCTGATCATTTTTACATGAATCTGGCATAGATCTTCCGGAATCAAAGCAGCTTTTAAAGTAGCTGCTCTATAACCCGGTGAGATAACATCAATCAGATAGGAGCCGGTTAACAGATTGTTGATTACAGCCGTACCATCACTATTACAGACTGCAGTAACTCCAATTTCGTCAAGGCTTAAGCATGCAAATTTAACGGGATGCCCGGTTTCTGAATCAGTCACATTAATATGTAAATCAATTTGCTTTAATTCAAGAGGAACGGTAGGCTGCTTAGTAGATAAATTTTCAGGATTTGAGCCGTCTATATCATACTCCTCCTCTAAAACATCAGAAGGGTGATGCTCATCAAAATTTTTCATCAATACTACGTGTTATTAATTGGTTAGGAATCTTTAGCACATAACCTTATGGCTAAAGTTATATTGAAATTAACTATTATTTTATTATATCAGGATTTTATTTTGAAATAATTAAACATTCCTGCATTTTTAGAAACAGGGGCGGTTATAACTTATGATTTGCTATAGAATAGTATAATTAAAATACTAATATTTTTAGTATTTTTGATCTATGTCATATACGGAAAATAATGAGTTTTTTAAAGGCAGGGGAGCGCAGGTAAACACCCATAATAAATTTCTGAAATCAAAGTATGTTTCAGAACATAATGAAGGGATTGATGAACTGATGCTTGAAAATTCTTCGACACAGTTATTTGATGAGCATCCCAAAAATATCGTAAGCAAATCAAACAGTCCCGATCTGCCATTTATGCTATCAATCAATCCTTATCAGGGATGCGAACATGGCTGCCTTTATTGTTATGCGCGTAATGCTCATGAATATTATGGTTTTAGTGCAGGGCTTGATTTTGAAAGAAAAATAATAGTGAAGCGAAATGCCGCTTCACTTCTTGAAATTTTCTTTGATAAGAAAGGCTATGTTCCATCAACCATTATGATGTCTGGTAATACAGATTGTTATCAGCCTATAGAACGGAAGCTCAAAATTACCCGTTCCCTTCTTGAGGTATTCTTAAAATACAGACATCCCGTTAGTATTATCAGTAAGAATAATCTCATGCTTCGTGACATGGATATCCTTGAGGAACTTGCCAGGCTGGATCTGGTACATGTAGCAGTTACCTTAAACTCTCTCAATGAAAGCCTTCGCCAAAAGCTTGAGCCCCGGACCGTAACAGGTCAAAGCCGCATCCGCCTGATTTCGAGACTGACCGAAGCGGGGATACCCGTTAGCTTAATGTATGCTCCCATTATCCCCGGATTGAACAGCGATGAAATACCGGCTGTTATCGAAGCAGCTGCTGCTGCAGGTGCTTCAGGTGCATCATTTACCATGGTTCGCCTGAACGGGGCCATTGCTGAGATCTTTACAGACTGGATTCATAAAGCCTATCCAGACCGGGCTGAAAAAGTTCTTCACATGATAGCCGATTGTCATGACGGAAAGCTAAATGACAGTCGCTGGGGGAAAAGAATGAGCGGAGATGGTAAAGTTGCTGAAAGTATTCACCAGTTATTTAAAATATCAAAGAAAAGGTTCATGGAAGGAAGGACTATGCGCCCCCTGAATTTTGAACATTTCAGACCCTCTGGTGGAAAACAGCTTAATTTATTTTAATTTCACATCCTTTTAAAAAATAAAAAGAATAGCGTATCTTTAATACACTAAACCAATATAGTATTCAGTATAAAATCCTTTAATGAGTAATATAAAGTCAATAATAGTAGCCACGGGCAGCTATATCCCTGTCAATATTGTACCAAACAGCGATTTTCTTGAACATCGTTTTTTCGAAAAAAATGGAGAACTTATTGCCCGCGATAACTCTGAGATCATTACCAAATTCCAGGACATTACCGAAATAGAGGAGAGGCGGTATGCCGATAAAGATCATAAAGCATCAGACCTTGGCTATTTCGCGGCCATGGAAGCTCTGGAGAGTTCAGGTATTGATCCTGAATCTTTAGATTATATAATTGTTGCACATAATTTTGGAGATATTGCTCCCGGGAGTACCCGTGTGGATGTTTTGCCAACCATTGGGTCAAGAATTAAACACCGGCTGGGAATAAAAAATCCCGACTGCGTAGCCTACGATCTGCCTTTCGGCTGTCCAGGCTGGCTTCAGGGTATGATTCAGGCTGATTATTTTATCCGCTCTGGCGATGCTAAACGTATTTTAATAATTGGTACAGAAACCTTGTCGCGGGTCACCGACCCTCATGACAGGGATAGTATGATCTATGCAGATGGAGCAGGAGCTACTATCCTGGAGGGAAGATCAAACAGTGACGCCGGTATAATTTCTCATAAAACACAAACACATACCATTGCAGAGGCGTTTTATCTGTACTCCGCAGGTTCCAGTAATCCAGAACTTATAACGGATGACCAGTTTATTAAAATGGATGGCCGGAAAATTTATGAATACGCATTAAAAAATGTTCCTCTTGTAATCCAGCAGGCACTCGAAAAAGCAGGCACCGATATTAAGGATATTAAAAAGGTTCTTGTACACCAGGCTAATGGAAAAATGGACGAGGCTATATTAAAACGGCTATTCAAACTATATGGTATCTCAGAAACACCCATGGAGGTTATGCCGATGACGATCAGCGCATATGGCAACAGCTCTGTAGCAACAATCCCTACCCTGCTTGATCTTATGCTGAAGAACAAGCTAAACGGTCATAGCGTTAAGCCGGGCGACACCACGGTTTTTACCTCCGTAGGATCAGGGATGAACATAAATGCTATGGTTTACAGGTTTTAATCCGGAGAGAACTAATCAGCAGTCCTTCGCAGTCCTTCCCTGGCTTTATTTTCTATACTGCTCTCATAATCATGAGATTTCATATTTAGAGCTGTGGTATAATACTGACGTGCTTTGGCCATTTCTTTTTTATTTTCGTAAACAGATGCCATTCTCAAAGCAGCATTTGAAGCAAAATAATAACGTTCATTTTTGCCCAGATTAACAGCAAACTGGTAAAATTTAAGTGCAAATTCATCTTTCGATAATTCATCATAGATCCGTCCTAGTCTATAGCAATATTCGATCTTATCTCTCAAAATTTTAAAATCATCCATTCTTTTATCGTCAATCTGACTTAATGCCCTGGAATAGTACCCACCGTCAAAAAGCAGCCTGGCCTTCAGAAGATCCACATCGGGAATAGGATCATTAGCTTCAACCACAGCTTGTTTATCCTTTTCATGCAAAGCATAGCCCTTTGATTTAACCTGTGATATATTTGCGCGGTACCCGTTCAGATTCCCCTTTAAGAGTTCATTCCAGGCAAGGTTCAGGTAGGTGTCCTTTATAAAATTTATTCCACGATAAGTCCTGAGATAGGTATTAAGGTAGACAGAAGCTCCGTTATCCAGCAGATGCAATTTTGCAATTCCCATTAAATAATCAAGATAGGGATAAGGCTGGTATTCATTTCCATAGGGCTTTTTTGAAAGTACACTGATCGCGTCATCATTATGGGCCATCTTCATCCCTGCATACCCGCGGATATAAGTTTTAATAAGACTCTCAGGATCAATTTCACGTGTATTTATGAGGATCTTCGGATACAGGGCCCTGTTATTCAGTATGTCGGTCTGGATATAGGCCAGATAAAACACCACTTCGTCGTAGAAATGAGAATATGGGGATTGGGGAAGTTTAGCCACCAGACTTTCCAGCATCCTGACACCGCTGGCTGTATTCCCGCGTATACCAAATGCCGACATGGCTTTCCGCATCCCCTCCGGCATGGAACCCATTATTGCATTAATCATTCCCAGGTTTTTCTGGTTAGGAATAAATGAAGGAAATTTTTTCGAGTTTTCCTGCAAAAGGTTAAAGGCCCTGTTGAGCTCAATTGCTGAATTAAAATATTCCTGAAAGCGTCCCCGGGTGAGGGCCCACTGAAGATTGATTTCCGCTTGTGCGAATAAATAATAGGGCGAATTTTTATCATCGGATTCCATGCGATCCAAACGGGAAGCTTTATTGTTTTTTAGTCTCTCGAAGTCTGCTTTGCTCTCGGAGGTGAGCAATGTAAAATAATCAATATAATTATCCAGCAAATAGGGTATCGAGTTGGCCGGATTTTTTTTCTTTTCGGCAGAAATCAATCCTTTTGCAGCATTGATTTTTAAAGAAAGGATATTCTGATAGGCCTGAATGCAGTTTGCATTGAAGTCGAAGTTTGCCCGGGCTTCAAAACTGCATACAAGAAGGGTGAGTATTAAAATTGGTTTCCATACTGCCATAGTATCAAAATTACAGCTTATCAACAAAAAAAAAGCGATCAGTGTTAAACTGATCGCTCTGAAATATTAATCTAGTACGCCTTATTCGTTTGGAACTTCTTCCAAAGCAAATCCTTCGTCAACCAAAATACGTCCACAATGCTCGCATACAATGATTCTCTTACGCTGGCGGATATCCAACTGTCTTTGCGGCGGAATCTGGTTAAAACAACCCGAACATGAATCACGTTGAATAGTTACAACGGCCAGTCCGTTTTTAGCATTGTTGCGCAAACGATTATATGCAATAAGCAGGCGTTCTTCAATATGCTTTTCAGCCTCATCAGCCTTGGAAATAATACTTGCCTCATCTTTTTCAGTTTCAGCAGTGATTGTATCCAACTCAGCCTTCTTGATTTCAAGGTCTTTTTTGCGTTCAGTGATATTCGCCAAAGCCTTTTCGTAAACCTCAGTTTTATTCTGGATTTCGAATGAATGCTCCTTTATTTTCTTCTCGGATACCTGGATTTCTAAGCCCTGGATTTCAATCTCTTTAGAAATCGCATCGTATTCCCGATTGTTCTTTACTTCGCTAAGCTGAGCCTCGTACTTTTTTGTAGCGGCAAGAGCTTCTTTGATCATGTTCTTGCGGGTTACAATTGAATCCTCAAGTTCATCAAGTTCAGCTTTTATTTTTTGTATCCGGGTTTCTAATCCTGCAACTTCATCTTCCAGATCTGCAACTTCCATTGGAAGTTCACCACGTGTCTGACGGATCTTATCGATCTGAGTATGCAGGGTTTGAAGTTCGAATAATGCTTTTAATTTCTCTTCTACTGTTTGTTCCATTAAATCAAATAATTTATGGGGTTTGTGTTTTGTACTGTTAAACGGAGTGCAAAGTTATGAAATTTTTCTGAGATTAATTCCAACAATAATTCCTGCGTAAACTGCTCACTTTCAAAATGTCCCACATCGGCAATGATGATTTTTCCTTCAGCATCAAAAAATTCGTGATATTTAAAGTCGGCGGTAATAAAAATATCGGCGCCCGCGCTGATCGCGTTTGGCAGTAAAAAACTACCCGCGCCGCCGCAAACCGCAACCCTTCTAACCTTCTTCCCCCGAGTTTGGGTATGCCTAATAACCCTGGCCTGTAAATTATCTTTAACCAGCTTCAAAAATTCCATTTCATCCTGATCGGTTTCCAGGTTACCGATCATTCCGGAACCCACCTGAGGATATGGATTACTTACCGGATAAAGATCAAAAGAAACCTCTTCGTACGGATGGGCTTCTACAAGTGCTGCGATCAGCTTTCTCTCTATATTTGCCGGGTAAATGGTTTCTATTCTTATTTCAGATTCGTGGTGCCTTTTACCTATCTCCCCAACATGAGGGTTTGTATCTTCCCCCGCTTTAAAAGTTCCGAAACCTTTGGTATTATAACTGCATTCAGAATAATTTCCAATCCAGCCGGCACCGGCTTCAAACATTGCTTTGCGAACTTTCTCGGCATCAGCATCCGGACAGAAAGTGACAAGTTTTTTAAGAGCCCCTGCTTTTGGTTTCAGGATACTGCAGTTCTGAAGACCGAGCTTATCGCAAATCTTCTTGTTAACCCCTTCCAGCACATTATCGAAATTTGTGTGAATAGCATAAAGGGCTATATCATGTTTTATGGCTTTCATGACTACCCTTTCGACATAGCTCAGGCCATTAAACTTTTTCAAGCCTTTAAAAACGATAGGGTGATGTGAAATTATAAGATTAAAACCGTTTTGAATGGCTTCATCAACAATGGCTTCTGTACAGTCCAGTGAGATCAGCGCCCCTGTAACTTCCAGATTTGGGCTTCCAATTATCAGACCCGAATTATCATATTCTTCCTGATAAGCGAGGGGGGCTATAGTTTCTAAGAAGGATGTCAGCTCTCTTAATTTCATGTTCAAAGATACCCTATTACTTCAACCAGGTCCAAATCCGTATCAAAAGAGTTATTAAAACACTAAAAAGGATCATGGTTGTAATCGGAATATAGAGGCTGAAATTCGGACGCTTAATTATCACATCCCCTGGTAAATTTCCTATCCAGTTAAGCTTATCATGAAAGAAATATACCAGAATACCAATCGTCAGGATCAGAATGCCCGCCAATATTAGGATCTTGCCAGTACTGCTAGTCATAAAAGATTAATTATTCGCGGGGAGGCATCATCCTGATCATTTGCGCGGCTTCATAGGCAGCCCTCTGATTATAATCAAGGGTTAAGGATCTGTGATTTATTACATCTACAATAGTACCGATGAAACATAAGCCGGCCGTCAAAATGTACAGCACGCCCATCCACATGTCACCTATAACGAAGCGCTGAATACCGGCAACGCCCAAAAATCCAAGCAGGGTAAAAAGAAGAATATCCTGAGGGTTTTTGCGCCTGCCAGAATAAAACGTTACAAAATTTTGTGATTGCCGCTGATCCATTCCCGCCATAACCTGTTGCAGATATGCGTATTCTTCAGGCCCTATGCCTTTTAAATTAATTAATGGATCTCTTTCCATAATGAAACTGGTTTAGTATCCCTAAATTTATAAGGAATTTATTTAATAATTGCAGAACTCTTCGAATAAGGATAATGAAAGCCGGAATCCCCAGCCAATGCTGAGATAAGGATAGTGCTATATCTCCATGAAGCAAATAGCTGATGGATCGTCCCAGCCCGCATCCGGGACACCAGGTGATCCCTGAATTTTCAAGCGGGCAAAGCGTAAAATGATCCGGTCCCGGATAGGAAACAGCGAACATAAGCAGGGAGCCAGACCATATTATTAATTCAAGGGGCCATTTTTTTAACATTAAAGGTACTTTTGTTTATTCATTAAAATAAGCGAAATAGCCAGATTAAAGAGTATTCCTATCAGCACTGCCGCCCCGATCCGGTACATAAAATCCGTATTCATGGGATTGGGATTAAGCTGAACATATACTATAGCAAAAAAGGCAGCGATCACTCCACCGAACGCCAATATTTTAAACCCCTCAAATAAGCCTTCGAAAAACTCCATTTTTCGCCTGATCACATGATCGCGGTAGTTTTTTATTCCGAGGTAAAGACCTAAGGCCGGAATAAATACGGAGGCGTACTCAAGCCAGCTTAAACTGCTCACAGCAGTGGGATCAAACGGGTGCGCTCCTGCAAAATGCATGATCAGGATCCAGATTCCACTTATTACACCTATTAAAATGCCATACTTTATAGAATTTTCCATCTGTGTTTTTTATTAATGACCTGAATGTTAATTGATCTATTTTTAACATTAAAAACAACTGAACTGTTTCATACCGGATCGTTGTAATCAGAATTTTCCCGGGTAATTAAGTATTCAAAAACTAATTAAAGATAACTCTTTTTACAGGATTTTGAGACCGGATTAGTTCTTAAAATCGCAATTTTTATATCATTAATGTATATTTGAACCGAAAAGAAGAGCTGTGAACATTCGGGACATATTAAACCAGTATAAAACGGATCCCCGGGTTGCCAGCCTCGCTGAAGCTCTCAATGCAGGGAGAAATCCCCGGGTCCACTTGAAAGGTCTCATCGGATCAAGCGATTCGGTGCTTGCGACAGCATTATACTTTTTACAGCACCGCCATATGATCTTTGTGCTGCCTGAGCGCGAAGAGGCTGCCTATTTTTTGAGCGATCTGGAAAATCTTCTCGAAAAAGAGGTTCTTCTTTTTCCTTCATCTTTCCGGAAATCATTTGAATTTACCCAGGTAGATAGCAGCAATGTCCTTCAAAGGGCTGAGGTTTTAAATGAGCTTAACCATTCAAGTGAATTTGGCAGGATCATCGTAACCTATCCGGAAGCAATTGCAGAAAAAGTTATTGACCGCGCATCCCTTGAAAAAAACACACTGGAGATTTCAACCGGAAATAAGCTGAGCATAGAATTTATAAATGAATTTCTTATTGAGTATGATTTTGAACGGGTCGATTTCGTTTATGAACCGGGTCAATTCTCTATCCGTGGGGGAATCGTGGATATTTTCTCATTCTCTCACGATCTCCCATACCGGGTGGAATTTTTCGGGGATTATATCGAGAGCATCCGAACTTTTGAAATTGAGGATCAGCTTTCTGTAGAGCAGGTAAAACACATTACCATTGTACCAAATGTTCAGTCGAAGTTTCTTACCGACCACAATATTTCTCTTCTTGAATATATAGACCCCGGAACGCTTATCTGGTTTAAAGATGTTGCTTTTACCCTCGATGTGATTAAAGATGGATTTAAAAAGGCAGTGGCATTCTGGCAGGCTCTTCCTACGGAGGATAAGCAGCAAAATCCGCAATGGATCGACCCCAAGTTTAATTTTACTGATGAAAAAATGCTGTCCGATCAGCTGCGGGATTTTTCTGTAATTGAGTTTGGGAAACAGTTCTTCTATCAGCCCGATAAGATCATTTCTTTAAATATCAAACCACAGCCATCATTCAATAAAGACTTTAATCTTCTTATTCATAATTTCAAGGAGAATGAAAAAGCGGGACTGGAAAATCTGATCTTCACCGATTCTACCAAGCAAATTGAAAGACTGTACAGCATTTTTGAGGATATAGATAAAAGTGTAAAGTTTAAACCGGTTCACCTTTCATTAAGGGAGGGTTTTATCGATCTGGAACAAAAGCTTGCCTGTTATACTGATCATCAGATCTTCGACCGGTATTATAAATATAAGTTAAAGAAGGGCTATACCCGCTCACAGGCTATAACACTCAAGGAACTACGTGAATTAAAAGCGGGGGACTACATTACACATATTGATCATGGGATCGGAAAATATGCGGGCCTGGAAAAAGTAGAAGTTAACGGAAGATCGCAGGAAATGATACGACTGGTATATTCCGATAATGACCTTCTTTATGTTAATATAAACTCCCTGAACCGGATCTCAAAATATTCCGGCAAGGAGGGAACCGTTCCTAAATTAAATAAACTGGGCAGCGATGTCTGGGAAAAGCTAAAAAAAACCACTAAAAAAAAAGTTAAGGATATCGCCCGGGATCTGATTAAGCTTTATGCGATCAGGAAATCCCAGACCGGAACCGCCTTCCTGCCTGATACCTACTTACAAACTGAACTGGAAGCCTCCTTTATTTATGAGGACACTCCCGATCAGGTAAAAGCTACTGCAGATGTTAAAAAGGACATGGAATCGCCGCATCCTATGGACAGGCTGGTGTGCGGCGATGTAGGCTTTGGAAAAACAGAGATCGCTATCCGGGCAGCCTTTAAAGCTGTAACAGACAGCAAACAGGTGGCTATTCTGGTTCCTACAACTATTCTGGCTTTGCAGCATTTCAAAACGTTTACCTCCCGTCTGGCTGATTTTCCATGCAATATTGATTATATAAACCGTTTTAAATCCTCTAAGCAGATAAAAGAAACCCTGCAAAAATTAGCAGAGGGTAAAATTGATATTATTATTGGAACACACCGCATCGTAAGCAAGGATGTAAAGTTCAAAGATCTGGGTTTACTGATCATCGATGAGGAGCAAAAATTCGGTGTCAGTGTAAAGGAAAAATTAAAACAGTTCCGTGCCAATGTTGACACCCTCACCCTTACCGCAACTCCAATTCCCCGAACGCTGCATTTTTCTTTGATGGGGGCCAGGGATTTGAGCATCATCAGTACTCCGCCTCCAAACCGTCAGCCTGTTTTAACCGAACTTCATGTCTTTAATGAAAAGCTGATTAAAGAGGCAGTTGAATATGAAATTAACCGGGGCGGACAAGTGTTTTTTATTCATAACAGAGTCCAGGACCTGATGCAGCTGGGCGGACTGATCAATACACTTGTTCCAAAAGCAAGAATTGGAATTGCCCATGGACAGCTTGAGGGTGATGCCCTGGAAGATGTAATGCTCAAGTTTGTCGGGGGAGAATATGATGTTTTGGTAGCTACAACCATTATTGAAGCCGGACTTGACATCGCGAATGCCAACACAATTCTGATCAACCATGCGCATATGTTTGGCTTGAGTGATCTCCATCAGATGCGCGGACGCGTTGGCCGTTCAAACAAGAAAGCTTTCTGCTACCTTCTGAGCCCGCCGCTGTCCACACTTACCAATGAAGCCCGGAAACGCTTAAGTGCGATCGAAGAATTTTCGGACCTGGGAAGTGGTTTTAACGTTGCAATGCGTGATCTGGACATCCGCGGAAGCGGAAATCTTTTAGGCGCTGAACAAAGCGGTTTTATTGCAGAAATCGGTTTCGAGATGTATCATAAGATCCTTGATGAGGCAATACAGGAACTGAAGGACGATGAGTTTAAAAATCTTTTCAGCGATGAGAAGCCCCGGCCTTTCATCACTTTTACTCAGGTAGATACAGACCTTGAGGTAATGATCCCGGATGAATATGTGACCAATATTGCTGAACGCTATAACCTGTATACCGAGCTTTCCCATATAGAGAATGAAGTTCAGCTGGATGAGTTCCGGCAAAAGCTTACGGATAGATTTGGTCCCGTTCCTACCCAGGTCAATGAATTAATAAATACCTGGCGGCTTCAATGGCTTGGCAAAATGATTGGTTTTGAAAAAATAAGCCTAAAAAAGGGGGTGCTAAGGGGTTATTTTATCAGCAATCAGCAGTCGCCCTATTATGAAACGGAACAGTTCAACAGGGTTTTGCAGTTTGTACAGTCCCATCCGCGGATCTGCAACCTTAAAGAAGTTAAGAGTTCATTAAGACTTGCCATTGAGCACGTTCACACACTGGATACCGCAATAGAAATGCTGCAGGAAATGGCTGTACAGGAAGTTCTTACTTAGCGATCTGATAAACGATTGGCTGCGTATACGAAGTTCTGACAGGGACCCCCTTTACCATGCCAGGTTTCCAGGCCGGACCCACCTTCAGTACCCGTATAGCTTCCTCATCACATCCATACCCAACTCCCTTTATTACTTTGAATTCTGTAAGATTCCCGTTTTTCTCAACTACAAACCCTATATATACTTTTCCCTGAACATTATTTTCACGAGCTTCACCAGGATATTTAAGGCTGGATCCCAGATATTTAGCAAGAGCGTTTTGGCCACCAGGGAATTCCGGGGCAATTTCTACTGTTCCCAGATCATACAATCTGCCATCATAAGAAGCTTCAGGATTTAGTCCCGCTGAGGTTTGTTCCGGAACCAGCTCTGAGCCTGGACCGGAATAGCCTGTTTCCTCGCCTGCAAGGGTATCCATTTCAGAAATGATATCATAAGCAGAGTAATTTTTTATCTCGAGCTCACGCAGTGCGATGATTTTTCCTTCTTCGTTTATAGCCATCTCATATTTCACATCAGATGAAATCTCCTTCTTACGCGATGGCTGTACATAATTAAGTCTTGCCCAATAGCTTGCGATAAGCGTATTACCGCTCCTGTCATAATCAAGAGAGGATACCACCCAGTCAAAGTTCAGGTTCTGCATGTCTGAAAAACGCTTGTAATGAACGTCCTTAAGTCGTTTATATGTAAGGTTATGGTAATTATAATAGGTTTGGGTAATAGGGGAAAAGTAACTTGGGGGATCAAAATAACCGTTCTTCTGGTCGGTATAAAAAGCCTGAATAAACTTTACCAGCGAACTCCTTATTTCGGCATCGGACATATTGGCGTTCTCATTTAGTGCATCAGAATTATCATCGTCAACTACCGTTATAACTTCCTCTTTGGTAGAAAACAAACCATGAACATCGTCAACAAAAAGTGTAAGGTACCCCATCACCAGGATAATAAATCCTAATCCAAGTCCCATATACAGTAATGAGCGATCTTTCTTAATATTCTCCTGAATAATTTCAGGCTCTGAATTTATTGGTTGTTTCATTCAATTTTAGAATATGCTGATATTTCTAAAAATCATTCCATAATTCCTGACCAATAATAATTTCAGGGATTATTTATATCAGGAACTCAAAAAGAGATAATAAACTGCAAATATACGAAGACCAGCGGAGCTGCAAGCAATAAACCATCAAATCGGTCAAGTAATCCGCCATGACCGGGTAAAAGAGAGCCAGAATCCTTGGTAGACAGACTTCTCTTCAGCATAGATTCTGACAGATCACCGAAAGTGCCCGCGGTTACAATAATTGCCGCAATTGCCAGCCAGTGGACCAGCGGAAGTTCAGTGAAGTACCAGCTGAGGATCAAAGCCGAAAGCATGCTGCACACCATCCCGCCCATAAAACCTTCCCAGGTCTTTTTTGGTGAGTGCCGCTCGAACAGTTTATGCTTGCCCAGGCTGATCCCAAAAATATAGGCCCCTGTATCGCTCGACCATAAAAGAATTAAAAACCCAAGCGGATAGTGCATGGAATACTCCCCGTTAATAAATGCTGTGGCATAAAAGAAACAGAAGGGAACGGCAGCGAACACTACGCCAAAAAGGGTATATGCAATATTATGAAACGGGTTTTTATATTTCCTGTAAAGTTCAGCAATTATGATAAAGATGGATACAGGGACGGCAATCAAAATATTAACGAGAGGTTCGCCCATGAAAAAATACATACTCAAAGGCAAGTATATACTAATAACCAGTGCGAGACCCCATCGTTTCTGCGGTTTCACTTCCTCATTACTTACGAGGCGGTAAAATTCCTCTGTGCATAAAACACTCAGGATCATAAAAAACAATGTGAATGCGTAGGCTCCAAGCAGTACAGATGCCAGCATAACTCCTACAAAGAAAAATCCTGTTATAGCTCTTGTTTTCATTTATAATTCATTTTCTATGATGATTTCAAGCGCTGTCTGAAAATTTTCCTTATGAATATAGACTTCAACCTCGCCGATCTGATAAGGGTAGCCCTGTTTATTTATAATAATAGCTTCTATTCCATTATCCACTAAAACCTGACGCACCAACTCAGACTTGAAGAAATTGGAAGACGTGTAAATTTTAACCCAGTCTGCTTCCATCCGCTCCCTTGGCAAATACGCCCTGTTTTACTGAATATCTGTAAAAGGTAATTAGCAGTCCAATAAAAAGAACTAAGCTAAGGACATATAAATACCATGATAAGCGATCCGGCTCATCCATTTTATCCAGACATATGCCTTTTTGCTGATAGATATAGGCGGTCACTACCGCTACAGCATTATTCATAAAATGAGCCAGAATTGGTAGCCATAAACTGCCGCTCCAAACCAGGAGATACCCAAAAAGTGCGCCCAGAAGCATCCTCGGGATAAATCCATAAAACTGAAAATGGATTGCGCTGAAAATTATCGCAGTGATCCAGATCGCAGTATGATGATTACCGGTCCAGCGGCCCAGGATATTCTGTAAACATCCCCTGAAAATTAATTCTTCTCCCACTCCGGGAATAATTGCCAGCATTAATAAATTGACCAAAAGAATATTAACCGTACCCATCCGCAACAGCTGTTTGGTTAATTCGGCCATCTGCTGTTCTTTAAGAAGCATCCATTCTTCCAGCCCGCTTAAGAAAGGCGGAAGTTTCATGCTCTTATTCCATTCCAGACTTAGTTCCAGCAATGGTCCGAAACTAATCATAATCATTACTGTGAATAAGGCCAGAATAATATAAAAGTGTCTTAATTTTAAATAAGCCAGCCAGTCGTTACTTTCAAGCCGGGCGAAGAATATTGCAGGGGCAACAAACATCCCGAAAGAGGAAATGATCTGTAATAACCTCAAAAAGTCTAAGGAATCGGGCTGGGCCTTAAAGCCATAAATCAGGCCTCCTATCAATATTCCAATAATCGTAAATACAAGTTGGCCGGCAAATACAAGCAGAAGTAATAATAACAAAGAACGAAAAGGATGACGCTCTGTTGATGCGGATTGTAACATGCTAACTAATAATTTGTTAATTTTGCGCTTGAAAGGAAAATTTTTGTGTTGAAAGATAACTAATGTCTGTTAAGATTGGAAATATAGATTTAGGAGAATTCCCGCTGCTTCTGGCACCTATGGAAGATGTGAGTGATCCGCCATTCCGTTTTGTATGTAAACAGAACGGTGTGGATATGATGTACACTGAATTTATTTCATCTGAAGGTCTAATCCGTGACGCTGCAAAGAGCCGGGCTAAACTGGACATTTTTGAGTACGAGCGGCCCATAGGAATCCAGATATTTGGAAGCGAAATTGAATCTATGCGGGAGGCTACCCGCATCGCCTCAGAGGTACAGCCTGACCTTATAGACATTAATTATGGCTGTCCTGTTAAAAATGTAGCCTGCCGCGGGGCCGGAGCAAGTCTCCTACAGGATATTGACAAAATGGTGAAGATGACCAAGGCTGTTGTAGATGCTACTCATCTTCCTGTTACTGTAAAAACCCGCCTGGGCTGGGATGATAATACCAGAAATGTATATGAAGTTGCTGAACGCCTGCAGGACATTGGAATTCAGGCCCTTACTATTCATGGCCGTACCCGTGCCCAAATGTATAAGGGCGAAGCCGACTGGACTTTGATTCGTGAAATAAAAAGAAATCCAAGAATACAAATACCCATTTTCGGGAACGGCGATGTAACTACTATTGAAAAAGCCGCAGCCTGGCGTATGGAATATGAAATTGACGGGATCATGATTGGTCGTGCCAGCATCGGCTACCCGTGGATATTCCGGGAAATCAAACATTTTTTTAAAACCGGAGAGTACCTTCCTCCTCCTAGCATAAGCGAGAGAGTTGATGTCTGCAAAACCCATCTGGATAAATCCATCGCCTGGAAAGGTGATAAAACCGGTGTTTTTGAGATGAGAAGACATTACTCAAATTACTTTAAAGGCATCCCCGATTTTAAAGAATATAGGATAAAGCTTATCTCTCTGGAAAACATTGAAGACATACACTCGGTATTGGAAGAAATAAATGAACGTTTCCAACACGAACTGGCCTAATAATTGGGTTTATTTTTATATTGCCTATTATTAAATTGAATTATTATGGTAACTAAAATTACTGATGGAGTTAAAATATCTGTAGAAACCATTTACCAGCCGGAATACTCTAATCCGGCAAACGAACATTTTATGTTTGCATACCGGGTGAATATTGAGAATTTAAGCGAAAATACCGTTCAGTTGCTTAACCGTCACTGGCATATCTTTGATTCAAATGGTACCAAAAGGGAAGTGGAGGGCGAAGGTGTTGTAGGTCAGCAGCCGGTAATAGAACCCGGTGATGTTCATGAATATGTATCGGGATGTAATCTAAAGACCGATATAGGCAGCATGAAAGGTTCCTATGAAATGAAAAGAATAGCTGATGATGCACGTTTCCGGGTTAATATTCCGGAATTTTATCTGATAGCCCCTTATAAGCTCAATTAGATCGCAATAATTCACAGAATACCTTATATTTATTTTAAATCATACAGGGGTATTCCACTGGCGGGATCTTGTGGATAGGTATTGCATAGTTCTGCTAAAATATCTTCATGGGAAATCGCCACGTTCATAACCGTATCATTTCCACCATAATAAATATAAATCTCCCCATTGGGTTTTCTTAATGCACCGCAGCAAAAAACCACATTAGGTACGTGGACATAAGCATCATCTTTAACCATGCAATCAGATCTGGAGGGAAAAAGTATGGGAATATTAGAAATTTTTATTTTTTCCGGCTTATTCAGTTCATGAAGTGCTACACCCAAAACATAGGGGTTTCCGTCCATTGTACTTCTGACACCGTGAAAAATGTTAAGCCAGCCATGCTTGGTTTTTATAGGGGGAGCACCGGGTCCGATCTTTGCGGAAAAACTACTTGGCCCTCCCTTTTGTGACATAACTGGAGCCTCCTGAATTTGCCAGCTTGAACTTTCCCAATGATCAGTGGATCCTATTTGAATCTGCTTAAAGATTCCCCCTACATGCTGTTCGGTATGATCATTCGGACGAAATAAGCCATAATACCTGTTATTTATCCGCTCAGGAAATATGACCACATTTCTCATATCCATCCTCAGAACAGGGCCGTATCTTTTAAAAGTTTTAAAGTCTTTTGTACTTGCCAAAGAAACCCGTACCCGGTCGGCTTCAAGGGCATGATAGGCACTATACGTGATCAGATATGTATCCTCTATCTTGGTGATACGCGCATCTTCCAACCCTCCGCCTTCATTCTCAATAAGCTCATTTATATCAGCATCCTTATGGAAATCATCCTTTCGATTGCAGGGAACAAGAGCCGGGGCCTCGTCGACACGCCAATTGTCCAGACCGTTTTTACTTCGGGCGATCCCAATGATGGAAATTCCGTTTCTCAGGTGAGAACGAAAAAGCATAATAACCTCGTTTTCATATTCCGTAATACCGGCATTATGAACCGTTATGGTTTGTAAATGAGGTTTTGTCCAAACTCTATTTACCTCAAAATTTGTTAATATCGGATTTCCCTTATAACGAATTAAAGGATTGGATAAACTCAATTCCTTTTTCATAGTAATGAAATTAAGAAAGGATTCTGGATAAGTTCATTTCCCTTTCGGGATGAAGAATGAGTGTCTCGCAATCTTATTACGGGTTACTCTTTCTCGAACTTAACAAAACTGCACGATAAAGAGTAACCCTCCTATTAATTAGTCTCTCCTGCCCGTAAGCATACTCGCGTAATACACCAGCATTGCCAGTGAGCCAAGCGCTGCAACAACATAAGTCATTGCTGCCCACCATAAGGCATCCTTAGCCTGATCATGCTCCCCTGAGGTCTGCATGATACCCCGGTTTCCCTCAAGCCACGCTAAAGCCCGGTTGCTGGCATCGAACTCTACGGGTAAAGTGATAAAAGCAAAAAGTGTAACCACAGCCAAAGCTGCCACGCCAATTGCCAGAACTGTTATATCACCTGAAAAAATAAGTAACATTACGCCGATCATAAGAGCCCATTGAGTGATTTTTGAAGCCACATTCACAGCCGGAACAACCGCAGATCTGAATTTAAGCCAATTATATGCCTTTGCATGCTGTACAGCGTGCCCGCATTCATGAGCCGAAACGGCTGCTGCTGCTACGCTGCGTCCATGGTATACTTCCGGACTAAGGTTTACGGTCCGGTCTGCAGGATTATAATGATCCGATAATTGCCCCTCTGCCGATATGATCTGTACGTTTGAAATTCCATTATCTCTCAACATCTTTTCGGCTATATCTTTTCCACTCATCCCGGAAGCAAGCGGCATTTCGGAGTATTGTTTAAATTTACTTTTGAAGCGCCATTGAACAGCGAAACTTATAACTGCAATGACTATCATTATTATTAATCCCATATCAATCCTTTTTATTTGATTATATTCAATAACTATTCCGAATAAAAATAATAACAAAAAAATTGTATTTCAGGATTCCATGAATCAGAATTTTTCTTACTGGGAGAAACAGACATTTTTATCTGGTTTCGATGTCATAATTGTAGGAAGCGGAATTGTCGGCCTGAGCGCTGCACTTCATTTGAAAAAACGTCATCCCAAGCTTAATACAGGGGTACTTGAATCGGGTTTTCTGCCAAGTGGCGCAAGCACCAAAAATGCAGGTTTTGCGTGCTTTGGCAGCATTTCAGAAGCCATTGCCAATCTCAACAACAGTAATGAAGAGGATTTCCTGAATTTGGTCGAGTTACGCTGGAAAGGTCTTGAAAAACTGAGAAAAAACCTTGGTGACCGCTCTATTCTGTATAGTCAGTGGGGAGGGTACGAAATCTTCAAGAATTCAGAAAAACCTTTTGCAGATGAATGTTTAAATCAGATCCCATATTTCAATAAACTGTTGCGTCCAATTATTGGAAAACCTGACATATATGCAGTTTCTAATGCTAAAATTACCGATTTTGGATTAGGAGGTATAAGCCAGATCATTCAAAATAAATATGAGGGGCAGATTGATACAGGTAAAATGATGCGGGCCTTATTATCCAAAGTTCAGGGTTTAGATGTTCCGGTTTTTAACAACTGCCGCCTGCATGAAATTAAAGAAGATCCCGGAGGTCATACCCTGATCACCAATCAGGGGGATTTTAAAAGCAAAAAGATAATCCTGGCAACCAACGCTTTTATAAGTGAGCTTATTCCTGAAATCGACGTTAAACCCGGACGGGGACAGGTATTGGTTACCGAACCTATTCCTGGTTTAAAATTAAAGGGAACCTTTCACTATAACAGGGGATATATTTACTTCCGGAATATTGACGGACGGATCCTATTGGGAGGCGGCAGGGATCTTGATTTTAAAGGAGAAGAAACTACCAAAGAGGGAACTACCGACCAAATTCAAAATGCACTGGAAGAACTTCTGTACAATAATATTTTGCCAGGCAAAAGTGTCAAAATCGATCATCGCTGGAGCGGGGTTATGGGATTTGGCAAAGAACTAAAACCAGTTATCAAAGAAATACGACCAAATTTGTACTGTGCAGTGAGATGCAATGGAATGGGGATAGCTATGGGAAATCTACTTGGGGAAGAGGTTGCGGAACTTGCCTTTCCTTAAAATCAATTTTCTTATTTTTGATAAAAATTTTAGCAAATGGATATTACGATTCTGCTGGCTGCGGCTGTTATTCTCCTCATTTTTCTGTTTTTCTTCAAAAAAAGACCCTCCAACAGCGGCATTAATCCTGATGAATTTAACAGTTTGAAGCTTGAGAATGATCAATTAAAGATCAGCAAGGCAAAAGCCGAAGAACGGGCAGAAAATTTAAAAAAAGACCAGGAATACTTCAAGGCGGAATTGGATTCGGAGCGTTCTAAATTATCTGATGCGATGCAGACACTGGAAAGCTCGCGTGCTTATTATAAAGCGCAGCAGGAAAAAATTGAAGAACAAAAATTAGAGATTCGGCAGAACCAGGAAAGATTTAACAAAGACTTTGAGTTAATAGCTTCAAAGATTCTTGAAGAAAAAACAAATAAGTTCACCGAGCAGAACCGGGCCAACCTGGATATTATTTTAAATCCGCTACGAGATAATATCAAAGCATTTGAGGAAAAGGTTGAGCTTGCATACCGAACCGAAGCGGGTGAAAGAAATATATTAAAAGGGGTTATTACCCAATTAATGGATCTGAATAAAATGATGAGCCTCGAAACGCAAAATTTAACGCGTGCATTGAAGGGTGATAACAAAAAGCAGGGAAACTGGGGAGAAATGATATTAGAAAGGGTTCTGGAGAGATCGGGGCTTATTAAAGACCAGGAGTATCGAATTCAAAACAGCCTTAAAGCCTATGACGGCAGCCGTTTTCAACCCGATGTGGTAATTATTTTGCCTGACGATAAACATCTTATAATTGATGCTAAAGTCTCCTTGATCGCCTATGATAAACTTGTAGCCTGTGAAACGGAAGATGAAAGGGAACACTTTACAAAACAACATATCAATTCCCTGAGAAGCCATGTAAACGATTTATCGTCTAAAAATTATGCTGAATTATACAGTCTGAATTCGCCTGATTTTGTGATGCTTTTTATTCCCATCGAGTCATGTTTCAGCATCGCGGTTCAAAAAGATGCCGAGCTGTTTAACTACGCCTGGGATAAACGGGTGGTAATTGTAAGCCCCTCTACCTTGCTGGCTACGCTCAGGACTATTGCAAGCATGTGGAAACAGGAACGTCAGAACCGTAATGTAATGGAAATAGCAAGATTAAGCGGAGAAATGTATGATAAGTTTGTAGGGTTTATAGGAGATATGGATGGCATAGGCAGAAACATCAAGCAAAGTCAGGATGCGTATGAGAAAGCATTTAATAAGTTATCTACCGGCAGGGGAAATCTGACAATTACAGCAGAGAAGATTAAAAAACTGGGAGCCAGGGCAGGTAAACAACTTGACACCAGGTTTATTGAAGAAGATGAACAATAAACCGGGAGGTCTTCTTTTACTGTTTCTGATCCGTATCGGGCAAAAGTTTGAAGTATGTGGCAACAAAACGATTGTTCACAATAGTCCCTTTAACTTCAGCTTTCCTTATTTTCTCGCAAAAGCCATTATCTGCATGAGCATCGCCATGATCGTCAATGTTGGACCCATCAACAAAATATGATTTCCCTTTAATCCTTACAGCAAGGTCGCAGGTTTTTCCTTTCATTTCGAACTTACATTCTCCGCAGGCCGCCTCAACAACTTGCATTTGACTGGATTTTTCAACTTTGGCCGCTTTTTTATCGGGGTTCTGGGCATATATCGAACTCGAAGCAAATCCGAGGATCAGAAAAAAGAATAAGGTTCTCATGTTTTTTTTTAATTAGGTAATTCAATTACTAATATCGTTTATTTCTAATGAATTGTGGAAAAATCCGTAAAAAAAGATACAAGTCCGGGCTAGCCTTTAATGCCAGAGTTAATAAACTTCAACATTAGAAATAACCGGACAAGCCTTCGAGTCGCTTATGGTTATCCGTATCTTCGAGCTTTTAACCGGTTCAATTCTCATAATCCGCTTATATCCTATAGTTGATCCATCGGCGGCTTTTTGCCATTTTCCATCTTTCCAAACATCGATAGAAAATGACTTGACCCGCTGCCCCAGTTTTATATATTCCTGCAGGGAAATATATTTAACAAGAGATTCTTTCCCAAGATCTATTACAAAACT
Source organism: Pedobacter sp. (assembly GCA_036676435.1). Classification (GTDB taxonomy): domain Bacteria; phylum Bacteroidota; class Bacteroidia; order Sphingobacteriales; family Sphingobacteriaceae; genus Daejeonella. The sequence continues at coordinate 179,248 of JAKFCV010000012.1, read as the reverse complement.
TCCAGTCTTCTTAATATCATCCGTCGCCCAATAGCTGTCCTTATTCCCATCTGTTATATTTCGGGCTGAATATTCTATCGATCCAGAACGATAGGAAGAAGCTTTTACATTAGCATTTTTAGCCAGATTAATTGCAAATTCCCTATCGAGAATCTGCTTATACCCTTTAAGCGATGCGATATCCTTCTCATGAAAAAGCCCGCGCTGATCGGGTGGAATATTAAGAAGCAGTGTTGAACCACGGCCAACGGAGCTCAGATAGATTTCAAACAACTGCTCAGGGGATTTAACAAGGGAATCTTCTTTGGCATGATAAAACCATCCGGGACGGATGGATACATCAACTTCGGCCGGGATCCATTTGTTCCCGTCTTCTGATCCGGAATTCAATAACTTTTCTATCCCGGGCTTTCCTGCGTAAAGCGTATCGGTTGAAAAGGTATTCCAGTTTGTTTCTCCAGCTACCCCTCTTTCATTTCCTACCCAACGTACTCCAGGGCCAGCATCACTAAAAAAAATGACCCCGGGCTGAAGCCTGCTCACCAGATCAAGCGTTTTTGGCCAGTCATAATATGTAGCTCCGTTAATCTTTCTCTTTTCACGCGTTCCGCCGTAATACCCATCTCCTCCGTTGGCGCCATCAAACCACATTTCAAAAACAGGCCCGTAATTGCTGAACAATTCTTTTAGTTGATTGCGGTAATAATCCAGGTAAGCGGGCCTCCCATATTCAGGGTGATTCCTATCCCAGGGCGATAAATAAACACCGAACTTCAAACCGTATTCCTTACAGGCTTCGGCGGTTTCCTTTACCAGATCTCCCTTTCCGTTCTTATAGGGACTGTTCTTTATAGAATGCTCAGTGTATTTACTTGGCCAGAGGCAAAATCCATCATGATGCTTTGTCGTCAGGATCAGAGTTTTAAATCCCGTTTCCTTCAATGTACTCGCCCATTGCCTGGCATCCAGAGCTGTAGGATTAAATATCGATTCCTTTTCGTCTCCGTAGCCCCACTCAAGTCCTGTAAATGTATTAGTTGTGAAATGCACAAAGGCATTTGTTTCCATTTCATGCCATTCAATCTGTTCTTTCGAAGGAATTGGAAGTAGGGGGCGGGGGGCTGATGTTTTCTTGGTCTGTGCGCTTGAAATCGAAGAAAAAGTAAGCATAAATAGAAAGGCCGCACTTGATATTAGGTTCATGGTACACAGATAAGCTGTTAAAAGATTTTTCGCAATCTCCTCCGGTAAGCCGGATCATGATTATTCCTCATTTGGCTTTAGAGAATTCCAGCCCTGTGCTTTAATTGGATGAACTTTTTCTGATTTTGAGATCAGATTGCATCCTGCTGAAGCTTCGGTCATATGGCCAATAATAGAGATATCGGGATTATTCCTGACCTTTTCAAAATCAGATTGTTTTATAGTAAATAATAATTCATAGTCCTCTCCTCCGTTTAATGCACATACAGTAGGGTCTATGCCAAAATCCCGTGCAGTATCATAGGTCATGGGGTCAATAGGGATTTTTTCTTCATAAAGGTTACATCCTTTATTTGATTGTTTACAGATATGCAGGATCTCTGAAGCCAGACCATCTGAGATGTCGATCATCGAAGTTGGTTTGATTTTCATGAGCTTCAGGGTTTCAATAATATCCCTGCGTGCTTCCGGTTTAAGCTGGCGCTCAACGATATAATCCTTCCCTTCAAGATCGGGCTGAATTTTGGGATTCTCCAGGAATATATTTTTCTCGCGCTCCAATAACTGCAGGCCTATATAGGCACCGCCGAGGTCTCCCGAAACGCAGAGCAGATCGCCTTCATTTGCTCCATTCCGGTAACAAATGTCTTTCTCATCGGCATAGCCGATGCTCGAAACGCTTATAACAAGGCCCTGCTTGGATGCTGAAGTATCCCCCCCTATCAGGTCAATACCATATTTTTCGCAGGCGATACTAATTCCCTGGTACAGTTCTTCCACAGCTTCCAACGGAAACTTGCTCGACAAGCCAATGGAAACCGTCACTTGCTGTGCGGTGCCATTCATCGCATAAATATCGCTTAGATTAACCTGAATGGCCTTGTAGCCTAAATGTTTTAAGGGTGTGTATGCCAGATCAAAATGAATGCCTTCCAATAATAGATCTGTTGAAAAAAGTGCCCTTTTTCCTTCAAAATTAATAACAGCTGCATCATCACCTATTCCCTTTACCGTCCCTCTGTTTTTAATTTCAAACGTTTTAGTAAGGTGATCTATTAAACCAAATTCACCTAATTGTTCAATTTCCGTACGTCCTTTATTTTCAAACATGATGATTTCCCTAATAATACAAAGGTGCTAATTTTTCAAGGAAGAGGAGCGGGAAGCTAGGGTAATTTATAAGTACGCTTTAATTTTTCATACTCGGACTGCGGAACCTGCACTAATACCGGATTTTTCTTTTTATCAAGGAACTCAATAAGTTTTAAAATATTAGCCTCAGTCATAGCTGTACAGCCAGCAGTAGGACTATTGCTGCCGGACCATATATGCATAAAAATGCAGGAGCCTTTTCCAGCTTCGGCAGGGTTTACATTATAATCTACAAATATTCCATACTTATACACATCACTTTTCATCCGCATGGTCTCAGCTGATTTCCAATCCTTCTTAACAGTATCTGACTTTACAATTTTATTATAATATGCTGATCTGGAATCATCCACACAAAAAGTTTTATTATCCACTTTAAGGGAATTCATTTTTGCTGAAATTTTATCATACCCAAAAAGTCCGCTCAAATAAAAAATTCCCGCAGGTGCATTTCCATCGCCTTCCTTTTTTAATTTACCCCTATTTAATTTCGAATCATGCAATCCTTTACCCCAGGCGAGACCGCTCCGGCCTGTCACAATGGGGATATCCTTCAGAACGGGAATCCATTTATTATTTTTCCATTCATAGGCGGTCATTTTACCGTTAATTTTATTCCAGCCCTCACTGGTTACCACTACAAGCTGCCGGGTATTAAACCGCTTGCTTATCTCTGCCTGCGGATTACTAAAACCAGTGAAAAGTATAATCGCAAAAAATATAATTAATTTCATGCCGGAAGATGCAGTGATTGTTTAAGCCAGTTTTTACCCTCTGAAATCCGGCTTATCATCATGGCCGAAACAGTATCGCCACAAGCATTTAACAAAGTAGCCATGGGATCAACCAGGGTTCCAATGATCATTACTACCGGCAGCATTTCGATGGGAAAATTATATACCGTCATTACCAATATTTCACCGATATATCCTCCATTAGGAATACCGCCTTCCACTGTACTGACAATTATGGTGATTCCCAGAGCCATTAAAATGGTATACGGATCTGTAAAATCCTTACCCATGATAGCAAATACAGCTGCTATTTTTATAATAGAGGATATACTTGAACCATCTTTATGCAGGGGAGCCCCTAATGGAATAGCGAGATTAGCAATATGTTCAGGAATTTTCATTCCCTTGGCTGCTGCAAGGTTTGCAGGAATAGTAGCCACACTGCTGCATGTACTTATTGCTGTAAAGGATGGAACTATATTATTTTGCCAGTATATTTTTACACCTGGAACACCAGCTGCTAAAAATGCATATAAGCTAAAAAACACAATAAAATAAAATAGTCCCAGGCCATAATAGATAGCCATTGAATGCCCATAGGTGCCAAAAAGCTGAGGTCCAAAAACTCCCACCTGATAAGCAAAGTATGCTCCCAGACCAATAGGAGCAAGCTTCATAATGATAATTAGCAATTGTTTCATTACCTCATCGCCAGCGACAAGGAATTTTTTAAAAGGTTCCCCAGCTAAGCCAGATCTGGAAGTGGCAAATCCGATAAGAAGTGAAAAAATAATGAATGCGAGCATACTTTTTCTGGACAGCAATTCATTAAATTCATTAGCGGTAAGAAGACTGGTAACCTGATTACCAAAACTTTGTGTTTCATGCGCTTCTTCTATAACTTTAGCTGTAGTTTGTATATTTTGAGGCAAGGGAAACATCCAAACTGCAAAAACCGTTAACATCGCCGATATTAATACAGTCCCTACAAAAACAAGAAGCATGATAAACATGACTTTACCCATTTTTTTAGTACGGTCAATATTGGCAATAGAAGAAGAAATAGCAAAAAATATAAGTGGGATAACTGCCGTAAATAACAGATTAAGAAATATATCCCCAATAGGCTTTAAAACCTCTACATCCTTACCCAGGGTAAGGCCTAAAATTGTTCCGGATATTATCCCGGCAAGCAACCAAATTATACTGCTGTAATTCTTTAAAAATCCGGTTTCCTTAGTCATAAATTATAAACCGAGTTTAGCAGATATTTCCAGCATACGCTCAATTGGTTTTCTTGCTTTTAAAATAATATCCATAGGTACTGTTACTTCAGGTAAGCCATTCTTTAAACATAGGTAAAGTTTCTCTAAAGTATTTCTCTTCATATGCGGACAATCATTACATGCACAAGCATTATTTGGTGGTGCTGGTATAAAAACCTTTTCCGGATTAGCTTTTTCCATCTGATGAATAATGCCGCTTTCCGTTGCCACTATAAATTCATTTGCAGGATCATTAATCGTATATTTTAATAAACCAGTAGTTGAGCCTATAAAATCAGCCATCTGCAGTACAGCTTCCTCACATTCGGGATGGGCAATAAATTTAGCTTCAGGATGTCTGTTCTTTAATTTAATTATTTTTTGCTGCGAAAAAATCTCATGTACCATACAGGCCCCATTCCATAAGACCAGGTCTCTCCCGGTTTTACGGGCAACCCAGGCTCCTAAGTTCCTGTCAGGTCCGAATATTATTTTCTGATCCTTTGGTAAGCTTTCAACTATTTGAACTGCATTGGTAGAGGTACAAACTATATCGCTCAATGCCTTTAATTCAGCAGTACAATTAACATAAGTAATAACCAGATGATCCGGATATTTTTCCTTAAATTTTTTAAATAACACAGGAGGACAACTATCTGATAAAGAGCAACCTGCCTTTAAATCAGGAAGTAAAACTTTTTTATCTGGGGATAATATCTTAGCAGTTTCTGCCATGAAGTGCACCCCTGCGAAAACAATTACTTCAGCATTTGTTTTGGCTGCTTCCTGGGATAAGCCTAGACTATCTCCAATATAATCGGCAATATCCTGAATATCAGGTTCCTGGTAATAGTGGGCAAGTACTACAGCATTTTTTTCCTTTTTTAAGCGGTTAATTTCCTCAAACAGATCCAGCCTTGGATCAATAGGTTCGTCTATAAAACCTTTAATATTTAGTTCTTCGAAGGTATTCATTTATCAACTATTCAATAAATACAATTTATTATTTAAAATAGATTCTTATTGTTTATTAGGGTGTTAGTTATGTTTAAAAGTCAGTACACATTTTAGACCATTAATTGTTTTTAATTAATTATTCACAATTTTTCCACATTTAATTTAATATAATTATCTGATATTCAGATTTTTAAATAAACAAGACTTTTTTATATAATCTTATATGTTTGTTTTTTATAACTTCCAAAAAGTGGATTACTCGCGTATTTTATCTCATAACTATTTCAAAAATAAGGTAAAATACTCTTATTGGAATTACTTATCCTCCGCTTTTAAAATTATTCAACCAGTTTTAGTAGTAAATTAACATCTTTGATGGAGTTGTTAACATAGTATTAAATTAATAGTAATTAAAGGTTTTCTCTATGAGAAATGTAGATTTCCTGGTAGTAGGATCTGGAATAGCGGGGTTGAGCTTTGCACTAAAAGCTGCCAAGTATGGAAAGGTGCTTATTGTAACCAAAGCAAATGAGGATGAATCCAACACTAAATATGCTCAGGGTGGGGTTGCAGTGGTTGTTGATAAGGAAGAAGATTCTTTCGATAAACATATAGAGGACACCCTTATTGCAGGTGATGGTTTATGTGACAAGAAGATAGTGGAGATTGTGGTAAAAGAGGGTCCGGCACGAATAGAAGAGATAATTAAATACGGTACTCATTTTGATAAGACCAAACAAGGGATATTTGATCTTGCCAAAGAGGGCGGACATTCCGAAAGCCGTGTATTGCATTTTAAGGATATCACAGGTTTTGAAATAGAAAGGTCTTTATTGGAAAAGATCCACAATGATCCCAATATTGAAATACTAACTCACTATTTTGCCGTTGAATTGATTACTCAACATCATATTGGAACTTTTGTAGACAAAAAATCTGATGATATAGAATGTTATGGTATTTATGCTTTAAACACTGCCAATAATTCTGTAGAGAAGATACTGTCAAAAGTGACACTTATGGCCTCCGGTGGTGCGGGTCATATTTATTCTACTACTACCAATCCGGTAATAGCTACTGGTGATGGTATAGCCATGGTTTACAGAGCCAAAGGCAAGGTTAGGAATATGGAATTTATTCAATTTCATCCAACAGCACTTTTTAATCCCGGTGAGTATCCTTCTTTTTTAATTTCTGAGGCTGTTCGCGGCTTCGGAGGTGTTCTAAAAACGAGGAATGGTGAGGAGTTTATGCAAAACTATGATCCCAGGGGATCACTGGCGCCTCGTGATATTGTAGCAAGGGCGATTGACGCTGAGATGAAAAAATCGGGGGATGATTTTGTATATCTTGACATCAGGCATCGGGATAAAGCGGATATTCTTTCTCATTTTCCAAATATTTATGCAAAGTGTCTGAGTATTGGCCTTGACATGACAAGGGACATGATACCTGTTACCCCTGCAGCTCATTACATGTGCGGTGGAATTCTGGTTAATGAATTTGGAAGGTCATCAATTCACAGGCTTTATGCCTGTGGTGAATGCGCCTCAACCGGTTTGCATGGTGCCAATCGACTGGCCTCAAACTCTTTGTTAGAAGCTCCCGTTTTTGCTCACAGGATATATGAAGACGCTGTCAATAACTTCATGAACTATGAGATTCCGGAGAATGTTCCAGAATGGGATGAAACCGATACTAAATTGTCTAATGAGGATATTTTAGTGACCCATAATTTGCGGGAAGCTCAAAAGGTTATGAGTGATTATGTTGGTATTGTACGCTCTGATTTCCGATTAGAACGAGCTATGCGAAGACTGGGTTTATTGTATGACGAGACTGAAAGTTTTTATAAAATGACCACCTTATCCGTAAAACTATGTGAGCTGCGAAATGTCATTCAAAATGCTTATATCGTTATTAAATCGGCTATGTTAAGAAAGGAAAGTCGCGGTTTGCACTATACCACAGATTATAAGGCCCATGCACAGGAACCCCATGATACTGTTTTTTAAGAAATTTAGGATATATTAATTATGGCGCTTATTTTACCGGTCAGGGGTGTTTTTCCGATCATCGGGGAGAATTGTTTCCTCGCTGAAAATGCTACCATTGTCGGGGAAGTTACCTTTGGTAATAATTGTTCGGTATGGTTTAATGCTGTTGTCAGGGGAGATGTCAATAGTATAACAATTGGTGATAATACTAATATTCAGGATGGTGTTGTTATCCATTGCACTTATTTAAAAGCTTCAACCCGAATAGGGAATAATGTTTCAATTGGACACAACGCATTGGTACATGGCTGTACCCTGGAGGATCATGTTCTTATTGGGATGGGTGCTATTGTAATGGATCATGCTGTAGTTGAAGAATTTTGCATTATCGCTGCCGGTGCTATTGTACTGGAGAAAACAATTTGTGAATCAGGATTTTTATATGCGGGTATACCCGCCAGGAAGATTAAACCGCTTACCGGAGATCAGATTCAGATGCTGAAAAATCTTCCTCAAAACTATATAATGTATTCCAAATGGTTTACGGATGGGAAGGAATAACCAGATTTTCTTCAAGGTCCCAGTTGGGTCTTAATGAAATTATTTTATCCAGTGTCCATGTTTTTTCCGGCTGCCGCTTATTTCTAATATTTCCGGTATCCCATCTTCCATTTTTATTTTCATCAAAGACCACCCTTAAAAGATATTTTGCTGTAGGGTATGTTGTATAATTCAAAACTGTGTTTTTTGTTACAATATCCTCCCTCAGTACTTCCTCCCGCTCGTTTAACCACTGAACAATATAAGATTTGGCTGTATCCGGGACCGTGACTTTTATTGAAATGCCTCCGTAATTTTCATCACTGTCCAGGGTGAATTTTCGTGAATAAGCCTTCGATTTATTTCCAAAAGCATCACTGAATGCATTTTCTGAAATTTTAAGTATATATTCCTTATTGAGGCGCCAGGGATATTTTAAAATATATTTTCTCTGAGATTCGGTACTTTTTACTAACTGAACATTCTTTACCTGGACAGAATCTTCTAATAAGATGATCTGATTTTCCCTTGCGGTACTAACAGGGGAAGAAAGTTCCAAGACCATATCGGAACGGGGTTTTAGTTTGGTGCCGGGTATATTATCCCCGATTTGAATATCCCGGGTATACGTATCGCGTTTATTGCGGCGCAGTGTCACTGTATCAACACTAACCCCAGCTTCTTTTACAGCTACTTTTAGGGAATCAAAGGTTAATTCGGGTATCCATATAAATGCAGAATCTCTCTTTTCCGTTATTTCTATGGTTTTAAGCTGATCCAATGAGGTTGGATCCAGTATTTGTAATGTTGGCTCAATAAGCGGTTTATTAAAAGCCAGGGTGATCCTGCCATCCGCTTCTATCCTTCTGTCCATTACTGAGAATAGGGCGGGTACTTCCTTGAATACTTCTAATTTTATGCTGTCAATGTTTTTGTTTAAGAAGATGGAGTCCTTCAGGAAACCGATCTCCTCATTTTGAGAATTATAAATCCGGTCTCCGCCCTGTTCTTTTAAGGCATAAATACGATAAGTGTCTTCCCTGAGGTTCTGAAGTTTAAAATTACCCGCGCTATCTGTGCTCGTAAATATGCTGGCCCGTTTTTTTCCAAAAAGCGAGTCCTGCCTTACCGGAAGAATAAAGACTGTGACATCTTTTAAATTTTCTCCCGTCATTGAACTAACTACATTTCCACTTAAAGTCAGCGAGTCGATCTCGTTTCCGGTAGAAAATACATACGTGTAGTTAGTTAGCAGATTGCTTTCGTTAACGTCTGAAACGGCCTTGCCAAAATTTATCGTATAGGTTGTATTTTCTTCCAATTTTTGACCGAATCTTATTTCAAGTATTTCCTTTTTTGCTTTAAATGTCGGGGGAATATCGAGAGCTGGGGAAACGCTTATTTCGGTAAACTCATTTGACAGTTTGATGAACTCGTCAAATTCAATTTCTATTTTTTCACCTGTAAAATTTCTTGTAAGATTTTTTGGTGTTTCTTTCACAATTTTAGGAGGATCCGTATCTTTTGGTCCGCCACTTGGAGATTGTACACTTGCGCAAGCTGATAAAATAAAAAATAGAGCGATGAGTGCATACGAATCTCGTGAAAATATCATAGTCAAAGAATTTGCCATTTATAAGCCTTAGGACGAAGTATTAGTGTGTTTGGATTTCTGATATTCCGTCATGTTAAAAAGTGTCTCCTGCGCCTTATTTTAAAGCCGAGTACAATATTACATAATATCTTGAAAATCAATTGATTATGTTTTATCTCCCCATGTGAACCATTAAAACTGAAATATCTGATGGAGAAACACCCGAAATCCTGGATGCCTGTCCCAAAGTGCGTGGTTTGATCTTCATTAATTTTTCTCTTGCTTCTTTTGAAAGGGAAACAAGATTTAAATAATTAAACTCAGCATTAATAGTATGATCTTCCATTCGCTTCATTTTGTCTACGATCTCCAATTCTTTCTCAAAATAGCTTTCGTATTTCACTTTTATTTCAGCTTGCTCAACTGTTTCTTTATCGTAGTTATTTAACATCTGATCAAATGATTTATCCGATTTGCGAAGATCGGAAAATCCTATCTGGGGACGGGTTATCAACTGAAACATCTTAACCGCCTGAGTTATGCCTGGTGTGCCTAAGGTTTCAAGTAGATCATTAACTTTCTCCGGTGTTATTGAGGTTGATTTTAGATAGACTACAATCCGGTTCGAATTTTCTATTTTCCTGTTGACCTTTTCCAGACGCTCATCTGAGATAAGTCCCAGTTTATGCCCAATTGGACTCAGCCGGATATCTGCATTATCTTGACGAAGCAGAAGCCGGTGTTCTGCTCTTGAGGTAAACATACGGTAAGGCTCTTCCGTCCCCTTGGTTACCAGATCATCAATCAGAACTCCAATGTACGATTCTGATCTTTTTAAGATCAGCTCTTCCTTTTCGTTGATTTTTTGATGGGCATTTATTCCCGCCATAAAACCCTGACATGCGGCTTCTTCATAACCGGTAGTGCCATTGATTTGTCCTGCAAAATAAAGATTTTGCAGCTTTTTAGTTTCTAAGGTTAATTTTAATTGAGTGGGTGGGAAGTAGTCATATTCAATCGCGTATCCAGGGCGAAACATCTTTGCATTTTCAAACCCGGGAATTTTAGTTAGTGCTTTATATTGCACATCCTCGGGTAATGATGTTGAAAATCCGTTGACGTATATTTCTACGGTATTCCATCCTTCTGGTTCTACAAATATCTGGTGCCGGTCGCGTTCTGCAAATCGGTTTATTTTATCTTCAATTGAGGGGCAGTATCGGGGACCCAGTCCTTTGATTCTCCCTGTAAACATCGGTGATTTTTCAAAACCTTCCTTTAGTGCATCATGAACTTCCTGATTGGTATAGGTAATCCAGCAGCAGCGCTGATCTTTTGGTAAATCTACGTCTGTATAAGAAAAGCGTCCGCCTTCTTCATCTCCCCACTGCTCTTCCATTTTGGAGTAATCCAGGCTTCTTCCATCCACACGGGGAGGTGTACCTGTTTTCATTCTTCCTGCTTCGAAGCCTAATTCAACGAGTTGTTCCGTAATACCCGTCGCCGATTTTTCCCCGGTTCTGCCTCCGCCGAATCGCTTCTCTCCAATATGTATGATTCCATTTAAAAAGGTTCCGTTCGTCAAAATAACCGCGTCTGCCTCGATTTCTATGCCCAATGAAGTTCGCACGCCGCTAACTTTGTCTTCCTTTAAAAGAATTGAGGTCACGGTGTCCTGCCAAAAGTCCACATTTGGTGTATTTTCAAGAATAAGACGCCATTCTTCTGCAAATCGCATCCTGTCGTTCTGTGCTCTTGGGCTCCACATAGCAGGTCCTTTCGAACTGTTAAGCATTCTAAACTGGATGGTAGTTTTATCCGTAATTATTCCAGAGTATCCACCCAGTGCGTCAATCTCTCTTACAATCTGACCTTTGGCCACACCACCCATAGCCGGGTTGCAACTCATTTGCGCGATGGTGCCCATATTCATAGTTATAAGCAGTACCCTTGACCCAAGATTAGCTGCTGATGCTGCCGCTTCGCAGCCCGCATGTCCTGCGCCCACTACTATTATATCGTATTTTTCAAACATAATCTTTGATGTTCCACGTGGAACAATTAAGAAGTTAAATTTAATCGTTTTAATTGAATGTTCCACGTGGAACATTCAGTCAACCGGACAGGTTTACATATCTGTAAGTTCAAGCCAGCGTAAGGTTTTATGGTCAATCTGATCCTTTATGTTTTGGATCTGATTTGCAATATCAGATAGTTCTTCATGATTTAGAGTGCCTGAATTTAGATTTAGAGTGAGGTTTATGACGTCTTTTTCTAATATTTTAATGCTTTCTTCAATGTCCTTTATTTCCTTCTCCTCTTTAAAGCTAAGCTTCTTTTTTGCGGGTAGCGTTGTGTTTTTAATTGGAACTGCTTTTTGATTCTCTTTGACGGGCTTTTTTAACTCATCCTGCTCCAGACGGTAATCTGTATAATTCCCTGAGTAAATATTTACATTTCCATCGCCTTCAAAAATAAAAAGCTGGTCAGTAAGGCGGTCAATAAGATACCGGTCGTGGGAAACCAGCATTAAGATTCCCGGGAAGTTTAAAAGGAAATCCTCAAGAACGTTTAAGGTGTCAATGTCCAAATCGTTAGTGGGCTCATCCAGTATCATATAGTTAGGGTTTTTCATCAGAACCCGCATTAACTGTAGTCTTTTTTTCTCTCCGCCACTCAATTTATTAACAAGGCCATATTGTTTTGCAGGAGGGAAGAGAAAGTGAGTTAAAACCTGACTGGCGGTTAGGTTTTTTCCATCGGCCATTGTAATGTATTCCGCAACATTTTTAACAACGTCAATTACCCGCTCATCATCTTTAAACTCCAAACCTCCCTGCCGGTAATATCCAAATACAGTAGTTTCACCTACATGAACCTTTCCGCTGTCTGGGTTTAATTTGCCTGTAATAATATTAAGAAGGGTAGATTTACCTGTTCCGTTCTTTCCTGCAACCCCAATCCGGTCGCCCTTTTTGAATGTATAACTGAAATCAGACATTATAGGCTGACCATTAAAGGCCTTGCTTACATGTTCAAGCTCCAGGATTTTATTTCCCTGTCTGGATACATTTACGCTTAATTCGAGACTGGATTTTATCTGTCGGCCCTTTGTTTTCTCTTCCAGATCATAGAAAGAATCAATTCTTGATTTAGATTTGGTAGTTCTGGCTTTAGGCTGCCTGCGCATCCATTCAAGTTCGCGTTTCAATAAGTTGGAATTTTTACTAAATGAAGCATCTTCGGCAGCATTTTGCTCCGCCTTTTTTTCCAGGTAATAGCTATAATTACCATTAAAAACCTGAAGCTTTCCGCGATCGAGCTCTATGATCCGGGTTGAAACATTATCCAGAAAGTACCGGTCGTGTGTAACCAGCAGGATAGTTTTCTGTCCTGTGGTCATATAATTTTCAAGCCATTCAATAGTTTCGATATCCAGGTGATTTGTTGGCTCATCCAGGATATACACATCCGGATCGTCTATCAAAAGCTTAGCCAGGGCCAGGCGTTTTCTTTGTCCGCCCGAGAGTGTTGATATGCGCTGATCAAGGTTTTGAATGCCCAGTCTTCCGAGAATAGTTTTAATTTCATACTCGTATTCCCAGGCATTTTCTGAACTAAGCTCATCCATTAATCTGTTCAGGAGTTTATCATCGTGCACCTCCATTTCCAAAGCCTCCTCATACTGGCGGATAAGCTGTTGCTTTGTGTTTCCTATAGAATAAATGAAATCACTGATCGTTTCCTGATCTTTAAATTGGGGGTCCTGTTCCAGGTAACCTATTCTTAAATCGCGCTCCGTAACTACTTTGCCCAAGGAAGGGGCGAGCATGCCCGAAAGTATTCGTAGTAAAGTGGATTTTCCGGTCCCGTTTATTCCTACCAGTGCTACACGATCGCCTTTACTTATGCCAAAGTAAAGATCTGTAAATAACCAGTTATCGTTGAAGGAGTGTCCTAATTGTTCGGTGGATAAAATGCTCACGCTAATTGTTCTATTTGTAATGAGGAATAAGTAAAAGTTCCTTTAAGATCTTTTAATGATTGATTTAACATGGCCTTTGCCACTGTTTTGGCTGAAATGCTTCTGTATTTTTTTAATGGTCCAGTCAGTATGGGATTCATTAAACGCATTATTGGACTAATAATTTTATCTGTTAGGCGCATTTCGCTACGTTTTCCAGTCAAAAATGAAGGCTGATAAATATGAAGTGATGGAAGTCCTGACTTTTTAAGTTCATTTTCAAGTTCGCCCTTAAGTTTTAGGTAAAATGTTCCTGATGAGGCATCTGCACCAATAGATGAAACAAGATGAAATTGTAAAATGCCTTTTTTTAGAGCTAAGCGGGCTAAGCTAAGCGGATATTCATAGTCTATTTTTCTATAATTTGACGCATCCGGCGTTTTTGACTTGGTTGTTCCAATGCAGCTGAATAAGATATCTCCTTCTATTTCATTTAGATGTTCTTCAAAATGGTCAAAATTCAAAATCAATTGCCGTACATTGGGGTTATCTATGGAAAGATGCTTCCTGGAAATAAGCAGGATATTAGAAATATGGGAGCTGGCAATAAGTTCTGACAATAATTCACTGCCAACAAGTCCACTTGCACCTACTAAAATTGCCCTAAATGACATATAATGTTAATTTTAATCTGCAAAGGTACGCATTAGTAAGTTTGGAATTAATATTGTATGTTTAAACATATAATTTAAATTGCATTATGGAAAAGATTATTCATAGAGCCAAAGATCGTGGTATCCAGGATCATGGCTGGCTTAAGGCAGCTCATTCATTTAGTTTTGCTAATTATCATGATCCGGCTAAGGTACATTTTGGTTTACTCAGGGTTTTAAATGATGATATTGTTGCTCCGGGCATGGGGTTCGGGACCCATGGTCACGATAATATGGAGATCGTGACCATTCCTTTAAAAGGAGTGCTGGCCCACAAGGATAGCCTTGGTTCGGAAGGAAATATTGGCTCTGGCGAGGTACAGATAATGTCTGCAGGAAGCGGAATTCAACATTCTGAGTTCAACGGTTCTTCAACTGAGGAAGTTAACTTACTGCAGATCTGGGTTTTTCCTAAAGAACGAAACATTACACCTAGGTACGATCAGAAAGCATATAATCTGGATAGTCATCATAACTCCTTTCTAACCCTTGTATCTCCGGAAGCGAAGGAAGGGCAGATGTGGATTAATCAGGACGCCTTTTTTAGTCTGGGCTCCTTTGATGAAAACATCAAAATTTCTTATAAGATCCAGCATCCAGGGAACGGCGCCTATATTTTTATAATTGAAGGTAAGGCTGAAGTTGATGGGGTAGAGCTAAGCAAACGTGACGCAATGGGAGTATATCAAACAGATTCTATAGAATTTACATTTATGGAGAAAACCAAAGCCCTGATCATTGAAGTTCCAATGGAATAATCAGAAAGAGCGTTTAAGCAGGTAAAAATTTTCCTTTTCTGTCATCAGGGCTTTTGCCTCGGTTCCCTTATCAGGATATCCAAGAAGGTGAAGTGTACCGTGGATCATAACCCTGTGCAGTTCATCTTTTTGGTTGACTTTAAAATTTGCTGCGTTTTCGTTAACCCGCTCCAGGCTTATAAAGATATCCCCCGCGATTTCTTTCGTTTTATCGCTGTTGTCAAAAGTGATGATGTCGGTGTAGGTATCATGTCCCAGGTATTGCTTGTTTATGGAAAGCAAGTACTCATCAGAACAAAAAATAAAATTCAGTTCACGAAGCTTAAAGCCCTCCTTAATTATTGAATCCCTGATCCAATTGCGGACGAAAGCCTTTTGTTTTAAGGTAAAGGATATATCTTCTGAGAAAAAGTGAATAGGCAGTTGAGCCATTTAAATTTTAAAATGGAGTTCCAACTCGTTTCCTTTAGAATTGAATATACATTGATCAGCCAGGTGCTTAATTATGAAAACCCCTCTGCCAGTTAAATTTTCAAGGTTTTCTGGAGCAGTAGGGTCGGGTATGGTGTTGAAATCAAAGCCTTCTCCTTCATCAGCAATCGTAAAGATCAAACGCTTGTCTTCAATAACTTCGAGATTAACATAGACGGTTTTTTCGGGATCCTCTTTATTGCCGTGAATTATGCCATTGATTACAGCTTCGCTTAGGCAGGTGAGCACATTAGCATAAGTTTCATCACTGAAATTATACTTTTCGCTTAGGCTGTCTATAAAGTTTTCCAGAGTTGTTATACTATCACTTCTGGAGGGCAACTGCAGGGTATATAAAGCCGTATTATCTGAAAATTCTGTTTGCTGGTTAATCATTTATATCCCGAATTTAAGAATTTAAAATAATCGCCCACTTTTATTTTGTAAAATGAATTAAGTGAAGGCGGTACCGTTTTAAGCAAATCGATTTCTTTTTGCTTGATTTTCTGGTATTCCTGCAGGATAATATTATAATTAGGGGCTGGAGCGATCCCTTCTTTGCTTTCTCTTTGCTGATCCTGTTCGCGTTCCCGTTCTGCTTTATCAGCTTCCAATAATTTGCTGAGTATTTCCTTTTGCCTGTTTAATGTTTCCTGCTGGATTTTTTTGTTTACGAGATCGGTTTCGGTTTGTTCCATCTCTTTTATTAATTCATTAAGATTTCCCAATCCGCCTTTCCCGTCTTTATTCTCCATTTTGTTAATTTCCTGCATAGCCTGGCGGATCATGGCCTGTTCTCTGGCCATTTTTGCTAGCTGTTCACTCATGCCCTGACCTTGTTTACCACCCTGCCCGGGTTTTTGCTGACCTTGCTGACCCTGCTGCTGCATTTGCTCCCTGGCCTTCTGCATATTTTTATTCAGTTGATCCTGCATTTTGCTTAACTGGGAAATACTTTGTTTCTTTTTTCCCTTTCCGCCGGCTTTTCCATTCTGCTGAGCTTGTTGTAATTGCTCCAGAGCCTCACTAAGCATTACTGCCAGGTTATTAATTGATGTCATGGCAAACTGCTGATTCCTGTTGGCTTCCGCTGTACGTCGATCGCCTAAGTTTTCTATCGCTTTGCTAACATTTAAATTAATGGTCTGGATCTCCTTATTTACAACGGATTGAATTTGTGGCACTTTTTTGCTAAGAGAGTACAGGCTATCCTCTATCATTTTTAAATTATCCTGAATATCTTTTTGCTTCTGCGTTTGGACGATATAACCCGGATCGCTTACATTAATTCCCCGAACGGACTGCATAGTTTTCTCCTGATCAAAAGAAGTTGTAAGCAGGTTGTCAAGTATCTCCCTCAAACTTTTCACATTCACATCATTTTCCTTTTCTTCCCCCTCCTGCTGCATGCTTTCTAATTTTTTAGAAAGCTGCTGCATTTGGGATGCTGCTTTTTTCTGATTCTCTGCTGCTTTTTTGGAGTTCTTTTTTTCCAGGTTTTCAGAACTCTGTTCTTGTTGCTGCTCTATTTGTTCCTGCTCCTGGGTAGTATTTTCAAAATTGTTTTTTTGTTCAAGCTCCTCGTTTTTCTGCTTGAGTTCATTTAGATCTTCTCTTAAATCATTGAATTCTTTCTGAAGAACATTTTGATCCTGCTTAAGTTTTTCTGCATCAGCATTTTTTTCAGCCGACTTTTCACTTAAATCCTCCTGTTTATTGGATAGTTCATTTAGTTTCTCTATAGCATCGGTTAATTTTTGGTCGAATTCGAGCTGCTTGTATAGTTCAAGGATACGATCCAGCTCTTTTTGAAGCGATTTGTTGTCGAGCTGCATTTTTGCAAGCTCTTCCTGGGTTAAGTTCTTGTTGTTCTTTTCAAGAAGTTTCTGAATATTCTCCAGGATCTGCCGTGTTTTCTCATCCAGCACATTATTGAACAGTTCTTCAATTTGTTTTTGCTTTTCGCGGATCTGTTCAGTTTGTTCGTTGTTTTCCTGTTGTTCAAACAGGTTTTGTTTATTCTCCCTTTGAATATCTTTAACAAGTTCCTGAAGTTCCTTCTGTTTTTGAAGCAGGTTTTCTATCTGCTTCTTTTCTTCGTACGAAAGGCTTTTTTTATTCAGCAGATCCTGATTGAGGCGTTTTGCCTCTTTTTCAACTTGTGATGACTGCCGGATAGCCTGTTCCATTTTTTGTTTTATCTGCTGTGCATTCGCATCCAGCTGTTTTTCCACTTCACGTTCTGAAGGCATCTTAAAAGTTCTGATAGCCGAACGGCTGGCTTTTGCTCCGTTCACCCCATCATTATCAAATATTTCAAAATAATACTCGATCTGATCACCCGGCTGGGCATTCGCATCGTTTGCATTCCAGATATGAAAGAAGTTGCTTTGGAGGGAGTTCTTATCAAAGCCTATTGTTTTGGAGAAGGTTTGTGTCTGCTTATCTGCACCGTTTTTAATTACCCGGTATCTGAAGTTCAATTTTGAGAAACCATGGTCATCATTTACCTGACCAACGAAATAGAGCATTTTATTATTGACGGAATCGGGGCGCTCCGTAACATCAATCATGGGCATCAGATCGGGAATAACTCTTAACTGATAAGAAACCGAATCTGAAACAGCAACCACCTTGCTCAGAGGCCTGACACTGTAGCTTGCACTTTCCATTGCCCTGAAAGAAAAATTGAAGGGATTGTTTTTTTCGCTTGAACTGATCAAAAACGTGCGTTTGTTCATTTTTACACTGATCTGATCGCTGTTCCGGGCTTTAAATTTCCATTGAATACGCGTACCCTGAGGAACATTAAGATCTCCCGCATTCTCAAGCTTTTCATTCGTTTTATCAAGATAGGCGGGGTATTCAAGATAGACTTCAAAATTTAGGAGGGTGGGTCTTTCCTTAACTTCAAGAAGATAATTAGCAGAACTGAACTTACCACCTCTGAGACGGATCTTTTTACTTTTTTGAAGATTTTTAAAAGTATAGTTGAACCGTATATTATTTTCTTTTTCAAGTTTAAAAGTATTGATCCCGTCTTCCAGATAAAGCTCAGCAGGCACCTCATTGCCGGTCAGTTTAACCATTAAAGTATAATCATCACCTTGTGCAGCGCTCAAATCTTTGTTGAGTATCATGAAACTGAAAGGAGCCTTTATTATGAAACGCTTATTATGCTTAAGCAACCTTTCGGTACTTTCACTCAGGATTGAAGGGGCAGAAAAAAAGACAAATATGATCACCGCCACCGGGATCAGGGCATACTTTATATATCTGCGGTTTTCGCGGATATGTATGGCGGAACTAAAAGGTACGGGCCGCAATTCCGCTATCTTCTGATCAATACTGGCATTAATTAAGGACCTCTGTTCAGGATTCAGATCCGCAAGTTTTTTTAACTGCAAGGTGTTAAGAAGCTTGTCCTTTACCGGAATAAAATGACTTCCTATTATGGCTGAAGCCTGTTCATGACTGATGGTCTTTCCCAACTTGAAGTAGGCCAGCAGGGGCAGGATGATATAGCTGATTAATATCAGAAGATTTCCGGTAATGAAAGTGTAAAATAGAATGGTCCTGACAATAGGATCGAAATGGCCCCAATATTCTGCCAGTGTAATCAGAATGTAAGCCGCAAAGAAAGATGAGGTCAAAAAGATAGAACCCTTGATGATCTTATTTAAATAAAATTTACGTATAAACTCATCGATCTTTTGTATAAGATAGACGTAGTTTCCGGCAGGCCCACTCATGTTTTAATTCACGTCTTTTATATAACATGAAATTAACAAAAAATAAGCATACAGAGTATGTAAAAAATATACTGTATTAAGGTAAATTCGTGATTATTTCCTTTTTAGCAAGACAACATTGGCTACTTTCCGTTCGCCCAGGTGATCCCATTTTTTGTTATCGCTGGGATAATTAACCACCCCGTTTTCCTCGGCATTATAAACCCAAAGTGCTGTGGATCCGCCCCCGTCAAGGTTGATTGCATCATCAGCATTCAGCCAGCGGGTAAGTTTAGTGAGCTCAAACAAACTCATTCCGGCTGAGTTTTCGCTGCGGCCGTCTACGGTTATTAACAGAACCCGGTTATTTCTGGTAACGGCAATGGCTGATCTGGGATGTCTGGTTTTATTAAAAGCATTCGCCGTATCCAGATTTTCCGTCCGCTGGTCAAGGATCAAAAGCGGACCAGTTACCATGATATCTTCTCCTTGAAGAGTCTTCTCCCAGTCTGCATTGCCATTCCACTTAGCTATGCTGATTTTTCCTTTATTAAAAATAAGTGCAGAACGCTGGTGTCCCGACCTGCCTCCATTTTTACCCAGGCGGTTTTCATTGATTATAACTCCATCCGACTTTATAAAATCCACGGATCCGCCCTTTGCAATATCAAAAAATGTTCCGTTAAGTGCCGCAATAGCCCCTGCGGATTTTCCAAAACTGCTGGTTGTGATTAATTTTTTAGCGTCGTACCCCAGATCAAACATCAGCTTCCTTTTCTGTTTGATTTCGAGAATACTTACATTCTGATTAGAGCCGAATAAATTCTTGTTAAAAAGAAAGGTCTTTAATTTAACCCCGGGCGCAATTTTTTGCTGGTGCCAATCTGCTTTAACAACTGCAGTTGAATCAGACTGTGCGATGACCGGAGAAATAAGTGATCCCGAAAGAAGAATGCTAAGAAGGTATGATTTCATTGATTTAAAATTATACGCGAAGTTATTGAATAGGACTAAATAATAAAGCCCTGGCTGTTATTAAACAGGCAGGGCTTTTACAAAGGGTTGTATTATTTTTTTGGATCTAAAGCATCTTGGATACGCACGAGGGCATCTTCAAGATGTGATTTTAATACAGGATTACTGAATTTGGGCATTGAGGCTTTGATCTGAGCTGACAGTAACTTGAGTTCATACCTAGCCATAGGGCGAATATCTGATTGAGAAGCATCCATTTGTGGTGCAGCGAAAGCAGCAAATTGTGCAGGTACAGGAGTTTCATCCTCATTTAATAAATAGGACATCCGTTCAATGTATGCTCTTTGAAGATTACGGCGATAAGTATCAGCATTGGCGCCGGTTTTTAGTTCAGACCATATACCGTTTCGCAAATCAGCCAATAGCTCATCCATTCCATATGCGGCAGCTCCGTTTTTTACAGAGTTATCTATAAGTCGGTTCAGACGGTTAAAATCTAATATTCCGTTCAGTACCCCAACCTGTGTTCTTCTAAGACGCTCAACAATACCCGCATTGTCAAATTTATTAAGTACTCTCTGATCAAGCATCCATACCGGAGTGTTAAAAGCCTGCTCATTGATAAATTTTACCGCAGAACGTTGTGTGGCTTCAGCTACATGTGTGTAAACCGGTCCGGCCTGTTCGTAGGTTTTATCATTTTCATAAATACCACCGATATTTGATCTTACATGGCCCATGTAACGGTTCCACTGGCTTAAAACCTCGCCGTACAATTCACGAAGGTTATCATATGATTTACCTTCTTCATAAGTCCACTTTTCAATATTCGGAAGGATACGTTTTAAATTGGCGATCCCGTAGGCTGATGCTTTTACGGCATCATCACCAAGATCTTCTGACTGAGCCCTCGGATCAATCGGGTTACCGGTTTGTTGTCCATAAAAATATACCGGATTTCCGGATCTTTCAATGGTCCATTTGTTTAAGGTTTTGGCTTCCTGTTCCGGAGTTTGATTGTCAAACCAGCTATATCCCCATTTAATAGCCCATTTATCATAATCACCGATGCCCGGGTATAAAATTACTCCCTCGTCTCCGGGTTGCGCGATATAATTAAACCTTGCATAATCCATAATTGAAGGGGCAGTTCCGCCCATTCTTTTTGTAAATGAGGGTGAACGCAAGGAATCTACAGGATAAGCCACGCTTGAACCAAAGTTATGCGGCAGTCCTAAGGTATGTCCCACCTCGTGTGAGGAAACAAAGCGTACCAGCTGGCCCATTACCTCGTCTTTAAATTTAGGACTGCGGGCTTCCGGGTTGATTGCGGCAGTTTGCACGAAAAACCAGTTCCGAACCAAGTTCATTACATTATGATACCAGCCAATATCCGATTCCATGATCTCTCCTGAACGTGGATCAGAAATATGAGGACCATAGGCATTGGCAATGTTTGATGCAAAGTACCGGATAACTGAGTAACGTGCATCTTCAGGAGACCAATCTGGATCATTAACAGGAGCTTCTAAAGCAGTAATGGCGTTTTTAAATCCTGCTTCTTCAAAAGCGGCATTCCAATCCTTAACACCTGCGATCAGGTAAGGTCTCCATTTTGCAGGAGTAGCCGGATCGATATAATAGATAATTTGTTTCTTTGGCTCAACCAATTCACCACGCTTATATGCCTCGGGATCCTTAGGTTCTAACTTCCAGCGGTGAATGTAGCGGGTAACCTGAGCTTTTTGTGCATCCAGGCCATAGTCCGTCTGACTTTGACCAAAAAAGCCTACCCTTTCATCCGAAAAACGGGCTTTATAAGGAATTTTCGGCAAAAGAAGCATTGAATTATGGATTTCAACAGTCATTGACCCGATTGATTTATCACCAGGAGGCTCTGAAGCCCGGTAGGTTTTTAATGACCGAACTTCAATATTTATAGGAAATGATTTGATGGTATCAACATAAGTGCGGGTTTCATCCATCGTTGTGACCTTATACCGGGTACGCAGAGGTTGCGGCAATCCCAGTGACTGTACATCTTTGGCATACAGATCCGTGACCTCAATAACCACCGAACTTGAATCCTTATTAATCGCTTTTATATCAAAAGATGCAAGTACAGCGTCAAGGTTAGAATTTTTTACGGCTTCAAACATTGAGGTTTCTTTTGCCGCGACATTTTCATAGGAAGGAATTCGTATAAACACTTGTTTATCACGCCTTTGCCATTTCCAAACCTGCTCATTCAGTTCTTCCCCGCCATAAGTTCCGTCAACGGTGGGTGTTTTTGAATAGCGGGTTACAACCAGCATTTCCCTGTCAAACAATGAATCCGGGATTTCAAAAAAATACTTACCGTCAAAACGGTGAACCTTAAACAGGCCAGGATCCGTTTTCGCCTTGTCGGTGATCACTTCTTTATACGGTTTTATTCCTGGTTTAGGAGAAGCTGCTGCCGGAGCAGGAGTTGTGGTCGTAGCCGGAGCAGGTGCAGGCTGATTTCCGGTACGGCGATTCTGCGCCTGGGCGATATTCAGACTACTTGCTACTACCAGGGCCGCGACAGACGCACACTTAACATAGTAAAAGTTTTTTTTCATAATCATTTATAAGAGGTTGAGTTTAAACCAATTTACAAATTTATAATTTGCACTGACTTATGGCCGATTTTAACAATAATTTACAATTAAATGGGAAATCCTAAGAATTAGCAAAGCTGGCCGAGAATTACACCCCTTATATCCGCCTTTTAAGGGTTATAATTACCCGTTCCCTTTCCTTGCTGCCATAGGGAAGGATATCAAGAATAAAACTTCGTTGATTTTTTGACCGGAATAAGGCATCTATCTCTGATATGGACATCTCTGATACTGGTTTAAAATTTATTGCAAGAATTTCATCATTTCTTTGAATTCCCGTTTCATCAGCCGGGGATCCTTTTTCAACTCTGGTTACGATCAGGCGGTCGAAGTCATTGCCTGCAGAAGTAATTTCCATGCCTGTCATATCATGCTCAAAAGGCTCCTTAAGCAGAGAGGTGGGTTTAAGAAACATTGCCGAACGACTGTAGTCAAAAACTACCTGAAACCGTTTTAAAATAGCAATTCCCATGTTTCCATTTCTATTAACTGATATGATTTTTGATCCCACATCAGCATAATTGGGGAATGAAGCTATAACATTAGACAGGGTGTACTTTCCGAGTTTTATCGAAGAAATCCGGCCTACATAGCCACTGATAGGGCCGGTTAGTCCTATTCCCAGATTTCCTGCAATATTATTTTTGGGTATTTCAAAGGGAACTCCGTTATTGGTTTCCAGTGAAACAGGATGTCCCGCCCCAGTATCAATGATAAATTTGGCAGCTACTTTTTCACCTGATTCTAAAACAATATCTGCCATTACGTATGGCTTTCGCTCCTCGATACTTATGGGTATCCGGGTACCTTTCCGGGGAATATAAGCTGTTTCAGGCCTGTAAATAGTCAATACATTCATTAGAAAATTGATGCGGACGATAAAACTATTGAAAAACTCATATCCAATCAAGCCATGGATGGGCAATCCTACATAATTTGAAAGTTCGAACATATCCTCCTTCAGGATGGCAGCCGACAGGTTTTTAGCTAAAGTGCTTCCAATTGCCACCTCAATTGAAGGGGTAACAAATGCACTTAAAGCTTCACCCTCACCAAATCCCGAAATATTAATACTTCTTAAGTTTTTAAATTGAACAGAATCTATAAGCCTGGGATCTGAAATCAGGATCAATCCAACGCCTGTATCCAGAATAAAGTTAAATGGACCTTTTCCATTTATTGTAAGCGGAATGATCATCAGATTTTTGATCATCTTAAATTCAATGGTTTCTTTCTTCCGCTTACCTGTAAATTCAAATATTTGCGCTGATGCACTGGGTTGGAAAAAAAAGCCTGCCACCATGATAAAAAGTTTTATCATAATACTCCCCGGCGAACAAAATATGCGATGATATAATGAACTGTGCATGATAAAACAAGTTACGGCTAATATTATAAACCCTTACTTCATTTTTAAGTTCTATTATTGCCTGATTGTAAAATGTTTGTTCGTTGTTTCTGTAATTTAAAGTATGAAAGCAAAACACATTCTGGTCATTCTGATTCTCCTGCTTAACTCGCATGGTGTGGACGCCCAGGTTATAAGGAAGGGGAAAATTGTGAGAATGATACGGAATTCCCCCGTGTTAAAAGGTCATTTTACAGGTTTCTCCCTTTATGACCTTGATAAACGCAAGTTAATAGCAGGGCAGGCGAGTGATAAATATTTCACCCCTGCTTCAAACACCAAGTTATTTACTTTTTATGCCGGTTTAAAACTGCTGAAAGATTCAATTGGGGGATTGCAATTTATTGAAAAAGGAGATTCGCTTATATTCTGGGGTACAGCAGACCCATCTTTTTTAAATCCGGATTTTTCTGATCAAAAAATAAGGGCTAAACTAAACGGCAGTAATAAAAAGCTTTTCTGGGCAAACGGACTTCATACAGGTAACTTTTATGGGGTTGGCTGGACATATGATGATTATAATGAATACTATCAGCCTGAAATGTCTGAGCTACCCGTTTATGGGAATGTAGTTCATTTTAAGGAAAGAGGGAGCCAGCTCATCAGTCTTCCGGTTTTTCGTACCGATGGTCTTTTAAGGATTATTCCGGATATCATAAATAAAACTTCAAAGTTCCGCATTAGACGTAATGTCTTGGATAATGATTTTCATCAGCCCCCCGGGCTTCTCCCTGCAGGGTTTACCCAAACAGTTCCCTTTAAGGTCGGTTCTGAACTCGTTTCTGAACTTTTAAAAGAACAATTGCCCTCTTTTTCAGGCAGGATAAGTTACCCGAAGCCATCTGGTTTAAAAACATGGAACAGCATTCCGTCTGACACCCTGTTCAAGCATATGTTATTGCCTAGTGATAACTTCCTGGCAGAACAGACCTTGCTGAATATCGCGGCTGAAAATGGTTTGGAAATGAATACCTCTGTTGTGATAGAGTATGTAATTAATGAACTCCTATCTGACCTGCCTGATAAACCTGTTTGGGTTGATGGGTCGGGCCTATCCAGGCAAAATTTGTTTACACCCCGCACTATGGTGAAAATCTGCGAAATGATATATGATGAAGTAGGCAATGAGAAACTTCTTTTTGACTTATTACCACAAGGCGGTAAAACCGGAACCCTGAAAAATTTGTATAAAGGGGAAGAGGTGTTTGTTATTGCAAAAACAGGAAGTCTGTCAAATAACCACAATCTGAGCGGATATCTGATCACCAGGGCGGGAAAAAGACTTATCTTCTCTTTTATGAATAATAATTATGTCCGCCCTACAGCTGATATCAGATCTGAAATGGAACGGATAATTACCTACATACATCAAAATTACTAAACATGAGAAATCTCTTTTATATACTTGCCATCAGCGGCCTTTGTTTTTCTGCCTGTTCAACCACCAATCAGGAATGCGGTGATTTAATTTGTACCCAGGAGTTCCGAACGGTTCAGGTTAAATTTAAAGATGCTTCAGGGAATCGGCTGACCGCGAAGGATTTCAGTGCGGTTATCAAACGTACAAACAAATCAGTGGTGCCATACAATGACTCCAATAGCCAGGGAACTTATTATGTGGCAAGTGATGCGGATCTCCGCGAGTTATCCGAAAGGGGGGAGGTTATTCTGGTTTCTGCAACACATCCCCAAACAGCTAAAAAAACAGTAACAGAATTTGTTGTTAGCGGAGGTATTTGTGCATGTCACATCGCCAAGGTTTCCGGACCGGAAGAGATCATTTTGTAATAACCGCGTTTTTCCATCTTTGAAAAGCTAAGATTTAGGCTTTATTTCTTTATCTGTGCCTTCATGAATTTCTTCATGATCCTGCTTTGGCAGTACTTTGACATTGCTTTCCTGCTCTATTTGTAATATATGTACAGCATAGGTTGCCGGTTTTATCTTACCGCCATAACAATCTGCATAAACCTGCGTAAACTCCGCTCCGAAAAAGAGTATCGCAGATGTATAATATACCCAAATGAGTATCACAATAAGAGAGCCGGCAGCCCCATAGGCATTAGCAGGTGCTACTTTTTCTATATATAAACCGATCAGCAATTTGCCGATCATAAACATGATGGTTGTAAAAAATGCTCCCATCCGGACATCTTTCCAGGAAATGATCACATCGGGCAGAAACTTAAAGATAATTCCGAACAGAGCTGAGATTACTGAAAATGTAAGAGCGAAATTAAAGAGACTGAGTACCATGACTGTGGTTTCTGGAAAGTAGATTTTTAATTTTTCACTGATCGCGAGTATCAACCCGTTAATCACCAGTGAAACAATAAGTAAAAAACCCAGGCCAATTACCATCGAAAACGATAGGATCCTGTTGGTTATGAATTTTTTCCAGCCCTTTTTTGGCTTGGCTTTAACCCTCCAAATTTGATTTATAGACTCCTGAATTTCAACAAATACTCCTGTTGTTCCTATAAATAGTGTGATCGTGCCAATAATTATGGCTAACACAGAGTTTTGATTTTCGGAGATATTTTTAATGGTTTGCTGGATCTGGTTTGCAGCGTCCGCTCCAACAAACTTGTTTAACTCTGCGAAAACTTTCCCCTGTCCCGCTTCCTGTCCAAAGAATATTCCTGCAAGGGAAACTATAATAAGTAATAAGGGTGCTATAGCGAAGGTTGTATAATAGGCAAGTGATGCACTCATTTTGAGTGCATTATCATCCCAAAAAGCGTTGGAGGCTTTAACTAATAATTTTCCGGTATTTTTAATTCTTTCTGGTATACCCTTAGTCCCCATATTTTTATGCTTACAAGATGATTGAGAATGAAACAGTTTTAATAAATTTAAAAAAATATCGTTGATGACAGGCCAGATAGGCGGACTGACATTCTATGGACTAATGAATGAAAAGATTAAACATACTGCTTTTATTTTTGGGTTTGTGTTCACTAAGCAATACTATCTCCAAAGATCAAACCACAATTTTTATTGTTCGACACGCTGAAAAGGATTTATCTGATCCTAAGAATACGGATCCCGGGCTTAGCCTTGAAGGAGTTGAAAGAGCCGAAGATTTAGTTCGTGAACTCAAAAGACAGAAACTGTCGGTGGTATTTTCAACCCGGTATAAGCGCACCATTCAAACCGCATCTGCTACAGCTAAGCGTAAAGGTGTACACCTTGAATATTATGATCCCCGGAATGCAAAGACCATAGCTGATCTTGTAAACCAAAAATATAAAAATCAGAAAGTACTGATTGTTGGCCATTCAAATACGGTTTTAGAATTGCTTGAAGCCTTCGGAGCCAGGCGTCCCATTCCTTCGCTTACGGAGGCTGACTACGATCTGCTTTTTATCATTAGGGTAGGGATGGATGGCAAAGCTACCCTTGAGACCAGGAGGTATGGACGTAAACATCATGTCACGGAATTAGAGAAATGATAAAAGAGCAACAGGAAGGGATTGAAACAGGTATGAATAGCAACCCCCGTACGTCATTTTTTGGAGGCACAGCTTATTTAGGTATGCCGGAAAACAGGGAATTTAAAAAACTTGTATTTGAGGGGATCGAGCGATATGGTATAAATCATGGTGCGTCGAGAAATAATAATGTTACGCTCGATATTTTCTCGATTGCCGAAGCGCAAGCTGCCACCCGTTGCGGTGCTGAAGCATCCATACTTCTTTCAAGCGGTTACCTGGCTGCTCAAATGGTCATACAGCACTATTTATCAACCCATAAACTGGTTTATGCCCCAGACACTCACCCTGCACTATGGATAGGTAAACCGAATCCGCCCAAATGCACATTCAGTCAATGGGTCGATCATGCAATTTCAATTGCCAATAAGTCTGAAACCCCCATACTTCTAATCAGCAATTCACTTAATAATCTTTACCCTGAAATTTATAATTTTGATTGGCTAAAGAGAATTACTCCGGGAAAGAAAGTAGTATTACTTGTTGACGATTCCCACGGGATCGGTATAACAGGTCCGGAAGGAGAGGGTATTTATCCCTTTATACCGGATCTGCCAAATATTGAAGTGATTGTAATTGCTTCTATGGCAAAGGCAATCGGTGTTGATGCGGGCGTTGTTTTAGGCAAAAAATCGATTATCAGAGATTTGAGAAACTCGCCGGTTTATGCCGGAAGTTCTCCCCCGTCACCAGGACTCCTGTATGCTTATGTACATGCGGAAAAGATCTATAGCAGCCAGCTCAGCATGCTGAGAGAGAATCTAAAATTCTTTTTGGAATTAATTTCTAAAAAGTCCGGTATTCGGTTTGAAGAAAATTTTCCTGTAATTTTGCTTAAAGAAAGCGCAGATGCGGATGATTTAATGAAAAAAGGGATTATAATTTCTGCATTTCCCTATCCGGATGCTCAGGGTGTAAATCTGAAAAGAATTGTTATCAACAGTTCACACACATGGGACGAACTAAAAAATCTGGCGGCTATTTTGAACGAAGAGAATTTTTAAAGTTTTTCAAAGGGCATATCCATTAATTCAAAGTTTTTCCAGCCCTTAAAATCGAAATGCCACCATTCATTTTCTAAAACGGTAAAACCATTTTCTTCCATTACCCGTTTTAAAATCCCACGATTTTTTATTAAATCTTCTGGCAGATTCATATAATCTGAGCTTGCTTCTGGTGCAAAACTATCATAAGGTGTAGGCATGTTCAGTTCTTTACCTGTATTAAGATCTATCAGTGTTAGATCAATCGCGCAGCCTCTGTTATGCCGGGAACCATTTTTAGGGTTAGCTACAAAGTTTTTATCAGAAGCAAGCTCAAAAAATTTGACAGTTACACTGTAGGGCCGGTATGCATCGAATATTTTTAATCCCAGCCCTGATTTTTTCAACTCATTCTGAACGTTCTTTAAAGCCTTAACTACCGGAAGCCGGGCAAAAGCCCGGGCCTGCTTATAAACAGCCTGGCCTGTAAAATTGTTCGTGCTTGCATAACGGATATCTAACTTAATATCCGGAATGTACTTTTTTATTTCAATCAGTCGCTTATTCGGATCCGCAGCGACAGATGCTCTGTACTTTGCTGCAGAATTGATTACGTAAAGTCCATAAGGATTAGCCTTCTGCGCATGTGCCTCAAGTGACAGAAGAAAGAGAAATAAGAGAAATAATCGCTTCATCATCGGTTTGATACGATCAATAGATCCAGATCTTTAACCGGAATATTAAAGCGTTCAGAAAGATCTTTATTAGTCAGCTTTCCCTGATAGAGATATATGGCATTCCGGATGCCGGGCCTTTCCCAGATCAGGTTCATAATTCCTCCCATTTCACCTATATCTAAAAGGATCGGGGTAAAAATGTTAGTTAAGGCGTAGGTGGCTGTGCGTGATACCCTCGACGCAATATTAGGAACACAATAGTGGATCACATCATATTTTCTAAAGGTAGGCACGGTATGATTGGTTACCCTTGAAGTTTCAAAGCAGCCCCCCTGGTCAATACTGACATCTATGATTACAGAACTTGGTTTCATTTTGCTTACTGTTTCTTCTGAAACAATGCAGGGGCTTCGCCCATGGTTTGAACGGATAGCACCAATGGCAACGTCGCAGCTGCATATGGCTTTTTGCAGTACAATGGGCTGAATAACGGATGTAAAGACCCGTGTTCCGATATTATTCTGCAGTCGGCGCAACCGGTAAATTGAGCTGTCAAAGACTTTTACCTCCGCTCCAAGTGCAATGGCCGTTCTTGCTGCATATTCCCCAACAGTTCCGGCTCCTAATATGACAATTTCCGTGGGGGGTACACCTGTTATGCCACCCAGCATTAGACCCTTTCCCTCAAAAACATTGCTCAGATATTCTGCGGCGATTAGGATTGAAGTTGCCCCAACAATTTCACTCATCGCCCTGACAACGCTCAGAACATTGCCCTCATCCCGCAGGTATTCAAAAGAAAAAGCGGTGACCTTTTTTTTCATCAATGAATGGAGGAATTCCGCTTTCATTGTGGACATCTGTAATGCTGAAAACAGAATCTGGCCCATTTTCATCATTTCGATCTCCTGGGCAGTAGGTGGTGCGATCTTAATGATCAGGTCTGCCTTATAAACCTCTTTTTTATCATAAACGATTTTTGCTCCCTGCTCACTATAATGGTTGTCTTTGAAATTTGCTGCAAGACCCGCCCCTGATTCAATAACAACTTCATGACCGTTCTGTATCAGTAGGCCTACAGACAAAGGGGTAAGCGCGATTCGATTTTCCTGAAAAGAGGTTTCTTTTGGAATACCTATATAGAGGTTGTTTTTTTTATTTTTAACCTCTAACATCGCCTCCTGCGGCTGCATCATGGCCTGTTTTGCAATGTCAGATAATTCACTCATCATACGTTTTTCAGTAAGGGATTGGAAGGTACGAAAATTTTAAAAAACGATTTGGTTTTAATTTAGAATTAATAGGTTTTACACCAGCTGTACGTTTATTATCCGCCCCTCATTTCCCTCGGTTTTTAATCTAACTTTAGCATAATGAAGGGGCCAGAGCCTTCGAACTTTTTCGGGCCATTCTATAAAGCAATAATGGCCAGATGCCAGATATTCCTCAAATCCAATATCCAGGGCTTCATTATCATTGTTTATTCTGAAAAAATCGAAATGATAAATTTTTCCTGCCGGATAGTCATATTCATTTACAAGGGAGTAAGTAGGACTGGAAACAGATTCTTCGGATCCCAGCTGCTGGCAGATTGATTTGATAAAGGTTGTTTTACCGGCACCCATTTCGCCCTCAAAAAGAAATATTCTTTCATTAGAGGCGTGAGTTAAAAGGCGGGCCGCTGCACTGGGCAGTTCATCTTCATGACTGATCCTGATTTCCATAGGACTAAGTTAAAAAACCTCCGATTTTTAGTTACTTTCCTATTTAGGACTGTAAGTAACGTATGGAACTATCATTTCTTCTAAAGAAATGCCCCCATGTTGAAAAGTTTCGTTAAAGTAATTCACAAACTGGTTATAGTTATTTGGATACACGAAATAACTATCCTCTTTGGCAAATATAAAACTTGAGCTCATATGAAGCTTTGGAAGCATGGCTTCATGAGGGTTTTTAATATGGAGTACTTCTTTTGGGTTAAAGTTCAGATTTTTTCCCTGTTTGTATCGCAGGTTCGAATTTGTATTCCGATCGCCGATCACTTTACTTGGATGTTTTACCCGGATGGTTCCGTGATCTGTGGTAATGATCAGTTTAATGTTTTTCTGTGAAAGTTTTTTAAGCGCCTCCAGAAGCGGGGAATGAATGAACCAGGAAAGTGTTAAGGAGCGATAGGCCGCCTCGTCATTAGCAAGCTCCCTGATCATAGCCATATCTGTACGGGCATGGGATAGCATATCGACGAAATTATAAACGATTACATTCAGATCATTCCCCAGGAAATTATTGATGTTTTCTGTAATGTTCTTTCCTTGTTCGAAGGTTAGGATCTTATTGTAGGAGTACTTGCATTCTTTTCGCATAACACGCTGGATCTGATCGGCGAGGAATTTTTCCTCAAAAAGGTTCTTTCCGCCCTCATCTTCATCGTTCTGCCACATGTCAGGAAAACGCCTTTCCATTTCAAGTGGCATTAAACCCGAGAAAATAGCATTCCGGGCATACTGAGTAGCTGTAGGCAGTATACTGTAATAACTGTCCTCTTCATCTACCCGATAATAATCAGTCAGAACCGAATTGATCATTTTCCATTGATCATATCTTAAATTGTCAATAAGAATAAAAAAAGTAGATTTTTCAGGTTCCAATGATGGAAATACTTTCTTTACGAATAGCTGATTTGAGGTAATAGGTCCTGCTTCAGGATTTTTCAGCCAGCTTACATAGTTCTTTTCAATAAACTTGGAAAACTGCACGTTAGCTTCCGCCTTTTGCACGGTCAGGATTTCGTGCATACCCTCATCCTCGAGTTGTTCAAGCGAAAGTTCCCAGTACACCAATTTTTTATATACATCCACCCATTCAGAATAGCTCAGATTTTCATTGAGTGTCATTCCCAGGGTTCTGAAATCCTGCTGATAAGCCATCGAAGTTTTTTCGCTCACCAGACGCTTAATATCAATAAGCTTTTTGATAGTAAGTAAAATCTGCTTAGGATTAACCGGCTTGATAAGGTAATCGTCTATTTTAAAACCGATCGCATCCTCCATCATGTATTCCTCCTCATTTTTGGTGATGAGTACGATAGGAACATCGGGGTCTATGGTTTTTATCATTGCAAGTGTTTCCAGGCCGGTTAAACCGGGCATGTTCTCATCGAGAAACACAAGATCAAAATTCTCTTTTTTAAAAA
Organism: Pedobacter sp.; assembly: GCA_036676435.1. Classification (GTDB taxonomy): domain Bacteria; phylum Bacteroidota; class Bacteroidia; order Sphingobacteriales; family Sphingobacteriaceae; genus Daejeonella. The sequence continues at coordinate 146,797 of JAKFCV010000012.1, read as the reverse complement.
ATTCCAGGGCATCATTCCCGTTGGTTACAGTTTTTATCTTGTAACCCTTTTCATTAAGAAATAATATATGTGGTTTTAGCAGGTCGATTTCATCGTCGGCCCATAATATGTTAGTTTCCTGCATTTGTATGTAAATTTAAGCAAAATATAAGCATCGGACTGATTTAACAGTTCAATTGTCATTAAAAATAACAATTTTTGTGCCTGAGGGTTCGTATCTTGAATAAGAAGAAAATTATTAATGATCCGGTTTACGGTTTCATTACCATTCCATCTGAATTGGTGTTTGATTTGATTCAACATCCCTATGTTCAGCGTTTACGTTATATCAAGCAGTTAGGGATGACCCACCTGGTTTATCCGGGCGCATTACATACACGTTTTCATCATGCCATTGGTGCAATGCATCTGATGAGCCTTGCCGTTGATACGATTAAAAGCAAGGGTCAGGCAATATCCCATGAGGAGGAAGAGGCTGTTACAATTGCAATCCTTTTGCATGATATCGGCCACGGGCCTTTTTCACATGCACTTGAGCACACCATTGTGGATGGGATTCCCCATGAACACATTTCCAGACTTTTAATGAAAAACCTCAATCAGGAGTTTGATGGTCAGCTGGAAATGGCACTTGAGATATTTAATGATCGTTATCCTAAAAAGTTTCTTCATCAGCTTGTTTCCGGGCAACTCGATATTGACAGACTGGATTACCTGAACAGGGATAGTTTTTTTACAGGAGTTTCTGAAGGTGTGATCAGTTTCGACCGGATCATTAAAATGCTTGATGTGGTTGACGATCAGCTTGTGGTCGAAGAAAAAGGGATCTACTCGATCGAAAAGTTTCTTATAGCCCGCCGGCTGATGTACTGGCAGGTTTACCTCCATAAAACAGTTATCGCCGCCGAACAGATGCTTGTGAAGATTCTTGAACGCGCAAAGGAACTTTCATATGAAGGAAGAAGTTTATTTGCAAGTCCCTGTTTCTCATTTTTTTTAAAAAATTCAGTAAGCAGGGAAGATTTCAGCAATGATCCCCGTATCCTGACTATGTTTTCCAGACTGGATGATAATGACATCTTTACTTCAATAAAAGTCTGGGTCGATGATGAGGATCTGATACTTTCAACACTTTGCAGCCATCTTATAGAAAGAAATCTATACCAGGTTGAGATCACAAATGATCCCCCTTCAATAGAAAAAATAAACGATCTGGCCGATAGAGCTACGGATGAATTCGAAATTGCTGATGATGATACGTCTTATTTCGTATTTACAGATACCATTAAGAATAATGCATATAGTGTGGGTGATGGAAGTATCAAGATATTGATGAAAGACGGCTCTATTCAGGATATCACAACTGCATCAGATAATTCGAACTTGGGGGCTTTGGCTCGTACTGTTCAGAAATATATACTATGTTATCTAAAAGAAGTGAAACTATATTAATTAATTTAAGTCAAAGTACCAACAAGCTAATAAGTTGGTTCGTTAACTTTTAACATATAAATTTGCCGAATGCAATTAACTGCACATCAGATTGGAATTTTATTAGAGGGAACTATAGAAGGTGATCCTGAAGTGACAGTAAATCAGCTATCCAAGATAGAAGAGGCGCAGAAAGGTTCGCTTTCCTTTCTTGCAAATTCCAAGTATGAGCAATTTGTATATACCTCAAGGGCGTCAGTCATTATTGTGAATAATGATTTTATTCCTGCCCAGGCTACTCAAGCAACCCTGGTAAGGGTTAAAAATGCCTACAGCGCATTCTCTGTTCTTCTTGAAAAATATGATCAGATAATTAAATCGAACAAGAGCGGCATAGAAGTGCCAAGCTTTATACATCCAAGTGCCCAGATTGGTGAAGATGTTTATATTGGAGCATTCTCTTATATCGGACCAAATGTAAAAATTGGTGCAGGCAGCAAGATCTATCCCAACACCTATTTAGCTGACAATGTAACAGTTGGAGAAAAAGTTACCTTGTATGCCGGTGTCAAGGTGTATTTTAATTGTATTATTGGCAGTAGAACGATAATACATTCAGGAGCTATAATTGGAGGCGACGGTTTCGGTTTTGTAAATGGGGGTGAAGGATCATATCAGAAAGTTAGCCAGATTGGCAATGTGGTGATTGAAGAGGATGTTGAAATTGGTTCAAATACCACTATTGACCGTGCAACCATGGGTTCGACCATTATCCGAAAGGGTGTAAAACTTGATAATCTCATACAAATCGCTCATAATGTCGATATTGGCTCAAACACTGTAATTGCAGCCCAAACCGGAGTTTCGGGGAGCGCTAAAATAGGTGAAAGATGTATTGTGGGCGGACAGGTTGGCATAGTTGGGCATATCAGCATAGCTAATGGAAGTAATATAGGTGCGAAATCCGGTGTTAATAATACGATCAAGGAGGAGAATATGAGCTGGAATGGAGTTCCTTTAAGCTCATACAGGGATTCATTGAAAGTTCAGGTGGTTATGAAACGACTGCCGGAACTCGAAAAAAGGATCCAGGAACTTGAAAAAATCATTAATGAGCTTAAAAAATAATCAGAGTACAGGCTGAAAGATTGATAATATGAATGTAAAGCAAAGAACAATTAAATCTGCGATATCTGTTACAGGAGTTGGTCTGCATACGGGTCAGGTGGCCACAATGACATTCAAACCCGCGCCAGAAAATCACGGATATAAATTTATGCGTATCGATTTGCCGGGCTCTCCGATAATTGACGCCGATGTTGATAATGTTACAGATACTTCCCGAGGCACCACGATCTCACAAAACGGAGCAAGCGTGAATACGGTAGAGCATGTTCTGGCCAGTCTGGTTGGTGCAGAAGTTGATAATCTACTCATAGAGCTGGACGGTCCTGAAACACCAATTATGGACGGAAGCTCAATCATGTTTATGGAGGCGCTGGAGAAGGCTGGTATCGTTGAACAGGAAGCCTACAGAGAGTATTATAGTATTCCGCACAATATTCATTATTCCGAACCCGATCGGAAAGTTGAGATGGTTGCCATGCCTTTGGATGATTACAGGTTTACCTGTATGATCGACTATAATTCGCCTGTTTTAGGAAGTCAGCATGCCGCAATTACCACCATCTCGGAATTTAAGAAGGAAATCGCATCCTGCAGGACATTTTGCTTCTTACACGAATTAGAGATGTTATTAAAGCATAACCTCATTAAGGGAGGCGACCTGAATAATGCCATCGTTGTGGTGGATAAGCAGGTGAGTAAAGAAGAATTAAAGAATCTTGCAGTACTCTTCAACCGCGATGATATTGATGTTGCTAAAGAAGGAATTCTTAATAATATAGAGCTGCGTCATCAAAATGAGCCTGCCCGGCATAAGCTTCTCGACATGATAGGCGATCTTGCATTAGTGGGTGTTCCGCTGAAGGGTCATATTATGGCCGCCAGACCGGGGCATGCTGCCAATATAGCTTTTGCTAAAAAAATCAAAGCCCAGATCAAAAAGGAAAAAAGCAAAAAGCATGTTCAGATTTATAATCCGAATGCTACTCCTTTATATGATGTGGTTCAGATCATGAACATGTTACCGCACCGTCAACCCTTTTTGTTTATTGATAAAATACTTGAGCTCTCAAAAACTCATGTTGTAGGTGTCAAAAATGTAACAATGAACGAGGAATTTTTCAAAGGGCATTTTCCTGGCGCACCGGTGATGCCCGGGGTAATTCAGATTGAGGCTATGGCACAAACAGGAGGTATTTTATTGTTAAGTACCGTACCTGATCCTAAAAATTATCTTACATATTTTTTGAAGATCGATAAAGTAAGGTTCCGGGCGCAAGTTCTTCCGGGGGATACAATCATATTTCGCTGTGATTTGATGGAGCCCATTCGGCGAGGGATCTGCCAGATGAAAGGTGTTGGAATGGTAGGCGAAAAAATTGTGGTCGAAGCAGAAATGATGGCCCAAATCAGCAGAGTTAAAGAAAGCGAAGCAAGCGTATGATCCAACCCCTAGCTTATATCCATCCTCAGGCTAAAATTGCCGAGAATGTAGTCATAGAGCCATTCGTAACCATTTATAAAGACGTTGTAATTGGTGAAGGGACCTGGATCGGATCGAACGTAACGATTATGGACGGCGCCCGTATCGGCAAAAACTGTCGCATATTTCCCGGTGCTGTCATTTCAGCCCCTCCGCAGGATATGAAGTACAAGGGTGAAGCCTCAACGGTCAGTGTAGGGGATAATACGGTAATCAGGGAATGCGTAACCTTAAACAGAGGTACAGCTCTTGATAAGAATACGACCACTGTCGGGTCAAACTGTCTTCTGATGGCCTATGTTCATATTGCGCACGATTGTGTTATTGGCAACAATGTGATCATAGCTAACTCTGTTCAGCTGGCAGGACATATTGAAGTTCAGGATTATGCTTTTATTGGCGGTGCTTCTGCAGTTCACCAGTTTGTTTCAATTGGGGCTCATTCCATAATTTCAGGGGGTTCACTCGTGAGAAAGGATGTTCCTCCTTATACAAAAGCTGGGCGTGAGCCTTTGTCGTATGTAGGTATTAATTCTGTTGGTTTACGCCGCCGGGGATTTTCTTCCGAGCAGATTAACGAGATACAGGATATATACCGAACTATTTTCCTTAAAAAATTCAATATCAGCCGGGCGCTTGATATTATAGAAACCGAACGTGAGCCGACCGAGATTCGGGATGAGATCATTGACTTTATCCGGAACTCTAACCGGGGTGTTATGAAAGGTTTCGGTAGTGTATAAGTACTCCCTATAAGCTTATTGTCTATGAAGATAATCCTTGAAAACATTGGCCGCCGTTTTAACCGCGAATGGATTTTCAGGAATATCACTTACGCTTTTGAAAGCGGCAGTTCATATGCAATACTTGGAGCGAACGGTGCAGGAAAATCTACTCTTTTGCAGCTGATTTCCGGAAGTTTAAGCAGTTCAGAAGGGACAAGCCTTTACCAGTATAAGGGAAAGGACCTTGAGGTTGAGGATGTATTTGAACATTTGAGTATTGCTGCTCCTTATCTCGAGTTGATTGAAGAATTTACCCTGGCAGAGCATATTGATTTTCATTTTAAATTTAAGCCTTATCGTTTAGGATTTGACAGGGAAAGCTTAATCGACCTGCTGGATCTCAAGCAGGCTAAACATAAAGCCCTGAAGTATTTTTCGTCTGGCATGAAACAGCGGGTTAAACTGGCCCTTGCTTTTTGCTCCGATACGGCGATACTTCTGCTTGATGAACCTACCTCAAATCTGGATCAGCAGGGGATAGAATGGTATTTGTCTTTAAGCCAGCGTTTCTCATCAGATCGTCTCCTTATCATCTGCTCCAATCAGGAGCATGAATATAATTTTTGCACCCACTACATTCATGTAGCAGACTACAAATAGCATATTTTACAATCCGTTTTTTGCAAAACAGGGAAGTAAAATGGTGTCCATCCAAATTTAAGCTTCCTATAAAGTCTTGCTTGTAATTTAAATAAAAGCACCCTATCTTTGCGGCTCGAATACAGCAATAATTATATGGCAAAAGCTTCAGAGGTTAAAACAGGTAATATTTTACGTTTCAACGGAGAATTAGTGAGTGTTGATGAATTTATTCATCGTACACCTGGTAAAGGGGGAGCTTTTTACATTGGCAAAATGCGAAATATCCGTACAGGTAAAATTGTTGAGTCACGTTTTGGAACTGATGAACAGGTGGAGATCTGCCGTGTTGAAACCAGTGATTATCAATATCTGTATGAGGAGGGTGATTATTTTATTGTAATGGATAATACTTCCTTTGAGCAATTCAGTGTTGCAAAGAGCCTATTCGGTTCAGCAGCCAGATTTCTGAAGGAAGGTATGAATGTTATTGTTTCTTTTGAAAGTGAAGAACCGATTATGGCTCAGGCTCCATCCAATGTTGAGCTTGAAATTACCTATACTGAGCCCGCAGTTAAAGGCGATACATCCACCAACGCATTGAAAAGTGCTACAGTTGAAACCGGTATTGAAATTAAAGTGCCATTGTTTGTAAATCAGGGAGATAAAGTTAGAATTGATACCCGCACAGGGGATTATATAGAAAGAGTTAAATAATAAAGATTTAGTTTTAAGTTTAGGTTGATTAGACGGTCATTCCACACGGATTGGCCGTTTTTTTATTGTCTGAATTTGTCAGAGTTTTTTACATTCGTAGGTGGATAAAGAAGCACTGCGTAAAATGTTCTTAAAAAGGCGTCTCAGCCTTTCAAGGTCACAATACTGGATCCTTAATGATGAACTGCTGGATCAGGTGAAGCAGATCAACTGGTCGGAATACCGTATTGTCCATATTTTTATGCCTATACGTAAGCATATGGAGGTGGATACTTTTTCCATTATAAACTATTTTAAACATGAACATCCCCGACTGGAAATAGTGATTCCGAAAACCGACTTTGAAAAAAGGGAGATTATTAATATTCTTTATGATCACGAGTATACTATTCTGGGCAGGAATAAACATGATATTCCTGAACCTATTCACGGCAAAGTGATTACTCCGGATCAGATAGATCTGGTTTTTGTGCCTTTGCTTGCTTATGATAAAATGGGTAACAGGGCGGGATATGGCAAGGGATTTTATGACCGATTTCTGTCTAAATGCCGGCCGGATGTAAAAAAGGTAGGCTTATCTTTTTTTGAACCGGTAGATGAAATTACTGATCTTAATCCCTATGATATAAAACTTGATTCGTGTATCAGTCCCGGAAAAATTTGGGAATTCTGATTAAAGTTGGGCTTTGACAAAATCAGTCACAAGGAATGAAATGGTTTTTCCGCAGAGTAGATTTTCGCGACCATCTACAAGCGAAGCGGCCGCTTCTGCGATATGCAGATATGAGATTGTTTGAGTTCGGCTTGAAGCGATCATTTTTCTTATCTGGTCAAGACTAAATCCGGAAGGAGTAACTGCACTAGATAAGACTCCTTTAATAGAATCGACATCTATTTCGAGCCCCCCATTCCCCTGCGTAAAATTTAAAGCTTCCTGAAATGCGCGGTCGTAACTGTTGTCTTCTCTGATCAGATCATCATAAAAAGTAAAAACAATCTGATCTTTAAATGATTTCAGTTCCGATACCATTGCTGCAGAATTATAATTTTCATGAAGGCCCAGAATGGCATATTTCCCAAGATATTCCTCACGCATAGCATAGCTAAACCCATTTCCGCTATGGCGCCCCTCCAGAGGCCTGAAATCAGCGTGCGCATCAATGTTTATAGTATTGACAGGGGATTTACAGAATTTTGAAAAGGCTTTCAGAATGGGATAGGCATTATTATGACCCCCTCCAATAAATAAAGGTATTTTTCCGGATGAAAACAGTTTGAATGCCAACTCTTCCACCTGATTATCAATTTCTGCTACCAGGTTTCTGAGCGCTACCAGTTCCAGTGCTTTGGCGGGATCGAGTTTATTTGCTTTTTCAATTTCCGGATTGAAATCAATATGCCCAAGAACTGCGATCTCCTCACCCTTGAGGCGCTCTGTACTTTGAACATTGCATAAGGCAGTTAAAGCCGCCTGCCATGCAGTTCTCGATCCCTGTATACCAAAGTTTGCCTTTATTCCAACATCTTCAGGCAGGCCGATCAAAACAAATTTGCAGGTTGAAGCAGCCAGCTGGTCTATAGATTCAAACACCAGCATCTGTTCACCCATTTTTTTTTCACCCTCCCGCACAGCGATCAGGTCCATAAGATTACTGCGTGAATAGATAATCAGTTTGCCCATATCAGTAAATTTTTCCGTTGACAATTATTGTATCAATAAGACCCGAGCCAAAGGAATAAGGATAATAAGCAATCGAAGGCAAAGGCTTGGTAATAAATACATTGGCCGATTTTCCTCTGGTGATACTTCCATGGCTGTGACTTAACTCCATCGCTGCCGCTCCGTTTATTGTTGCAGCATTAATAGCCTCCTCAGGGAGCATTTTTTGACGTATACACGCCAGTGATACCACCAGGTTCATGTTTCCGGAAGGAGAAGATCCCGGATTAAAATCTGAGGCAATCGATACCGGGATCCCTGCATTGATAAGGGCTCTTGCATCGGCAAAGGGAATACCGAGAAAAAGGGAACAAGAAGGCAGAAGTGTAGCGATGGTATCACTGTTTTTTAAAGCTTCAAGCGCTTCTTTATTCAGAACTTCCAGATGATCAACGCTCAGCGCCTTGTGTTTTACTCCCACTTCAACAGCACCTGATGCCGAAAGCTGATTTGCATGTATCTTCGGTTTCAAACCATATTTTGCTCCTGCTTCCAGGAGACGGGATGTTTCATCCACTGAAAAAAAGCCCTGCTCACAAAATACATCGATATAATCAGCCAAGCCCTCATCCGCTATTTGAGGCAGCATTTTATTTATAAGCAGGTTGATATACCCCTCATGGTCGCTTTTAAATTCTTGCGGGAATGCATGAGCGCCTAAAAAGGTAGCTTTGATTTCAACTGGAGATGATTCCCTTAACCTCCGGATCACCCGAAGCATTTTTATTTCACTGTCCAGGTTTAATCCGTAGCCGCTTTTTATTTCTACAGCCCCGGTGCCCATGCGTATAATCTCATCAATGCGCCTGGAACTTTGTTCAAACAGATGATCTTCCGTTGATGACTGCAGTTTCCGGGCTGAATTCAGTATTCCTCCTCCGCTGGCAGCAATTTCTTCATAACTGCTTCCCTTTATTTTCATTACAAATTCCTCTTCCCGGCTAGCAGCATATACAAGGTGTGTATGAGAGTCGCACCATGAGGGGAATACATAACGGTCTTTGGCGCTCAAATGAGTGCTGTTTTCTATGATCCCCGAAGGGATAGTATCCATAGCCCCAAAATCTTTAATCTTACCGTTTTCAAGCCATAGCCAGGCATCATTCAGCACATTCAGCATGCTCATTTCAGAACCTCTTAAAACCTTAAGTTCAGCAGGCTGAATTCCTGCAAGAGATTTTATCTCTGTAATGAGTAAAGATGACATAATCGAATATAATAATTGTGAAAGGCTTTACGTAAATCGTAAAAAACTCATGGATCAAAAAGCCAGTTCAAGCAAAACCGGACAATGGTCGGAATGTCTTGCTTCAGGTAAAATGGCAGACCGCTTAATATTATCCTGAAGAGCCGCCGTTACCATATTATAATCAATACGCCAACCCAGATTTTTATTCCTTGCATTTGACCTGAAGCTCCACCACGTATAATTATGTGGCTCAACGTTGAAATGTCTGAATGAATCAACAAATCCGGTATTCATAAAATTCTCCATCCATTCCCGTTCAGCGGGAAGAAATCCGGAGGAGTTGGCATTTGATTTCGGGTTATGAATATCAATAGGTCGGTGACAGATATTGTAATCTCCGGAAATTACGAGCTTTGGGTGATCAAGCCTGATCTTATCCGAATAATCCTGAAAATCCTCTAAAAAACGATATTTGAAAGTTTGGCGATCCTCACCGCTTGAACCTGACGGGAAGTAAGTGCTCATCACGGAAAAATTTTCAAAATCTGCCCGGATCACCCTGCCTTCGCGGTCGTATTCTTCAATCCCGCAGCCATATTCAACATGTTTAGGGGAATGTTTAGTGAAAATGGCTGTACCGCTGTATCCTTTTTTCTCTGCCGGATTCCAGTAGTGTTCATAACCCATCTGCTCAAGCAGAAGCAGGTCCATCAGCTGATCAGGAGTGGCTTTAATCTCCTGGAGGCAGACAATATCCGGATCGGCAGCTTTAAGCCATGTCAGCCAGTCTTTGCTGAACGCCGAACGAATTCCGTTAACATTATATGAGATGATCTTCATAATAGCACTACAGTTTATTGTTTTTTAATCCCAGCTCCTTTTCGAGTTTACGGGCTTCCCTTTTTTTAAGAATGCTGACTTCCATGGCAATATCTTCAATCGGACGGTCGCCTGAAGATGTTTTAGCAGACGCAATAGTATCAATCATATCCAGCCCCCTGACAACCTCACCATAAACGGTATAATTCTGGTCCAGATGTGGGGTGCCTCCAACACTTTTATAGACCGCTCGCTGGGAATCTGGTATTGATCTGCTGTTCATTCTCTTGATCCGTACATCCTCAAGAGATTCATCTGTCCATTTTTTCCCCTGAACGATGTAAAACTGGCTGGCGCTGGATGCCTTTTCGGGATTGTTATCCCTTGCGGCAGCCAATACGCCTTTTTTATGGAACAAACTATCCCTGAATTCCGCATCAATACGATAACCTAGGTCGCCTTCACCTAAAGCCTGACCGCTTTTAGCTGTTTTTGAATCGGGGTCACCCCCCTGGATCATAAATTCCTTTATTACCCTATGGAATAACGTTCCATTGTAAAAACCTTCCTTTGCCAGCTTCAAAAAATTGTCCCGATGCTTGGGCGTCTGGTTGTAAAGCATGATAATACATTCCCCTTTATTTGTCTTAACCCTGACATAATTGTGTCCGGGTTTTGCGCTTGCTGCTGATACAATAAAGAGTAAAACGAATGTGAGGAAGATCTTCATTTTTATCTGGTTTTTAAGGAATAGAATTTATAAAGGTAGGGGAAAAGTTAATACTTAATTATTTTCAAAATAATTGACAATGAGCGATTTCATCACCATTTCCTGCTCCATAAGTGTGTAGGCCGGAATAGCTTTAACAAGTTTCCAATGCGGCCAGCCATCCTGATCCAGACCTTCCAGCTCGTAAAAGCCCAGTTCACTGAATAAGCGGCAGTTTGCAATATGCATTAATTCCTCTTTTTGTCGTTTGCTGAATTTTGAAGGGCCCTTTCCAAGTTCCTGAACTCCGATCAAAAAGAGCATCACTTTCATGTCAGGGAGATCGGTATCAAAATCTTTGGATATTCTCTCCTGTAACTGCTTCCATTTAGCGTTTATTTCAGATGGTGTCATATACAAAAGTCTGGAAAAATTAGCGATTCGAAGCTATATCAATAATTAATTGGGCGGATAAAGAGAGAATTGCCCGGCAATTTTGGTAAATACGCGGAGATAATCAATTCACATGCTCAATTATTATATTTGTCAATGCAAAAACCTATTGTCACTGCGCTATTGGCTTACGGAATGTCAGGAAAATTATTTCATGCTCCGTTTGTATCTTCACATTCGGGTTTTAGTTTTAAAGGTGTTTTAGAGCATAAAACCAAGCGGGTCCTGGCAGATTATCCAGGCATAAAAAGTTATGATACGCTACAGGAAATACTGGAAGACCCTGAAATTGAACTTGTAATAGTAAACACCCCAAGTAATACACACGTTGATTACGCCAGACAGGCCCTGTTGGCAGGAAAGGACATACTTGTCGAAAAGCCATTTGCCTCAACATCAAAAGAGGCCAAGGAGATATTTGAGCTGGGAAGAAAGCTTAACCGCAAGGTTATGGTTTATCAGAATCGCAGATTTTCAAGTGATTTTGCAGTGACCCGTGACGTTATCAACAGTGGAAAATTAGGGCGGATCATTGAAATACATCTGCGGTACGACCGTTACAGGGCTGAGATCGGTCCCAAGGTCTTTAAGGAAACTCCTTTGCCTGCTTCCGGAATTGTGTATGATCTTGGCGCGCATTTATTAGATCAGGTGATCTGCATCCTTGGTAAACCATCAGGATTTCACAAGGTGACCGGTATTTACCGCGAGAACTCACAGGTAGACGATTATGGCCATATCCATTTAACCTATCCAAATCAACTCAATGTATTCGTAACCGCCAGTTTGCTGGTGGCTGATCCGCAACCGGGGATAATTATAAACGGAACAAAAGGCTCATTCGTAAAAGCATTCTGCGATAAGCAGGAAGAACAGCTGATCGCCGGTATGAAACCGGGTGATTCGGGTTTCGGGGATGAAGATCCCGGTAAGGAAGGAAAGCTGACACTCATGAACGACCGTGGTGAAAAGACAATAGAATTTGTTCCCTCTGTAAAGGGCAAATACATGGACCTGTTTGAAGCAATTGTTCAGACCATCAGACATGGGAAAGAATTTCCGGTTAAGGAGGAAGAAGTGCTTGTACAGATAGGGATACTTGAGAGTGAACCGGATCTGAATTAAGTTAAGACATTATTCCAATTTTTGTTGCATCTATTGGGCGTTTTAACACGCTGTCCGCTATATCTTTTTGGTCTGAAAAAGCCAAAAAGGATGCCGCTCCCATCGTTAACGCAGCAAGTGTAAAAATTTTCCGCTTTAACAAGAGCATGTACTTGAAGATTATTAAACTATAAAAGTAGCAATGTAGACAAAAAGTGCAGTGGAAACCCCGACCACTAATGTACCTAAGGTGTAAGTACGATACCCTGTTTTTACGTCAATACCTGAAAATTGGGTCAAGATCCAAAACCCGCTGTCATTGGCATGTGAAACCACCATTGCTCCGGCTGCAATTGCGGCAACAATTAATGCTTTGTCAATCTCGGATTCAAATCCCATGCCCGGCAGCATAGGGGCAATGATAGACGCTGTTGTTATCAATGCTACGGTAGAAGAGCCCTGTGCCGTTTTGATGGCGGCACAAAGCAAAAATGGAAGCCATATGCCAAGGTTAGCATCTGATAATCCATTAGCCATTGTTGTGGCAATTCCACTATTTTGAAGGATAGCCCCAAAAATTCCGCCTGCGCCTGAAATAATTATGATCGTTGATGCGTCATTGATGGCTTTTCCCACCCATCCCGTTGTAGAAAGTATTTCTTTATCCAGTTTTTTAGGTATTAAAAACGCAAAAAGCATCCCGGTAAATAGTGCAATGACCGGAGAACCCATAAATCCAATCATTTTAAACCACCAGGCTTCCTGTTGCCCGTCGGTGATAATAAATTCCATTACAGATTTGCCAATGATCAGTATAATAGGGGTCACGATTGGTAAAAAAGACTTTACAGCACCTGGCGCATTTCTTATTTTTTCCTGGATGATCTCCTCTGTCAATTCAGGATTTGGGTCGATATAGGTTCTTGCAGCATAATATTTTGAATAGGTGATAGCCACTACAAGTGAAAACATTCCTATGATCAGTCCAACCAGCATGACTAAGCCAACATCCGCACCGATGATGCCTGCAGCAGCAATAGGTCCGGGGGTTGGAGGGATTAAAACATGCGAGATCATTAAGCCAAGTATCAGAGCTACCGCAGTTCCAACTATAGAAAGGCCTGCTTTTTTAGTTAAACTTTTATTCAGGGGGTTGAGAATAATGAACCCGCTATCGGCAAATACCGGAATAGAAACAATAAACCCGACTATACCCATGGCTTCGTGTACACGTTTTTTGCCAATAATATTGATGACAATTTCTGCCAGTTTATAGGCTCCGCCCGAATATTCCAGAATAGATCCGATGATCACACCCAGGGCGATAACAATTCCTATTTTACCTAAAGTATTGCCAAATCCATCATTAACAGATTTAATGATGGTATCCGGATCCATCCCGGAAACGACTCCAAAAAAAAGTGCGACAAACAATAAGGCTAAAAATGGATGCAAATTCCATTTTGCCGTAAGTAAAATAAGAAGTATGACGCTTGCGATGAGCAATAAAAATGATATCATACTTGAATGTAATAACATTAAATATCAAAAGCTCAATTTTATTTTGTGTCTGCTGCAATTAAATTCCGGTAAAGGACACAGGTTTTATGCTGGTTTACTTGGAAATGGCCTGACTGTTTAAGGCCGTTCGAATGTTTGTTTGAATTTAAATCCAGGTCGTTTAGACGTCACCCTGATAGTTTTGTGCCCTCTTTTATGCACCGGGATTTACAAAAGAAGAGTAATTGTTATACTGCCGAGAATATGAATTACCAACTCAAGCATGAATTAACCTGTTGTTATTTGCTTTATTTTCTAATCCCAATCAGCCGGGTACATCCTGTAAGGTTGCCAATCGTGTAGCAAGCAATTTTTCATGGGGGGTGGGACCTTTGGTAATGTTTGAGCCTCTAAGCCTTATACTACTTTTATCCTTCCTAAATACACACTATTCGAACACCTTTCCCGCTCCTCTGTGATAAAACCGATATATACTTCGGCTTCCATGCCTGATATGAACTTGCAGTCGAGCAGGTGTTTGCCCGCATCTCGTCTGGCCCCGCAGAGTTCACCGGTAAAATGGCCCGTACAGGTGGTTGCAAGCAGAATCACATGATCATTACTGTGAGCGATGGGTTCCCAGGTAAATTCCAGGAAGCCGGGCCGGGTATTACTTACGGCTGGCGACAAAGGCCCAGGCAGATCCCCCCAGGTGATTAATACCCGTGATGGGTCTACAGTGAAATCTTCCCGGAGGGCGTTCAATTTCAGGTAAGACAGAGCACTTCCGAATCCATGCTGCTTTTGGGAATAATTTTTAAAGCCTACACGCACATAAGGTGTTAGATATTTTAGCCATGCCTGGGCCGCCGCCATCGCTTTGCGGTTGTCAAGCTGTTTTTGGCTGGGGGCTTTTTGGATCTTTTTAGGTAAACTCCGCATGAATCCCTGGCCATACCGGGTGTATCCCACTACGGAACCTACCTTCCCGCTGAAGGTTCCGTTAATTCCATCAATTACGCGTGCCATAATCTTTCAGAATTGGTTTATTTATCTTAAGTTAAGAAAATTATATCCATTTCAAATACGGATCTTAATATAGTCATGCTTAAATTGGATATACTTCGGAAATTATCCGAAGAAGTATGAGTAACATCCGCAGTACCTCCGAAGGATATCCGAAGAAATATAGGCCCTTACTTTCCTCCCTGGCATTAAATTGAACCAGCATCCGCCGGAAGTTAGATGAGGGAATTTTAAAAATAATTTTTCTTGGAGGGAGAGCGTTTTGGTTGACCGAAAGTATGGTCAAGATGTCAAAGTTCGATGATTACAGTTTCAGTCTGATGGTTGAACGGTTGTTCTTAACGCTTGCGGGTAACGTTTTTGCAGATTTGCGATGATAAAGTATATGCTTCCTTTCAGTATCTATGGCAATATCATATCCTGTATCCACATATCGGACAACCCCCATAGCTGGATAAATGTTAAAAAAACCTTTTGCCTGGTATGTTTTTTTATCCTAACCTGAATACAACCGGCATGATATAAATGGTATTTACTTTTCTCCCGCCACATCACAACTGAGCCACCAATTAAAATTGGATAACTATCTAGTTTAGTTTATTTCAGTTTTGCAAGCAAATTATTTCAATCTTGACTTCAGATCCAAATTATGCTTCCTGGCAGTATCTAGGGCAATATCATATCCTGCATCCGCATGACGGATAACTCCCATTGCGGGATCATTATGTAAGACCCGCTTTATTCGTCGCTCAGCATCGGCGGAACCATCAGCTACAATGACCATCCCTGCATGAATTGAATAGCCAATTCCAACACCTCCGCCATGATGTAAGGACACCCAGCTTGCTCCGCCGGCGGTATTGATCAGGGCATTTAATACCGGCCAGTCTGCGACTGCATCAGAACCATCTTTCATTCCCTCGGTTTCCCTGTTTGGGGAAGCTACAGACCCGGTATCCAGGTGATCGCGTCCGATGACTAAAGGAGCCTTAACCTTTCCTTCTGCTACAAGTTTATTAAATGCTAGGCCGGCTATTTCCCGCTCTCCTTGTCCCAGCCAGCAGATTCTGGCCGGTAAACCCTGGAAGGCAATCCGTTCCTGCGCCATTTTGATCCATCGGTGCAGCCCTTCATTTTCCGGAAACAGTTCCAGAATGAGTTTATCGGTTTCATAAATATCCTGTGGGTCGCCGCTAAGTGCAGCCCATCGGAAAGGACCTTTACCTTCACAGAATAAAGGACGAATATAGGCAGGAACAAATCCCGGAAAGTCAAAGGCATTAGCCACTCCGGCTTCAAGTGCCCGGCCGCGAAGGTTATTTCCATAATCAAATGTTACAGCTCCGCGATTCTGAAGTTCCAGCATTTGATTTACATGCCTTGCCATGGTACTGTATGATCTTTTTATATATTCTGCCGGATTTTGTTCCCTCAATATCCGGGCTTGTTCTACGTTCAGGCCTTCGGGAAAATAACCAATTAATGGATCATGAGCCGATGTTTGGTCAGTAAGCACATCCGGAGTTATTTGCCTGTCTATTAAACGCTGTAACAGATCTACTGCATTACACACCACGCCAATGGACAGAGCTTTTCCTTCTCTGGTATATTTTATTGCACGATCTATCGCTGTATCTATGTCCAGTTCTATTTCATCTATATATCTGGTTTCCAGTCGTTTTCTGATTCTCCATTCTTCAACTTCCGCAGCCAGACATACACCATTATTCATTGTAATAGCCAGGGGCTGGGCTCCGCCCATACCTCCGAGACCGGCAGTAACGGAAAGTGTTCCTTTTAATGATCCTTCAAAATGCTGCCTGGCGATTTCGGCAAAAGTTTCATAAGTTCCCTGAACAATTCCCTGTGACCCGATATAGATCCATGAACCTGCGGTCATTTGACCGTACATCATCAGTCCCTTATCTTCCAGATCATCAAAATGCTTTTGTGTTGCCCATTTGGGAACAAGCTGGGAATTGGAAATCAGGACGCGAGGTGCATCTTTGTGGGTCGGAAGTATACCTACAGCCTTCCCGGATTGAATAAGCAGGGTTTCATCCTCTTCCAGATCTTTTAATGCTTTTATGATGAGATCGAGGGCTTCGGGATTTCGAGCTGCCTTTCCCCGCCCTCCATATACGATCAGTTCTTCGGGCCGTTCAGCGACTTCAGGATCAAGATTGTTTAACAGCATTCTTAATGCGGCCTCCTGAACCCATCCTTTACAATTTAATGTGGTTCCAACTGGGGTATTTTTAACCGAAAGGTCAATCGTGGATGATATGTTTGACATGATGGATAGTAAATTGTTACAAGGGTAAAATTACGGAATTAGGTAATCCTTTATGTTTTATATATTTTTGTTATAATCTTAGGTATGAAAGATATTAAAAAATCATTGGGTATTGCATTTTCAGTAGTCTTGCTGCTGAGTTTCTCGGTGACTTTAATACCCCTTGACATTTTCCATAGCCATCAGTATTCCACAGTATCCTGTAAAAGTGATAAAACACATTCCACCTGTACGCATAAACTTAAAATAACCAAGAAGGCGGATTTTTGCTGGGCATGTGCCATTCATTTTGATAAAAGTTTTACGAAGACCAGCCTGCTTGACAAGATCAGACTTTCTCCTGCAATAACTGCCTTTGCCGAAAGCAAGATAAGCGGTTACTTTATTGAGCAGATATTCTCATCCTTAAGGGGCCCTCCCGCAGAATAAAGGCAATTTATTCTAAATGGTGAAGTTTTAGCTTCCCAATCTCATCCAATTCCTTTTTATCATTGTTTAAACATTAGAAATGAAATCTCTTGTTCTCTATACTTTTTTATTTTTTACCAGTTTTGGTTCATATGCCGGCGTTTTTTCTCTTGAAGGACGCGTTATCGATGGTCAGACTAAGGAACCGCTGCCCGGAGCACTTATAACTATACCGGATCTCAAGATCTCCGTCGTTTCAGATGGTTCCGGCCGGTTCAGCTTCACTAATATCCCGGATAAAGGGAGGTTTCTTATTGAAGTCCGTTTTATTGGTTATAAAACTTTAATCAGAACCCTTGATCTTTCACAAACCTCCTCTCTTGAATTCGAGCTTTTTCCTTCCATGATTGAAGCAAAGGAAGTGGTAGTTACAGGAACAGCCTTCAGCACAGATAATCGCAAGAACAGCACGGCAGTATCATCAGTCACTAAGGAACAGTTGGTCAACAGACCTTCTGGAAATCTTGTGGATGCTATTGCTAAGGTGCCCGGAGTTTCTCAGGTAACCACGGGAGGAGGGATCTCAAAGCCTGTAATCCGGGGACTTAGTTATAACCGGGTGGTCACATTGGTTGACGGAGCCAAACAGGAAGGGCAGCAGTGGGGTGATGAACATGGTCTGGAAGTGGATCAGTACAGTGCTGAACGAGTTGAAATTTTGCGCGGAGCGGCCAGCTTACTATATGGCTCTGATGCCCTGGGTGGGGTGATCAACATTCTTGAGCCTTTGCCAACGCCTGAAGGGCAGATGCGGGGCGAACTTTTATCCAGTTACCAGTCTAATAACGGGCTTAGCGGAAATTCTGCCATGCTCCAAGGGAACAGCCATGGTTTTGTATGGCGCGCCAGAGGTTCCTACAAAAATGCCTATAGTTATGAAGCCCCTGACGGACGCATTGCAAATACAGGCTATAATGAAAGAAATATTAGCGGGGAGCTGGGATTTAATAAAAAATGGGGCTATTCTCATTTGAATTTTTCCAGTTTCCGGAACAATATCGGCCTTCCTGATTTTGAGCGTAATTCTGATGGTAAATTTGAAGATGCCAATGGGGTGGTTCTTAGCGATAAGCAGTTAAAGGACCGGGAGCTATTCCTTCCTTTTCAGGATATCCGCCATTATAAGATTGCCTTAAATACCCATATACTCCTGGGTAATGGAAGACTCAGATCCATTTTAGCTTTCCAGGATAATCAGAGGAGAGAACTGGAAGATAACCGGACTAATCCTGCATTGTTCTTTGACCTGAAGACCTATAGTGCAGATTTTAAATATTTTTTCAATGAAAACAATGGCTGGGAACCTGTTATCGGATTATCAGGAGCATTACAGGATAATAAAAATAAGGCAGAAGAACTCCTGATACCGGATTATAATTCCGGGGAATTCGGGGTTTTTGCTTATGCCAAAAAATCCTGGGAGACTATAACATTTAACTTAGGAGCAAGATTTGATTACCGCAATATTGAGGGCCAGCAAATGTTCTCTGAGGGTGTTCCGAAATTCAATAATTTCAGTAACAGTTTTTCTAACCTTAGCGGCGCGCTTGGTTTTACAAAGGAATTTACAGAACACTTCAATTTTAAGGCAAATCTTGGTTCTGCCTTTCGGTCGCCGAATATTGCAGAGTTAAGTTCTGACGGGGTTCATGAAGGAACTTTCAGATATGAAATCGGAAACAATAAATTAAGTCCGGAAAATAGTTACTATGGTGATTTAGCGTTTGAGTTTAATAATAATGCGGTCAGCGCCAGTCTGGGAGCATTTAATAATTATATTGATAAGTATATCTACAACCGTCAGAATAACAATGAAACTATTTTGGTTGGTACGGATGTATTTCCTGTCTATCGTTTCATACAGGATAATGCGAATTTATCAGGAATTGAAGCGAGTCTAACGCTGCATCCCGCAGAACTTATCCATTTTGAAAACAGCTTTTCATATACCCGGGGAGTAAATCGTGCAACCAATAGACCCCTTCCTTTTATCCCTGCAGCTGTGCTGAGAAATGAGCTTAGGCTGGAGCCCGAAATTAAGGGGATTAAAAGCACCTACTTTTCCCTTGCTCTGGATAATGTCTTCAGGCAAAACCGAGTGGATAACTTTGAATCGGTTAGCAAAGGTTATACGCTTGTGAACTTGGCTCTGGGTACAACTTTAATGCTTAAAAATCAAGCCCTCCGGCTGAATGTTTCAGCGAATAATCTGTTTGACAAGGCCTATTACGATCACTTGAGCAGATTTAAGCCCGGGCGCCTTGATGAAAGTAATCCAAACGCCGGTTATTATAATCAGGGTCGCAATATATCTGTAGGCTTTTATTTACCCTTTAATTTCAAGTAAGAATAGGGGGCTATAAGGTATTGGAATTTTAGTTTAATTTTTTCATATTTAATTAGGTTTTAAACTTAATGACCATGGAAAAGTTAAGCTCTTTATTTCTGATCCTTTTACTTTCGGCTGGGATATCTTTCCAGGGACATGCTGAGATAATTAACCCAGGAAGTCATTTTTCCAGGAGTTTTAAATTTAAACCCTACGAAAAGGAATTACTGATTGTCAACGGTTCCCGGAGTATAAAAACTCCTGCCACCGATCCTGTAATTTCTGAAACTCCAATTTACGGTTCTAATGAAATCCGCATTGAACGTTATAAAACGATCACCATGCGTGACGGAGTAAAATTGTTCGCCGATGTTTATCTGCCGGCTTTGCCAGGAAAATATCCCACCATCGTGATTCGTACCTGTTATGGCGTCCAGCGCGACGGCGGCCATCAGGATAAGATTAAATTTGCCCAGCAAGGATATGCAGTTGTATTTGCGGATGTCAGAGGACGATATGAAAGTGAGGGGGTATGGGATCCATTTCGGGATGAAGCAAAGGATGGCTATGATGTGATTGAATGGGCTGCAGCCCAGCCTTTTTCAAATGGAAAGGTTGGTATGCAGGGAGGCAGTTATCTGGGTCATAATCAATGGGCTGCCATGAGTCAGGCACCGCCGCATTTAGTAGCTGCTTTTCCAGGTGTGGCATCTACAAATATTTATGCTAACTGGTTAACGATGGGTGGAGCTTTCAGGTTAAGCTTTAATTATGGCTGGGGGGTAGTGCGTATGCCAAATCGGATTATGCTGCCTCAATACTGGCATACTGAAGCTTATGCCCCCGAGGAATTAAAGTATGACAATATTCTCAGACATCTGCCTTTAAAAGATGGCGATTTACAGAGCGCAGGATATGCCGTTAAACATTACCGGGATTGGATCGAGCATGAGAGTTATGACGATTACTGGAAATCGATTAGCGATGAAGAGCGCTTTGATAAAATGACTGTACCGGCACATACATATGGCGGTTGGTTTGATATTTTTTTAATGGGTACGATCAACGGCTATATCGGCATGAAGAATAAGGGCGCAACGCCCGAAGCCCGTGCAGGTGCAAGGATGATCATTGGTCCATGGGGGCATGGTCCTTCCCAGTCATTCGGGGGTGTTGATTTTGGACCCGCTGCAAACATGAAAATGTTTGACAGGGAACTGAAGTTCTTTGATTATCACCTTAAAGGGATCAAGAACGGTTTAAATCTGGAAGATCCGGTACAATTGTATTATATGGGGGCTAACAAGTGGCGCAGCGAAAAGGATTATCCTATTCCGGGCACACAGTATAAAAACTTGTATCTCACAAGTAATGGAAATGCGAACTCCGTAAGGGGTGACGGCAGGTTAAGTTTCGAGGCTCCAAAAACCGCTGCTGCCGACAAATACACCTATGATCCAAAATCACCTGTTCTGACATTGGGGGGTAATAACTGCTGCGGAACCCCGACAGCTGCCGGTCCTTATGACCAGAGGCCTCTTGAAAGACAGGAAGATGTTCTGGTATATACCTCTGAATTTCTAAAAGATCCGCTTACTGTAGCAGGTCCCGTAAAAATGAAATTATTTGCTGCAACGGACGGGCCTGATACTGACTGGATGATCAAACTTGTTGATGTTTATCCCGACGGATTTGCAATGCCTGTTTCGGAAGGAATTTTAAGAGCCAGATTCCGTGAAGGGTTAGATAAGATCAAATTGTTAACACCGAATCAGGTGTATGAATACACTATCGAATTAACCGGGACAGCAAATGTATTCCTTCCGGGACACCGGATCCGTATAGATATTACTTCAAGTAATTTTCCGCAGTTTGACCGTAATCCCAATACTGGCGATCCCTTAGGAAGCAGTTCAAGAGTGCGCGTGGCCCAGCAAACCATTCATCACGGTGGACCCAGGCTGAGCAGTATTATACTGCCATTGGTACGTCCGCTGGAAGGTAAATGATCAGATCGTATACGATTTAATGAACTTTACTGAGTTTTTTATATCCACCGATAATAAACGGTCGTGTTCATGCTCCGGTATGGTTTTTCTGAATTCTAAAACCATTTTTTCCAGCTCAGGAGATGATTTTCCAGGCCGTTTAAATTCCAGGCCCTGAGCAGCTGTTAAGAGTTCAATGGCAAGAATTCTCTCCACATTCAGCATTATTCTTAAGCATTTGGTAACCGCATTAGCACCCATGCTAACATGGTCTTCCTGGCCGTTGCTGGATACGATTGAATCCACCGAAGCGGGACTGGCCAGCTGTTTGTTTTCACTGGCGATGGAAGCAGCGGTATACTGCGGGATCATCAATCCGGAATTTAGTCCGGCATCCTTAACCAGGAAATTAGGTAAGCCTCTCTGACCGGAAATTAACTGAAAGGTGCGTCTTTCTGAAATTGAACCAAGTTCTGCCAAAGCAATTCCGGTAAAATCAAAGGCGAAAGCCAAAGGCTGCCCATGAAAGTTCCCGGCTGAAATGATCTCATCCTCATCCGGAAAAATATTGGGATTGTCGGTTACAGAATTTATTTCGACATCGATTACGGAGCCTGCATATTCAAACACCTCTTTACTTGCGCCATGAACCTGGGGAATACAACGGAAGGAGTATGGATCCTGAACCTGTTTTTTATCCTGAACGATCAATTCACTTCCCTGAAGAAGGCCAAAAATCTTTTCAGCGGTTTCCACCTGACCTTTATGCGGCCTGATCTGGTGGCTTAAAGTTTTAAAGGGTTCGATGCGGCAATCAAAAACATCCACGGAAAGGGCACCAATGGTATCGGCGAATGCGGCAAGACGTTTACAGTTTAACAGAATATGGACCCCATAGGCAGTCATGAACTGTGTTCCGTTAATAAGCGCAAGGCCTTCTTTTGATTGAAGGCTTAAGGCCTTCATTCCTGATCTGCTTAGCCATTCTGCCGAATCGCATTCCTCATCGCCCAGCCAGACCTTTCCGGCTCCAATAAGCGGAAGGGATAAATGAGCCAAAGGGGCGAGATCGCCGGAGGCCCCTAATGAACCCTGTGTATAAATTACAGGAAGAACATTGTTATTATACATAAAGATCAATCGTTCCACAGTCTGAAGATTGATGCCGGAGTGGCCATACGCCAGTGACTGGATCTTCAGAAGCAGCATAAGCTTAATGATCTCCTTGGGAACATGGTCACCTGTACCGCATGCATGCGAAAGAAGCAGGTTATGCTGTAACAGGCTCAGCTGATCGTCTGGAATGATCACATTCTGCAGATAACCAAATCCTGTATTTATACCATAGATAGGTGAACCGGTTTCGGATAGTTTTTTGTCCAGATAGTTTCTGCACTTTATAATGGCGCTTTTTGACTTTTCAGACAGCGATAGCGGCAGTTCTTCAGAAATGATATGCTGAATAACCGAAAGTGATAAGCGTTCAGAACAAATTGAATGGGAAGTCATACTTGGTTAGTATAATTTCCAAAAATGAAAATTTTGGAGCAGATAACCCGAATCTATTTTGAGTAAGGGCTATAATTAATACTTGCGCTTACGGAAATTTTTTCTGCTATCTTATTGAAAACAAGGGTTGGGATATCAATATCATGATCTTTTAACAGCACATCAAACCTGGTGTCGATCTGAAGAATTTTTTCTGCAATGGTTAGTTTGCCTCTTATTGTGCGTTCACGATTTATACCGTGAATATTAAGTATACCCGTGGCGCTTACGTCATATACTCCAGGTTTGCTAAAATCAATAACCTCATTAATTTTTCCTTTAAAAGTAGCGTGAGGATACTTTTCACTTTCCATATAATTTTCATTAAAATGCTGCTGCATCAGCTTATTTCTGAAAATAAATCTTGCTATTGGAACACGAACCACTAATTCATTATTTGACGTATTGAGGATCGAAATCGCATTAATATTTTTTGCTTCGATGTCTTCAAGGGGAGCCTTTGAGTAGAAGCTGAACTCACTTTTTTGGGTACCAAACAACTTGCTTTGCGCTGAAACACAAGAATATGAAATCAAAAGAACCGATATAATTAGCAGACGGATCATGGCCTGACTTTATTTTTCTTTACGAAAGAGAATGTTCTGGAAATGTTAAAACCAAAGTGAATGTCTCCGCTTCCCCATTTGCCGGTAGTTTCAGTAATGAACTGCCGCTCTATCATCCCGAAAGAATTAGTAAACAGAAGTTGGAAGACATGGCCACCGGTTTCAAGATCAAAACTGAAGGATAAATTATCCGAATAGCTGTCATCAATCTGGTTCGGGAAGACATAATTATACTCACCATTTAAGGATGTTCGCCGGGTTAATTTCATTCTTCCTCCAATTCCTGTTGCGAATACAGATTTTGAATCACCAGGAAAATCTGGACGATTATTTATGATCATCGTAGGCGATAACTGCAGAGAAAGTGCCTCACTAAATTTTCTGGCAACTAACAACTGGGCTGTATAACTGCTGCGGTCGGATGCTGAAAGCGTTGGCGTGGTTTTCTGAGTTCGCAAAGAGTAGCCGGAAAATGCAGTCAGAGAAAGAGGTATATTTCTTTCGCCTGTGGTTTGCCTGATCAGTTTATACTTTCCGAAGAAGTCGTACATTTTTTGAAACGAGCTTCGGCCTATTCCAACCATTATATTATCATTTATCCCATATTCAAGTCCCAGACGATTAGTTGCTGCATCCAATCCAAAAAAATCATCAAAGCCGCGATTCAAGCGGTCAAAGCGGTGGGAAATTATAAAATCCATGTTGTTTTTTCCTACCGTTTCAACTGAATGGCCATTAATGATACGGGTAGCTTTGAATGTTCCTGTCCTCACCAGGACTTCATTGCTGTCTGTAGCAAGTTTCATCAGGTCCTCCTGCCCATTAACAGCTAAAGGGAGTATAAATAATAATATCAGGTATAGTTTTCTCATGGCATTTATTAATGCAGGGAAATGTTTAAAATCAGGATTCATAAACCCTCAATGAATTTCCCGATAAGGTGGTATTGAATTTTTTCAGGTTAGATGTGGCCGGACCCTGGAGTTTTACACCATTAGCATCAAATACAGAACCATGGGCTCCGTCCTTCAAGGAGCAGGGGAACTTATTGGCCGCAGAATCGTAGGTCATAGGATTGCCTTCATGAGTACAGGCACCGGATAAAGCCAGGTAACTTGAACCGCTTTTGGCAATAATAATCCCGTTCATAATTGTCCAGCCTTTCGAGCTGATATCAGCATTGGCAGCAACATCGAAGTTAAAATCGACTTTTGTTCCTGGAGTTGGCCCTGGTCCCGGTCCTGGATCGGGTGAACCTGTATCACCTTTTCCGCATGCTCCCAGGCAGGAAGCAATAACAAACGACCCTGCGCTGACTCCTAATGCTGCAAGAAATTCTTTCCGTTCCATAATACAATTTTTAATAGCCCTGAGGGCCGTAATTATTTATTGATTTTTAACAGATACGGAAACAAATTCAAAAGGGTTTATCAATAGTAAAAAAAAATAATTCAGGGCTATTAAATTGCCAGTTTTGAGCCGTCTCTTAAATGTACAGAAACAATAGATTTAGTCTGTTGATATGGGATGCAGAAGAAAACTCTTATCATGAGAGGGCTAAAGATTTGGTAAATCACTTAAGCCCATAATAGAAAATATTAAGAAGATAGAAATGCGATTATCTGCTCGGCCGTAAGCTTCTGCTGTTCTCCGCTCTTCATATTTTTCAGACTCAACAGGCCGCTTTCCATTTCTTCGCTGCCGATCAGGATGACAAAGGGAATGTTTTTATCATCAGCATAATTCATTTGTTTTTTCAATTTTCCCGATGTAGGATATATTTCGCTGCTTATACCGGCATTTCTTAATCTCTGCAGAAGTGGCAAGGCATACTTTTCCGCGTTCTGGTCAAAATTACTGATCAGAACCCTTGTGCTTTCTGAGGAGCTTTCAGGAAACAGGTTCAGTTCTTCAAGTACATCATAGATGCGGTCGGCTCCAAAGGAAATTCCTACACCTGTAAGATCACTTAATCCAAACATTCCTGTTAGGTCATCATATCGCCCGCCGCCACCGATACTCCCCATAGAAACCTCGTTTGTCTTGACTTCAAAAATTGCCCCGGTATAATAGTTCAGTCCCCGGGCAAGGGTAATGTCGAGTTCTATATTATGAGCTATGGGCTGCGGGCTATGGCTTGAAAGCTGAGAGATATAATCAAATATAGTTTCGATTTCTGCAATACCATTGAGACCAGTTTCTGATCCCTCGAGCACTGAACGCAAACTGTTCAATTTTTCTTCACCTGACCCCGTCAGCATAATGATTGGTTTGATCTTTTCAATATCATCAGCTGAAAATCCTCTTTCAATCAGTTCCTTTGTAACTCCTTCAAAACCAATTTTATCCAGTTTATCAATAGCCACTGTCATATCGAGGATAAGTTCTGGCTTGCCAATAATTTCTGCAATACCCGACAAAATTTTACGGTTGTTGATCTTGATCGTAAAATCTTTTAGCCCAAGCAGGCTCAATGCTTCATGATAGATGAGAACGAACTCTGCCTCATTTAATAAGCTTTCGGAACCAACAACATCGGCATCGCATTGATAAAACTCACGGTATCTTCCCTTCTGGGGACGGTCTGCACGCCAGACAGGCTGTATCTGGAAGCGCTTAAAGGGAAATGAGATCTCATTGCGGTGCATCACTACGTAACGGGCGAAAGGTACGGTTAGATCATAACGTAATGCTTTTTCGCTGATCTCAGAAGTTATGAGATGTGATTTCCGTGTTTCCAGCTTTTCTTGGGATATCTTTGAGAGGAAGTCCCCTGAGTTCAGAACCTTGAATATCAGTTTATCCCCTTCATCGCCATATTTACCGGTTAAGGTTGAGAGGTTTTCCATGGTTGGGGTCTGGATTTCCTGATAACCGTATTTCTTGAAAACTGATGCAATTGTATCAAAAATGTAATTGCGCTTAACCATTTCGGATGGTGAAAAATCGCGCGTTCCTTTTGGAATAGCTGGTTTAATAATTGCCATGGGATAAAGGTACAAAAAGACCTGTCTTTAATGCTCGGAGCTAAATTCTTCAATGATTTCCCTGCACCGTTGTTCAATCATGCGGTAAACAGGGTCAAATTCATCATCGTCATGATAGGGATCCGGTACGATCCCCTCTTTTAAAAATAAACTAACTTTCTTATGGTCCTCCTCGGTATTTGCCAGAAGTAAAACGTCAGTATAATTTGAATAGTCCATGACTAAAATATGATCATATTTTTCGAAATCACTCGGATCAAACTGCCTGCAGCTTTGGTTTGAGATATCTACACCATATTTTTTTGCTACCGCTATAGACCGTCTGTCAGGTTTCTCGCCAACATGCCAGTTACCTGTACCGGCAGAATCGATTTCCCAATTTAGGTTATTCTCAATGGCAAGGTGCTCCAGAATGCCATGAGCAAGCGGGGAACGGCAAATATTTCCTAAGCATACCATCAGGATCTTCATATTAAATTTCTTTTTTGAAATTAATTTGAAAATATTTCATTTAATAAACCTGCAAGATGTATACCACCTTTTAAGAGCTGCTGATCAGCAATTGATTGATAATCATATATATACCTGTAGCCAAGCTTGTCGCCCGGTTTAATATTGGCATAGATCTTTTGACTGATCTGATAAGAATCGGAAACCCATTTTGCCGGTCCATCATTTTGGAGGGTACGCACCTGGTATTTGTCAAGGAAATCAATAGAATTAACATATTCTGTAAAGCTCAATTCTTTAGCCTCAATCAGGTCACTGTCCCACACCCTGTGAAGGTTTGTATTCTGGCCAAACCATGTAAGCAGCACTTTATTGCCTCCAAGATCTTCAAACCGGCCTGTATGCATCGGCTGATGAATATCTCCCACAATATGAATGAGGACACGCAGGTATATCAGTTTCCTGTCCTGGTCCAAAGCTTTATTCTTTAATTGATCAGTTAAATAAAGGATCCTGGTGTAGGCATCGGTTACGGTATCCTGTTTTAATGCATAATCCAATTGTTCCTGGCTCAGACCTCCCGGGAGGTTAATGTAATGCCAGTTACCCAGGTAATTATATGCCGGCTCAGATTTAATAAAATCGGCCCAGTTACTCGCCATGGCCAGCGATTCATTCCCGAGGATCTTTTTTAATTCCCTGCAGGCTTTTTTATTCAAATGATTTTCAGCGATCTGACCCACTACGCGATGCCCAAGCATACCCCAGGCCATTGTTTGAAAGGGGACATAGGTGAGTAATCCGATGAGCAATAATTTTTTAAAGGGACTGATTTTCATTGGAGTTAATTTAAAGGTTTTTGAACGCAAACTGTTCTCTGCTTCAGGGATAGTATAAGCGTTGAATGTTGTTGTAAACTTTCTAAATATAAGCTATCTATGGGGCTTTTTTTGATCACAAATGTCGGCAGGTATTGCCCGATCCGGTAGCAGCCGGAAATCTTTTGTTTAAAATTAGATTTCGTAAAAGTAGTTGTCAAAATCAGGGTGTCATTTTTAGTTTGATAAGTACCCTTCGCATATTCTGTCCATCTTCCTTTATTGAAACAACTGTCGGGATAGAAATTTACCCGTGCATTGGTTAGAATGGTTACATATACCGAATCACAGGTGAAGCGAAATTTATGGAGGGAGTATTGAAGTCTTTCATCCTGGTAAGAAGCTCTTTCTTCTTCCCAGATACCCTGCAGACTCGCTGTTCCTTTACCCTGCAGATTTGGGTTAAATTTACAGGAAGAAAGTGCCAGGAAGAATATAGCCGTGAAAAGGAAACAGGCAAATTTTGCCATATATATTTATAAGTCTCTTCCGTATCAGGGAATGGTTTATTTTAATCCGCCAATCATATCCGTGGGGCGAACCCATAGATCAAATTGCTCACTGCTTAATAAGTTCAGCTCTATGGCAGCTTCCCGTAAAGACTTATTTTCTTTCAGGGCTTTCTTAGCGATCTTTGCTGCATTCTCATAACCAATATGAGGATTTAATGCTGTTACCAGCATAAGAGAATTGTCGAGGTGCTTTTTAATTCCATCAAAATTCGGTTCTATTCCTGAAACGCAATTATCGGTAAACGAAACACATGCATCTCCGATCAGACGGGCTGATTGAAGAAAACTTGCAGCCATCACCGGTTTGAATACATTCAGTTCATAATGACCGTTTGATCCGCCTATCGTAATCCCTACATCATTCCCCATTACTTGTGCCGCAACCATGGTTACAGCTTCATTTTGTGTAGGATTTACTTTTCCCGGCATAATAGAAGACCCGGGTTCATTATCGGGAATGTATATTTCTCCGATACCTGAACGGGGACCAGAGGCCATCATACGGATATCGTTGGCAATTTTCATCAATGAAACAGCAATCTGCTTTAAGGCACCATGGCTTTCTACGATCGCATCATGTGCAGCAAGGGCTTCAAATTTATTTTCGGCAGTTCTGAATGGCAACCCTGTGAATTTGGCAATGTATTCGGCTACTTTTACATCATAGCCTTTTGGAGTATTTATTCCGGTACCAACGGCTGTTCCGCCTAAGGCCAGTTCAGATAAATGATCAAGCGTATTTCTTAGCGCTTTTAAACCGTGATTTAATTGGGAAACATAACCCGAAAATTCCTGACCAAGAGTAAGCGGGGTTGCATCCATTAGGTGAGTTCGGCCAATTTTGACCACATCCTTAAAGTTATCCACCTTAATTTGCAATGCATCGCGAAGTTTTTCAATACCCGGAATTGTAAGTTCCGAAACCATTTTGTAGGCAGCAATATGCATAGCTGTAGGAAAGGTGTCATTTGATGATTGGGATTTATTAACATCATCATTTGGATGAACAAAAGTTTGTCCTTCACCAAGTTTATTTCCCTGTAATACGTGCGATCTGTTAGCGATAACTTCGTTAACATTCATATTTGACTGGGTACCGGAACCAGTTTGCCAGATCACCAGGGGAAACTGGTCAGACAGATTTCCTTCCAGGATTTCATCGCAAACGCGGGCAATCAGATCACGCTTTTCTTCAGGAAGGATTCCGCTGTCTGTATTGGTAAATGCTGCTGCTTTTTTCAGGAATGCAAAAGCTTCAATAATTTCCTTTGGCATCGATGCTTCGGGGCCTATTTTAAAATTATTTCTTGAACGTTCGGTTTGGGCTCCCCAATATTTATCTGCGGGTACCTTTACTTCACCCATGGTATCGTGTTCAATTCTGTAAGCCATTGAAATAGGATTTTTTGTTTAGCTGCAAATTTAGATTTTTTTACAATGTCTTAAGGTCATTTGTTTAGATTTTAAGCATCCAAAGCTGAATTAAAACATGAAATTCATGAATGTGAATAAATCTTTTGCCTTCCTGCCTACAATATTTTCTAATTTCCGGCATTTAATTTGTTGAATTAAATATCTAAATGAACAACGCTACACGTAATTTTCTGCTTTTTTTAGCCTTAATCTCTCAGGTTCTGGCCTGTAAATCTCCCGCCACCAAAGAAACACGAGCGAAAACAGTTCCGGACGCTAATCTGGATAGTATTGCCTTGATTTATAACCCTGAAAAAGCAGACAAAAGAATTCATGAATTTATGATGAATCTTCACCGAAAGTCAAGCTTTAATGGCAATGTACTGGTCGCGAAGGATGGCAAGATAATTTATGAAAAAGCTATTGGCTGGGCAGACCATTTGCACAGGGATAGTCTGAAAATCAATTCGGTTTTTGAGTTAGCCTCAGTCTCCAAGCCATTTACATCGACAGCCATTATGATGCTTGTTGAAGATGGCAAGATCAGGCTTGATCAGCAGGTAAAGGATTTTTATCCTGAATTTCCATATGACAGCATCACGGTTAAAATGCTTTTAACCCACAGATCGGGCATGATGAATTATGTATATTTTGTTGATGACCTCTGGAAATCTCAAAAAAAGGATGAAAGGAAAGGCATTACAAACCGGGACGTTATGAAGCTAATCGCTGAGCATAAGCCATCGCCATACACTAAACCAGGCAAAAGATTTCATTATAATAATTCAAACTATATGGTTCTGGCTGCGATCATTGAAAAGGTGAGCGGTAAGAAATATTCAGAGTTTATGGCTGAGAATATATTTAAGCCCCTGGGGATGAAAAATACTGCCGTCTATTCTAAGGCTGAATATGATAAAATCCCCGCTGATGTAGTTGGCCATGACAGATCATGGAGACGTTCCGTCGCTCAGAATTTTTTAGATGGCCCGGTTGGGGATAAAGGAGTTTATAGTACGGTTCATGACCTTTATTTATTTGACCGGGCAATGCGAAAGGGTAAATTGTTGAAAAAAGCTACCCTTGATTCCATGTATGCCGACCATACCGAAATGCAAAAGGGGCATTTCAATTATGGGTATGGCTGGAGAACCTTTCAGAATGATGACCATAAAGTTGTTTATCATACGGGGTGGTGGCATGGATTTCGTCATATTTATTTGCGTCAGCTGGATAAAGACATCACGGTAATCTTATTGAGCAATCTTACAAATGGGAGCCTTCTGCACCTGGACGGATTATATAAGCTGGCAGGAATGCCTGTCGTCCGCAAGGGGGCTTATTCTGGTAACGGACAAAGCACTGCAGCAGACGATGAAGATTAACCTTATATTTATATCAGATTCTAAACCTTTTACAGATAATAAAAGCTTAGTTGCTAATTCTTAATAAAGGTTTATTATTATTGTAATTCAAGATATGGATAATATAAGCAGAGTATTTATAATCGATGATGATCCCATTCATCAGCGTATAGCTCAAATAATGATTTCAAAGCATAATATCTTTGATGAATATATAAGTTACACAGAAGGGGAAAAGGCCTTATCATTCCTGAGAGCAAATGTTAATATGCCAGACAACCTTCCAGATGTTATATTGCTTGACCTTAATATGCCCGAAGTAGATGGATGGGATTTTCTGGAAATTTTTGAAACCATGCAGCAGGATTTTCAAAAGGCAATCCGCGTTTTTATAGTGACTTCATCAGTAGATGAGAAAGACAGATTACGATCTGCAGTGTTCACTTCGGTTAAGGGTTTTATTTCAAAGCCCTTATCCCCTGAAATTATACGAAGCACCAGGTAATTCATTTTTGTCAAATTTTTAATATATCTACCCATGTTTGATAAATTAATAGAAGCCCAGCAGAAAGCTGAAGAGATAAAAAAACGTTTGGATACGATTTCGGTGTCAGCGGAAGTAGAAGGGGGAAAAATTAAAGTTACCTCTACGGCAAATAAGCGCATAACAGACATATCCATTGATCCTGAATTTCTTAGCTCTTGCGATCAGGAAGAATTGCAGGAATTGTTGGTTACAGCGCTTAATAAAACTATTGAGCAGGCTGAGAATGTAAGCCAAACCGAAATGCAGGCGGCAACCCGTGACATGATGGGTGGCCTGGGCAACATTTTCGGTAAGGGCTAATCAGATTACTGTTCCATTAGGAATCACAGCCAGCTTCTTTACCACAACGATCCCGTCCTTGATGGTATGCGTCTTGAAATCACCATCCGCGAGCTGAGGTCCGCCATTGATGCGTACGTCATTTCCAATAAAACAATTCTTATCGATGATGGCGTTTTTTATATAACAGCGATCTCCAATCCCCATTATCGGGGTTCCGGATTCAGCCGCATCGCTTAATTCATGAAGTGATTGGTAACGGTCTCCCCCCATCACATATGTATTTACAATAGTTGTACCCGTACCTATTCTGGTTCTTATCCCAATAACGGACCGTTCAATCCGGCTTGCATTGATGATGCATCCGTCGGAAATAATTGTTCTTTCCAGGGTCGTACCCGATATTTTGGAAGGCGGAAGCATACGCGCCCTTGAATAGATTGGTTTCTTATCAAATAAATTGAACTCCGGCATATCGTCCGTCAGGCCGATATTAGCATCAAAAAACGAATGAATATGGCCAATGTCCGTCCAGTATCCATCAAATTGGAAACTAGCCACCCGGTGGTCTTCCAGGGATTGAGGAAGGATCTCTTTTCCGAAATCGGTTCTGGTATTATTTTCTAAAAGCTCGAATAGTAGCTTTTTATTAAAAAGATAGATGCCCATCGAAGCCAGATACTCTCTTCCCTTGGATTTCATTTCATCCCCCACCTCTGATTTCCACTGGGGTAATAATTCCTTTTTTGGTTTCTCTATAAAGGAAGTGATCAGGTTGTTTTCATCTGCTTTTAGAATTCCGAAATCGGTAGCATCCCTCGCAGTGACCGGGATGGTGGCTATAGATATTTCAGCCCCGCACTCTTCATGATGTTTTACCATCTCTTCAAAATCCATCTGGTAGAGCTGATCTCCCGATAGGATTAATACATAGTCACATTCATGCTGAACAAGATGATAAAGGCATTGTCTTACCGCATCAGCGGTTCCCTGATACCATGTGCTATTATTGGGAGTTTGTTCTGCAGCCAGGATGTCAACAAAAGCCTCACTAAAAAAACTAAAATGATAAGTATTTTTAATGTGTTTATTCAGGGAGGCTGAATTAAACTGGGTTAATACAAAAATTCTTTCAATACCTGAATTAAGGCAATTTGATATGGGGATGTCAACCAGTCTGTACTTTCCAGCAATCGGAACGGCGGGTTTTGAACGCGTATCGGTTAAAGGGTAGAGACGCGACCCCTGTCCGCCTCCAAGCACTACGGAAATTACTTTAGAATTCATGCTCATAATAGTATGCTTTGGTATAAACTTATATATTCTTTTGCTGACCGGTCCCATGAAAAATCCAGGGCCATCATTTTTTTTCGTATCTGCATTACGGAAGTTTTGTCCTCATAAACAGCCAATGCGCGTCCTACAGCTTGAATTAAACCCGTGATTGTTAAATCGCCGAAAGTAATTCCATACCCCCCGGGTACATTCAGATCAATTACTGTATCCTTTAGACCCCCGGTACTGTGAACAACAGGAATGGTGCCATATCTCATTGCATAGAGTTGATTCAAACCGCAGGGTTCAACCCGTGATGGCATCATGAGAAAATCAGCTCCCGCATAAATCCGGTGCGAAAGTTCTTCATCATAACCAATATAAACACCACACTGTTTTTTGTATTTAAGTGAAATTTCTGCAAGCTGTTTTTCTACCGCCGGATCTCCTGAACCAAGAATCAGGAAATTTAACTTTCCTTTATATTTATTAAGGCAGGAACTGATCATTTCCGCAAGTAAATCGGCTCCTTTTTCGCCAACCAGTCGCCCTATGAAAACCACCAGAGGTTTCTCAGAAGACAGTCCAAATTCCCTGCACAACAGTTCTTTATTTTCTTTCTTGCATTCGTCAACCGAATTGGCGGAATAATTCACAGGAATCATTGGGTCGATCTCGGGATTCCAAATTTCAGTATCAATGCCATTTATTATTCCTACTCCTTTACTTTTTTCCATCTGAAAAAGCTTCTCAAGTCCGTTGGAATTGGTAGACAGTTCCTCCAGATAGCTGGGGGAAACCGTGGTGAATTTCCAGCAGCATTTTACTGAAGCAGCTAATGAATTTATACTGTTTGCCCAATCCAGTAACCCGGCCCTGCTGAGATCGATTGCCGGCAAATAGGAAATTTTATCCCAGCCAAACCAACCCTGGTACTGTGCATTATGAATTGTACAAACTGTTGGGATGGATGCAAGATCTTTGAAGAGGGTGGAATGTGAGATCAGAAAGGGTATAAGACCTGTGTGATGGTCATGACAATGAATGATATCAGGCTTAACTTCTGATTTATTTATCCAGTCTAAAAAGGAAAGCTGGAAACTAATAAATTGTTCTATTTCATCGGGATAGGAATACACCTCTTTTCTATCAAGGCGGCCGGGGATATATATCAGGTAGAGATCGAATCCCAGTTTTCCGCTTGCTTCCCGTAGAATGCTGTACTCAAATGCCTTTTTTCCAAGAATGGAAGTGGATTTATAAATAAGTTCAAAGGTGTTTTCCTGAACAAATTTCCTGTCATAATATGGCAGTACAACTGAAGCATTTACTCCTGCCAAACGCAGGTATTTAGGAAGAGCACCAACAACATCACCCAGTCCTCCGACTTTGGCAACAGGGTAACATTCTGCACTTAGATGCATTACATTCATAAATGGATAGGGGATGATCTGAAA
Organism: Pedobacter sp.; assembly: GCA_036676435.1. GTDB lineage: Bacteria > Bacteroidota > Bacteroidia > Sphingobacteriales > Sphingobacteriaceae > Daejeonella. The sequence goes on along the minus strand of JAKFCV010000012.1, from coordinate 111,800 downwards.
AAATGAATTTAAGAATTCTTATCCACATAAATGAATTTATTAAGCGGGAGGAAAACCTTCTAATCAGATTGCGATATTTTGGATTATTTTCCTGGTCTGAAGCTATGATTTTTTGTTAATGAGCTTCCAGCCAGTTGCTGCCTTCACCGACTTCAACCAGAATGGGAACTTTCATTTCAATAGCATTTTTCATCCTATCTTCTATGATCTTTTTCATGATCGTACTTTCTGACTTTGGAACATCGAATACAAGTTCATCATGCACCTGCATTGTCATTTTTGACGCCAGGTTTTGATCCTTTATATCCTGATGAATTCTGATCATAGCAATCTTAATCATATCCGCTGCCGAGCCCTGAATAGGAGCATTAATTGCATTTCGTTCAGCAAAACCACGTACGGTCTGATTCGCCGAGTTAATATCTCTTAAATAACGCCGGCGTCCCTTGATTGTCTCAACATAGCCATTCTCGCGGGCGAAATTCATGGTATCGTTCATGTACTTTTTAATTCCCGGGTAGGTATTAAAATAGTTATCAATGATTTCGGCGGCTTCTTTCCTTGGAATAGCCAGGCTTTGAGAAAGTCCGAATGCCGACTGCCCGTAAATGATCCCGAAATTTACCGCCTTGGCATTCCTTCGCTGGGTGGAACTTACTTCATCCAGAGCGACGCCATATACTTTTGCAGCTGTAGCGGTATGAATATCAAGTCCTTTTTCAAAGGCATCCATCATATTCTCATCCCTGCTGATTTCAGCTATCAGTCTCAGTTCTATCTGGGAATAATCGGCAGAGAGTAATACGTGATCACTATCGCGGGGTATAAATGCTTTGCGGACTTCACGCCCCTTTTCAGTACGTATTGGAATATTCTGAAGATTTGGATTGTTTGAACTCAGCCGGCCCGTGGATGCAACTGCCTGATTATATGAAGTATGTATACGACCCGTTTTCCGGTTGATCATCTGCGGCAAGGCATCCACATAGGTGGACTTTAATTTTTGAAGCTGTCTGAAATCAAGTATGTCAGCTACAATATCACTTTTATTTGCCAGTCGGGTAAGTACATCTTCACCGGTTTGATATTGACCGGTCTTGGTTTTTTTTGCCAGCGGATCCAGCTGCAGCTTATCAAAAAGCACTTCGCCCAATTGCTTTGGAGATGCAATGTTAAATTTAACCCCGGCCTTTTCATAGATCCTGATTTCTAACTGCCGCAGATCTTCTTTGAGGGATATAGAAAACTCAGCCAAAGCGTCTTGGTCTATTTTTACTCCTTCGCGCTCAATATCGGCCAGAACGTAGATCAGTGGGTTTTCAATTTCTTTTGCAAGCTTAGTAGCATTGGCAGCCTGTAGTATTGGTTCAAAAACGTCCTTTAGCTGAAGGGTAATATCAGCATCTTCAGCTGCATATTCTTTTATCTTTTCTATTTCTGCATCCCTCATATTTCCCTGATTTTTACCCTTTGCACCTATCAGAGAGGTAATGCTAACCGGACTGTATCCCAGGTAGTTCTCTGAAAGCAGATCCATATTATGCCGCGAATCCGGATCGATCAGATAATGGGCCAGCATGGTATCGAACAGTTCACCCTGAACGGTGATTCCGTACCAGTTAAGTACCAGGATATCATATTTTAAATTCTGCCCTACCTTGGATATTTCCGGGTCTTCAAACACGGGTTTAAATTCATCTACGCAACCCTGGCATTCACCTTGATCGGCTGATAAAGGCACATACCAGGCTTCCCCAGGGTTTATGCAAAAAGATAATCCTACGAGTTCACAATCATTTGCATCCAGGCAGGTCGTTTCCGTATCAAAACAAAATGAACCATGTGCTTTAAGCCTCGCGATCAGTTCGCTGCGCGATTCGGGGGTATCGGCCAGGTGATAGGTATGCGCTGTATTGTAAATATTTTTAGAAATCCCTGTCCGTTCTTCCCCCGGAGATTGAGGTTTTGCAGAAACAGCGGATGCTTGGGGCTCAGAAAGCTTTCCGAATAGATCCATCTGACCACCTTCGGTTGTTGCTTTTGATTCACTCACGCTAAACTCTTCTCCAAAAACTCTTCGTCCAATGGTCCGGAATTCCAGTTCCGCAAATAGGGGTTCCAGGATTTCGCGGCTTGGCTCGTCTACATGTAAAGCATCTACATCAAGATCAACAGGGGCATTGAGCATGATGGTGGCCAGCTTTTTGGATACCAGGCCCTGTTCGGCAAAATTCTCAATGTTTTCCCGTAGTTTACCCTTAAGTTCATGGGTATTGGCAATGATATTTTCTACAGATCCATATTGCTTGATAAGAAGTTTCGCGGTTTTCTCTCCAATACCCGGTATGCCAGGAATATTATCTACTGAATCACCCCACAATCCTAAAATATCTATAACCTGCTCCACACGCTCAATTTCCCACTTCAGTAAAATTTCGGGTACGCCCAGGATTTCCATTCCATTCCCCATGCGGGCTGGTTTATAAATGAAAATATTTTCCGAAACGAGTTGTCCAAAATCCTTGTCAGGAGTCATACAATAAACCGTGAACCCTTCTTTTTCGGCTTTTTTAGCCAGCGTACCAATAAGGTCGTCAGCTTCGAAGCCATCAGAAAAAATTACCGGAATATTAAAGCCTTTAATTAAACGCACAATGTAGGGGATTGCGATTGCCAGATCTTCAGGCATAGCCTGACGATGTGCTTTATATGCAGTAAAATCCGTGTGCCTTTCTGTAGGTGCATCGGTATCAAAAACTACGGCCATATGGCTGGGGTTTTCTTTTTTCAATACCTCAAGAAGGGTATTTGTAAATCCCATAATGGCCGAGGTATTGAGACCGCCTGAAGTAAATCTGGGATTCTTGCTTAAGGCAAAATGCGCCCTGTAAATAAGTGCGAAAGCATCTAGGAGAAAAAGTTTTTTCATTGAATTTTTTTTATCGGCAATTAAGCTTCCGGCTTGCGCAGGAAGAATGGCCTTGCCCGGACTTTATTTTTTTGAAGAACACTCTTCTAATAATTTTATATTTATCGGCCAGAATTTATCTGGATATGCAGTCCTCAATGTGATCATTGACCATGCCGGTTGCCTGCATATGAGCATAGCATATGGTGGTGCCAAAAAACTTAAATCCCCGCTTTTTCATCTCTGCACTTATTTTATCAGAAAGCTCAGTCCTTGCCGGGGCATTTTTGTGATCTTTCCAGGTATTTACTATTGGTTTTTTGTGAGGAAGAAAGCCCCAGATATACTCTGAAAAACTTCCAAATTCTTTCTGGATCTCAATAAATAGTTTCGCATTACTGATGGCAGCACAAATTTTTTGACGGTTACGGATAATACCCGTATCAAGTAATAAGCGCTCAACATCAGCTTCAGTAAATGCAGCAACTTTTTCGACATCGAATCCGGCGAAAGCATTTCTGTAGTTTTCACGTTTACGAAGAACTGTAATCCAGCTAAGTCCGGCCTGGGCGCTTTCTAAAACCAAAAATTCGAATAAGATCTTGTCTTCATATACAGGCTTACCCCATTCTTCATCATGGTATTTAACATACAGGGGATCAATTCCGCACCATGAGCATCGAATTAAGCTTTCACTTTGATTCACGGTTTTAAATAGTTTTTATTCACAGTCCCAGTAATATAATGAATTCCAAACACAAAACAAATTCAAAGTACACGCAGTATAATTAATATAAAAATTAAATTTCACTGCTAAGTTCATCCCAATATTCAAGGGCCCGGCGGTAGTGGGGAATTACGATTGAACCGCCAACGAGATTTGAAATCATAAAGATCTCATTCATTTCTTCTGAATTAACACCGGCCTCATGGCATTTTTCCAGATGGTACTTGATGCAATCATCGCAGCGTAAAACCATAGACGCCACCAGACCAAGCATTTCTTTGGTCTTTACATTCAACGCGCCGTCTGCATAAGAAGTTGTGTCTAAAGCCAGAAAGCGTTTTATATTTGTATTTGCACTTTCCATGATCCTGCTATTCATTTTAGTGCGATATTCATTGAATTCTTCTTTCAGTTTTCCCATGATTATTAAGTATTTCTATTTCTTCAATACAGCCAAAATTACATAGCAAGTTCAACAGAGGGATCCCAAAAAAGATTTTTAAAATCTTTCACCCTGTCATTTTCCACTTTCACACCTTCATTTTCCAGCAACTGCTGCATCAGGTCGGGTGAGCCAAAATGAAATTTTCCGGTCAGCAAGCCGTTTCGGTTTACAACCCTTTGTGCAGGTACTGGCGGAAAAGCCATATGAGCAGCATTCATGGCATATCCAACCATCCGGGATGATCCTTTAGTTCCTAGATAAGCCGCGATCGCCCCGTAAGAGCTTACCCGGCCAATGGGAATTAGTCTGACAACCTGGTAAACCTGATCATAAAAGCTAAGGTCATTCATTTAATCAAAACTGAATTTCAGATAGTTGATGTTCTTATCATTTGCAAGATACTTTTTCTCATAGTATGTTTTAATGGAAAGTATCTCATCGGCAAACTCGGAGGTATACAGATCTTTTGTCTGCTTGTGTATGGTCAGTCCCAGATCCTCTATTTTCTGACTTGTATAGAGATGAAGCAGGTCACTGTCAGTTTTTAAATGCACCGGACCGCTCTTTTTAAGTATTGTTTTATACATGCTCAGGAAGCGGGGCGAAGTCAGCCGTTTTTTCTCCCTGCTAATCTGAGGCTGAGGATCCGGAAAGGTGATCCAGATCTCAGAAATTTCCTCCTCAGCAAAGTAATCCGTAAGGTTTTCTATCTGAATCCTCAAAAAGCCTACATTCCTGATACCCTCTTCTATAGCTGTTTTTGCACCACGCCATAACCGGTTGCCTTTATAATCAATTCCAATGAAATTTTTCTCAGGAAAGAGCTTTGCCAGATTAACCGTATACTCCCCCTTTCCGCATCCAAGCTCCAGAATCACGGGATTATTGTTCTTGAAATGCTCTTTTGACCAGATCCCTTTTAAACGTTTACCGTCTTCGAGTTCCACAACATTTTCAAAAGCTGTGATTTCAGCAAAGCGGCGTATTTTATCCTTACCCATTTCTTACTTTAAGCCTGTAAAAATAGTTTTATCTTTGCTTGATAATAGAAAAATATTGGAAAAAGGCGCTAAGATATATATTGCGGGTCATCGGGGAATGGTTGGTTCAGCTATTGCAAGAAAACTTGAAAAAGAGGGTTTCAGCGATCTTCTGATGCGGACATCCGGGGAACTGGATTTGAGAAACCAACAGGCGGTTGCCGATTTTTTTCAGGCAGAAAAGCCCGAATATGTTTTTCTGGCAGCTGCGAAAGTGGGCGGAATCATTGCCAATAATACTTATAAAGCCGATTTTTTATATGAGAATCTGGCTATCCAGAATAACGTTATTCATCAATCCTATTTACAGGGCGTAAAAAAGTTAATGTTTCTGGGCTCCAGCTGCATTTACCCCAAGCTTGCGCCTCAACCACTAAAGGAGGAGTATTTATTAACTGGATTACTTGAACCTACCAATGAATCTTATGCAATAGCTAAAATTGCCGGAATTAAGATGTGTGAAGCTTACCGTTCCCAATACGGATGCAATTTTATCTCAGTTATGCCGACGAATCTGTATGGCTATAATGATAATTATCACCCCCGGAATTCTCATGTCCTGCCGGCGCTGGTCAGAAAGTTTTATGAAGCAAAAATAAACGGAAGTCCACACGTTACGATTCTTGGGACCGGTAAACCACGCCGTGAATTTTTATTTTCAGATGATCTGGCAAATGCCTGCTTTTATCTGATGCAAACATATAACGATACACAGTTCATCAATATAGGTACCGGTGAGGATATTTCGATCCGGGACCTGGCCTTGTTAATCAAAAGGATTATTGGGTTTGATGGGGAATTGGTATTTGATACTTCGCAACCTGACGGAACACCTCAAAAGTTATTGGATGTTTCCAGGCTTCATGCCAGCGGATGGAGACATGAGGTGGATCTGGAGCAAGGAATCAGGCTTGTAATTGATGACTTTCTAAAAAATTACCTATAAAAAAAGCCCTTAAAAAGGGCTTTTTTTAATATGTTTCGCTGTCAGGCGGGATGCCATAGTCAGGTAATACAGTACTTTTTCTGGTTCGCGGTTCCGCTGGTTTAATCCAGTCGGTCACTTTACCGATCAGGTCTGTAAACATATCCTTATGGACCGTCTTTGCAGCGCGTTGTGATACAAGTGCAACAAGCGATTTCATAATAATCCCTGAACCCGGAAAGAAAAACCTGTTTACAAACATAGGTATCCCGACACGCATAGCATTGGTTACCCAATCATGATCCTTTTTATCCTTACCCTTATCATTCCCCGCAAATCCTCCAAACCAGTCGTTAACTTTACTCAACAGAATGATTGGATAGCGAAACTTAGCAGTGATTTTCTGGATCTCAATTTCAAGATCATTTTCCTGCTCTGTGCGTTTCATTCTAAGGCGGATAATTTCAGAACGCAGATCGTCTATATTTTGGATTTTTTTCATTTACTCTTCGGCTCTATCTTTAAAAAACTTGGCGATCACATTATTTATGATCCTTTTCTCCATGTATTTATCCTTGGTAAAATATACGATCAAAGTGACAAGTAAATAAAATCCCGTGATGATTAAAAACCCTCCATAGGAATTTCCCAATACTTCAGATAAATAAAATCCCAATGCCAGGCTGCCAAAGAAAAAGCTTAGTACAGCCAGTAGCAGAAATAGGCCGCCGGTAAGCAAATTAGCAAATAGCTGAGATCCTTTTTCAACGGAGGTTAGAATAGCAAGTTGCTTTCTAATCCGTACATAATCTTTGATCTTGCCTACTATTTCCTCAGGATTAACTTCCTTATCTTCCATATCCTAAAAACCGAGAATTAAGAATTTGTACCCTTGTTAGCGGTTTCTGAATTGCCTGTTGCAGTTCCTGCATAAGAAGAGGCTTTTTGGGCTGCACTGGTATACTGATCTTCTGCAGTTTTTAGTTTGGTTTTAATAGTATCAACTACTTTATCCTTAAAGCTTGATAAATTTCCGATTTCATCTGCTGCACGATCTTTTATACTGTCACCCAGATTTTTTAATGAATCACTTAATTTGTCGCGTGTTTCAACTCCTCTTTCAGGTGCGAATAAAATTCCTATTGCTGCTCCTGCTGCAATTCCAGCCAATAATGCTGCTAAAACTTTTGAATTGTCCTTCATGTCAATAATTTTAATGTGTTATAAATTTTTATCTATTAGCTATACAAACAGATCTCTTTTCTGTTTTTTCTAGTTAATTTTCTTTATTCTTCCTCTGTTGATCTAAGTTTTTCCAGCCGCTCTGATGCCAGCTTACTGGTTTCATAGATCCGGATGGTAAGGAAGAAGTAAGATAATACCAAAGGCCCAAATACCAGGCCAAGGATACCAAAAATGGGAATTCCGATAATAACTCCCACAACAGTAATGATCGGATGAGTGTCTGAAACTCCTTTTGCGATCATCAGTCGTATAACATTATCAATATTTATAATCACTATAAACCCCCATAGAAGCAGTCCCCAGCCGGCGGTAGTATTTCCACTTGCCAATTCAATCAGTGCCGCTGGTACGAATACTACAGGTGCACCAACCACTGGTAAAAAGCATAGAAAAGTAGATATAACTCCCCAGAATATAGGATCCCGTATACCAAACATAAAGAAGCCAATGCTTACCAGAGCTCCCTGAACTACGGCAATAAATCCTTGTCCCAAAACATTGGAGTAGGTGGTTATTTTAAGTTCATGTGCAAATTTTAGCGCATTTTGTTCACGAAAAGGGGCATATTTAAGCAAGCCTGCCTCAAATTGATCCTTCTGAACCAGCATGAAGTAAAGCAGGAAATACATGACAATTAAGCCCAGAACGATGTTAGCTGCTCCGCTCAATACAGAAGGAAATAATTCTTCAGCCAGTTGGTTCAATTTTCCCATTCCCTTGTCGAACAGGTCGGGCTGATCCAGTTTTGACCCCAGAAAATCATCGATTTTCTGCATAACCACTTTAATACGCATAGGATCACTCTGGAACTCTGAAATCTTATCAATAACCATCAGGCTCAGCGTAAGAAAGGGTAATACAATTATCAGTAAGGATAATAAGATGATCAGCGAAGCAGCAAGCCACTTCTTCATGCCCAGTTTGTTTACAAAAACTGAGAAGACAGGTACAAGGATGGTATACAGTACTATAGTGCTGAGCAAAGTGCCCGCAATCGTTCTCAGTGAGTACAGGATAAAACACCCTAAAATGAGCAGGATAGCTAATACAATTGTGTTTCTTTGTTTATAGCTATAAATGGACATATTTATTCAGATAAAAGTTATAGGGTATTCTCGGTTTATATAAAAAAACCCTTCTTGTATTTTAAGAGGGTTTTGGTAAAAGATCGCTTGGTGTTTTTACTCCAAATTATTGGATTTCATTTTATTATAAAGCGTCTTTCTGTCAATATTTAAAATTTTTGCCGCCTTAGTCTTATTAAAGTTTACTTCTTTTAGAACGTTAAGAATAGTTTCATATTCTGCTTCCATAGCTGCATTTTTCAGGTCATGCCTGTTTGCTTTTTCTGGGATATTGGTGCCGAAAGTACTTTCAATAGCCGAAACTTTTGCAAATGTTGAAATCTCTAGTGGAAGAGCTTTTAGCTGGATTTCGTTACCCTCACTCAGCAAGGTTGCCCTGCGGATAACATTCTTTAATTCACGCACGTTTCCTGGCCAGTTATAGGTCATAAAACAGTCTACAACCTCACGGGAAAATTCCGTAACATTCCGGTTAAGCTCATTGTTGGCCACTTTCAGAAAATGTTCTGAAAAGATCATTATATCCTTGCCACGGTCGCGTAATGGAGGAATTGAAATGTTAAATTCATTAAATCGATGAAATAGATCTTCTCTGAAACGTCCTTTTTGTATTGCTTCGGATAAATTTTCATTCGTAGCTACGATGATACGCACATCAAGATCAATTTCTTTGGTGCTCCCGATACGTTTTACTTTACGTTCCTGCACAGTTCTCAATAAAGCAGCCTGAATATCGTAGGAAAGGTTAGATACTTCATCAAGGAAAAGGGTTCCTCCATTTGCCATTTCAAAATGGCCGATCTTGGTATATAAAGCCCCTGTAAATGAGCCCTTTTCATGCCCAAAAAACTCACTTCCTGCAAGATCCTTGGTTAAGGATCCGCAATCCATTGCTATAAAGGGCTTATCCTTGCGGGGACTGTTGAGGTGTATGCTTTGAGCAACCGATTCTTTACCCGTCCCGCTGTCTCCGCTTAAAATAACACTGTAATTTGTCGGGGCCACTAATTTAATCTGCCTTATAAGCTCCAGGGAGGCGGCGCTTTTTCCAACAACGAACTCTTCTTTTACAATATCGGTTTTTCGGTCCTTATTCTTATCCGGTTCATTAGCATAAGCCGCAGGCTGATTGATGATTTTTTGAGTCTCAAGGGCTTTATTGATTGTATTGAGGATTTCATCCGGATAAAGGGGCTTTGTAATATAGTCGTAAGCACCCATTTTAATTAATTCAACCGCAAGTTTTATATCTGAGTAACCTGTAATAATAATTACGCCGGTATCCGGATATGAGTTTTTAATCTTCCGAAGCATTTCCCTGCCATCCGTATCCTCCAGACGAAAATCACAAAGCACGAGGTTAAAAGATTCTTTGGTCATGAGATCCAAAGCATTGGTCCCGTTGGTTGTAGTAACTACTTCAAATCCATTTCGGGTTAAAAACTTTGATAGGAGAATTCCAATGTTTACTTCGTCGTCAACAATAAGTATTTTATTCATGGGGCAATAACTATCCGGCAGAGGGTATTAATTACTGCAATATAGGTTTAACATTTTAAAATGGGAAATTTTTTCTACACTTTTTGACGGAATAATGAAATTAACCGGATCTTAGATTGAACCTTATTTTGACAGGAACGGTGGATTCAGGGATTCAAACCTCATTTTCCCGTAAATTCTGCTTTGCGTTTTTGAAAAAAAGCAGATACCCCTTCTTTAAAATCTTCAGAGCCGAAACAGTTTGAAAATTCTGCAATTTCGGCTTCATATCCATTTATTCCGGGAGTATAGCCCGCGTTAATGGCGCGTATTGCACAGCCAACCGCAAAAGGAGAACGGCTTATTATCTTCTGCATAATTTCTCCCGCTTTAGCTAAAAGATCATCGGGAGATGTTACATGATTAATAAGTCCGGTCCTGTAGGCTTCTTCCGCCGTGATCATATCTGCTGTCAGTATCATTTCCATTGCCCGGCCCTTACCTACAAGCTCACTCAGCCGCTGAGTTCCACCGTATCCGGGTATTAAACCAAGACTGACCTCCGGTAAACCCATTTTCGCATTCGACGACGCGATGCGGAGGTGACAGGCCATGGCTAATTCAAGTCCGCCGCCAAGTGCGAAACCATTAATAGCTGCAATAACCGGTTTGTCGCTGTTTTGAATAACATCAAACACTTTACTCTGGCCTTCCCTTGCAAGTTCCCTGCCTTCATCAACGTCAAACTCAGCAAATTCAGAAATATCTGCACCCGCTACAAAGGCCTTTTGGCCTGCACCGGTGATAATAATTCCGGAAACTCCAGGCTCATGGAAAGTATCCGTCAAAGCGGTGTGAAGTTCGCTTAATGTACTCTTGTTCAGTGCGTTCAGCTTACTCTCTCGATTAATTGTAATATATAGAATATGATCCCTGATTTCCAGGAGTAGGTTTTGATATATCATGATCTGTTTTTATTAAAGATGAAGATGATTAAAACATTCTGTGCTCTTCCACATACCCGGTAATATAACGTACAATATCTTTTGTATGCGCTCCAGGCTGGAATAGTTTGCCAACGCCCATATCATGCAGCACTTTCATATCGTCTTCTGGAATTATCCCCCCTCCGGTAAGCAATACATCTTTCAAACCTTTTTCTTCCATCAGGCGGACGATTTTAGGAAAAACCGTCATGTGTGCGCCCGATAAAATTGAAACGCCGATTGCATCAACATCTTCCTGCAGGGCAGTATTTACAACCATTTCAGGAGTTTGTCTTAAGCCGGTATAGATTACTTCCATTCCTGCATCTCTTAAAGATGTAGCAATGATCTTGGCACCCCGGTCATGGCCGTCCAGACCAACTTTGGCTACCAGAACACGTATGGGGCGATTTATTGATTTTGTCATAAGCCTTATAATGTAAAAGTAAGAAGAAAATTGAATTAGCGGGCTTCAAATGCCCGGATATAATAATTACAGATGACTGCAAATTAGCGACGGGCAAAAGCCTAAAAATTTGCTACTTTTGTACCCGCTTAAAGCAGATTATGAGTGAAGAAAGATCATTAAATTTTTTAGAAGAAATCATTGAAGAGGATATTCGAAATGGCATAAACGAGGGTCGTGTTCATACGCGTTTTCCCCCGGAGCCCAATGGATACCTTCATATTGGCCATGCAAAATCTATTTGTTTAAATTTTGGTCTTGCCGATAAATACAATGGGAAAACTAATTTAAGATTTGATGATACCAACCCAAGTACCGAAGAAACTGAATACGTAGACAGTATACGGGAAGATATTCACTGGCTTGGTTTTGAATGGGATAAGGAGTTGTATTCATCCGATTATTTTGATACGCTCTATGATTTTGCTGTAAGTCTGGTAAGCAGGGGTTTAGCCTATGTAGACGACAGTACTGCCGAAGAAATAGCAATATTTAAAGGTACCCCTACCGAGCCTGGAAAACCCACCCCCGGCAGAAGCAGGAGTATTGAAGAGAATCTCAGGCTTGTTGAAGAAATGAAGGCTGGGAAATATCCAGATGGGGCTAAGGTAATTCGCGCAAAAATAGATTTGGCATCTCCAAATATGCATTTGCGTGATCCCCTGATGTACAGAATAAAACATGCGCATCATCACCGTACAGGAGATAAATGGTGTATTTACCCGATGTATGATTTTGCACACGGGCAATCAGATGCGATTGAGGAAATCACCCATTCTATTTGTACCCTTGAATTTGTGTCCCATCGGGCATTATATGATTGGTTTATTGAGAAGCTTAATATTTTCCCTTCCAAGCAGTACGAATTCGCCCGCCTGAATATGAATTTCACGGTAATGAGTAAACGCAAGTTGCTTCAGCTGGTGAACGAAAAATATGTTAATGGATGGGACGATCCGCGAATGCCCACAATAAGTGGTTTACGCCGCCGCGGATATACCCCGCTTTCTATCAGAAATTTTTGTGACCGGATTGGGGTGGCTAAACGCGAAAATCTAATTGATTTAAGTTTGCTTGAATTCTGTATCCGCGAAGATCTGAATAAAACAGCCTGGAGACGGATGGTGGTTATGGATCCCCTAAAATTAGTGATCAGCAACTACCCGGAGGGTAAGACCGAGTTAATGGAAGGTGAAAATAACCCGGAGGTTGAAGGTGGGGACGGTTCCCGGGATATTCCCTTCAGCTCTGAACTTTGGATAGAACGGGAAGATTTTATGGAAGAACCTTCAAAAAAATTCTTCCGTTTAGGCCCCGGACTTATGGTCAGACTTAAAAGCGCCTACATCGTAAGATGCGACGACTTTGTTAAGGATGAAAGCGGCCGGGTTTCAGAGATCCGCTGTTCCTATATTCCCGAATCAAAAAGCGGAAGTGATACAAGCGGGGTTCAGGTAAAAGGAACTATTCATTGGGTAAGTGCCCACGAGGCCAAAACTGCTGAAATCCGATTGTATGAACGCTTATTCAGGGTGGAAGATCCCTCCAATGAGGAGGGGGATTTTAAAGAGTATATCAATCCGGATAGTCTGACAGTAATTAAGAACGCTTATATAGAACCTGATCTTTTACATGCAGATGCCGGACGTGGGTATCAGTTCATCCGTAAGGGATATTTTACAATGGACCGGGATTCAACGAGGGATAAACCTGTCTTTAACCGGACAGTTACTTTAAAAGATGCCTGGGCGAAAGAGGTGAAGAAATCCTGATATAAGACGTTAAAACTAAAGATACTTTTTATAGAGATTGAATAGAATTTTTGCCTCTTCTTCATTAAGAATTCCTGTTATTTCTTTTTGTATAAAGTGAAGCTGGAATGACTTTACCGCATTTTCGGGATTTTTAACATCAAACCCGATGATCCGGAGTGCATCAACCGGATTGAATGAATCGGGCAGACTATCCACTAAAACGCTGTCAGGCCATAAGCCATACCCGCTGTCGGCCAGGGTCTTCCATGGGAAAGTAACATTAGGATCCACTTTTCGGCCAGGAGCAATATCAGAATGTCCTATAAAATTTGCGGCAGGAATTGCATGGGTCTTCTTAAGGGTAGCCAGAATGCTTAAGAGGCTGCTTATCTGAGGCTGCGCAAAAGGTTCGAAACCGTTATTGTCAAGCTCTATTCCTATTGAAGAAGAATTGATATCTGTCGCATTTCCCCATTTGGCTGCGCCTCCATGCCAGGCACGTAAATAATCATTCAGCATATGATAAACAACTCCATCCCTGCCGATCACATAGTGAGCGCTCACCTGGGTCTTCGGAAGCGTAAAAGTTTTTAATGTCTGCTCTGTAGAATTCTGGGCAGTATGATGGATTATTACATAATTGGGTTTACGAAGTCCGAAGTTTGTAGTCCCAACAAATTCCTGTCCCGATGGGTTTACCGGTATTTGGCGAAGAGTTTTTGCAAGTTCCTTTGTTTGTTTTTTATAGACCTTATTAGTTGCTGAATAAGGTCCGGTCGCACAGGAGGCAATTGCGAAAAGCGGCGCAAGCAAAAGAAGCTGAGATTTTCTTAAAAACATTTCTTGTATATTAATTGCGGGCAATTTACAAAAATCAGCCTCTTTTCATTAAAGAAATATTGCGGAAATCCGGGTGCCTGTACCGGAGGAAAGAAGATTGTTGGACTTCTGGATTACCGGATCGCTTCTTCCAGATTTGTTTGCAGATTGTTGATGAACGATTCGCCGCCGTTTACCTGCCTTGCTAATTGACCGATGCTTGTTTGCTGAAAAGCATCATGAAGCGCTTCTCTAGCTATTTTATATTGGTCATGCATCGGACAAGGATGTGTTTCTGAGCATTTCATTAATCCCAGCCCGCATTCCCTGAACACCGACATTCCATCAATGGCACTGACAATATTTAAAACTGGCTGCTCTGATTGATGTTCATCAAAATAAAAGCCCCCGTAAGGTCCTTTTAAAGAGGTTATTATTCCCTGTTTATTAAGTATCTGTAATATTTTAGCGGTAAAAGCTTCAGGTGCATCAACTTCTTTGGCTATTTGCTTTACTGTTAGTTTGCTCCCATTTCCTGCCTTTGAAGCAACAAATATGGCCGCCCTTATTCCGTATTTACAAGCTTTTGAGATCATCTTCTTATCATAACAAAGGCCGGGTTTGGTTCAGTTTATTAGCCTTGAGTTTATGCATAAACATGCTGGCCATAATGATTGCCCTCTTCTTTGCATCCTCTGCAACCGGTCCTGCAAAATGGGTATCGACAGTTTCGTTGAACATATTCAGCCACCGTTCAAAATGTTCATCATCAAGCTCCATCGTTGCATGTTTCATAAAGGGATTCCCATTGTATTCCCGTACTCCAAAAAGTGCAGCATTCCAGAATGTATACATTTTTTCCAGATGCGGCCCCCAATGGCTGGATAAACGAAAGTTAAAGATCGGGGCCAGAAGGTCATCTTCCCTTACCTTGTTATAAAAATCATCCACCATGACTTTTATATCTTCAATTCCGGAAATATCTTTTTTTTGGCTCATAGTTTCAGATGTAATCCTCAAAAGTACGAAATTCTATAAAAGATAAATCTATCTTAAATGAAAATATTTACCTTTGAGCCTATTTCAATAAAGCATAGACCGATGTCCTTTCCCCTTAATCAACTTATGATTACAATCGTATATTCAGGCGAGGAATATAAACTGAAGACATTCCATGGGGAATACCGTGATCTTAAAACCTTAATAATGGACCGCTTATTCCCTGAAGATTTCGGGCAATGCGGTGGAATGGGAAGATGTGCTACCTGTTTGGTTGAAATAAAAGGAATGAGCGCTGAAGATGCTCAGATGAAAAGAAATGAATCCGTAACCCTGGGTAAAATAGGAATGAACAAGCCGGAAATACGGCTGGCTTGCCAGATACCCGTAGATAGCAGTCTGGCTGATGTGAAAATTAGAATTCTGGAATAGATCAGGAGGAATTTTATTCTGTTTTCCTGTGATATTGTTGTACCAGATTTAGCAGTTCCTCAATAAGAAAAGGTTTTGCAATATAATTATCCGCCTTGCACCGGCTGGCAATTTCAGGGAGGTCGTTAACAGCTGAAATCAGGATAACAGGAAGATGTGCAGTACTTTGATTAGTTTTTATTTTGAGGCATAATTGATGACCTCTTTCAGCTCCCAGATTTTCATCCAGCAATATTAAATGAGGATTGATTTCTTCGAGGCTTTTAATGGGCTCGGAATTCGCAGACGCAAGAACTTCGTAATCCTCATTTTCGAGGATAAACCCTAAAAGCTCCAGGATATCATGATTGTCTTCTATAACAACAATTTTCTTTTTCATAAAAAAAATAGATCCTACAAAGATATAGTTTGTTTTATTAGAATAAATGTTCGACGTGAACATTCACCGCCGGGGCATACAATTTAGGAATTTAAACTTAATTCTCAGTTAGAAAATCCAAATTAAGTTCTTTGAATTAGCCTGAAAGCCATTTGTAACTTCTTTGTTTGAAAGCTGGCAATACCTAAATCCAGGGCAGGTATTCAGGAAAGAAAAGGGCAAGATATCCTTCAGTGAAAAATTAAAATTCACATCAGCCCCCCGTAAATAGTTAGTATGCCGGGCTTTCGAACCGGTTAAAGGGTAAAGGTGCACGATAAAACAGCGGTTCTCTATTTTAAAATAACTACGATTGAGGATTTGGTATGGGCGCTAAATATGCCAAGAGCATTGTTATTAAAATTTGATACAGGATTTGAAGGAGCAACGGGAGGACCGCCGTTCCCGCTGATCTGGCTGATGGCAAAATAATATTTGAAAACATTCCTGTCAATTGTTTGCATTACTATTTCCGCCCTGTCTCCTTTCTGTATGCCATCACCTTCATAAAGAATTATTTCGGAAACGGAATTGCCATCGTTAAAGCGGTCTTCAGTAACTATGTCAGCTTCCGCCTTTTGATTTACATTTAAGAGGTACCGGTAATGATTCTGTATTAAAGGCGGATCTTTATAATAAACTGTTGGATAAATGGTCGATTTTCCCAGAAATGTTAGTTGTTTGAAACCTACCGAATCAGGCCTGACAGGCAAGGGCATCGTTGAACTCGCCGTATAGGTTTTTCCCTCAATTGAGACCTCCAGGGTATATGTTGTTCCTGGGATTCCCTTTAGGCGCTGAGAGCGGTATACTCCATCAGAGATTTCTATAAAAGCAGCTGCTGTTCCGTTTGGAGCAGTTAGTATGACCCTAGCTCCTTTTACACCATTAAATGTTTTATCCTGATTAAAGGGAATAGTTTTCGAAATCCTTACGAATTGATTCTCCAGGATATCATTTATTCCCGCGTCAATTACAATCACGGGCTCTGCAGTTTTAAGATCAGGTTCAATGACTTTTTCGCAGGAGCCGGCCAGCAGCTGAAAGGCAGCCAGTATTAAAATTGCAGGTTTAAAATTTAGTATAAATGGGCGGGTTAGCTTTCCCGTTAAGTATTTATGACTCATAATTAAAACTTAAAATTCCAGGTGACTGAGGGAATTATACCAAATAAAGTAGTTCGAACAGCCTGTGTTTTTGCTGGATTATCAGGATCTTCCCTGAAATCAATTGAGAAAGCATTTTTCCGGTTATATAAATTATATATCCCAAAAGACCAGCTGGATCCAAGTTTTTTCCCTGGCTTCGCTTCCAGAGTTGCAGAAACATCAAGCCGGTGATAAGCAGGCATACGATCACTGTTTCTTTCCGGATAATAAAAAATAGTTTTATTGTTCACCTGATATTTGCCTGCCGGAAAAGTGACAGCCTTACCCGTATTATAAACAAAGGAGGATGAGAATGTCCATCTCGGGCCTGATTTGAAAATCCCTACCAGGGAAAGATCGTGGGTTTGATCCTGTTTAGCCGAAAACCAGGCTGCGTTATTTATATCATCAAATTTACGTTCCGTTTTCGACAAGGTATACCCTACCCATCCATTGAACTTCCCATATCTTTTCTTAAGAAAAAGCTCGATCCCGTAAGATCGTCCTTCCCCGTACAGCAGATCGGCTTCAACCTGAGTATTTCCGCGAAGATCAGTTCCGCTGCGATATTCAATTTGGTTTTGCATCTCCTTAAGATAGACCTCAGCAGAGAATTCATAATTATCATCTTTGAAATTTCTGAAATAACCCATGGCAAGCTGATCGGCAATTTCGGGTTTAACATTATTGCTGCTCATAATGTAAAGGTCAGTAGGAGAAGTTGCCGTTGAATTGGACATCAGGTGCAAATTTTGCAAATTCCTGGTGAAAGACCCTTTCAGGGCTGAACTTCCGTTAAGCTGATAGCTCGCTGATATCCTGGGCTCCAGATTTATATAATCTTTTACAATATCACCCCTGTTGTAATTCTTTGTACTTGTAATAGTTCCATTCCGGTCATAGGAATTAAAACTACCCGGTCCCAGGAGAAAAAAAGAACTGCCACGAATACCGTAAACGATGTTTAACTTTTCATTTATCTCCCATTCATCCGAAATGTACAGGGCCAGTTCCGTTCCTGTCCGTTTTTCCACTTTAATGTCGTTTACGCTGGATCTTTCACCCGAAGTTATATTTCCCGGAGAAATGGTATGCTTAACAACATCAAGCCCGAAACTAATATTATGACTGTTATTAAGCGCAAGCTGGAAATCCTGTTTAACATTAAGGTCACGGATGGAAGAATTCACTTTAAAGTTATTCTCCTCAAGAAAATTTTCTATCACATAATTATAATTGCTATAAATAAGGGATGTATTGGAAAAAAGGCGGTTGCTGTATAAATGGTTCCATCGAAGTGTCGCGGTCGCATTGCCCCAGTCAAATCCAAAAGCCTGGTTCAATCCCAGTTCATCGCGTCCAAAATATCCCGAGAGGTAAAGGGTATTTTTTGTGTCTATTTCATAATTAGCCTTTGCATTCAGGTCGTAAAAATAGAGGGTGTTCCTCCGGATTGAAGTATCCTTTGCGAAAACCAGAAATGCATCTGCATAGGTTCTTCTTCCGCTTATCATAAATGAACTTTTATTTTCCAGCAGGGGTCCTTCAACTTTAAGCCGGGACGAGATTAGCCCGATGCCACCTTCTGCCGTAAAATCCTTCTTGTTACCATCATTCATGCGGATATCCAGCACAGAGGAGAGCCTTCCTCCGTATTGGGCCGGCATTCCTCCCTTGTATACGGTTACATCCTTTATGGCGTCAGAATTAAAAGTTGAAAAAAAACCGAGCAGGTGAGAAGCATTATAAACCGGAGCTTCATCCAATAGGATCAGGTTTTGGTCTGTGGATCCGCCGCGAACATAAAAGCCGCTGTTCCCTTCGCCGGCAGATTTAATTCCCGGTAATAGTTGAAGGGTTTTCAATACATCGCGCTCGCCAAAAAGAACCGGGATATTTCTGATCTCATTCAGATTAATCTTGGCAATGCTCATCTGGGCATTTACCACATTATCATTTCTTTTTTCCGAAAGAACTACAACTTCCTCAATGGCATTATCAGGAGTCATAAGCAGATCTATGCGAGTGTCTGAAGTTATACGGATCGTTCTGTTTACAGAGCGGTAGCCGATATAACTCACGTTCAGATTATACTCACCGGGGCTTAGTTTATAGGAATAAAAGCCATATGCGTTCGAACTCGTGCCATGCAGTGTTTTTCCTGTAAATTTTATGGTCACACCGATAAGGGTTTCACCAGAAAGGGAATCTTTTACCAGCCCGTTCACAGTATAGCTTTCCTGGGCATTTGCTTTACCAGTAAATACCAGGAACATAAAAATACAAATCAGGGCAGTTTTAAAGGGGAGCATTATAAAATTCATTCATCAGCGTATAACAGGTCTCTTTTCTTTTAATTAATTCGTTCAAATTCGTATTTCCCCTTAATATGCAAATTCAGGTATCTTCCTTTTGATCCCGAAATTTTGAGTTGTTTAAATACCTCTGGAGGAACATTTTTATAGTCATACTCAAGACCAGATACAAACCTTATCCGAAGAGTTAAAGTTTCCGGATCATAATTCATGCTGTCAATAGCAGTAGAGGGCATAAAGATAAAGGAAGTTTATGTCTGTACCCTAAAAAACAATGCCAGTTTTAAAAAGCTCTCCCTTCGGGGATCTTTAAGCCGGAAATATTATTTTATCTATATTTAACCTTCTATAAAGGATCTCAATCATGAAAATTAATGTAAAGGGAATTTTAATCTTCGGATTTACTATTGCTGTTGGAGCATTATCCTGTACAAATGTTACAAAACCTGAAAGTGCTGAAGAGGATAATGACAGCCTGCAAACATATGTTGCTGAGAGGCTTCCAGTTTATGCTAAGGTAAAACTCAGTACCGACGTTCAAAATCTTACAGAAACTCAGCGCCGGGTCCTGCCACTTCTTATCCGTGCTGCGCAGGTAATGGATGAACTTTTCTGGAAACAGAGTTATCCCAAGCGCGACAGCCTGCTGGCAACTATAAAAGATGAAAAAACCAAAGAGTTTTTCAATATAAATTATGGCCCCTGGGATCGCTTAAATGATAATAAGCCATTTATCAAAGGAATAGGTCCCAAACCTGCAGGCTCAGGATTTTACCCTGCCGATATGACCAAGGAAGAACTTGAAGGATCTGATGTAGTCGATAAAAAGGGTCTGTACTCCATGGTCGTAAGAAATGCAGAAGGAAAGCTGATATCTGTTCCTTACAGGGTTTATTTTAAAGATGATCTGAAAAAAGCAGCCGACTTGTTAAGAGAAGCAGCTGCAATTTCTGATGAACCGCAGCTAAGAAGGTATTTGAACCTGAGGGCTGATGCATTGCAGTCGGATAACTATACCTTAAGCGATTATGCCTGGATGGATATGACCAACAGCGGCCTTGATATCATTATCGGTCCAATCGAGAATTATGAAGATGCCCTCTTTAATGCCCGGGCAGCATTCGAAAGTTATGTACTTGTTAAAGATAAGGAGTGGAGTGAGCGGCTTAAAAAATATGTAAGTATGCTGCCCGAACTACAGAAAGGTTTGCCGGTTGATGCAGCATATAAAAAGGAAAAGCCTGGTACCGAATCGCAGCTTGCCGCTTTTGACGTGGTTTACTATGCGGGAGATGGAAACGCCGGAGGGAAGACTATTGCGGTTAACTTGCCTAATGATGAACAGATCCAACAGAAAAAGGGCACCCGCCGTTCCCAATTGAAAAATGCGATGAGAGCAAAATTCGATAAGATCATGGTGCCAATTGCTGAAGAACTTATTGATAAGGACCAGCAGAAGCATATTAAATTTGATGCTTTTTTTGCCAATGTAATGTTTCATGAAGTTGCTCATGGACTGGGCATTAAATCAACTATTAGCGGAAAGGGATATGTCAGGGAAGCTTTGCAGGAGCAATATTCCTGGTTAGAGGAGGGAAAGGCTGATATTTTAGGTCTGTATATGGTAAGCAGCCTGCTTAAAAAGGGTGAATTAGAGGGTGATATAGAAGATTATTATACCACGTTCATGGCCGGGATCTTGCGATCTGTCCGTTTTGGGGCTGGTGAAGCTCATGGAAAGGCGAATATGTTATGTTTTAATTTTCTGAACAGCAAGGGGGCTTTTGAAAGAAATTCTAACGGTACCTACAAAGTAAATTATGAAAAATTCGGCCCGGCTATGAATGCCTTGAGTAAGGAAATACTCACCCTTCAGGGGAATGGCGACAAAGCCGCAGTCGAAAAAGTTCAAAAGGAAATGGCACTGATCCATCCGGATCTTCAATCCGGACTTGACCGCCTGAGCAAAAAGCGGATACCGGTTGATATTATATTTGAGCAGGGGATAGATGTATTAGGACTAAAATAACCTGCAATTAAAAAACCCGGAGAGATCCGGGTTTTTAAAATTTATAAGGCTGATATCATGCGGGCAACCGTATCTTTCGAGATGGGTTTGCTATAGAAGCACCTGATATCCGGAAAATTCTTAAGCCGGTTTTTATCATTTTCATTAATCGACGAGCTGAATAAAAATATAGCATATTTAGATTTCACTTCTTCCGGAAGCTGCTCAAAAGCTTCTACGAATTCAAAACCATTCATAACCGGCATCTGTATATCCAGAACGATGATCGTTAGCCCATCAGCCGGCCCTGAAACAACTGAATTCTTGATAAAATCAAAAGCTTCCGGGGCCTGAGTATAGGTTTTAATACTTGAATAAGTACCTGTATTCTGAATGATCTTCTCTGCGATGAAACAATCTAACTGGCTGTCATCAACAACGATAAAATGTGGAAACTGGCTTGACATCTTACTTATTTTCAATAATTACTTTAAAGGAGGTCCCTTTATTTACTTCGGAAGTTACGTCAACTTTCCCGTTAAGCTTTGATAAGGCGGCCTTAACATTATATAATCCAAATCCGGAACCAACTTCATGTGAACTTGCCCGGTAAAACATATTAAAAATATCTCCGATATGATTTTCTGCAATTCCTACACCATTATCCCTTACTTCAATAAAAGCTTTTCCATTTTCCGCTAATATTGTCAGATCTACAGCTTTGTTTTTGTTTTCTTTTTTCTGGTATTTAAAAGCATTAGATAAAAGGTTATTAAGGATCAGTTTGATCGACAGCTCATCACCTCTGAATATTTCATGCTGTTCGATCTTTGATTTAAAATTAATATCGCTAATTACTGAAGTGAAATTAAATATACTGATTTGTTCCTCAACAATTTCCTTAAAATTTATTTCTTTAATCTCTAATTCTCCCCTGTTAAGATTGAAATACCCATGAATGCTCTGGATAAAATCATCCAGGTTCTGGATGGAATCTTTCATCATATAAAGCATTTTCCTGATCTCACCGATATCATCCATATGCTGGGCAGCTTCTATTGCTCCCAGAATGCTCAGCAAAGGTCCACGCATATCGTGGGTGACGCTATAGGAGAATTTATCAAGTTCATTATAAGCCTTCCGTAGTTCCTCATTCGTGGTTGCAAGAAGCGAATTGGAAATATAAAATCTATTTGCTTCATTTATTGCGGTCAGAATATCCGGATCGTTCCATGGTTTTTTTACATACCTGAAGACATTACCCAGGTTAATTGAATCTATAACGGTATCAATGTCAGAATAACCGGTTAACAGGATTCGTATAGGTTTTGGATACCTGGTTCGGATCTCTTCAAAAAATTGTACACCTGTTTTGCCAGGCATTCGCTGATCACAGAAGATTACTCTGATATCTGGATGAGAACTCAGATGCTGCATGGCATCGGTTGCATTTACAGCAATCATAATATTATAATGCATCCGGAAAGACGCCTTGAAGCCGGTGAGGTTGTTAATCTCATCATCAATGTATAATATTTTTATTTTTTCTTGTTTTTCCACTTAAATATCATCTGTAATTTCGAGAATGATCGGAAGTTCCAGAATAAATTCTGTACCGATCCCCGGTGTACTGTTAATCTGAATTTCTCCCTGATGCCTGCGGATCGTGTTATATACGATTGACATTCCAAGTCCGGTCCCTTCGCCTACGTCTTTGGTTGTGAAAAACGGCTCGAAAATCTTTTTCTTTGTGGCTTCATCCATTCCAATGCCATTATCCTCTATTTTTATAAACACACTTTTTTCATTATTGCTGGTACTGATAGTTATCATACCATCGGGCGAATCACCGAATTTTTTATCAATTGCATAGATAGCGTTCGAAATTATATTTAAAAACACCTGATTCAACTTCCCCGGATAGCAATCAATCAATGGAATATCACCGTATACCTTTTTTAGCAGTATTTTGTTACTTAATAAGTTGTTTATTATGATCAGGGTCGAATCAATCCCTTCATTCATGTTGGCTTTTTTCAAATCATCCTCATCAAGCCTTGAAAAAATTCTCAAACCCTTAACGATCTCTGCGGTCCTGTTAGCACCTTCATGGATACCTTTTATTAACTGAGAAATTTCCATTTTAAGATAATCATAATCTACCTCATCTTTATATTCTTCAATCTGCTTTTGTTTTTCATCAGATGCAAGATCTGAAAGACTGATTTTCTCGATTTCTGTTATTAATTCTATAAGAATGTCAACATCGCGGTTCAGGGGAGTAATGTTTGAGGTGACAAAATTAATTGGATTATTTATTTCATGGGCAATCCCAGCGGTTAACTGGCCCAGTGACGCCATCTTCTCTGCTTCTACAAGCTGCCCTTCAGCTTCTTTCAGATCAATAAGGGTCTGACTTAATACGGTATTGGCGTCTTTGAGTTCCAGGGTGCGCTCATTGACCTTTGTCTCCAGGATCACATTCTGTTCCCGGATAATTCGCTCGTTTTCTTTTAATGCCTTTAATGTTTCTTCCTGTGATTTTTCTTTTTCACGCTTAAAGGTATTGATCTTATCTGCAAGTGCAAAGGCCAATAAAACAACATCCAGTGCAATACCTCCCTCTTTAGTATAATTGCTGAAGTCGGTATAGGGAATAATCCCAAGATTTCTTAATACAAACAGGAGGAGTCCCCCAAAAAACATCGAAAATGCGACAAGGAATAATTTGGCGGGCCTGTATCCCTTTAAGGAAAGAGTGATTGTCACGGTGAAAGTAATAACAACCGTAGTAACAGCTGCAACATCGATCATTCTGTAACTTACCTGATCATATCCTAAAATACGGAGGATAATAGCGGAGGTATAAAGCAGGATAGAAATATAGATTAATTTATGCCATTTAGGTGTATTTTCCCTTGTCTGAAGAAAATGCATCATGAAAAGATTCCCGCTTATTCCTGCTAAACCCGGGAAAAGTATAATTCCTAAATGGTTTAAGGCGGGGAAATCAAATAAAATAAAGCGGTAGGTATACCCGCTAAGCGTTACCTGGGTAAGGCCTACGAATAAACTATAAACAACATAATAAAGATAGCTTGTGTCCCGGACGGATAAATAAATAAAAAAATTATAGACCACCATTACCAGTATTAAACCAATAAAGACACCCCAGGCGAGGTCATTTGTCAGGAGCTTTTCAGCTATAATCTGTGGTGAACCCAGAATTAAGGGTAAAACCATCTGCTCGGAACTACGTACGCGGAGGTAATAAGTTTGGGTACTTCCCCTGGCTTGATAGATATCGAAAATGAAATTCTGATGTTTATATTTTCGTGCAGCAAAGGCTGTATTGTAACTTAATTTTTGAACCTCTCCGGCAGGGTTATAAAATTCGCATATATTAAGCATGGGGTATTCCAGGGCCAGGATGATGTGTTCCTCATCACTCATATTCTTTACTGAGAATTTAAGCCAGAAATCGGAACTGCTCAACTTCAGGTTGGGAATCGGAACCTTGGATTTAACAAATTTAGTTGAATTAGTCACATCGCTTAATGTGAGTGTATTTGTTGGATCCTCCAAAATGGATACATACTTTCCAATCGCCAGACTGCTTCCTTCAAATATCAGGGGCTCCTGAGCCGATAAATTTGAGGTAAAAAGAAAAGACAGTATGAACGATATTAAATAATGCCTTTTCATCCCCTTTGGCTTAATGTTCATGCTTTTGTACATTCACTTTTCCCGCAATTTATTTTTAAAGCTGATCTTCGAACACTAAAATGTCTTTTAATGGCAGTCTCATCGCTTTCAGGGAGGGTTCGCCGGCAACAGCTATTTTCGCCAGAAATACTTCAGAATCCATATCTCCAGCCTTTGTTATAGTGTTAAACTGCCTTCTTAAAACCTGGAGTTCCTGAATATTCTTCTCTTCAAGCCCCTCCCCATTCCCATGTAAAATACGGGAAAAAAGATAAAGCGGCGAAATTAAGGGATGAATGGCCAGACCCAGGTTGGTAGCTTCAAGCCAGAATCTTTCCATTGCACGGCCTCCTTCAAAGAAATTTTTCAGTGCATAACCGGGCAGGCTGATCATGCATAAGGCTGATGCGGTAGAAACTGTCCGCATCGCAAGCATCCCCAAAGCATTGCCGCCTCCCAGATCCTTAACTGCATTTATTACTTTTTCGCTTTTGATCACCCGCATGGCGGCCATCAGTGAATTACTAAGTCCAAGAGTATTGATATCGATACCATCACGGGTCTTTTCAGCATCTTCTGTAGTCCATCTCATTTCCCTGTGTACAAAATCAAAGTGGCCTTCCGGATTTAGAAGCCGCATCCTGTCACATGCCCCGATGATGCCTGCTAGCCCCCTTAAATCATCTGCTTCCCGGAAGTATTTTATATGTGCTCCGGGAATGGTCTCTGTAAGCATGGCAAGACGCGGGTAGATATCCTCATGAATTACCGCCCTTGGTGCCAGCATCCTGTTTGTATGCCGGCTGAATATGGCATTGTCTAAAGGTCTGAGCAATTCGGCAAGCCCTTTTTCGGTTGAATTTTTAAAGCGAATGGCGGCAACCAGTTTTTCAGTGGAAGTGTCCGGGAACAGGGTATAATAGGCTTCTATACCTTTCCCAAGTCCGTGAATATAAAGGTTTTCAAAGGCGGCTCCGAAACTTATAAATGAAGCTGTTTTTTGGAAATCTCCAAAAGACCATGAGCGTTGCTGGTCGTGGAATAAGTATAAGGTACCATTTTTATACAGCCATTTCCAGGGCTGATCATTACCCGTGGAGGGCGCAGCTCCGGCTGCTTCAACCAGCTGTTTTATGATTTCCTTATCGGGAAGTATGTCGCCGGCTCCGGGTTCGGGATTAACCTTATTGGCAATGTCCCACATATCCCGATGCGATAAAGGAGCATGGGGATTTATTCTGACTGCCGGATTTTCCTGAACCCCTTCCTTATCTGCTATTATTTGCTCAAGATCAATATAATACCGCCCTGATTCATGGAACTGATCAAGTAATATCCTCCTGCAAACGTCCGCACCCACAGCACCTCCAAGTGCAACTGAACTGGCAAGCTGAGGCCAGGTATTAATAGTTTGCTCAACTTCAATCATGGAAGCCTTTGCTCTTAAGGAGATATTTTCAATCCCCAGCATTTGCAGCATAATAGGGATCTTATCCTCCGTGCTTAATTCTTTTATGCTCTGCGGATCAATATTTTCGATTGTTCCATGCAGGAGGGCCCGATCAGGTTCAAGATCAAAACGCTCTACATCCAGCATTCCCCGGTCGCTGGTATCCATTAATACAGGAATATGAAGTTCGCGTGCTTTAAACCGGGCCAGGATCTTTATATCTAAGCTGTCACACTCATCAACCAGAATATCTAATTTGCCGTCTCTGAGGAAGAAATCATCCATATTCTCGGATGATAGACCTTCGTAAAAACAGACAACCTTCAAGTATGGATCGATCTCTGCAATTTCCCGTGCAGTAACAACCACTTTGGGTATACCCAGTTCATGAACACCTGCGCGTATCCTGTTCAGGTTACTCAGTTCCAGAATATCAAAGTCTGTTAAACGCAATTCCCCGAAACCACGTTCCATGGCCAGTGTTAGAGCAATCGACTGGCCAACAGAAAGACCAACGATCCCGATGCGCTTGGTACTTAAAATCTCCTGTTCTTTAACCGTAATTTTGTATTGATTCCTATTGCTGCGTACCCTGATAAATTCTTCCTTATCCAGCATATGCACCAGCCGGCGATTCCAGGGGTAGAATACCCACACACCATAGTTATCAATATCTTGTCCTGCGAGGTGTGTATTAATAAGTTCTTTAAAGTCTTCCGGTTTTAATCTTTGTGATGGCCTGGACATTTTAACCAGTTCATGAAGCTGCCCATATATTTCATCATGAATAAATGAAACCTGATCATTTTCAATTAAGGTATTCAGGGCTTTTTTTTCTGAACTATCATTTATTCGAAAAAACAAAGGTTTATAAACAAGCTGCATCTGTTTTGAAGCTTCAATAAGTTCAGTTTGCCTGATTATCATATTTTTAGAATAATGTCTTGTAATCGTCTGGGGTGCAGGGATCAAAGCAGATTAATGTTCCGCTCATCGATGCCACCCGCTGAAGTATTTTTTTTGACGTTGGCTATGGTAGCCTTTAAATCCCACTTATCCATATTAGGGATCTCAATGTCATAATGGATCTCTATTTTTTTACTTCGTAATTCTTCGATACGTACTGTTTTCAGATTTTCGCGAAGGGTAAGGATTGCATTCCGGTTCTCCTCATCGGCTTTACTCAAAAACTGAAGGTCCCGGAGGATTAGAACTGTTGCAACCAAATCGAGTTTTGGATAATAAAACGTACCATTTTTGCCAATGCCCTGTTCTATTTCATAGCCTACGCTCTGTGCCATCTTGACCGTATAGGGAGCACATAATCCAAACAATGAATTCAAGCCAATCTGGGTTGACATGGCTACGCCGACCCGTGTCAGAAATATACTTCCTATTCCATAGCCGGCGATCTCCCTCGAATTCCACAGGCCGCATCCTTCTCCCGTTCCATACTGGGCAAACTCCCAGACCAGGTCATAAATTGACGGATCTAAAGCTCCTGTTGCCTCTTCGATAGGCAGGGGCTCGCTTCCGCCCGCAACATGTATACGGGCACCTCCATAAACATTTTTTTTATCCAGGGATTCGACGATCATCACGAACGCCGCCGGATTGTTCATCCATTCATTGTTTGATGAGGTTACTTTCTCAACTCCAATGCTTGTTAATACACGTTTATGGCCTTCGATAAATAATTCGCAGGATCTTGGATCATCTATTGCCCTGAATGCTCTGAGTCTTACTACGGGGTTCCCTTTGTTAAATTTAATATCCATTATCCGCGTATATCAGTTTTTGGGCTCTGATATACCAATTACTGTGTTCGTTAATAAAATTAAACAAAGTTTTAATTCCTTATTAACAGAGTTACTGGTTTGTTTTTATTTATTATACTTATTTTTGCTAAAATATTAATGTTTCAACAAATGTCTGATAAAAAGATTGATATACTTTATGTTGATGACGAAGAAAATAACCTGATCTCCTTTAAGGCTACTTTCAGGCTCAAATATAATGTACTTATCGCTCTGAGTGCAGATGCTGCAATGAAGATATTAGAAACTAAACCTGTTCAAATAATCATCACGGATCAGCGTATGCCCAATATCACCGGCATTGAATTCCTTGAGAAAGTGATCGAAAAATATCCGGACCCTGTGCGTATTCTATTAACTGGCTACGCGGATATGAATGCCGTTATCGAGGCGGTAAATAAAGGTAAGATATATCACTATCTGAGTAAGCCATGGGTCGAGAAGGAGCTTGATGAAACTATAAAAAAAGCTTTCGAAGTTTATAATGCTAACAAAGAAATAAAAGAGATGAATAGCAAGCTGACTGTTTCGAATGATCAGCTTGAATTTTTATTACGCCAGAAGCTTCTTTCCTGACCTGTCCTTTCCCTCTCCTTTCTTTCCCGATTTTATTCCCTCAAGAATATATTATCTCTTTTCATCAGGTATGATCACTTGCCGGAAAATTAAATCCGCCTGACTTTTATCCGCTTCTTTTTTTATTGTCCTCAAACCAAATGACAAAAACAGGGTTATCTAAAATAAAAGAGGTTTATATTATGGAAACGAAAGAACAAACATCAGTACTTAATGACCTTATTCTGATCAATAATGACAGGATTGAAGGATATCAGAGAGCAAAAAAAGAATTGAAAGATGAGGATGCTGATCTTAAATCTTTATTCACAGATATGATCGCCGAAAGCCATAATTATAAAATGGCTCTTGCGTCTGAAGTTGCATCCGCAGGTGAGGATATTGAGCAGGGCACCACCAATAGCGGAAAAATTTATCGTACCTGGATGGATGTTAAGGCTGCCTTTACAGGTCATGACCGCAAAAGCATTTTATCAAGCTGTGAGTTTGGTGAAGATGCGGCTCAGACTGCTTATGCAACAGCACTTAAGGAAGTCGAATTACCTTCGCATATCCGCTCGCTGTTAACCCAGCAAAAGGAGGCCTTAAGGGTGTCTCATGATAAAATAAAAGCCTTACGGGACTCTGAATAAATAAATTAACGTTCTCAATTTTTAAACAGAGTTTAAATGTCCTGGTCAATTTGATCAGGACATTTTTTTTATCTCCTTCCTGGCTTCTGGTCCGGAGATCGGCTTATCTCCTTTCACCGATTTTTTCCCCTTTTTCACCGGTTTGTTTCCCTGCTCCGCCTAATAAGTATTTAGCGGCCCAGGCCTTCGTTATACCTTTGAGTAAACAAAAAGAAAAAATCATGAAAACAATCTTAAATACCCTGATCGCATTACTAGTAATCACATCAAATACGAAGGCAAATTCTAAAATTGATGATGTAAAATCTCTTGTTCCTGTAGCTTCACGTGAATGGCTTCTTGAGGAAACAGACATTCCTGAAGAACTGAAATTTATTAAAGCAAAATCAGCCCTGGTTCCCGTAGCTCCTTTCGTATGGGGTGATCCAAATGCAGAAATCCCATCTGAATTAAAATCCATTAAATCATTGACTTTAACATTGTCTGTACCCGCAAGGGTTTTAGAAGCCAGGGAATCTGAAGTCCCTGAAAATTTAAGGTTTATAAAAGCAAGATCTGCAAATGTTCCTGTAGCTCCTTTTATACTGGGTGATCCGTCAGCAGATTTTCCAGTGGATTTATTGGACATACATTCCTAGGTATCAATGCAGGATTTAAAGATCCCGATTATGATATCATTGATCCGGCAGCGGAGGCTAATAAATAAATACTAATACTATGAAAACTGCTCAATTTGAAATCCCCGCAATGACACAGCTTTATAAGCAACTGGAGGTTTGCAGGTCTTTAAAGAAGCTTGATATTATCAATATTACAACAGAGAGCGGCAGGGCTGCAATCAGCTATCCCGATACTTTGCTGAAAGTTGAAATTATTAAAGCTATCGAGGAGGCCGGATATATCGTTAAGTACTGATTACCTGTTTAATTCAGTTTATATTTTTCCTGCTTAATATTAACCTGCTTACCGGTCATTATCAGGATCATAATTATAATTCCCAGAATAATAGTTATCACCATCTGCAACTGTGAAATAAAAACTGAACTCGACTGTCTTCTTACAGATTCAGCAAGCAATTCCTTTCCAACCAGGGTCTGCACATCTATCAGCTTCAGCAAATTCTTATTCAATTCTTCATGCAGGTGGATGGTTGTATTCAGATAAAGCTTTTTGGCGACCTCTTTATTCTGTTCCGCTGCATTTATTAATATCAGTTCATCACGCTGAAGGTTTTTAAGGTTTTCCTTTAAACGCTGCAGATGACTGTTCTCATCTTGTACCAGCAAAGTATTCTCAAATTTTTTGATGAGTGTGTCAAGCTTTTTGTTGGTATGGCCGATCAGTTTTCCTATGTCTTTCTGGTCCCCATTATCTGTAAAAAGATAATTGAACAGATCATCTCTTTTGTTATGGATCTGTTCAGAAATAGAATACAGATCGGCCGCAGGTATAAGCCTGTCTTCATACATGGAGTTAAATGACTTTGTAATCCTGCTTACATTATACGATTCGATTAAGCTAAAAATGATGATAAATAACATCATCACTGCCAGAGCGATGGCCAGTCTTATCTTACGCTGTATTGCTATAGCCCATTTCATAATCCGGTATTTCGCTAAACCAAATGCTTAAACATCATGAAAAACATTTACTTTTTTGCCTGCGCCAGAACCGCGCTGTTTAATCTTATATATTCAGGAATATTCTTGGCTTTTGCCGCTTGAATACCCGCAGCAGCAGTTATTGCAGCGCCTTTTTTATCTCCCGATTTCAGCTGTATGCGTGCTTTCAGGTATTTGACCCAGGGTGCCTGCTGGTCGGCGGCTTCCGCGATATTTATCCATTGCAGAGCCTGGCTTAAATCTTTACCGTTATCATAGTAATACTGTGCAGCTTCAAAGTATGGTTTTTTCTCCGTTTTCATGGCTGCGTCGATACCGGCCATAATTTTAGTATCTATATCAGTTACCATATTCAGTGATACGCTCGTATCATCCCACATCAAATTTAGCTTTGCCGCCGATGGATACACTTCGCTGAAGCCAATGGTAAAGGTTTCTATTCGGTCATTCAGTTTTGTTGATTTAACCTGCAATCTCAGTACATCCTCTTCGGGTTTGTACTGGTAGGCACCCCATTGTTTGGTTCCTTTATTCAGGATTATGGTCCAGTTTTCCTTATTGGGAATGGTAAAGAGGGCATATTCTCCTGCTGCCAGGGCTTTTCCTTCCAGGGTAACGTTTTCAGTAAATGTTATCAGTGTTGCATCATTCGCTCCGGTCCGCCATACCTCGCCATAGGGAACGATATCCGTAAATATCTTTCTGCCCTTTACGTTAGGCCTTGAATATTTCACCGTTATGGTTCCAAGTCCAAATTCCTGAATAATGGTTTGTGAACTGCTTGGCTGAGGCATGCGTAATTGTGCCTTGGTATTAACAGCAAATACTATAAGCAATGCTGTAAAAAAGATCGATATTTTTTTCATGTCTATTAGTTTTCAGATTTCCAGGATCTTATAAAAATAAGATTTGTATTAAGAATTACTGCATAAAAATAAAAACATGATATTTATCCAAGGAATGTTAAAAAATATCCGGCAAACGATCCGCCTATTACTATGAATGCGCTGTTCATCCTGAAACTAAATGCCAGGATCAGACTCAAAACGGCAATTAATGCTGTTCTCCAGTCATAGATGCTTTCCCGCCCCATAAAATAGCATACGGCAATAATTAAAGCAACAGAAGCCACATTTACGGCATCCAGGAAAGCCGAAAACAATACCGAATTCCTGGCCTTTTTTACCAGGGGATTTAAAATAGCCGCAAAAATAAAGGCAGGCAAAAATATGGCAAATGTGGAAATCACAGCACCTGTAACACCACTGATCTGATATCCGATGAATGTGATCGATGAAAAAACCGGTCCGGGGGTAAACTGTCCTACTGCAATGGCGTCGATCAATTGTGATCTACTGATAATTCCGGTTGCCACAAGCTCGGCGTCTAAAAATGCAAAAAGAACATAGCCGCTACCGTATAGGATGGCTCCTATTTTTAGAAAGATCAGGAACAGGCTAAAGGTGCTTACCTGAGGGAAAGCAGAATTTGAAATCAGGAATAAAACCGGAATGAAGGTGTTTGTATTTTGTAATTGTTTGTTCCGGAGATAGCTGAGAATCAGAGAAACCGCCCCCGCTCCAAACATCAGGAAGATTTCATTAAATTTAAGCAGGGACAGGGCCAGAACAGTAATTCCTATCAGGGCTAATTCTATTGTTCTGAGGGATTTTAACGCCATCGGATAAACTGCAACTAGAATAATTGCGATAATGGCAGGCTTTATTCCATATATAAACTGCTGTAATTCAGGCAGCTGACCATAGTCTTTATACAGCCAGCCAAAAATACCGCTGATTATCACTGCGGGTAAGATAAAGCAAAGCCCGGCTACAATGAGTCCCGGCCAGCCAGCCCTTTCTTTACCGATATGGATTGCCATTTCCGTACTGTTAGGTCCGGGAATCAAATTGGTTGCACCGATCAGATCAAGAAAATGCTGTTCCGAAAACCACTTTCTTTTTATTACCACTTCATCGTGCATCATTGCGATATGTGCAGCCGGACCACCAAATGCGGTGATGCCCAGCCTCAGGAAGAGTTTTAGAAGTTCTATTATTTCAGAATTATTTTTCAAAATTTAAGTTCTTTTGGCCACCAGGAAATACATATTCCATGCTGTATAAGTCAAACCCCTCAGCCCAATAATCCTTAACCTGTCCGACTAATTTAAAACCCGATTTTTCATAAAAGGGATAGACAAGCTGTGAAGTTCTTACGCTAATAATTTTTAAGCTTTTGAATCCCTTTAATTTTTCAATCCGGTACTTTAATAATAAACTTCCCAGAGATCTGCCCTGAAAGTCGGGATCTAAAATGTCCCAGCTAATTTTCCCATTAGCCTCATCTCCTGAAAAATTAAATCCCCCGCTGCCAATGATCCTGTTTTCAAACTCCATCACGAAATAATATTCAATTTCCCTGTCTAAAAAATTGATAAGGTCTTTTTCCTCATCAGGGGAAAAATACTTTGGGACATTCAGCCTGAACAGATTCAAAATTAAACCCTTGTCCTGACTTCTGTATTCGCGGATTAAAACTTTGTCTTTCATGGGTAATCTATTAGAATGCGCTTTACAAGACTTCTTTCCAGAATTCATCCGAACCTGTAAATTTTCCAACAGGATCAAGATCCAGGTATGGATATCTCACCTTAGAGAGGTAGAGCCCTTGCGGATGGGCTGGCAGGATCTTTTCAGGGATTTTTTTTGAGATGAGATGGCTTTCAAATTCATCAATGCTCAGGTTGCCATCGCCGATTTCAATGAGTTTTCTAGCCAGGATGCGTATCATGCGCCCCAGAAAGCGGTTGGATGAAATGCGGAACCTAATTCTGTCGGCCCGCTCATTTATAAAAAGACTGCTCGAAGAAACATGACAGATCGTATGCTCATTCTTGTCAGGTGATTTGCAGAATGCACGGTAATCATTGTAGAGCGGCAGGAGAGAAACAGCCTTTTTCATTTCCTGCAGGTCGAAGCTTTTGCGAAGGTAAAGAGAACTGGTTTCACTTAGAAAAGGGTCTTTATAGGTATGAATAAAGAAATCATATACCCGTTCTACCGCATCAAATCTGGCATGTGGAAGGCCCTCCATGGGAATGATGTCAAATACCGCTATATCATCGGGCAGGATCCGGTTTAAGCGGAAAAACAGATCAAAATTCCAGGGTGTTTCAATATCTATATGGAAAAAGAACTGACTTGCGTGTACTCCCGAATCTGTCCGGCCGCAGCCGAAGATCGTCAACGGACGTTTGAAAATGCGGCTCAGGGCAAGTTCCAGCACCTCCTGTACGCTTAGTTTATCGGGCTGCCTTTGCCATCCGCAATATCTGCTCCCCTTATAGCCAATATGTACGAAGTATCTCAATTTTTTTAAGCTTTAATCTGCTAAGCTAATAAAATGGAAATCAATCATCTTTGAAAACATAGCCATCATAAACTCAGATAATAAGGCATTGCTAAATAATATGTATTTTTACAGTGTCTGGGGATACTGCATTTTATAACAGGCTTAAAATATTGACATATGAAAACAATAGTTATTATTGGTGGAATTATACTGGCAGGCGCTACAACCATTGCGGTAATGATGAATGACAGAAATGAGGCTGTGCAGCCAGTTATTCAGAGCCAGGGAATTCCACCTATGCCTGCTTCCAATGCAGTTAATCCAAAACTTAATCCGGCACACGGATTACCAGGTCATCGCTGTGATCTTGCTGTTGGCGCACCGCTGAGCAATTCTTCAGAGGCTCCGGTACCTTCAGCAGCACCGCCCACAATTAATATGAATTCAGCTCAGCAGCCTCAGCCTCAGCAGGCAGCGCCAGCCGGACTGAAAGTTAATCCGGCTCACGGTCAGCCTGGACATAGGTGTGATCTTCAGGTAGGTGCTCCTCTTTAAATTCTTTTTATTAGATTTTTTTAATTTTCCTTTCGCGATACGCAAACGAATAAATTGTGTAATTTTCCTGTATGAAACCTGCATGAGCTAAGCACTCAGGATTTTGTAATGAGTAAATCTCATGCAAGTTTCATTGCGATAAAAAACAATTTTGTCTTTCATGAAAGAACACAAAGGGATGCGGCCGCAGGATATTGTGGTCCTATTGAAACTGGTTATTGATGCAGAACAAGGTACTCGTATAAGGGACCTTTCTTCCAGGCTGTATATCAGCGCTTCGGAGATAAGCGAATCCTTACACCGCTCAACTATAGCAGGTTTGATCGAGCCTGTTACAAGGGTTGTTAACCGGGACGCCCTGTTGAATTTCCTCGAACACGGACTTCCATATGTATTCCCATCCCAGATCGGAGCGGTCACGCAGGGCATTTACACGGCACATTCTGAATCTTCCCTATACCTTAGTTTTTCTTCTGCTGAAAAGCTGGTATGGCCCGATCCCCAGGGAAAAGAGAGAGGCTCTTCCATCCTTCCTTTATATCCCACAGTGGTTAAGGCCGTAAGCAGGGACCGGCTGCTTTATAAAATGCTGGCATTATGCGACATTATTCGAATTGGGGATAATACTGATAAGTTAAAGGCTGTATGGCAGCTAAAGGAAATATTTCAGAACAAGTCGACTCCCTGATTTTTTAAAATAATTTTTAAACAAGGTTAATGCAGCTTAATTTATCGTTTAGATCTCAGATATTTGCAGGGTATGAACAGAGTTAACAAGGAGGCAGAACAAGCCGGTATGCCCTTGACGGATACGGGGAAACTTGCCGGGAAGACCGTCTTCCCGATCCTTTTTGCAATCAGCTTTTCTCATCTTCTTAATGATACCATCCAATCCCTTATCCCGGCTATTTATCCGATAGTTAAAGACACTTTTAGTTTGAGCTTTGCTCAGATCGGTCTGATCACGCTTACCTTCCAGCTTGCCGCCTCATTGCTTCAGCCATTTGTGGGTGTGTATACTGACCGTAAGCCCCAGCCTTATTCATTGGCCATAGGGATGGGGTTCACACTTCTGGGACTCGTAGTGCTCTCCAGGGCTCCTAATTTTGAGGTGATTATTTTTTCGGTTGCTCTTGTAGGTATCGGATCTTCTATTTTTCATCCTGAAGCATCCCGCATGGCTCATATGGCTTCCGGCGGAAGACGGGGATTTGCCCAGTCGGTATTCCAGGTGGGCGGAAATGCAGGCAGTTCCATAGGCCCGCTTCTGGCGGCATTGATCATCGTGCCTTATGGTCAGTCAAATATCATATGGTTTTCAGTACTGGCCCTGTTGGCTATATTCATACTTATTAATGTTGGAGGCTGGTATAAGCGTAAGATCAGGATAAAAGCCCGCCGGCCATCGATGGATGCGATACATATCCAGACACTCCCACGAAAAAAGGTGATTATTTCTGTGTTGATCCTGCTGGTTCTCATATTTTCAAAGTACTTCTACCTGGCCAGTATGAGCAGTTATTATACCTTTTATATGATCCATAAATTTGGTGTATCGGTTCAAAGTTCACAGGTCTACCTGTTTATTTTTCTTTTTTCTGTTGCTGCAGGAACTTTGATCGGTGGCCCCTTGGGCGATAAATTCGGTAGGAAATATGTGATTTGGGGATCTATTCTTGGAGTGGCCCCTTTCACTTTATTGCTTCCTCATGCTGATTTATTCTGGACCGCGGTCCTCACCATACCGATCGGGCTTATTCTTGCTTCTGCCTTCTCTGCCATACTGGTTTATGCCCAGGAACTTATTCCGGG
The DNA here is from genome assembly GCA_036676435.1 of Pedobacter sp. Classification (GTDB taxonomy): domain Bacteria; phylum Bacteroidota; class Bacteroidia; order Sphingobacteriales; family Sphingobacteriaceae; genus Daejeonella. Next base: position 75,078 of record JAKFCV010000012.1, on the reverse strand, counting down.
AAAAGTAGGAATGATCGCAGGGCTGTTTTTTGGATTTGCTTTCGGCATGGGTGGTGTGGGTTCGGCAGTACTGGGGGCACTGGCCGACCGTACCAGTATTGAATACGTTTTTCAGATTTGTGCCTTTCTTCCCCTGATCGGGCTGATCACCTGGGCCCTTCCAGATATAGGCAGGAGGAAGGTTTAAACAATTGCCCCGAACTGTACAGTTCAGGACAATCGGCAATAAAGAACAAATTTATTTTTTAATCCACTCGGCAATATCATTGATCAGGCTGGCCGACACATTAGCAGGCACACGATATTGCTGCCCATTGCCTTTTTCTTTCTGGGATGATAACAGATGGTTCAGATCGGGATAAAGTTTAAAAGTGGCGTTCTTATTCGCAGCAAGAGTGCTTTTCCAGATATTGTAATCCACAACAGAGATCTGGAAATCATTGGCGCCCTGAACTACCAGGATACGGTTCTTGATTTTCTTTGCGGTTCCGAGATGGTCGTATGTATTCAGGTCTATCCAATAGGACGCCGGGGCGCTCAGGATAATAGAATCCGGAGCAATATCACCCAATTTTAATAATCGGCTTCTGTCAATTTCTTCAATTGTTTCTTTAAACTGTTTTTTCCCTGCAGCACTCGTATCTCCTGAAGCCTCGAAAAAGGTCTTATTTTGCTCGTAAACCACATCGGCAAATTTCCTTCCGGGAGCGGCAGCCAGGATTATACCATTAAGATCAGGAGCAAGGGCTGCTATTCTCGGTGCCAGCATTCCTCCCAGACTATGGCCAAACAAAAATATCCGGCTCTTATTAACTCCGGGAAGTGTCCTTGCTAGACTTATTGCCGACATTGCATCGTCGGTTACTTCTTCCTTTACAGTAAATGCTTTGTTGAATAAATGGCCATAAACCATGGTCCGCTTAACATACCTGATGCTTGCAATACCTTTTGCAGCAAGTCCTGCGGCCAGGTCTTTGAAAGGTTTATTGGGTCCGACAGTTTCATCCATATCTGCAGGGCCGGATCCATGAACAAAAACCACTACAGGAAAATTCGAAGCGCCTTTCGGAGTTGTATAGATGCCCGCCATTTCTCCGCCTGCAAATTTAATTTTGATCTCCTTTTCAGAATAAAGACTTGTATCAGCATATGCCGGGCTTGAATAAACAGCTTCGTTATTATCCTGTGGAACTACAAAAAAGCCGACAAGCTTTTCAGCTTTATTAAAAACAAAGGTAAAAGCTTGAGATCCCCGGGTAAAGCCGCAGTTCAGGGTAACCTGGAAGAACTCCCCCTGAACGGTATTCTTTGCACCGTCTACCGATTGGTATTCACCAAGATTATTGCCAAGCCTGAGCCAGAACAGCTTGAGCTCATCAACTGTTATTTTGTCTTTTACACTCACATCAAAAAAGGAATGAGCTTCTTCAAATTTGCCCTTGTCCATGGTATCAAAGAACAGGTCGGCACGGTTAATAAGAGCCACAATGCTTTGACCAAAGCTTAACTGACTTATAAAAAGCAGGATCACTAATAATTTAAAAGACTTCATTTATAATAAATTTCTATTTCAGGCTCGAAAGATAAGAAAATAAAGGTTTATGGAGATGAGGGATTGCCTGAATAAGATTAAACCTAAATCTTCCGGGCAGCTTTATTTCATAACTGACCTTTGTTTTTATCTTTAACCTCATTGATATGAACCGAATCGACCGAATTTCCGCTATACTTATTCAACTGCAGTCCAGAAAAATAGTACGTGCGCAGGATATCGCCGGCAGATTTAAGATTAGTTTGCGAACCGTTTACAGGGATATCCGGTCCCTGGAGGAAGCCGGAATTCCACTTATAGGGGAAGCAGGAGTAGGTTACTCCCTGGTCGATGGCTTTCGATTACCACCGGTAATGTTTACGCATGATGAAGCAATTGCCTTTCTCACTGCAGAAAAATTAGTCGATCAGTTAACTGATGGACCAAATGCATTAAATTATTGTTCGGCTATGTACAAGATAAGGTCAGTGTTGAACCCAAGGGAAAAGGAACTGCTGGAAAGTATAGATGACCATATACAGGTTTTCAGAAGGCCTGGTGATACGGGTATTCACCCGGATCTTAATCTGATGCAGCCCATATTAAAGAGCATTGACAGGAGATTTGTTTTGTCTGTTCAATACCATTCTCGATACAAGCAGGAGCGGACAGACAGGGAGCTGGAACCATTGGGGATATTTCACATTGATAATAACTGGCACCTGATTGCCTGGTGCAGAATAAGAAAAGATTACCGTGACTTCAGGCTGGACCGGATCGCTTCTGCTGCCTTAACTGATATACCCTATAGCCAATCGCATCCCAGCCTGAAAGAGTATCTCCTTCAAAAAAGGAACAGCCTGGACAGCAGAGCTGACAAGCTTAAACTTGTAGTGATCAGCATAAATCAATCGAAAGCTTTCTGGCTGGATCATCAGAAGTATTATAACGGATTTATATCCCAGAGCGGGATTGATGATCAGGTTGAAATGACTTTCCTAACTTCCTCCCTTGAGAGTTTCGCCCGCTGGTATCTGATGTTTGGAGACTATGCAACTATCATTAAGCCGGAAGCATTAAAGGATCGGGTCAGAGCAATGATTTCCAATATTTCTGAAAAATTGGAATAAAAACAAAAGCTGCTGACATAGGGTTGTCATTAAGGCGGCTTTCTTTGTATTAACTAAAAAGCTAAGTACAATGATAATGATCAACACATTTCTTAAAGAACTTGAGCAGGAAGCTCAGACAACCCGCAAAATGCTATCCAGAATTCCTGATGATAAACTGGGCTGGAAGCCGCATGAAAAAAGTATGGACATAAAGTCGCTTGCTACACATATAGCCGAGCTCCCTTCATGGGTCGTCATGGCGCTAACTACCGATGAACTTGATTTTGCGGCCACTCCCTATACACAAGCCGATATCAAGAAAACATCCGATTTGCTGGATCTTCTGGAACGGTCCCTTGCCGCCGCAAAAGCTCATCTTGAAAAAGCAAAGGATGAAGACCTCCTTCCAAACTGGACTTTACGGACCGGAGACAAGATCCATTTAGTAAGCACAAAAGGAGAAGTGATCCGAATGGCCTTCAGTCAGATCATTCACCACAGGGCCCAGCTGGGTGTTTATCTGAGACTTTTAAATATTCCTATACCCGGCAGCTATGGTCCAAGTGCAGATGAAACTGATTTTTAACAGAACAGAAGGAAGATTGTAGCCCAAGCCTTAACAGCCATTCCATGAATTTGCGCTTATATTAAATGCAAGCAGCCGATATTTGTATTCGGCTGCAAATTCCTTCTATGACTCTCAACAGCGATGCATGAATGAATCATTCTCATAGTGATTCTTATAGAACCAAACTATCAAATTTATTACCGCTTATGATCCTTAATGCATGTGGTGGCCCGGCCTCGTAATTGTTCCGGCTTAGACTGGGATGGTTCCTATTGAGTTTGTAATGTGTTTTAAAGAAACCGATTTTAACCTAAAGTAAACAGGGAGGAAACAGGGAAGGGTGTTGGTTTAGTCCGCCTTTAATCCCTGTTTAGTCCCTGTTTAGTCCCTGTTTCATGATTATACTTTTGCCTTCTGATACATTGGCTTTAAGTACAATGGCAAAGACTTATTGCCGCAGATTTTAAACCGAAATGAGCAGATGAAATTTTAAAAAAATGAAAAAGGGGCTGTACATTTTGTAAATGACAGCCCCTTCAGGATTATAAAATTATTTAAAACAGGATCTTGCTGCTCAGTTCTTTGTCGATGGAAATATATCCGGGATATTGGACGAGCTTATTTCCTACTTCAATCGTGGGTTTAATCTTAATAGTGACAATCCCCTTTTTCTCTGAAGCTCCGCTTTCACCGCCTCTGAGGAATTCAATAATTTCATCCATGGTTTTTCCGTTTGACAGGAAAGAATAAATATTTGAGTTAACTCTTACAGGCACCGTTGTACTTCCACCGGGTTCGATCAGAACTCTCTGATTTACAAAACCATTAGCTAATTCCTGACCCTTGATCAGAACGATGTATTCAAACTGGTTTATAGCAGCTTCATTGGCTGTAGGGTTATTTATCGTTAAATTAACCTTTGCCTTCAAGGGAATATTTTTGCGGAATAATGCCAGGGCCAATTCCGGGACATTATTCAGGCTCAGGCTTTTATTCCGGATCATTTGAGTTACATCCCTGCCGGCAATAAAAACACTGTCAGCAGAATTTATTTCGTAAGAGCACTTTTCCAGGGCCTCTATTTGTTTGGCTTGCTTATTTAATCCGCAGCCTGCGAAAGAGATCGCAACAAAGCAGATAAGAATTAATTTTTTCATAAACTGTTTAACGCTGATTTCGTGCCAAAAATACCCCGGGAGTTTAATTCTTTCCTGATTTTGCTCAATTCTTCAAATTATCTTACTCATTTGAATTAAAAAATTTTGCGGCCAAAAGGTTAGATTTGGGGATGAACAGAACATTAAGCATACACACCGCATGATTAAAACACGCATTTCCATCTGCCTTTTTTTAACACTGAGCATTTCTGCCTTTTTTTCCTTTGCTCAGCAAAAGGAATCCATACTGTTAAGTAAACATACTTTCACGGCAGAGAGTAATGAAATTGGCAGTGTGCATCTTTCTTCAAATCAAGCTGTACGATTTAAACTTAAAGGTGTAAATGCAAGACTTTTCCGTATCAGTAATAATACGCTCTCCATTAAACCTAAATATATTAGGCCCGGCGTTAAATGGTATGATCTGGATATTCAGGCCCGTACTTCATCCGGAACAATTAAAGAGAGCTTCCGGATCGTGAATGACCAGTTCATTAAAAACAGGGTTATAGCGCACAGGGGTGCATGGAAAAATACCGGTGCTTCAGAAAATTCAATTTCCGCTCTTCAGCATGCTATCCGGCTGGGATGCCAGGGCTCTGAGTTTGATATACATATGTCGGCAGATTCGGTATTGGTCGTCAATCACGATCCGGCTATCCAGGGGATAAAGATCGATGCTGCACAATCGTCACAGCTCTTAAGCTTAAAGCTATCCAATGGAGAGAATATGCCAACACTGGAAGCCTATATCAGGGAAGGATTAAAACAAAACAATACAAAACTCATTCTCGAAATCAAACCGACCCTGAACAGGGAAAGAGCCGTAGCACTTACAAAACGTGTGGCGGAACTGGTAAAAAGGATGAAGGCCCAGGCCTGGACAGATTATATAAGTTTTGATTATGCCATTTGTCAGGAGCTTATCCGTCTGGATCCTTATGCGCGGGTCGCCTACCTTAACGGGGATAAATCGCCGGAGGCTTTAGCTGCTGATAAACTCTGGGGCTTGGATTATCACTTTAATGTATTTAAGAAAAACGGGAACTGGATCCCTGAGGCCAAGCAAAAAGGTTTAACTATTAACGCCTGGACAGTAAATGAACCTGAAATGCTGAAATGGTTCCTGGACAAGAAAATAGATTTTATTACCACCAATGAACCGGAGCTGCTCTTAAAAATGGTAAAAGAGATAAACTAGTACTGAACTCAGGCAAAAATTCCGGCTGAAGTAATCCTTATTAATATTTTAACTTCCTTACTTGATAAAAAAGAAAAATAAATCTGCCGGTCTTGTTGCGCATGCATTGGCATTGGGCCTCCTGATGAAACGCTCACTGGTTGTTCTCCGTATGAACGATCCTTTACGAATGGCAGGGGCAACAGCCTTTTTTACAACTTTCGCTTTACCGCCGATCCTGATAATTGTAACCCAGTTTTTTAAAATTTTTATTGATCCGAATGAGCTCAGCTCTGAATTGATAGAACGGCTTGCACGCATACTCGGACAAAAGAGCGCGATGCAGGTACAGGGGATTTTGGATGCTGTGGTAGGGCTTGGCCAGGAATGGTATATAACTGTATTCGGATTTATCTTTTTAATGTTTGTAGCTACCACATTATTTGAAGTGATCAAAAATTCACTTGCGCAGATCTGGGAAATCCGGATTCGGCCTCATTCGGGGCTTATGTTCCGCCTGCAGTATCGTGCCCGCTCCCTCATAATCATCACCCTTGCCGGTTTATTGTTTTTCGCAGTGCTCTTTACAGAAGGAGTGCAGGCGCTTATGGGCGATTATATAGACACGATCTGGATGGGCGCTGGTCTGGTCTTTACACGTGTGGCTAATGAAATTGTATTTGTTGGTGTGGTTTGTATCTGGTTTGCCTGTCTTTTCAGATTCCTAACTGCAGGCCGTCCTAAATGGCATTTAGCAATAAAAGGAGGTTTTTTTACGGCCCTGCTTTTTACCCTAGGAAAATGGATCCTGGGTTATCTGCTTACCAGCAGCAATATCAGTACGATTTACGGCGCTTCCGGTTCTACTGTTCTGATCATGCTTTTCGTTTTTTATTCCGCGTTGATATTTTACTACGGAGGATGTTTTGTAAAAGTCCTAAGTGAAGTATACGATCAGTCAATCAGGCCTGTTAAAGAGGCTTTTATGGTAGAAACCCTCGAGATAAAGATTGAGCCCTGAAAAGAGATATTATTATTACTTTTATTATTCATTAATTAGTTCCCATGAAAAATTTATATACAGCAGTTTTGGTACTTTTCTCCCTTCCGTCTATGGCGCAGACGGTCGCCACAAACAGCAAGGTGAGCCAGGCTGCAGATAAGATCGAAGCAAAGGTAATAGAGTGGCGCCGCGATTTTCATGAACATCCTGAATTGGGAAATAATGAAGTCAGAACTGCCGCAATAGTTGCAAAACATCTTCAGAGCTTGGGGATTGAAGTGAAGACCGGTGTGGCTAAAACCGGAGTGGTTGGGGTTCTTAAGGGCGGCAAACCAGGGCCGGTGGTTGCTCTGCGTGCGGATATGGATGCCCTGCCTGTTACAGAGCGGGGATCTCTCCCATTCGCTTCAAAAGTTAAAACAACCTATAATGGACTGGCGGTAGGCGTAATGCATGCCTGCGGTCACGATTCGCATACCGCTATGCTGATGGGTGTTGCAGAAATACTTGCCGGTATGAAAGCAGACCTGAAGGGAACGGTAAAGTTTATTTTTCAGCCAGCGGAAGAAGGTGCCCCGGCAGGTGAAGAAGGCGGAGCTGAACTTATGGTTAAGGAGGGTGTGCTTGAAAATCCGAAAGTTGATGTGATCTTCGGATTGCATATATGGGCTCAGACTGAAGCTGGAAAGATCACCTATCGTCCCGGAGGCATGATGGCAGGAGTTAATGACATGCAGATCATCGTTAAGGGTAGACAGGCTCACGGTGCTGCACCCTGGGCTTCTATAGATCCTATCGTGGTTTCAGCGCAGATCATCAATAACTTACAAACTATAGTAAGCCGTAACCTGAATATCACAGAAAATGCAGGGGTCGTTACTATAGGTTCTATCCATTCAGGGGTCAGGTCGAATATTATCCCTGAACAGGCGGAAATGATGGGTACGATCAGGGCTTTGAGTGTGGAAGATGAAAAGATGCTTATCGAAAGAATAAAACTTATCGCCACAAAAACCGCGGAGGCTGCTGGTGCAACAGCCCTTGTTAAGATCCCGTACAGTAACAGCTATCCGGTTACATTCAATGATCCGGCACTTACCGAAAAAATGGTTCCCAGTCTAATAAAAAGTGCAGGGCCGGGAAATGTCAATGTGATACCACCGATAACAGGGGCAGAGGATTTTTCCTTCTTTCAGGAAAAAGTTCCCGGATTATTTTTCTTCCTGGGTGGGATGCCTAAAGGAGGGAACCCTAAAACGGCTCCTTCACACCATACACCAGATTTTTTTATCGATGAAAGCGCCTTCAAACTGGGTGTAAAAGCATTGACAGGCTTGACACTGGATTATATGGAGATGGGAAAAAGTAAATAAAACGAAAAAGTAGCCGCTTTTAAATCAGAAGGGAAGATCATCACTGGGAGCATCTTTACCATAATCCATAGGCTGGCTTTCTTCAACCTTATTATTCTGTTGATGATGGTTCTGATGATTTTCACCCTGGCCATTATCAAAATCGCTTTTGCGGCCCAGCATCGTAAAGTTTTCGGCAACCACCTCGGTGGTATATTTTTTATGTCCTTCCTTATCCTCGAAAGATCGGGTTCTTAATTTACCTTCGATATAAACCAGCTTCCCTTTTTGAAGATATTTTGAGGCAACTTCAGCCAGGCCCCGCCACATTACAATATTATGCCATTCAGTCTGCTCTATCTTGCGTCCGTCCTTATTATAAGTTTCTGAAGTTGCCAATGGGAAACTTGCAACTGTCACGCCTCCGTCCAGATGGCGTACTTCCGGGTCTTTTCCTAAATGCCCTACCAAAATAACTTTGTTTATACCCGACATATTTTCTTAAAAATTAAATTAATCAGCATTATAAAAAAAACTTTTAATGAACTGGAAAATAAGTTTAGGCTGCGCTAAACCTTCAAGTTCTTCCAGGCTTACATAGAACCAACCATTTTCTTCTATGAATTGTTCTGAATAATTTTCAATTTCAAAGAAGGCCGCATGCAGTTTTTGATGGCTCAGAAGATGCGGTACCGGTCGGGATACCGGACGGATCTTAACCCCTGGCCCGAAGGTACTTATAAAACCTTCCGAACTGATCAGATCTACTCCGTTGTAAGGTTTTTCAGTTTCCACCAGGGGCAGTTCATGCAGGTTCTGCCAGATATCATTAGGCCCACGTTTATGCACCAGTAACCGGTCGTCCCTCATTGCCAGGAGGTAATTGAAATATCTTTCCCGCACCTTTTTCGACTTAATCTTTACAGGAAGTTCATTGACACAGCCATTCTGATAGGCGTGGCATGCGGGCAAAAGGGGACAAATGCTGCAATCCGGATTTTTTGGTTTACACTGGAGCGACCCAAATTCCATTACAGCCTGGTTGTATGTTCCTGCCTGCGATTTGTCAAGCAGATCGTTGGCTATACCGGTAAATAATTTTTTTCCTTTGCCGGAATTTACAGGAATATCAATCCCAAAAAACCGCGAAAGAAGTCTGAAAACATTTCCATCCACAACAGCCCTGGCCTCATTGGAAGAAAAGGAAGAAATCGCGGCTGCCGTATATTCCCCAACACCGCGGAGTTTAAGCAGTGTATCATAGCTTTTAGGAAAATAGCCGCCATGCTCCTCCATTACCATGCGCGCTGTATGGTGCATATTCCTGCCCCGGGAGTAATAACCCAGGCCCTGCCATAGTTTTAAGATATCATCTTCTTGGGCCCGGGCAAACTCCTCAACAGTGGGATATTTTTCTGCAAAGCGGTTAAAATAAGGTGTTCCCTGTTCAACCCGGGTTTGCTGCATTATAATTTCGGAAAGCCAGATTATATAAGGATCATGCGTGTTTCTCCAGGGAAGATCGCGTTTATTTAGTATGTACCAGCTGATTATTTCCTTGGCAAAATCCATATGAGACAGAGCGTATTAACTGAATTATGAATGCAAAAGTACCTTACTATTTGTTTTATAGCTACTTGGTTTAAAAAAAAGCAGATTTATTTCCCAAATTCAATTTAAACCAATACTTTTGCAACCCCAAAACAGTTAAGTATTTAGATCAAAAAATTAAAGTAAATTGATATGACCAAGGCAGAAATCATTACAGAAATCTCTAATAAAACAGGAATTGAGAAGGTAGATGTTCAGGAAGCTGTAGAAGCTTTTTTCAAAGTGGTAAAAAATTCTATGGTAAATGGAGAGAATGTATATGTTAGGGGCTTTGGTAGCTTTGTAGTTAAAAAAAGAGCAAAGAAAACCGCCCGTAATATTTCAAAGAACACAGCAATAATTATCCCTGAACATTTTGTTCCAAGCTTTAAACCTGCCAAGGTTTTTGTTGAGAAGGTGAAAATTGGCAATAAGTAATTTAGGGGGTATAATTAGCAGGGAATGTTAAACAGGAAGCAAATCATTGTAGTGGGTTCAGTAGTAATTCTGATGGGCCTTATGCTTTCCTTGAATATTCAGGGCCTTGTTAAACCTGGTGAAAACACCGCCTCCGGGCCGGCTTCCCAGGCAGCAGCTCCGCCCGTAAAGGAGTTCTCCATTGAGGAGGTCTCGGATGCTGCCAAACTAAACCTGAATGCAAATCTTAAAAAGCAGCTTGCAGACCTTGAGGCGGCATTAAAGAGCGCCTCTGAGGACGAAAAACCGGCACTTCATAAGCAACTTGCACAGCAATGGGATGATGTAAATCAGCCCGCTCCTGCGGCATTTTATTATGAATTGATCGCACAGAAGGAACCTGCCTATGAATCATGGCTTAAAACAGGTGATAAGTTTACTACAGCTTATCAGCAGTCTATAGATACACTCATGCAGCCTTCACTGGTTCAAAGGGCTATAGACGCCTATAAGCAAGCAGATAAGTTAAAACCAAATACCCTGGAAGTTAAAACGGGGCTTGGAATTGCTTATGTTAGCGGCACGCCAAATCCTATGCAGGGGATCCAGTTATTACTGGAGGTAGTAAAGCAGGATCCTAAGAATCTGAAGGCGAATTTAAACCTTGGTTTGTTTTCAATGAAATCAGGCCAGTTTGATAAAGCTGTAGACCGTTTTAAAACGGTCATTGCGCAAGAGCCTAGCGCCGAGGCCTGGTTTTATCTTGCTTCCAGCTATGAGAGCATGGGACAAAAACCCGAGGCTATAGCCGCCTATCTGAAAACCAAGGCAATAGCTGCGGATCCAAATATGAGCCGGTTTGTAGACCGGAAAGTGAACGAATTAAGTAATTAGATTATAAAACATTTTAAAAAACAACATTATGCCAAGCGGTAAAAAACGAAAAAGACATAAAATGGCCACTCATAAACGCAAAAAGCGTTTAAGAAAAAACAGACATAAGAAAAAATAGTCTGTCTGATGTTCTGAGTTGAACCCGGAACATTATTCCAGACTTATAGTATTTTTAACCTCCCGCATATCAGCGCCGGAGGTTAAAAATATTTATATGTTTTTATTTAGTCCTTGTATTAAACGTATACCGGTTTTTCAACCGGTGTCTTAAACAGTAGCTATTGGTAAAGGAATTAATTATCAATTCATCCCCCGCGGGGGTTACTATTGCTTTACTGCAAGACAAGCAACTCGTAGAACTAAACACTGAGCAGGTCAGCAACAATTATGCTGTTGGCGATATATACCTGGGTAAGATCAAAAAGATCATGCCCGGCCTAAATGCTGCTTTTGTTGATGTAGGCTACGAAAAAGATGCTTTCCTGCATTATCTTGACCTCGGGCCGCAGGTGCAGTCGCTTTTAAAGCTGACCAGGATTGTGAAGAATGGCAGTTATAAAGATAAACTGCTCAATAGTTTTAGGCTGGAAACCGACATTAATAAGTCGGGTAAAATTTCCGACATCCTGAACCGGAACATGTTGCTTCCCGTTCAGATCGCAAAAGAACCGATCTCAACAAAAGGTCCGCGCTTAAGTTCAGATATTTCCATTGCAGGCCGCTTTTCTGTGCTTGTTCCTTTTTCTGATGTTATATCAATTTCGAAAAAGATCAAGAGCAATACAGAGCGCAGCCGCCTGAAGAAAATTGTTGAAGGTATTAAACCCAAAAATTTTGGAGTCATAATCCGTACAGTTTCTGAAGGAAAGGGCGTTGCCGAACTCGAGAAAGATCTTTTGGATCTTATCGATAAATGGGAGAAGTTTACCACGCGCCTGCCGAATACAGAACCATCCAAAAAAATTCTGGGTGAAATGGGCAGAACCTCAACGATTTTGCGTGATATCCTGAATACAGATTTCACCAATATTCATATCGGGGACCCTGCCTTATTCGAAGAAATCCGCTCTTATGTTCATGAGATATCCCCGGAAATGGAGAAGATCGTCAAACTTTATAAGCATAAAGAGCCGATCTTTGAGCATTTTGGTATAGAAAAGCAGATCAAAGCGGCATTTGGCCGTACTGTTAATCTTCCGGGCGGTGCATATCTGGTTATTGAACATACCGAGGCTCTGCATGTGGTTGATGTAAACAGCGGTAACCGTACAGCCAATACTGAAAATCAGGAGCAAAACGCGCTGATGATCAATATGGAAGCGGCCAAGGAGATAGCAAGGCAGTTAAGGCTTCGTGATATGGGCGGAATAGTTGTGATCGATTTTATCGATATGCATAAGCCTCAGAACAGGAAGGAATTGTTCGACTATTTAAAGGAGCAGATGCTTCTTGACCGGGCAAAACATACCATCCTACCTCCAAGTAAATTTGGTTTGGTTCAGCTTACACGTCAGCGTGTGAGGCCTGAAATGAATATTGTTACTAATGAAAAATGTCCTGCATGCGACGGAACAGGTGAGATCAAGGCCAGTATTATTCTAATGGATGATATTGAGAATAACCTCAACTATATTCTGAATGAACAGAACGAAAAAAATATTACTCTTTGTGTTCACCCGTATATTGAAGCTTACATTAAGAAAGGATTGTATTCCGTTCAGTGGAAATGGTTCTTTAACTTCAGCAAGTGGATCAAAGTGAAGGCCGTACCTTCCTATTACCTTACCGAATTCCACTTTTTGAATTCCAAGGGTGAAGAAATAAAACTTTAATATTGAGATCATTTTTAAAGAGGCTATCTAAACAGGTAGCCTCTTTTTTTTGGCAAGTATTTTAGTAGATGCTCAATCCCCCGTGATGATTTCATTATAAGAATAGCACGGACCTTGATCAGCTCACCGCAAAATAAATCAGTTCCGGAATTGCATAAGCCATGCTAATATTTTTAGTTATTTTCATAGATTTGCAGATATAAAAATTAAACTATGGCCAAAACAAGGTCTGCCTATTTCTGCCAGAGCTGCGGAAATGAATCTGCTAAATGGCTGGGAAAATGTCCCTCATGCAGCCAATGGAATACTTTCGTTGAAGAAATAATTGAAAAGGCAAAATCCGTCCCCGACTGGAAAAGCGGATCCTCAAGTTTACAGCGTTCGAATAAACCTGCCGCAATTGATGAAATTGTCTTTTCCGAAGAGAACCGGCTTATCACCCCGGATAAAGAATTAAACCGCGTTCTGGGAGGCGGTATCGTAAGCGGATCAATAGTTTTGATCGGCGGCGAACCGGGTATAGGCAAGTCAACCCTTATGCTTCAGGTGGCGCTCAACCTGCCCGGATTAAAAGTTCTGTATGTATCCGGTGAGGAAAGCGAACAGCAGATAAAAATGCGGGCTGAACGACTGATCACTCTTCCTGCTTCTAAATCCGCAGATACCTATATTCTTACTGAAACTTCTACCCAAAATATTTTTAAGCAGATCGAAATTCTGCAGCCTGATCTGGTGGTGGTCGATTCTATCCAGACCATGTATTCGGCTCATATCGAATCAACACCAGGAAGCGTATCCCAGGTGAGGGAATGTACGGCTGAATTACTCCGTTTTGCAAAAGAGAGCGGAACACCTGTTTTTCTTATCGGACATATTACCAAAGATGGTATGATAGCAGGCCCGAAGATCCTGGAGCATATGGTAGATACTGTGCTTCAGTTTGAAGGCGACAGGCATCATGTTTATCGCATCCTCAGAGCGGTAAAGAACCGCTTTGGTTCAGCTTCAGAACTTGGAATATATGAAATGCAGGGCAGCGGATTAAGGGAAGTTTCCAATCCTTCAGAGATATTGTTATCCCAAAGGGATGAACCCCTGAGCGGTATAACCATTTCGGCCATGCTAGAGGGCCTCAGGCCTATGCTTATTGAAACCCAGGCTTTGGTGAGTGTTTCGGCTTATGGAATGCCCCAGCGCTCGGCCACGGGTTTTGATTTACGAAGAATGAACATGCTGCTGGCTGTTCTGGAAAAGCGCTGCGGGTTTAAATTAAGCGCAAAAGACGTTTTTCTGAACATCGCCGGGGGCTTAAGAGTGGAGGACCCGGCAATCGATCTTGCTGTTGTTGTTGCAATTATATCCTCTCATGAGGATATGCCGGTTGGAACAAAGGTATGCTTTGCAGCAGAGGTAGGTCTTTCGGGGGAAATCCGGGCTGTTAACAGGATTGAACAGCGTATCGCCGAAGCTGAAAAGCTGGGATTTGAACAAATATTTATTTCCAAGTACAATCTTCCGGCTGACAGGCGCACAAAAGCTGAGCCCGACTGGCAGAAATATAATATCGAGATCAGGACAGTGGCAAAAGTGGAGGAAGTCTTTAATGCACTTTTCGGTTGAAAATCATTCCTTAGACCATTAAAAATCAATCGCTTACAATAATTACAATTTTTTTATTCAATTTTACGCTCTTAAACCAATACAAATATGAACCGGATCATACTCTCAATCATTTCACTGGCGATACTATCGGCATGCTCTTCGCAACCAAAAACAGCATTACAAGCTGTTGAAAATGTTAAGGGAACGGCTGTATACGGTGATTCTGTAGAAAACAGTAATTTCATCGAATTATCCTCTCTTCAGACTGCAATGACAGATGAAAGCAAAAAAGACATGAAGGTGAAAGGTATTGTCCATGAGGTTTGCCAGGAAAAGGGCTGCTGGATGACCATGAAGCTTAATAATGGAGATGAAATGAGGGTTACTTTTAAAGACTATAAAATATTTGTTCCGAAAGATCTTGCCGGAAAAGAAGTTATTCTTGATGGCTTCGCCTATACAGACACCAGTACCGTGAAGGAACTTCAGCATTTTGCAAAGGATGCAGGTAAAAGCGAGGCTGAAATTGCCCGTATTACAAGCCCTAAACCACAGCTTGCTTTTGAAGCCAAGGGTGTGGTTGTAATGGATTGATATATTTCGCAAGCGAGGCCTTATTACGAGCTCGTAAAACTTAAAATAGCGCATAAAAAAATGGCCGGCAAATTTATCTGCCGGCCATTTTTATTTAATAGGTCGCTTTATTTCGACAAATACATTGATTTTTCTTTGTACAGATGTCTGAAATACGGATCGTCAAGGGTACGTATGAACCTGATCGCTTCACCCGTTGATTTCATTTCAGGTCCCAGCTGCTTCTCAACTTCCGGGAATTTATCAAATGAGAACACAGGTTCCTTAATGGCATATCCTTCAAGCTTGCGCTCGATTTTAAAGTCCTTAAGTTTGTTAACCCCCAGCATGATCTTGGTTGCAATATTGATGTAGGGAACATCATATGCCTTTGCTATAAAAGGAACGGTACGAGATGCTCTTGGATTGGCTTCAATTACATATACCTTCCCGTCTTTTATTGCAAATTGGATATTCAGCAATCCGCGGACATTAAGTGCCTTAGCTATCCTTTTGCTGTACTCGGTCATATCATTGATGACATTATCAGGCAGATTAAAAGGAGGCAATACCGCGAATGAATCGCCTGAGTGTATTCCCGCAGGCTCAATATGCTCCATTAAACCAATGATATGAACATCATCCCCGTCGCATATAGAGTCTGATTCAGCTTCTTCAGCACGGTCAAGAAAATGATCAATTAATACCCGGTTACCCGGAAGGTTTCTTAATAATTTAACTACTGCTTTTTCCAGGTCTTCATCATTGATCACGATACTCATTCCCTGGCCCCCAAGCACATAGCTCGGACGAACCAGAACAGGATAACCAACTTTATGGGCGACTTCCAATGCTTCTTCTGCATTTTCAGCAACACCGTACAAAGGATAAGGAATATCCATTTCTTTCAGAAGATCCGAAAAACGTCCGCGATCTTCAGCGATATCCATATTGTCGAAGGATGTACCTATGATTTTGATCCCTCTTTCGTGTAGTTTCTCAGCCATTTTTAAAGCGGTCTGCCCGCCAAGCTGAACGATAACACCTTCAGGTTTTTCCAGCTCTATGATCTCGCGTACATGTTCCCAGAAAACCGGCTCGAAATACAGCTTATCAGCCATATTAAAGTCTGTGGAAACGGTTTCAGGATTACAATTTATCATAATCGCCTCATAGCCGGATTCTTTTGCAGCGAGTAAGCCATGAACGCAGGAGTAATCAAATTCTATTCCCTGACCGATACGGTTTGGTCCGGAGCCCAGAACGATTATCTTTTTCTTATCAGTAACAATAGACTCGTTTTCATCCTCAAAAGTGGAATAATAATAAGGCGTTTTTGCAGGAAATTCGGCTGCGCAGGTATCAACCATTTTGTAAACCCGGTTAATACCGAGTTCCTTACGGCGGTCATATACTTCATCCTCCGTTACATTTCCTAACAGCCATGCGATCTGGGCGTCGGCATATCCTTTTTGTTTAAGGGACACAAAGAAATCGAAGGGGATATTATTTAATGAATAGCGTTTTAGTTCAACCTCCATGTTAACCAGCTCAAGGATCTGAACCAGGAACCATTTATCAATATGAGTTATTTTACGGATGGATTCAAGTGGAACCCCAAGGCTCATTGCGTCCTTGATATGGAAGAGGCGGTCCCAGCTTGGATGCTCAAGACTGTGCATGATCTCCTCCAGATTACGGCTTTGCTTTCCGTCGGCACCTAAGCCGAGGCGGTTTGTTTCCAAACTCTGACAAGCTTTTTGTAAGGCTTCGATAAAGGTACGGCCTATAGCCATTACCTCACCAACCGATTTCATCTGCAGGCCAAGCTCAGTGTTTGCTCCTTTAAATTTATCAAAGTTCCAGCGCGGTATTTTAACGATCACATAATCCAGGGTCGGCTCAAAATAGGCAGATGTGGTTTTAGTGATCTGATTTTCTATTTCATCCAGATTATAACCTACGGCTAATTTAGCCGCTATCTTGGCGATCGGATATCCGGTAGCTTTTGAGGCAAGTGCCGATGAGCGTGATACCCTTGGGTTGATCTCGATGGCAATAATATCTTCTGTTGCAGGATCTACAGAAAACTGAACGTTGCAGCCTCCGGCGAAGTTGCCGATGGCACGCATCATGCGGATAGCCTGGTTTCTCATATCCTGGTAACAGCGGTCACTCAGGGTCATGGCCGGTGCTACGGTTATAGAATCCCCGGTATGAATCCCCATCGGATCGAAGTTCTCTATCGAGCAAATAATGATGACATTGTCATTGCCATCGCGCAGCAGCTCCAGCTCAAACTCTTTCCAGCCTAATACTGCTTTTTCAACAAGTACTTCATGTGTTGGAGAGGCCTGAAGGCCCCGGCTCAGTGCATGGTCAAAATCTTCTTTCTTATGAACAAATCCGCCTCCGGATCCGCCCAGTGTATAAGAAGGACGGATTACCAAAGGATAACCGATCTCCTGGGCCGCCTCTTTACCTTCAAGGAAAGAGTTGGCAATTTTAGATTTAGCCACACCAACACCGATCTCAACCATCAGTTTACGAAACTCTTCACGATTTTCGGTCTTTTCAATAGCTGCAATATCCACACCTACGATGCGGACATTATGCTTTTCCCAGATCCCTCTTTCTTCAGCTTCCTTACAAAGATTTAATGCTGTTTGTCCGCCCATTGTGGGTAGTACTGCATCGATCTTCTGTTCATTTAGAATCTGTTCTATACTTTCGCAGGTTAAAGGAAGCAGATATACATGATCGGCGATAACTTTATCCGTCATGATAGTGGCAGGGTTGGAATTGATAATGGAAACCTTTATTCCTTCCTCTTTTAATGAGAGGGCAGCCTGTGAACCTGCATAATCAAATTCGCAGGCCTGGCCAATAATAATGGGTCCTGAACCGATAATGAGGACTGAGTGGATGGATTTGTCTAATGGCATTTCAAATGGATTTCTAATTTTGACGCAACAAAATTTGAGATTTCCTATGCTTGGAAGAACAAAAATCCCGGCTGTTTTGTCGGGATGCAAAGTTATGTATTTTTATAGATTATTTGGGGTTATTTGAAAAAAAAGGCCGTTTTTCTCAGATTGGAGTATTGGCCATTTTATAAACTGCGGCGATAAGAAGCTGGTTTCAGTAGAAAGTTTTAATCTATTGGAACGGGATTTGCTTAGAGCTTGTGAACCAAATCATAGAAAATGAAAAAGTCAATTTTAGCATTAATAGTTATAGGCAGTATTTTAACAGGTTGCGCTGCGGTTCAATCAATTGTCCGTTCAACGTTTCCATATACTGCAACCTTGCTGATTCCTGCTTCCAGCCGGACTAATACAAATATGTCCACTACAAGCCAGGCCGGCAGCTTAGACCAGATTTTTACCGGGCAGGGCTCCAATACGGAGGCGGTCAGGGATATCCGTATCGCATCAGCGAAAATTGAAGCAACAAATCCTTCGGGACAGAATATGGGTGCGTTTAAATCTATCCGCCTTTACCTTTCCAGAGGAGACAGCTCATCTGAAGTAATGGTGGCATCACGTGATGATATTGGCTCCAATGTTGGCAGCAGCATTATGCTTGATATTGATAATTCACGTTTGCTTGACGATTACATCAAGGGCTCAACTGTACGGGTAAGAATGGAATATGTTCTTCGCGATGCTTTAAATGCAGATGTAAGTCTTCGTACAAGTTTAGGTTTCAGTGTTGCACCGAATACAACAAGATAAGATCAATTCAATTAATTTACGATCCTTCATGAAAGTGGAGGATCTTTTTTTTGCTCTTTTTTGAGACATAAATACTGGCCAATACGACTATATTTGGGGAATGATGATCCTGATCCTGGCTATTACCGACTGGCTTAAAAGTCAAAGTCTTTTAGAAACCTCCGGCGTTATAACAGGAATTATTTGTGTTTATCTCGCGGCCAAAAATAATATATGGGGATGGCCGGTAGCAATAATCAGTGTAATCCTTTATATTTTTATCTTCCTTGAAGCTAAATTATATGCCGATACCGGTCTGCAGGTTTATTTTTTAATAATGAATATTTACGGCTGGTACTTTTGGAGCCGCAAGCCGGTAAATGAAAAGAAGGTCCCTGTTACATCCATAAGTAAAATAGAGATTCTATTATCCCTTGCAGCTGTCATAGTTTTTACACTCGGTCTGGGTTTTCTCCTCCGGCAGGAAACAGATGCTTCCTTCCCTTTTATTGATAGTTTTTGTACAGCCTGCAGTCTGGTTGCCCAAATATTCCTTGCCAGGAAAGTAATGGAAAACTGGCTTATCTGGATATTTGTCGATATTATTTATGTGGGGGTATATTTAGCCAAGGATCTGAATCTTACCGCAGGTATGTATGCACTATACATTTATATCGCTGCAGCAGGTTATTTAGACTGGCGTAAGGAATATAAAAGATCAAGAGTATCCATTGAGGCGAAATCCATATGATGATTAGTTCAGAATGAAAAAGAAGGATGAGCAGGATATCAGGAAAATTGCCGTTGTAGGTCCGGAATCTACGGGTAAGTCGACAATATCTGCTCTGTTGGCGGAGCATTATAATACGGTATGGGTTCCAGAGTATGCAAGGGAGTATTGTGAAAAGCTGAGCGCCCCCTGCACCTGGGAAGACGAAGTTAACATGTTCACCGGACAGCTCGAACTTGAAGAAAGATTACTGCCTTCTGCCAACCGGCTGTTAATTTGCGATACCACCTTTATTACCGTTAAGATCTGGAGCGATCATATGTTTGGCCGTGCTCCGCAGGAAGTTCTGAATAAGCTTACAGAACATACCTATGATCTGTACCTGCTTATGGATATTGACCTTCCATGGGAGGATGACCCGCTGCGGGAATTCCCCGATCTCCGCGAATACTTCATGGAGATCTGGCATAAGGAACTGCATGCCCTCAATGCAGACTATCATCTTATTTCTGGATCAGATAATGAAAGATTGTTGAATGCAATTCAGACTATTGACTTATATTTAAGTAAGACTTAAAATTTCTGAGATGCATTTTCCTGACTGATTTCTCTTGAAATTATCTGTAATATGCTGTAATCACCAATTAAATATTTTTTGTGACCTGGTGCAACGCTGGGAAACCAGCTGCGTCTATTAACTAAGAAAAGCGTAAAAATTTGGAAGCTGTTTACGTAGATCAGCATTATAGCCTTGTGCTCGAATGCAAGAACGGAAGTAGAAAGGCATATAATGATTTATACAGGCTCTATTCACGAGCCATGTTTAATATCGCTATGCGCATAGTGAACGATGCCGACGAAGCTGCTGATGTATTGCAGGAAGCATTTATTGATGCTTTTAAGCGTATCGGCGATTTCAGGCAGGAGACTACTTTTGGGCTTTGGATGAAACAGATCGTGATCAATAAATCGATCAGTCAGTTACGGAAGCGTAAAATGGAAATGGTCCCAATTGAGGACGCAGACCTTGAATCCATTGCGGATGCGGAGCCGACTGATTATGAAGACCTTGAATTACAGGTGCGGCAAGTACGAAAGGCTATCCAGCAGCTTCCGGATGGGTATCGAGTAGTACTGACGCTGTACCTGCTGGAAGGGTATGATCATGAAGAGATCTCACATATATTAAAGATCAGTGAAAACACGTCCCGAACCCAGTTCATGCGGGCGAGAAGGAAACTTGTAGAGATACTTCGAAGCAATGGAATGGCTTACAGTTAATTATTCCGAAAGACAATTTAGAATAGAGAAAGGAGAGGCTAAAGATGAAAGACAGATTAGAGAATTATATCAGGGATAATAAAAGGGATTTTGACCAGTTCGAACCACCCGCGGATCTATGGGATAAGATCGAGCTAAGGCTAAATCAGGAGGAAACGGTTCAGCCGCCTGCTGGTAAAAAAGTAAGGGTTGTTCCTTTAAACTTTTTGCTGAAAATAGCATGTTCGGTAATAATCCTTCTTGGCGCCGGATTATGGTTTTACGGGTATCAGTATATGCAGTCATCAGATCTGAGCAGTATAGACCCTCAGCTGGCAAAACAGCAAATTCATTATGCTGCACTGATTGAAGTTAAACGAAGTGAACTGAAGCGGATAGAAAAAGAGGAGCCCCGCCTATACCAGGAATTCTCTTCGGAGATTCTCAAGATGGATGAAAGTTATCAAAAGCTAAAAAGTGATCTTCCCCGGAGTCCGAACCAGGAAGAGACTGTGAAAGCTATGATAAGAAATCTTCAAATTCAAACGCAGCTGCTTAATCAGCAGCTGAATATTATTCAACAGATCAATAAAGTTAAAAGCGAACAAAAAAATGAAACACAACATATTTAAAAGATCAGCACTGTTTGCCCTTGCTTTTCTTTTGATGCAGCCGGCTTCTGCACAGCAGACAACAAAGCCAAATAAAAGTTCAAAGGTGACTATAGACCTTAAGAGCATTGAGCTCGATATTTCTGAAGCTTTAAGAACGGTGGCGCTTGAACTTAAGAAGATTGATTTTGAAAAGATCGGTTTGGCAGTTGAATCGGCAGGCCGCGATCTGGGTCGTGAGATCGGGGAAATCGAGGTTATCGTGATTGAAAAGGATGCGGAAGATCCCGAACCCAAAGAGCTTATCGGCACTGCCGAAAAAAGCAAGCATATCACCAAAACCTATTCTGTGAATCAAAACGATAAGCTTTCGATCAATAACCAGTACGGTAAGATATCTGTAAATACCTGGGCAAAAAATGAGATTAAAGTTGATGTAGAGATCAAAGCGTATGAAGCATCCGAAAGCGGTGCACAGGAACTTTTGGAGAGCGTGAACATCGCCGAGAGCAGGCAGGCCAACTTGATCAGCTTTAAAACAAATTTTGAGAAAACCTCTCTTAATTTTTGGTCACGGGTTAAAAACGGCAAAGAAGAACGCAGGGGTGTTCAGGTTAATTATACCATTTATATGCCGGCCAAAAATCCGCTGGATATAACTAACCGGTATGGAAGTACAGTAATAGGAGATTTTAACGGACCTGTCAATATCAGCAGCTCCTATGGATCATTCAATGCAGGCAAGCTTGACAACCCGGCTAATCAGGTAAAAGTTGCATATGGATCTGCCACTATGGAAAACTATTCGAACGGGAATTTATCGGTTTCTTACGGAGGTTTGAAACTGGTAAACGCAGACAAGGTCAATGCCTCCATTAAATATAGCAGCGCCAAGATAGCAAGGCTGACTACAGGCGGGACATTTGACCTGAGCTATAGCGGAGGATTTAAAATCGATGAGGTGAATAAGAATGTGAAGAATCTGGTAATCAATTCCTCCTATTCAGGGGTTACCCTTGGAATTGATGAGACGGCTGATTTTAATTTCGATGTCACAGTGAGCTATGCAGGGTTTAATTATGATAATGATAAGATCGCGCTGGTAAATCAGCTTAGCGAATCTGATTCAGGAAAAGCAAAGTCATGGACTCCTACAAAGAATTATAAAGGACGGGTGGGTAAGGGATCAGACTCACGCATACTGATAAAATCCAATTACGGCGGAGTAAAATTCCTTTAATTCAACTTATGAAATTGACAAAACCTTCAGGCATGCCCGGAGGTTTTGTTGTTTTATATACCATGGTTTTTTTTACTTTTGCTGAAAGCTCAAACTATGGAATGGTTATCAAATCCTGAGATCTGGATATCACTTGTTACTTTAACGGTACTGGAAATAGTACTTGGAATAGATAATATCATCTTTATTTCAATCATGGCATCGAAGCTGCCTGAGGAAAAACAAAAAAAGGCAAGGCAGCTTGGTCTGGCTTTGGCTATGATCACACGCGTACTTTTATTGCTATCCCTTACCTGGATCATGACACTAACCAGTCCGCTTTTCAATATGGGAGATTGGATCGGACTTACAGAGGGGGAATGGTATGAAAAGCTAACTATTTCTGGCCGTGACCTGATCCTGATCATCGGAGGCATGTTCCTGGTTTATAAAAGCACAAGTGAAATTCATGAAAAACTTGAGGGTGACGAGCATAAAACCGACACCAAGGCGGTAGTTACATTCTCGGGCGTGATTATGCAGATCCTTCTTCTGGATATTGTCTTCTCACTCGATTCGGTTATTACTGCTGTAGGTATGGCTGACTATATCGGGGTAATGATCGCCGCGGTTATCATTGCTGTTGCAGTAATGATGGTATCGGCAGGAGGTATCAGTAATTTTGTGAATAAGCACCCCACAGTTAAAATGCTGGCATTATCCTTCCTGCTACTTATCGGAGTCTCTCTGCTTGCAGAAGGTTTCGAGCAGCATATTCCAAAAGGTTATATTTATTTTGCGATGGCCTTCTCAGTGCTTGTGGAAATGCTGAATCTGAAAATGAAAAAGGGAAAAACCAGACCTGTTCATCTGCATAATGTTCCGGAAGAACCGCATGTAAAAAAGCATTAAGATCAGCCGACCCTGCATAGCAACCCTTTCAGGTATTCACCTTCGGGGAATGAGGCCCTTACCGGGTGATCTGCAGGCTGAGCAAACTGATGTATGAACTGAACTTCCTTCCCTGCATCAAGAGCGGCCCAGGCGATGATCTGCTTGAACAAACTGAGGTCAACAGCCCCCGAGCAGGAAAATGTGGCCAGCAGGCCTCCTTCTTCAAGCAGCAGCATAGCCAGCCGGTTGAGATCTTTATAAGCTCTTGAAGCCTTGGTTAGGGCCGAGCGTGACGGGGCATATTTGGGAGGATCTAAAATAATAAGATCGAATTTCTCATTTTCTTCTCTGAATATTCTTAGCTGCTTGTTTACATCAGACTGGATTAAACGATGCGGGATATGATTAAAACGGTTGATTTCAATATTGCGTTTTAAGGTTTCCAAAGCCAGGGCCGAACTGTCCACGCTGAAAACCTCTTTGGCTCCTTCACTGAATGCATTTAAACTGAAGCCTCCTGAATAGGAAAAACAATCAAGCACACGCTTATCTTTTGCATATTCTGAAACCAGGCTGCGGTTATCACGCTGATCGCAGTAAAACCCTGATTTTTGCCCTTCGGCGATATTGACATGATAAGAAATGCCGTTTTCTTTCACATTTACAAATTCCGGCGGTTCAGCACCCGAGAGGATCCCTCCTGAGGAAGCCTCCATGCCCTCGTGCGCTCTTGCTGAGGCATCACTACGGTCAAAGATCCCTTTAGGCTCCAGAAGGGCCTGTAATTCGTCCAGAAGGATATCCTTTATTCGCTCCATCCCGCTTGTTAAGATCTGAACGGATAAAAAATCGGCATAACGGTCAACGATAAGTCCGGGAAGATAATCTGCCTCACTGAAGATCAGACGGTAAGTATTGGTTTCCTCTGTATAGAGGCCTTCCCTGTATCTGACTGCCTTTCTGATCTTTTTACGCCACCAGCTTTCGTTAATTTCAGTTTCAGCATTCCATTCCAGCAAACGCACTGCTACCCGCGACTGACCGTTAAAAAAGCCGTAGGCCAGGAA
Organism: Pedobacter sp.; assembly: GCA_036676435.1. Lineage (GTDB taxonomy): Bacteria > Bacteroidota > Bacteroidia > Sphingobacteriales > Sphingobacteriaceae > Daejeonella. The sequence goes on along the minus strand of JAKFCV010000012.1, from coordinate 50,770 downwards.
ATTATTATTGCTGTCGTTAACCATTACAATATCCCCATTCCCGGGTTTCCCGTTCATCTGATCTATTGCGCCGGAGAATACCCAGGGATGCAATTGTTTAACAGCTTTTTCTTTTCCTTTTTTTAATCTTAACGAATACATTCCGCAAATTTACTTGCTCAGGTTTGTAATCTCCTATTTTATTTGAATACATTTCCTCCTTATCTTTGATTGCATGCAAGAAATACAATGGGAGGATTTTGAAAAGGTGGCAATACGGGCTGGTACGATCCTCGAAGTGGCCGATTTTCCTGAAGCAAGAAAACCGGCTTATAAAGTGAAGGTGGATTTCGGCCCGCTCGGGATTAAATGGAGCAGCGCACAGATAACCAAACACTATTCGCCGTCTGAACTGATCGGGAGACAGGTGATAGGCGTTCTCAATTTTCCTGTAAAGCAGATCGCTAATTTTTTATCCGAGTTTTTAATAACCGGCTTTGCAGATGAAGAAGGCAATATTATTCTTGCTTCTGTGGAACGTCCCGTGCCAAACGGATCATCTTTAATCTGACACTATGAAATATATAAGTTTTTCGGACGAGCCTTCAGTTTCGCGGGATGATTTTTTCATGAATGAAGCTTTAAAGGAAGCAAAGATCGCGCTTGAGCTTGATGAAGTTCCTATCGGGGCGGTCATAGTTCATAAAGATCGTATTATCGGCCGCGGACATAATCTGACCGAGCAATTAAACGATGTTACGGCACATGCCGAAATGCAGGCTTTTACCGCTGCAGCGAATTATACGGGCGGTAAATATTTAAGAGATTGCACCTTGTATGTTACCATAGAGCCATGTGTGATGTGTGCCGGAGCCTCTTACTGGACACAGATCAGCAGGATTGTCTTTGGAGCCTATGATCCAAAACGCGGGTTTTCCCGGATAGATCAGAGAATTGTTCATCCAAAAACAGAAATTGTTCCTGGTATACGCTCTGAGGAAGCCGGAGAGCTGATGAAAAGGTTCTTCAAGGGCAAGCGTGACAAATTTGACACTTAATACAAAGTTTTCTAACAATACAGGCTTATATTTGTTAAGTATATATTGTTAAACTTAAAATTAAATCTCATGGCATTTGAATTACCCGCGTTACCTTACGCAACCGACGCTTTAGAACCCCACATCGATAAAATGACTATGGAAATCCACCATGGAAAACATCACCAGGCTTATGTGGATAATTTAAACAAGGCTTTAGCTGGTACCGATGGTGAAGGTCTGGAGATTGAAGATATATTGAAGAATATTTCAAAATATCCTGCCGCCGTCAGAAATAACGGAGGCGGACATTATAACCACAGCCTGTACTGGAATATCATGTCTCCAAAAGGAGGAGGAAGCCCTTCCGGTGAACTCGCACAGGCTATCGACTATACCTTCGGGTCTTTTGAGGATTTCAAGAAAAAATTTGCTGAGGCCGGGGTTACCCGTTTTGGTTCGGGATGGGCCTGGTTAACTGTAACTGACGAAAGAATTGAGATCAGTTCAACTCCCAATCAGGATAATCCTTTAATGGATATTGTTGAGGTCAAGGGTACCCCGATCTTGGGAATGGACGTTTGGGAACATGCTTACTACCTGAAATATCAGAATAAGCGCCCTGATTATATCGCAGCTTTCTGGAATGTTGTTGACTGGAACGCCGTTGGCGACCGTTATGCAAAAGCAAATAAAACACTGTAGGTCAAACATTATTGGAAAAGTGATGTATTAATTCAAATACATCACTTTTTTTATATAACAACATGAGAAATCTATATACGCTTATTGCATTTTCAGCTCTTACCCTTTTATCAGGATGTGAATTAGTTGGTGATATTTTTAAAGCAGGCGCCTACACCGGCATATTTGTGGTTGTAGTTATCATCGCTTTAATAATTTGGCTTTTGTCTAAATTCAGAGGACGCAGCTAGATCAGGGATATATTTCCATAAGCTCTTTTTTCTTTTTGCTGCGCATACGTTTCGGTATAGCATCAATAATTTCTTTTTCAAGCACGGCGATCAGCTTTCTCTTCAGGAAGTTGCGATGCGTTACTATGCTTATTTCTCTGCTGGGCTCCGGAGTTTTAAAATAGCGTACCCTGTCAAGCTGTTTTACTGAAAGATCGGCCAGGGATAACTCAGGCAGGAGGGTTATCCCATTGTTCATATCAACCATACGCTTTAGAGTCTCTACGTTGTCGGTATTATATTCAAAAAGTTTAAAATCAGTTGATTTCTTCCGGTTACAGATATTCAGTATTTGATTTCGCATGCAGTGACCTTCATTCAGAAGCCATAATTCATCCAGATTAATATCTTTTGGGGATAGATTTTTCTTGCTCGCAAGCGGACTTGATTTCGAAAGATATGCAATGAACGACTCGTAAAACACGGGGGTTTCCTGAAGGCTTTTATCATCAATGGGAGTGGAGAGAATCCCGCAATCCAGCCTTCCGTTTTTTAATTCCTGAATGATCTGATCCGTCATGTATTCCCAGACGATTAACTGAACATCCGGATACTTTTCCATAAAAGCTGAAATAACTTTCGGCATGAGATAAGGAGCCATTGTAGGAATTATACCAATTCTTAATTCACCTTCAATACCTCCCTTGCGGTTGCTGATAAGTTCCCTGACGAGCTGACTTTCCTTAAGTATAACCCGGGCCTGCTCAAGAATTTCTGTTCCTATTTCTGTTGGGATCACAGGCTGTCTGCTTCTGTCGAACAGCTTGACACCAAGTTCGTCTTCCAGTTTCTGTACCTGCATGCTCATGGTAGGCTGGGTAATAAAACATTTCTCCGCAGCTAAACCGAAGCTTCGGTAAGTATCTATTGCTACAATGTATTCAAGTTGCACTAAAGTCATGATATAGATTTAATCTATGCTAATATAAATATTATCGATAATATCTATGATATTATTTAATGTAGATTTGAATACCTTAAAATATCATAACAATGGAAGAGCAAAAGAAAAAACTAACCACCGCTTCGGGTATTCCTTATACAGATAATGAAAACTCGATGACTGCCGGTCCGCGTGGACCAGTCTTATTGCAGGATTTTATTCTGCATGAGAAAATGGCCCATTTTAATCGGGAAAGGATACCTGAACGGGTTGTTCATGCGAAGGGGTCCGGTGCTTATGGTACTTTCACTGTAACCCAGGATCTGACCAGATATACCCGCGCTAAATTGTTCAGTGAAATTGGTAAACAAACTAAAATATTCCTGCGCTTTTCAACGGTAGGCGGTGAGAAAGGTTCAGCGGATGCAGAGAGGGATCCCCGGGGATTTGCTCTAAAATTTTATACCGAAGACGGTAACTGGGATCTGGTCGGAAACAATACGCCAGTGTTTTTTGTAAAGGATCCGAAAAAGTTTGGAGACTTTATACATACCCAGAAACGTGATCCCCATACCAACCTGAAATCCCCGGATATGATGTGGGATTTCTGGTCATTAAATCCAGAATCGCTGCACCAGGTTTTAATTCTTATGTCTGACCGCGGCACGCCTGCAACCTATCGTCATATGCATGGCTTTGGAAGTCATACTTTCTCTTTCATCAATGATAAAAATGAGCGTTTCTATGTAAAGTTTCATTTTAAGACTGCACAGGGGATAAAGAATTTTACCGGTCCGGAAGCTGATCAGATGCGTGCTTCGGATATGGACCATGCCCAGCGGGATCTTGTACAAGCTATTGAAAGCGGCGACTTCCCCAAATGGAATGTAAGGGTTCAGATTATGACTGAGGCCGAAGCCCGCACCTATCATATCAATCCCTTCGACCTGACAAAGGTTTGGCCTCACGGCGATTATCCTCTGATTGATCTTGGGGTGATCGAGTTGAATGAAAATCCGGATAACTATTTTGCCCATGTGGAACAGGCTGCATTTGCCCCGGCTCATGTTGTTGACGGTATTGGATTCTCTCCAGATAAAATGTTACAGGGTCGCCTTTTATCCTATCCGGATGCACAGCGCTACCGCCTGGGAGGAAACTATGAACAAATTCCGGTAAACCGCTGCCCTTACCTGGTAAGTAATTATCAGAGAGACGGCAAGATGAGCATTAATGGTAATGGTGGGGCTGCTCCGAATTATTTCCCCAACAGCTTTGATAATATCGCAGAAGATCAGGCTTATAAACAGCCCGGCCTGGAACTGGAAAGCAGTTTAGCTGACTGGTATGATCGTAATGCTCCGGGTGAAGATGATCATTATACCCAGCCCGGTAACCTTTTCAGATTAATGAGCGATTCCGAAAAAAGGAATACCGTAAGTAATATAGTTGGAGCTATGAGCGGGATATCCGGACCAAAAAAGGACCTGATCATTAACCGACAGCTTTGTCATTGGTTCAGAGCAGATATTCAGCTCGGAATGGGTATTGCTTCCGGGTTAGGGCTCAGTATGGATACACTTACTGAAATGATGCCCAAAGTGCACTAGATTATATTCTAAATGATTAAAGTCCCGTCAACCCTGGCGGGACTTTTTTTGTGGGGGGTTTTTTTCCGGCGTATGACAGAGACGAAATCGCAGTACCCGGAAGTTCAGGCCTTTCCACCAGGCTTTTGCTTATTTTACTTATAGATTTTACTGGCCCCTTGTTAACTAAAAATTTATTAATAGGTTTAATAAAAAACTGTTGTATGAAGAAAACGCTTTTCAACTGTCTTAATATGCGCAGGATGTGGTTTGTTCTGGCCATTTTTCTGGGTGCCGGGTTATTCACATCAGCACAGCAGGCTAATCCGCTTGCAGAAAAAACTAAAAATATGAGGCCTTATGCCGGTTTCCTGGATTATTTCTGGGAGGAGAGTACTGGGAAAATATGGCTGCAGATAAAGGAGTTTGATAAGGAAATACTGTATCAGACATCGCTTCCTGCGGGTTTGGGTTCAAATGATGTCGGACTTGATCGCGGAATAATGGGCACAACATATATTGTTAAATTCAGTCGGGTAGGAAATAAGGTACTGATGATTGAACCCAATTACTCCTACAGGGCCTTAAGTGGGGCTGATGCTGAGAAAAGAGCAGTTGAACAGTCATTTGCCCAGTCGACTATATGGGGATTTACAATTGCTGCCGAGAACAATGGTTCGGTGCTTATTGATGCAAGCGATTTTTTAATGCGTGATGCCCTGCAGGTGACTAACCGTTTAAGGAGCACAAAGCAGGGAAGTTATAATCTGGATGGCAGCCGGTCTGCCATGTATTTACAAGGAACCAAAAATTTCCCTCTAAATACGGAATTTGAAACCACACTCACTTTTGTTAATAATGACGGGCAGGCGGGTGTGTTTGTAAGAGCGGTAACTCCGGTTCCTGAAGCGATTACTTTAAGGATGCATCATTCTTTTGCAGCCTTGCCGGATAAGAATTTTGAATTAAGGTTACATGATCCGCGGTCCCCGTATATTACACATTCGTATTTTGATTACAGTACGCCGGTAAGCGAACCCATACAGAAAACCATGATCCTCCGTCACAGGCTTGAAAAGAAAGATCCCACTGCAGCAAAAAGTGAGGCGGTTAAACCCATTATCTATTATCTGGATAATGGTACACCCGAACCCATCAGGAGTGCTTTATTGGAAGGCGCCCGCTGGTGGAATCAGGCTTTTGAATCAGCCGGTTTTATCAATGCCTTCCAGGTAAAGATCCTGCCGGATACTGCCGATCCCATGGATCTTCGTTATAATATGATAAACTGGGTGCACCGGTCTACCAGAGGCTGGAGCTACGGCGACGCTGTTGTCGATCCACGGACAGGTGAAATAATCAAAGGAAACGTAACCTTAGGCTCTTTGCGCGTTCGTCAGGATTATCTGATTGCACAGGGTTTGCTGGCTCCGTTTGAAAATGGCACTTTGCCGGCCGAAGATAAAATGCTGAAAATGGCATTGCAGCGGTTAAAGCAGCTCGCCACACATGAAATCGGGCATACGCTGGGCATTATGCATAATTATATCTCCAGTGCACAGAACAGGGCCAGTGTTATGGATTATCCTCCTCCCCTGGTATCCTTAAACAGAAATGGTGAAATGGATCTGAGCAATGCCTATACCAATGAGATCGGCGACTGGGATAAAGTAAGTATACAATATGGGTATACCCAATTTCCAAAAGGAAGCAGCGAGAAGGATGCCCTGAACAAAATATTGACTGATGCGGCTAAGAAGGGCTTAAGCTTTATTTCCGACAGGGATGCACGCGATCCGGGGGGCTTGCATCCGGATGCACATTTATGGGATAATGGAAATGATCCGGTAAAGGAGCTGAAAGATGTAATGAAAGTACGTGCGAAAGCCCTTTCGCAGTTTGGACTGAATAATATTCCAAAAGGTACAGCTATGTCCACGCTTGAAGATGTATTGGTCCCGGTTTATCTTTTTCACCGTTATCAGGTGGAGGCTGTTTCAAAAAAAGTCGGTGGAATGTATTATACTTATGCCGTAAAAGGAGATGGGCAGCCTGTAACAAGCCCGGTTTCGAAGGAGGAACAGCTGAAAGCATTAAATGCGCTTGCAGATTGCATGGACCCAAAAGTTCTGGCATTGCCGGAAAGAATTGTACAATTAATACCTCCGCGTCCTGCCGGCTTAAGCGGAAGTATAGAGTTATTCAGGAGAAGGACAGGACTTGCATTCGATCCGCTGGCAGCAGCAGAAACAGCGGCCGATATGCCTCTGTCTTTTTTATTCAATAGCAGCAGGCTTAACCGGATGGCGCAGTATGCTCAGGTGAGTAACGGGCTAGGGATCGATGAAATGATAAATCTGCTGGTTGAGAAAACATGGAAGTCCAACAGACTGAAAGGCATGGAGGGTTTGATACAACAGCAGAACGAGCAGCTGCTGCTTACGTATCTGTTGTCTTCTTCTGTAGATGATAATGCCTCATTTGCATCCAAGGCACATCTGGCTGCAGCAATTGAAGATCTGAAACTGTATGCTGAAAATAAGTTGAAGGAAACCTCTGAAAATACAGATAAGGGATATTTACTGTTAACCTTAGCCCGGATTAAATCACCAGAAAAAGCCAGGCCGACATTACACCAGCCTGCTCCTCCGGGTGCGCCCATAGGCTGTGCAATGGATGATTATTAAAACCTCCTGGATACTGATAAATTGCTCTCCTGAGTATTTATATTTAATTTTATACATCTAACGGAAGAACATGAAAAAGATCTTATTCTTAACCGGTGACTTTACAGAGGATTATGAAACAATGGTACCATTTCAGATGCTTGAAATGGTTGGATATGAAGTTCATGCAGTATGCCCCGGTAAAAAGAAGGGGGATACCATTAAAACGGCCATACATGATTTTGAAGGAGATCAAACTTACAGCGAGAAACCGGGACATAACTTTGTTTTGAATTATACGTTTGATGATGTTAAGGTAGGTGAATACAATGGCCTTGTAATTGCAGGCGGCAGAGCTCCTGAATACCTGAGGCACAATGAACAAATACTGGGAATTGTTAAATATTTCTTTCATAATGATATTCCGGTGGCTGCCATTTGCCATGGCATTCAGATCCTAACAGCGGCTGATGTGGTAAGAGGAAGGAAATTGACGGCTTATCCTGCTGTTGGTCCGGAGGTGACTTTGGCAGGAGGTGAATTTCAGGAAATTCCTGTAAACGGCGCATTTGTTGATGGAAACCTGGTTACATCTCCCGCATGGCCTGCCCATCCCAGTTTTATAAGAGAATTTTTGAAAGTAATGGGAGCTACAATAAAGATATAGATACGGTACCATAGCTTGGCTGATGCTGTGAAGGGTGATTTAAAATAATGAGCGATACAACAAACACAACAAGAATAAATAAGTACCTGAGCGAGATTGGATACTGTTCCCGCAGGGCAGCAGATAAGCTTATCCTGGAAAACCGGGTCACTATAAATGGTGCCGTGCCGGAAATGGGTACCAAAATAAGTGCGGAAGATGAAGTGAGGGTTGACGGCAAGCTGGTTTCCACGCCTGAAGAAAAGCCTGTGTACATAGCTTTTAATAAACCGGTTGGAATTGTGTGTACAACTGATACAAAAGCTGAAAAGAATAATATAATTGATTTCATTAAATATCCGAAGCGTATTTTTCCGATTGGTCGTCTTGATAAGCCCAGTGAAGGCCTGATCTTATTGACCAGCGACGGCGATATAGTTAATAAAATATTGCGTGCACGTAATAACCATGAGAAAGAATATCTGGTTACTGTAAATAAGCCAATAAGTCAGGAGTTCCTGAGTAAAATGAGAAAGGGAGTTCCAATTCTGGACACTATTACCAGAACCTGTGAAGTAACACAGCTTGATAAATGCAGATTTAAAATAATTCTCACACAGGGCTTAAACCGGCAGATCCGCAGAATGTGTGAATACCTGGATTATAAGGTCCTGAAACTGAAACGGGTACGAATTATGAACATCAGGCTGGATATCCCCATTGGAAAATGGAGATACCTGAGCGATGAGGAATTAAATGAAATCAACCAAATGGTCTCTTCCTCCTCAAAAATACATAACGATACAGAGTAGTTCTCTTGATTTATTTTATTGTGTCTTTAAAATCATATTTTAAAGACATGTATAAAGTTATGAATAAACCGATCAGAAATACCCCTCCCATATACCCAAATACGGCGAAGTTTTCCTTGGCTGTTTCTCTCCCTAATTCAGGCCCGTAGATGGCAGCAAAAAGCCAGAGATAGGGGTACAGGAACCCTCCGATTGCAACAAGGTAGGAGCTGCTAATTTTTAGTTTTTCAGGAGCCGATAAAAAAGAGATGAAAAGCAGTACACCCATAATCATTGCCCCTATTCCTGTGGAATGAAAGTGAAATCTCTGATAATAACGCCAGTTTTTGTCTTCTTCAGATTTTAATACGGCAGCTTTTTCATCTGCATTCTGAATAAGATTTATTTTCTCATTCTTACTTAGGCCTTCTTTAATATTATTTTTAAAATAATCTTCGTTTGCACCGAAAATAATTGAAATGAACACACCGCCTATAAGCGTAAGAATGGCAATTACATATGGAATTCTGGAAATCATCTGGATAAGGGTTTATCTTTAAATACTTTACTCAATCTACTGTTTATTATCTAAAAATTAAGGGGCCAGAATGCGGCCCCTTAAAATACTATTCAACCGTTACTGATTTTGCTAAGTTCCTTGGCTGATCGACATTGCAGTCTCTTAAAACGGCAATGTGATAGGACAATAATTGCAATGGAATTGTGGCAAGCAGCGGCAGGAATATTTCATCTGCATCCGGGATCTCTATGGTAAAATCGGCCATTTCTTTTACCACGGTATCTCCTTCGGTAACTATGGCAATAACTCTTCCTTTACGGGCTTTAACCTCCTGTATGTTACTGATGACCTTTTCATAGGATGAATTTTTTGTCGCAATAAATACTACAGGCATTTCTTCATCTATTAATGCGATCGGACCATGCTTCATTTCTGCAGCAGGATATCCCTCAGCGTGTATGTAGGAAATCTCCTTTAATTTAAGAGCACCTTCAAGTGCCACAGGAAATCCGCTTCCACGACCGAGAAAAAGAAAATTACGGGCATCTTTAAATTGTTCTGATATATTCCGGATGCTGTCGTTTGAAAGTAAGCACTTCTCAACAAGTGAAGGGATATTATCCAGCTCAGTTAATAAGCGAATCAATTTGCTCTGAGAAATGGTTCCTCTTTGCTGAGCCATGTATAAGGCCATCAGGGTGAGTACAGTTACCTGGGCCGTAAAAGCTTTGGTAGAGGCAACGCCTATTTCAGGTCCGGCATGAGTATAGACGCCTGCATGACTTAATCTTGGGATAGATGCACCCACAACATTGCAAATGCCGAATATAGTGGCTCCTTTTTCTTTTGCCAGTTCAATAGCGGCCATAGTATCGGCAGTTTCTCCGGATTGAGAGACAGCAATAACAATATCTTTTTCTGATATAATAGGGTTGCGGTATCTGAACTCCGAGGCATATTCAACTTCTACAGGGATACGTGCACACTCTTCAATCAGATATTCACCCACCAGTCCGGCATGCCAGGATGTTCCGCAGGCAACGATAATGATGCGGTCTACATTCTTGAGCTTTTCGGCATATTCTTTAATTCCTCCAAGTTGAACTTTTCCGTCGGAAGGATAGATCCTTCCGCGCATACAATCTCTGATAGACCTCGGCTGTTCATAAATCTCTTTCAGCATGAAATGATCGAAGCCGCCTTTTTCAAGCATCTCGAGCTTCAATTCGAGCTCCTGGATGTAAGGAATGCGAACAACGTTATCTATGCTTTTTACAAGCAGTTCGTCTCTTTTGATGTAAGCGATTTCGTTATCATTGAGATAGATCACGTTTTTGGTGTATTCAATGATCGGAGATGCGTCAGAGGCAATAAAGTATTCATTATCACCTACGCCAATAACAAGCGGGCTTCCTTTTCTCGCTGCAACCAGTTCATCAGGGTCATCTTTACTCATAATAACGATCGCATAAGCTCCGATCACTTCATTTAAAGCAATGCGGATTGCTTCTCTTAGGTCGAGCCCGGTCTGTTCCCTTACATCTTCGATAAGATGTATGAGGACTTCAGTATCCGTATCGCTTTTAAAGGTATGGCCTCTGGAGATCAGGGCCGCTTTCAATGAAGAATAGTTCTCTATTATCCCATTGTGAATAATAGCTAAACGGTCATCTCCTGAGGTATGAGGGTGTGAATTACGATCAGAAGGCTCGCCATGGGTAGCCCAGCGGGTATGGCCCATTCCCATTTTACCTTCCAGGTTATCTGTGAGAACAGATTTTTCAAGGTCACTTACTTTTCCTGCTTTCTTATAGATATTGAGGGTGCCATTCATAAGTGCCACCCCTGCACTATCGTATCCGCGGTATTCAAGGCGGTGTAATCCCTTTATAACAATAGGCCATGCATCACGATAGCCTATATAACCAACTATTCCACACATATTTATAAAAAATTATATGTGCCGAAACTACTAAAATGGAAATTGATAAGAAAGAAATGCCCGGTATTATCTCTAATTTATTTTGCTGTAGATGATATTCAGCTTCATTTTATAGGTTACACCTGGCTTGCCGCTGCCAAAAACCGTCCTTGCTGCGGTCGTTCCGGATACAACCGGTCCGCTTGAACGATTATAGTTGAGGCTTACCGGGGCCAGAAAAGTATCATACTGCTTCAGTTTACCCTTCAGGATATCCTGAATATAGGTAGTGACTACAAATTTATAGCGCTTATTGGTCTGATCATAAAATCCGCCAAAATCCAAATCCGTTAGTGATACTGCCGGATCCATCCCGAAATCAGGAAGGAACTGACGTTGATTTGCTATATCGGTACGGTACATTAACAGACGTTTTGCAGGCTTAAATCCATCCGTTCCGCCCACTACTGAAACGATAAGTTCGGCTTTATTAATGGTGATATTTCCCAGACTTTTTAACTTATCAATATAAGGGAAGCGAATTCGCGTACGCAGACCCGCCAGACCCTGAACATAATTTACATCATACTGAACTGAAGCATTAGCCAGCTGAGTTTGAACAGGTGTACCTGTATAATCATGACTGAATTCGGCTGCAACGGGTAAACTTCCGCTTTTTATTGGAAAAGTAGTACGTATGGTATCAATTGCGGATCCATTCGGAGTTTTATAATACACCTCTAATCTGCTGGAATCGCTTAAGTTAAAAAATGCTATTCCTCCGGCTCCTGCCGTTTGCGAACGGTTGACGCTCAGATACAGTCCTTTAATAAATTTCTGAAATGCATCATCGGAACTGAAATTAGTGGCAGCGGCTTTAAGAAAGTTATTGTTTATGAAAGTTGGGCTAATGGGAATACGCAGTTGTGGAGCCCGTGTTTTCTGAACATCGGCTTTGCCCGTTACTATCTCAGTGACCTTTACAGAGTCTTTCAGCTTAACCATGGCTGACTTGCTGCCGATAAGAGTATTATCAAAGGAGTGTCTGAAAGTATTGTAATAAGCTTTTGCTGCAGAAAGAGGAGTACTTAACTGACGAACTTCAAAATTAAGGATTGAAGTACTGTCTCCTGAAAACTCATCCCCGTAATGCAGCACAAGTACAGCTGAATCCAATACAGGCGAAGTCCCAAATGTAGTACCTGTAGTGGCAAGGTTCAAAGACAAAGCGATATTTGCGGTAGTTTTTCCCAGCAGCGGATCGTTAAAATACCCCAGCGGAAACTGGCTGAGAGAGTTGGTTGCAATTGAATCATCAAGTACAGTTGCTGTACTTATGCTCATGGTATCTATAAAACTTCCGCTCAGGTCAGTTTCTGGATCTACGTCAAGGCCAATTGAATCAGAATTCTGACAGCTGCCTAAAATAAAAAGACTTATCAACAACGTTAATAAGTCCAGTTTGTATAACTTCATGTGTATTACCTTTGTTTTTAAAAGCCTCATGGTTCCTGTTTGCGGTTTTAACAAATCAGGTTTCCTGTGCTAAATCCTTATGCTAAAGAAACCAGTTCCTCGTTTGAAATTTCTTCGTAAAGGTTGTAATAATTTTCGAAATCTGTAGTGGAGGCGAACTCCAATGTCGGTTTATTTACCTTTTTAACAAACTTTAACACTTCTTCGTTTATGTTTTCACAGGCACAAACAATAGCATCCGAATACGAAATGGCACCTAAATTAAGTGCAGTATTAGTTGCATCAGCATAGGCAGCAGTATTTTCCGCTGTCATTCCGCTCATAATTGCTTTAGAGGAAAAGCCTGGATTAAGTGATGTTGTAAAATTATCATCGTAAATAGAATACACCACTTTCGAATTTTTGAAAGTAGGATCATCTTTATAGATGGTTTTTAAATAAGCAGGTACTAAAGCGCTCATCCATCCATGGCAATGAACCACATCAGGTGACCAGCCTAATTTTTTGACTGTTTCAAGAGCGCCCTTACAGAAAAATATAGTGCGTTCGTCATTATCTTCATAGAACTTATTGCTGTTGTCGGTAAAGACATGTTTTCTCTGAAAGTACTCTTCATTATCTAAAAAGTATACCTGCATTCTTGCTGAAGGAATAGAAGCAACCTTGATAATTAAAGGATTATCGTTATCATTTATAATGATGTTCATTCCTGAAAGACGTATAACTTCATGTAAGCGGTTGCGTCTTTCATTGATGTTCCCAAAGCGGGGCATCAGAATTCGGATCTCAAATCCTTTGTCCTGCATAGCCTGCGGAAGCTGGCGGGTAATTTCAGAAATTTTTGTAAGTTCGAGGAAAGGCGACATCTCATGCGTAATAAAAAGAATCTTCGTTTTTGCCATCTCCAGTTTTGATTAAGTAAAGTTTAAGTAAAGTTTTCGAACAGCAAAGGTAAGCATTATGTTATGAATTATCAATGAATTAAGCAAGTACTTGCTTATGTTTAAGTATTTAGCATCTTTAAACATGAATATCTCGGGCATGCGAAAACACCTTAAAGCCGGAAGGCTCATAGGTAATCCTTCAGTTTTGCAGGGAACATTATTAAATAATACTTTGTAAAAATTCTTCTTTTTTGAACAAACTTAAAGCGGTGTACAAGGTACGGCCCTTGTTCTGTTTTGGACAGGTGATCTCCGGGACAGTTCCGATAGGCTAGTCAAATGCCGGATCCTTTCGGGATCTTTCTGCCTTGCGGCAGATTTTAAGCCGGGCGGATGAAAGACAAAATATTGCAGGTGAAATGCTGAATATCCCGGGTCTTTTAGCGAAAAAACATCCGGATACAGTGAATTTTGATGCACATAGCAGAACCATATCTGAGCCTATAAAAGGAATCTGAGTGTGAATATTTCTATCTCTTCGGCTTTGCTTTAAACTGCAGTTTAAATGGGGCCACTTCAAATGGGAATTTAGCCATGTCCAGCCCAATATGTGCTTTTCCGCTTGTTCCGAATTCATGGGCTCCGATATCATAAACGCCTGTCTTCGGGCGATGCGGACGAACCCCATGCCAGAAATCAAGCTGGTTCTCGTAAAGGAGCATTCCTGCATCAATAGCTGCGGATCCTGTTTTGAGCCGGTATCCTTCCGGACTTGAGGACCTGGGATCGACGAAATTTGGATTTCCTGTTCGGGCGCGGGGATCAGCCGGATAAGCCACATTCCAGAGGTTGTTCATAAAGTGGACACCACTGGAATCAATGCCTTTGTCGTATCCCACACTCCCGGTATTATCCCAGAAAATGTTGTTTCGGAACCAGATATTTCGAAATTCGTTCTGAGGCGGGCGGTTCAGGAAACCGATCATCCTGGAACCTTTATTGTACGCGACCGTGTTATTGTCGAAATAAAGGTCGCGTGTATTGGAAGTGAAAAGTACCGTTGTTTTCCCGTAAAGGTTAGGATCGATTACGGCCCAGTCATTATGTACTATAATGTTATTGCGTATGGAGATCATATCACTCAGATAACGATTGCTGCTTTCTTCTCCCGACATCCAGATCCCAACATTATTTGCATAAAGAAAGTTGTTATCAAATATGCTCATAGAGGCGTTGTCAATCCAAATCCCCGCGATGCCAGAGCCGCGGATTACATTGAATCTGGCAGTGGTATGTACAGCCCAATCTTCGTAGAGTATCCCGTCGCCGGTCATATTGTCGAACTGGCAGTTTTCAATCACCAGATATTCTACGGCACCATTGGCTGTAACTCCATATCCTTCAGTCCCTTCAATATTCCATCCGATGTCATGCATCCAGCAGTTCCGGATTTCCACCCAGGCGCTCTGATCCTTAAAATCAAGCTGCGGGGAAGAGCCGGGATGATTTATGGCCCCTGATCCGTTCAAATGAACCCCGTATGTCCCCGCAAAGGCCATTTCACAGTTTTGAATCAACAGATGTCGCGAGCTGATCACATTTATCCCCTTGTTACAGGCGAAGAAGCGGCTGTTACTGATCTCTACTTTCTCCTTCCGGACAATCGATATCCCTGATCCTTTCGGAAGATCTCCCGTCATGATGAATTCAATTCCTTTAATTAAGTTATAAGAACCAGCAATGAGCAGATCCTTGGAGCCATCACCTGAAAACATAACCTTCCCGTCACCTTTGGAACGAATGGTCACACCTGATCCGGGAAGACCATCCGGCAGGGTTTCCTCAGAACATGGATAGGTACCGGCCGAAAATATGACGGTGTCCCCAGGCCTAATGAGCGTGAAAGCTTTTCTGACGGATCGGACCGGACGGTTTTGCGTGCCCGGGTTTGAGTCAGAGGCATTCCTGCCGGCGGATGCATACCATGTGTCAGCCGAAAGATCTCCAGCCATTCCCAGCACCAGGAATAAAAATAAAATACAGAAAAGATTTATGGGCCTGGAGACCTTTCCCGCATGAACAATTGGGAGGTGTTTCTTTCCTGTCAATCCGCTACTTAATAGCATTCTTCTTAAATCCGTCATTTTTATGCGCTTTATGGATTAACCTTTTATCCAATTTAACTCTTTTTTAAATGTTTGCCAAGCCGCTATAAACGATTGTAAATCATATTTAAATATCTGTCCGCCTGGCTGGAATTTTATCCAGGGTTAACCCCGAAAAAACAACCCTTTACCGTATAAACCTTAATCCATTAGTGGCAGTTTTCTTGTTTTAAATCAGTTTTTCTTATTCTCCAAACTTTAAATCACTGCCTGGGCTTAAGGATTGTCAGGAGCCTCATGTTTGGATTTAAATAATTTCTATTTTTCGTTTAGAATTTACCATTTTTGACGCAAATAAGGTTGTATTTTGGAAATATTCAGTACGAGGGCGGCTATTTTTAATTATTTGAAGGGATTAAAATCAGCTGGTAAATCCATTGGATTTGTTCCTACAATGGGGGCTTTGCACAAGGGGCATTTGTCCTTAATTGAAGAAGCCCGTAAAACAACTGACATTGTGGTATGCAGCATTTTTGTAAACCCCACTCAGTTTAACGATAAAAACGATCTTAAGAACTATCCAAGGCCAATTAAGGAAGATATCAGTAAATTAATAAAAGCTGAATGTGCTGTACTTTTCCTTCCGGAGGTGGATGAAATGTATAAGAGTTCAGACCATTGGAATATTGAACTGGGTCATCTGGATAAGATACTTGAAGGGGAGATCAGACCGGGCCATTATCAGGGAGTTACCCAGATCGTTAAAAAGCTTTTTGATATCATTAAACCTGATTTTGCCTTTTTCGGTCAGAAGGATTACCAGCAGTTTATGGTAATATCTTCTATGGTAAAAAAGCTCAGAATTCCTATAAAACTGATTAAATGTCCAATTATCCGGGAGAATGACGGATTGGCCATGAGTTCAAGGAATGTATATCTATCCCCTGAAGAGCGCAAAAATTCACTTGCCCTGTTTCATAGTTTGAATAAAGCCAAGAAGGAGTTTAAGAGCAAGTCAATCAGTCAGATCAAGGAGGATGTTTTTGCTTTTTTGCAATCCAGTCCGGGAATTGAGCCTGAATATTTTGAAATTTTCAATGCTCAAACCTTTGAACCGGCTGCTTCCAAACGCACCGGTAATCTGATAGCATTGGTTGCAGCGAAAGTGGGAAGCATCAGGATCATTGACAATATGCTGCTTAAAGAAGCTAAGTAAATGTTTGAAATCATATAAAACCATATTCAGATTTGCCATTCTTTTGGCCATCGGTATTGTACTCCTGTTGCTTGCCTTCAGGGGACAGGACCTGGACAGCTTAGTGAATGACCTTAAGAAAGCGGATTATGGTTGGGTTATGGTTTCTGTCCTGGCTGGCTTTTTTGCACATGGCATGAGAGCGGTGAGATGGAAGATGATGATCAGTTCACTGGGGCATGGCTCCCCTTCATTGATCACTACTTTTCAAGCGGTAATGATAGGATATCTGGCGAACCTGGTATTCCCGAGAATGGGTGAGGTTTCCCGTTGTGGGGTTATAAATAAGACAGATGGTATTCCGCTGGTAAAGTTAATAGGAACCGTAATAGCTGAACGGATCACCGATCTGCTCTTTTTGACCATATTAATTGCCCTTGGTATTTTCTTTCAGTTTAAACTTATCTCAGGATTTATCTACAATAATATATTAATCAAACTGACGGGCCGGACCGGAGATATTGTTTTCCTCCTCTTTGCGCTTTTCATCCTAATTCTCGGACTTTTTCTTTTATATATTCTGATTAAAAGAAAAAAATGGGGAATTACAGCACGCTTGTATTTTTTGTTTAATGAAATGAAGACTGGCATACTTTCTGTGAAAAATCTGGAGGATAAGCCCGGATTTATTTTCAGCTCCATTATGATATGGTTTTTTTATTGGCTGTCAGGCTATTTATGTTTTTTTGCCTTGGAATCTACTTCAGGCTTAGGTCCTATGACCGGGCTTGCTGCCCTGGTTTTTGGTAGCCTGGCTATGACTGCCCCGGTTCAGGGAGGAATTGGGGCCTTTCACTGGATGACTTCAGAAGCCCTGAAAATTTACGATATTCATAAAAGTGATGGATTAGCATATGCACTTCTGACCCATACCTCTCAAACCTTATTAGTCATTTTTGCAGGTGCATTAAGTTTATTTTTACTGATGATGAGATCATATAAAAACCAAGAAAATGAGCAAGCTCGATAAAATTGAAGGCAAGGTACTAAGCATTGAGGACCTTAAACCCAGGGTGAATGTGTGGCGTTTGCTTGAGCAGCGGATAGTTTTTACAAATGGCTGCTTTGATCTGATCCATTTAGGACATATTGATTATCTTTCAAAAGCCGCTGATCTGGGAGATAAACTGGTAGTTGGAATTAACTCTGATGCTTCTACATCAGCCTTAAAAGGTCCTTCACGCCCTATAAATGATCAAAGATCCCGATCGCTTATTATGGCCTCCTTCTCTTTTGTGGATGCCGTGATCCTATTTGACGAAGACAATCCACTTAATCTTATCAGA
This sequence comes from Pedobacter sp., assembly GCA_036676435.1. Taxonomy (GTDB): domain Bacteria; phylum Bacteroidota; class Bacteroidia; order Sphingobacteriales; family Sphingobacteriaceae; genus Daejeonella. Next base: position 32,758 of record JAKFCV010000012.1, on the reverse strand, counting down.
GCGATACAACCCGATGTCCTGGTCAAAGGGGGGGATTATTCAATCCCGCAGATCGTGGGTGCTGAATTTGTAATGCAGAATGGAGGCCAGGTTAAAACCATCGACTTTCTGCCGGGATATTCTACCACCCTGATCGAGAAAAAAATTAAATTATCGGATTAAGTTCAACAGTCTTCCTTTCCATTTTACCCTTCCCAGACGTTTTTACCATCCCATGGAATTAAAGACCAGAATAATTTCTTGATATTTGTATCAGAAGAATGCTATTCCCGCCTGAAACACTATTTTTGAGAGACTAAACAATTATATATGTATTTTGAATTGTCTGAAGAGCAGCTTATGATCCAGCATGCCGCGAGGGATTTTGCGAACAATGAATTGAAGCCGGGAGTTATCGAACGGGATGAAAATCAGAAGTTTCCGCATGAGCAGATCAAAAAACTCGGAGAGCTTGGATTTTTAGGGATGATGGTGGATCCAAAATACAATGGATCAGGGCTGGACACTGTTTCTTATGTGCTGGCTATGGAAGAACTTTCGAAGGTGGATGCGTCGGCTTCAGTTGTGGTCTCAGTGAATAATTCGCTGGTCTGTTTCGGACTGGAAAAATATGGATCTGAATTTCAAAAGGAAAAGTATCTGAAACCCTTAGCAGCCGGAGAAAAGATCGGCGCATTCTGCCTCTCAGAACCAGAAGCAGGATCAGATGCTACCTCCCAACATACTACTGCTATTGATATGGGCGACCATTATCTGCTGAATGGCACAAAAAACTGGATTACAAATGGCGGTAATGCGTCAACCTATCTGGTCATTGCCCAAACCAATCATGCAAAAAGGCATCAGGGAATTAACGCCCTGATCGTTGAAAAGGGAATGGAGGGGTTTACGATAGGACCCAAGGAAAATAAACTCGGTATCCGGGGCTCTGATACACATTCTCTTATGTTCACCGATGTCAAGGTACCTAAGGAAAACAGGATCGGGGATGAAGGCTTTGGATTTAAGTTTGCCATGAAAACCCTTGAAGGAGGGCGGATTGGCATTGCCTCACAGGCATTGGGCATTGCCTCAGGCGCGTATGAACTGGCTCTGCAATATTCAAAGGAACGCAAAGCTTTTGGTAAGCCGATTTCTGGTCACCAGGCGATCCAGTTTAAACTTGCGGATATGGCCACAGAGATTGAGGCCGCCCGTCTGCTTTGCCTGAAGGCCGCATGGTTAAAGGACCAGGGGGAGCCCTATGCCCAGGCGAGCTCCATGGCTAAACTGTTTGCCTCACAGGTCGCCATGAAAACAACGGTTGAGGCGGTTCAGGTTCATGGCGGTTATGGTTTTGTAAAAGAATATCACGTTGAACGCCTGATGAGGGACGCGAAAATAACCCAGATCTATGAAGGTACATCTGAGATACAACGGATAGTTATTGCCCGTGAAATATTGAAGTAAATGAATAATTGATGAAGCACATATTAACCATAGCAGCAATTTTGATGTTGTTCTCGGCTTTATCTTCCTGCCAGAATTCACCCAGGGACTTAAGTGCCGGGGTATGGCGTGCAACCTTAAAAACCCAATCCGGAGCAGAGGTTCCATTTAATTTTGAAGTCATTGATTCGGCTGAGCAGAAATTTATTGATGTAATTAATGGGAAGGAAAGGTTAAGGGTCAATGAGGTTACTATGGTGAAGGATTCTATAATTATCAGCATGCCTTTTGATTCAGAGATCAGGGCGAGAATTAAGGGAAAATATTTAAGCGGACAGTGGATTAAGAATTATGGTGACAGTAGTGTAAGCATGCAATTTGATGCTGAACCCAATGCAAAATGGCGTTTTTTTAAGGCCAGCGCCAATGCCAGTCAAAATGTTTCCGGGCGATGGTCGGCAACCTTCACCAGTCTCGATAATAAGGATACAACGGTAGCAGTGGGCGAATTTACTCAGAGTGAGGGACGCCTGCTTGGAACATTTTTAACTAGGTCCGGTGACTATCGTTTCCTTGAGGGCACGATCTCAGATAAAAAATTCTATATGTCCTGTTTCGATGGAAGCAATGCCTATTTGTTTACAGGAAAATTAATGAATGACAGCACCATCGTGGATGGAAAGTTCTATTCTGAGCTTACATCTATCAAAAACTGGTCTGCTAAAAAAGATGAAAAGGCCATTTTGCCCGATGCTTATTCACTGACTGCCCTGAAACCAGGATTTCATAGAATCGATTTTGCATTTCCCGGGCTGGATGGGAAAAAGGTATCTATTTCTGATACTTCATTTAGGAATAAAGTGGTGATCGTGCAGTTTTTTGGTTCATGGTGTCCAAACTGTATGGATGAAACCGTGTATCTGACAGGGCTATATAAGAAGTATAAGGACAAGGGGCTTGAAATCATAGGCCTGGCTTATGAAAGGACCAGAGATTTCGAAAGATCAAAGAAGAATGTTAGCCGTTTAAAGGAAAGATTAAACGTTCCCTATAACATGCTAATAACAGGTTTTACGAATGGAAAGGGCGAAGTAGCCAGGAGTTTACCAATGCTTAGGAATTTTGTTGCATTTCCCACAATGATCATCATTGATAAAAAAGGCGCAGTCAGGAAAATACATACCGGATTTAACGGACCTGGTACAGGCAGCCACTACACTGATTTTGTGAAGGAGTTTGAGAGTACAATTGTAAATCTGCTTGAAGGTTAATCTATGAAATTTAAATTAATGCTGTGCTGTCCCTTTATGGCAGCATTTTTTCTGATATCATGTTCCACTACAAAAGTTGTGAACCTTGATCCCGTAACGGTCACCGAGAATTCAAAAGGGCTGAATATTTATCGTGGAAGTTATCCCCGCCTTACCGACATAATTAATACCCGGCTCGATCTGAGCTTTAACTGGGATAGCGCCTATGTTTACGGGAAGGCCACGATCCAGGCTAAACCTTATTTTTATCCTTCCGATGAGCTCATCCTTGATGCTAACGGCTTCAAAATAAATAATGTTTCCCTGATCAATAATTATGACAAGAAAGCATTGAGATATACTTATAATGGCAAAAAGCTGATCATAAAGCTTGATAAAGTGTATAGTAAAGATCAGAGTTATACCCTGTTTATTGATTATGTATCCATGCCCAACAAACTGAGGATTGGGGAGGATATTGCATCTGCGGGCGACAGAGGAATTTACTTTATCAATAAGGATGGAAAGGATAAGAATAAGCCCAGACAGATATGGACCCAGGGTGAAACTGAGTGCAATTCCATCTGGTTTCCCACAATCAACGATCCCCAGGAAAAGATGAGTCAGGAAATTCATATCACAGTTCCTGATCAGTATGTGACTCTTTCAAACGGCTCACTTGAGTATACCACTGCGAACGGCGATGGAACTCGAACGGACACCTGGAGGCAGGAACAAGCTCATTCTACATATCTGACCATGCTGGCTGTTGGAGAGTTCACCATTACCCGGGATAAATGGCGTGATATTGAAGTGAATTATTATACAGAGCCTGCCTATTCTTCAACTGCAAGACTTGTATTTGGAAAGACTCCGGAAATGATGGAATTCTTTTCAAAGAAAACAGGCATTGATTATCCATGGGATAAATATTCACAGATCGTAGTTCGGGATTTTGTAAGTGGGGCCATGGAAAATACAACAGCCTCTGTGTTTTTTGACCGTCTTAACATGACGGAAGGGGAGTATTTGGATGAAAACCATGAGGATATTATTGCACATGAACTCTTCCACCATTGGTTTGGAAATCTTGTGACCGCCGAATCCTGGTCTAATTTACCATTGAATGAATCTTTTGCCACCTACGGGGAATACCTGTGGGAGGAATATAAATACGGCCGTGAAACTGCCGATATGAAAAGCATGGAGGATATGGCGATCTATCTGTCGGGTAACCGTAAAAAGCAGGCTGATGTGATCCGGTATGATTATGCCAACAGGGAACATATGTTCGATGAGGTCAGCTATCATAAGGGTGGCCTGATACTTCATATGCTCAGAAAGACCGTCGGAGATGAAGCGTTTTTTAAAGCCTTAAATCTTTATCTCAGCCGTCATTCTTATAAAACAGCAGAGATCCATGATTTAAGGCTGGCCTTTGAAGAGGTAAGCGGAATTGACCTAAACTGGTTCTTTAATCAGTGGTTTTTATCTTCAGGTCACCCTGTTTTAAATATTAAAACCTCGTATAATCCTGATAAAAAGGAGGCGGTGGTTATTATTAATCAAAATCAGGATCTCCAAAAAACACCACTTTACCGTATTCCAATGGCAGTTGACATCTATTCCAACGGAAAGACTGAACGTAAGCAGATCATATTGGATCAGCAGAGCCAGACCTTTATTTTTCCTGCTCCGGTTTCGCCTGACCTGATCAATGTGGATGCTGAGAAATATATCCTTGGAGAAAAAACTGAAGTTAAATCCTTATCACAGTATTCTTTTCAATACCAAAATGCTCCCTTGTTTGCTGACAGGCTTGAGGCGGTAATGATGCTTCTTCAAATGAAGAATGATTCACAGGCAAGGTTGGTATTGATTGAGGCACTGAAAGATAAAAGCTGGTTTATTCGTCATTCGGCACTTTCTGTTATTGAAAATTTAACTCCGAATGAACTGCAGTCAGTTTACCAGCAGGTAAAGGATATGGCATTAACAGATAAAGTATCCCATGTTCGCGCCGCGGCAGTGAAAGCCCTGGGGAAATTTTACCGGGCAATGGATAATATGGAGATTTTCGAAAGATCCATAAAGGATAAATCACCTGGTGTAATAAAGGCCACACAGGAAGCTGCCGGTAAATAATTGCATAAGATCTCTGCCCCGGTTTGCAGGACAGAGATCTTGTTCAATAAAAGTATGATTAGGTCCTGTCTGAACTGAAAGCAGAAAATACCATTTTAATCAGGGCCAGAACAATAGCAAAGATCAATGCCGAGAAGAAACCGGCTGTGTTAAAGCTATCCATCAGGTTGTCAACCAGTAATACCATCAGTACGGTAATAATAAAAGACATTAAACCCAGTGTCAGAAAGTTGATCGGGAAGGTCAGGATACGCAGGATAGTCCCGATAGTGGCATTTGCTAATGCGATAAGGATCCCTGCAATCAGGGCGCTCCAGAAATTCGCGACGTTTACCCCGGGGAGAAGATAAGCTGCAATCGCAACGGCCGCCCCCATTAATAGGATCTCAATGATTAGTCTCATAGTTTTGTAAGTTTAGGGTTAAAATCTAATTAACCATGAAGTTTGAAAATCTGTTTCACATTATGTTAATTATTTTCTTAACATTTTACGGCTGTGGCCAAAATGAAAAGAAAAATGACCCCGAAACAGGGATGCTCATACGCCTTACGGCGGATAGCACTGCGGTAGAGTTATATAATATTCCGGGGTATGTTGTTGAGGAGTTTCTTGCTGATTCCCTGAATGAATCCTTGTGGACAAATTTCTTTGCAGTTTATGAGGAAACTTCTGACCCGGAATTAAGAGATCTTCAGCCTGCTCTTGAGGGCTCGTATGAAATCCGGGATAGGCGTGTTCAATTTTACCCTGCCGGAGGTTTTCGTAAGGGAATTTTATATTTTGCCCGTTGTTACACAAAAAATCTACTTCAGCAGCCTCAGGACTTAATTTCCTCACGAAAGTTATTTTCGTCTGAAGGATTTATTGAGTTTAAATTCAGAATAGCTCACGGAAGAAAACCTTAAAGGTAATGAGATCAGGTATTTGGAATGCCAATTTGTTTTTTTATATTTGCATCAATCTGAGAAGAGCCCCGACATTATCGGGGCTCTTTTTTTACCATTTTGTTTTCGGTAAATATTAAAAAGGGTTGATAATGAGCATAGAGAAGCGGGTAATTCAATTAGTTGAAGAGAAAATTGCTGATCGTCCGGATTTATTTTTGGTGGATGTTCAGATGCAGGGAAGCGGAATTTTATCTATTTTAGTAGATGGCGATCAGGGTGTCGCAATCAGTGATTGTGTGGCAATAAGCCGCCATGTGGGTTTTCATCTTGAAGAAGAAAATGCAATTGAGCAGGCCTACAAACTTGAGGTTTCTTCCCCGGGATTAGATACACCCTTGAAGTCGGAGCGGCAGTACCATAAAAATATAAACCGAACGTTAAGCATTAAATTGAGTGATGGAAGCAAATGTGAAGGCAAGCTGACGGCTGCTGCAGAAACGGGGATCACCATACAGGAAAGCATTAAGGAAAAGGGTAAAAAAGCAGCCTTGGTTGAGAAATTTATTCCTTTTGAAAGTATTATAGAAACAAAGGTTTTAGTGAGTTTTAAATAACGCCCGGCTCTGATTTGTCTGGCAAATTCAATATAAAATGAGCAATATTAATTTAATCGATTCATTCCAGGAGTTTAAAGACTTCAAGAATATTGACCGTCCTACCGTGATAAGTGTGTTGGAAGAGGTTTTCCGCAGCATGTTGCGTAAGCGATACGGTAATGATGAGAACTGTGATGTGATCGTAAATCCGGATAACGGGGATTTGGAGATCTGGCGTACCCGTACGGTGATGGAAGATGGTTTTTCTGAAGACGATGATCTTGAGATCGAGCTGGCAGAAGCTAAGGCAATCGATCCGGATCTTGAAGTTGGAGATGACTTTATCGAACAGATCACCTTGGAAAGTTTTGGCCGTAGGGCGATCCTGGCAGCACGCCAGACATTGGTTTCCAAGATTCTCGAACTTGAAAAAGATGAGATCTTTAAGAAATATAAAGATCGCGTAGGCGAGATCGTTACAGGAGAAGTTTATCAGGTGTGGAAAAAGGAAACCCTGGTTCTTGATGATGAAGGAAATGAGCTTCTGCTTCCAAAAACAGAACAAATTCCTGCAGATTATTTCAAGAAGGGAGATTCTGTGCGTGCAATCATTGATAAGGTGGAAATGCTGAATGGCAATCCAAAAATTATCATCTCACGAACTGCTCCGGAATTTTTGCAGCGCTTATTTGAAATGGAAGTACCTGAAATTTTTGATGGTCTGATTACCATTAAAAAGATTGTCCGTGAACCGGGTGAACGTGCTAAAGTTGCAGTGGAATCCTATGATGACCGTATTGATCCTGTGGGAGCATGTGTGGGTATGAAAGGTTCCAGGATCCATGGTATCGTTCGTGAGCTTAAGAATGAAAATATTGATGTAATAAACTATACAAACAATATTTCGTTGTATATCCAGCGTGCTTTAAGTCCGGCAAAGATAACCAGTATTAAACTGGATGACGAAGAGAAGAGAGCAGCGGTATACCTAAAGCCAGATCAGGTATCTTTGGCCATCGGTCGTGGCGGTCACAATATAAAACTTGCAGGTAAGCTGACAGGATATGAAATTGATGTTTATCGTGAGGCCCATGAGGATGATGAGGATGTGGATATTGAAGAGTTCTCAGATGAGATTGAAGGCTGGATCATTGATGAATTTAAGCGCGTAGGCTTGGATACAGCTAAATCAATACTGGCTTTAACAACTGAAGAATTAGTGAAACGGACCGATCTGGAAGATAATACTGTAAAAGAGGTATTGGATATTCTGAGATCAGAATTTGAATAAAGAGTGTGGATTTGAGGTAATTATTAAATTAGCGGCTAAAGAATAAAGCCGAACCTCAAAGATACAACATGATATAAAAAACGTACTTTTGTACAAAAATAGCGAGGTTAAATAATAAATGTCAGAAGGTAAAAGCACAAATTTACTTAAAACTGCAAAGGAGCTGAATATTGGGTTGTCCACAGCGGTTGAGTTTTTAGGGAAAAAAGGCTACAAGGTTGAAGCCCGGCCCAATACGAAACTCACCGATGAGATGTATGATGTTCTTTTAAAGGAGTTTCAGGGTGATAAGATCGTAAAGGAAGAAGCCAAACAAATTGTTATTGGTAAAATCCGGCGTGATGAAACCCCTGTTCCCCAGGAAAGGGTCGAGCCACAGCGTTCAAAGGATTTTGAACAGGAAGAGATCCTGATCAAAAATGTTAATCCTTATACTCCTGCGCAGGTTGAGAAGCCAAAACCTGCTCCGGTGGAGCAAAAGGCTCCGGAAACTAAAGCAGATGATGGTGCTTTGCCGGGTGTAAAAATTGTCGGCCGGATCAATTTAGATGATCTCAACTCGAAAACACGCCCTGACAAGAAAGTGCCTGAGGCTGAAAAGCCTGCGGTATCTGCTCCTCCTGTTGAAACCCCGCCGGCTCCAAAAGCTGTAGAACCCGTAATAGCTGCCGAACCAGAAGTTGTTGTTCCTAAGGCTGAACCGTTAAAAGAAGAAGTAAAAAAGGAAGAAGTTCCTGCCGCCGCTGCTAAACCAGAAGAAAAACCTGAAGAAAAGCCAAGTGCTCCTGTTCAGCCGGCAGCTGCTCCGGCAGCTCCAAAAGCTGCTGCAGAAATACCGGCAGAAAAGCCTGCAGTTAAAGCAGAAGTTAAACCGAATACCCAGGAAGGTAACCCGAATGCTACAGTAATACGTGCTAAAGCAGAACGATTAACCGGTCCGAATGTAATTGGAAGAATAGAATTACCTGTAACTCCGCCACGTCGCGGCCAGCCGGTTGCTTCTTCATCCAGTGCAGCCGGAGCAGATCATAAGCGTAAAAGAAAGCGTAAAGACAATGCGCCGGGTCAGCCCGGACAAGCGCCTCAGTCTCAGCAGCCCGGAGCTCCGCGTCCGGCACCAGGCACAGGATACCAGGGTAACCGCCCTGATTTCAGGAATACCAGACCTGGCCAGGGTACTGCAGCAGGAGCGCGTCCTGATTTCAGAAATAAGCCAAGAACACCTGATGCTCCAAAAGCCGAACCAACGGATAAGGAGATACAGGATCAGATAAAAGCAACTCTTGCCCGTTTGAGCGGTGCCGGTAAATCCGGTAAATTTGCCCAGCGTGCAAAATTGCGTCGTCAGAAGCGTGATGATGTTGCCCAGACAGCTGAAGATGCTGCAATGGAGCTTCAGCTTCAGTCCAAAACCATTAAAGTAACTGAATTTGTAACAGCGAATGAACTTGCAAGTATGCTGGATGTTCCGGTAACGCAGATCATTTCTACCTGTATGAGTTTGGGAATGTTCGTTTCGATCAATCAGCGACTGGATGCGGAAACTCTTACAATTGTAGCCGATGAATTCGGTTATGAAGTAGAATTCGTTAAGCCTGAAGATGAGGAAAGCGGATTGCTTGAAGAAGAAGACAAGCCGGAAGATTTAGTGCCGAGAGCGCCGATCGTAACCGTAATGGGTCACGTGGATCATGGCAAGACCTCCCTTCTTGACTTTGTTCGTAAAACGAATGTTATTGCCGGTGAGGCGGGTGGAATAACCCAGCACATTGGCGCTTACGAGGTAACACTCGAAAATGACCGTAAGATCACATTTTTAGATACTCCTGGTCACGAAGCCTTTACGGCGATGCGTGCCCGTGGTGCGAAGATCACAGATATCGCAATTATTGTTATTGCGGCGGATGACAGCGTGATGCCTCAAACGCGTGAAGCTATAAATCATGCCCAGGCAGCAAATGTTCCCATAGTATTTGCATTCAGTAAGGTGGATAAGCCCGGTGCGAATTCTGATAAGATCCGCGAGCAGTTATCTACCATGAATATTCTGGTTGAAGACTGGGGTGGAAAGTATCAGAGCCAGGAAATATCGGGTAAGACCGGACTTGGAATCGACCTTTTGCTTGAAAAAGTTTGCCTCGAGGCGGATATGCTTGAATTGAAAGCAAATCCAAATAAGCGTGCCGTAGGAACTGTTATTGAAGCTGCTTTGGATAAAGGCCGCGGTATTGTAACTACAGTGCTTATCCAGGGTGGAACATTGAGAGTTGGTGATGCCATCCTTGCAGGTGGATACAGCGGAAGAGTTAAGGCTTTGCATAATGAACGCGGAGTGAAAGTAGATCATGCGGGACCGTCAACGCCAGTACAGGTGCTTGGTATGCAGGGCGCTCCGACATCGGGCGATAAGTTTAACGTGATGGAGAGTGAAGTTGAAGCACGTCAGGTTGCAAATAAGAGATTACAATTACAGCGTGAGCAGGGATTACGTACCCAGAAACATATCACTCTTGATGAGATCGGCCGTCGTTTGGCGATCGGTAACTTCAAGGAGCTTAATGTTATTGTTAAAGGTGACGTGGATGGTTCGATTGAAGCATTATCCGATTCATTACTGAAACTTTCTACGGAACAGATCCAGGTTAATATCATTCATAAATCAGTAGGTCAGATCTCCGAATCTGATGTATTGCTGGCATCAGCTTCTGATGCGATCATTATTGGTTTCCAGGTTCGTCCTTCAGCAAGTGCGCGTAAACTGGCAGAAGCAGAGCAGATCGATATCCGCTTGTACTCTATCATTTACGATGCTATCAATGAAGTAAAAGCCGCAATGGAAGGTATGCTTGATCCTGAATTTGAAGAGAAGATTACTTCAAATGTTGAGATCCGTGAGGTGTTCAAAATCAGCAAGGTTGGTACCATCGCAGGTTGTATGGTATTGGATGGAAAGATAACACGTAACAGCAAGATCCGTATCATTCGTGATGGTGTGGTAATCTATACAGGTGAACTGGCTTCATTGAAGCGTTTCAAAGATGATGTTAAAGAAGTAGCTACAGGTTACGAGTGCGGTTTGAATATTCATAACTTCAATAATATTGAAGTTGGCGATATTGTCGAATCCTACGAACAGGTTGAAGTAAAAAGAAAATTGTAAAATCATAAATATTATAAAAAGCGATCTCTTATGATCGCTTTTTTTTTGGATATTTTTATCTCTGTTAATACGGATATTTTGGGTTTAAGAAAAACAATCAAGAGGGGCTATTTTAAACTTTTGCAGCTCACATCCAATCGTTCAGATCTGAACCTGGAACTGTCCGTTATTTCGGCTAACCCAAGATCTAAAAAAGGTTCAACCAATATATTTGGAAAACCTTTTGTCTATCATGATGGTCCCAGTTTCACGGCAACCTATAAAGAACTTTTTGAATCAAATATCTATAAGTTCAATCCTTCAAAGGATGCCAGGACGATAATAGATTGCGGAGCAAATATGGGCCTTAGTGTTTTGTATTTCTCTCGGAATTACCCAGATCACAAGATAATAGCCTTTGAACCAGATCCTGAAATATTCAGTATTTTAAAGGAAAATGTGGAGACCTTTAACTTGAGAAACGTAACTATTTATCAAAAGGCAGTTTGGGATAAAGTGGAGGTTCTGACCTTTTTTGCTGACGGGAAAATGGGAGGAAGGCTGGAGAATACCTATAAGCATGCAAAACCAATTCAGATTGAGACTGTTATTTTGGCCGATTTTATCAATGAGGATGTAGATTTCTTAAAGATCGATATAGAGGGAGCCGAAGGAGTGGTCCTGAATGGATGCAGGAATAGTTTGAATAAGGTAAGGCATATATTCTTCGAATACCATAACAGTATTAAGGAACCTCAGAGCCTGCATAAGTTATTGGAATTGGTATCGTCCGAGGGCTTTACATATTACATAAAGGAATCGGATGTACGGAAAAGACCATTCATTGATGAACACAATATAGCTGAAGCGTTCAATATGGCATTGAATGTATTTTGTTATAAAAAATAGTCAGGACTTCTTTCTGAATTTAAAGATCAATTTATAATACTGTCTTACCATACCTTTAACCAATCCTATATTCATTAATACATTCATCAGAGGATTTGAGGACGTGTAAAAACTTGTCATTGTTGACCGGATATACCTTCCCCTGAAGAAGTTGGAATATTTGCCTGACATATTTTTAGAGATTTGGTAGAAGGATTCATCCATCACACCCAGTCCCTTGTGTACAATGTGAAAATCTATTGCATATGCAGAATATCCCAGGCATTCTGCTACCAGGCATATATCAGTTCCATACAAATGAAATCCTTTAAGGTCTCCTGATACCGCCAGATTTGCAGTTGCCTTAACCAGCAGGAAATTTTCATCCAGGGTTTGAACTTTTGAGGGTAACTGTCCCTTTCTGATAGATGTTCCATCATGATGAGTGATGACCATGGAAAGATTATACATGTTATTAACACCAGCATTTCCTAAAATACCCCACTCCGGATCCAGATCCGAGACGAGCCTGATCTGATCTTCCAGCTGCTTACGACCGTCAATAGTAATTAATACATCCTGGTGGCAAATGATGATAAATTCGCCTTGCGCTTCTCTTAGAAAACGATTGACCCCACTAAAGCCTTCAAATTCATTACTGACGGAGTTATCCGAATAAAGAAATTCACAGTCATCAGAGAAACCCGCAGCTACAAAGGTTTCAGTCATCTCCTTATATTCAGAGGGCTTACTTACCAGAGTGCATATAGAAAACCGGAACTTAAAGTATTCCTTACTGGATATTTTTTTTGGAGGCATCTTTAAAACTGAATGGATTAATCACAATAAGCCTTTTCCCTGGGCCTTAATTATTTGGATTTAATGAACGGTGTTCTCTCCCAATAGCCGGAATAAGAACAGGATGTCCGATCAATTACTTGAGGGCGATTTACTTAGAACTTTAATCAAATGCCTGCATGGCTACCAATTTCTTATAAAGTCCGTCCTGCCCAATTAATTCCTCATGTTTACCTTCCTCAACAACCTGACCAGCATCTAAAACCACAATGTGGTCTGCATCTTTGATGGTACTCAGACGATGGGCGATCACAATTGATGTACGGTTTTTCATTAATTTTTTAAGCGCATCCTGGACCAGCTTTTCTGATTTTGTATCCAGCGCCGATGTGGCTTCATCAAGCAGAAGAATTGGAGGATTTCCAAGTACAGCCCTGGCGATGCATATCCTTTGTTTCTGCCCTCCGGAAAGTTTCATTCCACGGTCACCTATATTCGTTTGATAGCCCTCTTCGGTGTGCAGGATAAACTCATGTGCATTCGCGATTTTCGCAGCTTCTATCACCTGCTGCTCATTAACCGACCTTCCAAATGCGATATTGTTAAAAATTGTATCATTGAACAAAATGGATTCCTGATTAACAATTCCCATCAGAGACCGTACATCAGCCATTTTTAAATCTTTTGTGTCCAGTCCGTCGATCAGGATTTTTCCGGATTTCGGATCAAGGAAACGAGGAAAAAGGTCCAGAAGCGTTGTTTTACCGCCCCCTGATGGCCCTACAAGCGCAACAGTTTGTCCTTTTTTGACCTGAAAACTTAGCCCTTTGAGCACGGGCTTATTCTCATAGGAAAAGGTAACATTCTTTACGTCGATCGAGTCATCAAAGGTCTCTTTTGGCAGTGCATCCGGTTTGTCTGTAATAGTTTCGGGGGCATCAAGTAATTGAAAAACACGCTCACCGGCGGAAATCCCCTGTGAAATATTCCCAAAAGCTTCGGAAAAAGATTTTGCGGGAGGAATGATCTGAGAGAAAATAATGATATATCCGATAAATTCCGCCCCTTCCAGATCGGAACCTTCCTGCAGTATAAGTGTGCCTCCATAAAACAGGAGCGCTGCAACTGTTATAACTCCCAGCATTTCGGAAACAGGGCTGGCAAGCAGGACACGGCGGGCCAGTCGTCTGTTAATTTTACTTGCCCACATATTGACCACACTAAATTTTTCCTGCATGTAGCTTTCTGCATTGAACGATTTAATGATCTTGACCCCGTTCAAGCCTTCATCAATACTTGACACCAAAACACCTACTGATTCCTGGGCAGCAGTGGCATGTTTCTTAAGCCGTTTGACAATTGTGGTGATCAGTAATCCCGAAACGGGGATAAGTATCAAGGCGAAAACGGTAAGCTGCGTGGAGATCGTGAAGAGTACAGCAAAGTTCAGAATAATGGCGATAGGTTCCCGCAGGATTACCTGCATTGAACGAACAATGGAATCCTGTATGATGATCACATCGGTCATAAAACGGGATATCAGGTCGCCTTTTCTCTGGCTATTGTAATACTGCAGGTCATTCTGGGTTAATTTCCTGAATATGCTGTTGCGGATCCGGGTTACAATTACCAATCTGAAGTTCTCTATAACCCTCACCGACAGATACTTGAACAGGTTACTCAGAATCACCGAAACCACAATGATAATACACACCATTTTCAGGGCTCCCACCTTTCCGGAAGTATTGATTACGCTCTGAAAGTAATAATAGAAAATATCCTTGAAATAAGAGAAGCTGACCTCAAAGTCCGGTGGGCTTGCAGGTATAACGCGGGCTGTGGCTGTCGCCTGGTCAAATAGCAGCTCGAATACGGGAATCAGAAGTGTAAAATTAAGCAGGCCGAAAATAACACCAAGTATTGACGTAAAAAAAAAGGGAACGGCAAACTTTTGAATAGGTGAGGCAAATAATAATAGCCGGGAAAAGGTCTTCATCAATCTGAAATATGGGGCAATTTACTCATTTTTAAAACAAAGGGTAAGGACGACATTAATCGTTCAGTTCCTGAACCGGAGGATCTCATGGTTTTTTACTGATTTTTGTATCATAGACGCAACCGACCTCAGGCTAAGCCTTTTTCCGGTTTTGGTACAGATCCTATCAAAATCTTTAGCAGATCGTTTAACGGATTTCCAGTTCCTGATAAAATGTAGGCAGGATTGCAGATAATCCGTTCTCAAGCTAAGTATACGAATTAGTAATTCGAAAAATGTTTGAATTGCCCATGCACTGAACCAAAGCCCTTCATAGTGGATGGCATGGAAATAAAGCTTATTCCGGTTATATATTATACGGATATAATCCTTTTTCTCCTTGGTTCGGATGCTTTCTGAAGTCTTATGCCTGCACACCGAGAGCGGTTCAAAATAGCATCTATGCCCGCTGCGCCAGGCCCTGACCGAAAGCTCAACATCCTCCATATAGAACGGGCTGAACATTTCGTTGAAGCCATTTAACAGCTTGATGGTTTCACGCCTTACCAATGCATTGGCTCCGGAAAGGTACATGCTGTAAAAAAAAGTATCTGATGAAGTATTAACCGGCAGATAGTTTTCCGATGTTTTAAGTTTGAACCCCTCAAACCTGGGATATTTTCCTCCATCCTGAACCTGTTCGTCATTCCAGCCAATTATTTTCCCCATTACACCAAAGGTATCCGGCAGATCAAAGTACTTGAATTGATCTTCAAAATAGTTTTGGGTAAGTTTTACATCACTGTTTAACAGAAGTACCAGTTCATGTTTTGCGGAAAAAATGCCTTTATTTATGGTAGCAGAAAAGCCTGAATTAACTTCATTCTTCAATTTAATTATATCGGGGTAATATTCATTCAGGTATTCGATGGAATTGTCCTTTGAACAATCGTCGATAATAATGATCTCAAAACGTCTTCCAGTATACTCCAGAGCTTTATAAAGAGCGGGTAAGGTTTCCGGGAAAAGGTGCACCCCGTTATAATTCGGAATGACGACAGAAATGTTCAAATCTTTCAAATCTGAAGGTCTGATAAAAATGCTTTATTTGTACAAACTTAGATAAAGTTTTTATACGCAAATTATAGAATGCATATTAAAACTTTTACGCGCCTCTATGTGCTCGCTGAAAAATTTATATTAATAATATAATATTAGAATGATATCCGTTCCTCAATTGATTAGTCAGGTAGAATCAGGTAATTTTCTTGGATTAGCCAGGGCTTTAACCCTGGTAGAAAATGATTTGTCTGGATCAGCGGAGCTGTTAAGAGAATTAAAACCCTGCCAAACCCCCGTAATAGGGATTACCGGGCCTCCGGGAGCGGGCAAAAGTACTCTTGTAAATGCCATGATCAACAAGCTAGCTTCGGGAGGCAAAAGTATTGCTGTTTTGGCAGTTGATCCGACTTCTCCATTTAATTTAGGTTCCTTACTTGGCGACAGGATCCGGATGTCCGAACAATTCAATAAGCCGAATGTCTTTATCAGATCATTGGCAACCAGGGGTTCATTAGGCGGATTATCTGGCAAAGCCATTGAAATGACCGACGTACTGAAATCAGTTGGCTTTGATTATATTTTAATTGAGACAGTCGGAGTGGGGCAATCTGAAGTTGAGATAGCCGGGCTTGCCGATATCAGCGTAGTGGTACTTGTTCCTGAATCAGGAGATGAGATACAAAGCCTGAAGTCAGGTCTTATGGAAATTGCTGATATTTTTGTTGTGAACAAATCAGACCGTGAAGGAGCGGATGCTTTTGCAAATAACCTGAAGAAGCTCGTTCATCAGCGTGTAGAAAAGATCCCCGTTATCAAGACAATTGGGCATAAATCAGAAGGGATAGAGGAGTTGATTAAAGCTATTGAAGACCATCCCTTCAGGGAAAATAAGCGCCGCACGTTTTTACTTTCAGAAAAAGCTTTCAAACTGATCCAGCATTTAAGAATGAAAGGTATTGATAAAAAGCAGCTTCAGAAAGACATTGCGGAAGCCTCAGAAAAGCCGGATTTTAATCTCTACCGGTTTGTTGATGAAACTCTTAAGGGTTCTGAGAATTCATAATCTCTTCTATCTCTTCAGCTTCCAGAGGAATATCTGCCATCAGATCAATATTGCCATCCTTAGTGATGAGGATGTCATTTTCCAGTCTGATCCCCAGGCCTTCTTCCTGAATATAAATTCCGGGCTCACAGGTTAGAATATTACCGGCCTCAAAAGCTTTGTATCTGCTGGCAAAATCATGAACGTCCAGTCCCAGGTGATGGGATGTGCCATGCATAAAGTATTTTTTGTACAGGGGCATTTTAGGATCCTGCTTAGCGAGATCGTGTTTATCAAGTAATCCAAGCCGAATGAGTTCCGATTGTACAACTTTACCAACCTCCTCGTGATACTCATTCCAGATGGTACCGGCAAGAAGCATCTTCTTTGCCTCTTTCATTATTCGCAGAACAGCATTGTATACATCTTTCTGACGTTTGGTATATCTGCCGTTAACAGGAACTGAGCGACTCAGGTCAGCATTATAATTAGCGTATTCAGCCCCAAAGTCGAAAAGTATCACCTCACCGTCCTTACAGATCTGATTATTATCAGTGTAATGAAGAATATTTGCATTCTTTCCTGAAGCAATGATTGGCTGATAGGCATGGCCGCTGGCCCTTTGCCTGATAAATTCGTGGATTATTTCCGCTTCAATTTCATATTCAGCAACACCTGGTTTAATAAACTTTAATATCCGGATGAAAGCATCCCTGGTAATATTGCAGGCCTTTTGAGTGAGTTCGATCTCAATATCCGATTTAACAGGACGAAGATCACGCAAAAGCGGAGCGGCCCTTTCATATCTATGCAAAGGATATTGTTTCTTTATTTGTTCAATAAACCGGATGTCGCGGTAAGGCACCTGATGTGCATAGCGATCGTTTTCATTTGTGTTTAGATAAATATATTCTGCATAGTTGATAATGGCAGGTAAAATATTCCAAAGTTCCTCCAGCCAGAATATCTGTTCAATTCCAGAAACTTTTTTTGCTTCGGCTGCAGAAAGTTTATGGCCTTCCCATACGGCTATGTGCTCATTGGTCTGTCTTAAAAACAGGACTTCCCTGTACAGGGGATTAGGACAGTCAGGAAATAAAACCAATACAGTTTGTTCCTGGTCAATTCCGCTTAGATAGAATAGGTCAGGATTTTGTTTAAACGTGTGTGTTTGGTCTCCACTGCGGGGAAATTCATCATTTGATTGGAATATGGCTATAGCCTTATCCCTGAGCTTTTTGGAGAAATTTTGGCGGTTTGACTGAAATAATTTTTTATCGATAGCAGAATATTTCATGGAAAAAGCAAATTATTTTAGCGGGGAATAAAACATTTAAAGAAAACAATTATAGTTGTAAAATAATTGGAACAGTATTTGTTAATTTGCACAAGTCAAACTTATGACTATTTTTGTGTAAATTACATTAATAAAAAATTGTTAACCTTTAAAAAAACGAAGTATGAATTATTCTACAATTAAGAAAGCCCTTGTGTTTTCGCTAGTAGCAGTGTTAGGCCTTACGGGCGTATCTAACGCACAAGACGCTACGACCTCTTCCGCCAAGGTTTTTGGTGGCAGAGCACAGTACAGAACATGGAACTTTGGTATCAATGCTGGAGTATTGGCTCCAAAAGTAGTTATCGGTGGTACAAATGATTTCAACAAAGCGAATTTAGAGCTAGGTTACGGATTTACTGTTCGTAAGCAACTAGGTCATGCATTCGGATTGGAATTAGCTGCTACCAGAGGTGAATTATCCGGAGAAAATGATAACACAAAATCATTTGTTCCTGCGGGCAGTTACGCTTCTTTCGATACTGATCTTGGTTACACTTTAGCTCTTTCAGGAGTTGCTAATGTTGCGACTGTTGATTTCCTTAGAAGAGAAAATGCTGTTAACTTCCTTGTAAAAGCGGGTTACGGTGTTGCTTGGTATGCTCCAAGAGCACCATTCGACTGGAAAGAAAAAGCTGGTGAGTTCAATGGTACTGGTACCAACAAATTCGTTAAAGAACAATACATCCCTGTAGGAGCTGGAATTAAATTCAAAGTTTCTGAGCGTATTAACTTTGACTTAGGTTACACTATGAATTTCCTTGATGGAGACAATCTTGATGGAGTTTATGCTAAAGGAACTTCAAAAGACAAGTGGTCATATACTTCCGCTGGTTTAGAATTTTCTCTTGGATCTACTGCTAAGCCTAACTTAGACTGGGTTAATCCAGTAGCTTTAATGTATGATGAATTAAAAGATCCAACATTGCGTCAAGAAGTTGAAGCATTAAAAGGTCGTGTTAGTGTATTGGAAGCTCAGGATCTGTTAAAAGATTCAGATGGTGACGGTGTTGCTGACAAATTAGACAAATGCCCGAACACTGAAGCTGGAATTAAAGTTGACGGTTCTGGTTGTCCATTAGATGTTGATGCTGACGGTATTCCTGACTCTAAAGATGCTTGTCCTACTGAAAAAGGAACAGTTGAATTAAACGGATGTCCTGCAATGTCTGGAACTGGTGAGATCATGGATGCAATCCAATTCGAATTTAACTCTTCAGTTTTAAGAACTTCAGCTTATCCAACTTTAGATAAGTTATCTGCTGATCTTAGAGCTAATTCTTCAATGCGTGTTCAATTAGATGGTCACGCGTCTGCAGAAGGTACTGATGAGTACAACATGAACTTATCAAGAGACAGAGCTAATTCAGTAAAAACTTACCTTGTTAATTCAGGTGTTGCTGCTAGCAGAATTTCAACTACTGCTTATGGTGAAAGACGTCCAGTTGCTTCAAACGCAACAGAAGAAGGTCGTTCAAGAAACCGTCGTGTTGAATTCAGACAACAATAAACAATACTGTATTTAAGCAGATTGTAAAAAAAGAGCCCCGAATATTCGGGGCTCTTTTTTTATTTATAAATTTGTCATATGTATTTTTTCAGAAAGCCCGATCCAAGCCGGCCGGCCAATTTTAACCTGAAGGTTATGCATTATATAAATGCAACGGCTATCCTTATGTTTCTTGCGGGTGTAATTTATAAATTGCTTGACTGGTTCGTTTTTAAATAATACCAGTTCTCAGATTCAAAGATCCTGTTATTCCTTATTCCTTATTTAAGATTATTATGAAGTCAGTTATACATACCCAGAATGCTCCGGCTCCAATAGGGCCATACAGCCAGGCAGTACAGGCAGGGAATATGTTATTTGTTTCCGGTCAGATTGCAATTGATCCCTCAAGCAATCAGCTTGTAGACGGGACAATTAAGGATGAAGCCAGGCAGGTTATGCTGAACATTAAAGAACTTATGTCGGCAGCGGGTTTTAGCTTTGGAGATATCGTTAAAACCAGTATTTTTTTGAGTGATATGAAACACTTTGCTGAAGTGAATGAAATATACGGCTCCTACTTTGATGCTGATTTCCCTGCCAGAGAAACTGTGGCAGTTCTTGGGCTTCCCAAAAATGTGAACGTGGAGATCTCTGTTACCGCTTATAAAAGCTGAATTGAAAACCAATCGTTTAAAGTATTTCCTGGCAGCCATTGCCGCAGTCGTAATTTGGGGGTTTTTCTCTATTCCATTGCGCCAGCTTCAGGCCTATCCTGCTGAAGAGATCCTCCATTACCGGATATTTACTTCGCTTCTTTTAACCTGGCTATATATCGCATTATTCAGAAAAAGAATGCTGAAGGCCGATATCATTTTTCTGAAGTCAGAAACTAAAGAAAAGCGTAGAAAGATAATCGGTCTCACCTTACTTGCCGGTGTATTAATTACCGGAAACTGGTTTACCTATATCTACGCCGTAAATAATGTGAGTTTAAAGTCGGCAGCATTTGCCTATATGGTATGCCCGTTAATAACTGCCCTTGCTGGTTTTTTAATACTTAAGGAAAAGCTCTCAACTCTTAAGTTAATTGCTCTGGGAATTGCATTTACCAGCATACTTATTCTTGCCCGTGGCTCCCTGAGAGAAGTATTCTGGTCCGTATTTGTTGCCGCACTGTATAGTTTTTACCTGATCATTCAAAAGGTGATGACGGGGATCGATAAGTTTAGTATGCTGGGTGTTCATCTGCTCTTAGCAAGCATACTTATATTACCCCTGTTCCTATTTACGTTCCAGTCTTTGCCTCAGGATCCGGTCTTTTGGTGGAATATTCTGTTGATTTCCATCGTTTTCACTATTGTTCCCCTTTTCCTGAGCCTGTATGCTCTTACAGGAATGCCATCATCCACGCTGGGAATAATAATTTATTTAAATCCTATTGTTGCTTTTGCAGTCGCCTTTCTCTATTTTCATGAAGGAATCAGTTCCCAGCAATTGTATGCCTATTCCTTGCTCCTGGCCGCAGTAGTAGTATTTAACTGGAGTACGATCAAGGAACTAATATTTAAAGTGCCGGCTGAGGATACAGTCGTTTACCCCTGATTCAGCATTGACAGAACAGATCTTAAAAACCCCTGTAGAATATTTGAAAGGTGTCGGCTCACAGCGCGCGGACGTCCTCAATAAGGAACTGGGTATTTTTACTTACGGAGATCTTCTTCAGCATTATCCTTTCCGTTATATAGACCGTACCCGATTCTATAAGATTAGGGAGCTTAACGCAGACCTTCCGGCGGTTCAGATACTTGGACGGCTTGTTTCAAAGGAGATTGTTGGAGAAAAGAAGGGAAGGCGGCTGGTTGCACAGTTCAGGGATGATACAGGCATTATTGAACTGGTTTGGTTCCAGAGTATCAGGTGGATTGAGAAGATCATCCTGCCGGGCGCTGCTTATGTTGTTTTTGGTAAGCCTTCTGTATTTAATGGCCGTATCTCAATCTCACATCCCGAACTGGAATTATATCAGTCATCGGCATCTATAAGAGGCAATCTCAGCCTTCAGCCTGTATACAGTTCAACCGAGAAGCTAAAGCAGTTCAATCTCGACAGTAAGGGCATCCAGCGGATCCAGGCAAACCTGATTGATCAGGTGATCAGACAGATAGAGGAGAATCTTCCTGAGGAAGTAATAAACCTTCATCTACTGAGCAGCAGACAAAGAGCTTTATTTAATATTCATTTTCCGGATAATGCTGAGCTTCTCAGGTCTGCGGAACGTCGGCTTAAGTTTGAAGAGCTTTTTTTTATACAATTAAAACTTTTGAGGGCCAAATTACTCCGGACTCAGAAATTTAAAGGTGCTGTATTTAGTAACGTTGGCGATAAGTTCAACAAATTTTATTCGGAAAAACTTCCATTTGAACTAACTACTGCACAAAAACGAGTGATCAAAGAGATAAGGCATGATACTCAGAGAGGCGTTCAGATGAACAGATTGCTTCAGGGGGATGTGGGAAGCGGAAAAACAGTTGTCGCATTAATGATCATGCTGCTGGCAATAGATAATGGGTATCAGGCCTGTTTAATGGCTCCTACGGAGATTCTTGCCCAACAGCATTACCATTCCATTAAAAGCCTTCTGGGCGACGATCTTATAAAAGTGGAATTACTTACCGGCTCCACTCTTAAGAAGGCAAGACGGGTCCTGCATGAGGATCTGGAGAGGGGGGAGTTGCATATTCTTATCGGTACTCATGCACTTATTGAGGATGTGGTAAAATTTCAAAACCTGGGCTTGGTTGTGATCGATGAGCAGCATCGTTTTGGGGTTGAACAGCGTGCCAAATTATGGCGTAAAAACGTATTTCCACCTCACGTATTGGTGATGACGGCGACCCCGATCCCCCGGACGCTGGCAATGACACTTTACGGAGATCTTGATATTTCAATAATTGACGAACTTCCGGCAGGAAGAAAACCGATAAAGACCATACATTTATACCATAGCAAGCGTTTGAGAATGTTTGGTTTTATGCGGGAGGAAATTGCTAAAGGAAGGCAGATCTATATCGTTTATCCGCTTATTAAGGAAAGCGAAAAACTTGATCTTTTATTTCTTGAAGCTGGGATTGAAGCCATATCAAATGAATTTCCGCTTCCTGAATACCGGATAAGTATAGTTCATGGAAAATTATCTGCAAAAGAAAAGACTTTTGAAATGCAGCGTTTTGTAAAAGGTGAAACTCAGATTATGGTAGCAACAACGGTAATTGAAGTAGGAGTGAATGTACCTAATGCCAGCGTAATGATCATTGAGAATGCCGAGCGATTCGGCCTTTCCCAATTACACCAGTTAAGAGGCCGGGTTGGCCGGGGGGCAGAGCAGTCTTTTTGTATTCTGATGTCGGGGAACAAGTTGAGTTCTGATGCCCGGATCAGGCTTGATACCATGGTGAGAACCAACGATGGATTTGAGATCGCAGAGATTGATCTCCAGTTAAGAGGCCCTGGAAATATTGAAGGCACCCAGCAGAGTGGTGTGCTTGATCTAAAATTAGCCGATCTTGCAACAGATCAGCAGCTTCTGACTGAAGCCCGGAAAATGGTCATTCATATACTGGAAACAGATCCTGAATTAATGGAGGAGAGACACAAACTCCTGAGACAGTATTTTGAAAGAAAATTAGCCGGGATCAGCTGGGATAAGATATCCTGAGAGAAGATTTTGATTATTAAACCAATTAAATATATTATGAGAGTTATTAAAATTATCCTTTTGAACTTGTTGATTACCGGGTCGTTATTTGCTCAAAATAAAGATTCTTTAAGTATCCGAAGGATCTATGATGAGGCTTTAGCAAACGGTCAGGCATATTCTAATCTGGAGTACTTATGCAAAAAGATCGGTCCGCGTCTGAGTGGGTCTGCCAATGCACAGAAGGCTGTTGATTGGACAAAAAAATTAATGGAAGAGTATGGGTTTGACCGGGTTTATTTACAGGAGCTGATGGTACCTCACTGGGAGCGGGGTGCAAAGGAAACTGCTTATATTATTGAAGGAAATAAGAAGATTTCCGTTCCCATAGCGGCATTGGGAGGATCCGTTGGAAGTCCGGCCAAAGGCATTACCGCAGAGGTAATAGAAGTACAAAATTTTGAAGAGCTTAAAGCTTTAGGGGAAGGTATTGTAAAGGGAAAGATCGTGTTCTTTAACAGGCCATTTGATCCAAAAGTGTTCAGTACCTTCGAGGCGTATGGCGGTGCTGTTAATCAGCGTGGATCAGGGGCTGTTGAGGCAGCTAAATTGGGTGCGGTGGGTGTGATTGTCAGATCCATGACCCATATAATCGATGATAATCCTCATACGGGCGGAATGCGATACACAGACGGTGTTATAAAAATTCCTGCCGCCGCCATAAGCACCAAAGCAGCAAATCTTTTAAGCCAGAAATTAAAACTGAAAAAATCGCAGCCAATATCCTTGTTCTTTAAGCAAAGCTGCAGGACCTTGCCGGATGCTGTTTCCTATAATGTGATTGGTGAGATCCGCGGCAGCGAAAACCCTGAAGGAATTATAACCGTTGGAGGACATCTGGATTCATGGGATCTTGCAGAGGGTGCACACGATGATGGAACCGGCGTTATGCAGTCGGTAGAAGTTCTAAGGATCTTCAAAGCGCTTAATTTCAAACCAAAAAATACAATCCGGGCGGTTATGTTCATGAACGAGGAAAACGGTTTGAGAGGCGGTTTAAAATATGCCGAAATAGCAAAACAGCAAAATGAAAAGCATATAGCGGCCATCGAATCTGATGAAGGCGGGTTTACACCAAGAGGATTTACCATAGAAAATGCTCCTGCAGCACTAATGCATTTTTCAAAATGGAAACACCTTTTGAATCCATATCATATAGGCGATATTTCTGAGGGGGGAAGCGGTGCTGATATTGGCCCTTTAAGAAATATTCCGGGAACCGTTCTAATTGGCTTCAAACCCGATTCCCAGAGATATTTTGATGTGCATCATGCAAGCAGTGATGTATTTGAAAACGTAAACCAAAGGGAGCTTGAGCTGGGTGCTGCATCTATGGCTGCTTTAGTGTTTCTGATAGATCAATATGGAACAAATTAAGTTTGGTATCAATCAATCCTTTGTTTAATAAATGAATTTAAAAAAATCTGAGGCAGGCCCAAGGGATCCCTATGTAGCGATGCGTTTTCCGGAATTCCGCTCGTATATCGCTATGCGCTTCCTCTTTACTTTTGCTTTTCAAATTCAGGCAGTTGTGATTGGCTGGTATATTTATCAGCTAACCAAAGATCCCTTGTCATTGGGTTTGATTGGTCTTGCGGAGGCTATACCATCGATAACTGTAACTTTATACGGGGGCTATATCGCAGATAAATCCGATAAGAAGAAATTACTTGTAAGGATAATTGGAGCGATGCTTTTTTGTTCTGTGGTCCTGGCTCTGGCTACGACCACAGAAGCTCTGGCTATGTTATCCCAAGGCCCGGTCATTATTATCATGTACTTCATGATATTCTGTATCGGTATCGCCCGCGGATTTTATTCGCCTACAGCTTTTTCTTTAATGGCTCAGATAGTTCCCAAAGAGCATTATTCTAATTCATCCACCTGGAACAGCGGAAGCTGGCAAACAGCTTCAATTCTTGGCCCTGCCGTGGGCGGCTTATTATATGGCTTTAGTGGGATCACCGCCTGTTTTGTTGTGATCGTTTCATTCATGGCCCTGGCCCTGGGATTTATTATCTTGTTCGTAAAAAATCATCCTGCCCACTATATCCCTAAAGAAAACATCTATAAAAGCCTGCAGGAAGGGATTCGTTTTGTTTTCAAGAGCAGAATGTTGCTTGGTGCCCTTAGCCTGGATATGTTCTCGGTATTTTTCGGGGGCGCAGTAGCTTTAATGCCAGTATTTGCTCATGATATTTTAAATGTGGGTTCTGAAGGATTGGGATTAATGCGTGCTGCACCAGCCTTAGGCGCAGTGCTTACCATGTTTATTATGGCCCGTTATCCTCCAATGAATAAACCATGGCGTAATTTATTGCTGGCAGTCGCGGGATTTGGAATTTCAATTATCTGTTTCGGCCTTTCACGTAATTTTTATTTATCCCTGGTATTCTTATTTTTTGAAGGTGCCTTTGACAGCGTGAGCGTGATCATACGGTCCACCATTCTGCAAATATTAACTCCCGATGAAATGAGGGGAAGGGTTGCGGCTGTAAATTCCATGTTCATCGGCTCTTCGAATGAGATTGGAGCATTTGAATCCGGGGCAGCGGCTAAACTTATGGGAACGGTACCTTCAGTATTGTTTGGCGGGTCGATGACCCTGATAATAGTTTTTGTTACTTTTCTGAAAACTAAAAGACTTATCCCTTTAAGTCTCAGGCAGATCAATCCCGATTAAAAACGCTGATTTTTGCCCCAAATCAGATAGATCAGTGAACCCAGCAAGGGTGCGATCAGTATAACGATAAGCCACAATAGTTTTGTATTTGTGGGGGCGCTGTTATTAAAAAGATCTAAAAGCGCAACTATAAACAGTATTAAGGTTATTGCAATAAAAACAAATGCAACAAATCCCAAAACAAGATCCGGAAATCCTCCAAATGACATGAAAATATTCAAAGTGCTCATGACTATATATTTAAAGTAGTATTAAATATATAACACTCGGGGTGCAAGAAAGTATTCGGAATTCAAGCAGCCAGGCAGAAATTTTCTACTTAGGACTTAACGTTTAAAATCTTTGATTTTTACCCCACAGCAAGTAGATCAGGGAACCCAATACAGGTGCGATCAGGATTACGATAAGCCATAAAAGCTTGGTATTGGTAGGCAGACCGCTTCGGAAGAGATCCAGAAGAGCAATAACAATCAGGATGAACCAGAGAAGTCCCAGGATAAACCGGAAAAGTCCTCCGATAAATATAAAAATAGCGAGTGTGATCATAGTGCTTTTTGTTTGCGGCCCCAGAACAGATAAACAACAGCTCCGAGATAAGGTGCAACTAAGATAAAAATTATCCAGATTAATTTCTGTGCGGGCGTCAGATAGTTAGATCTGACGGTATCAATTATAGCAAAAGGGATTATCAGCAGCAGGACGATGATGGCGAAAATGAGTAATACCCATTCCCAGGTTCCCATTTGATATAAAAATTCAGAGTTCATTATCCCAATTTATGGCCACTATATATAATTAAACATTTAAACTTCCATACTGTGTTTCTCGCCGATCTGCTGTCGCCACATCGCATAGTATAATCCCTTTTCAGCCAATAGTTCTTCATGTTTTCCGGATTCGATGATGTATCCTTTTTCCAGAACGAAGATCTTATCTGCATGCATAATTGTAGACAGCCTGTGTGCGATAAGTATGGTGATATGATCGCTGATCACGGAAACATCCCGGATGGTTTCGGTTATTTCTTCCTCCGTTAAGGAATCCAGTGAGGATGTTGCTTCATCAAAAACAAGAATATTAGGCTGGCGTAAGAGTGCCCGGGCTATGGATAAGCGTTGTTTTTCACCTCCTGAAACTTTTACTCCGCCTTCTCCGATGATTGTATCCAGTCCCTTATCGGCACGGGCCAGCAGATTCTGGCATGCCGCCCGGTCTAATACCCGCATACAATCTTCATCACTTGCATCCGGGCGGACAAAAAGAAGGTTTTCCCTGATCGATCCTGAAAATAGCTGGGTATCCTGGGTTACAAAGCCTATTTTTTCTCTTAATTCGTCGAGATCTATATCAGTGCCCGGAATGTTATTGTACAGGACCTGACCTCTTAAAGGATGATAAAGTCCAACAAGTAGTTTTACCAATGTTGTTTTTCCTGAGCCGGAAGGACCTACAAATGCGATAGTTTCACCTTTAAATGTTTCGAATGAAATATTTTCCAGTGCGTTCCTGTTAGCTGACTGGTGTTTAAAACTCACAGAATCGAATTTTAGCGTATCAACACGGCCCAGTTTTACCGGATGTTCTGGTTTTATCTCCTTTGGTGTGCTCAATATATTTTTAAAGTTGTCAAGAGAAACCTCCGTTTCGCGGTATATATTGATGATGTTTCCAAGTTCCTGCAACGGGCCAAAAATAAAAAAGGAGTAAATAAAGAGAGAGAAGAATTCGCCCACGCTTATTCTACCCGCAAAGATCAGGTAAAGCATCAGCAATAAAATTCCATTCCTTAGTAAATTAACCAGTGTGCCCTGAATGAAGCTCAGGCTCCTTACGTATTTGACCTTACGGAGTTCTAATTTTAATATTTTATCCGTCGTATTGTTCAGGCGGTTAATTTCCTGGGAGGATAGCCCCAGGCTTTTGACCAGTTCTATATTGCGCAGCGATTCTGTAGTTGATCCGGCAAGAGCTGTTGTTTCCCTGACAATCGTCTTTTGTACAACCTTAATTTTTTTGCTTAATACAGAGCTGATGATTCCCAATACCGGGATCACTGAGATATAAACAACCGCTATAGACCAGTGGATGTTTATGGCATAAATAAATACAAACGTAACCCCCACCAGTGAAGTAAATACAATATTGATGAAGGCTGTGATCAGCTTTTCTGAATCGGTACGGACTTTTTGCAGAATACCCAGTGTTTCACCGCTCCGCTGATCTTCAAATACAGAATACGGAAGCTCCAGGGAATGTGCCAGACCATCCGAATAGATCTTTGCCCCCAAGCGCTGCGTGATCACATTAACATAATAGTCCTGGAAATTTTTGGCTATTCGCGATACCATAGCCACACCCATTGCAGCCAGGATAAGAACACCCGCTCCCTTAAAAAACTCTTCGGTAGTGTATTCCTGATAACGTGTTACATAAGTATCTATGATTTTTCGAAAGATCCAGGGATCCAGAAGGGAAAAGATCTGATTGATTGCAGCAAGCAATAATGCCAGGGCAATTAATCCCTTATAATTTTTTAAATAATCGCCTAATAGTTTCATTTGAGCTTGTTGTTACCCCCGTTTACGATGATCTTTCCTCAATAGTTCTGTCAGCCTGCTAGTTCGCAGCGGTGAGCAGATTTATTTGGATGGTTCATTTTTCTTCTAAATTAAGAAAGGGAACAATGCTGAAGCCCTATTCCCTTTCTTTTTACAAATATATTATGATCAGACGGTCATTATATCTTTTTCCTTAGCCTCCATCAGACGGTCAATTTTAACTATATAGCTATCTGTAAGTTTCTGCACTTCACCTTCACCATCTTTTATTTCATCATCTGATACGCCTTCAGATTTGGAACGTTTAATCTTTTCATTGGCATCTTTACGGATATTTCGTACTGCAATACGTCCTTTTTCTGCTTCTTCTTTGACTTTCTTTACAAGATCTTTTCTTCGTTCTTCTGTAAGCGGAGGTACATTCAGACGGATCACCACACCATCATTCTGGGGGTTTAGTCCGATATTAGCTTCCATTATAGCTCTTTCTATCGGGATAAGCATAGGTTTTTCCCATGGCTGCACAACCAGCGTCCGGGCATCCGGAGTGTTAACCGTTCCTATTTGATTAAGGGCGGTAGGTGTTCCATAGTAATCAACAAAAATACCATCAAGCATTGAAGGCATGGCTTTGCCGGCACGGATTTTCACCAATTCGTTATCACAAAACTCTATGGCTTTTTCCATGTGAGTTTTTGCATCATCTAATTGTTTCTTTATGAGGTCGTTCATATCTATTTATTCGCGCTGTAAAAATAATTAAATCTTCTTATACTTAAGGTTTTTAAGAATTTCTATTAATTGCTTATTAAACTTTTTAACTTACTAATGTTCCTATTGGCTCCCCATCTGTCAATCGCATTAGATTACCGGGTTTATTCATATCAAATACGATAATGGGCAAATTGTTTTCCTGACATAAAGTAAATGCCGTCATGTCCATAACATTGAGGTTCTTTTTGTAGACTTCGGTAAAAGATATTTCTTCATATCTGACGGCATCCGGATTTATCAAGGGATCAGAAGTATATATTCCATCCACACGTGTTCCTTTCAATACCACATCCGCATTAATTTCCACTGCTCTCAGTGATGCAGCCGTGTCGGTAGTAAAATATGGATTACCGGTTCCGGCGCCAAAGATAACGATCCGGCCTTTTTCAAGGTGGCGAACGGCTCTCCGGCGTATAAATGGTTCACAGATCTGTTCCATCTTGATCGCTGTGAGCAAGCGGGTCTTAACACCGGTTTTTTCAAGAGCATCCTGAAGTGCCATACTATTGATTACTGTGGCCAGCATGCCCATATAATCTGCCTGCACCCGGTCCATTCCTGCTTTTTCTGCACTAAGGCCTCGATAAATATTCCCCCCTCCAATTACAAGGGCGATTTCTATCCCTTTAGCATGAACTGCATGAATATCTTTAGCATACTGGGCTACACGGTCTATGTCAATTCCGTATTGCTTTTCGCCCATTAATGCTTCTCCGCTTAATTTTAAAAGGATGCGTTTGTACTTCATGAAGTGAAAATTTTATAAAGTTATTAAAATATTTTAGTTAAGAATCCCCGAAAGGTAGGTGCTGTGATGTTCAAGGTTTTCATTGAAAACAATAAGATCTGCCCTGTAACCAGGCTTCAGTATGCCTCTTTGCTCATCTTTTATCAAGCGGGCAGGATATGTAGACCCCATGCGCAGAGCCTCTTCGAGTGAAATCCCCGCTTTAGAAACACAATTTTCAACTGCCTTTAGCATGCTTAAACATGAGCCTGATAATGTTCCGTCGGGCATCGTATATCTGTCGCCTGTAAATACATGCGGGTAAAGTCCCTCCATTGTGCTGGTTACCGCATCAGTTATCAGGAATAGGCGGTCTCCTAATTCACGTTTAGCCAGTTCGATCATCGGAAAACTTACGTGGATCCCATCTGCTACGATACTGGTATATGGTTTAAGTTTGAAAATGGCTGGAACAAGTCCGGGTTCACGATGGTGAATAGGTGGCATGGCATTGAAAAGATGCGTGGCTGCCTGTACAGGGTTATTTAAAAAATCCAGCGCCTCATCATAGGTTGCATCACTATGGCCGGCAGAAATAATTATATTATTTGAATACAGGTAATCAATCAGTTCCTGATCCTGAAGCTCGGGGGCGATGGTCATCATTTTTAACTCACCTTCAGCGCGTTCAACCCAGGATTTCAACTCCTTAAGTGTTCCTTTTTTTATGAATTCTTCCGGATGGGCTCCCTTACGCTTCGGGTTTAAGTACGGGCCTTCAAGGTGGATTCCAAGAAAATTGCCTTTGGCATGTTTACGATATTCTTTTGCCGCGTCCAGTACTTTAACTACCACTTCAGCGCTGTTTGTTGCTGCTGTTGCAAAAAAACCTGTCGTACCCTGGGCGATCAGATCGTTCTCCAGTTGTTCAAGACCTTCAACACTGGGCTGTGCGCCGAACAGTTTACCTCCGCTGCCATATATCTGAATATCTATCAGTCCGGGAGCAATGTATAATCCGCTCAGGTTAACAATCTCAAAACCACCCGGTATAAGGGATGTATCTATGATCGAAGTGATCAGGCCATCCCGGATAAGGAGGGCTTTGTTTTTTAATTCTTCTTCCCCTGTGAATAAAGTGGCATTGATCAGTGCAATATTCATATTTCAAAAATGTAAAGGCAAAAAAAAATCCTCTCCGATTTGGAGAGGATTTAAATATTAAGCTCCTAACTGAACCCGCTTGAAGGCGGTAACGGTTAAGCCTTTATCTATATCATTTAAAAACTGGGCTACAGTTTTAGAAGAATCTTTAACAAATTCCTGATTTAATAAAGTTGAATCTTTATAGAATTTATTTAGTTTCCCGGCAGCAATCTTTTCAACCATTTCTTCCGGTTTACCCTCTGCGCGGATCACATCTTTAGCGATCTCTAATTCGCGTTCAATGGTTTTTGAATCAACATCAGCTTTATCAATAGCAACTGGGTTCATGGCTGCGATCTGCATAGCAACATCTTTTCCAACTTCATCAGCAGAAGCCGGATTAGCGCTTAATGCCACTAACACACCTAAGCGGTAGTTTCCGTGGATATAAGCGATAACTTTTTCACCGGTAATACTTTCGTATTTTGAAACTCCAACTTTCTCGCCGATCTTTCCGGTTTGAGAAATGATCGTATCAGATAATTTCTCACCATTAAGCTCAAGATTAAGCAATTCTTCTAATGAAGAAGGGTTCTTCTCGATAGCCAGATCTGCAATGCTGTTTGCAAATGCAACGAAATCTGCATTTTTAGCAACGAAATCAGTTTCACAATTGAATTCCACAACCACACCGCGTTTTCCGTCTGCAGTTGTCTTTGCAATAACTACACCTTCATTTGATTCACGATCCTGACGGCTTGCTGCAACTTTTGCACCTTTTTTACGCAGGTAATCAATAGCAGCCTCAAAATCACCGTTAGCTTCGATCAATGCTTTTTTGCAATCCATCATCCCGGCTCCGGTTTGCTGGCGTAATTTATTTACATCTGCGGCAGTAATTTGTACTGTTGACATGTTATTTCCTTTTTAATTCAGGATCCCGTCTTTCGATGGGATCCTGAAATTTTATTAAAATCAAATTTTTATTTTATATCCCGGAGAAACCGGGACCTCCTGATCAGCTCAGGATTTTACCTGGAAAAGCTTATTCTTCGCTTTTTGCTTCAGGCTCAGCTGCAACAGCAACACCTTCAGGACCAGTAGCCTTGCGGGTACGTTTACCCGGAGTAGCCGGCTCATCCTTTGCTTCGCCTTCAGTATCAACTTTAGCTTTAGCTGCAGCTGCTTCCTTATCAGCTTCTTCTTCCTTCTCGCGCTTGCGCTCATCCAAACCTTCATGGATAGCTTTCATGATAACCTCTGTGATCAATGTAATTGATTTAGTGGCATCATCATTCGCGGGAATTGGGAAATCGATGTTTGAAGGATCTGAGTTCGTATCCACCATTGCAAAGGTCGGGATGTTTAACTTCATCGCCTCTGCTACAGAAATATGCTCTTTCTTAACGTCGATAATAAATAATGCAGCAGGTAAACGGTTCAGATCAGCAATTCCTCCTAAAAGAGATTCTAATTTGATACGCTCACGCTGGATCATTAATTTTTCTTTTTTCGATAATACATCAAAAGTTCCGTCTTTAGTCATCTTATCGATGTTAGACATCTTTTTGATCGATTTACGAACTGTCGCAAAGTTAGTTAACATACCACCTAACCAACGTTCGGTTACGTAAGGCATGTTTACAGAACGTGCCTGCTCAGCTACAATATCCTTAGCTTGTTTCTTAGTAGAAACAAATAAGATCTTGCGGCCTGATTTTACGATCTGTTTGATCGCAGCAGCAGCTTCTTCTAATTTTGTTAAAGTTTTATTTAAATCTATAAT
>JAKFCV010000011.1:0-2171 GCA_036676435.1 Pedobacter sp. | reverse complement strand
GGCGGTACCTTTGCAGGAAAAACAACCGGACTGAATGTTATACCGGTAACTTATACAGTAACACAGCCTTAATAAATTAATTCTCTCAAACCAATTTTAGAGGGCTCTTTGGAGCCCTTTTTTGGTTTCAAAGCATTTTACCGGATCATTTCTTTTAATTTCCCTGATACAGTCCACCTTCTCATTCTTTAAGAAACAGAAATCGGATTATGAATTACTTGTATTAAATCAATTCGGCAGGTATATTGCTATCCTAAGTATAAAAGACTATGCATATAAATTTTCACGGAGCTGCACGTAATGTAACCGGGAGCAAGCATCTCATTACATTGAATAATGGTACAAAGATCCTTTTAGATTGCGGAATGTTCCAGGGTATGGGTGAGGAAACCGATAAACTTAATGAACACTTTGGTTTTAATCCCTCAGAGGTAAATTATCTGATCTTATCCCATGCGCACATAGATCATAGCGGATTGATCCCTCGTTTGGTTGCACAGGGTTTTAAGGGAGAAATATTTTGTACCCCGGCCACAATGGATCTGGCGGAAATATTGCTCGTAGATTCGGCGAAGATACAGGAGCAGGATGCCGAGTACAGCAATAAGCACAGGATCCGTAAAGGACTGCCCTTGTTAAAACCCTTGTATACAGACGAAGATGCCATGAAAGCTTTAGCTCAGTTCAGGCTGGTGCAGTATAATACTGAACATAAGATAAACGAAGACATTAAACTGATTTTTACCGATGCTGGTCATATCATAGGAAGCGCAGCTGTTAATTTATCTATTCAGGAAAATGGTAAAACCACTCATCTCACCTTCAGCGGTGATGTGGGGCGTTATGGGGATCTTCTCCTGAGATCCCCGGAAAAATTTGCCCAGGCTGATTATATTATTCTTGAATCCACCTACGGGGATAGTCTGCATATAGATGCCGAACCAGCGGCTGACCTTTTAAAAGAGATCATTCATCAGACATGCATCCTTCGAGGCGGCAAGGTTATAATCCCTGCATTCAGTGTCGGCCGGACTCAGGAGCTGCTTTATTCTCTCAACCTGCTTGAAGAAAAAGGAGCTTTGCCCGATGTGAAATATTATGTTGACAGCCCTTTATCGATAAAGGCAACAAATGTGGTTAAAAGCCATATGGAAAATTTCAATACGCATGTGCAGGAGATAATGAAACACGATAAAGATCCCTTTTTATTCCAAAAATTAAGCTTTATCCAGGATACCGCGGCATCGAAGGCATTGAACAGTAAACCCGAACCATGCGTGATCATCTCAGCCTCAGGAATGGCTGAAGCCGGCAGAGTTAAACACCATATTAAAAACAATATTGGTGATGAAAAGAATACTATACTGATGGTGGGATATTGTGAACCCAATTCCCTGGGCGGCCGGCTGATGGCTGGCGAACAGTCCGTTATGATATTTGGCGAAGAATATCAGGTTAAGGCCGAGGTGAGGTCAATAAGATCCATGAGTGCACATGGAGATTATGCCGATCTGCTCCAGTTTATTGCATGTCAGGAGCCCTCAAAAGTCAGGAAGATCTTTCTTGTTCATGGGGATTACAATGTTCAGCAGGTATTCAGGGATAAAATCCTGGCTGAAGGTTTTCCCGTTGTGGAAATTCCAGAAAGGCACCAGGAAGTTCTCCTGGATTAACAATACTAAGAAAGCATCCCTCGCAGGATGCTTTCCTGATTTAGGATCTTAATCAGCGCCCTGGGCCTTTGGCTTCCCCCGCAAACTTTTCTCTCTTAGCAGTAATGATCCGTAAGGCCGGTACTGCATACTGCTCCCTGATTCAATAACGGACTTTCTGGGCAACTCGTTCCCCAACCGGGTAATATTAGCCCGGTGGATTTCCCCGGAATCTTTAAAAAAGCGGCTTTAAACGTTATTCTGGCACTGGTCTGCTATTTGTCTATGTGATATCAAACATTGATAAAAATATATTCACATAAAATAAACATGAAAAAAGTACTAAGCCTGATCGCATTTCTTACAGTTGCATTCCTGAGCAGTCTTTCATTCGCGCAGACAACAGCTAATCTGAACATTACCCTATCTGACGTTTTATCGTTCAGTGTTAACCAGCCCGCTTCCCTTGATGTGAATTTTGATACAGAAACTAAATACACCAGCGGTATCACTGCCCTT
>JAKFCV010000010.1:0-49414 GCA_036676435.1 Pedobacter sp. | reverse complement strand
TTATAATTTCAACTCTTCCCAGACCTGATCCGGGACCCCATGCAATGACCAGCTTGGTTGGTTGGTTGTTGGTTTGTTGGATGGTTAGGTTTATTGATTTTCCCTTGTCATCCCGAAAGCGCAGCTGAGGGACCTTATCTGAAAGAAGCCAGAAAATTTGTTCGCTATATATTTTTAACAGGGAACGTCCTTATCACCTCTAGGAATGAGAACTCGTTTTCTTTTGAAATAAGTTCCCTCATATTCATTCGGGATGACAGGTTTTAATTTCGTTCCTGATACGTATTAATTAGACCATCTTAACGGGGGGAAGGTCAAGGCGCAAGGACAAACGGGTGAACTATAAAACATGACTATCTTATGATTATAATTTCAACTCTTCCCGGACCTGATCCGGGACCCCATGCTATGACCAGCTTGTTTGGTTGGTTGTTGGTTTGTTTGATAGAGCTAAACAAAGGTACCCGTATCTGCTTTATAAAAATGTGTCCAGCTCAGCTATCATGGCCGGACTTAAATCAAATTTATTCTCATCTGCAGCTTTGAAAAACTCTTCTGCGGTATAGGCTTTATTAAGCCCTTTCATCAGTTTCCCCATATAGAATAATTCAAACCCTTCCAAAGGTTTTCCAGACACCTGCTGCTTATAAACCATGCCGGCCTGCTGCGGCTTTTTATTATTATACAAGGCCCAGGCATACCAGGCGGCAGTTTGAGGATTTGAACGGTTGCTTAATTCCTGCCGGGCAATTTCTTCCGCCAGCTGCGGCTTATCCAGAATCCCGGTGTATAGCTCAATGAGATATTTGGTATACATTCTCCCATAAGCGGCCTGACATGCAAGCTCAGCAAACCGGAGAGCATATCTCTTCTCCAGATCTTTGTTTTTCTTCGCCTGCGCAAGCATATACAGCTTAAAAATAGGATCGGGCAGATTATAGTTGTTTTTGGCCAGATTAAATAATGTCTCCGCTGTGTTAAAGTCCTGGTCGTTTTTCATCGCGATGGTTCCTAAGCCCATAATACTGTGATAATCATTGGGATTTATTTTGATGCATGATTTGAAAAGTTCTGCGGCTTCTTTAATATTTCCTGTATGACTATAAAAATCTGCTGCATTAGCCAGGGCAATACCCTCTAAACTGGAATTTTTGGGCGCCAAAGCCGCTGCTTTTAACATAGAAGCCGTCGCACTGTCCGGTTCACCGTTCAAATGAAAAAATTTGGCTCTCCTGAAGTGATATCCATAATCTACAGGGGATTCCATTTTATTAAGATTAAACTCCGCAAGGTCAAAGCGTCCCAATTCAAATTCTACATCAAAAGTGAGGCTGTGGGACGTGTAGTTTTCTATTCCGAGCTTTTTAGCTTTTTGAAGACTTTCATTTGCTTTTTTAAACTGATGCTGAAGTATAGCTGTTTCTGTCAGGGAGGTATAGATCGCAGCCTCATTGCCCTTATAGGTGCTGTCGATTTTTTTCAGATAAACTTCAGCGGTATGCAGATCTTCAATATTTCCCGATAAACGAAATCTGCTTATTAAAGCATGGGCATATTTTAATTCATTTGATATGCCCGGAGTATTGGGCCTAATGCGGTTTTTCCAGAAATCAAGCTCCTTATCATTAGTTTTAATTGCCTCAGAGACCTTAAAATTCCTGACTAAACTGTCTGCATAAGTCTTTTCAACGAGTTGATCCGTGTTGTTCATGCAGCCGGAGAAGCCTAATGCGAGCAGGAAAAAAGAGACTGAATACTTCATTGGATATATTTTTTTTAATGGCCAGGAATCTTGCACGAGACTCATTTAATAGTTTTAAGAATAGAAATACGTAATTACCTGTCATACGGATTGCGGCCTGGTTATTAATTCCGCTGCGCTCACGGCGGGGTTTCGGGGCAACCTGCCCTTAAATAAACCTTGATTAAGGCTTCTCCATGAATGAAGTGTTTTATGGCTGTAATTATGTTATCTTTATCCATTCCAGAAATACTATCAAATCCGGTAGCAATCAAGGTTTAAAAAATCCGGCAATTTTATCAAGACATGAATAAAAATCTCTCCGATGCATTAGTCATGGCTAAAAAGGAAATTGCTTTTCAGAATGCAGAAAAAGAAAAGCGGGCAGCAGAATTAATCCTTGCCAATGAGGAGCTGGCTTTTCAAAGAGTGGAAAAGGAAAACCGGGCCTCAGAATTACTGATCGCCAATATAGAACTCAATTATCAAAACAGAGAGAAGGAAAACCGCGCTGCTGAATTGGTCATCGCCAACATAGAACTTGCTTTTCAAAATAAAGAGAAAGAGAACCGTGCTGCGGAATTAATTCTGGCGAAAAAAGAGCTGGCTTTTCAAAACGGGGAGAAAAAAAACCGTGCAGCAGAGTTGCTTATCGCTAATAAAGAACTAATTTTTCAAAATGGCGAGAAGGAAAACCGTGCAGCAGAGCTGGTAACTGTTAATATGGAACTGGCTCTTCAAAAGGCTGGTGAAAAGAACCGTGCAGCTGAATTGGTTATTGCTAACAAGGAGCTGGCTTTTCAAAATTTAGAGAAAGAAAACCGGGCGGCGGAACTGGTCATTGCAAACAAGGAACTGCTCTTTCAAAATTTAGAGAAAGAAAACCGGGCGGCGGAACTGGTCATTGCAAATAATGAACTGGTTTTTCAAAACGGAGAGAAAGAGAACCGGGCTGCTGAATTAGCCATAGCTAATAATGAGCTCATTTTCCAGAATGAGGAAAAGGAAAACCGGGCTGCTGAACTTCATATAGCTAACATTGAGCTGGCTTTTCAGAACGGGGAGAAAGAGAACCGGGCTGCTGAATTACTGGTTGCCAATGTCGAACTGGCCTTTCAGAATGGCGAAAAGGAAAACCGGGCTGCCGAATTATTAATTGCCAACATCGAATTGGCATTTCAGAACGAGGAGAAGGAAAACAGGGCTGCTGAATTGATTATTGCAAACCAGGAGCTTTTAGTTCAAAATGAAGAAAAGGAAAAAAGAGCTGCCGACCTGGTGATTTTAACTTGCGAATTGCACGTTCAGCAGGAAGAATTGAGAAAAGCCAATGACCAGCTTCATTTCAGTTCCCGGATGTTGATTAAGCAGGAAGAAAAAGTCAGGAGTGTAAACCAGGATCTTGTACTCTTAAACCAGGAACTGGAAGAACGCGTTGTAAACCGTACAAAAGCCTTAACCGAAAGCGAGAACCGTTTCCGAAATATGATGGAAACCATACCTCAGATTGCCTGGACAAATACCTTTGATGGGGAAGTTACCTTTTACAATCAGAGGATGTATGATTATACAGGCCTCAGCAATGAACAAACCAAAATATGGGGCTGGCGGAAAACGATCCATCCGGAGGATGTCCGCTCTACTTTTGATCAGTTCAGAAAGATCCGTGAAAGCGGTGAAGGAGGTGAATTTCAGGTCAGATTCAGAAGAGCGGATGGAAATTACCGCTGGCATTTAAACCGCCTGATGCCCATCTACAACGATATGGAAAAAGCTTTGTTATGGGTGGGTACGGCGACAGATATTCATGAGCTCAGGTTGTTACAACAACAAAAGGATGATTTTATTAGTATCGCCAGTCATGAACTGAAAACACCCATTACCAGTCTGAAAGGCTCACTGCAGCTTTTAAACCAGATCAAAGAGAACCCTACCCATAAAATGCTGCCTGTTCTGATAGGACAAGCCAATAAGAGTTTAAACAAAGTAACCCTGCTTATTGAGGATCTATTAAATGCGACCAAGGTAAATGAAGGACAGATCCACCTGAATAAAAAATCATTCATTGTATCCGACCTGATTTATGAATGCTGTAATTATATCCGAAATGAAGATTTATATACAATAGAAATCGAAGGCGATAAGACACTTCGCGTTAAGGCGGATGCAGAACGTATTAACCAGGTTATCATCAACTTTGTTAATAATGCAATTAAATATGCCCCTCAATCAAAAACCATAAAAATCCATATCGAAAAAGTGAATGGTATGCTTAAAGTGTCCGTAATAGACCAGGGTGCGGGAATTTCGCCCGACAAGCTCAATCATTTATTTGAAAGGTATTACAGGGTTGAAACTCATGGCATTCAGGGTTCAGGCCTCGGACTTGGACTTTACATTTGTGCGGGCATCATCCATAAGCATCTGGGATTAATAGGCGCTGACAGCGAGATTGGAAAGGGAAGCACATTCTGGTTTACATTACCGCTTTAAAAGAGACTCCAGCCCTATCCCCCTACCAAATTTAAGGGTTTATTTAAATCCGCAGTTTTCCGGCATTCAAAAAATCACACCTCAGCCATTTATCAATGCTGCGTGGCCTTTGCGCTGAATGCGAACAAGAAATTTATTATTCACTCCCAATAGTCTTTTTTCCTGCAATTTCAAATTCCTTCGATCTGCCTGTGAACTGGTTCAACATGACTGGCACTATATGTGCTGGATCCAGTAATTTACATGGTCAAATAAGTATTCAGATGTAAGTAATTTAATCATTGAAATATTAAATTATCATGTGGTATAATTTGACTTAATTATTAATTATAAGCTTTTGGTCGCTTTTGAGGTACGAATTAACAATTTGTTAACACCAATCTAACAGTGGATTGTTTTTGGATAGGTTCCTTTGTACAGAATCATAACAATAACTTAACAATGAGACTAAAATTAAGGGTTACTTTTGCAGCATTAGCGCTATGCCTTGCGGGTTTACAACCTGTCGGCGCGCAGGATAAGCCTGAGGCTGAAAAAAAATGGTATGATACGTTTACCATCCGGGGATATCTGCAGGCAAGGTATAATCGATTATTTGAAACAAACTCTAAGTTGAAATGTGAACAATGCGACAGAAGCTGGGGGGAGAACGGAGGAGTTTTTCTCAGACGGGCGAGAGTTGTTTTTTCAGGGCAGATCGGAAAGCAGGTATACTTTTATTTACAACCTGACTTTGCCAGTTCCGCTTCATCTACCGGCCTTCACTTCGGACAGGTCAGGGATGCATACTTCGACATTGGTATAGATAAAAAGAATGAATATAGATTTAGAGTTGGCCAGAGTAAAATCCCCTTTGGCTTTGAAAATATGCAATCAAGCCAGAACAGACTTCCCCTTGATAGAAATGACGGTCTGAACAGTGCCATTAGTAATGAGCGGGATCTGGGATTGTTCTTTTACTGGGCGCCTGAAAACAAGCGGAAATTACTTTCTGATCTGGTTAAGGAAGGCTTAAAAGGCACCGGAGATTATGGAGTATTCGGTTTGGGAGTATATAACGGACAGACCGCAAATAAACCCGAGCTAAATAATACCCTCCATACTGTTGCCAGGGTAAGCTATCCTGTTGAAGTGGGCTCGCAGGTTATTGAAGCCGGGATACAGGGATATACCGGTAAGTTTGTAATACCTCAGGATCAGATCAGCTCCGGGGTCAGGTATATCAATGGCAGAAACTATATCGATGAACGGGTTGCTGCATCATTTACACTTTATCCTAAGCCTTTTGGTATCCAGGCAGAATACAATATCGGAAGAGGACCTGAATTCAATAAATTAACCGATTCAATTGAAACACAAAATCTTCAGGGAGGTTATATGACCCTGTCCTACCTGATCCGTAAAGATAAGCACGTAATAATTCCCTTTACCAGACTTCAGTATTATGATGGCGGTAAAAAGCATGAATTGGATGCCCGCAGCTATAAGGTAAGAGAAATAGAATTAGGATTAGAATGGCAGCCGTTCAAGCAGTTTGAGCTTGTCGGGATGTATACGATATCCTCGCGCAGGTTTGAAGACCATGCATTAAAAAATAATTTACAGAAGGGAAGCCTGGTAAGACTTCAGGCCCAGGTGAATTTTTAAACCAACAATAAACCACTAAACCATAATTCAAGCATTTAAAAACAGAAACATGAAAAAATCACTTTTAATAGCCCTATGTTTATTTCTTGGCATCAATTCCGGATGTAATTCTGAAGGTGGAAAGCAAGATAAAGCGCAAGGTAAGGAGCTTAAAATTAAAGGAAGCGATACTGTACTTCCCCTTTCACAAAAAGAAGCTGAAGTTTTTGGCGAGAAAAATAAAGACGCGAGTATCATAGTAACAGGCGGCGGAAGCGGAACCGGAATTACCGGTCTGATCGATGGGACAACAGATATAGCCATGTCTTCACGTAAAATCAAATTAGATGAGCGTATGGCCCTGGAAAAGGAAGGAAAGCCGTTCACAGAAGTAATAGTCGGCAATGATGCATTGGCTGTGATCGTAAATCCTGCAAATAAAACAGATCAGCTGACCCGCGAACAACTGGAAGGAATTTTTACAGGCCAGATCACGAATTGGAAAGAACTAGGAGGCGATGATGATAAAATCGTTGTTTTCAGCAGGGAAACCAGTTCAGGAACCTATGAGTTCTTTAAGGAGCACGTAATGAATAAGAAGAATTATGCTTCTTCAGTATTGAACATGCCAGCAACCGGCGGTATCATCGAATCGGTGAGCCAAACCAAAGGGGCTATTGGGTATGTCGGACTGGCTTATCTTGAAAAAGGAGTAAAAGCATTGAAAGTATCCTTTGATGCAGGTAAAAATTATATCGAACCGTCTATGGCAAATGCAAAGAACCTTAGCTATCCGATTACCCGTCCGCTGTATTACTATCATCTTAATTCGGCTGAAGGATTGGTAAAGCCATTTTTAGATTTTGTTCTGTCTTCTGAAGGTCAGGCAATTGTGGAAAGTGTAGGATACGTTCCTGTAAAATAATTTCTGATCGAACGGACCGGAATATTCAGGAAAACAACCTATATTTTCTATTCAAATTGATTGCATAAAATGTTTTTAAAAAAACTGCCTGAAAAATTAATTGAACTGTTAATGCGCCTGAGCGCATTGGTAACAAGCGTCACCATACTTTTAATCGTATTCTTTTTATTTAGTGAGGGAATTGGCATTTTCAAATCCCCCTCTGTAGAAAAAGGGTATATTATTGCTGTACATCAAAGCAATACAATTAAGAACCTGAGCAGTGAAGAAATAAAGAAAATATACGATCAAAAAATCACTGACTGGAAGGAACTGGGGGCTAAGCCGGGAAAGATAATCATATTCAGGGTTGAGGATATCACCGATTATTACAAGGAAGAAGAACTGGGTCCTGATATGGAGAATCTGCCCTCCAAACTCAATGAACTGATCGCTAAAACTCCGGGGATCATTGCCTTCGTACCTGAAGCGTATTTACCAGAAAAATTCAATGCGAAAGTTTTGCCTCTGGAAAACATCTCATTGCTTGATTTTCTGGGTGGAACAGAATGGTTTCCCACGGCGCAGCCCTCGGCTCAGTTTGGTGCCTGGCCGCTGATACTCGGTACCTTATATGTAAGTTTTATCGCGATACTCATAGCCCTACCCCTGGGTCTGGCTACGGCAATTTATCTTGCAGAGATTGCCGACCGTAAAACCAGGAATTTTCTCAAGCCGGTAATCGAACTTTTGGCAGGAATTCCTTCTGTTGTTTATGGCTTCTTCGGCCTGGTGGTTATTGTGCCCATACTTAAAGATACCTTCAACCTCGATTCCGGACAATCCGGTCTTGCTGGCGGAATTCTTCTGGCTATTATGGCATTACCCACCATTATTACCGTTTCGGAAGATGCATTGCGTAACACGCCGAATGCGATGCGTGAAGCAAGTTTAGCCATGGGTGCATCCAAGTGGCAAACTATTTACCGCATAGTAGTGCCTTACTCCTCTTCGGGAATCAGTGCGGCAGCCATCCTGGGAATTGGCCGCGCTATGGGCGAA
Organism: Pedobacter sp.; assembly: GCA_036676435.1. Lineage (GTDB taxonomy): Bacteria > Bacteroidota > Bacteroidia > Sphingobacteriales > Sphingobacteriaceae > Daejeonella. Next base: position 41,588 of record JAKFCV010000010.1, on the reverse strand, counting down.
ACAATGGCCGTATTAATTGTAACAGGCAATGCAGCAGTTATTCCCTATTCTATATTGGAGCCGCTCCGAACCATTCCGGCAACCATAGCCGCCGAGCTTGGAGAAGCCCCTGCCGGGGGAATGCATTACCAGGCCTTATTTACCCTGGGCTGTATTTTGTTCATCATTACTGTTATCAGCAATTTAATGGCGGGGTACATTTCTAAAAAACAATCAGCAGCATCATGAAGATCAGCATAAACCAAAGAAAGCGCTATTCTCAAAATATTGCATTCTGGATATTCCGCTTACTAAGCTTCATGGTGGTAGCTATCTTATTTATTATTTTAGGATTCCTGATTTATAACGGCATTAAAGTCATTAACTGGGATTTTCTAACCAAAATGCCCGAGGATGGAATGACCAAGGGTGGAATATATCCGGCTATAATCGGTACGCTTTGCCTGATAGCAGGAAGTATGCTTTTCGCCTTCCCTATCGGAGTTCTGTCAGCCCTGTATATGAATGAATATGCCAAGGACGGCTTGCTTAAAAGGCTTCTGAACCAAATGACTAATAACCTTGCAGGTATCCCGTCCATAGTATTCGGATTATTCGGGATGGCCTTATTTGTGAACAGATTCGGATTTGGGGATAGTATATTAGCAGGTTCACTAACCCTGGGTCTGATGGTATTGCCGGTAATAATCCGTACCACTGAGGAGGCGCTGAAAGCGGTTAACGACACCTTTCGCCATGCCAGTATTGCATTAGGTTCCAGTAAATGGCAAACCACAAGACGTGTTGTTTTACCTATCGCATTTCCCAATATTATAACGGGGGTGATACTATCCATTGGAAGGGTTTCGGGAGAGACTGCCCCGATTTTATTCACCGTTGCAGCGTATTTCCTTCCAAGATTGCCAAATAGTATATTTGATCAGGTGATGGCCCTGCCTTATCATCTTTATGTTATTATTACCAGCGGAACGAATATTGAAGAAAGCCGGCCAATGGCTTACGGAACTGCACTGGTACTGATTTCCATTGTACTGATAATGAACCTTATCGCCAATGCATTCCGCAGGTATTTTGGAAAAAAAGTGAAGATGAGCTAAGGGCCTTTTAAGCAGGTCAGAATAAATTAAAAACGCAACACACATTCGATGCATAAGTTAGAAACCAAAGCAATAAATTTACATTACGGTAATTTCCATGCGTTAAAAGGCATTAGTATGGTAGTAAATGCCAATACCGTCACTGCATTGATCGGTCCTTCTGGTTGCGGAAAATCAACCTATCTGCGTTTGTTTAACCGGATGAACGACCTGATCGACAATGTGGAGATCAGCGGACAGGTTTTAGTGGACGGGGAAGATATATATTCCCGGAAGGTTCAGGTCGATGATCTCAGAAAGAAGGTAGGAATGGTCTTTCAAAAACCTAATCCTTTCCCAAAATCAATTTATGAAAACGTTGCCTATGGTTTGAGGGTTAATGGTATAAATGATAAAAAGTTTATTGAAGAACGTGTAGTTTCATCGCTGCAGCAGGCAGCATTATGGACTGAAGTGCAGGATAAGCTGAACAAATCTGCTTTTGAGCTTTCAGGGGGTCAGCAGCAAAGATTATGCATAGCCCGTGCATTAGCAGTTCAGCCTTCTGTTCTGTTAATGGATGAACCGGCATCAGCACTTGACCCGCTTTCCACTTCGAAAATTGAGGAGTTAATTCATGTGCTGAAAAAAGATTATACCATTGTCATTGTAACCCATAATATGCAGCAAGCTGGTCGCGTAAGTGACTATACCGCTTTTTTCTATATGGGAACCCTGGTTGAATATAACGAAACGAAGATAATTTTTACCAATCCGAAAAACACACAAACCCAGAATTATATAACAGGCAGGTTCGGGTAATTGATTAATCTTCTGATGCAATTTTTACCCGGTAGCCGCAATTATCAAATTGCCAATGCCTTATTTTAATCATTGAGTAATAATAAATATACCTATGACCCATCTTGAAACCGAATTACAGCATCTTAAGGATAACCTGATTGAGATGTGGACACTTGTCCAGAACCAGTTACTGAAAGCCAAAGCGGCATTAATCAATGACGATAATGATTTAGCCCGTGAAATAATTTTAGGAGAAAAACGTGTAAATGCTTTTGAATTAAGTATTGATCAGGATTGTGAAAATGTTTTTGCGCTGTTCAATCCGGTTGCGGTCGACCTGAGACTGGTACTGGCCATCATAAAAATTAACAATAACCTGGAACGGCAGGGGGATTCTGCAAAAGGTATAGCCAAATTAGTGCTTGGTACGGATGGTTCGTTTGATAAACACCTTTTAGAAATCACCCGAATCGTTGAAATGTTTGATGAAAACATAACCATGTTATCCGAGCTGATCGAAGCCTTTGAAAAAGAAGATGGTATAATTGCAAGAAAGACCTTTAAGCGCGATGAGCTCCTGGATGAAATTAATGATAAAACGGTAGGTATTGTTTCGGATTACATCCGCCATAATGTTGATAATACCGAGCAGGCCCTGCAGATCCTTTCAATCATCAGAAAACTCGAAAGGACTGGCGACCATTCCAAGAACATTGCGGAAGAAATAATTTTCTATACAGAAGCAAAAGTTCTGAAACACAGGGAATAGCCCTTAAATAATCTTCCTTAACCTTAAATCCCTCAGGAAAGATCGGTCTCTCCTGCCCTGTAATTGGGCCCGGAACTCCTGCAGATCCGGGCAGACTTCAGCACTATTGGAAGCTCTTCCAATTCTGCCTTCACATGCTTTTACTCTATAGAAGATTTCTCTAACAGTTTCATTTGAATGTTGTTAATCATACTGAAGAATGATATCGGTCATGATTCTTACAGCATCCGAAAGATATTTTTGTTAGAAAAGATGGTGAAATTTTAGAACGGCATCCGGTTTCCTTTTGAGGTTTTTGCCTGAAAAGATACTGGCAGGTGAAAAAAACTAAAAAATGGCATATATACTTCCTTTTGAGAAAATTGATCTAAGCCATCTGCCCCAGGTCGGCGGAAAAAACGCCTCGCTTGGCGAGATGTTCAATAAGCTTCAGACTCTTGGAGTTGAAGTCCCGGATGGCTTTGCACTGACGGTTGAAGCATACCGCCAATTCCTGTCGTACAATAAGCTGACTGAAACACTCGGACACTTATTAAATGGAATTGATCCTAAAACCCTGGCAAACCTACCGGAAACCGCACAGCAATGCAGAAACCTGGTATCGGAGGCAATCCTGCCTGAGGACGTGAAAAAAGAGATCACAGAAGCCTATCAGCAATTGTCGGGACCGCTGATAAATCTATCCGTAGCAGTCAGAAGCAGCGCGACGGCAGAAGACCTGCCCACAGCCAGCTTTGCCGGTCAGCACGATTCATTTTTGAATATCCAGGGCGAATCTAATCTGCTGGTGGCTGTACATAAATGTTATATCTCCCTTTTTAATGACAGGGCGATCAAATACCGTATCGATAACCATTTTGACCATATGCAGGTAGGATTGTCTGTGGGTGTACAGCGTATGGTCCGGTCAGATATCGGGTGCGCTGGTGTGATCTTTACCATCGATCCGGAAAGCGGGTTTAAAAATGCCATTTATATCACAGGGGCCTGGGGACTTGGGGAGAACGTGGTACAGGGAGCGGTAAATCCGGATGAATTCTGGGTATTCAAACCTACTTTATCCGAAGGGAAGAATGCTATCATAAGCAGGAAAAGGGGAGAAAAAGAACATACCATGGTGTATGATGAAAATCCTGAAAAAGACCGTTTTATAAAGAATATTGAAACTCCCCTGAATAAACGCACAAGCTGGATCCTTTCAGACCGCGAGGTGGAGCAGCTGGCAGGATGGAGCTATGAAATTGAAAAACATTACGCCCATGCTATGGATATTGAATGGGCCAAGGATGGAACGGATAATAAAATATACATTCTTCAGGCGAGACCGGAAACGGTGCATTCTCAAAAAGAACATGGAAAAATTGAAGATTACAGGCTAAAGGAGAGCGGAAAGGTTCTTTGTACGGGAAAAGCGGTAGGCAAGAAAGTGATCAGCGGACGCGCTTGTATCATTCATTCCTTGAGCGAGGCCAGTAAATTGCAGGAAGGGGACATCCTGGTGGCTGATAATACCAACCCGGACTGGAATTCACTTTTAAGAAAAGCTGTCAGTATTGTAACCAATAAGGGAGGCCGCACCAGCCATGCATCCATTGTGGCCCGTGAATTAGGTATCGCCGCTATTGTTGGTGCTGGTAATGCCACGCAGGCCATTCAGGATGGTCAGATAATTACGGTTGCCAATCTGCAGGGCAATGAGGGAACAGTACTTGAGGGCGCTGTACCGTATGAAGTTATAAGCACCGATCTATCAAAAGTACCGGCAGTAAAAACTACCCCCATGTTTATTCTTGCAGATCCTGACAGGGCTTTTGAATTGTCCCACTATCCGGCTAAGGGGGTTGGTTTATTAAGGATGGAATTTATTATTAATAACAGTATTCTGATCCATCCCATGGCATTGGTGCAATTTGATCAGTTGCCTGCAGGCCCCGTGAAGAGCTCCATATCCCAGATTACAGCAGGTTTTAAAAGCAAGACCGGATATTTTATTGATCATCTTGCCGAATCCATTGCAAAGGTAGCGGCTGCATTTCATCCTTATGAGGTCATCTTAAGAATGAGTGATTTCAAATCGAATGAATATGCCTCGCTGATCGGCGGACAATTTTATGAACCCAAAGAAGAGAACCCGATGATCGGTTTCCGGGGGGCATCCCGGTATTACGATCCCAGGTACCTGCCGGGTTTTGGTTTGGAATGCGAAGCTGTGCTCAAGGTGAGAAATGAAATGGGGCTTACGAATATCAAAGTGATGATCCCCTTCTGCCGCACGATATCCGAGGCAGAAAAAGTCATGCAAACCATGCAGACCTTCGGATTAATACGGGGCGAAAACAAGCTAGAGGTATACATGATGGTTGAAATACCCAGCAATGTAATCCTAGCTGATAAATTTGCCGGAATGTTCGACGGATTTTCAATCGGTTCCAATGACCTCACCCAACTGACACTCGGGCTGGACAGGGATTCGGATATTGTAAGCCATTTATTTGACGAAAACAATGAAGCTGTGACCACTATGATTGCACAGGCTATCCGTGCAGCGAAAAAAGCAGGCATTAAAATAGGTTTGTGCGGTCAGGCTCCCAGCGATTTCCCCGAATTCTCTCAATTCCTTGTTGAGCAGGGCATTGATTCCATCTCCTTTACTCCGGATGCATTGATTAAAGGAATTGAAAACATTGCCGGGGCAGAAAACCGCTTGACAGGCAGTGATTGATATCCGGATATCATACCGTCTTTATTCAGTATGAGTTAAATAATTATTCATGAACTGGCACAAACTTACTATTGAGGAAGTTTATAAATCCACTGGCAGCGACCAAAAGGGTTTAAGTACTGCAGAGGCTCAAAAAAAAATTGAGCAGACCGGTCTGAATGAATTACAGGAAGGAAAAAAGAAAAGTATAGCCTTAATTCTGCTCGGCCAGTTTAAGGATGTTATGATCCTGATTTTACTGGCTGCCGCGCTTGTATCGGGTATTGTCGGAGATTTTACGGATACCATAGTCATTCTGATTATTGTGCTTTTAAATGCCCTTATCGGATTTTCACAGGAGTACGGAGCTGAAAAGGCCATGCAGGCCTTAAAAAAAATGGCTGTAACCAAGGTAAGAACCGTAAGGGATGGAAACTTCACCTGGCTCCCCGCTACCTGTTTGGTGCCCGGTGATGTGGTCATGCTGGAAGCGGGCAGTGCGGTTCCAGCCGACGTCCGCATTATTGAATCAGTTAATTTAAAAATTGAAGAATCAGCGCTGACAGGGGAATCTCAGGCGATTGATAAAATCACCGATCCCCTGCCGGAAGAAAATTTAGCAATCGGCGACCAAACCAATATGGCCTTTAAAGGCACGTTCGTCAGCTATGGTCGCGGAACGGGCGTTGTGATCGCTACGGGGATGGATACCGAACTGGGACGGATCGCCAGGATGCTACAGGAAGAAAAGTCACTTACCCCATTGCAGCAGAGAATGGCGGTTTTTGGAAAAAAGCTTTCTATCCTGGTCCTCCTATTATGCGTTGTTTTCTTTATTTCTGGCTGGCTGCGCGGTGAGGACCTTACAAAAATGGCCCTTACCAGCATCTCACTTGCCGTTGCAGCTATTCCGGAAGCATTACCAGCCGTTATAACCATTTCATTGGCCCTGGCTGCCAGAAGAATGATCAGACTGAACAGCCTGATCAGAAAATTACCGGCGGTGGAGACCCTGGGTTCGGTGACCTATATATGCACAGATAAAACCGGCACCCTTACTAAAAACAAAATGCATGTAGAGCAGGTGTTTGTAAACGGTAAGCTGTACCAGAGTGATGATTTAAGCGTGAATACAGACCAGGAAGAGATCATGCTCCTGCTGCATGCATTTATCCTGAATAATGATGCTACCAAAGATGGTCATAATACCATACGGGGCGACAGTACCGAAATAGCCCTGATGGAACTGGCACAAAAGTTTAAGATCCAGCCCGATAAATGGCCCCGGCAAGCTGAAATAGCCTTTGATGCCAACCGAAAGCTAATGACAACCTTCCATCCCTTCAAAGACAGGATAATTTCATTTACAAAAGGTGCACCGGATATTTTACTTCATCGCTGCGTGAATGCCGATATGGATCTGCTGCAGAAGGAAGTTGATAAAATGGCTACGGAAGGTCAGCGCGTACTGGGCTTTGCCTTCCGGTACTGGGATTCTATACCTGAGATCCCTGCTCCTGATATCCATGAAAAGGACTTGCAATTTCTGGGACTGGCAGGAATTATTGACCCACCCCGCGAAGAAGTATCAGAAGCTGTTGCCCAATGTAAATCAGCAGGAATTATACCGGTTATGATCACCGGCGACCACCCGCTTACAGCTAAAACTATCGCTGAGCGGATCGGAATTCTAAGCAATGAAAAGGACCTGATGATAAATGGCCGGGAACTGGCCGTTCTGGATGAGGATAGCTTCCTAGCAAAGGCTGAAAAGATAAAAGTATATGCCCGGGTATCTCCCGAACAAAAGCTTCGTATTGTAAAAGCACTTCAGCAAAAAGGTCATTACGTAGCCATGACCGGCGATGGGGTAAACGACGCCCCATCCTTAAAGAAAGCCAATATTGGTATTGCCATGGGTATTACCGGTACGGATGTATCGAAGGAGGCCGCAGACATTATTCTGCTGGATGATAACTTTTCAACCATCATCACAGCCATAAAAGAAGGCAGGCGGATCTATGATAATATCCTGAAATTCATCAAATACCTGATGACTACCAATTCCAGTGAATTATGGACCTTATTGCTGGGTCCGATCATGGGTCTGCCCCTCGCCTTGCTGCCCATACATATCCTATGGATCAATCTGGTTTCAGATGGCCTGCCAGCCATTTCCTTATCCTATGAAAAAGCTGAAAAAGATATAATGCACAGACCTCCCAGGCCGCCTCAGGAAAGCGTTTTCGTAAATGGGCGCGGACTGCATATGATATGGGTAGGTATGCTGATGGCAGGAATTGCATTGTCAGTACAGGGATGGGCTTTCAAAAATGAACTCCCCTGGCAAACGATGGTATTTAATGTTCTATGCCTGAGCCAGATGGGACATGTACTGGCGATCAGATCCGAAAAGCATTCATCATTCGGAATTGGTTTGTTTTCAAATAAACTGATGATCTGGTCAGTAATAATAGTTCTGATCTTACAGGTGGCAATCACATACAGTCCGGTTTTACAGCCCATTTTCCATACCGAGGCCCTTACGTTCAAGGAATTTATGCTGGTGGGTCTTACTTCATCATTGGTGTTTTTTGCTGTAGAAATAGAAAAAGCGATGGTCAGAAACAGGAGGAAGAACGGAAAAAAAAATTAAGGCCCATTCAGTAACTAAATAACTTCCGGAATGTTTTACAATAAACATCCCATTATACATTAAATTTCCAGGGAAATGGAAGAGCAGAAAATTCATAAATCCAGTGCTTTAAGAGACCTCTGGAAAACCTTATTCATATCAAGTCCTGCCTTTACTGATCAGGGCCCTATTCCAAAAAAGTACAGCTGCCAGGGAGAAGATATCATGCCTCCCTTAAGCATAGAGGGAATACCAAAGGAAGCGCGTTCTTTAGTATTGATCATCGATGATCCGGATGCTCCGGGAAAAACCTGGGTTCATTATGTCTCCTGGAATATTCCGCCTACATCCCATATTTCTGAAGGCGCCTCTGTAGGAACCGAAGGCTTAAATGATTTTAACCAGCATTCGTATGGCGGTCCATGCCCTCCCTCCGGCAAACACCGTTATCACTTCAAGGTTTATGCTTTAAACAATCTGCTTGAAATACCTGCTGTCTCAACAAAGCATGATGTGGAATTAGCAATGAACAACCATATTCTGGCTTATGGAGAATTATTGGGAACCTATTCTAAAGGATAAACTTTAAACTTCATGCAAGCTTAACTAATTCGCTTACTGTCAAGGGATAATACCCATTCCTTCTTTTTGCATCGTGTACATTCTGCTGGGGCAGCCAGCATCAGCGTATGCCCGCAATATGTACAGGCATAGTTCCCCTCCGTGTGAATGTCTTTGGATTTTTTGCGGTAAAGATCCGGATAAAGCGGTAATCCCGGCCTAACTTCCTTATCCGCAAAATAAAGAATGCTGATGGTTCCCGAAGTTTCCATTACGGCATTCTTCACTTGACCGAGATGCTCCACATTTGCTATCCTGAGTTCGGCAAAAAACTCATCCTGCGAAAGATCTTCTTTATCGAAATCCTCAAGGGAGAATTTTCCATCTCTGACAAGATACAGGGGCTGTCCCTCAATTAGCTGTTCAAAATTGATTGACTTTGCCGATAGCCAGGTTACAAAACGGTAGAGTGAGATGACTATAACAAACACAAGGATCGCGGGCAGGACGCCAACTTCCTTATAAAACATCGGATCCCCGGCTGCAGAGCCTAACCCGATTATAATAACAAGTTCAAAAATCGAAAGCTGTTTTATTCCTCTCTTGCCCGAAACTCTTAAAGCCAGCAAAATGAGTATAAACATAATGGCAGTTCTTAAGGCTACTTCCAGTAAAAATACCATAGGCTCTGAACCCAGTAAGAAGCCTTCCCAATTGATTGTTGATTCCATGTTGCTATTCGAAGATGATCGGTCTAAAATAACAGTATTGAACAAGAATTTATTAATCCTGGAAATTATTTAGTTCACATCTAAAATGGCGGGGGCTGGGAAGGCATGCAAATTGCCCGGTTTAGCAGGATTGAAGTGTCCGGATAGTCTGATCACTTAAAGGCCGCTGTGAGCCCTGCAGAAATAACCTTAACAGGTGGATATCCTCCAAGGACTATACTTGATTCGGGGTCATAATCATATTTCATTTTAGACCAGGTCTTAAGATTTTGCGCCGACAAGTTGATTTTTAAGCTCCTCATTGACATTTTCTCAATAATATGAGAAGGCAGACTGTAAGTTAGCTGAAGGTTCTTAAGTCTGAGGTAGCTCGCGTCATTCATCCACCAGGAAGAAACAACCGTATTATTTGCTGCAGGAGCATTCGTTACACGGGGGTTTCGGGCATTGGTATTGTCGGGGCGCCAATAATCCAGATTATGCTTATAGGCTCCCCTGCCTACGTTAAACGGCCATACTGCCCAGTCACTTAAATAAAAATCCCTTTTATAGGTTCCCTGAAAAAGGAGATCAAGCTGGAAGGACTTAAAACGGATATTTGGATTCAGCCCATACATGATCTGAGGAATGGAAGGGTCACCTATCGGAACAAGGTCCTCGTTATTGATCTTTAGATCACCGTTAATATCCCGGTACTTAAGATCCCCCGGGTATAACCTGGCGGTTGTGGGACCTGAGACCACCCCATTCTTTAATATGCCATCAGCCGTGAAATCCTCAGGCAGGTAAAATCCAAGAGCATCGTAGCCAAATTGGGTACCCAGCGATCTTCCTGTCTGCCGCCGGTTGGGATTATTAAGGGTTGAGGGAGTTTCAAAGATCTGCAGCAAAGTATTCCTGGCATGGGTGATGTTGGCATTGAAGGAGAGCTGAAGGTCACTGGAAACAGAATACCGGGAGCCGACAGTAAGTTCATATCCCTGGTTCTTCATTTTACCGCCGTTAACCTGACTGAGCCCTACTCCATATTCCAGAGGTGTTATTACTGTTGGATTTACCAGCATATTGGATCTCTTTCCGTAAAAATAATCCGCCTCCACTATTAAAAGGTCATTCCAGAATGAGGCTTCAAGCCCGATATTGCTTTTTTTAGCTCTTTCCCAGGTAATATTCGGATTGGCCTCGGGCCGTTCGGAAATGCCCTGTACAGCAGTGCCGTTTAAAACAGCGGCATTACTGTTCACATTAAAAGTATTCAGATACTGGAAAGGGGCGCCTGCGAGGGCACCAACCTCCCCATAAGATGCTCTGATCTTCAGATTGGTGATAAACGGCAGGTTTTGCTTAAGAAAATTTTCTTCGGATATCCGCCATCCCACAGAGGCGGCAGGGAAAAAGCCGAATCTCTTACCCGGAGCGAAATAATAATGTCCATCATATCTGCCGGTTGCCTCTGCCAGGTATTTCCCTGCCCAAGCATAGGTTAAGCGGTAGACCAGGCCCAGCTGCCGGCTTTCATTGCTGCTTCCGCTGTTAGAAATATCCAAAGGATCGGAACTGCCTAAAGACAGTTCATCCACAAGGAGATTATAATTTACTCTTCCGGCGCTTAAGCTCATTAACTGGGTTGAACGCGCTTCAAAGAGGGCAAGCGCAGAAATATCGCTTTTACCTGCAGTATGGTTAAAGTTCAGACTGCCCTGAAAAGTAAGACTTTTAGGATTGATCACAGATTGTGAAAGAGAAGCCTTGGTGTTTCCATAAATAGCATCCTTGAAGGTATATGGGCTGCTGGTAAAATCTGCGGTCCAGACGTGAGTTGGGATAATCCATAATTTATTCAGGCTAAAACCGGGGTCATAGGCAATTGTGCCCTTTACACTGAGACCCGGAATAAATGACAGGCGCTGATCTACGGAAAGCTGACTGAAGATCTGGGTGGTTTTGCTTGTATTGGAACCGGATTCATAGACCATCGGGTAGACAAAAGTCGCGGCCTCACCATTCGTCCAGAAAATGGGATTTGTGGGATGCGCATAATTCAGATAAGCAAAAAGATCGGCGGTGCGGATTCCCGAATAAGAATTATCCTGCTGGCGGGTATTAAGCTTTAATGAAACGGTGGTTGTACCTGTTACCTGTCCTTCCATATTAAGCGACAAAGTATACCTGTTAACATTAATAGGTTTGAATACACCCTGCTGGAACATATAACCCACACTGGCATAATACTTAAACCTGTCGGCTCCCCCGGACATCTGAAGCGTATTCGTGATCAGTGGAGTATTGCGGTCTATCATAACATCATGGGCATTGGTATTCGGATACCTGTCCGGATCTGCAGCAATTTTAAACTTCTGAAGATCAGAAGCAGAATATGGCGGAAGCAGCCCTTCATTAATGCTGGCCGCATTTTTCAGGGATGCAAATTCGAATGAACTGGGAAGCTCAGGGATAGCATTGAGGTTTTGAATTCCAAAGGAGCTGTTAAAGGTTAATGAAGGGGTTCCTGATTTCCCCATTCGGGTAGTTACCAGCACTACGCCGTTAGCTCCAGCTACGCCATAAGGAGCAGCAGCAGCGGCATCTTTTAAAACGGTAATAGTTTCTATAGTTTGGGGATCCAGCTGATTAAAGCTTCTTGGAATGCCATCAACAACCAGTAAGGGCTGGTTATTCCCTGTTGAGGAAATGCCCCTGATATACATATCCGCATCGTCATTTCCTGGCTCACCCGAACCCTGACGTGTTATTAAACCCGTAAGCCTTCCTCCAAATGCATTAGAGAAATTAGCAACGGGAATGTTTGCTATGGTTTCTCCCTGCAAGGAAGAAACTGCTGTTGTTAAGGATGTTTTCTTCTGACTGCCATAAGCTACAATTACAATTTCACCCAAATTTCTGGTTTCCTCAGTTAAAGTGTTATTCAATGTCCTGAGTTCTCCTTCCCTTAATATCAGGGTATTAACTGATTTCGAAAAGCCAAGAAAGCTGAAAGAGAGGCTATATACACCGGGCAATAAATTGGTAAAGCTGAAATTACCCTGATTATCTGAAGACTGGCTTTGATTTAAAGTTCCTCCAAGCTGAATACTTACCCCGTGCATGATCAGCCCTTTACTGTCGATCACTTTTCCCCTTATACTGCCTGTTTTTATTTTATCCGGATCTTTAATTTCATCATGCCCTGTCTCTGCAAGTACTTTATTTTTATCCTTATCTGAAACGGTGATCAATATCCTGTTATCCAGCTGCCGGTAATCAAGAGAGGTATTACGTAACATTTCCTCAAGAAAAGCTGCTACCGTACGCTTGCCTGATGAGATATTCAGGTTGGTGATATCTTTTACATCGGCATTGCGGTACATAAAATGAAAAGGACTTTGAGCTTCGATCTTCCGAAAAGCCCTGACCAGGGTTTCGTTCTTAAGTTCAAGCACAATTTCCTCCTTATCAATGGTTTGACCATTAACAGAAGGAGAAATAAACAGAAAAGTTGTGATTATTGTAAAAAATAATGCTAATCCAACTCGCATAGATATCGGAAAAATTAAAGGGTCAATTAGATTTTGCGGTTTGGCATTCGGGTATTAACCCATCATTTTCTCAAATTATAAAAATAATTAGAATTCCACAAAATTATTCACTGTTAATTTTTTGATTCTAAGCAGTCTTCCGGGTATATTATTTCATTGGACAGGAAGTAGAGTTTACAGGCATTTCCTTCTCCGGAGAAGCCTTCAGGTCAATTATTCAGTTTAATAAATCCGCCGTCAAGGGGATAATCATTCCCTGTAATAAATCCGGCTTCATCAGAACACAGGTATAATGCCAGGGAAGCCACTTCCGCGGGATCTCCCATACGGCCGACCGGCTGACTTTCAGAGAGTTTTTGAAAGATCTCCGCTTCTTTCCCAGGATAATTTCTGGCAATAAAGCCATCAACAAAGGGGGTGTGGACCCTTGCCGGGGAAATACTATTGCAGCGTATGTTGTCTGAGAGATAATCGCGGGCTACAGAAAGAGTCATGGCGAAGACGGCACCTTTGCTCATTGAGTAGGCGAAACGATCAGGAATGCCTACAATAGCGGCCACAGAGGCCATGTTAAGGATCACACCTCTCCCCTGCGCTTTCATCAGGGGTATCGATGCGTATAAACAATTGTATGCACCTTTAACATTGACCTTGAAAATCCTGTCAAAGTCCTCAGGAGTGGTGGTATCAGCCCGGCCTATATGGGCAATCCCGGCATTATTGACAAGAATATCTATTTTCCCAATACTGCCGATCGTCCTGAGAACCTCTGACTGATCAGATACATCACAGGAATGCGAAAAAGCAGTTCCTCCCTGTTTATTAATTTCACCGGCCACACTATTTCCTGCATCATTCAAATCTAATATATGCACCTCAGCACCCTGAAGTGCAAACAATTCGGATATTGATTTTCCAATACCGCTTCCCCCGCCCGTTATCAGGGCAGTTTTACCTTTTAAGTTAAACATTTGAATCAGTTTTTATTCATAATGAATTTTTATCTGTGCGCTGATAAAATAGAAATGAGATGGCCGTTTAAGGCCACCTCATTAAAACTAACACACAAATTTAGTAACCCGGATTCTGAGTTAAGTTTTTATTACGGTCAATGGCAGATTGCGGGATCGGCCATAAATAATTTTTAGCAGCTACGAACAGCATGGATCCTGCGGGAGCATTTATTACTGTATACACCCATTTTCCGTTCACAAGATCTATCCTCATTGCTTTGGATGTTCCGTTCAGGTAAACTTCAGCAGTTTTTGTACGGATCAGGTCGTGATAACGTTTCATTTCCATATAAAGTTCCACTCTCCTCTCCTGGGCGATTGCTGTTCTCATTTCAGACTGGGATAGTGAACCTGAAATCAAGGCAGGTAATTCTGCCCTCACTCTTACCTGGTTCAAAGCGCTGTAAACAGAAGGATCAGGACCCACTGCCTCATTCTGGGCTTCCGCATAACTCAGGAGAACTTCAGCATACCTGAACATTTGAAAATCTGCCCCGCTCAGCATATTCTGTCCGTTTACGGCATTCTTCTCTTCCAAACTTTTACGAAGGTAATAGCCCGTATTCGTGGCATCGCTGCTGTTGTTTATATCTGTTGCATTATCGCTGTTAACACCCTGCTTCATCACCATGGTATAACCAAGCCAGACAGAGCCATCATAAACTATGGATGAATAAAACCTCTTTTCACGGTTGGCATAAGGATTTTGAGGATCATAACCAGATGTGGGATCCGTAATCGGTTTACCATTACTCATCCGGTAAGCATCTACCATATCCTGGGTTGGCTGATTGCCGCAGAATGACTGCTGAGACCCGCCCACTTTAAATGCACCCCAATACCCCTCCTTACTGGATGAAATTACCGGTGCTCCGGCTAAATGTTCCTTTGAAAAGATGACTTCATTATTCTTTTCATTGGCTTCATAAAGCATGGTCTCATAATTAGGGAACAGCCTGTAGACATTGAGATCCATTACCTGTTTATTGGTAGCTGCGGCCAGGGCCCATTTGGATTTATCGTTGGAAGGATTCTTTAAAGCACTGGCATTAAACAGTTCGCACCATCCTTTCAGGGTAAGGGCAGCTCCTTTGGTAGCCCTTCCATTGCCCTGCGCATTTGGCAGGTCAGCTGCAATTGCCGCACACTCATCGGTTATAAACTTGAATGTTTCGGCGTCTGTATTTCTGGGTTGAAAAACAGCATCTCCCTGCTCAGTGATATTAAGCACATTTTTAATGATAGGCACTCCTCCGTAATGGGTCCATAAAAGCATATAATAATACGCCCGTAGGAACCTCGCCTCGGCGATCCTTTCCTTTTTGTAGGAATCAGGGAGTGCAGAAGCCGCGACCTTCTCAATAAACATATTTGCTCTACGGATATTGGTATAATGAGCCCATTGGGTTTGTGTTCCCGGACTGGCTGCGGTATAGGCTGATTTTTTATAGACTACGGTAGTAGCATAGGTAGGCTTGGCCAATTGATTATCTGTTCTGTCCTCATCAGGGTCGGTAACGTTAAATGGGGTTGGTAAGGCGCCGTAAACCGTGTTGAGAAACATATCTGCGTTCGTGGTATTTGCCCATACCGTAGCATCTGTTACCTGATCTTTCGGAACGATCTCTAAATAATCGTCGCAAGAAACCATTCCGGTCATCAATAAAAGCAAAGCCAGTTTGCAGTTAAAATTTATAATTGAATTCTTCATAATTCTCTATTCTTGATTATTTAAAAGTAACATTGATACCCATTGAAATAACCTGTTCCGAAGGATAGGCACCTAAATTAGTGGTCGATTCAGGATCATAATCGTACTTCATTTTTGACCAGGTTTTAAGGTTTTGTGCTGCAACATTAAAGATAGCACTGCGCATACCAATTTTCTGAATTAAATTCACCGGCAAGTTGTATGCAAGCTGTACGTTCTTCAGTCTGAGGTAACTGGCATCATTCATCCACCAGGAAGAAGTCTGTGTATTATTTGTTGCCGGGGCATTCGTAATACGCGGATTCCTGGCATTCAGATTATCCGGTCTCCAATAATCCAGGTTATGCTTATAAGCCCCCCTGCCAACGTTAAACGGCCACACAGACCAGTCACTGGCATATACGTTTCTTTTGTAACTGCCCTGGAATAAGAGGTCCAGCTGGAATGACTTATAGCGTACGTTTGGATTCAAGCCGTAAATGATCTGAGGAGTAGAAGGATCACCGATCGGAACAATGTCATTCGTATTAATCTTCAGATCACCATCAATATCACGGTATTTAAGATCACCGGGGAAAAGTTTAGCGCCTGTTGGTCCGGTTACTACCCCCGGTTTTAAAGTACCGTTAGGTAAAAAATCCTCAGGAAGGTAGAAACCTGTCGCATCATATCCAAATTGGGTTCCAAGCGATCTTCCGGTAAGGCGTCGGTTAGGGTTATTAAAGGTAGAAGCAGTTTCAAAGATCTCCAGTACAGTATTCCTCGCATGCGTAATATTGCTGAACAGGGATAACTGAAGGTCCGGGGAAACGCTGTATCTTGATCCAAGTGTTATTTCATATCCCTGGTTTTTCATTTTACCTCCGTTAACCTGACTCAGACCCACACCATATTCTACCGGAGTTATCACTGTCGGACTTACCAGCATATTGGATCTTTTTTCAAAGAAATAATCCGCATCCAGCATTAAGAGATCATTCCAGAAAGAAGCTTCAAAACCCAGGTTACTCTTTTTGGCTCTCTCCCAGGTGATATTTGTATTGGGTTCGGCCCGTTCAGAAATACCCTGTACAGCCGTCCCGTTAAGTACGGCGGCATTACTGTTTACATTATAAGTGCTCAGGTACTGAAATGCGCTTCCGGCAAGGGCTCCTACTTCTCCGTACGATGCCCGGATCTTGAAATTACTGATGAAAGGCAGGCTTTTCTTCATAAAAGCTTCTTCTGAAACTCTCCATCCAATGGATGCAGCTGGGAAAAATCCAAATTTCATCCCCGGAGCAAAATAATAATGCCCGTCGTATCTGCCTGTTGCTTCTGCTAAATATTTACCTGCGAAGCCATAGGTTAAACGGTAAACCAGGCCCATCTGACTGCTTTGGCTGCTGCTGCCGCTGTTGGAAATATCCAATGGGTTCGAACTTCCCAGTGAAAGTTCGTCCACAAGGAGATTATAATTTAACCTGTTCGCGCTCAGACTGTTCGACTGGCTGGACCTTGCCTCAAACAGGGCAAGTGCGCCAATATCACTTTTACCGAAAGTCCGGTTATAGTTCAGGCCTGCCTGGTAGGTAAGACTTCGGGGATTTGAAAAACTTTCAGACAATCTCGCTTTTGTAGCTCCATAAATAGCATCCTTAAACGTATATGGGGTCGTATTAAAATCAGCGGTCCAGACGTGGGTCGGTGTTACCCAGACTTTGTTGAGATTAAAACTCGGATCATATGCGATCGTACCTTTTAAATTAAGTCCGGGAATAAACGGAAGCTTCTGATCAATTGAAAGCTGGCTGAATATCTGAGTTCCCCTGCTCGTGTTGGATCCGGATTCATTGATGATCGGATTTACATAAGTGGCAGCCTGTCCGTTGCTCCAGAAAACCGGGTAGATCGGAAGTGCATAATTCAGGAAGGTAAACAGTTCGGAGGTCGATATGCCTGAATAGGAATTATCCTGCTGACGCGTGTTTAGCTTTAATGAAACAGTAGTTGTCGGCGTCACCTGCCCATCCATGTTAAGGGATAAGGTATAGCGGTTGACATTGATCGGATCGAATACCCCCTGCTGAAACATATAACCGGCACTTGCATAATATTTGAGCCTGTCTGCCCCGCCCGACATCTGAATAGTATGTGATGTCAAAGGGGTGTTCCGGTTTATCATGATATCGTGTGCATTCGTATTGGGAAACCTGTCAGGATCTGCAGCCGTTCTGAATTTTTCAAGGTCAGCAGCTGAATACGGAGGAGCCAGACCTTCATTAATACTGGCTGCATTCTTTAATGATGCAAATTCAAAGGAGGTAGGAAGTTCAGGCATAGCCGAAAGGTTCATCACTCCATAAGAACTGGTGAGACTTAAAGTCGGGGTACCGGATTTTCCCATTTTGGTGGTTACCAGGATAACCCCGTTGGCGCCGGCAACCCCGTAAGGAGCAGCGGCCGCAGCATCTTTCAATACGGTAATGCTTTCAATGGTCTGCGGATCAAGCTGGGTAAAGCTTCTGGGTATACCATCTACTACCAGCAGAGGCTGGGTGCCGCCCGTTGAAGAAATTCCGCGGATATACATCGCCGCCTGATCATTCCCCGGCTCACCGGATCCCTGTCTAGTTATCATTCCGGGAACGCGGCCCCCAAGAGCATTGGAAATATTTGCCACCGGCAGATTAGCGATTGTCTCACCGCGGATAGAAGATACAGCAGCGGTTAAGGATGTTTTCTTTTGAGTTCCATATGCTACCACTACCACCTCTTCAAGGCTGCTTGTCTCTTCATTCAATACTGTATTCACAGTGCTGTTTTCGCCATCATTCAGGGATACCCTGTTCACAGAGGAAGCAAAACCAATGAAATTGAAAGTCAGTGTATAGGACCCGGGCGATAAATCAGCAAAACTATAGTTACCCTGAGCATCGGTGGTCTGGCTTTGTACTGAAGCACCGGCCAGTTTAATACTGACCCCCGGCATTGTAAGCCCTTTACTATCCGTAACCTTTCCTTTAATACTTCCCCTTTGCTGCTGAAAGTTAGTTAAGCCTGATAAATAATCTGAAGCGCCTTCACTACCATTTATAGGGGTCGCAGAAGATAGTTGAAGGGATGCAAATAATACCAGGAGTATAAGTAATCCGCTTCTTACACCAGACCTGAATATGGATTTGCCCATAAGCAGTTTAGGCACTTTATTCAGGCCATTTAATTGCCTGTCATTTTCAGAAATTGTAAAAAAAATCATAAATTTATTTCGTTTTAGGTGACAAAATTTTCGCCTACCCGGCGAACAAGATCTTAAACATCAATGTATTGCACCGATTGCAGTCGGGACAATACACCCCTCTGAATGTATCTGAATGCAGATAGATCCAGAGGGTTTTTTTATGGCGACATTTTCATTTTTTTTTAGATTTATACCTGTTTCTCACATTAATCAGCTGAACTTATAATTACCAGAGCCTTTTCCTTATTGTACTGATAAAGGGCCCCGTTAAATTCGCAGATCCCGGTTAATACCTGTTCCAGTGTTTCTTTTTTCAGAAGCGTTGTGGTGAACCGTTTTGTTCTGATCACTTCATCGCTGAACAATACCTGAACCTTAAAACGATCCTCAAGCAGCTCGGAAGCTTCCTGAACTGTTATATCATTCATCAGCAGATCCTGGTCCTTCCAGGAAATATGCGACAGGGCATCCACCGATCTTCGAATGCTGCGGCCCTCATCCTTCATATAAATGAGCTGCTGGTTAGGGCGGAGTATTCCTAATTCATCTTTCTCAGCATCCACTTTCACTTTACCCCGGCTAACTGTTACAGTAATATTCGCATCCAGGGGCCATGCTTTTATTTCGAAAGCCGTTCCCAGAACCGTAGTTCTGATTTTGCCGGTATGAATGATGAATGGTTTTTGTGGGTTAGGGTTAATATCAAAATAGGCAGCTCCTTCGAGGTAAACCTCACGCTTTATTGAACCGTCAAACGAAGACGGATAATTCAGCTTGCTGCCTGCACTTACGATCACAGTACTGCCATCGGCGAGACGGATCAGACGGTGGGTTTTGCCCGGACCGGTTCCGGATACCAGCGAAACTGCCTCCCTTACCGGATACGTATTGAAAAAATATAAACCCCCGCTCAGAACTATAGCCAGAATTGCGGCAGCAGAATACCTGCGGATCCACATTCTGCGCGCCGACCGCGCATTGTTCCCCTGCTCCCGTACCTCAATGTTTTCCCATATCCCGTTCTTTATCACATCCTTTAATATAACCTGATGTTCAGCAGTCATTAAGGACAACACATCGGGCTCCCGGTCAAACAATTTATAGTAACTGGTTAGAAATTCACATTCTTCCTCAGTAGCGATACCCAGACGATATTTATGCAGTAAATCAATAAAAGATTGCTTGTCCATGTATGCGCTTGATATACATATGACCGGAAATAAAATGAATGTCCCATCCCGGAGAGATCTTTTTATCAGGGGAAAAGGCGAAAAGAAAAGGGCACACCGGATAAGTGTGAATAGAAGCTATGAAACAGAAAGGGAATGATTATTTGAAAATCAAAAACAAGGCGATAAGCTGAAATAAATTGGAAAAGAGAAGCATCCGTAATTGCTCAATGGCTTTTCCCAATTGATTCTGAACGGTCTTTCTGGAAATTCCCACTTGTTCGGCAATCGCTTTTGTACTCAGGTCATCATGAAAACGAAGACGGAAGATTTGCTGTCTTTTAGGTGGAAGAGTAGTCAAAAGACATTCATAGGTACTGTAAAATTCCTGCCAAAGCACATTGCCATCGGCATTCTGGTTTTCCGAACTGATGTTCTCCAGTGTATCGAGAAATGGAGAGATACATTTCTGCTTTTCTATTAATTTAAAAACCTGATTCCGGACAGCAATATTAAGATAGCCCGGGAGATTATCAATTACTTTTCCTTTCCTGAGCCAAAGATTGGTGAATATTTCCTGCACGACATCCTTTGCTTCATCTTCATTCTTTAATCGCTTGAAAGCATTGGAATAAGTCAGCGTCCAATATTTTTCATATATAATATTAAAGGCCTCTTTATCCCCCTGTTCCACTCTATAAAGAAGGGATGCATCAGCATGTAGATCCGCAGTATTGAAATTCATAGAATTGTTCTAAAAATACACTGATTTAAGAAGGCGAATAAAGACAAATCTTATACAAAGTCTGACGGCTTATTTTATTCTTATTTTGTTAAGCCTAACTTAAAGAAATATTAGGATAAAAACAAAAATTATAAAAAAATAAGACCCTGTTTTTAATATAATTTTTAATTGCAGTAATACATAGTATGATCAGTTTCTAATAGATCATATTCAGTTACTTATAAATTTAAAAATTCGGTATACTGCGGGGTCAACAAAAAGCGGATACCTGGATTTTAAAAATTCAAAAATTCTGCAAGGGAACAGCAGATTTACACCTCTATTCCTATGGCCAGAGTATGTGAAATATCAGTGAAACAGGGGCTTCTTTATCAACCCGGCTTACTCGCCCCTACGGACTTTTGCTACCTCTGCCGGATTTATTATTCCCGAGTTATTTTTAAAGTTTTGCCTGATATATGTCAGTATCATTGCGATATCCTGATCCTTTAAATAATTGTGAGCCGGCATAGCCTCATTAAATCCGATACCGTTGACTGTGATCGGGCCGCTAAGTCCTTTAAGAACGACATTTATCAATCTGGTTTTATCCCCTTTTACCCATTCAGAGTTTTCCAGAGGAGGAAAACGGGTTCCGTCTCCCTTGCCGTTTGCCTGGTGGCAGGTGGAACAATAGGCAGCATAAAGTTTTGCGCCGGCAATTAGTTTTCCGGTGTTGAGGTTATCCTTGATTATATCGGGAGTTTTGATATGAGGCTGGGTTTCTTTGCGTTTCTGCATGCCTGCTAAGTGGGCGGAGCCAAATTTTTTCTTATCGCCTTTATACATAACCCTCCAGATCTTACCTTTTTCGCTTTCAGATAAATAGAGCGATCCATCCGGCCCCATTGCAATTCCCATGGGGCGATATTTTGCATCACTGGTATTCACAATGGTATCAACACCACCGAATCCATCTGCAAAAACCTCCCATTCACCTGCAGGCCTGCCATTTTTAAAAGGAACGAATCCAATAATATAACCGCCCTGCGGATATGGAGCCCTGATCGTGGAGCCATGAAAGGCAACAAAAGCACCGTTTCTATATCTTTCGGGAAACTGCTTTCCTGTATAAAAGAACAGGTCATTCGGTGCAAAATGGCCAGGAAAGCCGATTAGCGGCTGTAAATAATCCCTGGATTTCCCCTCTTTTTTCCCGTCCCCGCCGTATTCAGGGTTGAGAAGTTTCTTACCCTGCATTTGATCATAATAATAGTAGGGCCAGCCGGCATCAGAGCCCTCGGCGACTTTCAGGAATTCTTCAGCAGGCAGCAGTGCGCTTTGCCATGTATTATAAAGATCCGGCCAGTTTCTTGAAAGATCATCCCTTCCGTGCTGAACTACATATAAAGCCTTATCACTTGTATTCCAGTCCATTGCTACTACACTTCTGATTCCGGTAGCATACAACTTTCCATCTTTAAGGGTCTGATTTGGCTTACTGTCGCTGAATTTCCATATCCCTGCATGTTCTTCCAGCTGCGGACATGGATCCTGTCCGGGTGAACCGGGCTGCCGGTCCTTTTCCTGACAAATATCGGTTGGCGAACCAAAAGGAACATACATATTCCCCTTATCATCAAAAGCAATAGGTTTAGCGATATGTGAGTATCTGGGCTTACTGTTCTTATAATCATCTATGAGCAACAGTTCGGATTTTCCCTCGGGGATCAATTTACCAGGGCTTAATTTTATACGGTAAACTTCCCCAGCCGTTGAAAAATATAAATATCCTTTATGGATGCGCATGGATGTACCATAGCTCCCTTCATCAGGGTAGTCGCCAAAATGCTGGATTATATCCGCTTTACCATCATTATCAGTATCTCTGAGCGCGATACTCCCTTTTTTATTGGTATTGGTAACACGTAATAATTTAACATAAATATCTCCGTTCCGGTTCACCGCCAGATGACGAGTGGGCCCAATGGAATCTGTTACCACCAGGGCCTGGAAGCCTCCGGGCAGGAAGAGGCCGCCATTACCGGCATCGCCTTGAGGCATGCCGCTTTTCTGCACTGACCGGATGAAGCCGAAAGCTAAAACAGACGCGATGAAAAGCGTGAAGAGGATTAGTATAGAAGGACGCGGCAAAAATGCGGAATAGGGTATTATTTTTTTCATTTTCTGATTAAGGGATTGCCCGCAATTGCATTCAGATCATACACTACCCTTCCGGCACGCATGGTCAGTTCACATTCGAGTTTTTGATGCCCGATCTGTTTATTACCGCTAACATCTCGAAAACCGAAGTTCCCTTTTCTGATACTTAAAACAGCGACATCAGCAACAGAACCCTCGGAAAGGTTACCCAGTTCCTCACGCTTTATCACCTGCGCCGGGGTCCAAGTACTGGCTTTGATAAGATCAGGTAATTCCATTCCCATCATTAAAAAGATCGACAGAACATTTAACTGATCCTTCATTGCACCGTTAACGCTGCCTTTATGAAGATCAGTACCCATAGTATTGGGATAAAATCCAGCTTTAATTGCTGGTAAAGCCTGGCCGAAATTGAAGCTTCCGCCGCCGAAACCAACATCAAAAATGATCCCTTTTTTCTGAGCTTCGAGAATAAAAGGCTTTAGTTTGCGGGTTTTCAGGTCAACTATCGGATCGACCACTCCCCGGGTGGATTCGATAAATGTATGGGTATAAATATCGCCCGGACGCAAATACCGGGTAAAAAGTTCTTCCAGTGAAAAGGAAAGACTATTCAGATCTATCATTACAGGCATCCCTGCTAATTTACCCGCTTCCAATCCCCTGATTATCGGGGTCCATTCTGTACCGGTAAAATGAGCAACCTTGAAGCCTACGATATCCTTCTTATGGGCCAGGGCGGTATCGGCAGATCTTTTTGCATCCATATCACCTACATTCTGTTCATACTTTTCAATGCCCCTCATCCCTTCACCTACAATATTAAGAAAGGACAGGACCCTGGTTTGCGAAACATCGATTATGTTTTTCTTGAAGGTGGCGAATGACTTCCACCCTGCCCCCCCGGCATCAACAACTGTTGTAACTCCGGAACGAAAAGTACTCTGATCCGGTAAAACCGCTACCATACCATTGCTGAGGTAATTATCAGGTTCTGAACCATAAAAAACATGAGCGTGAATATCGATCAGCCCGGGTGTGACATACATACCGCGGGCATTAACGATCTGTAAAGCGAGTGCGGTATCAATATTTTTTGCCACCCTGGCGATCTTGCCATCCTGGATAGCAATATCCATTACCTGGTTAATTTTATTTTTTACATCAATCACATGGCCTCCCTTAATAATTATCCGGTAAGGAGGCTGGTTTTGCTGAGCCCCGGCAAAAGGCACTGAAATAAGCAGAAAAGAAAGCAGCAGATATATTTTACGAATCATCCAGATATAATTACTATGCCCTTTATTAATGAGGCTGTTAAAAATTAAACACTTGCTTTTAGCAGTTCTTCTGCCAGTCTTTTTGCTACGAATTTCTCATCACCTGGCTGCATCATCCACACAGAAAGGATCAGGGCATCTCCGATGCTTTTGGGGGCCTCGATGGAGGGATTTCCATTACGCAGATTAGTACTCATTTCCCGGGTTGTCAGCTTAATATAGGCTGGATCCCATGAAAGACGGAGTGTGGGGGTAACATTGGCAATCGGCGGGACGAAAACTTCTGCTTTAACTCCTTTTATCCTGGATACTGCTTTTTGAATAACAGCCACCCTGTCTTCCCATATTTTCCATTCTTTAGCATGATCCAGATTAATGAATCTCTCCAGGGCTGCATACATACCGAAAATCTCTTCCTTATTCACTTTCATACCCCGGCCGATATTATTTCCACCCGGAGGGGCACTTAAACGGGCAGCCGCGATAAGATCCTTTCTTCCCATCAGTATGCCAGCACTCTGGGGACCGCGGATTGCCTTTCCGCCGGAAACGCAGACCAGGTCATATCCCATCTCATTGAATTTCCAAAGATTTTCCACAGGAGGTACATCTGCTGCTATGTCAACCATATTCGGGATCTTATGCTTTTTGCCAATAGCAAGCCATTCATCATGACGGATCTTTCCCCATGGTGTGGCTTCATTATAAAACCACATCATAGCAGTCTTAGGGTTAATGGCATTTTCGAGTTCCTCAGCAGTTTCAATAATAACCCGCTTGATCCCCGTATTTGTAAGGGTATGATCATATGATCCGGTATGAGCCTTCTGTATGATTACTTCGTTCTTTTCAAAACCGGAAACATCCGGAAGCAGGGCTACTTTTTTACGATCCATTCCGGTAAGAATTCCTGCCGTACCTAAAACAATGGCAGACCAGCAGCCGGAAGTTACCATTGCAGCTTCCGCATGACACATTGCCGCTATTCTTTCACCTACCTTATCCTGAAGATCATTATATAAGACATAGTGTTTAGAAGCAGCCTTGATCGCATCCATTACCTCATCACTCATAAGGGAAGCAGTATGCGTGGTATAAACCCCGTAGGCATTGATGAAGGTCCGTAAACCCAATTCCTTGATCAGATCCCGCTTTACAAGAGCCGCAGGAGCTGCAGTTACTGATTGTAAAGGGTTGATCGCGCCTGCTAAGGGGGCAACTGATAAATATTTAATAATATCTCTACGTTTCATATTTAGATAAAAATTTAGAAGAACCGCAATTCTGCATATACATATGACCAGAAAAGTGCGGAAAGTCCCATTTACTTAAGGGAATAATTTAAGAGACCTGGTCAAGAGATTGAAAAGAAGGCATATAATCAGGTCAGTTTATCTCTCCCTGGCAAACCACCGGGGAGGAATTTTTAAACTCCATACTTCGCTATTGACCAGGTAATTGGGTTCTGCTGCTCCTCCGGCAATCCATATCTTATCTTTAAATACAAAGGCTGCCTGTTCATGACGCTTATCCCAGGTTATATCCGATTTCCATTCTGTCCAGGTCTGACCATCTTTAGAGTACCAGACATCTCCAAAATTCCCCTCCTTTTCAGCCCATCCGCCAAGCACCCACATGTGGTCGCGGTAAACGACCGAAGAGAACCATAGCCGTGGTTTCCAGGCTGCAGCTTCGGTAACAAGTTTCCAGTTCAGACCGTCTTCAGAACACCATACATCGTTGGATGGGACTGCATTGGGAAGGCGTTTACCGCCACCCATCACCCAGATCTTACCGTCAAATACAATTGCTTTGCCATGAGCCCGTTTTGACCAGGGTGCATTAGCCAGTTCCCTTCTCCATTCCCTGCCATCGGCAGATGACCAGATATCATTGAACAGGGTGGTATCATCGTTTTTGTAAAAATCATTGGTGCCTCCCAATACCCACATCCTGTCCTTGAATACCACAAATCCGGCACCCAGCCTTGGGCTCCAGCCTGCATCCGGCGTTTCGAGTTTCCAGGTGGCTCCGTCAGTTGATGACCATACCTGGTTGCTGCATTTTGTTCCGGGCAACTTCCTACCCCCCATCATCCACATCTTATTCTTAAAAACCAGCGATACAGGCAGATCACTATATTCCCATGGCGCTGTTTCCAGTACACGGGTCCAGTTCTTTCCATCCCGCGATTTCCATACATCACGCGGATTAGGTTTCTGAGGTGTAAACCATCCACCCAAAATCCACATATTACCATCATATACAAATTCCCCCTGCGAATCCCTTCCCTCCCATGCTGCAGCTTTGGTTTCGAGTTTCCAGCTTGGTTTAGGTTTTTGAGCCCTGAGCGGCACGCCAAGCCAAATCAGAAAAGAGATCAGGAGTATTGAGTATTTCATTTGCATAATAATAGAATTAGTTTGAAGGTAAGATTGCGGCTTACATTCAAGAGACAGCCTTGCCCATTCAAGCGCAAAAGCCGGAAAAGCTATTTTTTAGCCGTCACCGTAATTTCTATCCTTGACGGGCCTATTAATTCTTTTATTCCCATAATTGAACGGGTTGGCCGCGGCTCGGGGAAATACGTACGGTAAACTTCGTTCATACGTTCAAACAGCTTCATATCTGTAAGATATACCTGCACAGAAACAACATCCGAATACTGCATATCAGCTTCCTTTAGAATTACTCCGATCTTATCGAGTACCTGCTTTACTTCTGCTTCGAATTCTTCAGGAACCACTCCTGTTTTAGCATCCTCCCCGCTAAACCCAGCAATGTAAAGCGTTCCATCAACCATAATTCCAGGGGTGAACGGGAGACCGCGGTTATATCCTTCAGGAACTATAAACTTACGCTCAGTGGCCTTTTTAACTGTTTCCTTTTTTTCCTCGTTCTTACAGGAAGTCAATGCCAGCAGCATCGCAGCGCTCATTAAAATAATAGATTTCATAAATGTATTTTTTAATTTAATTATGGTTTAACAATTCCAATTCCTCTTTATTTCACAGGAACTCGCTTATCTGCTCACTGAAATTTTGGACTGCCCTGCAGGAAGTTCAAGGCTTAATAAACCGCTCTTTTGATCATATTTCCAGTTCTTTGAATTCAGACCATTCAGGATCACTCCTGTAGGTTTGAAAGGGGTTTGCAAACTAAGTCTGCTTCCCCCTGTTGAATTCACCTCCAGTGCGGCTCCTGTTTTTGTAAAGGCCACTGCGGCTGCCACCGGAGCTGAGAACCTGATCTTACTTCCAAACCCTGCAAAACTGCTTCCTTCAAAATAAGCTTTGGAGAGTCTGCCATCTTCAACTGCTGCCGTAAACCGGGATGCATCCGTAGTATAACCTTCGACATTTCCTTTTGCTGAGGCATCAGTTTTAAATAATCCGAAATAATCAGTTGTGCCCTGTTTAAGCTTTGCCCCGACCCAGCCCTTTGCATCTATATTCACTGCTGCAGGCTGTTCGGTAAAATCCTTGTCAGCGCTTTTACCCTGAGGGATCATTACAGCCAGGAAATGAGCTTCCTTTAGTTTATCCGAAGAAAGCGCAATAAAACTCTCGTCTCGGTCGGAATTTCTGATCCGGCTGCTCAGATTCCCAGGGGATACAACATCCATTATCAGACGGGCTGCCGGACGGGTAATGATTACGCGCTTATCGGCGTAGCTTATGGAACTCTTGCCATTGGTATGTTCTGCATGAAACAGCCAGTTATAAGAATGCTCCTCAGGGCTTTTTACCTGATCGAACAAAAAGACCGGGCCATTTTTTGTAGAGATCAGAGACCGTTTATAGCTTGAAACCTTTCCTTTATAAACACTGGTCAGATCGCTTTCCACTGCATCGGATATTTCTCCGGCAAATGAGCTGGTGATCTTCGGATAGTTCTTTAATGAAGCAATTCCATTATTAAAATCCCCAACCGACTGGCTTTCGGCATTCATATCTACCAGCATCACATTATGCCCGATCGCCTGGGTGTAATATCCTGGAAAATAAAGGTTGGCGTAATAGCTGCTGCTATGCCCGGCATCACTTAAAAGTTCTTCCCCGTTATGGGTAAGCAATATGGTTCCCTGATCATAATGATAATGATTTCCGTTTGGTCCGGCTTTGTAGATCAGGATACTGCCTGAATCATCCCAGCCCGAACGCATGACCATATGTCCCTTGCCTTCAAAATGCTTGGAAGTTGGAAGAGTTTCCCTGCTGCGGGGAGTTATTCCCTCAGTATACCATAAATAAGGCAGGATACCTCCCCTTGCCGAACCTGACTCCCAGGCGGGTTTGACATACTTATACATGAACGGATCTTTCATTTTATAGACAAGCCACTGTGAGGGCTGCTGTATAAAACTATAAACCGGGGAAACGTCACCCAGATCCTGGTATTTACCCCTGTTATTCTGAGTAGCATACAATGGATAATAGTAGAAGTCCTTGAGGTAGGTAGTTGAGGTATAATCCACACCAAAATTCTTCTCAAAAGCATACAGGGCTTCTACGAATTCGCGGAATCCAAACTCCTGGTAAGTGTAAGGTTCATTATAACTTCCTTCAGGAAGTACGGTTCTGTCAATGAACTGTTTTGATTTTGCCAGTATCCCTGAAAGATAAGGTTCCAAACCCGGAAGATCGGGATCATCATTGGCGATCGCCACCGCCGCAACTCCCACCCCTGAAAGAATAACTCCTATATGATTGGAATTACTGGAAGGCATGCGGTTCATTTCTACCATATCGCGATAGAATGGTTTAATGGAATTTTCCATTATCGCGTTACGAACCATTTTACGCTCAGATTGGGTCATTGCATGATACAAAAGATCATAACCTAAACCTGCGGCCATAGCTGCAGGCGCACCTGGATAATAGCTGTGATTTCCATTGGCTTCCATCCAGGGATGGTTCCAGGATGGCAATGCGGCAAGTTTGAACAATGCTGCTTTGGCCTTTTCACCTGCTGCTTTATTATTGGCAAGGTAAAACTGAAAGGCTTCATTAGTAATAATACGTGCAAGAGCATCCTGCGTATTGTACCAGCCGCCCATACTGGCGCTGGCATAAGGTCCGCCAGTAACAGATTCTGGTGCAACCATGCTTGGCGCTGCAAGCTTGGTCAGATCTGTTGTGGAAGGCCGGTAACTTTTAATAAAATTTTCAAGCAGCTTTTTCGCCGGGGCAGGTTCAGTTCCGGCCATACGGGCAGCAAGCTCTGGCCCCCTGAAGAATACCCGGGGATGAGTATCTGCGCTCAGGCGTGAAACAGGTACAATAAACCTTAGGTCGGATGAAAATTTACCCTCTCCGCGGCCTGTTAACCTGGCAGTCCACTGTCCGGCAGGATCGGTAGGCTTAATGGTATAGACTGCATTATTTGACCATACTCCATCAGATGCCCTGGCGTCCCCATGTGTTGCGTCATCATAAAACCTGATGTTTTTCACGGCTGTCTGCCCATCAGAACGGATCAGTTCCACGCTTACTTCATTTACCTTACTCCCATTTTCAGGAGCTACACTCAATGATAAGGTTTCGCCCGGTGCAAAATGTTTGTGTATGGCTGATTGTCCGAAGTGCTCAAACCAGGTTGATTTCGGAGACTGTGAAATGAATTGTCTCGGCCTCTCTCCGTTGATCGAAAATTCATCCATCAGAATGGTATAGCTTAATAAATGGCTCACCACAGGATAAAATGCTTTCATCACCACCACCTGAATATGCTCTCCTGAGCCCAGGGCTTTTCCGTTCAGCTTAAAGGCATCAAGAGGCAGATCCACTTCAACCCAGCCATTCGCTTTTGGAGATTTAAGGGTATGGGTATACAGACCTCCGTCGAAAGTTCCCAGGGATATATCCATTTTCTCCGGTTTCCTGTCGCTCATCATGTAAAAAACGAATTTCACACGGGTTGACCCAATAGTATACAGATCAATTCGCTTGGTAAAACCCTGGGAAAGATCATTGGCATCATTCGGCCTGGTAACACGGAACAGGGAACTGCCCTTTTCACCATAGGCCGGCTCTTTTTTAGTGCTGAAAGTTGGATCATACCCGGTATCCTGCTGATAAGGATAGGGTTCCCAGGTATACATTTCGCCTGTATCAAAGTTGTCATAAATTCTGTGGGCAACCCGTTCCGGAGCATTCTGAGCATATGTACTATTTAAGACCAGGCTGAATGCCAGAATTTGCAGGAATGTTTGTTTTCTCATTAGTGTATTAATTTGACCTGAGTTATGGTTATTTAATTAAAATTGCTGATTTCCGCGGCTGATATTCCAGCCGATCTGCATCAAAGCAAGCATTGATCATTTGAATTTTAGTGTCCCGAAATATTGGGGTAAATGAAACTGAGGGGTTTTATTATTTACAAAAGACCAGGTGATATAATGGGGATTGGAATTTTTGCTTGAGGTTTTGAAAAAATTCGCTTTCCAGACCACACCTTTAGCAGGTTGGGTAACATTGGAGAATTTCTTCAACATTGCCAGAGGCAGCTTATATTCCACTGTCCAGGTCACAGGATCGGTGATCTCCTTTTCCAGTCTTTCTGGTAAGGAATGAGCGATCTCCACGTTCTCAAAATCTTTTTCATCCAGATAAACGGTTTTTCCGCCGGGGTGATAACCCATTAAAGCCAAGCCCCCGGCATTCATTTCAAGATTAAAATAGTCAAGGGGCAATTTGCTGTCGGGAGAGAAAAAGAATTCCACGCAGGCATCTTCGAATACCTTACCATTGAATTTTGCAGCGGTTTGTAATCGTACATATCGGTCTTCAACCCGGAATATAAGATAGAGATTTTCATCGTCATACATCATTTTAGCCTTGGCTACCGGTTTGAATGCAGGGATTGCTCCCATATAATTAGTTATTGAGATCTCTTTGATCTTTTTCCACTGGGATTTATTCCAGTCTGCATCGATCTTCATGGGCCTTTTCAGCCTTTTCACGGTATATACTGCCTCCTCCCTGGTATCCTGTTCCGGGGTAAATGAACAGACTGATATGAAGAATGCGAGTATTAAGAAACCGGATAGTTTTCTCATCTTTTATGCTTTAATTTTTTAACCTGTTTATTAAATCCATAGATGCGTCGATAACAGCCTGCTCTGCCTGAGGGGCATAGGGGCTGCCGTTAACGGCATAGCCACCTTCAATAAATTCGGCTGCTGTAGCGATATACCCGCCGTGTCCGCCGGCCACACCAAAAATGAATGTGTCTTTATAGGGCGAACTTTTCTTTACTGCAAGCCCGATTTCGGTAAAAACTTCAGCCGGGAAAGTCACGAAAACAGTGTTTCCAAGACGAACCGCCTGCATGGGCATCAGGAAAGGAGGCGCATTTTTGGGTAGTTCTTCAATTCTTTTTGACTGAGCAACAGCCTGTGTAGCCAGCCAGTAATCAACCTTATACTTGTCAAGCGCTCTGGGGCCGATCTTCGAACCAATATCACCGGTGGCGGCAAGTTCTCTGGCTGCAATCTGATACCGCTCAGTACCTTCAGCATCGGTCGGATAGGTCAGAACCAGCTTTTCCTTTTCGCTTAATATTTTCCGGGATTGTTCCTGCCAGCGAAGAGCTTCCGCCTGGGTATAAGGGAAAGTAGTACGTCTCGGGATCTTAAATTTATCATAAGCCACCCTGACGACAAGATCAGCGGAGGTTGGAATTGAAGGCAATAATTTCAGCACTGCATCTGTCATAATAAGCCCTTTCTTTTGTGCAAAATCAAAACTTCTGATCCCTTGCATGTAGGCACCCACGGCCGAAAGCTCTGCATTATACCCCACCTTGGCATCGCCCTGGGCCGATTGAAAATAGCCAACTATGACATCTTTCCCTACTTTTTGTTTAATTCCATGAATTGAAAAATAAGGCCAGTCTTCTGTGAATTTTAAATTGTGAAGGTCAAGTGTGGAGGGATGGCAGCCATAATTAAAGAACACGCCCATTAATTTGCCTTTCGCATCTTCGATCTTAATGACAGCCGCTTCAGGATCGGCAGCTACTCCTCCATATTCCATGCGCCTGTCATTCAGGGCAAGTCCAAAAATATCTGTTGATCCAACCCCGATCTTACCGGGAACTCTGCCCTTCCATGCTTTTACCGCACTTTCAATACTTCTTTGAATAAAGAACTTCGCATAACTATCGTTTATATTTCCCATAACCGGACCGGAATGCGTATGGGTAGCCGAAACAAGGACATTCTTAAACGGTATGCCCGTGCCCCGGTTAACCCCGCTGCGGATGCTGTCCATAATGGCTTCGCTCATATTAACAACTGCAACCGTAATCATTGCAGAAGAAGTACCATCCTTGCCCTCTACTACAAGGCTGCGGGCAAAAAGATCATCATGAATCCCTGTTGAAGTATTTTTTCCGCGGTCATAACCTGCCATAGGAAACCCTACCGCCTGAGGCGGAGTGATAATAGTTTCTGCTACGCCTACTTTAATTTGCGCATCAGACATAAGACCCGTCAGTATTAGAAGCATTACAGCAATGAAGGGTTTAAAAAGATTAATTTTCATATTCCAGATATTACTTTTATTAATTTAAATTGATTTAATAGCATTAAAATATCATCTGCGGTTGCTGCTGATCAGAACCGAAGCCTTTTCCTTATCATACTGATAAAGAGCCCCGTTAAATTCGCAGATCCCGGTTAAAACCTGTTCCAGGGTTTCTTCCTTCAGAAGTGTTGTGGTGAACCGTTTAGCGCTGATCTCTTCATCGCTGAAGGTAACCTGAACCTTAAAGCGATCTTCCAGCAACTCGGCAGCTTCCTGTACAGTAATATCGTCCATCAGCAGATCCTGGTCTTTCCAGGAAATATAAGACAGGGCATCCACCGATCTGCGAAAGCTGCGGCCCCCGGCTTTGGTATAAATGATCTGCTGGTTAGGCCGGAGTATTCCTAATTCTTTTTTCTCATCATCCACCTTCACTTTCCCGCGGCTTACCGTTACGGTAATATCCACATCCAGGGGCCAAGCTTTTATTTCGAAGGCCGTACCCAGAACCGTTGTTTTTACCTTGCCGGTATGAATGATGAATGGTTTTAGGGGATTGGATTTAATATCGAAATAGGCTGCTCCTTCAAGGTAAACCTCACGTTTCATGGAACCATCAAATGAAGAAGGATAATCCAGCTTGCTGCCTGCACTGACGATAACCGTACTGCCATCGGCAAGACGGATCAGGCGGTGGGTTTTGCCCGGTCCTGTTCCGGATATCATAGTGGCTGCCTCCTTTACAGGAGGAGCACGGAAAAAGTATAAACCTCCGCTCAGAACTATAGCCAGAACAGCTGCAGCAGAAAACCTGCTGATCCACATTCTGCGTACTGACCGGGCATTGTCCGCCAGATCTTGTACCTCAATGTTTTTCCAAATCCCGTTTTTTATCCCTTCCCTTATCTTTTCCTGCTGCTCTGCTGTCCCTGAAGACAGCACATCGGGTTCCCTGTCAAACAATTTATAGTAACTCTTTAGAAACTCCCGTTCTTCATCTGTAGCGGTACCAAGACGATATTTATGCAGTAACTCAATAAAAAATTGCTTGTCCATGTATGTGTCTGTATATACATGACCAAAAAAGAAATGAATGTCCCACCCCGTTTAAATCTTTTTCAACCGGCAGGAATATATCGCTGAATTTCCATGCTTTCAGAATTTTAATCCCTGTTCAGTATTTTGTAAAATCCCCCCCTACTTTAAGTAGATTGACCGCTTAATGAAGGATATTTAAAACAACATTTACCCTATGGAATCGTTGGAATAAAGTGAAAAAATGGAGGATAATATTATCTGCTCTGGTGCTTGCGGACTTAATGTCATTCGCTGGCCAGGCAGGTATTAACCCATCCATCAGGCTTAAGGCAGATAATGCAGGCCTCCGGCCGGTAGAATTCTTTATTCAGGAGGTAAGTGATGAGCGTCAGGTAAAAGCCGGCTTGGCTAAGCTTTACACGAAGGAAGGCAATGAAGCCCTTATACGTACTGTGGATCTGGAAGGAGGTGCTTATCCTGCAATCCGGAAATTTATATTTCAGGGTTTGCCCGGAAATGCGGGCAGCAGACCTGTTATTATCCGGATTAAAGAATGTAGTATCCAGGAAAAGATCTCGGGAGAAAACCAGGTAAACGGACAGATTACCCTCGAATTTCAGTTCGATCTTCAGAAGGAAACCGGAGATGTTCAGCTTACAAGATACAGGGCAGCCGCTAAATATTCCCGCCCGGTGAATAATATCGATGTGGTGGAACCCTCCTTAAGAAATCTTCTGGTCGGCAGTTTAAAATTCTTCGATAGCTGGATGAATAAAGAAGCCTCCACTAACATCATTCTGGCCAGGGGAGTAAAAATCGCATTTACAGATTATCTTGATCAACATCCGGATACCGTCTATTATAATATAGCCAGGCCATTGACCTGGACGGATTTCCACGATAAACCACATCCGGGGAAATATGATGCAGCGGTTTTTTCAGCATTTGGATATGATCAGGAAAGAGAATTACAGGATGGGATCATTCAGGTGAACCTTGCACTTAAAGTTTATATGATCAAAAGTGCATCCTGGGCCACGCATAATATTAAAGATCCCTACGCCCTGAACCATGAACAAAGGCATTTCGATATCGTAAAACTGGTCGCAGAACGCTTTAAGCAAAAATTAAGTTTAGAAAAACTTAACCCGGAAAATTACGAGGGTATTATAAATTATGAATACCTGGAATTTTACCGCGAGATGAACCAGCAACAAAAAAGATATGATCTTGAAACGGGACATGGTTCAAATAAGCTTGTTCAGGCACAATGGAACAAAAGTATTGATACTGACCTGGCAGCAATAAAAAACACGGAGGTACTTTAAGCTGAGAGACTTAACGATTACAGATTACCTTTCCAGGTCCCAGCAGTCACAAGTATTACTGGATGATATACTGCAACCCCATAAATTTCCCGGCATCATTAAGCTTAACAGGAGACAGGCGTTAGGATAGACGAAACCGGATTTGCACTTCCCGGAACAGCAAAAAACTTTGAGTTATTATTTCATAAATTAACTTCACAGAAAAGCGAAACAACTTTAAGTAAATGCCTCATGACTTAATGTAAATGCCTCATGACTTCACAGAAAAGCAAAAAAACTTCATAGAAAAGCATTAAAACTTTAAGTAAATGCCTCATAACTTCATAGAAAAGCAAAAAAACTTTAAGTAAATGCCTCATAACTTCACAGAAAAGCGAAAAAACTTTAAGTAAATTCCTCATGACTTAACAGAAAACAAAAATTTTAAGTTATAATCTCATGACTTAAAGTAATCAGCGAAGAGGAAAGGCGCTGTGCTCACACTCAATTCTGAAAGAATTCGCTTTACTTAGAAAAGCACTGATAAGGAACCTTTGCTTAAAATCCTTCCCTGAGAAAAAGAATCATTAAATGGGATAGTTTTAGATAAAGAAGATAAATATTCCATGATTTTTCAGTTTCAGAAAATAATTATCTGAAAAACAAATCCGTCCTGCTATGAACATCGTAATTCATCCCAAATCACAAAATGAATTATGAAAAAAATAATTACACTCGCAATTGCATTAGCAGCTACTGCAATCAGCACGACAACTTTTGCTCAGAAAACCAAAATGGTTGGCGGTGCATCCATGTATCCAACTAAAGACATCGTTGATAATGCGGTGAATTCCAAGGACCATACCACCCTGGTAGTGGCAGTTAAAGCAGCCGGATTAGTCGAAACTTTAAAAAGCGATGGTCCATTCACTGTTTTTGCACCGACAAATGCGGCTTTCGATAAGCTGCCTGCAGGTACAGTTGCCACTTTGGTAGAACCAGCCAACAAAGCAATGCTGACCAAAATCCTTACCTATCATGTACTTTCAGGAAGATATAGTGCAGCGGATATCGTTAAAGCTATCAAATCGGGAAATGGAACTGCGGAGTTCAAGACGGTGAGCGGGGGCAGAATATGGGCGATGATGGAAGGGAAAAACGTGGTGCTTAAAGATGAAAAGGGCGGTAAATCTACCGTAACTATCTCTGATGTATTTCAAAAAAATGGAGTTATCCATGTTATTAACACAGTAATACTGCCGGGATAATTGTTTAAAAATCAGCAATAAACTCCGCAATATACCGGGGTTTATTGCATTATTGGCCGCTTACCTGGAAATTGAATTCTGTGTTTTTATTTTTACAAAATTTAAGCGACCTTAGCAGCAACGACATTTAAGCATTTGACCCGGAAAAATAAAATAACCCTATCTGAACCTGAACTTGTCCAGGCTATACGCAGGAAAGATAAAATCGGATCAGAAGCCTTATATGATATGTATTCTTCAGCATTGTATGGAATTATTTACAGGATAATCCAGCATGAAGAAATCGCCGAAGACCTTTTGCAGGAAACTTTTGTGAAGGTCTGGAATTCCTTTGAATCATATAATGCGGAACGGGGAAAATTATTTACCTGGATGGTTAATATAGCACGTAACCTGTCAATCGATAAAACCCGTTCTAAAGACTTTCGTAATCATTCAAAAACCGATGATATAGAAAATATCGTATTATCTGGTAGCGAAGGCATAACGACAGGAATTAATCCGGAAACTCTGGGTTTAAAAGACCTGGTGGCTAAGCTTAAACCGGATCAAAAAATTATACTTGATCTTGTTTATTTCAGAGGATATACTCATGTTGAAGCAGCAGAAGAGCTGGATATTCCCCTGGGGACTGTAAAAACAAGACTTAGAAATGCTATTATTACTTTAAGAAGGGTATTTAATTAGTGGAAGACCTTAAATCATATATCGAAAGCGGCATCCTTGAACTTTATGTTCTTGGTGACCTGAGCAGTGAGGAAATGCTTGAGGTTGAAAAGCTTGCTATGCAATATCCTGAGATTAAATCGGAGATCGATGGGATCGAAACTGCTTTACTTGGTTACGCAAGATCGAATTCCCTAGAACCTTCTGAAAATACAAGGAGCAAAATTTTAAGTGCCCTGGATACAAACCCGGGTGCAGATCATTCTGTCAGGACTTTAAATACGGCTCCTGTATTTTATAAATATGCATTTGCCGCTTCCCTTGCTTTGCTCCTGGTGAGCACCACACTTCTTATTAACCTGAACAATAGATTAAAGGAAAGCAATACGCAATTAGCGGTCCTTCAGTCAGATAACCAGCAATTCTCAAACAAAGTAAATTACATAGACAGGGAATTGACGGATACCCGCAATGCCTTAAATTTCTATCAAAATCCCTCTGAATACAAACTTGTGACCCTTAAGGGATCAGAAAAGGCGCCTGCTGCCAGCATAACCGTGGCATTCAGCCCTAACAAGCAGGAAGTTATGATCGATCTAGCCTCCCTTAAAATGCCTTCAAACGACAAGGAACACCAATATCAATTGTGGGCTTTGGTTGACGGCAAACCTGTAGATCTTGGTGTTTTCGATTCAGGAACTGATGGCACGGGAATGAAAAAAATGAAATCCATTAAAAACGCCCAGGCTTTTGCGGTAACCCTTGAACCCCGGGGTGGAAGTGTTAATCCAACAATGGATCAAATGATGGCCATAGGTAACATCTAGAATAATTTCGGTACTTTCCTGTTCTTATTACTTAATTAACACTCAAGGCTGATCAACATCTAGACGGCAGTTTTGCATGGACTGGATTCTACAGTTCAGATTAAGAAGTCCAATTCTCAGGTATAAAAAAGGGTCGAATACAAGTACCCGACCCTACATCTACCTATGAAAAACAGCCCCTTTGGGGGGCTGCCTTTTTTAAATCAAATAATGTGCCCTTTAAAAAAAGCCTGTCAGTTATTCTCTAAACTAATACCGGAGTATAACAATTTTCTGAATATGTAGATTATATACCCGATATAGGGGTAATTTTTCTACAGTCTAATTATCCTTCGCCCCTGCTATTCTTGGTTCAGGGTTTTCAAGGGGAACAAAGGGGTTAAAGAAATAGATCTTATCTTTTCTGTAGATTTCCATATGGGCTTTGAGCCTCTCTTCAAATCCCTTGTATCCTTTGTTTTGTTCCCGTGTCCAGCTTGCTTCTGCAAGTGCACTGATACGGGGAAAAAGCATATATTCTAACTTATTAACCTGCGGGATTCGCTCCGTCCAGAGAGCTCCCTGAATTCCGAGTACTAGCCTGGTTTGTTCAGCGCTGTGAAGTTTTGCAGGGGAGAAATTATAAACGCGCTCCAGAGTGTTAAATCCTCCTTCCCATCTGCGCCCTACCCTATGGGTGCTATCCTGAACAAAATCAAAATACAGTGGAAGACGTGGGCTTAAAACAACCTGGTACCCTTTTGACAAGGCATGCTTCAATTGTGCGGGTTTATCATGCCTCCACCAAAAAATAACAGTATTTGCAGGAGGCAAATCACTGTCGGCGGCCTCATCCCATAATAAAACCTTGTTATTCATTTTTGCCAGTGAGTCAGCCATCCGCTGAATAAAATAGTGTTCAACAGATTTCAAGTCAGGCATTTTTTTCTCCTTCATCAGCTGCTGAACATGGGCATCTTTATTCCAGTTTTCATTGCCAAAATGAACCTCGTCACCTCCCAGGTGCA
This sequence comes from Pedobacter sp., assembly GCA_036676435.1. Classification (GTDB taxonomy): domain Bacteria; phylum Bacteroidota; class Bacteroidia; order Sphingobacteriales; family Sphingobacteriaceae; genus Daejeonella. The sequence continues at coordinate 2,851 of JAKFCV010000010.1, read as the reverse complement.
CCATGTCTGATGGAAAAAGCGAGTTTGTTTCCTTTAATATATCTGTAAGGAAATCATATGTTTCTTTCTTAGCAGGGTTAAATGTAAAATCAGGATATTTCTCGGATCCGCCCCCGCTGTACTCCGGATAAGCCCGGTTCGATGCACCGGCATGCCCGGGCATATCAATCTCGGGAATAACGGTAATAAAGCGTTCCCGCGCATAAGCTACGATCTCCCTGATCTCATCCTGGGTATAATATTTAGCCGGACTGAAGCGGTTCGTAAAGTCGCCGATCCCTCCTACCAGAGTCAGCTTTGGATATTTCTTTATCTCTATGCGCCAGCCCGGTTCATCAGTAAGATGCCAGTGAAAACGATTTAGTTTATAAAATGCCATCCAGTCAAGAATAAATTTTACAGTTTCTTTACCAAAAAACTGGCGGGATTCATCAAGCATTAATCCCCTCCAGGCATATTGTGGCTGATCCCGGATATCCCAGCTGTTTATTAGTACAGGATATCCCTTCAGTGCCGACTCCCGCACCAATTGCATCAGCGAATTGATAGCATAGAATATACCCTCTTCCGAGGCAGAGCTGATCCTTATCTCATTAGCCTTGATTAAAAGCTGGTAAGACCCAGCCTTCCCGGCATCCGGTTTAAGCCTGTTTATAATGATCGCGGGTGCAGTACTTTTATTCTGAAGGTTTAATGTAAGATCTGCGCTCCTCAGCATTTCCTGCTGAAGGTAATTTGCCTGAGGCCGGAAAGCTTCATCCCCAACAATGATGGGGGTATTACTGCTTAGACTGAATTTGCCCTCGAGTTTTACATACTGGTTGGGCAGCGGGATCACAGGAAGCTGCTGGGCAAATGCTGAGGCGCCGATACAGATCAGAATTAGAAAAAATCGCATAAAACTATTTATTAATGAAACTGAATCGTTTTTATTATCACTCCCGAAAAATACAGGTTTCAATCCATTCAAACTTAATATAAGTTCTTTAATAAAATCAGAAAGGCGGGCTGCAGAAAAGTATTAAATATGTTTATGATCGCTTAATAGGGCTAGCTTGTGTAATTTGCAGGAATTGAAATTCCTGGTTGGCCAGATAAGTATGTATTGAAACAGTTAAGCCGGTACCATGTTTAAGTACTGTATCATAAACCCAAGGGTGCGAATTATGGATCTGTAGCACCTGGTATATGTCAGCATGGGGAATTAACCAATTTCAATAGAATAATAAGAATAATATGGACTAAATAAATATTTAATTCCGGACGATTTTTCCCCTCTGAGCGAGCAGTCATTATGTATCAAAAGTACCTGGACAATTAAAAAAGGCAGCACACAGCTTGACGTAAAGTATTACACAAATTTTTAATATGCCCTGCGTCAACACGCGCTTAAAAAACATGTATTAACTGATTAGAATATCTGAAATGAAAATCATAGTCTTTATACTTATTTGTATACTTCCCGCATTTGGCAAGGCCCAAACAAAACAGGACACTTTATACGTTTACGGACCTGGCGGTCCTTTTGCCCCTGTCAATGAATGTGCTGAACTATTCAGTAAACAAAATAATATAGCCGTTAAGGTGGTGGCAGGACCTGAAAAGAAATGGATAGCAGAAGCAAAAAAGAATGCTGATGTAGTATTTGGAGGAGCGGAATATATGCTTACCCAATTTACAGCAGATCATCCTGATCTTATCGATGCTTCCACCCGCACCGAGCTCTACAAAAGAGCTGCTGGGATATTGGTTCGACCCGGAAATCCTAAAAATATCCGTAATATAAAAGATCTCACCCAACCGGGAATTAAACTTTTAGATATAAACGGCGCAGGTCAGCTTGGTATGTGGGAAGATATTGCAGGTAAGCAAAACCTGATTGCTGAAATTCAACGAAATATAAGTAAGTCATTTGCCAATACTGCTTTAGGAATTGAAGCATGGAAATCAGACAATTCATACGATGCCTGGATATGTTATGCTTCCTGGTACGATAGGTTAAAGGATGTAACCAACCTGGTTAAGATTCCGAAAAAACAAACGGTATACCGGGGTACACCTATTGCTATAAGTGCCATTACTGATCAGAAACAATTAGCATCGGCTTTTATTAGTTTCATGAAATCTACCGCCGGTCATACTGTTTTTCAAAAATGGGGCTGGGAATAATCCCGCAGAAAAGTGGTGGATCAGGTTCAAATTTGTGGATTAAGCATATTTCCAGCCTGAAGTACAAAAGAATGATTGCTATTACTCCTGATCTTAATTAAATTAACATTTTCGGAATTATTCCGCAGGGTTCAAAGAATTTTTGCATTGGCCAATCAAAGCCGGCCAAAACCCCGTTTTAATAGCAATTGAACGTAAAATGTCTCTACTCCAAACGGATCTAAGACCTGCCTAAGCTCTTTCTTTAAGCTTTAATTTATTTCTGTTTTTTATAGATAAGTTCTTGATAAACAGCGTATTTATGCTTCTATTCATTCAGGAATTAAGTAAATGGCTATTCATAACTCGGTACTTTTTCAAGGCTTCAGTGGAAGCATAAACCGTCAGCTGCTGTTCAGGCAATGCGGGGGGAAGACTGTTGTTTCTAAATTTCCCGATCGAAGTGCTGTGATTTATTCAGAAAAGCAGAAACAGGAGCGCAGACGGTTTGCAGACTCGGTATCTTTTGCACGAGTGGTCATTGCAGATCAGGGTCTGAAGCAGGTCTACAGCATTAAAGCTGCGGTACTGGGATTCCGCTCGGCCTGGAATGCAGCGATTGCAGAGTATATGAGTGATCAGCCCCTGAAGGTCAGAAAGAAGAAAATCCGCTTTGACAGATCGCAGATCAACTATCCGGCAG
>JAKFCV010000009.1:0-48312 GCA_036676435.1 Pedobacter sp. | reverse complement strand
AGTTATTTCCCTTTAACGGTATTTCCCAAATCTTCGCCACCGAGACGAGGAGGTGTGTCTGCCAAATTTCACCACCCTACAGTGTGTAAGCAATTTATTTCCGATTGCTTGATACAAATGTAAATTAACTGCCTATTTCTTGCAAATATTTTAATGATTTATTTTAATTATTATATATATAATAATTAACTTGCAGTATTATTAATAATATCTTAATTGACAATGGAAAACCGCAGCCAAAATTTCGAACTTGACAATCTGGATACACAGATTTTATCCATATTAATGGAAGATGCCACTATTCCTTATACAGAAATTGCCAAGAAACTGATCGTTTCTGGTGGTACCATACATGTAAGGATGAAGAAAATGCAGGACCTGGAGATCATTAAAGGTTCTCATTTAATAATCGATCCCCAGAAGATAGGTTATGATATATGCGCCTTTCTAGGGATATACCTGGAAAAAGGCTCACAATACAAAGATGCCGTTGAAAGCCTGAAAAAAGTAAAGGAAATAGTTGAACTTCATTATACCACCGGTTCCTACAGCATGTTTGCCAAGATAGTCTGCCGGGATACCAATCATTTAAGACATGTGCTTAATGAGGATATTCAGGGCGTAAAGGGCATTCAGCGAACTGAAACTTTCATATCACTTGAGGAAAGTATTAAAAGACAGATTACCCTGGATTAAATTCTTCAGTACAAAAAAAGGCATCCCGGATAAAGATGCCTTTTTAAATAAATCATTTATCTCTTATGCTTCCATATAAAGGACACTCTTTACTGCTTTGATCACACGCTCCGCATTAGGAAGTGCTTCCTTGATCAAAGTTGGCGCATAAGGCAGGGGAACATCTGCGCAAGCCACTCTCAATACCGGAGCATCAAGAAAATCAAAGGCATCCTTCTGAACCTTAAAGGCTACCTCGGTTGCTATTGATCCTAAAGGCCAGGCCTCCTCAACAAAAACCATCCGGTTAGTCTTTTTAACGGAATTTATAACTGTTTCATAATCTATCGGACGAACTGTACGCAGATCGATCACTTCGGCATTAATGCCTTCTTTGGTTAATTCTTCAACTGCAGGTAATACCACCCGTGAAAGCATTTTACCAAACGTTACAATCGTAACATCGGTTCCTTCTTTTACTATATTGGCTTTACCGATGGGAATATAATATTCTTCTTCAGGAACTTCTCCTTTATCACCATACATCACCTCTGATTCCATGAAGATCACAGGATCCGGATCAATAATAGCCTGTTTCAGCAAACCCTTCGCCTCGTAAGGAGTAGAAGGAACCACTACTTTAAGTCCGGGGCAGTTAGCATACCAGCTCTCGAAATTCTGAGAATGCTGAGCGCCCAGCTGACCTGCATTTCCGGTAGGGCCGCGAAATACAATGGGACAGGAAAATTGTCCGCCACTCATTGAAAGCACCTTGGATGCAGCATTTATTACCTGATCTATGGCTACCAAAGAGAAATTAAAGGTCATGAATTCAATGATCGGATTTAGTCCATTCATCGCAGCACCAACCCCGATACCAGCAAAGCCAAGTTCAGCAATCGGAGTATCAATTACCCGTTTTGCGCCAAACTCGTCGAGCATTCCCTGACTAACTTTATAGGCTCCGTTGTATTCGGCAACTTCTTCACCCATTAAAAAGATCTTTTCATTTTTCCGCATCTCTTCATTTAATGCTTCCCGAAGTGCTTCTCTGAACTGTATTTCTCTCATGTGTAAAATCAAATTTTGGAATGCAAATATAAGTTTAATGTTTGAAAACCTATGCTTATCACCTGTATGCAGTTTGCATTATTATTCCCTGAAAAATTATGCAGCATTTTTGCAGGAAAGAACAGGGATTTTACCTTTAGCTTTTCTGCTGCAAATTCCGGACATCACAGCCTATCTCTGGCAAATTCCCTTAAAAGAACAATATTTACAGGTATCGGGATTAGTGGTTTGCCTGAAGGGGACAGAACTGTCAAATAGTTCATTTAACTTTTCTTTGAGCTTCAGCTCAAACTGATCTTTAAAACTATCCAGGTTCTGATCGGAAAGCTGTAATCCGCCTTTACGCTTTTCGGCAAATAAGGTACCTCCTTTAAAATCTTTAACCGTATAGAGATGAGGTTCAACATGCTTAACAGACCTTGCATTTTCATACACATAGGTATAAAACAAAGTTTGCAGCAGGGCTTTATTCTGATCTTTGCCATCTTCAGCGAATAAGCTGTCAAAATCCCTGTATTTCAACTGGTCTTTTCCTGTCTTGTAATCCACTATCCGGGTTTTACCCTGGTGTTTATCTACCCGGTCAATAATTCCCATGAGCCGGATCTGTTCCTCCTTCCCTGAAACATCTACAGAAAATAAAGGAAGATATTCATCCTTGTTCTCAAGCTCGATGATCTCAAATGGCGCCAGACCTGCATCGTGCCTTAATATCCTCATAGCATATTGCTCCAGGACCTTTAAGACGATTTGCTGCAGGGCGCTTTGTTTATGAAGGGAACTGTCAGGGTTTAGGTTTAATGTCTTTGACATCGCGTCCTGGCACATGGCAGGCAGGAGCTTTTCCCTTTCCCTGATATAGCCGGCACTGACCTCCTTCCCCACTGAGCCGCTATAAAAACTCTCCATAACGGTGTGCAGCATCGTACCTACTGTATGTGCCCCGATCTGATCAGGAAGATCCTGCGGCTCCTTTAAACCTGCGATCCGGCTATAAAAAAACTTCAGCGGACAACTTATATAATCCGTAAAGGCAGTGGCAGAGATTTTTTTATCATACTTTACCTCTGAATTTCTTTTCAGATATTTTAAAAGCTTATCCCTGACCGGCCCGCTTTTTTCAACAACTATTACCTGATGTGAGGCAGTCTCAAGGGGCTGATTCTGCTGTAAAACATGGCGGAATTTACAGGATGTTTCAAATTGAAGCTGCTTGATAAACCGGCTTTTCTCCCCGGTACTTTTTTCATCCGTGATGCCATTATAGATAAGAGTTACCTTTTTGGCATAGTGAAGCAGCCGGTAAAAGAAGTAGGCAAATATCGAATTCTGATTCTCAAGTACCGGAAGGCCAAAGGCCCGCCTCACATTATCCGGAATAAAGGAAGGGGTAATACTGACCTTGGGCAAGACCCCTTCATTCATACCCAGCACAATGACCTCATCAAAATCGAGGCAGCGGCTTTCCAGTAAGCCCATCACCTGTAATCCAGAAAGAGGCTCTCCATCGAAAGGGACTGACAAACCAATTAAAGCTCTCCTTATAGTTCGGAGTACAAATCTGGCATCATCCCCACCTATGGAACTACTGGTTTCCAGCTCTTCAAAACTATCTGATAATATATTCAGGGCTTTAACAGCTTCTGTAATCAGTAAACTATCCAGCTTACGCAGATCTGAGATCTGTGCGGAAACGAGCAAAAGGATATTTCCCAAATTCCGGATGCTGCCGGAGGCGCTTTCATAGGGGGAGAAGCTCAGTTCTGCCATCTTTCCGAGCCCCCTGAGTTGCTGAAGCCCGAACCTTGAAGTTTTCCCTTCAATTATTTCTCCATGGATACTGTTTCGCTGCTCTGCTGCAACTCCCAGAAGCGGATTAAAGATGTAAGTCATTACAAGAGGATAGGCGAGCGTTAACTTATCCCCTGATATAATTTCTTCCTGAATGTTTAACCAAAGATCACATAAACCAAAAACTGCCGATTGTTCAAAGGGGTAGCCCATTGTAATGTTAAGATTTTCATCTTCAACAGTTTGCAGAACCGGAAGCAATAGACTTTCATCGGCCAGAATGATCGCCCTGGAGTCGGCTTTAGCATTCTCCCCATTGACTGCTAAAACCTCCGTGAGGAGTTTGCCCTGGGCAACATTTCCAAGCGCTTCGATAATGGTAAATTCCTTGAGAGGATCATTAACCCTGTTTTCCGCGAAACCAAACTCGCTTTTCAAACCTATGACATTTACATTCCGCCTTATAAAATGTCCGGCTTCCTGAACTGGATCGATAAAATAATGATCATCCGCATCAAAGTAAAATGAGCACCGGCCCTCATCCTGCCAGGTTTTAAAGAGTTTTTCCTCAGCTCTTGAAAGTGCGTTAAATCCAACAAAAACAACATGACTGAACTGGTCCATAAAACCCCGCTCAGTAAATTTTCCTTCTGCGAGATCCCTGTACATCTTAGCACTGCTGATCAGGTTTTGTTCCGCCAGGCGGGCATGGAAGTTCACATACAAACGTGGCATCTTATGCCACATCTCGATAAATTTTTCCTGGATCTTGCTCTGCTTCTCCCCGGAAAAGGATGACCAGAAGCTTTCCATAAATGCCAGCTGCTCTTTTTCAAAATTCGGGAACTGGTGTTCAAGTTCAGCTATGCTGCCGATCAGATTAAAGACTTTTTCAGGATCAGCCATATAGTAATCGATCTGTGAAAAGTCGGATACTATGATTTCGGCAAGCGGATAAAATACATCCGCACTAACAGTCTCCTCTCCCCTTGATTTTAACAAAAGGTTATATTCAGAATAGAGTATAAAGAACTGTTTTAACTGTGAAGCACATACCAGGGGAGTGAAGCCTGAAAAGAACTGCTGAATGGTATAAAAATGAGGGCTCCACAGGGGCTTTCCGCTGATCTCAGCCAGGTAATTTTTAAGGAAAAGCTGAGGCCGCTTATTATTAAATACAATGGCAATGCTTTGAAGGTCGCCTCCGAAACGTTTTAAAATATCCTCTGCCACACGATACAGGAACTTTTCTGATGATTGCCCTTTCATTTATCAGACTTTTTGAAGTTTACGATCCTGGGCATACCATATATAAGCATCAACCGCTTTAAACTCTCCCATTTTCATCAGATTTTCCCTGTAGAAATTTATTTCCTTATTATATTTACCATGTTCGGTTCCAAATTTAAAATCAAGCAGAATTGCCCGGTCTTCAAGTATAAAGAGCTTATCCGGCTTTTTGACCACTCCGCTTTCGAGGATCATATCCTTTTCACTGATAATTAATTTAGCAGTTGAAAACCATAGCCTGATATCTTCCTGCATCATTACATCCGTGACAGCCTTAGTCAGTTCTTCCTTCTCAGACTGACGGATCAGACCCTCCTGAACCTTTTCTGAAATAAGCTTGCCGAGAGAATCCAGGCCTGTAAGGGCCTCCAGTAATTGATGCAATACAACCCCCTTCCTTTGGCGGGCATTAAACCAGGATTCCTGTGTCTGGTTATTTCTCCGGAACCGCTCGGATAAGTGTTCATTAACATGATAGCTGTGGATGCTGAGCTGATCCGGCTCATCGGAGAGATTGAGATTTTCCGGCGAAACAGGAAGACTTCCAAAAAAGAAATTATTGTCTCCGGGGATAAAATCCAGATCCGAGGTATCTCCGTTTGTCAGAAGCTCTGAGAGAAGGGCCTGAAGTTCATTCACCGGACCAGCGGTACTTTTCTTTACAAGGGGTGTTTTAGGACAAATCAGGCATAAATAATCCTTGGCCCTGGTTGTTGCAACATACAGGGTATTAATAACATCCATATAATTAAGCAGCATTTCTTCAAAATAATTCGCTGCGAAAACAGTTGATGCCAGCCCTTTACTGTAATCTACAGGAAGGGTATTGAATTTTTCGAAGCCGGCGAGTTCGGCATCAACCCATAATAAGCGTTTATTCAAACCACCCGACACATTATTCAATTTCCAGTTAATAAAGGGAATAATAACCGCTTTGAATTCCAGGCCCTTTGATTTATGAACGGTCATCACCTGAACCGCATCCTGGCTTTCTGCAGATGGCAGAGCTTTCTTTGAGCCATCTGTATCCCACCATTCTATAAAGGCGCCGATACCCTGATCGCCTCCGGAGGCAAAAACAGCCACCTGATCCCGGAAGGCAAGTAAAAAGGGAATGTGATTTGAAGAATTCCCATTTCCAAGTTCATAAATATGGATCAGCTTTTCTGCAAGTTCACTTACAGGCAACTTCCGGAAAGTATTAAATCCCGCACATAACAATGGAGGCAAAACCCCGGTAAGACGGGAAATATGCTCAAGTGCCAGATCCATCCAGTCTGCACTACTCAAACCGATCTCATCATTTTCAGGAAAACGGATCTGATGCCATAGCCTTGCACATTCAGCTTTATATATTCCACTTTCAGGCTCATGAACGGCAAGCATCCGGAATGTGGCCAACAATAACTGAACTGCCTGATTGTTCACGATCTTAAGCGCTTCTCCGGAAATCACCTGAAAAACTTTTCCAGCGGCCTCGCTTAACCTGTCCTGGTTAGCCTTTTGAAAGATGCATTCCAGGATCTCTTCCGCTTCCGAATTCTTTCTTACCAGAATGCCGATATCTCTCATGGCAATACCTGCACCCAGCAGGCTTATCAGTTTTTCTATCGTATAGGCAGCGGCGGCACCATGATCTTCCTCATCGCCCTCATCCTCCTTGGAAAAAAACTTAACCTCAACCATTCCCCCGGGCAAAGTACCTTCAGTTAAACGCTGTGTACTGCCTTCATATGCCTTTTCAATAAGTCTGCTACTGTCCAGCCATGCCTCATGCAAATGAGCGGGGCCGGTATCAGCAAAATAAGCATTAAGCTGCTGCTGAAAAATAGCGGGTAGTTTCTGGTATAAGAAATTATTAAAGCGAATAATATTTTCAGAACTCCTCCGGTTAAATTCGAGGTTTTCTTCATTTACATTATCATCTGTTGTAGACAGATCGTTTTTTACCTGGCTATGCAGAATACGCCAATCGCCGTTCCTCCAGCGGTAGATGGATTGCTTGACATCACCTACCACCAGATGCTCTGTATGTTTTCCCTCAAATCCTGAGATTGCATTTTTTATCAGGGGTAAAAAATTCTCCCACTGGAAAATACTGGTATCCTGAAATTCATCAAACAGAAAATGTTTGTACTTATTACCGGTCTTTTCCCATATGAACGAAGGATTTTCCACATCGGATCCGGTAATCCCTTTCAGCAGCTGTTGCGCATCACTGATCAGCAGTGTGCGGTTTTCTGAACGGTAATTTTTAAGCAGATCAGCCATACCCTGCATTAAGCGCAGATACGAACTGTTCTTGCTTATTGCCTGATAGGTTTCATATTGCTCTGAACCTTCATTAAAATAAATAATAAGCTCTTTCAGGCGGGGATTGATCTTCTCGTACAACTGCAATACAGATGAACTGTCTTTTAATGAGCTGTTTGGCCATACATCAAAATTGTCAACCAGCTTTTCAAGAGCAAGGATATAAGAGAAGTCCTCGTTTAATATCTTTTCAAACTTCAAAAGTGGGTTGCCCGATTTTCGCGCAAGCTCTTCCGGAAGGATACCTGAAGCATCAAATACCCCTTTAAGTAAAGCGGTTTTTTCGATTACCTCCGTTTTAAATTCACTGATGCCAGAGCTGACAATTTCCCTCAGACTGTTAAATTCCCTGCCCTGTTCATCACCCATCGCCACCATTGCTTCCTGAAAAGGATAATACCGTTCTTTAAAGATCTCATTAGCAAGATCTTTCAAGGTTCGCTGATAATCCCAGTCTTTCCCATCGCTGATCCGGTCAATGGCAAGTGCTGTCACCCATTCAAGAAGTTCCGGATCTTTTTCAAGATGAAGATTTAAGGCTTTTACCAGTTCATCCTTAACTTTCTCCTGGTTCATTTCCAGTTTATAACCGCTATCGAGATTTAATTCAAAAGCAAAACTGCGGATAAGCTGCTGAACGAAGCCATCAATGGTACTCACGGAGAAACGGCTGTAGTCATGCAGAATACTGCTATAGATATTGGAAGCTTTAAGGCGGATTTCCTGATCACTCCATTCAGGATAGCTTTGTTTCAGAACCGTACTGAATTTAGAACTTTCATAACCAGAGGTCGCCAATTCTTCCAGCGCTCCCAGGATCCGCTCCTTCATTTCAGCCGTTGCCTTGTTGGTGAATGTCACAGCAAGGATTTCCCTGTATTTTGCGGGACCGCTGAGTAATAAAATTAAGTAATGAGCGGTGAGACTGAATGTCTTGCCTGAGCCTGCTGATGCACGTACTAATCGGAGAGGTTTGTGGCGGGGCATCTGAATTTAAATTTCCAAAACAATCAATACTTAACGGTACAATCTCGACTAAAATTTTGAATTTACTAAATGAATTGCATTTTCTTTTGGCCCGTTCATTTATAAAAAAAACCGGCAAACTCTTTTCAGATTTAAGCCGGTTTTTTTAGGTCTCTGATTGGAAATACTTATTCCTGCTGCGTTATACCATCCCCGAATTTAAAATAGGAGTTTATTGTAACCGGCAATTTCCCGCTCGATTTCAGTTTGCCTGCAATAAGTCTGGCTGTAGCATTCTGCGCTTCAGCAGAATTTTGATAGTTTAATATTAATGTCTTTGCACTTTCAATTCCGGGTAATCCGGCAATAGTATATGCATTAGCAAATACAGAAATAGTACTGTTCATTTTGGCCAGTTCGGCGATAAACAACTTTAAATTGTTATTGTAATCCAGAACTGCACCCGGACGTTTGCGCTGATCGTGTATCCCAACAATGATTTGATCATAGTTTCTTAGCTCTTTGGTGACATTAATAATATCATTTTCCGATGCATTCTTCGCAACGATGAAGTTCATTGTATTATCAAACTCGGATCTTAACAATTTCTGGAATGGAGTTATATCAGTGGTACCGATACTGATGATGGCAGTCTTTTTACCTTTATTGAGGACAGTAGTCTGCCCGGTACTTTTTAAAAGGGTAACAGACGCATCAGCAAGCCGCTGATTGAGGGCAAGCGCCTCAGGCCGGTTAAGCGAGGAAACTACATTATCTGTACTTACTTCCTTATAATTGTTCAGTCCTACAGCGTATTTGGCCGCGAGAACTTTTTTTACACTCTCATTTATCCGTTCCCAGCTTAATCTTTTGCTTCTTATCGACTTTTGAACCAGCCGAACCGCTCTTTTGGAGTTTTCTGAAAGTTCTATTACATCATTTCCTGCAATAAGTGCCAAAACATCAGCTTCCCCGCCGGGGAAAAATTTAACGACACCCTTCATTTCCATTGCATCCGAAAAAATAAGACCTTTAAATCCAAGATCCCCTTTAAGAACACCGGTAACAATAGGATTGGACAAAGTTGAGGGCAGATTTTTAGTATCATCCATAGCAGGAATATTCATATGAGCCACCATTACTCCTGAAGCACCCTGCTTAACAAGTTCTCTGAATGGATACAATTCCAGTGAATCAAGACGTGCACGGGTAAAGGGCAATTGAGGAAGGTCATAGTGAGAATCTACATCCGTATCCCCATGGCCCGGAAAATGCTTAATACTAACCAAAATATTATTATCCTGCATTCCTTTCATATATGCCCCTACCTTTTCGGTCACATTATATTTATTATCCCCAAAAGAACGGATTCCAATCACCGGGTTTTTTGGATTGTTGTTAATATCTGCAACTGGCGCGAAATTAATATGCATTCCTAACCTTTTAAAATCCATGGCTATCTGGCGGCCCATTTCATAAATAAGTCTATTATCCTGAATAGCACCCAGGGTCATCTGGTAAGGATATGAGATCGTACTGTCCAGGCGCATTCCCAGTCCCCATTCTGCATCCATCGAAACGAGAAGCGGAACTTTGCTAACCAACTGGTAGCGGTTTGTTAAGGCTGCCTGCCGACCCGGCCCGCCCTGAAAGAATACCAAGCCTCCTATGTGTTCCTTGCGGATGACCTGTGCAACTGAATCCTCATAAGCTTTACCCTTATCTGTATGAGCTCTTACCATAAACAATTGGGCTATTCGCTCCCGTCTGTTTAATTTCTTAAAAACTGAATCCACCCAGGCATTGGACTGATTTAAAGATTCGATAAAAGAAGTTCCGGTTTGTCCTTTGCTGCTATAAGGGATAAGGAAACTGATAATAAATAAAATACTCGTTAATTTTCTATACATGACTTAAGTCTACCCGATTAAAATTCCGTGAATTTAGGACTAAGCAACAAAAGAACGCCAATTAATATTAATAAAAAAGTCATAACCAAACTTAATGAGATACTGAAAAGCCAAACTGAAAGCTTATCAGTAAGCCTCGACTTCAAAAAATTATACAATAGGTATATACCTGCAAAACTTATCAGGAGAAAGAAAATGAAAAAAAACAGCAGGTAGTTTTGAATATTTATCAAGTGATTTTTCGTATTTAATTATATGTATGCGAATTAATTAAGAATTGAAATCAGAAGTATATTATTCGACACAACAAATTAAGGAATTTTTTAAAAACAACATTGGCATCATTTTTTCTTAAGTGCCACAAACAATTTAAAATTCAATCATGAAAAAAGTTATTATTTTAGCTATAGGCGTATTATTTGCAGGAGCAGTTAATGCACAAACAGTCGGTGTGAAAGGCGGAGTGAACTTATCCAATATCATCAAATCCGGAGATGAGAATTTCAACACCGAATTTAAAACGGGTTTTAATGCTGGTTTATTTGCCGAAATCCCGATCGTAAGCGGATTTAGCTTCGCACCAGAATTAATGTTCTCGCAAAAAGGTTATAAAACCAGCGGGACAAGCCTTCTTGGAGGTCCAAATGAATATTCAGTGACGACAAATTTTGTTGACCTTCCCATTTTAGCAAAGATCCAGGCATCTGACAAGTTCAATATTGTACTGGGCCCTCAGGTTTCCTTCCTGACTTCTACAAAAGAAACCTTTAAGCAGGGTTCCGAATCGTATCAAAATACGATCAGGGAAGAAAACGACCGTTTGAAAAAGAGTATTTTCGGAGGTGTTGTAGGTGCAGGAATTGATGTAAGTGAAAAAGTAAGTCTACAGGGACGCTATTCAATTGATCTTCAAAAAAATAATGGAGATGGATCCAATGAAACTCCTGTTTATAAAAATCAGGTATTTCAGGTTAGCCTGGGATTTAAATTCTAAATAAAACTGTTAATCTCTAAAATCCCGGATGGACAAACCATTCCGGGATTTTTTTTGCATTTATTTTTATAGGGTATCGCGGCGCATTGTATCGCGGGTAGTTGTATCCCTCCTTATAGTATCTGTTGTTATTGTAGTATCTTTTTGCACCATCTCAGTTTGTGTCGTATCTGAGATTACCTCCTGGCCCGTCTGGGTGGTTCCGCATGCTGCGAATAAAGATCCGGCGCATAGCAGGATCATCAAAAACTTTTTCATAAGTGTTTTTCTAGGGTTTGAAATAAGCTTGTATAAACTATAAAACCTCTGAAAACTGGTTTTGATTTAAGTATTTGAAAAAAATGACAATAATTCAAAAAGGTATTAAAACACTAATTAATTGAATATCAACAGATAATCAAGAATGGGAGTGTAACAAATTATTGAATCGAATGTTTTGGCATGATTGTTTCATATGGTGCTTTAATTAAACAAGAATATAAGAATTATGAAAAAAATAATGATTTTAGGCGCAGGTTTGCTATTTGCAGGTCTCGCTCAGGCACAAACAAGTACTGCTCCTGCATTTGGTATCAAAGGAGGATTAAACGTAGTTAAATTTGCAGGCGATCCGGATCCGGAAAGCGAATTCAATACCGGCTTCGCAGCAGGATTATTCGTGAATATCCCGGTTTCCTCTGGTTTCTCATTCGAACCCTCTTTAGAGTACTCACAAAAAGGAGCTGAATTTACAACCTCTGCCAACACAGAAGTTAAAACGAAGATCTCTTATGTTGATCTTCCATTAATGGCAAAGTACAATGTTACTCCTGCTTTCGGACTTTTTGCTGGTCCTCAGGTAGCTTTCTTTGTAGATCAGGAAACTAAGGTTGTTACAGGTAGCGGATCGACTTCAACTTTTGAAGGAGATAACGAATCATACCGCAAATCTTTAGCTGGTGCTAAAGCTGGTGCTAGCTATAACTTTGGTTCTGTGGCATTAAACGCAAGTTATGCTACTGATCTTCAGAATCTGTACAAAGATAATACCGGTAACAGGGACCTGAAAAACCAGGTTATTAATGTTGGACTTGCTTATCGTTTTAAATAATCTAATCCAAATTGAAAAAAAGCTCGCCGGAAACGGCGAGCTTTTTTTTTATGCAGTGAAATGCCCGGTTAAAGCTCAGGCCGGATTGTTTAGTTTACAGTAATTTCAGCGATTTGCCATCCTTTATCGGATTTCGAGAACTTCAATGAAAACTTATACGTCCCGGTCAGATCGATGGAATCTCCATTGACTTTTCCTATCCCTTCCACACTAAAATCTGCGGATCCGTCAGCATTTGTTCCATTGACAATAAATGCCTTATTGCTAACAGATGACTTACTGATGTCATAAATGCCTTCTGAAAAGGTTTTTATAATTGCGGTTTTGCTAAGTACAGCCCCTGATGGATCGAACATTTTACAGGCTTCCGCAATATTGGCTCCCATCCATACCTTGTCCTTCTTTACCAGGGCTACGGAAAAGCTGTCTAAAAGACTGCTGAGTATATCTTCATCATTTATTTTAACAGGAGATGCCTGAACTTCTGACAGGGTGAATGCCATCAGTAATAAAACGATTATCTTTCTCATAGCTTTGTTTAAAGATACTTGGTGATCTCCGGAGACATTGGTTTTACGGCTGAACGGAATCTGTGGACCAGTTTCCCATTCTCATCAATAAGGAACTTTTCAAAATTCCATTTGATATCACCTGTAAAATCAGGGTTTTCTGTAGTGGTAAGAAATTTGAACAAGGGGCTGATATCTTCACCCTTAACACTCGTTTTTTCGGCCAGAGGGAAAGTAACACCAAAATTTTTCTGACAGAACTCCTTAATATTTAAATTCTCTCCGGGTTCCTGTCCACCGAAATTGTTGGCAGGAAAACCAATCACAACCAGCTTGCCTTTATAGGCATTGGCAAGTTTTTCGAGTTCAGCATATTGCGGAGTATAGCCACATTTAGAGGCCGTGTTTACAATCAGGATCTTCTTGCCTTTGTATTTTTTAAGATCCAAATTCTTGCCATCGATATTTTGAACTTTAAACGTATAGATAGTTGCCGGGGCAGCGGTGATCAGGGAAAGTATTAATAATAATGTTTTCATAAAAATAAAATTAGTGTTTCGGAATGATAATATGAAAAAATAAAATGTCGAGGTCGTATGATTGTTACGTATCGTATATTTCTGGCGCTCACCGTCCTATGTGAAATCAAGCGGCATTGTTGCTGGTCACAGTGGGGCTTACTTTTCTCTTTAATCCCTCCGGATAATTGACGGCTAGGCGCGGTCTGGATTAAAGAGGAAAGAGATATATCCACAAGGATTTTTATCTAAAAAACAAAGCCCCGCCATTACTGGCAGGGCTTAAACTTTCATTTTTCAGATCCCTAAGAACATCCACCCTGCGTACCGCAGTTCAGACATTTATAGCATGTGCCCGATCTTACCATTATATGTCCGCAATTTCCACAAGCAGGAGCATCTGACTGGCCGCCGCCAGAAATATCCAGCACCGGCTTTAACTTTATTCCAGTAGCAGCCGGCACTTTAGGCGCCTCAGCAAAAACATTGGTGATATCCGAATTTACATCCTGATCAGCCATCTGAGGATTTCCTAAAACCGCTTTTTGCTCAGTTAATACATGTACCAGATCTGTCCGGTTTAGGTATTCATACCCCAGCATCCTGAAAATATAGTCGATAATAGAGGTTGAGCTCTTAATATTATCATGCCCGCTAACCATGCCTGAAGGCTCAAATCGGGTGAATGTAAATTTATCAACAAACTCCTCAAGAGGTACTCCATACTGCAGACCAACAGAAACCGCGATAGCAAAACAGTTCATCAGTGAGCGGAAAGTAGCACCTTCCTTATGCATATCCACGAAAATCTCACCTAAAGTCCCGTCTTCGTATTCCCCGGTACGAACAAAGACTGTCTGACCGCCAACTGCAGCCTTTTGGGTGAAGCCCCCGCGTTTGCCAGGCAGATTTTTACGCTCAACAACGGAAGATAACTGGCGTTTGAACTTGGTATCAGTAGAACGCTCCAGAATAGCTCTGGCAGCTTCCAGAACCTGGTCGGCAGTAAGGTCGCTTAACTTCACATTGGCCGCCTGTCCCAGAACCTCTTCCACTGAATCCAACTTATCTTCCTTACTGTCGGATGATTTGGTAGATAACGGCTGGGATAATTTACAACCATCGCGATAAAGGGCATTTGCCTTTAAGGCAAGCTTCCATGATAACTCGTAACAATCCTTGATCTCTTCAACTGTTGCCTCATTCGGAAGATTAACCGTTTTGGAAATAGCACCTGAAAGAAAGGGCTGTGCAGCTGCCATCATTTTGATATGGCCATGCGCATGAATATAACGCTCGCCTTTCTGACCGCATTTGTTGGCACAATCGAATATCTGGTAATGCTCTTCTTTCAAATAAGGAGCACCTTCCACTGTCATTGTTCCGCAAATAAATTCGTTTGCCTCTGCAATCTGCTGACGGTTGAATCCAATTGAGCGCAGGAGATTAAAATCAGGAGACGAGTATTGTTCAGATTTAAAACCTAAACGTTTTAAACACTCTTCACCAAGGCTCCACTGATTGAACACAAAACCAATCTCAAAAGCCGCAAGAAGTGATTTGTCTATTTTCTCAAGTTCATCCTGCGTAAAGCCCTTCGCGGCAAGGCTATCAAAATTAATATGTGGCGCTCCTTCTAAAGTGGCTGCACCTTTTGCATAATTTACAATAGCTTCTATTTCATGTTCCTGATACCCCTGATTACGTAAAGCTGCAGGTACCCCCTGATTTATGATCTTAAAATAACCGCCGCCAGATAATTTTTTAAACTTAACGAGAGCAAAATCAGGCTCAATACCTGTAGTATCGCAATCCATTACCAGTCCTATAGTTCCGGTAGGAGCAATAACTGTGGTCTGGGCATTGCGGTAACCATATTTCTCGCCCAGTTCAACAGCCCTGTCCCATGCATTACATGCGGCAGATAATAAATAATCAGGGCAATGTTTCGGATCAATTCCCGGAGGCGCAATTTCAAGTCCCTCGTAGGCATCATTATTATAAGCCGCATAGCGATGATTACGCATCACTCTGAGCATGTGTTTCTTATTCTCTTCAAATTTTTTGAAAGTGCCTAATTCTTTAGCCATTTCCGCAGAAGTTGCATAGGCAGTACCTGTCATAACGGCTGTGATTGCACCGCCGATAGCCCGTGCCTTATCACTGTCATAAGGAATACCTGCCACCATCAGCATGGAACCAAGATTGGCATATCCTAAACCAAGTGTACGGTAATCGTATGAAAGCTGGGCTACTTCCTTGGAAGGAAACTGAGCCATCAGAACGGATATTTCCAATACCACTGTCCAAACGCGGCAGGCATGCTCAAAACCTTTAACATCAAAGATCAGGGTCTGAGGATCAAAGAAATGAGCTAAATTAATAGATGCCAGATTACATGCCGTATTATCCAGGAACATGTATTCTGAGCAAGGATTAGAGGCATTTATGCGTCCGCCTTCAGGGCAGGTATGCCATTCATTTATGGTAGTATCGTATTGTATTCCCGGATCAGCGCAAGCCCATGCAGCAAAGGCAATATCCTGCCAAAGTTTTTCTGCTGAAATTGATTTAACCGGCTTTCCGGTGATTCTGCCGATCAGATCCCAGTTACCTCCTTCTTCCAGTGCTTTGAAAAAATTGTTCGGTACGCGAACTGAGTTATTTGAGTTTTGACCTGAAACCGTGCGGTAAGCCTCTCCTTCGTAATCTGAAGAATATCCGGCTGCAATTAAAGCTGCTACTTTCTTCTCTTCTTCAACTTTCCAGTTTACAAAGCCTTCGATCTCCGGATGATCCAAATCAAGACAAACCATTTTGGCTGCCCTGCGTGTAGTGCCTCCTGATTTGATTGCTCCTGCTGCACGATCACCTATCTTCAGGAAAGACATCAATCCTGATGAATAACCGCCGCCTGAAAGCTTTTCACTTTCACCGCGAATTGCAGAAAAGTTGGTGCCAACTCCTGATCCGTATTTGAATATTCTTGCTTCCCTCACCCACAGATCCATGATGCCGCCATCATTAACCAGATCATCGCTCACCGAAAGAATGAAGCAGGCATGCGGCTGGGGACGCTCATAGGCTGAAGTGGATTTCTCAAGTTTATCTGTATCAGGATTAACAAAATAATGTCCCTGAGGCTTTCCTGTGATGCCGTATGAGCTATGCAGTCCGGTATTAAACCATTGGGGTGAATTAGGAGCGGCAAGCTGTCCTACGATAGTATAAACCAGCTCATCGTAAAATACAGAAGCATCCTCTTTACTTGCAAAATAATTATATCGCTCTCCCCAGGTCTTCCAGCAATTGGCCATGCGGTGAGCCACCTGCTTAATACTGGTTTCTGAAGATGTTGATCCATCAGGCTGAGGTACGCCTGCCTTACGAAAATATTTCTGGGCTAAAATGTCTGTCGCTACCTGACTCCACGTTGAGGGCACTTCAACATTTTTCATTTCGAAAACCGCATCACCTGCGGGATTACGAATCACTGATGTTCGCTTTTCATATGTGAAAAGATCATAGACATCGACTCCTGATTTTGTGAAGTAGCGATCGAATCCCAGCCCTTTGCCGGATCGTTTTGAAGCAGTAGTTGAAGAAACTTTTCCCATGTTATAAATATTAATGTTGTCAGTGAGCTAGTTACCCGATAAAAAATGTTTAGGGGTTTTTAATCAAATCTATTGGTTGAAGGCATTTGAACAGAATCAGAGTTTTCCACAGATTGTTAGTGTACCGATACCCCAGCACCTAATTCGGTATTAACGTTGTGGTTTAAAGACCATTAGGTATGTGGAAAACTCGAAAAAAGCTGAAAATTATTGCATTTTTCTTACACATTGAAAGATACTAAAAAAGCCGGCAGAAGCCGGCTTAAATATACGAAAATGCCGGCAGAAAGATCTGCTTTCAGGCTCCTTAATTCTCCTTTAATCGATGATTGTTACCTTGATCATATTGGTTTTTCCCTTTTTTTCAATTGGAATAGCAGCTGTATTTATCACTACATTTCCAGGGCCTACCAGTTTCTCTGCTTTTAATATCTGATTAACTTCCCGGATGGTTTTATCGGTACTTTCAAATTTATCGTAGAAGAAACCTCTTACGCCCCATAATAAACTAAGGGTATTCAAAAGTTTATGATTACTGGTAAAAATGAAGGTAGCTGCCTTAGGCCGGTAACTGGATATTTCGAAAGCTGTATATCCCGAAGAGGTCATTGAGATAATTCCAACTGCATTGGTTTTCTCTGCTAAAAATACTGCAGATCCGCAAACAGCGTCCCCCATATAATTTGGGGAATTTTCATTTAATTTCTTGGTGGTATTAAACGGATAATCGTTCTCCTCAACATTCCTGACAATCTTATGCATGGTTTCAATAACGATCAGCGGGTATTCACCTACGGATGTTTCACCGCTCAGCATAACCGCATCGGCCCCGTCAAGCACCGAATTGGCAACATCATTTACTTCAGCACGCGTAGGCCTTGGCGAAGTGATCATGCTTTCAAGCATCTGTGTTGCCACGATGACAGGTTTTGAGGCTGCACGGCATTTCCGCGCGATCATTTTCTGCAGCAGCGGAACCTGCTCCATAGGCATTTCAACACCCAGATCACCACGGGCGACCATAACGCCATCCGTCGCTTCAATGATTTCGTCGATATTATCTATCGCTTCAGGTTTTTCAATCTTGGCAATTACACGGGCAGCGTTGTCACTGCGGGCGATAATACGCTTCAGTTCAATGATATCATCCACCGAACGTACAAAAGACAAGCCTATCCATTCTACATTGTTTTTTAACGCAAATTCAAGGTTATTAAGATCTTCTTCGGTTAAGCTGGGAATAGAAACCTTGGTATTGGGAAGATTAACTCCCTTGCGGGATGAAAGAATTCCTCCATAAACTACCTCACATTCAACCGTATCCTTATTATTGGTCGACAGAACCCTCATCTGTATCTTGCCGTCGTCCAGCAGAATGATCTCTCCCGCACGTACATCGCAAGGGAAATTCTGATAAGTAATGTAGATCTGTTTCTCGTCCCCGATCAGCTCTTTGGTTGTGATCTGGATTTGATGGCCGCTTACCAGGTTGATACCCCCATCCTTTACTAAGCCAATCCGGATTTTAGGCCCCTGGAGATCCGCAAGGATACCCACATTGGTTTTATATTTTTTATTGATATCACGGATAATATCGATCACTTTCTGGTGATCGGCCTGGCTTCCGTGAGAAAAATTCAATCTGCAAACATCTACCCCCGCCTTGATCATACCAAGGAGAACTTCCTTTTTTGAAGAGGCCGGGCCTAGTGTGGCTACAATTTTAGTTCTGTTATGAACCGCTTTCATCTTTTTCCTGTTTATTTGACTTTAATCCCCCACACTACCGTGTACTTCATACACAAGCATAAGAAAGCGCTAAAATATGAGATTTTCTTTGGATTTCAATTTTTTAGGATCAACTTCTGCTGCGACCAGTACATCGGGGATCTTATTAATTCCGCTTATAACAGCCTTCAGCTCATCCATATCTATATAATTGCGAATTAATAAAAAGAAATCTACCTTTTTCATTTCGGGCACCAGAAAACCTTCCGTACCTTTATTTGCCAGTATATAGAATTCAGTCCCTGTTTCAGGCATCAGATAAAAATAGCGACTAAAGTAAAAAAAATCTTCATCAGCATTAAATAACAGCTCTAAATCAGTAACCTTGCAAAAATCTGTAGCAAGCTGCTTATTGATTTTATGACAAAATACATAATCCTTGAGTTGTGCTGTGATGGCCACAAGCACAAAGTCAAGATCAAGTTCAAATTTAAGGGTCGTTTTATTCAAGGCGGATTTGATTTTTAAATTACAAATTAAACGCTTTGGACTTTGATTTGTATGATATAAGTTTTGGTTAAAACAAAAAGGTTTGAAATTTGCCAGAATTTATTTTTCTTTGCACAGAATTATTTAACAATTAAATTATAAAACCATGTCTGATATCGCTTCAAGAGTTAAAGCAATTATCGTTGAAAAATTAGGTGTTGACGAGAGTGAAGTTACACCGGAGGCATCTTTCACCAATGATCTTGGTGCCGATTCATTGGACACCGTGGAGTTAATCATGGAGTTTGAGAAGGAATTTAACGTCGCTATCCCTGATGACCAGGCCGAAACTATCGGTACAGTTGGTCAAGCTATCGCTTATTTAGAAAAAAACGTAAAATAATTTTACGAAACCCTCATAAATATAAATGGAGCTTAAAAGAGTTGTTGTTACAGGATTAGGTGCGCTTACTCCAATCGGTAATACTGTACCTGAGTTTTGGGACAGTCTGATCAATGGGGTAAGCGGCGCCGCTCCCATAACACATTACGACCCTGAAAAATTTCGCACGAAATTCGCCTGTGAAGTTAAAAACTTCAATCCAGAGGATTTTATGGATAAAAAAGAGGTTCGTAAACTTGATCCATTTGTACATTATGCTTTAGCCGCTGCAGAAGAAGCTATAAAAGATGCCGGCCTGGATTTTCCAAATCTCGATACCAATCGTATCGGCGTGATCTGGGGCTCAGGTATAGGTGGCTTGAAAACCTTCACCGACGAAGTTGTAAACTTCGCCAAGGGTGATGGCTCTCCCCGCTTTAATCCTTTCTTCATTCCCAAAATGATATTGGATATCGCTCCGGGTCATATTTCAATAAAATATGGCTTACGCGGACCTAACTTTTCTACTGTTTCTGCCTGTGCTTCATCTACCAATGCATTAATTGATTCATTTAATTATCTCCGGCTGGGGATGGCTGATATTATTGTTTCGGGTGGTTCTGAAGCTATCATTAATGAAGCCGGAATGGGTGGATTTAATGCTATGCATGCCCTTTCAACCCGTAATGATGACCCGAAAACTGCCTCCCGTCCCTTCGATAAGGATCGTGATGGCTTTGTAGCCGGCGAGGGTGCAGGGAGTATTATTCTGGAAGAATTAGAACACGCCATTGCCCGCGGGGCAAAAATATACGCCGAAATGGTGGGCGGGGGTATGAGTGCCGACGCTAACCATATTACTGCGCCTCATCCCGAGGGACTTGGAGCGAAACTGGTTATGACAAATGCATTAAAAGATGCCGGTTTAACCACTTCAGATATTGATTATATCAACGTCCATGGAACTTCAACGCCTTTAGGTGATATCAGTGAAGTAAAAGCTATCGTTGACCTTTTTAAGGAAGATGCATTCAGGCTGAACATCAGTTCAACCAAATCAATGACTGGCCATTTACTTGGAGCTGCTGGTGCAGTGGAGGCCATTGCCGTCATTCTGTCTGTTAAAAACGACATTGTTCCCCCTACGATCAATCACTTTACCGATGATCCGAATTTTGATCCGAAATTGAATTTCACTTTCAATAAAGCTCAAAAACGGAAAGTGAACGCTGCCCTCAGCAATACTTTCGGTTTCGGCGGACATAATGCCTCAGTAATTTTCAAGAAATACCAGGCTTAACTTAATTTTTGGCTCTAAATAATTTTTTCCCTTCCGGATTATTAATCATGTATATTTAGTCTGTCTTAATACGATTAACATCATTAATGCCTTTTTCCAGACTTTATAAGCTTTACATATCGCCCAATCGCAAATACATCAGGTCCCTAACTAATCTGTTAGGATTTGTGCCGGGAAACCTGCGTCTTTACCGGATGGCATTCAGGCATCGCTCTGTGGCTGTACAGTTGAAAAATGGCTCCAAGAGCAGCAATGAAAGGCTCGAATTCCTGGGAGATGCCATACTGGGGGCTGTTGTGGCAGAGATTCTTTTTAAAATGTACCCTTACAAGGATGAAGGCTTTTTAACCGAAATGCGCTCAAAGATCGTTAGCCGTTCAAACCTGAACCAGCTTGCAAAACGCCTGGGACTGGATGAACTTATCGAACTTGATAACCGGATCATCGGACAATCACATAAACAGGGTTCCTTGCTTGGCGATACCTTCGAAGCCATGATCGGTGCAGTTTACATGGATAAGGATTATAATTTCACGAGGGATTTTCTGATTAACCGCATTATAAAGCCGCATATTGATATTCATACTTTAGAACTTACCGAAACTAATTTTAAAAGTAAGATCATAGAATGGTGCCAGCGCCATGGAAAGGATATCACCTTTGAAATCATTCCTAATGCCGAGGGAGAAAATGCCAAGCTGTTCACTATTCAGGTGAATGTGGACGGTGAATATTGCGCTCTGGGCAGAGACTATAATAAGAAAAACGCAGAAAAACTCGCCGCGGAAAAAGCTTGCGAATTTTTAAATATTTGATAATGGACGAAACATCAGCAAACTTTAATCAAAAAAAGCTGCTGATAGCTATTTCTGTATTGATCCCTCTTGCTTATTTCCTCAGGTTAAATTCATATCAGCTCCTTTTCGAAGAACCCCGCCGTGCCCTTGTTGCATTAGAAATGCTTATTGCCGGTAACTGGATTGTACCGACTACAAACGGCGAGTTATATTATAATAAACCCCCGCTGTATAATTGGGTCCTGATCGGATTTTTCAGCCTCCTGGGAAAGGCAGAATGGGTAGTGAGACTACCGTCCGTATTATCTGTTATGGTGACCGCCGCCATTCATTATCAAATAAGCAGGATCTATATCGGCAAACAAGCGGCCCTATTATCTGCCCTTTTTTACATCACAAGCGCTGATATTTTATTTTATTTTTCCTTATTGGGAGAAATAGACCTGTTCTTTGCCCTCATTGTTTATTTACAATGCATCCTTATCTTTCATTTTTATCAACAGAAAAAATGGCATTGGTTATTTCTATGCTCCTACCTGTTAACTGCTGCAGGTGTCCTTACCAAGGGCATTCCGCCTTTATTTTTTCAGGCTATCACTATCCTGGTGGTCTTCATTCTCAATAAAGATTATAAACGACTGTTTTCTGCGTGGCATTTTGCGGGTATAGCACTTCTGGCGATCATTGCAGGAGGATATTTTTACCTGTATTCTCTTCATCATGATCCGGGGCCATATCTGGCCCGCTTATTTACCGAAACCTTCTCAAGAACTGCTCTGGAAAGAAGCATGGCTGATAACTTCCGTCACCTGATCAATTTTCC
Organism: Pedobacter sp.; assembly: GCA_036676435.1. Lineage (GTDB taxonomy): Bacteria > Bacteroidota > Bacteroidia > Sphingobacteriales > Sphingobacteriaceae > Daejeonella. Next base: position 26,049 of record JAKFCV010000009.1, on the reverse strand, counting down.
GGTTATGCTGATCAAGATTTCAGCGCCCTGGGTTCTTTTATTTTTCCTCGCAATTAAAAGCAGGTGGAATGAACGATTCAAAACGAATAAATTCCTGAATTTTTGCCTTTGGTTCTGCATGGCCAATGGCATCCTCTACCTACTGTCTCCAGGTACTAGGGAAAGGTATTTGTATATGTTTTTTCCATTCATTTATTCCATATTGGCCGCTTCAATTACTGATAAATGCGCGGAAACCAAACCCCATTGGATAAAAATATTTTATTTTTTTATCGGGATAAGTGTATTTGCTGGTTTGTTGGGTTTGGGTGTTTTCGGACTGATTCGGGAAGTATGGACGGATGCAGTTCTATGCTTTTTAATCGCCATTGCGCTCGCTGCGGGTCTATACTTTATTAAATTAAAAACAAGAGCTGAATGGCTCCTTGCTTCCGTACTTATCCTGCTGATAGCCCGGGTGGGATTTGATCTGATCATACTGCCTACTAAAAAACAAAATGATCCGTATAAAACAGATGCATTCAAAATGTCTGCAATAACTGGAAAAGAGGCTGTTTATTTACTCGGTCCGCCGGAAACAAAAACAGATAGTGTCCAATTTGCAGGAAAGCACTTCATAAGTTACCAAAGAAAGGAACCTACTTTTCTGGCCTTCCAGACTTCTTTCTATTTATCACGTTTTAGCGGAAACATTTTGAAATATACCGTAACCCCCAATCAGGCGGGATTTTACATCAGTCCTGAAATCAACACGGACCTTAACCAGATACAGGTATTCTACCGGTTTAACAACAGGCTTAATAAGCAGGATCAATGGTATTTACTTTATAAATTTAAAAAGTAATAATGTCTATTATTAAAAAGGTCAGTGCGGCATTATTCCTTATTTGGGGTCTTTTTGTATTTATAACTGCAATGATCCTCGTTCTGCCATTTATTCTGTTGAGTTCTGTCATTTTTCAAGGCAAACGCCGACAGGATATTGCATTTTTTTTCCTGAAGATCTGGGGGTGGATATTTTCGATTCTCTGTTTCTATCCTGTAAGGGTGAAAAACAGGAAAATCATCAATCCCGATAAAGCCTACATTTACGTTTCAAATCATAATTCATACCTGGATGCTATTGCGGTAGTTATCGCCATTCCGGGCTCCTTCAAGCCTTTGGGTAAGATTGAAATGGCAAAAATGCCCATATTCGGGTTGATTTACCGCAGAGTAGTAGTAATGATAGACCGCAAAAGCAAGGAAAGCCGGGCAAAGAGTTTAGAGGACCTCAAATATTACCTATCGAAGGGCCGTTCCATTCTGATTTTTCCTGAAGGAACAATGAATAATAGCAGCTACCCGCTTGCAGAATTTTATGACGGCGCCTTTAAACTGGCAATCGAGACACAAACCCCGATTGCTCCCATGATTATTCTAAATGCCAGGGATCTTTTACCGAGGATCAGTCCGCTTTCGGCCAAACCCGGATTAATAAAATGTGTTTTTGACACTCCTGTTGAAGTCAGTGGTCTTGGTTCGGAAGATGTTGATTCCTTAAAAGCAAAAGTGTACAATCGTATGGAAAGTCTTATTCAAAAACATTCGGGCTAATATTTCAGAACTTTTTCACTCAGGTCGCGAGCTTTTGGCAATGAGGGCAGGCTAAGGAGTCCTTTGGGGCGTCCTGAATTATTAAATGTGAGGAGCGATTTTTTAATATAATTGATAAGGCCGTATTCATCCCAGCTTGATAAACTCTCAAAACCAGGACGGTAAATCATCATAAAATTTTTCAGGTCACTCCCTTCCAGGCTGGTAATCCTGGTCACGGTATAGGGATTAAATCTCCGGTCAATTTCTGTTTGCTCCAGTTCAGTCATATAAAAAGCATTAAATCTTCTGGCCTGTCCCGGAGTTTTTCCAACCAATTCATACAGTGCTGTAAGAGGCTGAAATATATAAGAAAGCAAAGGCGGCTTACCAGCATAATAAGAGCCTTTCTTCCGGTACTGTTCTCTTAACTCATCGAGCTCCTGCTTTTTACTCTGTCCCTGAACAGTTACCTCTTCCAGGTTAATTGTGGCCTGCAGCCGGATAACAAGATCTTCCAGAGATTTTACTACAAGCTCCAGATCTGAATATCCGGACTTGGAAACAACAAGCGTATCCCCAACTGTAGCGGGCATCCTGAATAAACCGAGCTCACTGCTTGTCCATACCTGCCCGCTTTTTTTATTGATGATGGCTGCATTACCAACCCTTGAGAGACCGCCCTTGTCCAGTATCAGACCGTCTATAGAACCGGTTTGAGCACTCAGAGACAGGCTGATAAGAAAAAGTGCAGAAAGTATACAGGAGAACCTTAGAAAATATAGTTTCATTTCATTTCTATCATTCAAAAATAACAAAAGGGGCGGCCTTATTTTGCTAAATAATGTTAAAGTGCCTGCCTTCTTCAGAACTGCGATGTCTAACTGCCTTTAAGCAATTAAATCTTATCTTTGCCCGATGATAAAATCCATGACAGGATACGGTATGGCTGCCAATGATTTTGCCCGGGCAAAATATATTGTGGAGATCAAATCCCTGAACAGCAAGTTTCTGGAACTTTCTTTAAAAATTCCTAAATCGTTTTCTGATAAAGAATTTTTACTCCGTAACGAATGCAGCAAGCAAATTGAACGCGGTAAGGTAAATATTAGTATCAGCGTGGAATATGCTGAAACTACTTTAAAAACCTCTACAATAAATAAAGCCCTGCTGAAACATTATTATGATCAGTTAAAATCTTCTGCAGAAGAAATGGGGGATAGTGGAAGCAATCTGCTTCAGATGGCTTTAAACTTCCCGGAAGTGGTCCAGTATAGTGCAGATGAAGTTAATGAAGATGAGTGGAAGACGCTTTATAAAACATTTGAACAGGCATTGAATAATTTTCAAACCTTCCGTCAGGATGAGGGAAATGTTTTGAAACAGGATCTTATCCTCCGGATCAATAATATTCTGGAAGGGATGAGACTGGTTTCTATTCAGGAACCTTACCGGCTTCCGGCCGTCAAAGACCGTCTTAATACCTTTCTGGATGAAGCCGTTGGAAAGGAAAATGTGGACCGCAACCGTTTTGAGCAGGAACTGATCTATTTTATAGATAAGCTGGATATAACCGAAGAAAAAATCAGGCTTAAAAGCCATTGCGATTATTTCCTGGAAGCCCTTAAAGAAAAGGATGCCAATGGCAAGAAACTGGGCTTTATCTCACAGGAGATCGGGAGGGAAATTAATACCATGGGTTCAAAAGCCAATGACGCCAAAATGCAGCAGATCGTTGTAGGAATGAAAGAAGAACTTGAGAAGATTAAAGAACAACTATTAAACGTTTTATAAGACCTTGCAGGTTATAAGTTCCAAAGGTTATAAGTAATCATCACCTATAATTTAAAACTTATTGCTTACTACTTATAGCTTAAATATGACACACGGCAAACTCATAATATTTTCAGCTCCTTCCGGGGCAGGTAAAACCACCATTGTCCATCATCTTTTAAAAATTTTCCCTGAGCTCTCTTTTTCAATTTCTGCGACCACCCGTCAGCAAAGGGGAGATGAAATTCATGGCAAAGATTATTATTTTATCAGTAAAGAAGACTTTCTGCACAAAATCGCCCAAAAGGATTTTGTAGAATTCGAGGAAGTCTATTCGGGTACATTTTATGGAACCCTACGTTCAGAAATCGAACGGATATGGAGCCTGGGCAAGCATGTTATTTTTGATATTGACGTTGAAGGGGGGCTGCATCTGAAAAAGAAATATGGAGATGACGCTCTGGCAATCTTTGTTGATCCTCCCTCACTGCAGGTTCTGATCGAACGCCTAACCAGCAGAGGCACCGATCTTCCCGAAAAATTAGCCGAAAGAATAAAAAAAGCTGATAAAGAACTTAAATACGCTGATCGTTTCGATATAGTTTTAAAAAATCATGACCTGAACACTGCCTGCAAGGAAGCGGAGAATATGGTGAGCCATTTTTTAAACCATTAAAAGAATTATTTAAAACCAGATGAAAATAGGCCTCTTTTTTGGTTCTTATAACCCTATTCATATTGGTCATCTGATCATTGCCAATTATATGGCTAACTATACTGACCTCGATCAGGTCTGGCTCGTAGTATCTCCTCATAATCCACTAAAGGAAAAGAAGGACCTGATCAATATGTACGATCGTTTGGAAATGAGTAAACTGGCTACAGAAGATGCAAGCAATATCAGAGTAAGCGATGTTGAACTGAAGCTTCCCCAGCCTTCGTATACAATTGATACCCTTACCTTCCTGCACGAAAAATATCCGGAACATCATTTTAGTCTCATCATGGGTTCTGACAACCTGGTTTCCCTTAAAAAATGGAAGAATTATGACCAGATCCTTCGCGACTACCATATCCATATATATCCACGGCCGGGATTCGAAGATCATGACTTCAAAGCCCATCCGGCCATCAGCTTTACAGAGACCCCTTTGATGGAGTTATCGGCAACCTTTATTAGAAAAGCGGTTAAAGAGGGCAGGAACGTACAATATTTTGTACCCGATAAAGTTTTGAAGTTTATAGAAAGTAAGAATCTTTATAAAAAATAACGCAAAGGATAATCCAAAATCCGGAAGTGTAAATAAATTAATTTGTCCGTGAGCAGCGAAAAAACCATTCTGAAACTTCAACTTCCCACTGATCCGCTATGGGTTAAAAATGTAGTGGAAAGCAATATAGAAGAAATTCTTACCGACCACGCATTTTGTGAGCAGAAGGCTGCCAGCAATGCGATCACACTGATTGTTCAGAACCCTAATCTATCTGATCTTGTACAGGAGATGGCCTTACTGGTACAGGAAGAAATGGACCATTTCAAACGTGTACATGATCTCATACTTGCCCGGGGATTTGTGCTGGGACGTGAGCGCAAAGATCATTATGTAAATGAACTTCTGCAGTTTGTTATAAAAGGCGGCAGCCGTCATGAGCAGCTTATTGACCGGCTTCTTTTTTCCGCTATGATCGAAGCCCGGAGCTGTGAACGCTTTAAAGTCATGTCTGAACATATCAATGACAAAGAGCTTTCCGATTTTTATTATGAGCTGATGGTTAGTGAAGCGGGCCATTATACCATGTTCATTACCCTTGCACGAAAATATGCCGGAAACATCGATGTGGAAAAACGCTGGAAAGAATTCCTGGTTTATGAAGCAAAGGTTATTCAGAATTATGGGAAGTCAGAGAATATCCACGGGTAGTTAAGTCACAAAAACTACAACCCTGGTTGAGCCTTTTTAATCCGGATTCCCGGGCTTATTTATTTTTATATAAAAGAAAAATAGCCGGCTTTTTATGCAGATCAGGAATTTTATTCTTCCATTCTTTAATGCTCTTAGTCTGAACAAATTCATCCTCAGCCGTTAGGTTACATGCAATACATAACCTGCTTTCAGGCTTACAGCTCCTCAGGATCTCTTCGAGCATAGGATTATTACGGAATGGCGTTTCAATAAAAAGCTGGGTCTGGCTGTGACGTTCTGCCAGAGCTTCGAGTTCTTTGATCTTATTTGCACGCTGGACTTTATCAATCGGGAGGTAACCGTGAAACGTAAAACTTTGTCCGTTGAAACCTGAAGCCATTAGGGCGAGCAAAATCGAACTTGGACCAACCAGTGGTACAACTTTAATTCCTTTCTGATGAGCATGTGCAACAATTTCAGCACCTGGGTCAGCAATACCGGGACATCCGGCCTCACTCATTAAACCAACGTCTTTTCCCGCCAAAAGTCCCTCAAAAAACTCGTTCATATTCCCTTCCCTGTTGTGCTTTCCATAATCATGGACAATAAGTTCGCTTTGCGGGGTTTTTAAACCTGCCTCCTTAAGAAAGCGGCGGGCAGTTTTGCTGTTTTCAACAATATACTCGTTTATATGATTGATGGTATCAACCAGAAAAGGAGTGAAGGATTTTGCGGCTGTGTTTTCCGCTAAAGGAACGGGAATAAGATAAAGAGTACCAGGAAGCATTTTAAGATTTTGCCCCAAATTACACAATTTCCATCTTATACGCATTCGAAACGTTACAAAAGCACAATACTTGGAATACTATAATACCGTTCCCTTAGGATTAAACGTAATAATTTGAATAGGAATCAACCTTTAACAAAATTTTGTACTCTTATTTTACAGAAAGTACAAATTAAACTAAGGAACATGAAAACGACTTTTAAATTCCCGGCCTGCACTCTCAGCTTATTATACTTATGGGCATTCTTCCTTCCCGGTACGGTCAAAGCTCAGTATGATCATGTTTCTCTGGAAACTTTTTATGAGGAGCTTTCACCTTATGGTGATTGGATAAGAGATCCGCAATATGGCCTCGTATGGCGTCCGGATGTCGATCAGGAGGATTTCCGGCCTTATTACAGCGATGGGCATTGGGAAATGACCCGATATGGAAATACCTGGGTATCAGATTATGACTGGGGATGGGCACCTTTCCATTATGGGCGCTGGCATTATGGAGGAAGAAAAGGATGGTTATGGGTACCGGATACTCAGTGGGGACCAGCCTGGGTAAGCTGGAGAAGCGGAGCAGGTCATTACGGCTGGGCTCCCCTGGGACCGGGAATGAATTCATATATGTCGCTTTCGCGGATACCGGACTATTATTGGGTATTCGTCCCGCAGCGATCTATTTATTATTCCAGATACCCAAGATATGACAGGGTTCGGAATATGGGACTGTATCCAAATACGGCGATCATTAATAATACCTATGTCTATGACCGAAACAGGTATTATACCGGTCCGCATGCCGAAGAAATCCGGAGAGTAACCCGGCAGCCGGTCACAATTCATACAGTAAAGAATCAAAGGCCGGATTGGTTTGGAAACCAGAACTACAGACCTCAGGTTTTAAGGGACAATAGACAGCCAGGCAGGTCTTCGGCAACTTCACCCTCAAATGACCGGTACCCTAACTCTGATAGCCGTGTTCAAAATCCTCGGCCCCAGCGTTCAACCGACAATTCAGGGAGCCGGGGGTCCAATGCTGAAAGATCTAATCCATTATCTGAAAGACCCGCAGCACAAAGCAGCAGCAGGCCAAATGATCAGCGTTTACCTGCATCATCCCAGCGGACAACCAGGAGCTACGATAATCAGGAAAGCAGGGCATCGCAAAGTCAGCGTCAGGCAGGGCCTCAGGGCCAATCAACTCCCGCACAAAGGGAACAAAGCCATGAAAGCAGACCAGCGCGTCAGACTGCACCTTCCAGGCCGCAAATCAGTACTTCAGAAGCTTCTTCCCAGAGATCCGGCAGAACCGAGTCTCAAACCACAGATCCGGAAAGCAGCCGAAATCAGGGAAGACCGGCAAGAGTTCAATAGTTTTTAACAAAAAAACCGGCATTAAGTGCCGGTTTTTTTTGTTAAGTTAATTTGGAGAGAGCCTCTCTCATTCTCGGTATCATTTGTTCAATATCTTCATAGGAACAAGCTCCTACCGAAGCTCTGAACCAGTTCACACCGGTATCGGTTCCAAATGCTGAAAATGGAACTATACCCATTTTCGCTTCTTTAATCAGGTAAAAATTTACCGCTGCGCTGTCTTTTAATAACTCTCCATCCGGAGTGGTCTTACCAATATAATTGACCTTAACCGTCAGATAGATCGCACCCATCGGGTTGATTGCATCCACAGCGAAACCATCAGCTTTAAGTTGCATCATTCCCTGATAAAGTGTATCAAGGCTGCTCTGCACTTTTGCTTTAAATCCGGCCAGGTAACTATTCAATTCTACAGTCTGGGTCAGGAATTTGGCAGTAGCCATTTGCTCAGGCTTAGGTGCCCATGCTCCAACATGTCCGACAATGGTTTTCATCTTATCGATCACGTGTTCAGGACCAAAGGCCCATCCCACCCGAACGCCTGTGGCGGCAAAACACTTCGAAATGCCATCAATATAGATCACGCGGTCTTTCAATTCGGGCCTTAGTAAAACCGGATGAAAATGTTCTTCACCAAAAGTCAGCAGAGAATAGATCTGGTCATACATTATATAAAGGGGCTTTTCATCGGCTCCGCGGCTTTTATTCTCGACGATCACCAGGTCGCATATCTCTTCCAGATCCTTCTTTTTAAACATGGTACCTGTGGGATTCAGGGGAGAGCATAAAGCCAGCAAGGTTGCTCCTTTTAAATGCGGCCTGATATCTTCGGCCGTAGGCATGAAATTATTTTCAGGGGAAGTTTTGACTGGAATCTGGGTAGCACCGGTGAAACGGCAATAGTGATTATTATTCCATGATGGTGTTGGGTAGATCACCTTATCTCCGGGATCAACCAGGGCCATATAGGTACCATAGATCAGAGGACGTGAACCTCCTGCGACAAGGATCTGCTTAGTGCTGTAATTTAAGCTGAATCGTTCCTCCAAAAAAGTAGAAATATTCTCTCGTAAGGGAGCCACTCCCTCTGCAAGTGGGTAATTGGTCATATTTGCCTCGTAGGCCTCCACAATCCCTTCCTTTAATTCTGCAGGTATCGGATATATATTCGAATCAAAATCTCCGATGGTCAGGTTGGCGATCTGGGCCCCCTTTCTTTTCAGTTCATTGATCTCGCCGGCAATTTTAATAATTTCAGAACCCTCAAGGGTGTTTGCTAATTTTGATATGTTCATTTATCTGGATTTTCTCAGGATGTGGATCATCCTGTTTCTATTAATTTATCTTATTCTTTTCAGGCTAGCAATGCATTTACTGAATTCTCAACTCTCCCGAAGTTGAAGCTTTTTAAAACATCATGAAATGAGGCACTTATCTGTTCATTACAAAGATTACCTATGCTTCCTTCATGAGTGTGAGTAACTTCTGTGGGGGCTTTAAATTCACCCCGTTCTATGGAAGCTCCTACTTTCTTGTAAGCCTCACGAAAAGGCATTCCTTTTAAAACTTCCTCGTTCACCGCATCAACACTGAAGAGATAGGCGTACTTTTCGTCCTTAAGGATATCCTCCCGTATACGGATTGATTTAAGCATGAATGCTGTCATTTCCAGACATTCGTTTAAAGATCTGAATGCCGGAAAAAGGTTTTCTTTGAGCAACTGCAGATCCCTGTGGTATCCCGAAGGAAGATTGGTGGTCATTAAAGCGATCTCATTTGGCAACGCCTGGATCTTATTGCATCTTGCCCGGATCAGTTCAAAAACATCCGGATTTTTTTTATGAGGCATAATGCTCGAACCAGTAGTAAGTTCATCCGGAAAACTGATAAAAGCGAAATTTTGGTTAATGAACAGGCAGGCATCCATAGCCAGTTTGGCTAAGGTAGCGGCTACCGAAGACATGGCCTGAGCCAGAATTCGCTCTGTTTTACCGCGTCCCATCTGGGCATAAACCACATTATAGTTCAGCGAATCGAACCCCAATAATTCTGTGGTCATTGTCCGGTTCAAGGGAAATGATGAACCGTAGCCTGCTGCAGAACCCAGGGGGTTTTTATTACAGATCTTCCAGGCTGCAAGCATCATTTCCATGTCATCGGTAAGGCTTTCAGCATAAGCTCCAAACCATAACCCGAAAGAAGAGGGCATTGCGATCTGTAAATGGGTGTATCCCGGAAGAAGTTTATCCTTATGCTCCTCACTCTGCCTGATCAGCTGATCAAAAAGCAAGGTTGTATTTTTGACGATTTCCTGGATCTCGTTACGGAAGAATAACTTAAGGTCAACCAATACCTGATCATTCCGAGAACGTCCGCTATGGATCATTTTTCCCGCATCGCCGATCCTCCGAGTAAGCATCAGTTCTACCTGGGAATGTACATCTTCCACATCAGCTTCAATATTGAATTTACCTTCGCGGATCTCATTAAATATGAGCTTGAGTCCGGCCTGTACCTGATCCAGATCTTCTTTGCCCATTAAGCCAATACTTTCAAGCATCCGCGTATGTGCCAGAGAACCCAGGACATCGAATGCCGCAAGCTGATTATCGAGTTCCCTGTCATTTCCAACTGTAAATTTTTCTACAGACCGTTCAGTTTCGGTATCCTTCTGCCAGAGTTTGCTCATAGTACTGCTGTGAAATTTGTAAAATATTGACTTCTGATGGTATCCCATTCAGATCTCAAAATACTGTAAAAAACCGTATTCCTGATGTGTCCGTTGTGTAATTTCATATGCTGCCTTAACACCCCTTCGCGTGTGGCACCAATTCCGATCAAGGCCTGCCGCGACTGGTGATTACGCTCATCTGCTTTAAATTCAATTCTGTTCAGGCCTAGTTTATCAAAACCGTAACTAAGTATAAGATATTTCATCTCTTTATTCAGTCCGCTTCCCTGGAAATCACGACCAATCCAGGTCCAGCCAATCTGCCCCCGCTCATCATTCCATGAAATTTCCGCAAGTCTTGTGCATCCGGCCACCTGACTTGTTTTTTTGTCAATTATAACCCAGGCGGCACAGGTACCTTCCTCACGGGCGGCAATAGCACTCTCCATATACTTTTTCAGCTCTCCAGACCTGGAAAGATCAGTCAGCCCAAAGATCCACAAGCTTTCATCATCAGCTATCTGCTGCAATGCAGGCTCATCTTCCAGGCGAAGTGGTCGCAATAATGCTCTTGCACTTTCTAAACTAACATTCAGATCCCTTTTCATCATATGATCTCCGAAATTAATTTAATATAGAGGGCAATCCCCTCCTTTACTTCATCAATAAAAATAAACTCGTCGGCCATGTGCGATCTTGCTGAATCTCCAGGACCGATCTTGAGGGATGGGATATCAAGCAAAGCCTGATCACTCGTGGTGGGAGAACCATAGGTTTCTCTTCCCAATGCAATTCCAGCCTGAACTATTGGATGGTCCATACTGATTGAAGATGGCTTTAAACGGGTTGACCGCGGAATTACATCGCACCCCACATTCTGCCTGATGATCTTCAGTACCTCTTCATTGCGGTAGGCATCGGTAACCCGCACATCAACGGTGAATTTACAGGTGGCGGGCACCACATTATGCTGCGATCCGGCTTCAATGATCGTCACGCTCATTTTTAGCGGACCGAATAAGGCTGATTTTTTAGCGAACTCATAGGTTCTGAACCATTCAATGTCAGCCAGGGCTTTATAAATGGCATTATCACCCTCTTCCCGTGCAGCATGACCCGCTTTTCCATGAACAATACAGTCCAGTACCATTAAACCCCGCTCGGCAATAGCCAGCTGCATCATTGTTGGCTCGCCGACAATAGCAAAGTCAAGCTGCCCAAGTTCCGGAATAATCAGCTCAATACCGTTTTTACCGGAGATCTCTTCCTCAGCAGTCGCCGCGAGACACAGGTTATATTTCAGATTTTTTTGTCCGTGGAAATACAGAAATGCGGCAATAAGCGAAACCAGGCTTCCGCCGGCATCATTACTTCCGAGGCCATATAGTTTTCCCTCCTCAATATCAGCTGAGAAAGGATCACGGGTATAACCAGGATTAGGTTTAACTGTATCGTGATGTGAGTTTAACAGTATCGTTGGCTTGTCAGCGCTAAAATATTCGTTAAATGCCCAGATATTATTATGCTTCCGATGGGTTTTGATCCCGCGGTTCTGCAAAAAAGTGTCTATTTCATAGGCTGTTTGTTCCTCCTGTTTGCTAAATGAAGGAATTTGAATCAGCTTTTGAAGTAATTCCAGGCTGTCATCAAAGAGCTTGTCAGTCATTTAATTAATCCTTTTTATATAATTCACCGGCTTTCTGGGCCGATAATTTAATTCCCTTGATTAGTGATGAACTAAATCCCTGATGTTCCATTTCATTCAAACCCGCTATGGTACAACCCTTAGGGGAGGTTACTTTATCGATCTCGTGTTCCGGATGACTTTTCTGCTGCAGTAACAGGGAGGCCGCGCCCATAGCCGTCTGAGCCGCCATGCGGAGAGCTTCATCGGCATGAAAGCCTATTTCTACACCGCCTTGTGAGGCCGCTCTTACAGCTCTCAGGAAGAAAGCTACACCGCAGGCACATAACGCAGTTGCCGCGGTCATCAGGTCCTCATTGATCTTAATTACCGCTCCAACGGTTTCAAACATCCTGGTTACCTCGGCAATGTTTTCAGCTTCCGCATTATCTGATGCAATACAGGTCATGGATTGGCCGATAGCGATCGCTGTATTGGGCATAGACCTGACTACCTGAATATCTTTACCAAGTTTTGCACGGATATCCGCACAGCTTACGCCTGATACTACTGAGATCACCAGATGTTTCGCGGGATCAATGGCTCCGACTATCTTCTCAAGGAGGTTATCCAACTGCTGTGGTAAAACAGCAAGAATCACAACCGAAGAAGTCGCTACAGCTGCAAAATTATCCTCACTAACCTTATAGCCCTGCTTTTCCTGCTCAGATAAATTTTGGATATTACGGCGTGTTAGGGTGATATCTGCGGGGGAACTATAATTAGCTTTAACCAGACCTTTGGCCAGGGACATTCCTATATTTCCGCTTCCTAAAATTGCTATTTTCTTCGCTGTATTCTCCATTATTTTATAATTAACCGGGTTCCAAAATTATGCTCCTTCAATAAGGGAAGAGAATCTGCACTTCCAATGAGCACTTCTTTAAGGCCCTTGCTGATCGCTTGAAAGGCATTATCCAGCTTGGGTATCATTCCCTCATTTATCAGGCCCTGCATTTTTAAATCTATATATGAATCGGGATCTATCGTTGTTATTAAGGAGTCCTCGTCATTCACATCCCTTAACACACCCCGCTTTTCGAAACAGTATATAAGGGATGTATTATATAATCCTGCCATAGAAACTGCTATTACCGAAGCGATCGTATCAGCATTGGTATTTAAAAGCTGACCTTTGCCATCATGAGTAATGGCTGAGAAAACAGGAACGAAACCTGCCAGCAGCAGTTTCTGCAATGCACTGGTATCTACGGAGTTTTCATTCAGATCACCAACATACCCGTAATCTATCGGCTCGTCCAGAACCTTTCCTGAAGAAAGGACTTTGACAGGCGGACGTTTCTCAGCCCGGATAATATTTCCATCAGCTCCGGTCAGGCCTATGGCATTGCACTCGTTTCCCTGGAGCTTTGCAACAATATTTTTGCTGATCAGTCCGGCATATACCATAGTGACCACTTTCAGGCTGTCTTCATCCGTGATCCTGCGGCCTTCAATCAAATTCGATCTGATCCCCAGATCCTCAGAAAGTCTGGTAGCTATTTTACCACCTCCATGAATAAGGATCTTATTGCCCTCAAGTTCTGAAAAATCCGCTAAGAATCGATCCAGACTTTCCGGGTTATCTATGACATTTCCTCCGATCTTTATAATATGGAGCGAATTCATTTGAGCTCCTCCAGCATCTTTTTGAGAACAGTCTGAGCTGCCCATACCCTGTTTCCAGCCTCGGGGATAACCAGTGAATGCGGACCATCCAGAATTTCAGCTGAGAGTTCATAATCCCGGCGCACAGGAAGGCAATGCATCACCTTTGCCTGATTGGTGGGTGCCAGCTTTTTATTATTCATCATCCATGATTCAGCTCCCTGGATAGTTTTGCCATAATCCCTATAGGATGACCAATTCTTTACGTATACGAAATCAGCATCCTTTAATGCTGCATCCTGGCTATATTCAATAGCAGCACCCTGGGTAAATGTATCATTGAGTTCAAATCCTTCCGGATGGGTTATTACGAAATCGACCAAACCTTCCAGCTGCGCCTGACACATCCATTCAGAAAAAGAGTTAGGTACAGCCTGAGGCAGAGCTTTCACATGAGGCGCCCAGGTAAGGACTACCTTTGGAGGTCCTTTTCTTATCTCCCCGGAAGGAGAGGAAGCCGGCCAGTTTTCAATGATCGTAATAAGGTCAGCAAAGCTCTGTAATGGATGCAGGGTAGCGCTTTCAAGGCTGACTACAGGCACCCCGCTAAATTTTACAAATTTATTAAACAGGCTTTCGCTATAATCCTCCTCCCGATCCTGAAGTTTTGGAAATGACCGGAATCCAAGAATATCACAATACTGCCCCATTACTGCTGCGGCTTCTCGGATATGTTCCACAGAAGTCCCGTTCATAACCACGCCATCCTCTGTTTCCAGAGCCCAGCCTTCTTTATCCAGGTTCATGACCATGACGTTCATACCCAGATTTAATGCAGCCTTCTGAGTGCTCAGGCGGGTACGAAGACTGGGATTCAGAAATACCAGTCCAAGGGTTTTATCTCTGCCCAGGCTTTTAAATGCCAGGGGATCTGCTTTAAGGATAAAGGCCTGTTCAATAAATTGCTTTAGATCAGTTACGTCATTAACTGAAGAAAATAGTTTCATAATGTTTAACTATAATACTCAAACTTGTGTGTTTCTCTCCAAAAGAAAATCTTGCCATTGCTGACTATAACAGATTCTTTTCATGCTTTCCCTGCAGCAGTGTGCTTAAAGCCTCCAGAAATTGATCGGCATCAGCCTTGGTCAGGTTTAAGGCAGGTAATAACCTGATCACATTCGGTTTTGCTTCACCGGTAAAGATACGATGTTTAAAAAGTAAATCTTTTTTAACATGGCTAAACTGTTCCGGCAGATCAATCCCGATCATCAAACCCCTTCCCCGCACTTCTGTTATCTCTTCGAATTTACTAAGTTCAGTGATCAGGTACTGACCCATCTGTTCAGCATTTTTCATCAGATCCTCTTCATCTATAACTTCAAGAACAGCCAGCGCTGCGGCACATGCCAGGTGATTTCCGCCGAATGTTGTTCCCAGCATCCCATGCCATGGTTTGAATTTAGGTGCGATAGAAATCGCCCCCACCGGAAAGCCATTACCCATCCCTTTGGCCATGGAATATATATCGGCATCAACTCCTGCATAATCATGGGAATAGAAATGGCCTGTACGGCCGTAACCACATTGAACAGAGTCCGCGATGTAAACCGCATTGTACTCATCACATAAGCTGCGGATCTTCTGAAGAAAACTTCTGGATGCCTCCCGGATGCCTCCAACCCCCTGTATCCCTTCTATGATAACTGATGATACTTCACTTCCAAATTCGCGGAATGCATTTTCAAGAACCTCCTCATCATTGAAAGGAAGGAAAACAACATTTTCGGTCTGGTTAACCGGAGCAATGATCTTCGGATTATCGGTAGCAGAAACGGCCAGGGATGTCCTGCCATGAAATGCTCCTTTAAAAGCAATGATCTTTTTCCGGTTATTATAAAAAGAAGCCAGTTTGAGTGCATTTTCATTCGCTTCTGCACCAGAATTGCAAAGGAATAATTGATAATCGCGCTTTCCCGAAAGCTTACCAAGCTTCTCTGCTAATATATCCTGTAAAGGGATCCTGACGGAGTTAGAGTAAAATCCAACCTTACTTAATTGATCTGTTAAGCGCTTTACATAATGAGGATGTGTGTGGCCAATTGAGATAACGGCATGACCGCCGTAAAGGTCAAGGTACTTATTTCCATCAGCATCCCAGACGGTTGAGCCTTGAGCTTTAGTAATTTCTATATCGTTTAGAGGGTATACGTCGAATAGTTTCATATTTGCTGTTCGTTGAATTTGTAGGCTGCCAGTTTCTACAGGTTTGATTCCGGATACTTGCTGGCAGAAACGAATTTTATAAATTAATTAATGATCTGACATATGACCTGGATAAAACTTAAAATGCCCCTGCTTTCAACTTCAACCCCGTTGTTTCCTCAATACCGAACATCAAATTCATATTCTGTATGGCCTGTCCGCTTGCTCCTTTCAGAAGATTATCGGTTATGCTTATGATTAAAAGTCTGTTTCCGTGTTTCTCCAGATGGATGATGCATTTATTTGTATTGACTACCTGTTTCAGATCTATGTTTTTCCTGCTGACATGGGTAAATGGCTGGTCCTGAAAATAGTTTTCATATAAATCATAGGCTTCATCCAGGCTAAGGCTGCATTCCAGGTATGAGGATGCGAAAATACCTCTCGTAAAATCACCTCTTTGCGGGATGAACAAAAGCGAGTCGCGACCCCCTTCGGGAGAAGTAAAGCTTTGCTGCAGCTGTTGTAAAGACTGACTGATCTCATTCAAATGCTGATGATCGAAAGCCTTGTAAACCGAGAGATTATTATTTCTCCAGCTAAAGTGCGAAGTTGTGCTCAGGCTTTGGCCTGCACCCGTCGAGCCGGTAGTGGCATTGATATGGATATCCCCTTTTAATAAGCCCCGGGATGCCAGCGGCAATAAACCCATCTGAATGCAGGTAGCAAAACAGCCGGGATTGGCAATATTTTCAGCCGATTTTATCAGTTCCCGGTTTAGCTCGGGCAGACCATAGATAAAAGTCCGGTTCCCCTGTTTTGAATTGGTACTTAACCTGAAATCCTGTGAAAGGTCAATTATCTTTATCCTGCCTTCGATAGTATGCTTTTGCAGGAATTTTTGTGCATCTCCGTGACCCACACAGAGGAACAATACATCAATATCCTGGGAAAGCTGGCTGGTAAATTTCAGGTCGGTATCCCCCAGCAGATCAGTATGAACATCGGATACAAGTTTATTTGCATTGCTGTTGCTATGCGCGTAGACGATCTCCACACTTGGGTGATTTACCAGTATCCTAAGTAATTCGCCGCCTGTGTATCCGGCTCCGCCTGCTATTCCGACTTTAATTTTACCGTTTACCATTATATTTTCTCGTTGACCCGATGCCATATCATCGTTTGATTACCGAAGATCTTTGAAAAACCTTTGACGTCTTCACCAGACCATGAATTATTCATCTCACCATAGCTGCCAAATTTATTTGACATCAGATCATGTACAGATTCGATTCCGATTATCTGGAAACGATAAGGAAACAATTTAACAAACACCTTTCCGCTCACTGTATCCTGGGTATCTGCCAGAAAAGCCTCAATATTTCTCATGACCGGATCATGGAACTGCCCCTCATGAAGCCAGTTACCATAAAATGCTGCTAACTGATCTTTCCAGCTGAGCTGCCATTTGGTTAGCGTATGTTTTTCCAGGGTATGATGCGCTTTAATAATGATCATGGGTGCTGCAGCTTCAAAACCAACCCTGCCTTTAATTCCTATTATGGTATCTCCCACATGTATATCTCTTCCGATACCATAAGGCTGCGCAATTTCCTGTAGTTTCTGAATAGCTTTAACCGGCGATAGTTTCTCCCCGTCTAAGCCTACAAGTTCACCTTTTTCGAAGGTTAGCTCAATATCTCTTTCCCTGGTTTGGGTAACCTGAGTTGGCCATGCCTCTTCCGGAAGGGTTTGATTTGAAGTCAGCGTTTCTTTGCCGCCGACGGAAGTTCCCCAGATACCCTTGTTGATAGAATACCTCGCTTTTTCAGCTGTATACTCAACTCCATGATTATTCAGGTATTCAATTTCAGCTTCACGGCTCAGCTTCAGATCGCGTATAGGGGTTATGATTTCCACTCCGGGGATCATAATATTAAAGATCATATCAAACCGTACCTGATCATTCCCAGCACCTGTACTTCCGTGGGCTACGTAATCTGCACCGATCTTTTTTACATAATTGGCAATCGCGGTAGCCTGACTTACCCGTTCTGCGCTAACAGAAAGGGGATAAGTAGCATTTTTCAATACATTACCAAATATCAGATATTTGATACAAGACTTATAGTAGTTTTCTGTTTCATCAACAACCGCATGAGAAGTGACTCCCAAGGAATAAGCGCGTTTTTCAATCTGCTTCAGCTCTTCATCAGAAAATCCACCGGTATTTACAATCACGGAATGAACTTCCAGATCGCGATCTTTTGTTAAGTAAATACAGCAAAAGGAAGTATCCAAACCTCCGCTGAAAGCTAAAACCACCTTCTTCTTCATCATTTAAATTCTATAGGATTAACAATTAATTCACTTATGCGAGGATCATTTTTAAAGAGTTGCGCAGCTTTTCCTCGATTCTCTCAAGCAGTGTTTGCTTGCGTGCAACCTTGGAAAGATGTTCTTCAGCAGCTTTGTTTTTCAACTCCTCCGCTTCCTTCATCTTCTGCTCGATCTCTTTGGCTTTTTCCACCGGATCCCAGAGCATGGCCGTGCACATGCAATTTTTACGGTCTTTGCTTTTGAGAATATCGTAATTTACGCAGCTTTGGCAGCCTTTCCAGAAATCTTCATCCTGAGTTAACTCAGAGTAAGTGACAGGTTCGTAGCCAAGTTCAGAATTGATTTTCATCACCGCCAAACCAGTGGTAAGTCCGAATATTTTAGCTTCCGGGTATTTTTTCCTGGACAGATCAAAAACAGTTTTCTTGATCATTTTAGCTAAACCCCTATTACGGAAAGCAGGATTGACGATCAGTCCTGAATTGGCTACGAATGTACCATGGCTCCAGGTTTCAATATAACAGAAACCGGCCCATGTACCGTCCAGATGCAGTGCGATGACTGCTTTGCCTTCCAGCATTTTATTGGTAATATATTCCGGAGTCCTTCTCGCTATGCCTGTACCTCTGGCTTTGGCAGATTCTGCCATCTCATCGCATATCTGCTCTGCGTACCTTATATGTTGTTCTGTTGCCGGAATGACAACAAATTCGTTTTCTTTCATTTATTTTGAAGAAAAAATCCGGTTTTGACGCGGAAAAAAGACTACGTTTTTAGCCTTTCCTTTAGGTGAATACTTTTTGTGATTTAAGAACCGGAAGAACTACCGGTTAATTAGGGCTAATGCCAAGATCAAGTCCGCGGCATAAAGGGTCGTCGGAACCGCAATACTAATTTTTCAGCGCTGAATTTACTCCGGACAATACCTTTCACATAACCGGCTGGGGCTATGGACAATGTATTGGCCTGGTAGTTTAAACTATTCATCTTTAATAGTATAGGGTGACTTCTTTAATTTTTACAAAGAATTGAAAAAATACTGACTTATACAAGTGTGTGGCTTTAATATTACAATCTTTTAACATCATGGCTTCTTTGCAGACTTTAATTAATGAAATTTAAAGACCATGCAAGAGTTAAAAACCTGCATGATCTTTAAATGCAGCCTCTATTTTTTGTTAAAATTGAAATTAATAAACGCTGTTTGTCCGTTTGAAAGACTTACAGGAGTTTTAAAAACAGCTGTACCACTGGAGAATTCCCCAAAATTGAGGGTATAACCCGTTGTAACATCCTTCGGTCTTTGGCCTTCATTCAGCTTTTTAAACTGAAATGTATTTACCGGGCCCGATTTGTTTACTGACCAGTAAATAGGTTGTACAGTTCCGTTAACAAGGGAAATGCTTCCTGTTCCATTTCCATTAAGATCCCAGGTACTTCCCTGGAAATCCTGATAGGCTGCCATATCGAATACTTTGCTTACTGAAGAACCGGCAGGAAATCCATCCAGAGTTACATTACTCACAGTCCAGGTACCCGAAACGTCAGACCGGGAAACCGTCGAAGTCCCCGTTGTGGCTGTATTGGCTGTAGAGCAGGCCGTTAAAAATATCGCTGCAAATGCAAAAATTAAGGTGTTATGAATGATCTTTTTCATGATGTATATTTTCTGAAGATGAAAGCAGAAACCTTGCCAATACCAAATCTTACATCTTTTGAAAAGGGAATTCGATATAAATTTGTTGAGGTGTTCATTTAGAAACTGTCTGGCTATCAATAAATTCAGAACCTTTCCATGCAGGATTTGTATTGTAAGGAGCATACAAATGCAAGATGTAATTGCCTTAATTATGAGTAAGGAATCAAAAATTTGGACCAACTGGTTTGAAATTCCGGCAACAGATCTGATCCGTGCCAAAAAATTTTACGAAACCATTTTTGAGACGACACTGGAAACACTCGACCTCGGAGCACTCAAAATGTGTATTTTCCCTTATAAAGAGGTGGGATGTGCCTTATGTCAACACGAAGGCTATCAACCTTCGGCAAATGGGATTCTTGTTTATATGAATGCCAACCCTGATTTAAATAATGTCCTCAATCATGTAGAAGAGGCAGGAGGAAAAGTAATCCGGCAGAAATCACAAATTTCTCCTGAACTGGGATATATGGCAATATTCCTGGATCCAGAAGGCAACCGTCTGGCATTGCATTCAATGGCTTAATCAGGAAGTTGGCCGTATTTCTTTAGAACTAGTAATACTATTTATCAGATGAAACCAAGAATAAACGTTTTAACATTGGGAGTTGAGGATCTCCAGAGATCATTAAAGTTTTATCGTGATGGCCTTGGATTTCCAACACAAGGAATTATCGGGGCAGAATTTGAACATGGAGCGGTTGCCTTTTTTGATCTGCAAAGCGGATTAAAACTGGCCATTTGGCCTCGCCATGAAATTGCCCGTGATACAAAATTACCCTTGGATTCACGCAGCTCAATCGAATTTACCATCGGCCATAATGTGAATAGTAAAAATGAAGTTGATGAACTCATGCGGCAGGCGGCTTCAACAGGTGCAAAAATCATTAAACCTGCCACCGATACTTTCTATGGCGGCTATGCCGGGTACTTTCAGGATCCGGACGGGCATTTGTGGGAGATCGTGTGGAATCCTGAATGGGAAATCGAATAAAATTAATCCCATTAAAATCAGAAGATTAGAAATTAATCATTAGATTTGATATCATTTTAATATCAAAATACTATTATGAAAACAGAAAAAATTACTAAACCAATCAGCGGATACCTAATTATACCAATAATTCTTATCCTGCTGGTCCTTGCAATCTTCCTTTTTTCAGGACATAATGAGGAATTTGGAGTTTTATTTATTGTCCTGTTTGCATTCCTTTCCATTGGGCTCACCATTGTAAGTCCGAACAATGCCAAAATACTTATGCTTTTTGGGGAGTATAAGGGGAGCATTAAAGAAAACGGCTTATACTGGGTGAACCCATTATTTAAAAAATCAGCTATATCCCTGCGTGCACGGAATTTTGAGAGCGAGAAAATTAAGGTGAATGATAAACTGGGTAACCCCATACTGATCAGCGTTATTCTGGTATGGAGAGTTCAGGATACATTTAAAGCTTCCTTTGAAGTGGATAATTATGAGCATTTCATTAAAGTTCAGACTGATTCTGCGGTAAGAAAACTGGCAGGAAGTTTCCCCTATGATCACTTTGGAGATGAAAACTCAACCATCGCGCTAAGCACAAATTTCGATGATGTAAATAAGGCCCTTGAAGAGGAAATTGTAGAAAGAATGCAGATTGCAGGTATTGAAGTGATCGAATCACGTATAGCATACCTGGCCTATGCACCTGAGATAGCCCATTCCATGCTCAGAAGGCAGCAGGCTTCGGCAATCGTGGCAGCCCGGCACAAGATCGTAGAGGGAGCGGTAGGAATGGTAGAAAGCGCATTAGCCCTTTTATCCGAAAAGGAGATCATTATTCTGGATGAAGAGAAGAAAGCTGCAATGGTAAGCAATTTGCTTGTGGTTCTCTGCGGAGATAAGGATACACAACCGGTGGTGAATACAGGAACTCTGCATCAATAAAAATGAATGAGAAAAAGTCCTTCGCTTTAAGAATAGATGCTGAAACCATGAAAGCCATTGAAAAATGGGCTGCAGATGATTTCAGGAGTGTAAACGGTCAGATCGAATGGATATTGAATGCCAGTCTGAAAAAGGAAGGCAGGCTAAGGGTTTCAAGGGATAAAAAAGAAAAATAATCAGTTAGCTTAACTACCTGAATCTGTAGTGTAGTGCCTAAAGAACCCGGTTTTAGAAGCTCCGTGATTCCCTGAGGCCCGCTATATAGGCTATGTAAAGCTTATTTGGATAACATTCTACTTGCCAGCCATCAGCTTCCCATAGTTACTTAGAACAAGACTCGGATCAAGGCCCTTCATCAAACTTAAATACTCAAGATAAGTTATCTTTTTTGCTGCCCGAAGTTCTTCGATTGTATAGATACTCACGAATGATTTCGGATGATCAATAATAAACTGAACGACTTTTGCTGTTGCTTCTTCCCTCATCGCCCTGATCGCTGTTTGCATTCCAAAAGGAAGTTCATTAATATCAGTGATAGTTCTTTTTGATACCAGGGTACCGGGCATCCTGCTATTGCCAGAGGGGGGCATACTTGGAGGGCTCTGACCAGCCGGAACAGTTATTATTCGTGTTTCAGTTTTGGCAGAAACATTTTCGTTCGCTGAATATCCGCTTGATTTTATCAATTTGTCGAGCTTGATCTTGTCAGTTGTTTCCGGACTTCCTGTGATAACTGCGTTTGAAAAAATTGATTTAGACGTAAAAATGAGAGTTCCGGGCTCAATAAAAAACTGTACGATATCCTGTAAAGTGCCTTTTTTACCCCGCTCTCGGATTACAATACTGGCGGGGCGGGGCTCATCAATTTTACCTGAAAAACTGAAACTGCCGTTCTCCATTGCTACTGAATCTGTCACAGAACCCTTAAATCCCATATATTGAAGATAGGCCATATGAGGTGAAGTATATTTCTTTACAGTCCCGGAAATAAAATAATCTTTTTCCTGCGCTATGAGGTTTAGTGTACAAACAAGAAGCCCGAACGTTATGCAGTTTTTCATACAGTATATACTTGAATTCTTATCAATTGGGTAAATAAATTCGTGTTTAATCCTATTCCTAAATGAACAATGAATATCGATAATTTATTTATCTTTAGAGTAAACCTTAAAGCCTTCAACATGTTCCTCATCATTCTTGGGATATTTGCCATCCTGATCAGTTTTTTTCTTGCGAATCAGGACTCGCCTTTTTCCAAATTCAGCACGCTTCTTCGCATAGGCGGAGTCGTAATAGTCCTTATCGGAGCATCATTATCCATGTTTAAAGTAATTGATGCAGGCCAGGTAGGAGTAAAAACACTTTTTGGCAAGGTGAACACAGATGTATTGTACAGCGGATTAAATATTGTAAACCCGCTTGTGGAAGTTATTCCTTTTGATGTAAAAACTCAGAATTATACAATGTCAGGGGTCACGGATGAAGGAAGCCAGTCGGGGGATGATGCCATAAGGGTTCTCTCAGCCGATGGCCTTGAAGTGATCATCGACCTTTCCGTATTGTTTAAGGTAAATCCTTCTGATGCCCCTCAGATCCTGCGTACAATCGGCACAGATTATCTGGACAAGATTGTGAGACCCATTGCAAGAACTGCTATCCGGGATAATGCTGTTGCCTACGATGCCGTAGCATTGTATTCAAGTAAACGTGAGGAATTTCAGAATAAAATATCTCAAACTATCAGTAAGAGCTTCATTAAAAGAGGACTTGAGCTGGAGCAGCTCCTGGTAAGGAATATTACCTTGCCAGCATCGGTAAAAACCACCATTGAATCCAAGATCAACGCGGAACAGGATGCACAGAAAATGACCTTTGTACTTCAGAAAGAAAGACAGGAAGCTGAGCGTAAACGTGTGGAAGCCCAGGGCATTGCAGATTATCAGCGGATACTTTCAACAGGTTTAAGCGATAAACAACTGCAGTACGAATCGATAAAAGCACAGAAAGAGATCGCCCTTTCACCCAATGCTAAAATAATCATTATGGGAAATGGCAAAAATTCACCCATAATTCTCGGGGCTAATTAATCACTTAGTAAATATTAATTGATAGGGCCTGAAAGCGGATGAAATGACCTACATGCAGTAAGCTTCAATGCGGACCGTACAATCAAACAGGCAGAATGACGTTGAATGTGTTGAACGAAGCAGTACCTCCTACCCTGAAGTTTGAGAAAGTACTCGAATATGCCAGAGGGGATGAATACAGAAAATAAGTTCCGGAAGTGACAGATATTATAAAGCCGGAAGATCAATACTTCACTACTTTTGAGGATTCCGTGGACGATAGCATATTACCAGATCATTTTAGCCTGGTAAATGAAAATAGGCCCCATCTTTTATGCCTTATGGCTGCCAAAGAACTGCAAAGCTATCTGGGAACTCAAACAGAATGGGCCCATAATTTTGGTTTATTAAAAACAGGGACAGGAACGGTAATCGGCAAAATGTTCGGGGTTCTGGTCGTTAAGAACAAAAATAAGGAGACAGGGTATCTTGCTGCATTTTCAGGCAAGCTGGCCGGGGGCAATCATCACAGCAGGTTTGTTCCCCCAGTTTTCGACAGTCTGACTGAAAATAGTTTTCTGAACAGGGGAATGGCTGAGCTCACGGGTATTACCAAGCTCATCAGAGAATTGGAAGCATTAAAGCCGGATAACTATAAACAGGAAATAAGTTTTCTGAAAACCCAAAGAAAAATGCTTTCTGTCTCTCTTCAATCGAAGCTGTTTGATAATTATCATTTCCTCAACCAGGCAGGTGAGGAGAAAAGCCTGAATGAAATTTTCAAAAAAACCTTATATAAAAATCCTCCCTCAGGAGCCGGCGAATGTGCAGGTCCTAAATTACTGCAATATGCTTTCCGCAACGAAATGAAACCGATCGCAATTGCGGAATTCTGGTGGGGTCTGTCGCCAAAATCAGATTTCTGGAAACATGGTCAATATTATCCCTGCTGCCGGGAAAAATGTGGACCTATACTTGAACACATGCTTAAAGGAATATTATAGTATGCATAAAACGACCAGGCTACAAAATACATACCAAGACGCCATTATTGTTTTTATCGAATTTGTGCTTAAATTGCCAATAATCATACTTTAAGCAAATTGATTCTTTTATGCCCAAATAATCAATTTGTTTATAAACCGAAGTTTTATGAAGATTAAAAAATGTTTATCTATAGTCTTATTTTTGGTAATTGCATCTTCATCAGTCAAAGCCCAGGGACCGGGTAATATTAAACTCAATTCGGCAACTGATAATAGTCAGTTCAGCCTAAGTAAAGAAAAGGGCAAATTTGTCGCACTGCATTTCCTGCTCAAAACCGAATGCCCTTACTGCATTCGTCATACCCAGGAATATTTTAGCAAAGCCAAAACTCTTAAAAATGTAGTTCAGGTTTTTATCAAACCCGACAGCGAGCTGGAAATCAGGTCCTGGTCTGGCAAACTGGCAGCTGAGGATTTAAAGAATTTTCCGATTTACCGCGATCCTGATGCACATCTAGCCAAACAAATGAATATACCTTCCGGTTATAAATTTCATAGCCAGATAGTCCATTATCCGGCAACAATACTAATTGGACCGAACGGAAAGGAAGTTTTTCGCTACGTGGGTAAGAATAATACCGACAGGTTATCTTTTGACCAGCTCGTTTTAAAGGTCAGCGAAATAAGTAATAAGTTAGGAAAATCAAGAAAGCCCTGAGCAGGAACATACTCCAGTCTAAAAGTTAGATAGCCCGGCTTGTTTCATTTGTCCATCTGCTGAAACCTTAGCTGGCAACTCATTACCACCAAGCAATTTCTCATCTAAGCACGATTTTCCCTTCAACTATTTGTCATTTCAGTAAAAACGTCTATCTTTGCAGTCCCTAATTTTAGGGCAAATACAATATATTAAATAATTTAAATTCAAGCAAGTGAATACGTTAAGTTACAAAACTGTCTCTGCCAACAAAGCGACCGTCAACAAGGAATGGGTAGTTGTTGACGCTCAGGGCGAGATTTTGGGGCGCTTGTCTTCTAAGATCGCAATGATGATCCGGGGGAAAAACAAGCCATCGTACACCCCACACGTAGACTGCGGAGATAATGTGATCGTTATCAACGCAGACAAGATTAAACTCACAGGAAACAAGTTTGCTGAAAAGCAATACGTTTCCTATACCGGTTATCCGGGTGGGCAGAAATTCATTTCTCCTAAAGAGTTGATGGAAAAGCATCCTACCCGTGTGGTAGAGAAGGCTGTACGTGGTATGTTACCTAAAAACAGTTTGGGCCGTGCATTGTACAAAAACCTGTTTGTTTACGCAGGTTCAGAACATCCGCATGCAGCGCAAAATCCTACAACCATTAAACCATAATCAAGAGAAATGTCAACTACAAACACTTCAGGAAGAAGAAAAACAGCAGTTGCACGCATTTATCTAACAGATGGAAGCGGCACAGT
>JAKFCV010000008.1:0-5932 GCA_036676435.1 Pedobacter sp. | reverse complement strand
AACACGTGTCGAATGAATTTGGAGAAACTAATCCAAAGAAACCCTAATTAAAACCTGTCATCCCGAATGAATATGAGGGAACTTATTGCAAAGAAAACTCAAATTAAAACCTGTCATCCCGAAATAAAGAGGGGTTTGAATGATACAACGAGAGAAGGGAACCTGTCACCCCGAATGAATATGAGGGAACTTATTCAAAGTAAAGTCAAGCTTCCATTTGAACACAGGACAGAGTGGTTCCCTTTAAAAAATAAATAGCGAACAAATTCTCTGGTTTCTTTCTGATAAGGTCCCTCAGCTGCGCTTTCGGGATGACACAGTGTTTAACGAAATTAAAACCTGTCATCCCGAATGAATATGAGGGAACTTATTCAAAAGAAAACAAATAAAAATCCCTCACCCAAAACCCGAATTACTCTTTTGTATAAACCACTCTCCCCTTAATAATCGTTTTCTGAATATTAATATCGCCATCGAATATCACAATATCGGCATCCTTTCCCTCAACGAGTGAACCTTTTCTATCGTTTACATTCATAATCCGGGCGGGTGTGGTACTCATCATCCTAACCGCCTCTAAAAGAGGGACCCCGGCCATATTGATCATGTTTCTAACCAGGCGGTCGGCTGTAGCTACACTGCCGGCAAAGGAAGTGCGATCGGGAAGTTTGGCAACTCCATCCTCTATAATCACTTTTAATCCGGTATGCAAATTTCCTAATACACTCTCTCCTTCAGGCATACCCGCTCCGCGCATTGAATCCGTTATCAGGGCAATTCTATCCGGACCTTTGATTTTATAGATCAGCTTAAGAAGCGGTGCGGGAAGATGAATGCCATCGGCAATAATTTCCACATCCATTTCATCTATAATATAAGCGCTCTCTATCACACCCGCATAACGGTAGGCATTTCTCCGGCTTACCCCTGACATACCTGAATACAGATGTGTGGCCAGGGTATACCCATTCTCAAACCCTTCCAGAACTTCTTCATAAATGGCATCAGTATGGGCTAAGGCTGGAAGTATCCCTTTAGACTTCAGGTATCTGGCAAATGGGATAGCCCCTTTAAGCTCAGGCGCCGCACTCCATCGCTTGATCACATTGCTGCGGGAAATAACATCCATATATTCTTCGGGATCCGGATCGCGGATGTAGCGCGGATCCTGCGCACCGCGCTGACTCATTGCAAAGTAAGGACCTTCCAGGTGCATGCCCAGGAATTGCGCTCCATTGATATTGTTTTTATCAGCAATCTCATAGAGCTCCAGCGTTTTCAGCAGATCCTCTTTTTCACTGGTTAATGTAGTGGGCGACATGGAGGTTGTTCCATACCTGGCATGGGTTTCTGCAATTTTAAGAAAAGCCGTTTCGCTGCCATCCATAAAATCATGTCCGCCGCCCCCGTGTACATGAATATCAATAAATCCAGGGGAAATATAATTCCCTTTCGCATCGATCTCAATCGCATCACCTGCGTCAATATCTCCCTCTTTCACTTCCGTGATCCTGCCGTCTGTTACAATGATAGTTCCCTGGGGAATGATACGGTAAGGGCTAAGGATCCTGCCGTTAAATATTTTTAGTCTTTGTGAGCCCATGTTGGTATGTTCTTATTTATGTTTTTAATATTTTGATTACGCCAGGCAGATATTCCGGAACAACCTGAATTAAACCTAAAAGCGGTTTTTTAAAATGAGAAAAAGCGGTTTAATATCATCCGTAGCTTTCGTTCCGATAAAGCCGTGGCCAAGAATGATATCCGGTTTTCCGTCATCATCAAGATCTTCTATATCCATTGTTGTTGCTTTATAGAATTTTGCTTCCAGCGGCAAGGAATAAGCTTCAAAATTTAAATCACCCTTGTTCTGCAGAAAGGTAAAGCCTTCTTCCGGCTTCCGGTTATCCGTAAAAAAACCAATCGCGGCGATATCCAGGTCACCGTCTTTATCAAAATCCCTGGCCATTGCTTTAATACATCCGTTAACCGGAAAAAAGAAACGTTCAGCAAATACGTTTTTACCGTTATTCATAAAAACATATACACCATGATAAGGCTTTAACTGATTGACCCCATCACCGCGGTCACCGCAGGTATATAAAATATCTGGAAATCCGTCTTTGTTAAAGTCATTGAGCTCAAAAGAAGATGAGCCATAAGATGGAGGAAATCGAATGACCTGCTTTTCAGCAAATACGCCGTTTCCCTGGTTGGTGAATAAAAAAATGCCTTCCTCCCCCTGAGAGAATTGCGCCCATATATCCGGGCGCCCGTCATTATTATAATCCTGGATAAATGCCTGGGTCGCTCCGGCAAGAGCGCGGATATCATGACGTATATATTCGTCTCCACCCTTATTTTCCATCCAGAATAAGGCACCATTGATATTGCCAAATTCACAAATAAGAAAATCCTTTTTAAGATCTCCGTTAATATCAACAGCTTGAATCTGAACCGGCCTGGCTAAATTTTTGAATATGGGTCTGGCATCTGCCTTCATATTCCCCTGCTTATCCACCTGGATCCGGGTAAGCTCCCCATCACTTGAATTATTGCCGAATAGGTTAGTCCCGATCTTACAGCTTACAAATTCATTTTTGGAAAAGTCGATATCCACCAAAGGGCCATCGGCATTTAATGAATCCATTACCTTTAACTTATCGTTAAGTAAAAAAAGAGTGTTTGAACCTGAGCGGTTAACCAATATGCGGTGAGGTTTTACGGATGTATCAATTTTAACAAAAGATGCAGTATTCCCTTTTCTGTAAAAGCGGCCGGGTGGATATATAATCGAAAAAAACGGAAGACCTTTTCCGGCGGGCTTTATAGATCTGGCCTCCAGGGCTGAAGGTGCCGCTATGGTATAATAGTCAATGATCTTCTGCCAGTCTGCAGCGCCCATCGCCGGCTGGGATGGATAAAAACTTTGGTCAATATCTGTATAGATGGGATATGCCTGATCCTTATGATAAAATATCCCCAGGCGCGGGGCCATCATAGCAAGCGCAGTTTGCCAGTTTTCTTTATCAAGCAAAGAGGGCTCAGGCAGCATATGGCATGACTTACAATGCTGCAGGGCAAGCATCCTTCCCTCTTTGTTCAGCACCTCTGGCGTGTCACTATCCAAAACAGAGCTGTTCGCCTGGGAATCAGGACCGGGTTCAGTCCATGTTGAATAAACACCGAGACATATGATCAAAAAAAACAGGGATAAAAAGACCAGCCTTCTACCCTTCAGGTATTTAAAAATTCTGTTTTCCCGATTTTTAACTTCCATACCTCAAATGACCCGTGTTCATCAGCCCCGCTTCTAATTCTTTCAACAGTACAGGAGCTTTTTTAAAAAAGCCCGAATATCAGGATTGAAATAATGCCCTGCTGTCTCCCGATTGAAAACAAAAGGATATATCATTATTTCAATCCTGCCTCCGTTTGCGACAAAGATCACAAAAACCTGATCGGTTTACCTGCCGTTAATTTTTCACGATTAAATCCGAAGATAATAAACTTGCAGAATGTGTATCAAGGTAATAGGAACAGCTTGGGTGTATCTGTAGTATGCTGGATGGGAACATATTGCTGACAGGTTGTTCGAGACAGTCTTTCACCGCCTGGGCTTTCCGGATGTCGGGAACCGAACAGATGATATGTTTTGATTTGCATATTTGGTTTATAGACATGCTGATAGCCTTTTTAGGCACATCCTCAACTGATTCAAACCATCCTTCATTAAACTGCTGTTTACGGCAAGCTTCATCCAGGTCGACGATGATATAAGGTTCTTTTGTATCGAAATCGGCGGGCGGATCATTAAAGGCAAGATGGCCGTTTTCACCTATACCAACGAGGGCTACATCAATCGGATTTAATTCGATAATTGTATTTAAACGGTTGCATTCATTAACCGGATCTGTTTCACCGTTAACCAGATAAACAGCCTTAAGTGCGGGCACCTTACTCAGGAACCTCTCTTTCAAATATTTACGGAAACTTGCTCCCGATGATTCCGGAAGTCCGATATACTCATCAAGATGAAACATGACTACTTTACTCCAGTCGATATCCTTTTCTGATATTAATTGTTTCAATGTCTCAAACTGGCTTGATCCGGTAGCAAGAATGATGTTTGCTTTTCCATTAGCGGCAATGGTATTCCTTATTAATTCGGCGGCAGCTTTCCCTGCTGAATTACCCAATTCAATAGGGTCCTTTGATATAAATACTTCCATATAAAAATAGTTAACTCTGTTTTAAAATTGAAATTGCAACAGATTGATTTTTGAATATTGTTATGACTTAATTTTCACTTCTGTGTTACCACCTTTTGACATACTGATATCAACCGGCTCATTCTTCTTCCACGACCCTGCCGTAAAATCCGGAACATCAATGGAGTTTGAACGATTTTTCACGGACCACTCACTCAATGGAAATATAGAACTCCATAGAGCAGCATCGTAAACATTCTGGTCAAGCGGCAAACCGTTCCGCAGGCAATCGATCGTCCGCCAGTCCATTAAAAAATCCATTCCGCCATGACCGCCAACCTGCTTGGCCAGTTCGCCTACTTTTTTGATAATCGGCGGGGTATATTTCTCTTCCAGCGACTTGAATTCCGCTTCAGAAAGCCAGCCCTGGTGGCTGTTAGAAATGCGTCCCGGAAGGGGATATTTCTGTGCAGTGCCTTTTGTTCCGCTCACCAGATGAATTCTGGAATACGGACGCGGGGAGGTTACATCATGCTGAACCATGATCGTTTTCCCCTTATTGGTACGTATTGTGGTCGTATTCATATTACCATTGAAGGGCTTACCTACAAATTGCTTGTAGTAATCGTCCTTGGCAGCCAGATTTTTAGCCATTTCACCCATCATAAAATCATCACTGGAAACAGAAACGAGGTAATCCATTTTATCTCCTCTGTTAATGTTCATTACCTGGCATACCGGCCCCAGACCATGCGTAGGATACAAATTACCTTTCCTGCTTGAATCCATTCTGAGACGCCATTGGTCGTAATATTTTTCTTTAGAAAAATCACCTTCAAGAAGATCGTGTATATAGGCCCCCTCAGCATGCACAATCTCACCGAAGTATCCCTGACGGGCCATATTCAAGGTAAGGAGCTCGAAAAAATCATAGCAGCAGTTTTCAAGCATCATGCAATGCTTGCGTGTTTTTTCAGAAGTTTCTACAAGCTGCCAGCATTCCTCAACCGTTGTTGCTGCGGGCACTTCCACGCAGACATGTTTTCCATGATTCATGGCATAAACCGCCATAGGCGTATGCAGTTCCCAGGGAGTTGCAATATAGATCAGGTCGATATCATCACGTTCGCACACCTTTTTCCATTCTTCCTTATTACCACTGTATATAAGCGGATTCTGACCGGAATCTGCTATCTTTTTTTTAGCTGCATTTGCTTTTTCAGGACGTAAATCGGCTAATGCCTTAATCTCCACACCTCCTATCTTACTCATCCTCAGCACCGCTCCGGTACCCCGGTTCCCGGTGCCAATAAAACCAATGCGGACCGTATCTAATTTCGGGGCCCCGTAACCTGACATATTAAATTGCTGAACATGGTTTTTCATTGCCTGTTCCCTGACCTGGTTAAGATCGGAGCTCTCTGTACCCCGGGCATATCCCGGCAGAATACTGGCTCCGGTTAAACCTATACCAGCTATTCCTGCCAGTTTTAGAAAGTCCCTGCGATTGTTCTTCATGTGTATAAAGGATTATATAATTAATTGAAAATTGTCTTTCCCTGCTGTTTGCTTATAGTTCTTAATTTGGCGAATTCCGACTGGTAGTCCTTTAAGCTGTTCCCGCTTATCTTCACACCCGACATCGTTACCGGGTCGATGATCCGGATATTTTTGCCGCTGAGTGCAGCCGCCAGCGATACATCCCCCCAGTTCAAAAATCC
>JAKFCV010000007.1:0-109191 GCA_036676435.1 Pedobacter sp. | reverse complement strand
CATTCGGCATGACAGGTTTTAATACGGGCACTGTGTCATCCCGATAGCGCAGCTGAGGGACCTTATCGGAAAGAAACCAGAAAGTTTGTTTGCTATGTATTTTTACAAAGAGAAGCTCATCTCTCTTGCAATAAGATCCCTCATATTCATTCGGCATGACAGGTTTTGATATTGGCACTGTGTCATCCCGATAGCGCAGCTGAGGGACCTTATCGGAAAGAAACCAGAAAATTTGTTTGTTATGTATTTTTACACAGAGAAGCTCATCTCGTTTGCAATAAGATCCCTCATATTCATTCGGCATGACAGGTTTTAATTTTACTCATATTATTCACCATGACAGGCTTTAATTTCGTTCCCGATACGCATTAAAAAAGCAATTTTAATTCCGATCGCAAGAGCAAACGGTTGGAATAAAACATTAATATCTTAGGAATGGAAATCGGAACGTAAATTTATTATTACCGTCATCTCGAAGGAGCGAATGGAATATTCAGGATTAGTACAAGATTTGACGCGAGGAGAGATCTGTTTGTTTTGACATTAAAGATGCTTATCAAGACCGATACTCACCATCCCGAAAGCGCAGTTGAGGGACCTTTTCACGAAGAAACAATAAAATAGTTCGCTATACATGTATCTGAATGGTTTTTAGTATTGAACTCATTCAGCAAATGCAATTGTGGCTATGCTGATCTGCAGGCCTTCAATTTTCAGCAGTTCGATACTGCATGCTTCAAGGGTTGCACCTGTCGTCATTACATCATCCACCAGAAGAATATGCTTATTCTTTAAATCCTCCGCTTTACTGATCATAAAGGCATCCTTTAAGTTCTCATACCTTGCAAATCTGGATTTCCGGGTTTGTGTCTCCGTATTTTCTATGCGTTTCAGATTATTTAAACTAAGTGGTATGCCGATAATAGATGCCATTCCGCGTACAATAAGTTCACTCTGGTTGTATCTGCGCTTTCTCAGTTTTGCAGAATGCAGAGGTACCGGGATGATAAGTTCAGGTTTAAGCCATTGCGCTGAGCGGTTCAGTTCATAACCATAAAGTTCACCCATTCTGAATCCTGTTTCGGGGCGGTTATTGTATTTCAGCTGGTGCATAATATTTTGCACCCGGTTTCCCTTTTGAAAATACACAAAGGATGAAGCCTGAACAAAGGGAAATCTGCCCCAGAGCTGCCGGGAAAGTTTGTTATCCGGATGTAAATGGAAGTTAGTAACCGGCAGATTATAAATGCAGTCCGTGCAGATCACCTGCTCATTCCTGAAAAGATTTTCACCGCAGGCTGCACATAGTTCCGGAAAGAACAGGGCAAGGAAATCTTCCAGAAAATCATAAAAAGCTGACATATCTTAAGATACAGCTCTTTATTTTTTCGATTTAATCAGGAAAAGATTATTTAGTTAACGGCGATCAGCTTTTAACCGCCAGCTGTCCGCAGGCGGCATCAATATCTTTACCACGGCTTCTTCGGATATTGGTATTGATATTATGTTTACGCAGGTAGGCAGCAAAAGCGTCGATGCGGTCGATATCAGCATTCTTATAATCGGCGAAACTGATCGGATTGTATTCGATGATATTTACTTTGCATGGGATATGCCTGCAAAAACGGGCCAGCTCTTCCGCATCCTGCAATGAATCATTAAAATCATTAAACACGATATACTCGTACGTAACCGGGTTTTTAGTTTTGGAAAAATAATATTTCAAAGCTTCCGCAAGTGCCTTTAAGGAGTTCTGCTCATTGATCGGCATGATGGTATTTCTCTTTTCATCATTTGCGGCATGCAGAGAGAGCGCAAGATTGAAGCGTACGGCATCATCCCCAAGCTTCTTGATCATTTTGGCAATTCCTGCCGTTGAAACGGTAATTCGTTTGGCAGCCATATTCAGTCCATCTTTGGCGGTAATCCGCTCAATGGATTTCATCACATTGGCGTAATTCAGCAAAGGTTCGCCCATTCCCATATAGACGATATTAGTAAGCGGGATCTGATAATTGTCTTTAGCCTGCTTATCGATCAGTACGACCTGGTCGTAAATTTCGTCGGGATTAAGGTTACGCTTTCTGTCCATGTAACCTGTTGCACAGAATT
Source organism: Pedobacter sp. (assembly GCA_036676435.1). Classification (GTDB taxonomy): domain Bacteria; phylum Bacteroidota; class Bacteroidia; order Sphingobacteriales; family Sphingobacteriaceae; genus Daejeonella. The sequence goes on along the minus strand of JAKFCV010000007.1, from coordinate 107,079 downwards.
TGCAGGTAAGGCTGCAGCCTACCTGGGAACTTACGCAGGCCGTCATCCGGTCGGTAGCGGGGATCAGAACCCCTTCAATTATATTGTTGTCAAATAATTTAAATGTGTTTTTTATAGTCTTATCGGAACTGAACTGGGATTGATGGATCTCTAAATTATTGATAATAAAAAGGTCTTTCAGCTTTTCCCTGAGGGCTTTGGAGAGATTGCTCATCTCCTCAAAATCTGTGCATGACTTCTCCCACAGCCATTCATAAACCTGCTTCGCCCGGAAGGCAGGCTCACCCAGTGAAATAAAGTGTTCTTTAAGCTTATCTACAGATAAACTGCGTATGTCTATTTTAAATTGATCAGGCATTATTCCGCAAAAATACCAAATAGTACGTAGTAATGGCAAAGCGCACATGGATTATGACATTTTTTAGGGAATATCAGTCAGGGAGAATAGGAGAGGCCGGAAAATAATTATCCCGGCTGTTGAACCAAAACCATTAATAAGGAGAAAACCTGCAGGTGGAAGTAAAACCTATAACATCTTCTTATCTTTATCCCTTCAGGATTCCGGCACCATTTAAATGTGATCAACCTGATTTTCATAACAGCAAATAAATGCGACATCTAAGCGCCGATTACATCTTTACCGTGAGCGGAGAGCCTTTAAAAAACGGGATCGTCTCTGTTGACGATGAAGGACATATCCTGGAAATTATTCATGCAGAAGGCAGATCCATGATCAGCGAACCTGTAGAGGAATATGAAGGTATTATTGTTCCAGGTTTTATTAACTGCCATTGTCACCTGGAACTTTCGCATTTACATGGCCGCATACCGGCCAAACAAGGCCTTATTCCTTTTATACGTTCGGTGATGTCTGAGAGGTCTGGGGATGAGGAAACCATTATCGCCTTAATGGAAAAGGCAGATCAGGCCATGTATGAGAATGGGATCATTGCTGTCGGGGATATTTCCAATAACAGTCTTTCCAAACCTATCAAGCAGAACAGTCTTCTTTACTACCATACTTTTGTTGAACTTCTGGGTTTTGATCCTGAAAAGGCCGGAACGATTTTTAACAGGGCACTTAAGCTTAAAGAGGAGTTCGATCCCCTGCCGGTCTCGCTGGCTCCGCATGCCCCTTATTCTGTTTCCCGGGATCTGTTCCAGCTTTTAAAAGAACATGGCGCTCAGAATTCGGATATTTCATCTATGCATAATCAGGAAAGCAATGAGGAGAATGAGCTGTTTATAAATAAAACCGGTGAGTTTATCGCCTTTTATGAAGGGCTGAATATTGACATTGACTATTTTAAACCTGCCGGCCGCAATTCTCTCCAAACACTACTTCCCTTATTTTCTGAACATAAAAAAATGCTGATGGTACATAATACCTATACCAGCATTAAGGATATGGATCATGCCAGTCTGGAAAACCGGGGTATTTACTGGTGTTTCTGCCCGAAAGCTAATCTTTATATCGAAGGACGGCTGCCAGCGATCGACAGGTTCCTCACCCAGGATTCCCATATTACCCTGGGAACTGACAGCCTGGCTTCCAATGACAGCCTTTGCATTTTGTCTGAACTGAAAACTATTCATGAGCATTTCTCATCCCTTTCATTGAGCCGCACCCTCCGCTGGGCTACATTGAACGGGGCTCAATTTTTAGGTATGGAAAAGCATTTCGGGACTATAGAAAAAGGCAAGACCCCCGGATTAAACCTGATTACCTCTGTTAAAGGGCAGGAGTTAACGGCAGCATCCAGGCTTAAAAAACTCCTTTGATCCTTATTTTGACGTATGGCTGTAAAAGCTCAATTTTACAGGAATGAATTCAATTAACAAATTGTTCGGTATCCGGTATCCCATTATTCAGGCTGGTATGGTATGGTGCAGCGGCTGGCGGCTTGCTTCGGCGGTCTCTAATTCCGGTGGCCTGGGACTTTTAGGCGCGGGTTCCATGTATCCCGATGTTCTGAGGGAGCATATTCAGAAATGCAGGAAGGCAACAGATATGCCTTTTGGCGTGAATGTTCCTTTGCTGTATCCGGAAATTGAAAAGATCATGGATATCATTGTCGAAGAGGGTGTAAAGATCGTATTCACTTCTGCAGGAGACCCATCGCTGTGGACTCCTTATCTGAAGGAAAGAGGGATCAGTGTAGTTCATGTAGTTGCCAATAAAAAATTTGCGTTAAAAGCTCAGGCTAGCGGGGTTGATGCTATTGTTGCCGAAGGTTTCGAAGCCGGGGGTCATAATGGCCGTGAGGAAACCACTACCATGTGTTTGGTTCCCTATCTCTGCGATAAGGTATCGGTACCGGTCATTGCAGCCGGCGGGATTTCCGGGGGAAGGGCCATGCTGGCAGCCTTTGCCCTGGGTGCTGAAGGGGTTCAGGTAGGCTCATTGTTTGCAGCATCGGTTGAATCATCGGCACATCCCAATTTCAAAGATGCCATAGTTAAAGCCGGTGAAGGCGATACAAAACTGAGCATGAAGGCACTCCTTCCGGTCCGACTGCTAAAAAATGAATTTTTCAGAGAGGTTGAAAAAGCCGAGGCTGAATGCGCAAGCCGTGCTGAAATGTTGAACTTACTGGGAAAAGGTCGTGCAAAACGTGGTATGTTTGAAGGCGATCTGGAACAGGGGGAACTTGAAATAGGCCAGGTTGCAGCAAATATTGATAAGATCAGGCCTGCAGAAGAAATATTAACAGGTATCTGGCAGGAATTTCTTCGAGAGAAGGAAAGGATCAAAAATTTAAGTTTTTAAGGCCCAATTAATGAAACATCTGGATATTATAGTCAGCGGTAAAGTACAGGGAGTTTTTTACCGGGCAAGCAGCAAGGCGGTTGCCGATCAGCTTGGAATTAAAGGGTTTGCAAGAAACTGCTCAGACGGAACTGTTTTTATAGAGGCAGAAGGAGATGATTTCTCCCTCGAGCTTTTCCTGGAGTTTTGCCATAAAGGCTCAGACAGGGCTGCAGTTGAAAATGTAGCGGTCACTGAAGGGGAAGTAAAAAACTATCGTAATTTTGAGATAGTCAGAAAGTAATATGAACATGCCAATTATCCATCTCCTTGTCATCAATTAAAAAATTTGCAGGCCAGACTGCTATATATGGTTTAAGCACCGTAGTTGCCAGGCTGCTTAATTTTATTCTGACACCGGTTTATGTCGCCCTCTACCCGGCAAAGGTATACGGTATCTTTACCCTGATGTATAGCTGGGCCTCCTTGCTGAACGCTATGCTGGCTTTCGGGATGGAGACGACTTTCTTCAGATACCTGAAAAAATACGAAAACGACAAGCAGAAGGTATATAATAATACCTTTTTTACCATTTGTGCGATTGCCGTTGTATTCCTCTTGTTCAGTATACTTTTTGTAGAGGATATTGCACATTGGATGCAAAAAGGCGAGATCTATAACCCGGATTACGCCCGCTATATACGCTACTTTATTTATATCCTGGCGGCAGATGCAATAGCCGTTATCCCCTTCGCTAAAGTTCGTGCCGAGGGCAGGCCGCTGCGCTACAGCCTGATCAAATTCGTAAATATCCTGACCTTCATTGGCTTTAACCTCCTGTTTATTTTTCTGATCCCCTTGGGAATTAAAAATGGCTGGCCGGGTTTTGATCTGGTGCAAACCTGGTACAGGGAAGGATGGGTTGGTTATGTATTTCTTTCCAACCTGATTGCGAGTGCACTTACGCTTATCCTCCTTCTTCCTGAATTATTGAAGATCAGGTTCAGCTACGATGTGAGATTACTTAAAGAGATGCTCTTATACAGCATTCCCGTGCTGATCGCTAATATTTCTTTTGTAATCAATGAGAACATGGATAAAATTTTCCTGGGGCATCTTCTCCCTCCGGGGATATCGGATACAGAGGTAGGGATCTATGGGGCATGCAGTAAGATCGCTATTTTTCTGAGCATCTTTATCAATGCCTTCCGCCTGGGAGCGGAACCTTTCTTTTTCAGCCATTCGGATAGTAAAAATTCTGCGCAGACCTATGCCCGGATCATGAACTATTTTGTGATAACCGTTTCTCTCATCTTTGTATTTGTAACAGCGAATATAGAACTGTTCAAATATTTTATAAACGGGAAGGATGCTGCAGAGCAAGCCATATACTGGTCGGGATTGCGGATTGTGCCGGTTTTACTATTTGGATACGTCAGTCTTGGGATCTATATGAATTTATCTATCTGGTATAAATTATCAGACCAGACTAGGTACGGACTGTACATTTCAGGCATCGGGGCCATGCTGACTATTGTTCTGAATATCATTTTCATCCCGCAGTACAGTTATCTTGCTTCAGCCTGGATCTCACTTACCGCTTATACCACAATGATGGTACTTTCCTATATATGGGGTCAGAAAAATTATCCTATACCTTATGATCTCAAAAAGAATATTGGCTATCTTTTGTCCGCGGCAGGAATTGTTTTTGTATCATTTATAGTATTTAAGCGTAATATAATCATCGGAAATGCGCTGTTTCTTATATTTACATTAGCTGCGGTTTACATTGAGCGAAAAGAACTCAAGGTCATATTTGGCATAAAATGAAGATTAAAATTATAAACAGATCATCCCATCCACTTCCTGCATATGAAACCGAATCTTCGGCAGGAATGGATTTGAGAGCGAACCTGGAAGCGCCGCTTATACTTGCTCCGATGGAAAGGAAACTGATCCCGACGGGTTTATATATAGAGCTGCCCAAAGGGTTTGAAGCCCAGATCAGGCCTAGAAGCGGATTAGCGCTTAAGCATGGTATCAGTATATTAAACTCCCCGGGAACAATTGATGCGGATTACCGAGGTGAAATTAAAATACTCCTTATAAATTTTTCGCGTTCTGATTATGAGATAGTTAATGGGGACAGGGTAGGGCAGATGATCATTTCCAGACATGAGCTGGTAAACTGGGAAGAAGTAGAGTTGCTGACAGAAACTATTCGGGGAGAGGGAGGCTACGGCCATACCGGATTATAATAAATATGAATAAAAGTACGATCATCATTCTGATCCTTTCGATCATCACATCCGCTGCTTTTGCCCAGAAAAAGAACCAGGCAAAAGAAGGGGCGGTGATTGTAGTAGGAAAAGTATTGAGTCCGAAGGATAGTTTGCAGGTAAGGGATCTGTTTTATGACGGGCTTCATGAAAAGATCGTGATGAACTATCCGCGTGCAGCAGTTTTTTTTAACCAGGTACTGGAAATTGATCCTGATAACGATGCGGCGATGTATGAGCTTGCCAGTATCAGTTTAGCGGATAATAAGGCGGATGAGGCTGAACGCCTGATCAGGGATGCCGTAACAGTAAGCCCGGAGAACGAATGGTACTGGACCCTGCTGGCCGATATCTATAAAAAAACAAATAAGATCCCTCAATTGCTCACTGTGCTGGACGAATTGATGAAGCTTGTTCCCCACAAGGAAGATAATTATTATGATAAAGCCAACGCCTTGCTGCGTCTTAAACGCATGAAGGAAGCTGCAGGTGCCTATGATGAGATAGAAAAACGCTTCGGGTCATCTGAAGAACTCACATCAGCAAGGCAAAGGATCCTTATGCAGGAGGGCAAACCTGAAAAGGTTGAAGCCGAACTTGAAAAGCAGATACAGCAAAACCCGGATGAACTTCGGAATTACATGTATCTCAGCGAGTCTTATGCCAAATCCGGCGACCGGGAGAAGGCGATCGCAGTTTTAAATAAGGCTAAGGCGATGGATCCTGAAAATGCTTTGATACGGCTTGCATTGGCTGATCATTATCGTGCTTTAAATCAGTTTGATAATACATTTATTGAGCTGAAGGTGGCTTTTGCCGACAGGAATCTTAATATAGATGAAAAGGTGCGGATCGTGCTTTCTTTTTTTCCGATGTTTTCAGACATTAAAGCAAGGGCTTATGCCGATGAGCTGGCTTCTATCATGGTAAAGACTCATCCCGATGAAGCCAAAGCTTTTGCGGTTTACGGGGATGTGCTTTTCCAGGAGAGAAAATATGCGGAGGCACAGGATTCATACCGTAAAGCTCTGGCCCTGAATGATCAGATCTATCAGATATGGGAGCAGTTATTACGCATCGGGGTCAGCAGGGGCGACTTTAAACAGGTACTGACCGAAGGCGAGCAGGCCCTGGCTATTTTTCCTAACCAGGCCGCCCTATATCTTTATACCGGGATAGCCCTTGTGCAGACTAAAAATTATGAGAAGGCGGTCTCTTATCTTAAAAATGCATCCGACCTTGAAGCAGAGGATAAGGACATTCTGACACAGGTTTACTCCACCCTTGGGGATTCATACAATGCCCTGAAAAAATTTAAAGATTCTGATCAGTCCTATGATAAGGCATTGGAATTAAATCCGGATAATAGTTATGTTCTGAACAATTATGCTTATTATTTATCGTTAAGAGGAGAAAATCTGGAGAAAGCTGCGAAGATGTCTAAACGGTCTCTTGAGCTTGATCCGAATAATGCATCATCTGAAGATACCTATGCCTGGATCTTATTCCGTCAGAAAAAATATACGGATGCCAGGATATGGATCGAGAAAGCTTTGAAGAACAGCTCTGCAAATAATGCAACCCAGGTGGAGCATTACGGTGATATTTTGTACCTTCTCGGCGAGAAAGAACAAGCCCTCGAACAATGGCAAAAAGCGAAGACTCTGGGTCAGGGATCAGAGCGACTGGATAAAAAAATAAATGAAAAGAAATATATTGAATAGGGCGGTTTTGATTGCCGGTGTTTTTATCATGTTTACCGCATGTAAGGCGAAAAAAGAAATTGTTGCTGCTCCGGTAGTGGTAGCTCCGGTTACTGAAACCAGGAATGCTAAATTGGATAAGATGCTTGCCATTAAAAACAATCAGTCATCTTTTAAGACATTATCGATTAAAGCCAAAGCCGACCTTGCCATTGGAGCAAATACAAATGATGTAAGCATGAATATCCGCATACGCAATAACGAGGCGATATGGGTATCCGTTACGGCTATTGCAGGGCTTGAGGTTGCCCGGGCCCTGATTACCCCCGACAGTGTGAAGATATTAAACCGTCTGGAAAATGTATATGTGAAAAAGCCTTTCAGCTATATTTATGATTATACCAATGAGAAGATCAATTTTGCCACGCTTCAGTCCGTGCTGGTAGGCAATACCATAGAGGGACTTATTAATGATTCTACTGAGGTTAATATTCAGGGAAACCAGGCTCATCTGAAAAGTATTCTGGGATCGTTGATCTATAATATCCATGTAAATGAACTGGACAAGGTTACCCAGAATATTCTTAACGATACCAGTTCAAAGCAGATGCTGACTGTTAATTATGGTGATTTTCAATCCGTTATGGAGCGGCAGATCCCTCATGGGGTTACGATGAAATCCCAGGCAAAAAACAAGAATATCCGGCTGGATCTTAAATTTTCCAAAGTAGATATCGACGGCCTTGTAGATATTCCGTTCAGAGTGCCGGAGCGGTTTTTGATTAAAGAATAATAAATTTGTTTGAATGAAGTTAGCTAAGTGCCTCCTTATACTTTTTATTTTTTGTTTTAGCTCTGACGTTTTCGGACAGAGCAGTTCGGAGTTAAAAAGGCGTAAAGAAGCCCTTTCCCGTGAAATCGAATCGCTTAACCGGAGTTTAAATCAAACCTCAAGCAATAAGAATTTATCACTAAAGCAGATCCGGGCTTTAAATGCCCAGATCAGGCTGCGTGAACAAAAGATCAGTACGATCAATTCCGAAGTCAGGCTGCTCGATAATCAGATCTCAGACAATACCAATAATGTACGCTCTCTGCAGGCCCAGCTGAATAAGTTAAAAAAGGAATACGCGGGAATGGTTTTGTTTGCTTTCCGGAACCAGAGTTCCTACAGTAAGCTGATGTTCATATTCGCGGCCCAGAATTTCAATCAGGCTTACAAGCGTTTAAAATATCTTCAGCAGTTCAGCGAGTACCGGAAAAAGCAGGCCAAGTATATTGAATCAACTCAAAGCGATCTCAATACCAAGATTGGCGAGCTCGACCGGAACAAGCGTGAAAAAAGTAATTTGCTCGGCGATCAGCAGAAAGAAAAACGAACTCTCGGCGAGCAAAAGTCGAGCAAATCGAAAGTATTATCCGGACTGAGCAGCCAGGAGAAAAAGTTAAAGCAGGAAATTTCCAGAAAGCAAAGAGAATCAGCCACCCTGAACCGGGCAATTCAGAATGCCATTAACCGTGAGATTGAGGAAGCCAGGAGAAGGGCGGAGGCAGCGGCAAGGGCAGCGGCCGAAAAAGCCAGAGCCGAGAACAAGGATGCTCCGGATGCCAAGCCGATTTCAAAAGGCTCAAGCATTCTGGCAGCAACTCCTGAATCTGCCAAACTGTCTTCCGACTTTTTGGGCAGCAGGGGCAATCTTCCATGGCCGGTAACGAGTGGAATAATTATTGAGGATTTTGGTAATCACACCTATGGCAGAAATGTTACAACCGAAAATAATGGGGTTGACATTAAAACAGCTCCCGGCTCGCAGGTGCGTGCCGTCTTTGCAGGCGAGGTTGCAGCGGTACAAAACTTCGCAGGTTCATTTGTGGTTTTAATCAGGCATGGTGAATATTTTACAGTTTATTCGAATCTAAGGTCGGCATCTGTATCAAAAGGGCAGAAAGTTACGTTAAAGCAGAATATAGGTACAGTAATTACCGATCCGGTAGACGGAACAACAGAAGTCCACTTTGAAGTCCGTAAAGGTGCTGTACCCATGAATCCTGCCGGATGGCTGGCAAATTAAAATTAATTTTAGCTATTAATATCCTTATATTTGTATATTGATTTTTTTTAAAAATGTATAGTTCAATTTTGTTATTTATGAATATCGGGGGTCCGGAGATGATCCTGATATTTCTTGTCGTCCTTCTCTTGTTCGGGGGTAAGAAACTTCCTGAACTTGCACGTGGATTGGGAAAAGGCCTTAGAGAGTTCAAAGACGCATCTGATGGCATTAAAAGAGAAATACACAACAATATAAATAGTATTAACGACGCTGCTGATCTGGAAAAAGCTGAGGCGAAGTCGGAACCGTATACTCCGGATGAAGCAGATAACGGCATTTCCATGGAAAGCGAAACTCCTGAAAATACGGATATAGAGAATACAAAAATTGCCATTAAATAAACTTTTATGTTAAACTCAATTTTATTAGTTATGGGACTTGGAGCCACTGAAATCATTTTAATTGTAGTGGTTGTTCTGTTATTATTTGGGGGTAAGAAAATTCCTGAACTTATGCGTGGTTTAGGCAGAGGGATCAAAGAATTCAAAACTGCTCAAAACGGCGATGATGCTCCTGCTGGAGCAACTAAAGATCAGGATACCAAATAAGTATCTTTTAAACTGATCCTCTTGCACTGGAATAATTTTCAGCGGCAGGAGGATTGTTTTTTATTTTTTGCCCTATGGGACTCTTTAGAGACGATGAAGCCACCCCGGCTGGCAAACAGCTTAATTACATTCCCTTTTAATGTAGGGGTTAAAGCCTTAGCTGTTCACTTCTAATTTTTTACATTCGAGGCATGGAAGGTTTTTCATCTCTTTCCAGAATTCAGGAGGCATTGGCCAGGCATGATGATGCATTGACATTGCCATCTCTGGTTGAGCACTATCTTGGACGTATAGCTGACCGCAGGGAATTAAATGCTTTCATAGAAGTTTTTTCTGATGAGGCCATCGCTGAAGCAGGCCGGATTCAAGACAAAATCAACAAGGGTACTTCAGGTAAACTTGCAGGAATGGTGATCGGTATAAAGGATAATATCTGCTACCGCGACCATAAAGTCACCGCCTGTTCAAAAATTCTGGAAAATTACGTTTCCCCATTTTCAGCAACTGTAGTAGAACGTCTTCTGGAGGAAGATGCGATCATTATCGGCAGGCTTAACTGCGATGAATTTGCTATGGGCGCTTCCAATGAGTCTTCCTATTACGGACCAGTAAGAAATAATGCAGATTTAAGCAAGGTTTCCGGCGGATCCTCCGGCGGATCTGCTGTAGCAGTTCAGGCAGGCTTATGTCTGGCGGCATTAGGCACAGATACCGGCGGATCGGTAAGGCAGCCGGCAGCATTTTGCGGTGTTGTTGGTTTAAAGCCTACCTACGGCCGGGTTTCCAGGCACGGAATTATTTCTTATGCATCCTCTTTTGATCAGGTTGGGCCGATTACAAACTGTGTGGAAGACGCGGCCTTATTGCTTGAGGTAATTGCAGGGGCCGACGGCTATGACAGTACGGTTTCTTCAAAAGAAGTTCCTTTATATTCTTCTGAGCTTATCTCAGACGATAAGAAGAAGATCGCCTATTTATCAGAAGCCTTGGATTCAGAAGGCCTTGATCCGGAGATAAAAAGCTCTTTTAAGGATTGTATAGACAAACTGAAAGCAGAGGGATATACAGTCGAACCTGTTTCATTCGAACTGCTTGAATATGTAGTCCCCACCTATTATATTCTAACCATGGCCGAGGCATCTTCAAACCTTGCCAGGTACGATGGCGTGCACTTTGGCTATCGCAGTAAAGATGCCTTTGATCTGGAATCGACCTATAAAAAATCGCGTTCAGAAGGTTTTGGAAGCGAAGTAAAGCGCAGGATCGTTCTCGGGACATTCGTGCTCAGCGCGGGATATTATGATGCCTATTATTCAAAGGCGCAAAAGGTACGCAGGCTTATCCGCGATAAAACTGATAAAATTCTGAGTGAATATGATCTTATCATGCTTCCTACTACGCCAACCCCGGCTTTTACAATAGGTGAAGGAAGTGATGATCCGGTGGTTAATTATCTTGCGGATATATTCACTGTTCAGGCATCCCTGGCAGGTATACCTGCAATTTCACTCCCGGTGGGCAATAATAGCAAAGGGCTGCCGTTAGGTATACAGTTTTTGGGCAGGCGGTTCGATGAGGCGAACCTTTTGGCTTTCTCAAAAAAATTAACGAAGATTCTAAAGAATTCGTAACTTTTATCTTCATATTGTTGTTTAACTACGGTGGCAATACCGTACCCTTTATCATTTTAGTATGAGAAAAACGATGGTCCTGGCCTTGTTTATAGTACTTGCTGCGGCTGTTTCCGCAAATGCTTCCCCCAATAGACTACCTTTTAATTCTGCACAACCCACTGGGATTATCAAGCCCAGTGATAGTTTGTTTGCTTCCCCTGTTAATAATAGAGCAGTACTTCCCTACAAAAATCTATTCGAACGAAGGTTGGATTCCCTGGGCAGCGATGTGTCCTTATCCTATAATGAATACGTTCAGAATTATATTGATATCTATCTGAACCGGAAGGAACAGATCGGCAAAATGCTGGGTCTGTCTGAATACTATTTCCCGATATTTGAAAAAGCTCTTCTGGAGGCTGGAATTCCGGATGAGATTAAATTTATTACGGTAGTTGAATCAGCTTTGAATCCTCACGCTGTTTCAAAATCAGGAGCTGTTGGTCCCTGGCAATTTATGTATACCACCGCCAAAGGCTATGGCCTGGTGATGGACAGCTTTGTAGATGAGCGAAAAGATCCTGTAAAAGCTAGCTATGCTGCGGCCCATTATATGATGGATGCCTATAGAAGCATTGGCGACTGGTTATTGACAATTGCCGCATTTAACTGCGGAACCGGTGCGGTTAAACGCGCCATACTAAAGTCGGGAGGCATTGCTGATTTCTGGAGGGTTCGTCCTTTTTTACCTAGAGAAACTCAGAATTATGTTCCTGCCTTTATAGCTACAGTTTATGCCATGAACTATTATAAGGATCATGGTATTGCGGTCCGGCCTGCAGACTTTAATGTTATAACAGATGTTATTCCGGTAAATAAGCTGATTTCTATCAGCGCCATTGCAAAAGCGGCAGATATCGACCTTAAAGAACTGCTGATCCTAAATCCCTCGTATAAAAAGCAGATTGTTAACGGCAGCCCGCAGTCGACACGGACATTGGTCATTCCCAATTCAGGGAATGCAAGCTACGCATCATTATATAATGTGCTGAACGGGTATGAAAGTCAAAAGGCTCCTGCCATTATCGCGGCATCAGTGAATCCGAAGGTAGGCAGCACTTCTTCAGGTAAGGCATACCACAGGGCTGAAGCAGGACAAAATCTTACTCATATCGCTAACCAGTACAGTGTTGAAGTTCAGGATCTGAAAGTTTGGAATGAACTGAAGACCAGTGATATTGTGCCAGGTCAGAACATCCGTATAGCACCTCCCTCAAAACCGCTTCCTGAAAGACAGAATTCATACATAAGTTATGTTGTAAAAGTTGGAGATACCCTTTCCGGGATAGCAGAAAAATTTCATGGAATAAGCGTTTCAAGATTAAAAGCGCTGAATGGATTATCCAAATCTTCCATAAAGCCGGGAATGAAATTAAAGATTGACAGGGGATAATCGGGTATTTTTATAAGATTTCAGAAATGGCTTTTTTCTCAGCCATACCGAAAAGAATTGTAATTTTGCCGCAAGAACAATTTCCCAGATTTAATGAGTAAGACGAACCGCAAGCAGGATGCACTTGATTATCATTCACAAGGACGCCCCGGAAAAATACAAGTTATCCCTACTAAGCCAACTAATTCCCAACGCGATCTGGCACTCGCATATTCTCCTGGTGTTGCAGAACCCTGCTTAAGAATAGCTGAAAATAAGGAAGACGTTTATAAATATACGGCCAAGGGCAATCTTGTAGCTGTGATCAGCAATGGATCTGCTGTACTTGGTCTTGGAGATATTGGCCCTGAAGCAGGCAAGCCTGTTATGGAAGGCAAAGGCCTTCTGTTTAAAATCTTTGCTGATATTGATGTATTTGACCTTGAGCTTGACACCAAGAATATTGACGAATTTGTAACTATAGTTAAAGCCCTTGAACCTACATTCGGCGGCATTAACCTGGAAGATATAAAGGCTCCCGAGTGTTTTGAAATTGAACGACGGCTCAAGGAGAGTATGTCGATCCCGGTAATGCACGATGATCAGCATGGAACTGCCATTATTTCGGCTGCCGCTCTGATCAATGCCTGCGAACTTCAGAAGAAAAAACTGGACAAGGTTAAGATCGTGGTAAACGGCGCCGGAGCTGCAGCTATTTCCTGTACGCGTTTATATGTAAGCCTGGGAGCAAAGCGAGAAAATGTGGTCATGCTCGACCGTACGGGTGTTATCCGGAAAGACCGTAAACAACTTGAAGGCACAAAGGCAGAATTTGCTACAGCCCGTCACCTTCATACGCTGGCCGAAGCGGTAAAGGATGCGGATGTATTTATAGGTTTGTCTTCTCCCGATGTATTGACAGCAGAGATGCTTAAGACAATGGCGAAGAACCCGATTGTTTTTGCGATGGCTAACCCAAATCCGGAGATCGCTTACGAGCTTGCTGTTAAGACCCGTAAAGATATTATTATGGCTACCGGCCGCTCCGATTATCCCAATCAGGTGAATAACGTGCTTGGTTTTCCTTATATTTTCAGGGGAGCGCTTGATGTAAGAGCTACCAGTATAAATGAGGAAATGAAGAAGGCCGCAGTTTTTGCAATTGCCGCACTGGCCAAAAAGACTGTCCCTGAAGCGGTTAATCTTGCCTATAACCTCAGAAGCTTAAAGTTTGGAAAAGACTACATTATTCCCAAGCCTATAGATTTTCGTTTGATTACTTCCGTTTCACCTGCAGTAGCCAAAGCAGCAATGGATTCAGGGGTCGCCCGTAAAGCGATAACCGACTGGGATGCCTACAAGGAAGAACTGATAACCAGGCTTGGAATGGATGATAAGCTGATGCGCGCCGTTACGAATAAGGCTAAATCAGCGCCTAAGCGTATCGTTTTTGCTGAAGCAGATAATTATAAGATATTAAAAGCTGCACAAATTGTGCGCGATGAAGGTATAGCAATTCCTATTTTACTGGGTAATAAAGACCGGATAAAGCAGATCATGCTGGAACATCAGCTTGAGCTTGACGGAGTTCAGATCATCAACCCTCTTGATGAGAAAAACGGATTCGGTAAATATGCCGATTATCTCTATAAAAAGCGTCAGCGCCGTGGAGTTACCTTGTTCCAGGCTAAGAAGCTGATGCGCGACCGGAATTATTATGGTGCCTCGATGGTGCAGTTTGGTGAGGCCGATGCCTTAATTTCCGGGCTTACCAAAGATTACGGGTCGACAATAAAGCCTGCGCTTCAGGTTATCGGTATCGAAGAAGGTGTGAACCGGGTGACTGGTATGTACCTGATGCTTACAAAAAAGGGTCCGGTATTCTTTGGGGATACTACGGTTAATGAAAATCCAACGGTTGAAGAACTCGTAGATATAACCGTATTGCTTGACCGCTCCGTAAAGAAATTTAATGTGCAGCCCAGGATAGCGATGTTATCTTACTCCAATTTCGGCTCAAATGATGGTATTGTGCCTGAAAAGGTGCGCCAGGCGGTAAAGATCCTGCATGAAAAATATCCTGAAATCGTTGTTGACGGTGAGATGCAGGCCAATTTTGCGATGAACCCTGATCTTCTTAAGGATAATTATCCCTTCAGTACCCTGGTTGGAGCTCCGGCAAATGTTTTGATATTCCCCAATTTGGAATCAGGAAATATCGCATATAAGTTATTACAGGAATTAGGAGGTGCTGAAGCTGTGGGACCAATCTTATTGGGTCTTAAAAAGCCCGTTCATGTATTACAGTTGGGCAGTTCAGTGAGTGAAATTGTAAATATGGTAACAATTGCCGTTGTTGATGTTCAGACCAAAGAAGAAGAAATTACCTCCACACGGAAAAGAGGAATTTTCAGCCGCGCTAAAGCGGTAAAATAGGGTGTAATTGAATTTTAAACATAGATCCTGAGAGATGTACGCCTATATAGATGGTAAACTGGTTTTTAAATGCCCCACCTATGTGGTGATTGATGCCGGTGGTGTGGGATACCATATTAATATTTCTCTGAACACTTATGCTGCATTACAGGATAAGGAAAGGTGTAAACTTTTTACCTGGCTTCATGTGAAGGAGGATGCTCATACGATGTATGGTTTTTTTGAAGAGGGTGAGAAACGCTTATTTCTGCACCTGGTCTCCGTATCGGGTATAGGTCCGAATACCGGCAGGATGATATTGTCTTCAATAACTCCAGCCGAAATTCAAACAGCAATAGTTAAAGGAGACGTGCCGCTTATCCAGCGGATAAAAGGCATAGGCCCTAAATCTGCCCAACGGATGATCCTGGAGCTTCAGGACAAGCTCAAGAAGGAAGGACCCGATTCCCTGATTTCGATGCCTCTTAATAACACAGCTAAAGAGGAGGCTCTTTCGGCGCTGGTTATGCTCGGATTTAATAAAAGCGTTGCTGAAAAGTCGCTAGAGACAGCCATTAAATCATCGGATGAGAATTTATCTGTTGAACAATTGATAAAAATTGCCCTTAAAAGCTTATAATTACTATCAATATTATCCTGGAAATTGAAAAGTGCTGTTTCTATTTACCTGAACATCGTTTTTATTGCCTGCCTTGTATTTTTAACAGGCAAGGCTATTGCACAGAATGCCCCCTCAGATACTTCCAGGCTCATTTATCCTTTTAAGGATTCTAAAACCATTCAGTTCAAGCGTCCCTCGGGGATCATGCTTCCAAACCCGTCCAATATTCGAAGAAGCGTTGAATTTGATCCTATCTCAAAACAGTATATCATCCGCGAAAAGATCGGCGACCGCTTGTACAGGGCTCCGCAATATCTGAGCATTGAGGAATACCAGAAGTACGAGAATGAGCTCATCAAACGGAATTACTGGCGTGAGCTTGCCGATCTGCCTCTGGCCGAAGCGAGAGATCCCGGTTTCATTCCCCCTGTAAAAATAAACAGCCGCTCTTTTGAGCGTTTATTTGGCGGAACTACCATTGATATCAGGCCGCAGGGATCTGCCGATCTTACCTTTTCCGGACGGCTTAACAGGAATGAGAATCCTTTGTTTAATGAACGTCAGCGGAACCAGGGGAACTTCGATTTCAACCAGCGGATACAGATGAATGTTGTGGGCCAGATCGGTGAAAAATTGCGGATCACTACCAACTACAATACAGAGGCCCAATTCGATTTTGAGAACCAGGTGAAGCTGGATTATACCGGAAAGGATGACGAGATCGTCAGGAAAGTTGAGGCCGGAAATGTCAGCCTTCCTCTGAGTTCGTCTTTGATAAGCGGCAGCCAGGCATTATTCGGACTTAAGACCCAGCTGCAGTTCGGGCGCTTAAATGTTACCAGCATATTTTCCCAGCAAAAATCCCAGCAGCGCGAGATCACCATAAGCAATGGATCCCAGCAAAATGAGTTCAGCATCTCTGCCGATAATTATGAGTCGAACAAGCATTATTTCCTGGCCCAGTATTTCAGGAACAATTACAACCGGGCGCTGGAAAATATTCCCCTGATCACCTCAAGCATTAATATCACTAAAATTGAGGTCTGGATCACCAACAGGTCTAACAGTACGGTAAATTCCAGGGATGTTCTGGGCCTGATCGACCTTGGAGAAAACCAGGTTTACAATACGGCCCAGGTTCAGGGGGGAGCCGGATTTTCTGTTCTGCCTGCTGGTTTTAATGGTCCGGGTTTTACCCAGCAGTCAAATAATCTGCTGCAAAACCTGCCTCCGGGAGCAAGGCTGACTAATACCAATGATGCCAACGCCTATTTTCAGGGGAATGGCGGAACGGACAATTTCGCGAAACTAACATTTGCGCGTAATCTGAGCGATAAAGAATTTATTTTAAACCCAAGGCTTGGTTACATCTCCCTAAATACTTCCTTAAATGCGGATGAAGTACTGTCCGTTGCTTACCGTTATACCATGAACGGGGTGGAATACCAGGTGGGTGAATTTTCTACCGATGTACCGGTTGATAATTCTACTCCAAAGGTTTTGTTCGTGAAATTGCTCAAAAATGAAACGCTGAAAACCAGTCTCCCAACCTGGGATCTGATGATGAAGAATATCTATTCATTGGGTGCATATCAGATAAGCCGTTCAGATTTCAGGCTGAATATTTTCCGTCTTGATGAAGAAACCGGGGTGGAAAAGCCTCAGATAACCGAGGGCCTGAATACCAATGGAAAGCTATGGCTTCAGTTAACCAATCTTGATAATCTAAATCAGCAGAATGACCGTAAGCCCGACGGGTTTTTTGATTTTCTGGAAGGGGTGACCATTGACCCACTGAATGGCAGGATTACATTTCCTTTAGTAGAGCCCTTTGGTTCTGATCTTGCAAAACGCTTTAATCCGGTGAGTGAACGTAATTTGATCGATAAATATGCTTACCAGCCTTTGTATGATTCAACAAAAGTTATTGCCCAGCAATTATTTTCTAAACTGAACAGGTACCAGATCCGGGGCACTTACCAATCGCAATCGGGTTCGGAGTTCCAGCTGAATGCGATCAATATACCCCAGGGTTCAGTACAGGTTGTGGCCGGTACCCTGCCCTTACAGGAAGGAATTGATTTTACAGTTGATTATAACATTGGAAATGTACGTATCCTGAACCAGGCCCTGCTGAATTCAGGGCAGCAGATCCGTATTAAGATGGAAAATAATGAGCTTTTCGGCCTTCAGCAGAGATCATTAACAGGTTCGCGGTTTGACTTTCGTGTGAATAATAAGCTTAATCTGGGGGGCACTTTTATGAACCTGACCGAAAAACCCCTCACTCAAAAAGTAAATATCGGGGAAGAGGCGATCTCCAATTCAATCTGGGGTTTGGATGTGAATTACAGCTCCGGCTCACGCTGGCTTACCCGTATGGTTGATAAGATCCCCTTCATTAATACCAAAGAAGCATCTATACTTACTTTTAACAGTGAATTCGCAAATCTTATTCCCGGGCATCCGCGCGCTTTAAATTTTGCAGGGGGCCGGAACGGGGCCAGTTACCTGGATGATTTTGAAGCGAGCCGCTCTCTGATTGATATAAAAAGTGCTATTGCCTGGCAGATAGCCGGCACCCCGCAGCAGTTTCCTGAATCAAGATTGAATAATGACCTTGCCTATGGTTTTAACAGGGCGAGACTGGCATTTTATAATATAGATCCCATATTTTTTATAACCGGTAATTCTTTAACTCCTGATAATATAAAAAGAAACAAGGACGAGCTGTCTAATCATTATGTACGCCAGGTTTTTGAACGGGAAGTTTTTCCTTTTAAGGAATCCCCAACCAGCCAGGCGATAATCCTGCCTACATTCGATCTGGCATTCTATCCCAATGTCAGGGGACCTTATAACTTCAGCAGCTCCGGTTTAAATTCCAACGGAACGCTTTCAAATCCAAGGAGCCGCTGGGGCGGGATTTTCAGAAAACTTGAAACCAATGATTTTGAAGCGCTGAATATCGAGTTTATTGAATTATGGATGCTCGATCCCTTTATTTATAATAAGACCAGTCCGGGGGGGGATATGTATTTCAATCTGGGAAATATTACAGAAGATATTCTAAAAGACGGCAGAAAGAGTCTGGAGAACGGCCTGCCGGCAGACGGAAATATTTCAAAAACCGATCTGACAGCCTGGGGGAGGGTTCCTAAACTTCAGCCGGTTATCCAGGCCTTTGATAATAATCCTACTGCCCGGGCTTTCCAGGATGTAGGAATCGATGGTTTAAGCAGCATAGATGAGCGGGTGCAGTTCAGCACTTTTCTTAATCAGGCAAAGGGAAGCTTAAACGCTCAGGCCTCCCTTGCGCTTGATTCAGATCCGGCTTCGGATGATTTTCAATACTACCGGGGCTCCAATCTTGACCAGGCCAATGCAGGGATCCTGAAAAGATATGAGAAATATAATAATCCGGAAAGCAATTCCAAAACTCCTCAGCAATCCATAGACCAAACCGGTATTGAAAATTCTGCAGCAACTTCCTTTCCCGACGGGGAAGATATTAACCGGGATAATAATTCGACGCAGGCGGATGAATATTTTCAATATAAGCTTTCCATCCGGCCGCAGGACCTGCTGACAGTGGGGAATAATTTCATTACCGATATTGTTCCGGCCACGGTAAAGCTCGCCAATGGCAAACAGGAAACCGTCCGCTGGATACAATTTAAAATTCCGATCACAGATTATATCCAGCAGGTGGGAGATATTGAAGATTTTAAATCTATCCGCTTTATCAGGATGTTCATGACGGATTTTGCGGATACAACAGTGATGCG
This sequence comes from Pedobacter sp., assembly GCA_036676435.1. Taxonomy (GTDB): domain Bacteria; phylum Bacteroidota; class Bacteroidia; order Sphingobacteriales; family Sphingobacteriaceae; genus Daejeonella. The sequence continues at coordinate 87,813 of JAKFCV010000007.1, read as the reverse complement.
CCTCGCCAAGCTGCAGCTGGTACGCGGCGAATGGCGGAGATATAATGCGGAAAATAATCCTTCCCGCGTTATCACAGATCCGGCCCTGATCAATCCCGGCCTGGATAATTCATCTCTGGATGTAAGTACCGTTAATATTGAAGAGAATGGTAAGCGCACGCCTATCCCCTATGTTTTGCCGCCGGGAATAGTCCGGGAAGATGATATCACCAATTTCCGCGGGGAGTCGAAGCAGAATGAGCAATCCCTTGCTTTGAATGTCAAAAATCTTCGTGACGGGTATGGCAGAGCTTCCTTCAGAACTACCTTCAATGATTTCAGATCGTATAAACGGATGGAAATGTTTGTTCATGCCGAAGGCGATCAGTTAAGGGATAATGATCTGACCGCCTTTCTGCGAATTGGTACAGATAATCAGGATAACTATTATGATTATGATATCCCTCTTAAGGTTACAAATCCGGGATCCAATGACCCATTACAGATCTGGCCTTCACAAAATAAACTGGATGTAGAGCTCAGGTTCTTTCAGCTGGCAAAGGCTGCCCGTAACAGTGCGAAATTTAACGGTCAGCCCTGGCCGATAAACCGGCCCTTCATATACCGCGACGGTGTGAATACCATTACGGTTATGGGTCAGCCTGATTTGAGTAAAGTAAGGGTATATATGCTCGGGGTTAGGAATCCTTTAAGAAATGCAGCCAACCCGGGGCTCGATGATGGTCTTGATAAATCGGCACAGGTTTGGTTTAATGAACTGCGGCTTACTGATTTTGATGAACGAGGGGGATGGGCAGCGACAGCCAGGCTGAACGCAAAACTGGCGGATTTCGCAGATATTACAATTTCGGGAAGCAAAAGTACGATTGGATTCGGTTCGATAGACAGGAGGGTTAGCGAGCGTAATCGTGAAGATGATGTATTGTTCGATCTCTCCGGGAATATGGAGCTTGGGAAGTTTTTCCCGGAGCGGACAGGTATTAAAGTTCCGCTTTTTGTTAATTTTTCCTCACAAATAGGTTCCCCGCAGTATGACCCCCGGAACCAGGATACCGAATTTAAAACTTCTTTAAGAAACACCCCCAGAGGTCTGCGGGATTCAATCCGCATGATCACAGAAGATTTTACTGCCAGGAAAAGTATAAATTTTACAAATGTTAGGAAGATCAAAACTAATCCTGAAAGTAAAACCCGCCTCTGGGATATTGAGAACTGGAGCGCTACCTATGCATTTAATGAATATAACCACCGCGATTTTATCAATGAGGCTACCATTCAGAAAACTTACCGTGCGGGGCTGCAGTATAATTATTCTAAACAGGCCAGGTCGTATACTCCGTTCGAAAAGCTTATCAAATCGAAAAGCCTTTCCTTGGTGAGGGATTTTAACTTCAGCCTTCTGCCTTCCATACTTAATTTCCGTATTGATGTTGACCGCCTGTATTCTGAAAATACCCTGCGCGATAATGATCCGAACAACTTTCTTCCTGTAAATACAAACTTTAATAAGAATTTTCAGATGTCGCGTTTGTATGGCATCAGCTGGAACCTTACCCGTTCTATGCAGCTTGATTTTAATGCAACAAATTATTCCATAATTGATGAACCTGATGGCAGGATCAATGGATTGAAGAGGGATACACTCTGGGAAAATCTTAAAAATCTGGGCCGAACTACAGATTACGGCCATACGATGAATTTAAGTTATACCGTACCTATTAATAAAATTCCGGGCCTCGACTGGATAACGCTGGCTGCCCGGTACGGTGCCGGATTCAACTGGCAGACCGAACCTCTACTTACACTGAACGATCCAAGAATCAATATTGGAAATACGATTCAGAATGAGCGTACCATACAGATCAATCCGACACTAAGCCTTGTGGGGCTGTATAATAAATTCGGGTTTGTAAGGAAGCTCAATGATCCCGAAGCAAATGCGCTGGGTGGATTTATGGTGAATCTGCTCACAAGCCTGAAAAACGTGAGCGGCGCCTATACCAAACGGCAGGGTACTTTCCTGCCGGGATATCTTCCTGAAACCAGCTTCCTGGGGCAGGATCTGGATGCAAACGCTCCGGGATATGATTTTCTGTTTGGCAGTCAGCGCGATATCAGGGGCCGGGCACTGTCAAATGGCTGGATGACGCGCGACTCGCTTCTCAATCAGCTATATATAACTACCTATAAGGAAGATTTGAATTTCAGGGGATTGCTGGAGCCAATTCGTGACCTCCGGATAGAATTAACCTCTTTGCGCAGCCAGAGTTTTAACTATTCAACCAATTTTAAATTCCTGCCCTCTGCCAATGAGTTCGAAAATTTAAGTCCGGTTACCACCGGTGATTACAGCATATCTTATTTCTCACTTCGGACGGCTTTCAGCAGGGATAACAAGTCCAATCATTCTTCTCCCTTATTCAGACAATTTGAAGCGAACAGGGCGATCATCTCCCGCCGTTTAGGTGCTCAGAATCCAAATTCAAGGGGAACCAGCGGAGGCTATGCCGATGGATACAATAAGAATTCCCAGGATGTGCTCATTGCCTCTTTTTTGGCGGCCTTTACCGGCAAGGATCCAAACTCAGTTTCATTAGGCCGCTTCCCTAAAATACCGATCCCTAACTGGAGGCTTACCTATAACGGATTAACCAAATACAATTTCTTTAATGAAATATTTACCTCCATTGATTTTAATCATACCTACAGATCCACATATAGCGTCAATGGGTTCAATTCCCTGGTGCGTTACCAGGAAGCCAACGGGGGTGTAAGTGTGAAGGATGCAAACGGCAACTTCCTGCCTTTCTACCAGTTCTCCCAGATCACCTTATTTGAACAGTTTATGCCCCTCATTGGTATTGATGTAAGGCTTAAAAACAATATGACCATTAACCTGGAATATCAGAAATCCAGGGCGCTTAGTTTTAGCCTTTCCAACAGTCAGCTTGCCCAGCAGAAGGTTGACGGGGCAGTCTTTGGAATGGGCTACCGTACAACCCGCTTCCGTTTTCCCTTTGGCTTGTTTAAAGGCCTTAAAATGGACAACGACATGAATTTCAAACTCGATTTCGCCTTAAGTGACCGTAAGATAGTGATCTACAGAGCTGATGTGGTTGATGCGGATGTTTCCTCAGGAGCTCAGAATATTACCATCAGGCCTTCTGTGGACTATGTGTTAAACCAGAGGTTTACCCTCCGGCTGTTTTATGATGGAAACATCACCCGTCCATATACTTCCCAGACATTCAATACTTCGTTCAGTAATTTTGGGGTGAATTTGAGATTTACCTTATAAGGCTGCCGGGGTTCCATGCTTCAATCATTTTTTAAGATCTATAAGTCCTCATACCCATATTTCTCCATTTCACAATTGGAAGTATGGCCTACTTAAAGTATTTTTGGCAAACTAAAAAATTATAGAAGATGAACTTCCCCGCAGAATTAAAATACACTAAAGATCATGAATGGGTACGTGTAGAAGGTAACGTAGCCTATATCGGGATTACTGAATTTGCCCAGCAAGAATTAGGCGATATCGTATATGTCGATATCAACAGTTTAGGTAAGGAAGTAAATCATGAAGAAGTATTTGGTACAGTTGAAGCTGTAAAGACAGTTTCTGATCTTTTTATGCCAGTAAGCGGGAAAGTTGCGGAATTGAATAAAAAGCTGGATACCAATCCAGAGCTGGTTAACAGTGATCCTTACGGAGACGGATGGATGGTTAAAATCGAAATGTCTGATCCTTCGCAGGTGGATGGGCTATTAAGTGCGGAAGAATATAGGGAACAGGTAGGAGCTTAATGTTAAAAACGATACGATATCAATACCTATCCATTCTTTGGGCCATTTTTGTGGTTGTTATGTGCGAAATGCCTGCACTTGATACCGCAAAAGCGGGGATTGTTTTCTTTGAAGGTTTTGATAAATTGGCCCATACGGGTTTCTTTTTTGTACTCACTGTATTTTTATTCTACGGAAAGATAAAAGAACAGTCAAGTTATACCTACCGCCCCCTTACGATTTTTAAAATTTTGCTAATAACCCTGGCACTTGGCTTAATAATCGAAATATTGCAGCTTAAAGTTTTTACCTACCGCTCCGCTGAATGGTGGGACCTTTTTGCTGATATGACCGGTGTAGGTATGGGTATCTTCAGTTATATATTTTTACATAGAATCCGCTTCCATGAAAAACTATTATAGAATTGCCTGCCTGTTAATCATTATCAGCCTGAGTTCCTGCAGTATTTTCAAAAAAGGGTGTAATTGCCCTAAATTTATCCGGTCAAATTCAGAATCGCTGAGCCCTGTTAAACATTGAATTTTATTATTTAATTAAAAAGCATCTCCTTATTTGGAATTAATTCAAATAAGCTTTATTTTTGGTCAGATATAAAAGGATATGAAACTTTCACAGTTTGAACCAGGTCAGTCAGGTATAATCAAAGAATTCACTGATCTTGAAATGTCAGTTAAATTAATGGAGATGGGTTGTTTACCGGGGGAATCGATAATTGTTGAACGTTTGGCTCCGCTTGGAGATCCAATGGCAATCACAGTATCAGGCTATCAGTTAAGTCTGAGGAAGCAGGAAGCTTCAACCATCATAATGCAATAAATATAGGTGAGCGGTGATTTAACAGTTGCACTGGTTGGTAATCCTAACTCCGGAAAATCTACACTTTTTAATCTCCTTACTGGCCTAAATCAAAAGATCGGAAACTTCCCCGGCGTAACAGTCGAGAAAAAACTGGGTATTTGTAAACTCCCTGACGGGCGTTCAGTAAAGATCATTGACCTTCCCGGCACGTATAGTTTTTATCCCAAAAGCAGGGATGAACGCATCGTTTTGGACGTGCTGGCTGACAAAAGTAATCCTGTACATCCAGATCTGATCGTCTTTGTTGCCGACGCATCCAATCTTAAACGAAACTTATTACTATTCTCGCAGGTAGCCGATCTAAAAATTCCCATTATCATTGCGTTGAATATGATGGATCTGGCCAAAAGGTCGGGCATTGAAATTTTAACGGATGATCTGGCCCATAAACTGGGAGTTCAGGTTGTACCTATCTCTGCACGCAGGCAGGAAGGTATCGATGAACTCAGGCTGGCTATCAGCCAGAGCAGCAGAATTCCTTTACAGTTTCCATCCATCGAGGTGGAGAGTATTGCTCCCGATCTGATCAGAAAGCTCCAGAAGGAGCTTAATATAGAAAACCCTTATCTCGCATTGCAACTGGCCCACCAGCATGAGCAGCTTTCTTTTTTATCTGCTGAGGAAAACAGGCGGATCAGTGATATTAAGGAGGAATTTTCCTTCCACTCCCAGAAATTACAGGCTGGAGAAACGATCGGCCGGTATAATTTTATCAATGACGTTCTTTTTGATACGGTAAAGATTCATTCTGATCCCAAACAGGAAACCGTAAGCAACCGCATTGACAAGGTTCTTACCCATAAGATATTTGGTTTCCTGATCTTCTTTGCTATTCTGTTTTTAATTTTCCAGTCCATCTTTGCATGGTCTGAATACCCCATGTACCTGATCGAACAGTTGTTCATATGGCTGACATCCATTGGACACCAGGTACTACCTCCGGGTGTCTTTGCTGATCTCCTGATCGACGGGATACTGGCCGGATTAAGCGGGGTGGTCATTTTTATTCCACAGATTGCGATCCTTTTTGCCTTTATTTCTATCCTGGAAGATACCGGTTATATGTCCAGAGTTACGTTTATGATGGACAAGATCATGCGGAAAGTAGGTCTGAGCGGTAAATCCATAGTTCCTTTGATCGGTGGGTTTGCATGTGCCGTGCCTTCCATTATGAGCACCCGCAATATTGAGAACTGGAAGGATAAGATGATAACCATCATGGTTACCCCTCTTATTGCTTGTTCTGCGCGCTTACCGGTTTATACTTTGCTTATATCCCTTGTTGTACCGGATAAGAAAGTTATGGGCTTTATAAACATGCAGGGTATTGCATTAATGGCGCTCTATGTTTTAAGTATAGTCAGCGCGATCATTGTGGCCTGGGTAATGAAATTAATTATCAGGTCTCGGGAGCGAGGATATTTTATTATGGAACTTCCGGTGTACCGGATGCCGAGATGGAATAATGTTCTGCTCACCATGTTCAGCAGTGTGAAGGCCTTTGTTTTTGAAGCAGGTAAGGTTATTATAGCCGTATCTATTATTTTATGGGTATTATCCTCCTATGGTCCTGCAGAAAGGTTTAATGGGATTGAAGAAAAATACAGTTCATCCGGGTATACGGATAAGTATCCGGCCGCTGAGATCGATCGATTAATTTCTTCCGAAAAGCTGGAGAATTCATATGCAGGTATACTTGGCAAAAGCCTGGAGCCTGCTATTAAACCCCTGGGTTTCGATTGGAAAATAGGGATTGCATTGATAACCTCTTTTGCAGCCCGTGAAGTTTTTGTAGGTACCATGGCAACTATTTACAGTGTTGAAGGCGATGATTCCCACCTTGAATCCGTACGCGAGAAAATGCAGTCTGCAAGGAATCCGGATACGGGTCTGCCGGTTTTCACAACGGCAGTGGCATTTTCACTGATCATGTTTTATGCTTTCGCGATGCAATGTATGAGTACAATTGCCGTTGTTTACCGGGAGACAAAATCATGGTCATGGCCGGCAATTCAATTTGTTTACATGACCGGCCTGGCTTATATTGCAAGCTTCATAGTATATCAGCTGTTAAAGTAAATTGGATAAGGTAAATGTTTTAAATAGCTACCTCCCTGCGGGTGCAGCACCCGTTATAGCCCGATGGATCGATTATTTTAAATGTGAATTTAAGATCTCCCGCAGCAGGAGTACCAAATATGGGGATTACCGACATCCCTTCAAGGGTGCCGGTCACCGTATATCTGTAAATTACAATCTGAACCAGTATGCATTTCTGGTAACCACTGTTCATGAATTTGCTCACCTGTTAACATGGAATGAATATCAGCGAAAAGCAAAACCTCATGGTCAGGAGTGGAAAAGTAATTTCAAACGGATGATGCGGCCTTTTTTTGAGCAGGATACCTTTCCTTCCGATGTAAAGAAGGCGATTTTTAATTACCTGGAAAATCCATCAGCATCCAGCTGTACTGATCTTCACCTATTCAGGGCATTAAAGGAGTATGATACAAAGCCTGAAGGAACCATGTTTGTTGAAAAACTTCCTGTAAACACCTTGTTTGCCCTAAAAAATGGAAAGGTCTTCAGGAAGGAAGTTCTTGTAAGGAAGCGCTATCGTTGTGTGGAAATAAAGACCGGCGCGGTGTATTTATTCAATCCCTTATCCGAAGTATTGCTGGTAGTTTAGTATAAACTGCCTGAAACATAAACTGCTTCGTTGGGTTTGCGCAGGTCCCAGGTGATTTTTAATTTCCGTCCCAAGTATTTTTCCGGGTTAGTAGCAATAGCTTCTATAAAATTATCCTTTTTTTCTACAAGAATGGGAGCCCTGTAGGCATTAAGGTTCCTCTTGCTTAGTATCAGGTATTTTGCCTTTGGAAATTCTGTAATCCCCTCAAATACCAGATCGAAATCCCCCTTCTGATACATTGCATCATTAAGTTTTTTCATATCCTTTAAAATATTCCCGCTAGCAGGCTGTTGTTTAAAATTCATACCACTAAGCTCGCCGGCAGTCCTGGCTTCCCTGCGTTCAGAATATACTGTCTGACCTTTATTGTAATAGGTACGCTCTGTTTTGAAAGGAAGGTAAACTTTATTGTCTTTAGAGCTTTGTTCCAGAAGAATCACCATGCCATTTTTCAGGTAGTAGCGTTTTTCGGTATGGCCATATTCGCCGCTCTTACCATGTTCGATATATAGAACAGCTTCTGAATTTTGTATGAACCTGCTGATAAAAAAGGAATAATCGCCAAGGTTATAGATCAGGCTTTCCTGTTTTTGGGCCCGGACGGAAATCTTATTAATGCTGTCTGCAATTGCAAGGATATTTTCCTTAATTGAATTTGAAGAGACCGAGTTTATGGAAGTTTTAAGCTGATCGGTATTTTTATTGCATGCCGCAAGAGAGAATAATAATATTGAGAATAAGTAAAATACCCGGCACATGATCTGTCGTTTTCATAGATACAATAGAAAATTTCGTGCCACTAATACTCAAGCAGTATGTTTAAATCCTTATGGAGACGTGATTTAGCGAGAAAATTATCTTCAAGAGCCTTGTTCATAGGAATTGCTGTATCCAGACTTGCACATCGTTTTACAGGTGCATCAAGATACTCGAAACAATGTTCAGCAATGTGGGCACTTATTTCGCCGCCAAAGCCTCCGGTAAGGGTGTCTTCATGCAGAATTAGAACCCTGCCTGTCTTTTTTACCGAAGCCTCTACCGATTTCTTATCCCATGGCTGCAGGCTTCGGAGATCGATCAGGTCGGCTGAAATTTCAGGATGAGCATTTAAATATTCCAGGGCCCAGTGTACGCCCAGGCCATAGGTAATAATGCTTACCTGTTCTCCCTCTTTGATCCTTCTTGCCATACCTATTTCCAGGGTATAGTAGTCATCGAACACAGGTTCCGAAATGGCTCTGTAGAGATATTTATGTTCAAAATAAATTACCGGGTTCGGATCATCGATCGCCGCAAGCAGCAGCCCTTTGGCATCAGAGGGAAAGGCCGGATAAACCACCTTTAATCCCGGAGTTTTTGTAAACCAGGCTTCATTGCTTTGCGAATGGAAAGGTCCGGCTCCTGTTCCTGCCCCTGTAGGCATACGGATAACCACATCAGCCTTCTCAGCCCAGCGGTAGTGGGTTTTTGCAAGATTATTGATGATCTGATTAAAGCCGCAGGTAACAAAATCTGCAAATTGCATTTCCATTACCGCCTTATATCCGTTAATGGAAAGACCCAGCGCTGCTCCGACGATGGCAGATTCGCAGATCGGAGTATTTCTTACCCTTTCTTTTCCGAATTCTTCAAGAAAGCCCTGGGTTATTTTGAAAGCTCCGCCGTATCCGGCAATATCCTGACCCATGATGACCAGGTTCGAATGCTTCCGCATCCCAATTCGAAGTCCTTCACTAATGGCATCGATATAACGTCTTTCCGTTTTGGCCGGAGTTTCAGGCTGAACAGGAGTATTCTGAAAATCCGCATACATATCAGCGATTTCAATGGCTGTATCCGGAATAATTTCTTCTTCAGCAAATGCTTTTTCAATTTCAGTATCAATCTCTTTTTTAAATTCAGCCCGGATCTCCCCAATGGAATTCTGATCTATGATATTTTCGCCCAGGAGATATTCTTCAAAATTTCTCAGAGGATCTTTCTTTTCCCATTCCGTAAAGAGTTCCTGAGGAATATATTTTGTTCCTGAGGCTTCTTCATGGCCCCTCATTCTAAAGGTTAAACATTCAATAAGAACCGGGCGAGGTTTTAGCCGGATATCTTCTGCAATTTCCTGTATGGTATGATAGACTTCAAGTATGTTATTACCATCTATACGCCGGCCCTCCATGCCATAACCGATGGCTTTATCAACAAGACGATCACACCGGTATTGTTCATTGGTTGGCGTCGACAGGCCATAACCGTTGTTCTCAATAATAAAAATAACAGGCAGGTCCCATACTGCCGCTACATTAAGCGCTTCATGAAAATCACCTTCACTTGTAGCTCCCTCACCCGTAAAGACAAGTGTAGCTTTCTGATCTTTTTTAAGCAGATCTGCCAGGGCGATTCCATCGGCTAAGGCCAGCTGCGGACCAAGATGAGAGATCATGCCTATAATCTTATACTCCTGGGTTCCGAAATGGAAAGAACGGTCGCGGCCTTTGGTAAATCCGGAAAGTTTCCCCTGCCATTGGGCCATTAACCGTGACAAAGGAATACCCCGGCTGGTGAAAACGCCTAAGTTCCGGTGCATAGGCAGGATATATTCATCCGGGTTCATCGCCATAGTTGTACCCACAGCGATAGCCTCCTGACCAATTCCTGAAAACCATTTCCCGATACGTCCCTGCCTAAGCAGGATAAGCATTTTCTCCTCGATCATGCGGGGCTTCAAAAGATGCCTGTAAAAGGTAATCAGAGAACTGTTTTCAAGCTTTTTCCGGTCGAAATTCATCATTCGTAAACTTACAGATTTTCCAAAAAATTCTTCTTAATTTGAAATGTTCTTAAACCTGGATTTAAAACCGGATGATCCAGGGGAAGATCCGGCCTAAGACATCAAATATTAGCGATATCATAAATAAGTATAATGAAGAGAATTGAATTTTTAAAGGGCAGTTTAATTGCCGGGATGTCTGTTCTTGCAGGATCTGCAGTTCAGGCCCATAGTGCTTCAGAAAACAGGCTAAAATCCGGAGCTCCTTTTAATATGAATTTCGGGCCCCATGCCGGAATGTTCGCCAATCATGCAGGTAAAGATTTTCTAGATCAGATTAAGTTTATGCACGATCAGGGTTTCCGGAGTATTGAAGATAATGGAATGTATTCCCGGCCTGAAGCAGAACAGGAAAAAATTGGGAACCTCCTTGCCAAACTGAATATGGGAATGGGCGTTTTTGTACTGAATAAAGGCGGTAATGGGGCTAATTCTCTGGCTGCCGGGAAACCTGAATTTCTTGAAATATTTATTAAGGGCTGTCATCAGGCTGTGGAAATTTCCAAACGATGCGGAGGCAAACTGACTACGGTGGTACCCGGAGATTTTGACCGGCGTTTACCTATCGGGATACAAACCGCTAATGTGATAGAGGCTCTGCGCAGGGGAGCTGAAATTCTCGAGCCGCATAAGATCGTTATGGTTTTAGAGCCTCTCAGCGATACACCCGACCTGTTTTTAAGAACCTCCGAACAGACCTTTATGATCTGTAAGGCTGTCAATAGTCCCTCATGTAAACTTTTGTATGATATTTATCATATGCAGCGTAATGAGGGTAATCTCATTCCGAACATAGACCGAACCTGGGATGAAATAGCCTATTTTCAAATAGGTGATAACCCCGGCCGGAAAGAACCAACCACCGGGGAAATAAATTATAAAAATGTCTTCAAACACATTTATAATAAAGGATACAGGGGGATTTTGGGAATGGAGCATGGGGTAGCCGGCCAGGGCAAAGAAGGTGAACTTGCCCTTATCAGGGCTTACAGGGAGGTTGACATTCAATTGTAATCATCCTGAAAAGGGATTGGCAGCATTTTAATTATTAAAACTTTAATAAATAAGACCTGATAACCGCCAGAATTGCTTTAGCAGAATATAACTATTCGCGGCCAGGGAAATTAAATTGTAAAAAACATAAATGAATATCTATCAGAAGCTTAAGCCTGTTTCAGCGACTCTTTGTTTATTTTTAATGTCAGCCGGATTGTCTGCTCAGCAGGTAAAATCAACATCCTATACGCAGGAGATAGAAGGTACAGGTCTCCGGTTTGAAATGCAGTCAATACCCGGGGGTGTTTTCAAGATAGGTAGTTTGCCTACGGAATCTAACAGGCAGGCTGATGAAGGCCCGCGGCGTCTGGTGAAAATTGACCCTTTCTGGATGGGTAAATACGAGGTTTTATGGGATGTATTTGAGCTCTATGTATATAAGAACTTCGAATTAACAAAAAGTAACGGACAGGTAGATGCCAAGGTGGATGCAGTAACACGTCCGACAACACCCTATCTTGATATGACATTCGGTATGGGAAAAGAAGGACATCCGGCAGTAGGGATGACTCAATACAATGCCATTCAATTTTGTAAATGGCTCTACTCAAGAACAGGAGTGTTTTATAGATTACCTACAGAAGCTGAATGGGAATATGCCTGCCGTGCAGGCACTGAAACTGCATATTCCTTTGGTAACTCAGCTTCAGACCTGGCGGAATATGCCTGGTTTGCTTCCAATAGTAAACTTAAAACTCAGCCTGCGGGAAGCAAAAAGCCAAATGCCTGGGGACTATATGATATGCATGGAAATGTATCCGAATGGACCATTGATCAATACCTGCCTGATCAGTATGGCCGCCTGGAAGATGCAGTTGCTGATAATCCTGTGGCTGTACCCGGGAAACTTTATCCCCATTCTATTCGCGGAGGATCGTTTGAGGATGATGCGGCAGACCTCAGGTCGGCTAAACGGAAAGGCTCAGAGCCTGATTGGAAACGCATTGATCCTCAGATCCCAAAAAGTAACTGGTGGTTTCCTGAAGCGCCGTTTATTGGGATCCGTGTCGTAAGGCCTTTGAAAAGTCCTTCAAATGAGGAAATTGAGAAATATTATAACCAAAAACCCATAGCAGACTTCTAAATCCTAATTAATAATCTGATGAACACGAAAAAGAACGTAACATTAAAAGAGAGACGAACCTTCCTGAAAACATCTGCTCTGATCGCTGGCGGGGCAATGTTAAGCAGCATTCCCTTTTCGGGGGCCTATGCTGCCGGCGGGGATACTATTAAGATTGCTTTAATAGGATGCGGAAACCGGGGAACCGGTGCGGCCTTCCAGGCTTTGGGTACAAAGTATAACATCAAGCTGGTAGCTATGGCTGATGCCTTCCGCAATCGTATTGATAAAAGTTACGGGCCTCTGTTTGAAAAATTCGGCAAATCCAAAGTGGATGTTCCTGAAGATAAAAAGTTTGTCGGCTTCGACGCTTATAAACATGCTATCGCGGAAGCGGATGTGGTTCTTTTAACCACTCCTCCGGGATTTCGGCCGGCTCATTTTGAGGAGGCTGTCAAACAGAATAAGCATATTTTCATGGAGAAGCCGGTCGCCACGGATTCTCCCGGAATACGCAGAGTTCTTGCTACTGCCGAAGAAGCAAAACGAAAAAAACTAAATGTTGTAGTTGGCTTACAGAGGCGCTACCAGAAAAATTACCGTGAAACTATTCAGCGGATCCAGGATGGTACGATCGGGGATATCGTCTCCGGGCAGGTTTACTGGAACAGCGGGGGCGTTTGGGTGAATCCCCGTACGGCAGGACAAACTGAAATGGAATACCAGATGCGAAACTGGTATTATTTCAATTGGCTTTGCGGAGATCATATCACAGAACAGCATGTTCACAATATCGATGTTGCCAACTGGATAAAAAACAGTTATCCTGTTTCAGCACAAGGCACAGGAAGCCGGTTCCTGCGCACGGGTAAAGATCATGGAGAGATCTATGATAATCATACGGTTGAATTCCTGTATGCGGATGGCTCAGTTCTGCAAAGTCAATGCCGCCATTATGAGGGTATATTAAACCGGGTTGATGAAAGCTTTCAGGGGACCAGGGGAAGGGTGTATTTATCTGCGAATAATGCAGGAAAGCTTTGGGACCATAAAGGAAATATGATATATGATCATGCCGGCAAAGGAGATCCTAATCCTTATCAGACAGAACACGATGAGCTTTTTGCTGCTATTGATGCCGGTGAATACAAATTTGCGGATGCCGAGCGGGTAGCCAAAAGCACAATGACTTCCATCATGGGCCGTTATGCGACTTACTCCGGAAGGGAAATTAAATGGGAAGAGGCGCTTAATTCGCAGATTGACTTAATGCCTGAAACCTTATCCTGGGATGCCCTGCCAAAAATTCTGCCGGATGCTACGGGGAATTACCCGTTCGCAATCCCAGGGAAAACCAGGGTTATCTAATAAAGTATTAATATTATAAACAAAAGTATCAGTCTGCTCAGACCTTGAACCCTATTTTTGAAATACATATGATGTATAATATGATATAATTGTTACTTCCAGCTCTTACCTGATGTATTGCCGCCGGTCATTTCATGCTCCAGAGCGGTCAGTTGAGTATTTCCAAGTAGCAGATAATTAATTGTTAAATACTTTCTAATCTGAAAAATTCATTTTATGCAAAATCTAAAAAAATCTTTACGAATTCTTGTGGTAGGTTGTGGTAATATGGGATCTTCTCATGCGATAGCTTATCATAACATGGAAGGATTCGATATCTGTGGCCTGGTTTCTAATGGCAATTCCAAAGAGGTATTAAATAGTAAGCTTGGCAATAGTTATAAATTATTTAACGACATGGATGAAGCCATCAAAGCTACTAAACCGGATGCTGTATGTATCTCAACATACCCTGATACCCATGAAAGTTTTGCAATTAAAGCATTTGAGAACGGTTGTCATGTATTTATTGAAAAACCTCTTGCGGCATCCGTTGAAGGGGCAGAAAGGGTAGTTGCTGCCGCAAACAAAGCAAACAAAAAATTAGTGGTAGGTTATATATTACGCCACCATCCTTCATGGGAACGCTTCATAGAATTGACGAGGGAACTTGGAAAGCCACTTGTGATACGGATGAACCTGAATCAGCAAAGTGATGGTGCAATGTGGACGCTCCACCGGAACTTAATGAGCAGTTTAAGTCCGATCGTGGACTGTGGCGTACATTATATTGATGTGATGTGTCAGATGACCCGTTCCAGGCCGGTACAGGTTTATGCAATTGGCGCAAGGCTTACCGAAGAGATTCCGGCAGGAAACTACAATTATGGCAATTTGCAGATACGGTTTGAGGATGGCTCTGTGGGATGGTATGAAGCGGGCTGGGGACCGATGATCAGTGAGACGGCCTTTTTTGTGAAGGATGTCTTCGGTCCGAAGGGTTCTGTTTCTATTGTGGCTAAAGGTGCTGGTGGAGAAGGGAAATCTTCTTCAATCGAATCCCATACAAAAACAGAATCTATCCGTTTCCATCACGCCGATCTGGACGAAAATGGGATGTTCAAATTGCCCGATACCTGGATTAACCTGGAAGATGAGCCTGACCATCAGGAGCTTTGCAATCGTGAACAGCGTTATTTCCTCAATGCTATTCTTGAGGATATCGACCTGACTGCACATGGAGAGGATGCAGTTAACAGTCTGCGCATCGCATTTGCCTGTGATGAATCTGTAAGAACCGGGAAGGTGGTAAATTTGATTAATGAAGAGGAAGTAATTTAGATGCTTTTGAATAATCAGTAAAAATTTATTCTAAAAATATGCCAATTAAAACAAATGAAATTCCGGTAGGTGTTGTCGGGCTGGGCCTGATGGGCTGCAGTATCACCACCTGCCTGCTTATGGCCGGACATCCGGTTGTCGCTGTTGCTCCGATCAGCATCGACATGGATACAGCCGAATCGCGTATCCGCAAGCATTTTGTTAAAGCTAAAGAGGAGGGAATGGTTACGGAAGATCCGGAATTCTATTTCAAAAATCTGATCATTACGGAAGATTATGCTCGGCTTAAGCCCTGCAAACTGGCTATCGAATGTACCCTTGAAAGTGAGGAGATCAAAAAGGTGGTCTATGCTAAGATCGAAGCGGTTATTGCTGAAGATGCCCTGATGACCAGTAATACTTCTGCCATTCCGATCAGTATCCTGCAAAAGATGACCAAACATCCCGGCCGTTTCTTTGGATTGCACTGGGCTGAACCTTCCCATACCACCCGTTTTCTGGAGGTGATCTGCGGAGATCAGAGTGACATTGAAAAGGGTGAATACTTGTATGAACTTTCTAATTACTGGAATAAAGAAGCGACTTTAGTCAGAAAAGATATCCGAGGATTTATCGGCAACAGACTTATGTATGCCATGTACCGTGAAGCATTTTATCTGGTTGAAAACGGGTACGCAACCGTTGAGGATGTTGACCGCGCATGCCGTAATAATACAGGATATTGGATGACATTGGTAGGTGTTTTCGGCTGGATGGATCTGACCGGCGTTCCTGCCTATCATAATGTGATGAAGGATCTTAATCCGACATTATGCAATGATACTCATGTGCCCAAACTGATCGATGATATTGTTAAGGCAGGCGGAAAGGGAGTGGCTAATGGTCACGGTTTTTATAAGTATACCCCTGAGGAATCAAAGCTTTGGGAAGAGACCTTTGCTGATTTCAATTACGATATCAGAGAACTGGCGATGAAATATCCGTTTGACATCGTCAAAAGAAAGCTGGAAAAACTGAAGGAAGAAAAAGAAAATAAAAAAGCTGAATTATGAAACACCTTTCTGTTCCTTATATCCATGTAAATGAACCTGCAGCAATTGGTGAAATTTCGGGGAAGCTTGATCATGTTCATCAGGAAATCATTCAAAATGCACCCTGGCCTGCATACCCATATAAGCCTCAGGTTGCATTTGCTATCTCCTATGGCGACAGCGGGATATTTGTGAAGTTTTATGTGGATGAAAAATATGTCAGGGCAGTTTATTCTGAACCGAATGAGCCGGTTTATAAAGATAGCTGCGTGGAACTTTTTATCTCATTTGGTGATGAGCGGGAGTATTACAATTTTGAATTCAATTGCGCCGGAACCTGCCTTCTTGGTTTTGGTGAGGAACGTGCCAATCGTGAAATGAGTTCCGCAGAACTTATCCGATCGATCGCTTTTCAAAGCACTATTAAACCTGCAACTATCAAGGAGGCATATATTGGATGGGAACTGACGGTGTCTATACCGTTTAGTGCTTTTCAATACCATGAGATAAGCTCTATGAAAGGGAAAAAATGCCGGGCTAATTTTTACAAATGCGGTGATGATCTGCCTGAGCCACATTATCTGGCATGGAACAATATTATAGCCGAAGATCCCGACTTTCACCAGCCGGAGTTTTTCGGAACAGTAGATTTCAATTAACACAAATTATCAATTATAAAACAGCAAAAAAATGGAAAAGATAGAAATACATCATCCTGATAAGGCCGACAAAACATTTAGTACCGGTGCATATTCAGCCGGAGTAATGGCCGGCGATTGGTTATTTGTCAGTGGTCAGGGTCCCGTCGATTTTGCGACCAGTACGTTTATTCTTGGATCGATCGAAGAAGAAACTCATCTGACACTTCACAATGTTAAGCGTATCTGTGAAGAGGCAGGCTTAACCATGGATGATATTGTAAAATGTACCGTTCACCTAAGTGATATTAAGGATTTTGATCGTTATAATGCAGTTTATGCCACGTATTTTACCAAAGTTAAGCCAGCAAGAACAACTGTTCAATCGGGTTTAGGCCATGGCATTAAAGTGGAGATCGATGCGATCGCATTGCGTCAGGGCGCCAAATAATTGACTGGATTAGCCTCGAAAAATGACTGACGAACCTTTATTTATTTTTGACTGCCACCTGGATCTGGCAATGAATGCGATTGAGTGGAACCGTGATTTGAAAAAAACTGTCAGACAGATCCGGAGCCGCGAAGAAGGAATGACGGATAAACTGGATCGGGCAAAAGGTGTTGTGGCTTTACCTGAACTAAGAAAGGGTAATATAGGCCTGGTGGTGGCTACACAGATAGCACGTTTTGTTGAACCCGGAAGCGTATTGCCAGGCTGGAACTCCCCTGAGATCGCCTGGGGTATAACTCAGGCCCAATTGGCCTGGTACCGTACTATGGAGGATCAGGGAGAGATGGTGCAGATCATCAATATAGAGCAGCTTGAAAAACACCTTGCCCTTTGGTTCGACAAAACCCTTCCTGATCAGAATAAACCGGTAGGCTATATTTTAAGTCTTGAAGGAGCCGATTCACTTGTTGGTATTACCTATCTGGAAAAGGCTTATGCTTATGGTTTGCGCGCCTGTGGTCCTGCGCATTATGGCCCGGGCAGATATGCAGCAGGTACTGGTATGACCGATGGACTTACCGCACAAGGAAAGGACCTTATCAGGGAAATGGACAATTTGAACATGATCCTGGATGTCACGCATTTAACGGATAAAGGATTCGAAGAAGCAACAAAGATTTTTAAAGGTCCGGTCTGGGCTAGTCATCATAACTGCCGTGCACTGGTAAATCATCAAAGACAATTAAGTGATGATCAGATCAAGGTATTGATCGAAAGGGATGCGGTCATCGGCGGAGTATTCGATACCTGGATGCTGACTGATAATTGGGTTCGTGGTGTGGATGATCCTAAAGAAAGAGGAATTGATCTGGAGAAGGTGATAGATCATTATGATCACATATGCCAGCTGGCAGGCAATACCCATCATATTGCTATCGGCAGTGATCTTGACGGTGCCTATGGAAAAGAACAATCCCCCTATGATCTGGAAGATATTTCTGATCTGCAGAACCTTAGTGGGATCCTGAGCAGGAGAGGTTATTCAATGGCTGACATCGAAAATATTTTTTATAAAAACTGGCTGCGGTTCTTACGGGGCGCGTGGTCTGATAGCTAGATTGTATTATGAGATCTTACAAAGGACAAACAGCAATCATAACAGGGGCTGCATCGGGTATTGGGATAGCTATTGCTAAAAGACTGTCCTCCGAAGGCGTTAAGCTTGCCTTATTGGATCTGAACATCGAAAAATTGAGGGAAATTATCAGCTTATTCCCTGCCGGAACAATGATCTATGAACTTGATATTACAGATGAAGTCCGGGTTAAGGACACGATAGATAAAGTCAGCCTCCATTTTGGTTCAGTTGATATTTTGGTGAACAGTGCGGGCATCACCGGTCAAACAAATATTAAAAGCCATGAAACTCTAACTCCGGATCTCCGCAAAGTTTTTGACGTGAATTATTTCGGGTCTTATTACACATCGAAATATGTCTTACCCTATATGCTTGAGCAGAATTATGGAAGAGTGCTTCACATCGCCTCAATTGCAGGGAAAGAAGGTAATGCAGGAATGATTGCTTATAGTTCGTCAAAGGCCGCGGTCATTGCGATGACTAAAGTACAGGGCAAAGAGTACGCGGAAACGGGCATAACAGTAAACGCTCTTGCTCCAGCCGTTATCCGAACCCCCTTGGTCGAAGCAATGCCTGATGAACAAGTAGAATATATGACCAGTAAGATCCCTGCAAAAAGGTGCGGTACCCTGGAGGAGGTCGCAGATCTGGCAGCTTACATTGTTTCACCAGCAAATAGCTTTACGACAGCTTTCACCTTTGATCTGTCAGGGGGACGGGCAACGTATTAAAATGATCAGTTCTGGCACTACTAAAATTTTTTCTAATTAAATAACAGTTATATGCAGTGGTTCACGATTAGTAATTTAGAAAACACGGATACTCCGGCGCTTGTACTTTACAAGGAACGTATACAGCAAAATATCGATAGGGGTATTTCCCTGGTAAAGGATACCGAACGTCTCCGCCCGCATGTTAAAACGAATAAGATCCGGGAAGTGTGCACGATGATGATGAATGCAGGCATCCGGAAATTTAAGTGTGCCACCATTGCAGAAGCTGAAATGCTGGGAATGGCAGGAGCTGAAGATGTTTTACTGGCTTACCAGCCTGTTGGTCCAAAAGCCAATCGTCTACTTAATCTGCAACTGAATTACCCTGATACCCAATACAGCTGTCTTATCGACAATATTGATGCAGCAGGAAATCTGTCAGCACTGTTTTCTGATGCAGGAGCAAAAATTTCTGTTTTTGTCGATCTGAATACAGGGATGAACCGCACCGGCATCAGGCCTGATGAGGCGGAAGATCTTCTGAACTCATTGGACGCATTGGCTTCATTATATGTTGCGGGTGTACATGCATATGACGGTCATCTCACTGAACCTGATGTAGCACTTAGAAATGAGCAGTGTGAGACTGCTTTTTCGGCGGTAAATGCCTTTGTGGAATATTTTGAACACAAAATGGGCCGGCCGGCTACTGTAGTTGCCGGCGGTTCCGGGACATTCCCGATGCACCTTAAAAGAAACGTGGAATGCAGTCCGGGTACTTTTGTTTTCTGGGACTGGGGATATTCTCAGCAATATCCGGATGAGCCATTTGAGTTTGCCGCCCTGGTGCTTACCAGGGTAATTTCGGTGGTTAGTGATACACTCATTACAACCGACCTCGGTTATAAATCCGTCGCTTCTGAAAATCCATTGCCGAGGGTTCATTTCCTGAATGCGCCGCAAGCAAAACCATTGTCTCATAGCGAAGAACATTTATCACTTCAGGTGCCTGACAGCTCATGTTTTAAGATCGGTGATGTCCTGTATGGAGTTCCTGTACATATTTGCCCTACTGTTGCCTTGTATGAACAGGCTGTGGTAGTTGAGAATCATCAGGTAAAGGATGCCTGGAAAGTGATTGCGAGGGACAGGGTAATTAAATACTGATTGATTCGTATTTAAAAAGGTCTAAAGATCATAATTTTCGCAAAATTAAAACCAATAATAAAGAAGTCCGCAAAGACTTTATGAGATTAACCTTTATTAAAAAGCATTTTTTTCAGTTTTCTAATAAAAAATAAGAATGTTTAACTAAATGAATAGAAGAGAAGCAGTAAAGAGAGCTACACTTTTACTGGGTGGAGCACTTACTATGTCAGGCTTTGGAACCCTTGCCAACGTGTTAAATCCAGAGGGCGGGAGTGGTTCTGAAACAAAATCAATTGAATCCCAGGAAGCATTGATTGCGGAAATTGCCGATACCATCATACCTGATTCCGGGGGAGTCCCCGGGGCAAAAGCCGCAGGTCTCGGGCCATTTATTGTGGCAATGATGCAAGATTGTTATTCTGCCGATACTCAAAAGTATTTTGCTATCGGATTAATGAAAGTAGATGATGTATCCCAGAGTAAGTTTAAAAGACCATTTAAGTCTTTGAACCTTCAGGAGCGTGAACAGGTATTTCAGCTGTTTAAAACCGAGGCTGTCGCACAAAAGAAGGGCAGGACTATAGAGAACGGAGAAATTGCTCCTCCGCACTTTTTCCAGCTGATGACGGAACTCACTTGTCTGGGCTACTTTACCTCGGAGATCGGAGCGACCAAGGCCTTGAGATATGTCCATATTCCCGGAAGATATGTCGCATGTGTACCATTGGAGCCCGGGCAAAAAGCATGGGCAACCTGATGAATTGATGGGATAATATTGATTACGAAACATGAATATTAATATAAAAGCAGAGAAGCAGAATACCTACGATGCGATAGTTGTTGGTTCAGGTATCAGCGGCGGCTGGGCATCTAAAGAATTGACCGAAAAAGGACTAAAGGTTCTGATGCTTGAACGCGGCCGCAATGTAGAGCATGTAAAGGATTATGATACGGCCTTAATGAAACCCTGGGAATTCAAACATAGGGGAAGGATCACTTCTGAGCAGAGGCGTACTCATGAGGTTCAGACGCGCGGCGGGCAATATAGCGAGCTTAATGAAAAATTCTGGGTAAATGATATCGATTGTCCTTATACTGAAGTAAAACGGTTTGACTGGTACCGTGGGTATCATGTAGGCGGAAGATCTCTTACCTGGGGTCGCGGATGCCTTCGTTTGAGTGAAATGGACTTCTCGGCAAATGCCAAGGATGGCTATGGCGTTGACTGGCCGATACGTTATAAGGATATCGCACCCTGGTATGATTATGTAGAGCGCTTTGCAGGTATCAGCGGACAGCGTGAAGGCCTTTCTCAATTACCTGATGGGATATTTCTTCCGCCATTCGAAATGAATTGCGTGGAGAAGGAAGTTAAGAAGCGGATTGAAAGTCATTACAACCGTGAACGGATGATGACTATTTACCGGATGGCAAATTTGACAGTTCCGCATAAGGGCAGAGGTTCCTGCCTAAACAGGAACCTCTGCAACCGGGGATGTCCTTTTGGTGCCTATTTCAGTACGCAATCTGCAACACTTCCAGCAGCAGTAGCAACAGGCAATCTGACTCTCCGCCCTTATTCTATTGTAAACTCTGTACTCTATGACAAAAAGACCCGAAAGGCAAAGGGGGTATTGGTTATCGACTCGGAAACAGGTGAACATATCGAGTATTATGCAAAGGTGATCTTCATGAATGCTTCAACTCTTGGCACTTCCTTCATTCTTCTAAACTCTGTATCAGATACATTCCCCGATGGATTGGGTAATAGCAGCGGACAGCTGGGACATAATTTGATGGACCATCACTTTCATGTTGGGGCTTCCGGAAGAGCGGATGGTTTTGATGATAAATATTATTATGGAAGGCGGCCTGTTGGCGTTTATATTCCACGATACCGAAATCTCGGAGATAAACCGGAGCGGGATTATGTACGCGGTTTTCACTATGGAGGAAGCGCCAGCCGCAGCGGATGGCAAAGAGCAATTCCCGAAATGGGATATGGACAGGAATTCAAGGAGTACATGACTGAACCGGGACCATGGATGATGGGACTTGGATCCTTCGGCGAACATCTTCCGGAGTATAAAAACCATGTTTTCCTTGACAGAACTAATAAGGATAAATGGGGCCAGCCCCTTCTTGCAGTAGACTGTGAGTTCGGTGAGAACGAAAGAAAAATGCGGATTGACATGATCAATGATGCCGTCGAAATCCTGGAGGCCGCAGGGATGAAAGATGTGAAGGGATTTGACAATGGTGCTATACCCGGAATGGCTATACATGAAATGGGAACAGCCCGGATGGGGCATGATCCAAAAACTTCGGTATTGAACAAATGGAACCAGATGCATGACGTGAAGAATGTCTTTGTTACCGATGGATCCTGCATGACCTCTTCAGCCTGCCAAAATCCATCCCTAACTTATATGGCACTGACAGCAAGGGCTTGTAATCATGCAGTTAGTGAATTAAAAAAGTTGAATTTGTAAAACAGGTGTTTCAAAAAAGGCCAGTACCATTCAAATAAATGCGGGTTTTCTCGTAGGGGAAAGAATTTTTTTCCTGGCGGGTTTAAAATTTAGATTGTTATAAAAAAGAAAAAATGGGAAGGACATTTAAAATTTTCAATTTTGGCCGTGTTGTCCAATTGATTCTCAGTATTATTCTGATATTCTATTTTGATTCCCAGCTTTACGCTCAAAATGCCAGGTTTCAGGCTGGTGCATCAACTGCTAATATTACTCCACCATTAGGTTCCGGTTTAGTGGGAAATTTTGGTGTTCCGCCGCCTGCAAATTATGTACATGACGAATTGCATGCCCGCAGTCTCATTCTGGATGACGGGACAACGAAATTAGTCTTTGTTGTTGTAGATAATGTGGGTATTATTCGTGAAGTCTTTGATGAGGCTAAGCGATTGATCTTTGAAGAAACTAAAATCCCTAAAGCCCAAATTCTCATATCCTCAGACCATACACATTCTGCAAGCAGTGCCAGTGGAATTGGCGGGATAAGAGGTGGATGGAATGCAGGAAAACCCCTTGATGAGTACCAGCGTTTTGTAGTCCGCCGTATAGCCGATGGAGTTCGTATAGCAATGAATAATCTGGAACCAGCACGGATCGGGTGGGGGATAGGACATGTGCCTCAGCATTTGTTTAACCGCCGCTGGAAAATGAAGACTCCGGTAATTAATCCTTTTGGGGAAAAGGACCAGGTACAGATGAATCCGGGGATAGGCAATCCGGATTTGGTGGAACCTGCAGGCCCTACAGATCCTCAGGTTTCATTCATTTCTGTTCAATCTCTCAAGGGACGTCCGATTGGTATACTTGCTAATTATTCCCTTCATTATGTAGGAGGGGTGCCTAAGGATCATATCTCAGCGGACTATTTTGCAGTGTTTGCTGACCGGCTTCAGGAATTATTGAAGGCAGATCGTCAGGATCCTCCATTTGTCGGCATTATGTCTAATGGTACATCCGGAGATGTAAATAATATCAATTTCCGTGGTCCTGCTGAAAAACATGAGCCCTATGCCAAAATTCGTATAGTGGCCAATGATGTAGCAAACGAAGTTCTTCGGGTTTATCAGGGCATACAATATAAAGACTGGGTGCCCCTGCGTGCGGCGCAGTCAGAACTGAATTTGAAAGTTCGCCGGCCTACTCCGATGATGTTAGCCTATGCCCAAAAGGTTTTGGCAAAGCCTGAGACAGAAGTTCCTGTACACCGTCTTGAGAAAACCTACGCTGAAAGAACCATCCAAATGAAAGAATGGCCTGAAAGTATTGATGTTATCCTGCAAACCTTTCGTATAGGAGATCTAGGTGTAGCCGCTATTCCTTTTGAGGTTTTCACAGAAACCGGTCTTGAAATCAAGTCGCGCAGTCCATTCAAACCTTCCTTTACAATTGAACTGGCTAATGGCAGTTATGGATACTTGCCTACACCTGAACAACATCAGGTTGGGGGATATGAAACCTGGCTCGGCACGAACAGGGTGGAGACTGAAGCGTCCAGAAAAATTGTAACGGAAATTCTTAAACTTTTTAACCAGGTAAAACAATGAAATATTTTCAGGGCCCTGATAAGTCGTGATTACTGAATGGACCTTTTGAATGCTACACTAACGATAATTACTAATAAAAAAGCAATGAATTTGAAATTAGAAAGTTTTAAAAACCTATCGGGTATTTCAAGAAGATCCTCTGGGTGTCAGATTTGCAATGCTAATCAGGGTATTATTATTATCCCTGGCTTCCTGAAACAAATTAGTATCCCCCGATTTTTTCTTCTCATTGCAATTTTTATCATTAGTAATTTCCTGCATATCCAGGATGGGTTTGCGCAGCACTCCAAAGTGTTCCGGGCGGGTGCAGCTACCAGCAATATAACCCCAAAAATAGGCACTTCTATTAATGGAAATATGAAGGATGTTATGATCAAGCAAATTCATGACGAAACGCATGCCCGATGTATTGTATTGGATGACGGTCAAACGCGGCTGGCCATTGTTACAGTGGACTTATGTATGATTTACAGGGAGCAATTGGACGAGGCCAAGGGAAGAGCCAATGCAATCACGGGGATTCCAATTGATAATATGATGATGTCGGCCACTCATACACATTCAGGAGGAACTGCCTGTTCTGTATTTCAAAGCGACCCTGACAAAGAGTACCTCGAATTTTTGACAGAACGTATTGCGGATGCGGTGGTAAGGGCTAATAATAATCTCATACCAGCCCGGATAGGCTGGGCGGTAGGCAGTGAGCCGGGCCAGGTGTTTAACCGCCGGTGGAAAATGAAGCCTGGGAAACCATTAATGAATCCGTTTGGTAAGGAAGATCAGGTTAAGATGAACCCCGGTATAGGAAATCCTGATATGCTTGAGCCTGCCGGCCCTACCGATCCCGAGCTTCCCATTATTTCAGTTCAGACACCTGAAGGACGTCCGATTGCCCTGCTGGCAAATTACTCTCTGCATTATGTTGGCGGGACAGGTCCAGGCGAAATTTCTGCAGATTATTTTGGAATGTTTGCTGAACGCATGAAACAATTGCTGCAATCTGATAATGATCAGTTCCCTCCATTTGTGGCCATGTTGTCTAATGGTACAAGTGGTAATATCAATAACGTTAATTGGGGAGGAAAGCAGACTGCAACTTCGACACCCCCATATAGCCGAATGCGGGAGGTAGCTGGTATCCTTGCTGCTGAGGCATATAAAACCTATCAAAATATTAAATATCAGAATTGGATTTCGTTAAGCTCTGCCCAAGAGGAAATTAAATTAGGAGTACGTCATCCGGAAAAGGATGAAATTGAGCGTGCTAAAGGGATCATTTCGAAAGCTAATGGGCCGGCTATGAGTACGATGGAAGAAATTTATGCCCGCGAAACCATGCTGATCAAGGATTACCCTAAACAAGTATCCCTGATCCTGCAGGCTTTTCGTTTGGGAGATCTGGCGATCGCGGCAGTACCCTGCGAAATATTTGTTGAAATCGGATTGGAAATCAAATCAAAAAGCCCTTTCAAGCCTACATTTACTACATCCCTGGCTAATGGATATAATGGGTATTTGCCTACTCCGGAACATCATGAACTGGGCGGATATGAAACCTGGAGGGCACGATCCAGTTACCTGGAAGTTGATGCTTCTACGAAAATCACCTCTATCCTTTTCAAGCTAATGCACCAGCTTAAAAATGAACATCCTTAAAATGGAATTCATAGCTTTCTTCATAACAAACTTATCCTGGATCAGCCGCAATTATGGCTATTGACCTGTATGCTAATGAAGGTTTTACAGTGTTTTACAAATATTAGAAAATAGTATATCTCTTGTCAATAAAAGTACCACATCGCCATCACTTAAGCTATTATATTTGATTACCACATTACTTTCCAAATTAGAAAACGGGAAATTTATGAAAAGTTTAAACTTCAAAAGGTACCGGCTCTTCAGCTTGCTATTTATTGTGCTTATAACCACAATAGCTGCCCTGCAACCTGACCTGCGTTCCGTTCGTTTAAAGAAGGCATTGGATAGTTTTCAGATAGAACCGGGAATGCGTATTGACCTGATCGCCGCTGAACCTCTTGTGGTTGATCCGGTGGCAATTGCCTTTGATGAAGACCGGCAAATGTATGTTGTTGAAGACAGGGGATATCCCGATCCTGCAGAAGGTGGATTGCCAACCAAACTGGGTCGAGTAGCATTATTAAACGATACGAATGGGGATGGGGTCTATGATAAACGAACCGAATTTGCCACAGGCCTTACCTATCCGAATGGACTGATGACATGGAGAGGAGGCGTTTTTGTAACCTGTTCGCCTGATATTTATTATTTAAAAGATATTGATAATGACGGTGTGGCTGATGTAAAGAAAGTAGTCCTGACAGGATTTTTTGCTACTCAGACCGCTCAGATCAGGATGAGCCATCCGACATTGGGTTTGGATGGCTGGGTATATGTTACTGCCGGACTGAATGGAGGAAACGTGACCTCTCCTGAGCACCCTGATCGCTCTGCAGTTTCATTTAAACAAACCGATGGTCGCTTTAATCCGGAGACTTTTGAGTTTCAGGTTACGGGTGGCAAAAGCCAGTTTGGTCTGACCTTCGATGCTTACGGACGTCGGTTTGGTTGCTCAAACCGGCACCCTGTCATGCATTCTGTTATGGAACCCTGGTTTCTTCGCAGGAATGTTAATCTTCTGTTCAACGAAACTGTGCAAAATGTTTCAAAGGTAGAAGCCGAAGCAACAGTTTATCCGGTCAGTCATTCAGTTACCAGTGCCGATTTTATTCCTAAACTGATCGGGCGTTCACATGCCGGTACCTTTACTGCCGCCAGTGGTTTGATGGTTTTCAATGGAACCGGACTTACACCTGCTCATCAGGGGAATATTTTTATTTGTGAATCAGCCCAGAACCTGGTTCAACGCCAGATCGTTTATCCGGAGGGTGTTTCTTTCAAATCCAAAACTTTATATGAAGGCAGGGAATTTCTTTCTTCAACAGATGAATGGTTCCGCCCGGTATCACTTCAGCATGGTCCTGAGGGGGCTCTTTACCTTGCCGATATGCATCGCAAAGTGATCGATCATCCCTCATATGTTCCCGAAGAAGCAAGGGGAGGGTTGGATTGGGAAAGCGGAAAGACCGATGGAAGAATTTACCGGATAGTACGGAAGGATTTTGTTCAAAAGAAATATGATGCAGGTACCGGGTTGAGCTCTGCATCAGCAACAGCTTCACTTGCGAAGTATTTGTTATCTGCGGAGGAGTGGGAACGAAATACTGCTCACAGGTTATTACTCGAGCGTAAAGATCCAAACTCGGTTCCATTAATAAGAAAAATTGCTGTTGAAGCTGTTTCTCCGGAGGGCCGTGCCCGTGCTGTTTGGTTACTTTATTCACTCGGGTCCCTGGATTTGAACACTCTAAAAAAGGCTTTAGCCGATAAAGAATCCGGAGTGCGGGAACAGGCGGTCTTATTGGCCGGCAATATATTTAAGGAACATCCTGAACTGATAAATGCTGTTGTTTTTGCTTCCAATGATGAGGCTATTCGTGTTCGTTTCAATAGTGCACTTGTTTTAGGTTCCATGGAAGGTCGGCAGGTTGTTCCTGCATTGGCAACGATAGCTGCAAGGGATGGAGCTGATAAATGGTTTCGTGCTGCAGTATTAAGCGGTATCGAAAAGCGTATGCCTGAATTCTTATCAGCCTTCAGGGCACAGCAAAAAGCCGGGCCGGTAGCTTTCGCCTTGGTGATGAAAGATCTGGGACAATTGTTCGGCAATGGCGGTTCAGTTGAAGACTGCCAGGCTCTTTTACAGGAGGTTTTAGTATCCAATGGTGATATGGAAGGCAGGATCGCTACAATGCATGGATTAGCCGGGGGGGTCAGTGGCAGACCAAAGGAATTTGGATCCTCGCCGAAAGGTTTGCTATATGCTATTCAGGGGAATAACCCTACGGGTTCTAAAGTCAGGGATCTGGATAATTTTGTAGGCAGCGTACTAGCTATTGCCGGTAATCAGAATGAAAAAACCAGGCTCAGAATATCTGCAACAGCGCTTCTATCCTATACAGATTTTGGACGCAGTTATTCGGTTCTTCAAAAAATGATGGTACCCAGTACCCCACCAGAATTAATGCTGGAGGCTATTACCGCTTTTACGCGTTTGGATGATTCCCGTGGAGCTGCCATTTTATTGGAGAAAAAGGCGTGGTCTGCTTATACCCCAAGGATAAAATCCGCAGTTGTAGCTGCGGTAGTTTCAAAACCTGCTTTCATCAATGAGTTGTTTATTGCAATTGAGAAGGGTACGATAACCGGTGCTGAATTATCTTCTGCAGACAGGATGCGACTGATATCAGATAAGAATGCTGAGATCAGTAACCGGGCGAAGATATTATTCAGTGAACTTGAAGGAGGTGACCGTATGAAGGTTTATCAGGAATATAAAAATGCACTTTCTGTTCAGGTTGATGCGAAGTTGGGAAAAGCTGTTTTCCAGAAAGCCTGTTCAGCCTGTCATACCTATCAGAACGAAGGGGGTAAGGTTGGGCCGGATCTGACAGGAGTGAAGAACCAGCCTGCAGATGCTTTACTGCTGCACATCCTTGTGCCGAATTATGAAGTTTTACCAGCTTACCAGTCAGTTTCAATCCGTACAAATGACGGCCGGTCCTTTTCCGGCTGGCTTGTTTCAGAAAATGAAAATAGTTTAACCCTTCGTACAACATTTGGAACGGATGAGTCGATACTCCGGAAGAATATCTCTGCACTGAATAATTCAGGCCTTTCACTGATGCCTGACGGACTGGAACAAGGTGTCAGCAAAGAAGAAATGTCAAAACTGATCGCTTACCTCAAGGGGGGAGCCTGACATTAATTTTATACTGTAAGATTATTTTTTAAATTTAGTTATTGCATATAGATCCATTATCCTTTTCGTAACACTCCTTTCACCGGGACGGTTATTGAAACGGAATTAATTACAATAGATTTCTTTTGAAGGTTCCCGAAATTTCCTCAATATTAAACAATGAATAAAAAGGCCGATCAAATTACGAGACGTAAATTGCTGCAGGATGCTGCTCTTGCAGGCGTTTTAGGAGTCTTAACGCCATTGGCAGGTATGGCTTCAGCTGTACCACCGCAGAAAACCGGCCTGATCAAAATTGAGAATCAGAAAGAAGGTACTACCGACTGGCAGCTAACCTATGTCAAAACTGAAACCTGGCGTTCCAAGCGGCTCGAAGGATACTGTTCGAAAACCAGTTTGCGTCCAGGTGAGTCAATGGATATCTTTTTAAGTACTGCAGCTGATTCTGAAGTAGTAATTGATCTTTACCGGATGGGTTACTATGGTGGGAAAGGCGGCCGGTTTGTGAAAAGACTGGGTCCTTTCCGAGTAAAGCCTCAGGTTGTTCCGCCAATTGCTGAAAATCGCCTGCGTGAATGTGAATGGGACCTTACGACCACGTTTAAAGTGCCTGAAGACTGGATCAGTGGTGTTTATCTTGGTAAACTTTCCTCCGCTGATCATCGTTATGAGAGTTATATTATTTTCATAGTTCGTGATGACAGGAAAGCGGATGTGATGTTTCAAACCAGCGATACAACCTGGCAGGCTTATAATAAATGGCCTGATAATTTTTCCCTTTATGATAGTGATCCACCCCTGCAGCCGCTTAGCGGGAGAACATGGGTGAGCTTCGACCGTCCTTATGGGAAATATCCGCAGGTAGTGGATCAGCCATTATCGCAGGGTTCGGGGGAGTTTTTACTGTGGGAATATCCGCTGTGTTTCTGGCTGGAACAGCAGGGATACGATGTAACTTATTGTTCAAATATTGATACGCATTCTGATCCCTCCGGCCTTGACCGCGTAAAGTGTTTTCTTTCTGTTGGACATGATGAGTATTGGTCGCTGCAAATGTTTGAGAATGTAAAAAAAGCAGTTGCCCGGGGGCTTAGTGCTGCATTTTTGTCCGGTAATTCACTGATGTGGGTTATCGATCTTCAGCGTGGAGACTTTATCGATGGGGCGAACGTTGATACAGCATCAGGACTAAGTAAAAAAGGTGTCGGACGCATACCTGTAAAATCTGATCCATCGGGAAATCCCAACCGGACCATTCATCGTATTGGTCGCTTCGGGGGTTTTAGTGAAGCCGAGAAGGGACTTGGAATTATGGGGCCTTTTGCTAGGAATGACTGGCCGAACGAAAATACCCTGATCGGAGCCAGGACAATGTATCCATTCAATGGCTCTGCAGACTGGATCGTCAGTAAACCCGATCATTGGATCTTTGAAGGTACCGGGATGCGTAAAGGAGATAAGATCCCCGGACTTGTGGGATGGGAACATCACGGAGATCCCGGAGATATTCCGGGGCTGGAGGTTGTAGCTGAAGGAACAACGATCAACAGTGCTGATGCAAAATCTCATTATACCTCTACTGTTTATCCCGGCCCAAAAGGAAATTGGGTATTCAATGCGGCAACTATTTACTGGTCTTTTGGTTTGGCGGTGCCTCCTGGAGTAATAACCCCTAATTCACATTTTGGCCGCCCCCATGGGGTGGATGAACGTGTTCAAAGGATTACAGCTAATTTTTTAAAACGATGTGGTATTAAGGCTTCTTAACAAAAAGGATATACTTAAAACAACACAATATATTATTAACTATAGTTTTATTCGCTTATAATCAATGAAATATTTCCCATTAGTATTTAAACACTACCGTAAGAAAACTATAGGTTTAATTATAATTAGTTGTGCTGTTTTGTTTTTCATTGGCGGCAAAGAAAAAGAAACAGCAGTCCCTGAACTTGACGGACTAAAAGTCCCGGAAGGTTTTACTATTGAACGGGCAGTTGATCCCGGTATGATCTCTTACCCCATGTTTGCCTCTTTCGATGGCGAGGGTAGGTTGTTTGTCTTCGAATCGGATGGTAGTTCGCCTACTAACGAGAGTATGATGAAGAAACCACCATATCATATTCGTTTGCTGGAAGATACCAACGGCGATGGGAAATTTGATAAGAGCAGGATATTTGCCGACTCGCTTTCATTCCCTAAAGGCGGTGTATTTTATAATGGGAGTTTGTATGTAACTTCTTCTCCTGATCTGATACGCCTTACCGATACAGATGGGGATGGTGTGGCGGATAAGCGTGAAGTTGTCCTGACGGGCTGGGTTTTGAATTCTAACGGTGCATTATTGGGCGGGCCATTTCTGGGACCTGATGGTTGGCTTTACCTTACAGATGCCCGTCGTGGATTTGACATCACCACCAAAGAAGGTGAAAATTTAAAAGGAAGCAGTGCCCGGATCTGGAGATGCAGACCTGATGGCAGTGGATTGGAATCCATGGCTGGCGGGGGTTTCGACAATTCGATCGAACTGGCCTTTATGCCATCTGGCGAGACAGTTGGTACAATGACCTATTTCATTGAACCACAGGCTGGTATGCGTGATGCGATCATGCATTGGGTGGAAGGCGGAACTTATCCAAAGTCCAATCCGGTGATTGAAAAGGACAAATTTATTTTAACAGGCGACCTGATGCCAGTAATGAATAAGATGGCGAGGGTTGCTCCTTCCGGAATAATGCGTTATCGAGGAAACACCCTTGGCAAGGAATATCAGGGTAACCTCTTTAGTGCTGAATTCAATACGGGCCGCATCATACGTCATAAGGTTATTGCAGATGGTGCAACCTATAAAACTGCCGATGCTCCTTTTGTTACTTCAAGTGTTCAGGATATGCACCTGACGGATGTGCTGGAAGATGCTGATGGCAGCATGCTGGTACTTAATACCGGAGGCTGGTTTATCCTGGGCTGTCCTCTTTCAAGGGTAGCTAAACTGGATGTTCCGGGTGGGATTTACAGGATCAGAAAAACCGGTGCTGTCAAGGTAAATGATCCATGGGGAACCAAATTGAATTTAAAAGAAATGGCTGTTCCGGGACTAATAACAGCCACTAAAGACTCTCGTCCGGCAGTTCGCGACAATGCGATCGAGCTCTTGATCAGCAAGGGCGAAGCTGCAGTTCTACCAATCAAAAATTCATTGCTGAAGTCGGTAAGTGAAGAAATGCGTACGGCGGGAATATTCGCACTTTCGCGTATCGCAACACCAAATGCAATGTCTGGAGTACGTTCAGGCCTGAACGATCCTTCCGCAGTGGTCAAAACTTCGGCAGCCCGTGCTCTGGGTCTGGCGAAAGACAAAGTCTCTGTAGATAAACTGATGGAATTGGTACAGAAAGAAAGATTTGCTGTCCGCAGGCAAGCTGCAACAGCTTTAGGTCAGATTGGTAATAAACGTGCTGTTTCTGCATTACTGAAAGCGGCAGCCGCAAATAATGACCGTGTCGAGGAACATGCAATAATTTATGCATTGATCAGCCTTAATGATACTGCACCTTTGGTGGCCGCTTTGAATAACACTTCTCCAAATGTAAAAAGAAGCGCATTGATTGCTCTAGATCAAATAGGAGGGACGGCATTAAGGAAGGAAAATCTATCTCCTTTTCTGACAAGTAAAACTCCGCAATTGCAAAAGGTTGGTATATGGGTTGCGTCCCACCATCCCGATTGGTCGGATATGGTGATCGATTTTCTGAAAGGTCATTTGAAGGCTGCGGAAATTGCCAGTGTAGAGCTTACTTCTATACGCGATCTGATGATCACCTTCAGTAACGATAAGCAATTGCAGAATTTCCTATCTGAACAGCTTGAAAGCAAATCAGCATCGGAAGCCAAAAAGATCTTTTTAATAGATGTGATCACTCATTCGGCAGTGAAAGAAATTCCTGAGGTTTGGGTTCAGACTTTAGCAAAACTCCTTGACAGCGGAAGCCCTGAAATTAAATTCCAGGTTTTGGGACTGATCGAATCCAGAAGAATTAAAGCTCTGAATAATCATCTTAGTCAGATTGTACAGAATGTAAATACAAGTCCTGATTTTCGTTTAAAAGCACTTAGCTCCAGATTGCTATCTGAACCTTCATTGTCAGATTCTGAATTCAATATGGTGTTGTTTTATCTTGGAAATAAAAATGAATCTCCGGTACGGCAATTGGCAGCCCGCTTACTTTCCAATGCTAAATTGACCGATGCTCAACTTGTTAAACTTGCAGATGAGCAGATCGCTAAAACCGATGTTTACCTTTTGCCTAATCTGATAAGTGCATTTAAAAACAATAAGAGTGAACTGGTTGGCTCAGCATTAATTTCAGCCTTAGGTGCCGGCCCTGATCGCCTGGAAAATATTTCGGAAGAAGAATTCAAGGAATTACTAAGTGCTTATTCCCAGAAAATAAAGAGTTCAGCAGTTCCTTTATTGGAAATTCTGGCTGAGAGAAATGCGGGAAGATTAGCTGAACTTACCAAACTGGAGGCTAGTTTAACCATGGGTGATGTGGCTTCCGGCGCGAAAATATTCTTTGGTAAGGGCGTTTGTTCCTCATGTCATGCGGTTGTCGGCAAAGGTGCAATTTTCGGACCTGACCTGACCAATATTGGACAGATCCGCTCCGGACATGATATACTGGAAGCTATATTATACCCGAGCGCCAGTTTTGCGCGCGAGTACGAAACCAGCAGAGTGACCACAAAGACAGCAACATATACAGGTGTTTTAAAAGAGCAGTTGCCAGATGCTTTAATCATTTCAACAGGTCCGGGCTTACAGGTTCGTATTCCAAGATCAGAAATAACAGGGGTTGAACCACTAAGCATATCTTTGATGCCTCCGGGCCTGAATAAACAGTTAAGTCCTCAGGAATTATCAGACCTTATGGCCTACCTGAATACCCTTCCTGATGGGATAGGGAATTTAGTAAAAAGAAAATAATAAATTAATAATTATAGATCCAGCATGAAAAAAATTTTTCTGTTTTCCATTACTCTAATCACCTTCTCCTTTTTTATTAATGGATGTGGGACCACGAAATCTAAACCAGATGCCTCAGCTGGCAGCAGGGCAAAATCCATAGCCCTGTTCAATGGTCAGAATCTGGATGGCTGGTATAAATTTGTTAAAGGCCGGGGCCGGGATATTGATCCAAAGAATGTATTCAGCGTAGAAAAGGGACTGATCCGCATCTCCGGAGAAGAATATGGCTGTATAACTTCAAATGAGGAGTATAGTAATTATAAACTAACAGTTGAATTTAAATGGGGCCCTAAAACCTATGCGCCTCGGGTAGACAAAGCAAGAGATAGCGGAATCCTTTTACATTCAATAGGTGAAGACGGGGGTTATTCAGGAACATGGATGTACTCTATTGAATGTCAGATAATTGAAGGTGGTACTGGTGATTTTCTGGTTGTAGGAGATGGGTCTAAAAGGTTTTCCCTGACCAGTAATGTAGCTCCTAAACAACAGGGTAAAGGCAATGTATATTTGGCAGGCGGGCAGCCGCTAACTATGAATAGTGGCCGGATCGATTGGTTTGCGAGAGATCCTGATTGGAAAGATGTCGTTGGCTTCAGAGGTAAGAATGATGTTGAAAAACCTGTTGGCCAGTGGAATAAGGTGGAATGTGTGGTGGTTGGTGATAAAGTTTCGGCTTATTTAAATGGAGTTTTGGTGAATGAAGCTTATGGCGTAACTCCCACCAAAGGAAAGATACAGATCCAGTCGGAAGGAGCAGAAATGTTTGTAAGGAAGGTAGAGATCATTCCTTTAGCTTCAAAATAGTTCCTTAAGGCCAGTAGTTAGCTAAAGGAAACTACTGTTACTTTGATTTGTATGATTTAAATCTAAATTCTATTAATAATTTAAAATGAATATGTCTTTTTCAAAAAATCTTCGTCTCTTGCTTCTTTTCGCATTAGTTTTTCCTGGAATTATTGCTTTCGGTAAAAATCTCAAATCTGCTGTAAGCAGTGAACAATCAATCGAAAATCCTCAAATAAATGGTTTTAAATCTCTGTTTAACGGGAAAGACCTGAAGGGATGGAAAGGTTTAGTTGGCGACCCTGTTAAGAGGTCGAAAATGGATGCTAAAACTCTGGCCGAAGCACAAAAAAAGGCTGATGCAGAAATGCGTGAAAGCTGGAAAGTGGTCAACGGAGAATTGCAGTTTACAGGGCATGGAAATAATATTACTACAATTAAGAAATATGGTGATTTTGAAATGCTGGTCGACTGGAAGATCATTGACGATGGCAATCAGGAGGGTGATGCAGGTATCTACCTCCGGGGATCTCCACAGGTTCAGATCTGGGATAATGCCCGTGTGAAAGCCGGAGCTCAGGTCGGCTCAGGTGGCTTGTATAATAATAAGGAGAATGAAAGCAAGCCTCTCAAAGTAGCTGACAACAAATTAGGAGAGTGGAATACCTTCCGTATAATCATGAAAGGTGACCGGGTTACGGTTTATCTGAATGGTGTACTGGTAACTGATAATGTGATCCTTGAAAATTACTGGGACAGAACACAGCCGATATTTCCTGAAGAACAAATTGAATTGCAGGCACATGGATCACCTGTTTCTTACCGTAATATTTATATCAAAGAACTTCCAAGCGTACAGCCATTTCAACTAAGTGCACAGGAAAAGAAAGAAGGGTTCAGGGTATTGTTTGACGGAACCAATATGCATGACTGGATAGGTAATACCAGGGATTACATCACCGAGAATGGAAATATGGCTGTTCGTCCCAAACCTGGCAAAAGCTCCCTTGGTAATAATCTATTCTCCAGGGATGAATTCAGTGATTTTATTCTGCGTTTTGAGTTTCAACTGACTCCGGGTGCTAATAATGGTTTGGGCATAAGGTCTCCTATTACCGGAAATGTAGCCTACGAAGGAATGGAATTACAAATACTGGATAATGAGGCTCCTGTTTATAAGGACTTGAAAGTTTATCAGTATCATGGATCTGTCTACGGAACAATTCCTGCAAAAAGAGGCTTTCTGAAGCCCTTGGGAGAGTGGAACTACCAGGAGGTGATCGTTAAAGGCCCTAAGATAAAGGTCATTCTCAACGGAGCAGTAATTCTTGACGGGGATATAACGAATGCCAGAAAGAACGGTGCTGCTGATGGAAAGGAGCATCCGGGATTATTGCGTGAAAGTGGGCATATTGGGTTTCTCGGTCATGGGAATCCACTCCAGTTTAGGAAAATAAGGGTTAAGGACTTAACAGGCAGTATTTAATTTGATAATATAGATCAGGTTGCTAACAGTGTGTGAGGTTGAAAGGCCACATACATTGATCTTTGTACTCTCGGATTTTCAGTAAAGTCCTTATTTTTGGCCACTATTTACTGATTTCAAGATAGGATATGCCTGAAGGCAAGCTTTTTTCTGACTAAAAAATTGCCAGCCGGGAGTTATAAATAACAAGGAAAAGAATTCAGGTGCTTACTCTAAGTATCATCCAAATCACATCGATAAGCAATTTAAAGCGCACCTGTCTAAAACCCGCCTGGGCCTAATTCCATACCTAAGCGGCTTCCAGATTTTCATCAATTGGTCCCAGGCTGGCTGCAGCTTTCTTTTCTGGTTCTCTGAAGAATATTACAAAGATCACAAGTACTGCTAAGGCACCCCAGGCCGGATAGATCCAGATACCATACCAATTGTGAGTCAGTTCACCTACAGGTTCTTTGAGTGAATGGTAGGACTGCGATAATCCCGCTAAATGAGTGCCAACAAATGCTCCCACCCCCCAAAGGATAAAGGCAATCAAACCCTGGGCCGCACCGCGCATACGTTCATTGGCTTCATTATCAACATACAGCTGTCCGGCTATAAACAGGAAGTCGTAACAAACGCCATGAAGCAAAATTGCGGAGAAAACTAACATGGTTTGAAGTGAAACTGAATCGACACTTCCCGCCAGTAGAAAATAACGTATCGCCCAGCAAAGTATTCCAACGAATATGGTTTTCTTATATCCAAATGTTTTCAACATCAATGGTAATAAGATAAGGAAGACAATATCCGAAATCTGCGCCAAAGACATTTTTGCTGCTGACAATGTCCATCCTAATTCAGTGAGATACAAATTCATGTTCACGAAGTAAAAGTAGAGTGGAATGCAGATGAGAAACATGCATGCAATAAATATAGCAAAGGAAGGTTTTTTCAAAAGTGCCAGAGCGTCCAGGCCAAGAATTTCGGAGAGACGGACATCTTTT
This sequence comes from Pedobacter sp., assembly GCA_036676435.1. Taxonomy (GTDB): domain Bacteria; phylum Bacteroidota; class Bacteroidia; order Sphingobacteriales; family Sphingobacteriaceae; genus Daejeonella. The sequence goes on along the minus strand of JAKFCV010000007.1, from coordinate 50,506 downwards.
CCGGTCTTTTTCGGCGGTGTATGAGGTAATGCCAGGGAGAATAATCCGAAAAGAATGGAGATTGTTCCGGCAATGTAAAATTGTATGGGAGATTGTTCACCTCTGAAAGCGATGCTAAGCGTCACACCGCCTGCGATCCATCCGACAGCAGAAAGTGTTTTGACCAGTGGGAAATCACGTTTTGGATCCGCCAGGTGGTGTAGTGACAGGGAATTGCCAAGTGCCAATGTAGGCACGAATGTAGCGCAGTAAACAATCAGCATCGGATAAAATGAGCTGAATGATGTCATTTCAGGGAGGAAGAATAACAGTATTCCTCCCAGGATGCCAAGAAAAGCCAGAAGTTTTTCAGATGCAAAATACCGGTCAGCTATTAAACCAACAAAAAAAGGAGAGATCATGGCACCGATAGCAAAGGCGCCATAAGCCAGGCCAATTTGTTCTCCATTGAATTGCAGGGTTTTACTAAGGTATGTCCCCATGCTGACATACCAGGATCCCCAGATAAAATATTGGAGGAACATAAAAAATGAAAGTTTCGATTTAAGTAGTGTTTGCATAAAAAGTCTTCCGTAAAAATTTATTTTGGTGGATACTGATTGTAAAGTGAAGCTAACCAAATTTATCTTGCACATTTTAAGTATCCTCCTACTATTATTTCAAATTATAATACTATTTTTTGGAAAACGAATTTATTAGAGATATTAAGTATAAATTAGTTTTGATCACTAATTAAATAATATGAAAGCTGTACAATTTCAATTGCCGCAGGAATTCGATAAGTCGTTCATAGTATTCAAAGAAAAGGGCAGGTTTTTTCCATGCCCATTACATTATCATTCTGAATATGAATTGGTATTAGTTATTAAAAGCACGGGAGTGCGGATGGTTGGTGACCATATTGGACGTTTTGACGAGGGAGACCTGGTATTTATTGGGCCTTCAATTCCACATCTATGGATCAATGATCAAAAATATTTCAATAATGAAGTAAACATATGTGCTGAGGCTATTGTCATCCACTTTGTGGAGCATTTTCTAGGGGACAATTTTTTTAATCTGCCTGAAATGAAATCGTTCAGCAATATTTTAAATTTATCCCGGCACGGAATGGTTATAAAAGGAGATACCAGGACTAAAATATCTTCTTTAATGAAAAAGATGCAGAAAATGAGCGGTATCAAAAGGCTTTCTGCACTTTTAACAATATTTGATATTCTATCATGTAGCTCTGAATACGAACTCTTAGCAAGCCCGGGCTATTTAAAACACGGATATTTGGACGCTTCTGATCGATTCAATAAGGTGAATGCATATATCATGAGAAATTTTGATCAGGATATCGCTCTTAAAGATGTAGCTTCTATAGCAAATATGGCTGTGAGTACTTTTTGTAATTTTTTCAAGGAGCATTTCAGGGTTACATTTGTGGAATACCTTAATATGGTTAGAGTGGGACATGCATGTAAATCACTTTCTGAGCTCGATGAAAATGTTGTTGAAATTGCCTATAAGTGTGGGTTTAATAATCTGGCAAACTTCAACAGACAATTTAAGAAGATAAAAAATATGACTCCCAGTGAATACCGCAGAACAACAAATATTAATGTGCCTCAATTAGGAAGCATTAGTAGACTTGCTATTGCCTGATTCTATTGAGATCAGAGAAAATCTGATTGTCAATAAAGATCTATTATATCACTTTAAACTTAAAAGTGAGTAGATAGTATAAATATTATTCCGTATGCTTTTCCTGCCACTGCTTGCTAAATGATTTTTCGGCCACCTCCGGAAGTTCACGGTGTGTTCCCCAGCTTTTCTTAAAGAAACTGCGGAGAATCCTGTTCTTCCATTTACCGCCTATCATATCCATCATTTTTCTTTTCAGCATACCCGTTTTCCAGCCTTTCCATCCGATGCTTTCTGATCGTGCAGCCAATCCCTCATTAACCGAATCGCGCCGGTTAAGAAGAAGCATTTTATGAATATCGATCTTTACCGGACAGACCTCAGAACATTTACCGCAGAGACTTGAAGCATAGCTTAAATGCTTGAACTCCTTCATGCCGGCCATATGGGGAGTAATAATTGATCCTATCGGGCCGCTATAGGTTGTTTCATAGGCATGACCGCCAATATTCTTATAAACCGGGCAGGCATTCAGACAAGCTCCGCACCGAATGCAATATAATGCCTGTCGCTGTTCTTTCTGGGCGAGGAGATTTGTCCGTCCGTTATCTAACAGAATGACATACATTTCTTCGGGACCATCGGTTTCATTAACCTGTCTTGGACCACCCAGTATGGTATTGTAAACCGTCAGGTTCTGTCCTGTCCCATGGGATGATAAAAGCGGCCAGAAAAGGTCGAGATCATTCATGGATGGGATTATTTTTTCGATACCGACTATGGCAATATGGATCTTTGGAAATGTGGTGCTAAGCCGGGCGTTTCCTTCATTTTCTGTAAGGGCGATACTGCCTGTATCAGCGATAAGGAAATTCCCACCGGTAATTCCTACATCAAATGAGGTGTATTTATCTCTTAATAACTCTCTTGCTTTCAAGGTTAACTGTTCTGGTGTAGCATCCGGCGGTGTGCCGAATTTTTCATTGAACAGCCTGGCGATATCCTCTTTACTGAGGTGCATAGCAGGAGTGACAATGTGGTAAGGTTTCTGACCCAGCAACTGAACAATATACTCTCCAAGGTCACTCTCTAATGCTTCGATATGATTATGCTCCAGAAATTCATTGAGCTCAATCTCTTCCGTGACCATTGATTTGGATTTGATAACCGTTTTGGCGCCGGCTTTCCTGATAATATTCAGGATCTCCTTATTCGCTTCCCCTGCATCATTGGCCCAGATCACTTTTCCTCCGGATTTTTGAAAATTGGATTCGAATTCGGGCAGGAGCTTGTCAAGGTTTTCCATGACCTTCCATTTTACCGTATGAGCTTTCCGCTTTGAATTTTCGAGATTGGCAAACTTCGACAAGCCCCTCTCCACTGCGATATTATATTTGCCGATATTATAATTAATTATGCGGCGGTGATCTAAATCGAAAGCTTTAGTATCAGAAGTGCTGACAAAATCATTGGCTAAGTTGGTCATCAGGCGAATTTAGGTATTTTGATGTAAGGATTTATAATAACAGGTAAAACTGAGTAATAAAGCTTGAAAATTTGATGCGGCTTGTAACTATTGGTAAATTTCTGTCGTCTATATTTCAAACTTACCTTTTGTGGATAATGGTAGTGAATTAAAGAAGACAATATTACAATGCCCGCGACTGCGGTTTGCCTGAATATCTTTACCCATACATTGTTTATTATTTTATGAAAATACTTTTTAAAATCATGTTGCCGGCTGCATTATTATTTTCTTCATGCAGTTCCAATGTCTATGTAGACAAGGCTTTTTTTGCCCAGACTAAATCAAACAGACAAACTTTGGCAATACTGCCTGTTGAAGTGCTTTTTACGGGTAAGCTTCCCAAGAACTGGACTGATGAGCATGTTGCCAAACTCGAAAAGGAGCAAAGTTCCCAATTACAGGAGAAAATTTATGAGGACTTTGTTTTCCATGCATCAGCTAAAGCTGAGAAAAATAAATGGGCTGTCGACCTGGTGGATTCGAGAGTAGTTAATGATAAACTCCAGCAGCAGGGTATTTCACTTCATGAATCCTGGAAAATACCATCTGATGAACTTGCCCGAATTTTAGAAGTGGATATGATTGTAAGAGCAAGGGTTCATAATGTCAGATATATGTCGCAGGCAGCGGCCACGGGTATTAACGTTGGTGCAAGTATCCTGGAAGGGATATTAAGCAGGGGAGGAACTTCTGTTTATACTCCCCGTGCCCGGGCAGGAGAGAGTGATATTAACCTTTCTCTGTACCATTCATCGAGATCTGAGGCAGTTGCACGCGTAAATCAGAAACATAAGCTGAGGGTAAGAAAATTGCCCGTCTACATTCAAAACTAATAAAGCCTGCAGTGTCTAGCCTGTTACATAACTGCTGTACTCCATGTAATATAATTCCAGGCTATCCAAGTGAATTAATATCAGGCTCGGGAAACTGATTTTTCTCATATCATAATTTAGATATTATGTATTGAATTGAGGTATTTCTGCAGATTGTTTTTCTGACACTACTGTAACAAGCCATAATCTGCATGAACTTCATTGCAAACAGATTCTTCAAACGCCACCCATATCTTGTCTGGTCTCCATTCAGGGAAGAAATTGTGCCCTGCCTGGGTTATTTGGGTAAGGCTGTCTCCATTTAGTTTTTTCTTCCATATTTGTGCCCCTTCAGAAAAAGCGATCCATTGCCCGTCTGGAGACCAGGTTGGTGTTTCTGCGCCTGCACCCTGGTGCCATAAGCGGTTTTCCCTGCCATCTGGTGAAATAATGTATATGCCGTTTTTGGATATTTCTTTATCCAGGTGATAATAAGCTATAAATTTTCCATCAGGGCTCCAGGAAGGCTCATAGTCAATAAGGCTAAAACCTGAAACTCTATAATCGCCAGCACAGAGCTGTAGTTTTTCACCACTCGTGTTTTTTCTGCATGAGTTTAATAAAAGCCATGACAGACAGATAGTTAACCAAAAATTATTATACTTTAACATAAAGGCAAGATTTATATATACCAGTTAATAATTTAAAATTATTACATAATAAAAAATGTGTTACTAAAGCCCAATAAAGTGGCTGGTTAATTCCGGATTAAAGAATTCTTCCTAGAAATACAATTATTCAGGTTTAATTTCCTGTTATATTTTAATTATTTTTTTAAAAGATTTGAAAAGGAAGTGTATTTTATAATTCGCCTAGGCTATGGCTAAATTACATAATTGATTTTGAGTATGTTATGCTTAACTCCGCGGTGCTATTAAATATTACACCAATAACGTTCTCCGCTATACCAACTGCTTCTGGGTGTATCCAAATGGTGTATTATTTTTATTTGTAGTGTTTCATGTTGCAAGCTTCAGCTCGCATATTTTGAAGTTTACCAATATGTTGATATTTATATACCTCGTATTCTTTACAAGGCAGCCAGTATATACTTATATCCAAACATTTAATATTTTTTTTGAAGACCAATCCCCATGTGCTGGCGATTTTACTTTATGTCTTCATCTAATTTTATTAAGGAGGTAAATGGGAGTACACGTCATAAGGGAAGCCAGTGAATGTACTTGCGGTGCCATTATCGGAAGGTATTGGATGAATGTTTTTTAGATTTCCTGCTTTGAGAAAAAGAAAAAGAAAGTGGCTGTAGATAAACTGATGGTCGTGGAGATAATCAATGTCATTTTACAGTTCGGACTGATTAAAAAACATAAGCCTCCGCAGAACGAAGGCTTATGTTTTTATACCCTTAACGTGTGGCAGGCATATCATTTGTCACGTCAACCCTGGGTCTTTTGTCACGGTTTGCCAGATCCCAACCGGTATAATAAACCAGATGCGCACGCTTGGCAAGAAGTTCAAAATTGATTTTACTGACTTCATCACTGGCCTTGTGATAATCTTCATGAACCCCGTTAAAGTAAAATACTATCGGAACCCCATGCTTTGCAAAATTGTAATGATCTGAACGGTAATAAATACGTTCAGGATCTTTTGGATCATTGTATTTATAATCGATTTTCATTTTAGTGTAGACCGCATTAGCATTCTCGCTGATTTTATGAAGGTCGGTGCTAAGCTTATCAGAACCTATCAGATAACAATAGTTTGCTGAATCCGCCTGGCCCTTATATTCTTCTCCGGTTCTGCCGATCATATCAATATTCAGGTCGGTAATGGTATTTGCCATCGGGTAAACCGGATTTTCTGAATACCATTCAGATCCCAGCAAACCTTTCTCTTCACCGGTTACAAGAAGGAATAAAATACTTCTGCGCGGACCGTGTCCGGCTTTTTTGGCTTTGGCATAAGCCCGGGCAATTGCCAGAACCCCTGTTGTACCTGATCCATCATCATCAGCTCCGTTATTTACCTTATCAGGACCGCCATCAGTAGTCAGGCCGATATGATCATAATGCGCTGAAAAAACAAGTAACTCATCTTTCAGATCCGTTCCTTCCAGGTAACCCATAACATTTACAGATTTGACATCCTTGCTTACCGGCCCATAGTTCATTGCTATTTCTGATTTCAGCACCTGGCTCTGAGGTGTTCCGCTATTATCTATAGCCGACTTTAGCCCTTCGTATGTTTTGCCTGAATTTTTCAAAAAGACATTGGCAACTTCGGGGGTAATACTGACCAGTGGTGTAGGCGTCATACGGGAAGGTGCCGAAGCCGGACTTGCCTTTTTAAGGCTTAATCTTCCGCTTCTTGGCCTGTATTGCTGAATGGCGGCACTGTTATCAGGGCTGACAGCCAGGATAAGTGCAGGGCCTTTGCTCATAACATACTGGATGCGCTTCGAGCGGATGCTGGTCCAGTCGGATGGCGTTGCTGATTTGCTGATCGCAGAAATCCCGTTGGAAACAGGTTCCCCTTTATTGATCATAAGCACTACTTTTCCCGAGATATCTGTGTTCTTGAGATCATCATAATTATCTGCACCTATCCCGTATCCAATAAAAACAAGATCAGAAGAGTTAATTGATCTGCCGGCGCCGCTGCCGCTGAACAAATAATCTTTTCCCAGGGTAAGAGGACTGCTGTTAACATTGAATGAACTTACTTCAAAAGAGGTTTCCACCAAAGGTACTTCCTGAAAGTATGAACCGTTCACAGGAGCTGCAAGACGAAGTTTTTTAAATTCTTTTGCGATATAAGCTGCAGCTTTTTCTGCACCCGGCTTTCCGGTTTCCCGGCCTTCATATTCATCAGAAGCAAGAATTTTCAGATGCTTTTTCGCTCTTTTGGCGTTGATTTGTCCTGCATACTTTTCAGCAACCGGATCCTGGGCAAAGGTTTGTACGGAAATTCCCAATACGAGTAATGCCCATAGTACTTGTTTTTTAATCATTATTATAAAGGGTTAGTTTAAATTTTTAACAGGAGATCTTATCAACCCTGTTTTCATGACGGCCGCCTTCGAATTTAGAATTCATAAATTTGAGGCAGATCTGTTTAGCCAGATCTGCTGACACATAACGGGCGGGGATACAAAGTATATTTGCGTTATTATGAGTTTTAGCTAATTCTGCCAGCTCTTCATTCCAGCAAATGGCAGCTCTTATTCCCTGGTGTTTATTTGCCGTCATTGCTACTCCGTTTGCGCTTCCGCAGATTAATATTCCCATCGAAAATTCGCCATTTTCTACAGCGCTGGCAACAGGATGTGCAAAATCCGGATAGTCAACTGAATCGGCACTATAGGTCCCAAAATCTTTAACCTTATAGTCTTTTAGAAAATCAATGAGCATGGTCTTATATTCAAACCCTGCATGATCTCCGCCTATCGCAATTGTGATTTCATTATTCATTTTCAAATTTAAGCTTTATTCACCAAACCTTTACGTAACTATTTTATGGCCAGTGATTAAGATTTGTAGAACTCAATTTCTGCTTTTTTCTTGCGGCTTGCCACCCGTGCCGAAACATAAATACTCACTTCATAAAGAAGGAATAATGGGAAACTAACGGTAAGCATGGTAACCAGATCCGGTGTCGGTGTTACTATGGCGGCAATGATCAGAATGATAACTGTGGCATAGCGTCGTGAGGATCTCATGAACTCCGGTGTCATGATTCCCAGCTTTGACAATATGTAAATAATGATCGGGAGTTCGAAAGTTATAGCTGCGCCAATGGTAAGGGTGGCAACTACAGAAAAATAGGAAGAAATAGTGATCTGATTATTGATAATCGAACTGACCTCATAATTGGATAAGAAATTGATGGACAATGGAGCGATTATATAATATCCGAACAGTAATCCGATAGCGAATAAAAGCGTTGCCCAGAATACAAATCCGGTAGCTGATTTACGCTCATTTTCATGAAGCGCAGGTTTTACAAATCGCCATACCTCAAACAAAAGATAAGGAACGCCTAAAACGATCCCGATCATCAGGGATGAATTAAGCTGCAGGGTGAATTGACCGCCAAGCTCTGTATTAATGATATTAAAACTGAGTTTTTTTACACAGAAATCAGCTCCCAGATTAAATTTTTCTGTCGCCGCACACATCATTCTGTAGGTCCAGAAATTCGTGCGCCCGGGGCCCATAATGATCTCATCAAAAATAAAATCGTAAAAGCTGAATGCCAGGATGGTAAACGAAATAATAGCTATGGCAGCTCTTATCAGGTGCCCCCGGAGCACATCCAGATGGTCAAAAAAAGACATTTCGGCTTCAATGGTCTTTCCCTTTTCTTTGATAGCCTTAACCAGGTCGGTACGTTCCTTACTCATAATTTGAAAACAAAAATACCATTCTATTTGGTTTAAGAATGGTATTCAGTTGATATTTAATCAGCATCTATTCATTTGTGACATTCTGCTTCTTATCCATGTAAAAGGGTTGAAATGGGATTTCACAACTATATAAAAGCATGTTATTCTGTGAGATCGAAGCTCTCCATAAATTTGGTGGTGAAATTACCCGCACGGAAGTTCGGATCTTTCATCAGGCGTAAATGAAATGGAATGGTTGTCTTCACTCCTTCAATTACAAATTCACTCAGTGAACGCTCCATGGTACAGATCGCTTCTTCCCTGGTTTGTGCAACACAGATCAGTTTTGCGATCATAGAATCGTAATTAGGCGGAATTTGATATCCGGCATAGACATGAGTATCTACCCGAACGCCATGTCCGCCCGGTGAATGGAAGTTAGTTATCAGTCCGGGTGAAGGTCTGAAATTGTTAAATGGATCTTCCGCATTGATACGGCACTCTATTGCATGCATCTCCGGAATATAATTCTTTCCGGAAATAGGAATACCTGAAGCTACCTTGATCTGTTCTTTGATCAGGTCAAAATTGATAACTTCTTCCGTAACCGGATGTTCAACCTGGATCCGGGTATTCATTTCCATGAAATAGAAATTACGGTGTTTATCAACCAGGAATTCCACTGTACCGGCTCCTTCATAATTAACAGCCTGGGCTCCCTTTATGGCAGCTTCACCCATTTTTTCTCTCAATTCCGGTGTCATGAAGGGCGATGGCGATTCTTCAACCAGTTTCTGATGACGGCGCTGAATAGAACAGTCGCGTTCAGATAAATGACAAACTTTGCCATATTGGTCGCCTACAACCTGAATTTCAATGTGGCGTGGATCTTCTACGTATTTTTCGAGGTACAGCCCATCATTCCCAAAGGCCGCCGCCGATTCCTGACGTGCAGAATCCCATGCTGGTTCGAATTCAAAATCGTTCCATACAATACGCATGCCCCGGCCTCCGCCTCCTGCTGTGGCCTTAAGTATGACCGGATAACCTATTTCATTTGATATTTTAATTCCTTCCTTGACATCCTTCACCAAACCCTCCGATCCTGGAATAGTGGGGACACCCGCCAGTTTCATAGTTTCCTTTGCGGATGCTTTATCGCCCATGCCATTGATCTGATCAGCAGTGGCTCCAATAAATTTGATGCCATATTCATGGCAGATTGCAGAAAACTTTGCATTCTCAGATAAGAAGCCATAACCCGGATGAATGGCATCCGCATTAGTTAACTCGGCTGCGGATATGATATTGGGAATGTTCAGGTAAGAATCCTTGCTTGCAGGCGGCCCGATACAAACTGCTTCATCAGCAAAGCGCACATGCAAACTATCGCGATCTGCAGTTGAATAAACAGCTACGGTTTTAACCCCCATTTCTTTACAGGTACGAATGATCCGAAGTGCTATTTCGCCGCGATTTGCAATTAGTATTTTTTTAAACATTAGTTTTAATTTGTCGGAAGGTGTATGATTCAGCTAACTGGAATTCAGATCTATTGAATCATCAATTAAATAGGTTCAACCAGAAATAATGGTTGATCGTACTCTACAGGACTTGCATTATCCACAAGAACTTTAACAACGCGGCCGGAAATTTCAGATTCGATCTCGTTAAAAAGCTTCATTGCCTCAATAATACATACAACTTGTCCGGCTTTAACCTCATCACCTACATTGATTAACAAAGGCTTATCCGGACTTGAAGAACGATAAAATGTTCCAATCATTGGTGACTTTATAGTAATATAGTTGGCGGAGTCGTCTTTAGCGGGGGCTTTTGGTTCTGCAGGTACTGCAATAGTATTTGCGGGGGCCTGATGAGCGGGAGCGATCTGTTGAACTGCCGGGGCAGGACTTGCATTAACGTAGGTGGGTGGCTGATTGGTTTTTATGGTAATTTTAAACTCTTTCTGTTCAATTGAAACTTCATTTACTCCAGATCTGGAAACAAATTTAATGAGTTCCTGAATTTGTTTAATATCCATTTTAGTTAGTTTAGGTGTGCGATATTATTTAAAATTATAATAAAATTTTTAAGAAGTGGACTGATTATTTAGTAAGCCCATTTTAAATAGAGTGAGCCCCATGTGAACCCTCCTCCAAATGCCGCTAAAATAAGGTTATCCCCTTTTTTAAGTTTATCCTCCCATTCCCACAGACAGAGTGGAATAGTTCCATTGGTTGTATTTCCATAACGCTCAATATTGATCATTACCTTTTCGGGATCAATTCCGGTACGGTTGCTGGTTGCATCGATGATACGTTTATTGGCCTGGTGTGGTACCAGCCATGCTATGTCATCCGGCCCAAGATCGTTCCGGGACATGATATCCGCTGCCACGTCTGCCATATTTGTTACTGCGAATTTGAAGACAGCCTGTCCTTCCTGATATAGAAAATGCTCGTCATTATCAACGGTTTCATGGCTTGCAGGCCTTAGAGATCCTCCGGCTTTCTGATGAAGATAAGGTCCGCCTGAACCATCGCTCTTCAACAGAAAATCTATTACACCGTATCCTTCCGTGTTTGGCTCTAGCAAAACTGCCCCGCAGCCATCCCCGAAAATAATACAGCTTGTCCGGTCTTTATAATTGATAATGGATGACATTTTATCGCCTCCAACAACCAGTACCTTTTTGTATTTGCCTGTTTCAATAAATTGAGAACCTGTACTTAAACCAAATAAAAACCCTGAACAGGCAGCATTCAGGTCATAACCCCAGGCATTATTTGCTCCGATCTTATTTGCAAGAACATTTGCAGTAGCCGGGAACATCATGTCGGGTGTGGTAGTACAGAAGATGATCAGATCGATCTCGGCTGCAGAAATTCCTCGTTTCTCGAGTAAACCATTTACAGCAATGACCGCCATGTCTGAAGTGCCAAGGTTCCCTTTCAGGATACGCCGCTCTTTAATACCTGTACGACTTGTTATCCACTCATCGTTGGTATCGACCATACCCTCCAGTTCCTTATTCGTTAAAATATATTCTGGTGCGTAAGCATTAACGGCTGTTATTGCAGCGTGAACTTTTGACATTGTAATCTGGGACTAATTATTTAAAAGCTTCTTTGATCTTATCAACAAACTGGGTTTCAACCATGGTTCGGGATAAGAGTACCATATTTTTGATTGCCTCAGGACTGGATATCCCGTGCCCGATCAGAACAGGGGCATTAACGCCCAAAATTGGACTTCCCCCATATTGTTCATAATTAAAGCGGTCGAAAAACTCATCCTTGAAGCCTTTCTTCAGTGTCAGAATATAGAATGTTTCAGCTAATTTGAGCAGAACGTTCCCTGTAAAGCCATCGCAAACAATTACATCTGCTTTATCGTTGAACAGATCGCGTCCTTCAATATTGCCGACAAAATTCAGATTAGTTTTTTGCAGTAAGGGGAAAGTTGCCTGTGTGAGTACATTGCCTTTTTCTTCTTCTTCACCGATGTTCATCAGGGCTACTTTGGGATTTTCTACATGGTAAACATGTTCGGCATATAAACTGCCTAAAATTCCAAACTGAGCCAGAACTTCAGGCTTGCAGTCTGCATTGGCACCTACATCCAGCATGATTCCAAATCCTGATTTTAATTTAGGAACATTGGTTGCCACTGCGGGCCGGATAACTCCGGGAACGGGTTTAACACTGAAAATAGCACCTACAAGCATTGCGCCTGTGTTTCCTGCAGAAGAAAAAGAATCGATCTTTCCGTCTTTTAAATACTGGAAGCCAAGGCTGATACTGGAATTAGGTTTTTGAAGGACAGATTTTGTTGCATGTTCGCCCATACCGATCATTTCTGTGGTATGAACAAAATCAAAAAGATCCGGATTTACGCCGTGTTCAGATAAGATAGGTAAAGCTTGATCCTTATCACCAAAAAGAACGATCTTCTGATCCGGGGCTAAGGCTTTCTGAGCTGCAATTGCCCCCAAAACCGTTGCCTTGGGAGCAAAATCTCCGCCCATTATATCTAAGCCAATCTTCATCTTAGAAAGATAGCTTAGGCAATAGAAGAATTCTCGATAACCATTTTACCGTTGTAATACAAATTTCCGTCAACTGTATATGCACGGTGAGGTAAATGTACTGCACCAGTAGTCTGGCAGGTTGTTAAACCCGGAGCCTCTGCTTTATAGTGAGTTCTTCTTTTATCTCTTCTTGATTTGGAAATTTTCCGTTTTGGATGTGCCATTTGTTCCTAGTATTAATTTTTATTTTTTTATTTTCTTTAATGCTTCCCAGCGTGGGTCTGCATCATTATTTTCTTCTTTTTGTTTGCCTGATAGCTGCTCAAGCTTTGCAATCATTTCAAGGTCGCACCATTGGGTATTTCCTTCATCTTCGCAGCGGCTGATATAAGGTGCCGCCAGGTTGATATATTCATAGACCAGTGAAGCTACATTGATCTCGTTTTCATTCCTGCTTAAAACGATGATCTCTTCCGTATCAGCTTCCAGATCCTCGTCAGCGCTAAATTTAGCGATCTGCCGCTCATTGATCTCTACCTGATAGGGGTAGTCTGCTAAACATACATCGCAGCTCAGTTTCATCTCACCTGAAATATGAAACTGCAGGATAAGCATAGTTTCCTGTTTCTCTAATTCCAGCTCAACCTTCAGATTTCCGCTTTTTACAATCGAGTACTCAAACTCGCTGAAAAATGCATTATCCACTTGAAATTCAAATTCGTGAACTCCTAGTTTTAATCCGGTGAACGGAATGCTATATTGTTGTAAGGATTTCAAAGCACGCCAATTGAGCCTGCAAATTTAGGAAAATTTATTTAGTTGGGAACAGTTTTTTGAAAATGAAGTAATGTTAATGATTGAAGCGGCCATAATTGGTTTTGGTTCACATTGTTTTAGTCCTGCCAATCTCCATCCGCTTTTTTCAGGATATGAAAAGATCTGTATATTCATCCAATGATACCGGACCAGAGTGTACTCTGTTTTGGAAAGTGGTTAAGCCCGTATGTTGATCTTGACCTCTCCGACTCTTGTGTACTATGAATGCTTATGTGACAGGTCTTTGCCAGCTATAGGAATATCGCTATAAGGTCCCTATAATGACCCTGTAAGGCCGCTATAAGGTTATTGATGTTCTGAAAGGTTTGTCAGATTGAGGTATCCTGAATATACAAAAAAAAATACGATCAGGGCAAAAATTCGTTTTATAAATAAATTAAGATCAGCGATTTCTAATCAAAGATTACGGATATTAATCCCTGTCCTTTGAAAACTTGCTGAGCTTTAAGGGGTTCGATAATAATTCCTGACTTTCCCTGCGTCTTTTAACAATATTGACCGCTGTGAATAGCGCTTCGCGGAATGAACTTTCAGATGCAAGATTTTTCCCTGCAATATCATAACCTGTTCCATGATCAGGCGATGTACGGACAACAGGGAGCCCGGCTGTGAAATTTACTCCGTTATGAAAGGCGATCTGCTTGAATGGTATAAGTCCCTGGTCATGATACATAGCCAGAACAGCATCGAACTTCGAATAGGTATGCGCAGCGAAAAAACCATCCGCAGCGTAGGGGCCAAATGCGAAAATTCCCTGTGCATTAGCCTGTGCGATTGCAGGAATAATCGTTTCAAGCTCTTCGTTTCCGATCAGTCCGTTATCGCCAGCATGCGGGTTCAATCCCAAAACCGCGATTTTCGGTTTCTGTATCCAGAAATCCTTCTTAAGGCTTTCATTCATTAAATTCAGCTTGGAAAGGATCTTCTCCTGTGTGATCTTTTCCGGAATTTCCTTAACCGGGATGTGACCGGTAACCACCCCAACCCGGATATCCTCGCTGATAAGGAACATCAGAGAATCCGGAGAATTGGTCTTAGCCTGAATATATTCTGTGTGGCCTGCGAACTGGAAGTTTTCACTCTGGATATTATGCTTGTTGATCGGGGCAGTGACAAGGGCATCAATATTTCCTGCAAGCAGGTCGTCAAGCGCCTTTTCGAGAGATATGAACGCATACTTTCCCCCGGTTTCTGTGGTCATACCCGGTTCAATGCGAACATCCTCTTCCCAGCAATTGATCATATTCGCACGCTTTGCATTAGCCTGTTCAGGGCTGCTGATCACATTAAAGTTAAATTCGCTTATATCCAGAGATTTACGATGGAAGGAAGCCACTTTGGTATGTCCGTACACTATCGGAGTGCAATATTCCATTATACGGTTATCCATCAGAGTTTTTATAATCACCTCTAATCCGATCCCATTCACATCACCTATAGAAATTCCAACTTTAATTTTATCGCTCATGCTTTTATTAAGGACTTACCCGGTCATTCAAACAGGTAATTTTTATACAGAAAAATATTAACGCAAAATAAAGAATTATTCTTAATCTTCAACTTTTGCGCTTTAACGTACAATGCTCGTTTAAACTTTACGAAGGTAAGTAAAATGTAATCTTCATTTGCTGATGAAGGTTTATACCTTTGGGGACAAATCATTGCCGCCTGATTCCCAGGTCATGCTGAATATATACACTCGCCGATTATCAAATTTGCAGGTGTTCTAAACCTGTCTTCCATCAATTTTTACGTAATTTGCAGCCAAAAGGACCTGAAATGAGTTTGGTAAAGGCAAAAAAATATCTTGGACAGCATTTTTTAACCGATAAAAATATTGCAGAAAAGATAGTGAACAGTCTTCAGGCTGCGGACCAGTATAAGCAGGTACTGGAGGTTGGACCCGGAATGGGCATACTTTCCGATTTTTTACTGAGTAAAAAAGAATATGAGACCTATCTGATCGACATTGATACAGAATCATTTGACTTCCTTCAAAAGAAGTACCCCAATCTTGGGGAAAGGCTGATCAACGGCGATTTTCTTCAGCTTGATTTCAAGCAGATCTTCCCCGGAAAATTCGGGATCATAGGCAATTTTCCTTATAATATATCCTCCCAGATCCTGTTCAAAGTGCTGGATAACCGCGATCAGGTAGTAGAATTGGTAGGTATGTTCCAGAAGGAGGTAGCCGAACGATGTGCTGAGAAACCCGGAAGCAAGGAGTATGGTATTTTAAGCGTCTTTTTGCAGGCATTTTATAAAGTGGACTATTTATTCTCTGTCAAACCCGGCGTTTTTAATCCCCCGCCAAAAGTAACATCAGCTGTCATCCGGCTTAGCCGGAATGATGTGGATAAACTTGACTGCGATGAAAAATTGTTCTGGCAGGTTGTGAAGGCGGGTTTTAATCAGCGAAGGAAAACCCTCAGGAATGCGTTGTCATCGCTGGTCAGCCGGGAGACGATGAATGACGATCCTTTATTTGACCTGCGGGCAGAAAGGTTAAGCGTAGCAGATTTTATCAGGCTTACAAACCTGGTCAGTTCTTCAAGGTAGTATATAAAATGAAAAAGATACTTATCGCAGACCACCTGCATCCCGCATTCCGGGAAGCAGCCGAAAAGCTGGGTTTTGAATGTGACGAAATGCCTCTGATAAGCAGGGAGGAAACTTTAAATATACTGGAGGGTTATACCGGCATCGCTATCCGAACGAAGTTCCGGATTGATCAGGAGATCATAGACCGGGGCGTAAATCTTAAGTTCATAGCCCGGGCCGGGGCGGGAATGGATAATGTGGATGAAGAGTATGCCCGTTCGAAAGGGATAATCTGCCTGAATGCCCCGGAAGGGAACCGCGATGCTGTCGCAGAACATGTCATTGCGATGCTCCTGGCTCTTTTAAATAACCTGAGGAAGGCTGATAATGAGGTTCGTAATGGAATTTGGGACCGCGAGGGGAACCGCGGTGTGGAACTTAAGGGCAAAACGCTGGCTATTATAGGTTACGGAAATACGGGAAGCTGCCTGGCCAGAAAACTTGCAGGTTTTGAAGTTCAGGTAATCGCTTACGATAAATACAAAACCGGGTTCAGTGATACATTTGCCAAGGAAGTGAGTATGGAGGAAGTTGTAAAACAGGCTGATATCCTTAGTTTCCATATTCCTCTGACCCGGGAAACACGACAGTTATTCACCGAGGAATACCTGTTTCACTTTAAAAAGCCGATCATTTTGCTGAATGCTTCACGAGGGGAGGTGGTTAATACCAGGGCGGTACTGGATGGGATACGCAGCGGCAGAATTGCCGGGGCAGGTCTTGATGTACTGGAGGTAGAAAAACTTCCCGCGCTTTCAGAACAGGAATGGTTTACAGAGCTAAGTGCAAGTGAAAAAGTTATTCTGAGTCCGCATGTTGCCGGGTGGACTGTCGAATCTTACAGGAAAATATCTGAAGTTCTTGCGGATAAACTCAGAAAAATTTCCACTTCTTTTTGAGCCTGAACAATTTCCTCTCCGCATGATCTTTGGAATGTAATTTCGCAAAGGAAATTTGGAAATCTGAAACCAAAAATATTATCTTCGTATTAATACAAGCAAGACTATATTGGCTTTGGCCGACATAGTCTTGTTTGTTTTTAAAGACTTTATTATAAATTGTGTGAGATATGACAGAAGTAACTTATTATACCCAGGAAGGATTAGAAAAATTAAAGGAGGAGCTCCATCATTTAAAAACTGAAGGTCGCTCTCAGATATCAAAAGCTATTGCAGAGGCAAGGGATAAAGGTGATTTGTCTGAAAATGCGGAATATGATGCAGCAAAGGAAGCCCAGGGGCATCATGAGTCGAAAATATCAAAACTTACCAATGTTCTGGCCAATGCGCGCCTGATAGATGAATCAAAACTAGATACATCAAAAGTCCTTGCTTTATCTATTGTAAAGATAAAAAATACGGGAAATGGTGCTACCATGACCTATCAGCTGGTATCAGAAACTGAAGCTGACCTTAAATCCGGAAAGATCTCGGTTAAATCCCCGATCGCCCAGGGTCTGCTTGGAAAATCTGTTGGTGAAAAGGCAGAGATCATTGTCCCAGCAGGAAAGATCGAGTTTGAGGTAATTGAAATAAGCAGATAATTTTTATCCATTTCTAAGCAGGTCTTAGAATAAACCCACAGTATCATGGAATCGATCTTTTCGAAAATTGTCTCAGGAGACATCCCCGCACATAAAGTTGCAGAGACGCTGGATTACCTGGCTTTTTTAGATATTAATCCTTTGGTTGAAGGGCATTTACTTGTTATTCCCAAAAAGGAGATCGATTATATTTTCGATATGGATAGCGAGAGCTATGTGGGGTTGATGATGTTTGCACAAATCGTAGCTATCGGCTTAAAAAAGGCGATTCCCTGCGAGCGAATTGGGGTTTCTGTAATTGGTTTGGAGATCCCCCATGTTCATGTTCATCTGATCCCAATAAATACGATGGACGATATGAATTTCAGCAGGAAAAAACTCAGTCTTACAGAAGAAGAGCTTTCGGGGATCGCAGAAAAGATACGGGAACAACTATAGAATTTCCTTACCCGATCCGTTTTGCATTATCCTTTGCAAAAGCATCCCATCCAGAGTAGCTCTTTTTGCTTCCTGCGCTGGTCATTTTTTGAAATGAATGACAGACAGCAACCGCCAGTCCATCAGTTGCATCAAGAAATTCCGGGGTTTCCGAAAACTTCATCAGGTTTTTTAGCATAGCGGCAACCTGTTCTTTGCCTGAATTGCCATTACCTGTGATAGATTGCTTGATCTTGCGGGGTGAATATTCAAATATCGGCAGGCTCCGGGATAATGCCGCTGCCATGGCTACTCCCTGGGCCCGGCCAAGTTTCAGCATTACCTGAATGTTTTTACCGTAAAAGGGGGCTTCGATTGCCAGGCAATCTGGTTTATACTGATCAATAAGAAGTACGGTTCTTTCGAAGATGTGTTTTAATTTATGGGGATGATCGTCCAGATGTTCAAGTCGGACCACTCCCATGCAAATGAGATCAACATTGCTTTTGACCTCTTTCACAATTCCATAGCCCATTACGCTGGTCCCGGGATCAATTCCAAGAATGATCCGCTCATTTGATTTCTCTTTTAACATCCTGGGCAATATTAATAATTTTGCTGGCTTTCAATCGCTTTTAAGACAAAGCTTTTTCAAAATTTAAATACCGGGCAGGTTTTTCTTAACATTGCAGAAACAAACTGCATTGAACCGCCGCACAAAAAAAATTCTAAGCATCAGTATCAAGATCGCTATTTTAGTGTTGGCCTTCGGTTTCATTTTCTATCGGCTCAGCAATAACCAGAGTATCAGGGATTTTAAATTGCTGATCAGCTCCCTTTCAGTCAGCAGTGTGTCAGTCATATTGATCAGTCTGTTTTTGCTGATGCTTCTGAACTGGTTCCTGGAATCATTAAAATGGAAATATCTATTAAAGGATATTGAAGTGATCAGTACGTGGAAGGCAGTTGAGTCGGTATTCTGCGGCCTCACCTGGGCTGTATTTACCCCGAATCGCCTTGGAGAGTATGGGGGAAGGGTGTTTTTTCTTTCCAAACGCAGGCGTATTATCGGGGTCATAGCTATGAGTGTGGGAGCTATCGGACAGATGGTGGTGACAAACGTATTAGGAGCCCTGGCCTTATTATGGTTTGTGTATTATTTTATAGGCCTCAATATACTCATCAATTTTGCCCTGACCTTTTTGGTAGGCATATTCTGCAGCTTTTTCTTATTGTTTTATTTTAATATCCAGTGGCTTGGAAAGTTTTTAACCAAGATCAGTTTCCTGAAACGTTTCAAACGTTTTATTATGATCATTTCCAGATACGACCGGTCTTCCCTGATCAGGATACTCGCTTTTTCCCTGATGAGATTTATGGTATTCACTACGCAGTATTATCTCATTATTCATTTACTTATACCCGATATTCAGGTTTTTAAGATGTTAATGATCCTGTTTATCCTGTTCTTTATGCAATCGGCTCTGCCTTCCCTTGATCTCCTTGATATTGGGGTGAGGGCATCAACAGCCAGTTATTTTTTTGGTTTTATTACGACCCAGGAAATAGCAATTATGGCAGCAACAGCCAGTATTTGGCTGGTTAATCTGATTATTCCCGCTATTTTAGGGTCTGTTTTTGTTTTAAAGCTTAATTTCTTTGATAATCCTCGCAGCTAGTATTCTTACCTCGGTACTTACCTTATTATATATAGGTATGATCCTCTATTTGAGAACAGGCTGGGCGAGGATCCCTGCATTTTCAGCGCCTGAGGGCTCGCCTCAAACTACAGTAAGTATTTTAATAGCTGCCCGAAATGAAGAGGATAAGCTAGGCAAGACTATTCAGGATATCCTGTCGCAGGATTATCCGAAGCATTTATTGGAACTGATCATTGTGGATGATCATTCTACAGACGGTACGGCCGGGATTGTTTTATCCTATGCAGGCCAGGGGGTTAAACTGATCCGCTTAAATGAAGACAAAGCAGTTAATTCCTATAAAAAGAAAGCGATTGCTGCAGCAATTCAGCTTTCAGGGTCTGAGCTTATTGTTACCACAGATGCGGATTGCAGGATGGGCCCGTCATGGCTTAAAACTATCGTAGCGTTTTATGAATCAGGAAATTACAAGATGATTTCCTCACCAGTAGCTTACTTCGAAGAAAAAAACAGCTTTGAGGAAATGCAGACCCTCGAGTTTTTATTTCTTATCGGAATTGGTGCAGCAGGAATTGGTAATAATATGCCTTCTACCTGTAACGGGGCAAATCTTGCCTATCGGAGGGATGTTTTTATCGAACTTAAAGGTTTCCAGGGGATAGATGATCTCGCATCCGGTGACGATGAGTTATTTCTTCACAAAGTTGCTTCAGCCTATCCTCAGGGTATTGGATTTTGCAAATCGCGAGATGCTCTCGTATATACACACGCAAAAGCAACGGTTGGAGAATTTATCCAGCAGCGGAAACGCTGGGCTTCAAAAAGCACCCGGTATAAAAACAAGAGCCTTGTCGCCCTGGGTGTCTCTATCTGGCTGTTTAACCTCTTACTTATTCTGAACTTTCTGGCTGGTTTTTTTAACCCGGCTTTCTGGGGGATTTGTATAATTGCCATAATCGCAAAAATTATAATTGAGCTGTTTTTCCTTGTGCCGGTTTGCCGTTTTGTCCGGCGGGAAGGTCTTCTGGGTTATCAGCCCTTATTGTCAGTAATTCATATTTTTTATCTGGTGTTTATAGGAATAGCTGGTAATTCAGGAAAATATAACTGGAAAGGGCGGATGGTGAGGTAAGGGGGTTTCGGGTTATGGGTTGCGGGTTACGGGTTCCGGGTTATGGGTTACGGGTTACGGGTTGCAGGTTACGGGTTGGGATTAAAATTTAAGTTTGCTTTAGTATCCAGCCTCGTAACAGTCAACACGTAACAGGCAACACATAGCAGTCAACACATTATTCAATATTTGCTTGCAATTATCTAATTATTCTCTATTTTTATAAGCACACAATCACCAATAAATTGTATTGGCACATATTCCAACATCAGTAATTAATGATGAGAGTGAGTTAATTCAACTCTTACTTAAACGTCAGGCTGAATTAAATTCTTTACTTGAAATTACTCAGGCTATTAATAAGAACAGCTCATCTTCGGTGCTGTTTGAAATGCTTGAGGTGATCCTCAATGTGCACCTTAAGATAGGTAAGATCAGGCTTCTCATCCGCGAAAGCGAACATTTTTACTGTGCTGCACGCTTTGGTGGTGAATTCGAAAATGCTAAAACCCTGCAGCAAACCTGCCAGGCGCTCAGCAATTTTAAAAATATTACATCGCTTAAATCCAATCCTGACATTCTTCTTTCGCGGTACGATTATTTCGTACCGGTGTTCCATAAAGATGAGTTTCTTGCTTTTGTGCTCATCGGGGATTTTGATACAGGTCATGAGCTTTTAGGCAATGATCTTAACTTTATTCAGACCCTGATTAATGTGATCGTTGTGGCTCTTGAGAATAAAAAACTCTTTAATGAGCGGGTTGACCGGGAACGTTTGCAGCGCGATATGGAACTGGCTGTTGAAGTTCAGGGGATGCTTATTCCAAGGTCTCTGCCAAAAACCGGCGCTGTTGAAGTAGGCGCTACATATCTCCCGAATGAGAATATTGGAGGCGATTATTTTGACTTTATAAAAATAAGCCCGCATGAAATTCTCTGGTGCATTGCCGATGCTTCCGGTAAGGGGGTTTCAGCTGCTTTGCTTATGGCTAATCTGCAGGCAAGTCTCCGGGCATGGGCATCTGTAGAAAGTGATTTGGTAAAAGTTACGAACCGCCTGAATGAAATTGTGGTGTCAAATACCAATGGGGAAAGATTCATTACACTTTTTCTGGGGCTGTATAATGAAAAAACCAAAGAGCTTCAGTATGTCAATGCAGGTCATAATGCTCCCATCCTGGTTAATGATGGAAAGGTTAAGTTTTTAACTGACGGGACAACCATCATAGGTGCCTTTGAAAACCTACCTTTTGTGAAAGTGGGCAGGGAAACATTAAGCCCCGGTACGCTGATCTTCAACTATACAGACGGATTGGTTGAAAGTGCCAATGAGGATATTTATATCTCGGATGAGGATCTTGTTGGACATTTATTGGAGAGCTGCCACCTTTCTGTTGATGATCTTAATGCAAATATTTTAAAGGATATTCAGCAAACAAATAATGCCAGGATGAATTCTGATGATATTACCATCCTGACGCTTCGGGTCCTTTAAAAATATTTTTTTCAGAAACCCAACAGGCAGCTCTGAAATCTTTAAATTTGCTGACGCTTAAACATCCCGTATCCGTCATGCTATTATCTTACTTTCAGAATGACCTTATTGAAGCAGGATGCGATGAAGCGGGCCGGGGTTGTCTGGCGGGTCCTGTTTTTGCAGCTGCGGTAATCCTTCCGATAAATTTTTCACATGAAATATTGACTGATTCTAAGCAATTATGTGAAAAAGACCGCTATTCTTTAAGGGAGTGCATTGAACGTGAAGCTCTGGCCTTTGCTGTTGCGCAGGTTGATCACGAGGAGATAGATCGTATCAACATCCTCAACGCTTCTTTCAAAGCAATGCACCTGGCACTGGAGCAATTGAATATCCGGCCCGGGTTTATTCTGGTTGATGGCAACCGTTTTCACGCCTATCAGGACATACCCCATGAATGTATCATAAAAGGTGATGAGTTGTATTACTCCATTGCCGCTGCATCCATTCTTGCAAAAACTTACCGGGATGAGCATATGCAAAGGATTTCATATGAGCACCCCCAATACGATTGGTTTAATAACAAAGGTTATCCAACCATCAGGCACAGGGAGGCTGTCATCTCATATGGCATGTCGCCCCATCATCGCAAGACCTTCAGAATAACCGATCCTCAGTTAAGCCTTTCGCTTGATCTTGAAATGGAGGATTAAGCACCGTTCAAAGCCTTGCGATCCTCAATAAAATTAGCCCGCGGCTTTTAACCGTTTTTAATTACTTTTGGCGCAATCAATTATTACCTCCCGATATGAAGAAAGTAGCCTTAAACGATACTCACATAAGTCTTAATGCTAAGATGGTACCTTTTGCAGGATTTAATATGCCTGTTCAGTATAGCGGTATTAACATTGAACATGAAACCGTCAGAAAAGCTGTTGGAGTGTTTGATGTAAGTCATATGGGTGAATTTATATTGAAAGGCGAGGGCGCTCTGGATCTTATTCAGAGAGTAAGTTCAAACGATACCTCCAAACTTTTTGATGGCAAGATCCAATATTCATGTCTTCCAAATGAAACCGGAGGGATTGTTGATGACCTGCTGGTATACCGGATAGATGAAAAGACCTATCTTCTTGTAGTAAATGCATCCAATATCCAGAAGGATTGGGACTGGATCTCAAAGTATAATACCGGGGGAGTGGAAATGAAAAATATTTCAGATGAAACTTCTCTGCTGGCAGTTCAGGGCCCCAGGGCAGCTGAAGCATTACAAAGCCTGACGGATATTGATCTCGCTTCGATGGAATATTATACCTTCAAAAAGGGAAAATTCGCCGGAATTGATAACGTCCTGATCTCTGCCACGGGTTATACAGGTGCGGGCGGTTTTGAATTATATTTTGATAATAAGCACGCTTCTCACATATGGGACGCAATATTTAAAGCAGGGGAACCATTTGGCATAAAACCTGTCGGGCTTGCAGCCAGGGATACCCTGAGACTTGAAATGGGCTTTTGTTTATATGGAAATGATATCGATGATACCACTTCGCCAATTGAAGCCGGTCTGGGCTGGATCACGAAGTTTTCCAAAAATTTTGTGAATTCTGAATACCTAGCAGCACAAAAACAGAGCGGGGTTGAGCGTAAACTGGTAGGCTTTGAAATGATCGATCGTGGTATACCGCGACATGATTACGAGATTGTCGATTCAGAGGGGAATGTTATAGGCAAAGTGACTTCCGGAACTCAGTCGCCATCCCTTCAGAAAGCAATTGGTTTGGGATACGTTAAAACAGCTTTTTCGAAAGAAGGATCGGAGATCTATATCAGGATCCGTGAAAACAAGGTTAAGGCGCAGGTAGTAAAGGTCCCATTTAAATAAGCACATCCCGCCACATGCAAAAACGTAATCTCGAAGTATGTCTTACACCGGCTTTACTTCACTTACATGATTTCACGGAAAGTATTGTCGTTGTAATTGATATTTTCAGGGCCACTTCATCCATCTGTTACGGTATTGAAAATGGGGCAGAAGCCATAATACCTGTCGCAACAATTGAAGCATGCGAGTCATACAGGCATTCCGAATTTTTATTAGCGGCTGAGCGTAATGGTGAAGTAGTTAATGGATTTGATTTTGGAAATTCTCCTTTTTCATATACAGAGGATAAAGTGAAAGGCCATACCGTAGTTTTAACCACCACCAATGGCACCCATGCAATAAACATGTCCCGGGGGGCCAGCAGGATCGTAATCGGTTCCTTTCTTAATCTTGCCGCATTATGCAGCTGGCTGGATACTCAACCCAACCATGTTTTGCTTTTATGTTCAGGCTGGAAGGATAAAGTAAACCTTGAGGATACCTTATTTGCAGGGGGGGTTGTTCATCATCTCAAAAACAGCGGTTATGTTCTGGATGATGCGGGTATTGCTTCCGAAGATCTTTATAACCTGGCTAAGGATGATCTGAATACGTATTTAAAGAAAACCTCTCACAGCGAACGCCTTAAAAGTCTTGGAATTGAAGAGGATATAGCCTTCTGCCTGCGTGTTAATATTACCAGCAGTATACCTGTACTGGATGGGGAGAGACTGATCAAATTAGTCTGACCTGAGGAACTTTCTTTAGGTAAGTTTCTCATTATTCCGGTGCCTGTCGGCATCCCTGATATTTTTTTTCTCCAGGTTTTTCTGCAGCTCCTCGGTAAGATTGATCCCCGTTTGATTGGCCAGACAGATCAAAACGAATAAAACATCTGCAAGCTCATCCCCCAGATCATGGCTTTCATCTGACTTTTTAAAAGATTGTTCCCCATATTTTCTGGCCATTATACGGGCTACTTCTCCCACTTCTTCCATCAGGATGGCCGTATTGGTAAGTTCATTAAAGTAGCGGATTCCGGTCGTATTTATCCATTTATCTACTGTTTCCTGTGCTTCTTGTATGGTCATCGGATTATTCTTTGGCTTTTGTATCAATACATATGGTAACGGGACCATCATTTAACAGGCTGATCTTCATATCCGCGCCAAAAATGCCGGTCTGTATCTTTCTACCCATCAGTCCTTCCAGTTCCCGTATCATTTTCTCATAAAGGGGAATGGCTTTTTCAGGCCGGGCAGAACGGGTGAAACCGGGACGGTTCCCTTTTTTTGTAGATGCAAAAAGTGTAAACTGGCTGATGAGTAAAATATCCCCATCGACATCAGCAAGGGCCTTGTTCATCAGTCCGTTCTCGTCAGAAAAGATCCGCATACTGTAGATCTTCTGTGCCAGCCAGGACAGGTCTTCCTCATTGTCGGTATCCTCAATTCCGAGAAGAACCAGAAAACCTTGTGCGATCTGCCCGCTGATCTCCTCGTTAACCCGGCAGGACGCGCTGCTTACTCTCTGAATTACTGCTCTCATATTTTTATTATCCCCGGGTTTCGTTTCCGTGATAGATACTTAAATAACTATCGTAACGTGAGGGCTCAAGCTCCCCGTTTTCGAGCGCTTCAATAACAGCACAGCCGGGTTCATTGATATGCCGGCAATTATGAAACCTGCAATTGCTCATTAATTTCCTGATCTCGGGAAATAAACGTCCGAGATCTTGCTTTTCAATATCGAAGACCCCTAATTCTCTGATCCCGGGTGTATCGATGAGGTATCCGCCGAAAGGCAGCTGGAACATTTCAGCAAAAGTGGTGGTGTGTTTGCCCTTATCGCTCCAGTCGGAAATACCGCCGGTTTTGAGTTTTGAACCAGGAAGAAGTGCATTGATCAGGGTAGATTTTCCTACCCCCGAATGTCCGCTGACCAGGGTAACTTTATCCTTAAGAAGCTCTTTCAATTGATCCAGATTGGTTTCCTTTATCGCCGAAACGCTGTAGCAGGGGTAGCCGGCATCTTCATAGATCTGCTGATATTGAGACAATATTTCGAGCCCCTCAGTACTGAAGAGGTCCAGTTTGTTAAAGATCAGTTTGGCAGGAATATCATAAGCCTCGGCCGTAACCAAAAAACGGTCAATAAAACCCATTGAAGTTCGCGGTGAGGCAAGGGTAACGATTAAAAATGCCTGGTCTAAGTTTGCCGCAATGATCTGGGCTTGCTTGGAAAGATTTACCGATTTGCGGATGATATAATTTTTCCGGGGGTGCAATGCAGTTATCAGTCCTGTTTCCTGATCGGGTTCAGGCTCAATATCCACCCTGTCACCAACCGCAACCGGATTTGTGGTTTTAATATCCATGGTCCGAAATTTCCCCTTTATCCGGCAGTTGATGGTCTGCCCCTGATCAGTTATCACCTCGTACCAGCTTCCTGTTGATTTTATTACTAATCCCTGCATCTGATCTGTAAAGATAAAACCTAGATTATGTAATCAATAATTATTGCCTAAATTGTTGGAGTTTTGATGGGTATTCTGTTTTCTTATACTGTCCATCCGGAATGGGGCCGGGATAATTTCTACAAATGCAAAACCAAACTATAACCGCTGAGCACCCGGTTGCTTCAGGAGCAGTAATAAATCCGGCTATGCCACTCCAAAGAGTTGCTTCGGTTGATGTATACCGCGGATTTGTAATGTTGCTGATGATGGCGGAAGTCCTTTCCCTTTCTGATGTATCCAGAGCTCTCCCGGATAGCATTTTCTGGGGGATTTTAGCATTTAATCAAAGTCATGTGCCCTGGGTATGGCTTAGCCTTCACGACCTTATTCAGCCTTCCTTTACGTTTTTGGTTGGGGTGGCCCTGCCTTACTCCATAGGAAGCAGAAAAAATAAAGGCGCAACTAAAGCAAACATATTATTCCATACAATTAAACGTTCACTGATCCTTGTATTCCTTGGCATATTTTTAAGGTCCCTGCATTCCAGTCAAACTTATTTCACTTTTGAAGATACCCTTACACAAATTGGTTTGGGTTATACTTTTCTGGTGCTGTTGGCCTTTTATTCGCAGCGTATTCAGATTATCGGGTTAGCTGTGCTTTTATTCGCTTATTGGCTCGCCTTTGCCTTATATCCTTTGCCGGATGCTGCCTTTAATTATGCTTCAAGCGGGGTGGCAAACTGGGAACATAATTTAAGCGGATTTGCTGCCCACTGGAATAAAAATACAAATCTTGCATGGGCATTCGATCGCTGGTTTTTGAACCTTTTTCCGCGCGAAAGCCCCTTTCTTTTTAATGGGGGAGGATATGCCACACTCAGCTTTGTCCCTACATTAGGTACCATGATATTTGGCCTGATTGCCGGTAATGTTTTAAAATCATCTGTCATCCCAGTAAAAAAAATGAAATTTTTTATAGTGGTGGGTATTTGTCTGATTGCTTTCGGTATCTTGTTGCATATTACCGGAATAAATCCGGTAGTTAAGCGTATCTGGACACCGGCCTGGACCATCTTTAGCGCCGGAATCTGCTTTTTGCTGCTCGCGTTTTTTTATGGGTTAATAGATATTGGCAGAAAAAGGGACTGGTCGTTTTTTCTAATGGTTATTGGGGTAAATTCTATTGCGGCATATGTAATAGCCGATGGCGGAATGAGAGGCTATATCAGCAGCTCCCTTTATATTCATTTGGGTAAGAATTTCGATCAGCTTTTTGGTCCGGCATATAGCACTCTGGTCAGCGGCGGACTGGTATTATTCCTCGAATGGCTGATTTTATATTGGATGTATAAAAAGAAAATATTTATAAAAATTTAACATCATTCAGGACCATGAAAAACTTACTAAGACTCCGGTACTTCGGTTTGAGTATGCTCTGCATATTGTTACAGAATTGTGTACAAATTACGACAGGGGAGGAAAGCTCAAAATCCGGACAGTATACTGCTGAGGATTTTAAAACCGTCGAAAAATACGATACCCACGTTCACATTAATGCTGATGATACTACATTTATTAAGCAAGCAAAAGAAGATAATTTTCGCCTTTTAACTGTCAATGTAAATCCTTTAAATTACCCCTCTGTTGAAGATCAGCGCAGCATTTCGCTCAGGCTGATCAAGGCATATCCCGACCGTCTGGCTTATGCCACAACCTTTACAGTTAATAACTGGGAAGACGAGCAATGGCAGTCACAAACCCTGGCTTATTTAAAGGAATCCTTTGAAAAAGGGGCCATTGCGGTTAAAATATGGAAAAATATAGGAATGGAGCTCAGGGATAAAGATGGGAAGTTTGTCATGATAGATGATCCCAGGTTTGACCCCCTCCTGGATTTTATAGAAAAAAGCGATGTCACCTTAATCGGACACCTGGGTGAGCCGCGGAATGCCTGGCTTCCGGTTGAAAAAATGACTGTAGCCAACGATAAAGGATATTTCAGTAAAAATCCTCAATACCATATGTACCTGCATCCTGAATATCCTTCTTATGAGGATCAGATTAATGCCCGTGACAACATGCTTAAAAAGCATCCCGGTATAAGGTTTGTTGGTGCACATTTGGGAAGCCTGGAATGGAATGTTGATGAATTGGCAAAGCGCCTGGATAAATTTCCCAATATGGCTGTCGATATGGCTGCACGTATCCCCCACTTGCAATTCCAATCTGTCAAAAATTGGCAAAAGATCCATGATTTTATGATAAAATATCAGGACAGGCTTATTTATGCAACAGACCATGGAGTGGATTCCAAATCTGATCTGGCGGAGTTGAAAAGAAGTGTTCATAATAAGCGGGTAAGCGACTGGATGTTTTTTGCCACAAATGAGGAGCTGACGGATTCGGGATTTGAGGGAAAATTTAAAGGCTTAAACCTTCAAAAGGAGGTTATTGACAAGATATATCGGAAAAATGCGGAAAAATGGTTTCCTGGTATTTAGAATAGAACAAAAAATAAAATATTTTAACACAAATAATTAATTTTAAGGATGAAGAATAATCGCAGAAATTTTTTAAAGCTCAGCAGTCTTGCAGGCCTTAGTATAGCTGGCGGCGGCATGCTCAAAGGCTTAGCCGCAGAACCTGAGAGCATCAATGCTGGTAAACCTGCTGAGGGTAAGTCGCATATTCAGCGTTTTAATATGTGCGGATATGCCGCACCAAAATTGGATACCGTGCGGGTTGGATTTATCGGCTTGGGGCAGCGTGGTCCCACTCATTTAAAAAGCATGACTAACCTTGAAGGTGTCGAGATTAAGGGAATATGTGATATGCGTCCTGAAAGCATCCAGAAGGCCAGGAAAATGCTTGAAGGAACCGGACATAATCCTGACACCTATTCGGGAAGCAGGGAAGAGTGGAAAAAATTATGCGACCGTAAGGATATCGACCTGATTTTTATTGCAACACCATGGGATATGCATGTTCCGATGGCTCTATATGCCATGGAGCAGGGTAAACACGTGGCTATTGAAGTTCCTGCCGCTGTTACGGTCGAGGAATGCTGGCAGCTGGTAGAAACCTCTGAACGTACCCGGAAACATTGCATGATGCTGGAGAACTGCTGCTACGACTTTTTTGAATTGCTTACTTTCAATATGGCAAGACAAGGGTATTTTGGGGAAATTGTACATACTGAAGGTGCATATATACATAACCTTGTGGACCTTAATTTTAATAAAACAGGATACTCAGACATGTGGCGGCTGAACGAGAATGTCAAAAGAAGAGGCAGCTTGTATCCTACGCATGGTTTAGGGCCCGTGTGCCAGGTATTAAACATAAACAGGGGTGATAAGATGGATTATCTTGTATCGGTATCCGGCAATGATTTCGGCATGAGTGAGAAGGCGAAAGCACTGGCGGCAAAGGACGACTTTTTCAAGCCATACGCGGATAAATCCTTCAATGGAAATATGAATACCACCACTATCCGGACCAGTTTGGGTAAAACAATCATGATACAGCATGATGTTACCTCTCCTCGTCCGTATTCCCGGATCCATCTGGTTAGCGGTACCAAGGGCACGGCACTGAAATACCCTTTGCCGGGGCGGATATCTAACAGCCATGAGGGATGGCTTTCTGAAAAGGAATTCAAAATCCTGGAAGAGAAGTATACACCCAATATTGTTAAAAAAGTTGGTGAACTCGCAAAACAGGTTGGAGGGCATGGCGGAATGGACTTCCTGATGAACTGGCGGCTTATCGACTGCCTGCGAAATGGCTTGCCACTTGATCAGGATGTTTACGATGCTGCCCTGTGGAGTGCAGTATTTCCTTTAAGCGAATGGTCTGTTAAAAACCGGTCTAATTCAATTGATGTTCCCGACTTTACCGCGGGTGCCTGGAAAAAGAATCAGCCTCTGGATATAGAACTAAAGCAAGGAGGAAATACAAAAGTGAAAATCTAATGCTTTTGTGTTAACAAATCAGATCTTTCATTGCTATTTGCATAAATAAATTAATAATCATTTGCGAATCCGAGAATTAAGCACGTAATTTACGACAGAGAAAAAAGCAATGAATTATAACCTTTATACCACAACAACAACTACCACCACCACGCTCAAGCATGGGGAAGGTAACTGTATGGTGTAAATAAAACATAAATAACATCAAAAAGCGCCTTCCTCCGATAATGGGGAAGGCGCTTTTTTTTTACAAAATTATCAAGAACTTAAAACAAATAACAAGAATGAAACTGCAGAAGCTAAATTCTGCATACCTGCCGGGAAGTTTAAAACCAGGCCGGTTCCAATGCCTTAAATCAATTTAAAAAATGAAAATCCTGAAATTCGGAGGCACCTCCGTTGGATCAGTTGAATCGATCCAGAAGTTATTAAAGATCATTGAAAGAGAAGATCAAAATTCGGGTAAACCGGTTATTGTGGTTTCGGCCATGAGCGGCGTCACGAACTTATTGGCCTCAATTGCAGACAAAGCAGCAGAGGGGGGGACTTTCACCGAAGAATTAAAGGAAGTTGAAGAACGTCATTTTGAGGTGATCAAGGAATTGCTGGCTGTTTCAAAACAGAATCCGGTTTTCACGAGGCTCCGGATATTTTTCAATGAAGTTGAAGACCTTCTGCAGGGAGTTTTCATGTTGCGTGAGCTTACCCCCAGAACCCGCGACCTGATTCTGAGTTATGGCGAGCGCTGTTCAGCATTTATGATTAGCAAAATCGCAGGTCAGAGTTCTGATAACACCCTGTATGTTGACGCATCCGAACTTATTAAAACGGACAGTAACTTTGGACAAGCGCGAGTAAACCTGGAGATTACCGAAAAGCTTATATATAATTTTTATGAAGAAAATAAGGACAAAATACTTTTTGTAACCGGTTTTATTGCCAGTAATGCCGAAGGCAGGGTCACTACACTTGGACGCGGCGGCAGTGATTATACTGCTGCATTGTTCGGATCAGTACTGAATGTCAGTGAAATTGAAATATGGACTGACGTCAATGGAATGATGACCGCCGATCCCCGGATGGTCAAAAAAGCATTCTCATTACCCGAGCTTTCGTATACCGAGGCGATGGAGCTTTCGTTTTTTGGCGCTAAAGTTATTTATCCGCCAACTATGATCCCCGCGTTTTTAAAGAAGATCCCTATTGTGATCCGCAATACTTTTGAGCCTGACTTTCCGGGTTCTGTAATAAAACATGATTGTGCGAATTCCGGACTGGCGATCAAAGGGATCTCCTCGATCAATGATATCAGCATTATCAATATGGAAGGCAGCGGGATGGTTGGCAAAGCCGGATTTAGCGGCCGCTTATTCTCCCTGCTTGCCCGAGAACAGATCAATGTGATCCTGATCACTCAGTCATCTTCCGAGCACAGTATCACCTTCGCTATCCATCCCTCGGATGCAGCAAGGGCACAGAGCCTTATTGAGCAGGAATTT
Source organism: Pedobacter sp. (assembly GCA_036676435.1). Taxonomy (GTDB): domain Bacteria; phylum Bacteroidota; class Bacteroidia; order Sphingobacteriales; family Sphingobacteriaceae; genus Daejeonella. The sequence continues at coordinate 18,652 of JAKFCV010000007.1, read as the reverse complement.
GAGCTGGAACTGCTTGCTCAGAAGATCGAGCCTCCTGTTTTTGAGAGGGGCTTGTCTGTCCTTGCGATCGTGGGTGAAAATATGAAGCAGACCCCGGGCATTTCGGGTAAGCTGTTTCACGCCCTGGGCAGGAATGGTATCAATGTGAGAGCAATTGCCCAGGGTTCATCTGAATACAATATTTCAGTTATCATTTCACGGGAAGACCTGAATAAAGGATTAAATGCTGTTCATGATGCTTTCTTTGTAGAGCTGAACAAAACCCTTAATGTTTTTTGCATTGGAACAGGGAACATCGGGAGGACTCTTTTCCGCCAGTTGCTTGAGCACAGAAGCTTTTTGCAGGAACACAATGGGATACAGATCCGCGTAGTCGGAATTAGCAATACCCGTAAAATGATCTTCGACCGCGAAGGCATCTCTCTTGAAAACTGGGAGCAGTTATTGGATGATTCGAACGAAAAAGCCGAATTATCTGAATTTGTTAAGCGGATGAAAGTGATGAATTTGCCGAACTGCGTTTTCGCGGATAATACTGCAAGCCTGATGCCGATCCAGTACTATAAAGACATATTCAGTTCAAACATCTCGATAGTTACCTGTAATAAAATCGGTAACTCCTCTTCTTATGAACAGTACAAGGTCTTTAAGGACACAGCCAGGGTACATGGGGTCGATTATTTTTATGAAACCAATGTAGGTGCCGGTCTTCCGATCGTGCGGACACTCAAGGACCTGATGATCAGCGGCGATCGTCTTCTGAGTATTGAAGCGATCCTGTCGGGTACCATCAGCTATATATTTAATAACTATAAAGGGGATCTGACATTTCATGATGTAGTAAAGCAGGCTCAGGAAAAAGGCTATACTGAGCCGGATCCGAGGGATGATCTGCGGGGTACAGATTTCATGCGCAAAATGCTGATACTCGCCCGTGATGCCGGATATCCTTTGGAAGCTGAAGACGTGCTGATTGAAAGCATGCTTCCCCAGGCCTGTATTGAGGCTGAATCTGTAGAGGATTTTTATGCAGCCCTCAAGTCTGAAGATGCTTTTTTTGAGACCTTAAAACAAAAGGCTCAGGCGGAGAGTAAAGTTTTGAGGTATATCGCGAAACTTGAAGCGGGGAAGGTGACTATCAATCTGCAAATGGTGGATGATGCTCATCCCTTCTATGCGCTCTCGGGAAGTGATAATATTATTTCATTCACTACAGATCGCTATAAGGAACGCCCTATGGTAGTTAAAGGTCCGGGTGCCGGCGCTGAAGTCACTGCAGCCGGCGTATTCGCTGATATAGTAAACGTTGGAGCACAATAATGGGTAATATGAGGCCGCACGATAATAAAGTAAATAATGAATAGATCAGTCAGAGTTTTTGCCCCCGCCACAGTAGCAAATGTAATTTGCGGGTATGACGTTTTGGGTTTTGCGGTGGATGCGCCTGGTGATGAAGTGATCATGAGCATAAAGGAAGAGCCGGGAGTAATCATAACAAAGATCAGCGGTGATGAAGGACGTTTGCCTTATGATCCCGCAAAGAACACCGTCAGTCTTAGTGTGCAGCACTATTTAAGGCATATTGGCCGTGAAGACGTCGGCGTGTCGATCGAGCTTCATAAAAAAATGCCCATAGGCAGCGGGCTGGGATCAAGTTCTGCGAGTACTGTAGCAGGTTTATTTGCGATAAACACCTTAATGGGAAGCCCCTTAAGCCAGATGCAGCTGGTGCCCTTCGCAATGAAAGGCGAGGAGATGGCCTGCGGTACCGGCCATGCGGATAATGTAGCCCCTGCTTTACTAGGTGGTTTCGTACTTATCCGGAGCTATGAACCGCTTGATATCATTCAGCTGCCTTATCCTGAGGAGCTTTACTGTTCCATTGTTTTCCCTCACGTTGATGTTCCCACCCGTGATGCAAGGAAAATCATCCGGGCTAATATTCCTCTGAAGGATGCGGTCACTCAATGGGGGAATGTGGCTGGTCTGGTAAGCGGCCTGTTTATGAAAGATATTGCTCTGATTGCAAGAAGTATGAAGGATGTGGTGGTTGAGCCTGTGCGGTCCATTCTGATACCGGACTTTTACCGGCTTCGCGATATAGCCATGGAAAACGGAGCCTTAAGCTTTGGAATTTCCGGCTCAGGTCCCTCCGTTTTTACCTTTACAAAGAATGCAGATGATGCGGCCCGTATCAATGAGAAGCTGCAGAAACATTTTTTATGGTTAGATACCGAAAGCATTGCATACCATTCTCCTATCAATAACAGGGGGCCAATCATTTTAGATTAATGAATTTATACAGTACAAATAATAAAGACCTCCGGGTTAGCTTCAAGGAAGCTCTGTTTAACAGTTTGCCGGAGGACAAGGGACTATATATGCCTGAGAATATACCCAGGCTTGATCCTCAGTTTATTCAAAACCTTCATGAGTACAGCTTGCAGGAGATCGCCTTTCAGGTAGCCAAAGCTATTTTAAATGGAGCCATCCCTGATCCTGCATTGAAAAGCATCGTTGATGATGCCATTAATTTCCCTGCACCCCTGAAAGAACTGGAGAAAAACATCCGGGTTTTAGAGCTCTTCCATGGACCTTCTTTAGCGTTTAAGGATTTCGGAGCCAGGTTTATGAGCAGGGTGATGAGCTATTTTCTGCGTGAAGGGGAAAAGGAACTTAATGTTCTGGTAGCAACTTCCGGCGATACGGGGGGTGCTGTAGCTCTCGGCTTTCTGGATGTTCCCAATACCCGGGTAACCATTTTATATCCAAAAGGTAAGGTCAGTCCCATCCAGGAATTACAGCTAACCACAAACGCACAGAATATCCGGGCCGTTGAGATTGAGGGTACTTTCGATGATTGCCAGGCATTGGTTAAAAGGGCGTTTAATGATCCGGAGCTGAAAGCCAGGTTCCGTCTAACCTCCGCCAATTCCATCAATATTTCAAGGCTTATTCCACAGACTTTTTATTATTTCGAAGCCGCAGCACAATTGCAGCGCCAGGGTAAAACGGAAATTATATTCTCCGTACCCAGCGGTAACTTTGGTAATATCGCTGCCGGCATGCTTGCCTGGAAAATGGGACTGCCGGTAAAGCAATTCCTTGCAGCAACAAATATTAATGATACAGTTCCCATCTTCCTTAAAAGCGGCATCTATAAGGCCAGACCCTCCGTTCAGACCTGGTCGAATGCTATGGATGTGGGTGATCCAAGTAACTGGGTCAGGATCATGGATATGTTTAATGGGAATACTTCCGCATTGAAGGAACTGCTCAGCGCCTATAGTTATACCGATGAAGAGACACTTGCCGCCATTAATCTGGTTTATAAGGCTCATGATTATATTATGTGCCCCCATACTGCAATTGCGTGGTTGGCATTAAAACAATGGATGAAAGAGCATCCGCAGGAAACTGCCACAGGTGTGTTATTATCAACTGCCCATCCATGCAAGTTTCCGGAAATTTTCCCTGCTGAAATAGCTGATCAGATTGATATTCCCCGGCAGGTAAAGGATCTGGAAGGCAAAGAGAAGCTTGCAGTAAGCCTGAAAAATGATTTTGATATTTTCAAACACTTTCTTTTGTCATAAAATCCTTTATTCTTTTTTATAGGAAACATTATATCAAAATCGTACTTTAATAAGTATGAGCAAGTTCTATATTCCTGAGACCACGATCTACATCTGTACAGGCAGTAAATGTTCTAAAAAAGGATCCAAGGAATTTTACAAGGAAATGAAGAGTTCCCTGAAGAAATCCGGCTATAAGGGAGAAATTGAACTCATCAAAACCGAATGTACCGACAGGTGCAAGTATGCGCCGGTTCTTTCGGTGCAGCCTGGAAATATATGGTTAAAGGAGTATACGGAAAAAGATGTACTTCGATTACTTGAGGAGCTTACCCGTTAGGGCAGATAAATAAAAAAAAGGCCGGTCTGATAATCGATAATCTGACCGGCCTTTTTAATTATTCGCCTGAGTATTTGATACTTCCTATATTCTTGTCAATATCCCAGTATCCGGTTCCCTGTTCTCCGATAACCTCGAATAATTCAAGTGCCCGGCGGGCAATATATTCTTCTTCGCGCTGCTCTTTAAGGAACCAATTGAGGAATTCCAGCGTTACAAAATCATTTTCTTTATAACATCTTGCGGCCAGGTTTTTAAACGACTGGGTGATAGTGATCTCCTGCTCCAGGGCATCCTCAAATACTTCCCGGAATGAGCCGAATTCAATTTTTATATCGCTTATTTCCGGTGAAACAGCGGTAGCGCCCATATCGAGCACGTATTTGTATAATTTCAATTGGTGAACTCTTTCCTCATCAGACTGTTTAAAGAAGAAGCTGGCTGAACCATCGAACCCGTTACGGTCGCACCAGGAAGCCATGGATAAGTAAACTGCAGATGAATGTGCTTCTTTTTTGATCTGCTGATTCAGAAGTAATTCTATTTCTGCCGACAAAAGGCTTTTAATACGCATCAGATCTTTCATTTCGTTTGGCTTATGTTAATGTTTAAACAAATTTAACCATTATAAGTTGCAAATATTTCTTTTTGCGCAATACGAAATTAGTCTAAATTATTAAGCCGCAAGGCGATGCAGGCAGTCTTTGATGATGTGGTTCAACCTGAACATAACGAATGCGCCCTGCAGGAGCTCTTTCAAGCCAATGACTTGTAAACCGCTCAGAATGAAGCAGTGTTCTTTCAGGAAGAAGATCTCAATATCGGCATGCAGGGTATGCGTGCACATATGTTCGAGATCCATATTGTCGATGATCTTTTTCAGGTCGCTGAAAGACCGGAAACTCAGCTTGTACTGCTGATCTGCAAACTCCAGAAACAGGCAGTTTTGCCTGTCCGACTGGTAAACAGTACCGGCTTTGGTTGTAAAGACTTCAAGAAGTTCAGCTTCAGCAGATAGGATCATTTCAAATAATATGATACAAAGATCGTATTATTTAGAAACAATCCAAATAAAAATAATAAAATAATAAAATAATAATCGGGTAGCCTCAATAACAAATGGCCTTATTCCCCGGTTAAAATATGGCTTCCGCTATTCTTCTGGTAGGCCCCGGGTTACTCATGGTATAAAAGTGCAGTACAGGCGCTCCGAATTTGATCAGTTCTTTGCATTGGGCGATCATGTGTTCGATCCCTACTTCCCTGACTTCCTTCTCTGATTTGCATTTTGTTACCGCTTCGCTGAGTTCTTCAGGCAGATCAATGTGGAATATTTTCGGCAGGCTGATAAGCTGCTTGGAAGAGGTTATAGGCTTAAGGCCGGGAATAATAGGAACATCAATTCCGTTTTCACGGCATTGTTTTACAAATTCAACGTATTTGGTATTATCAAAGAACATCTGGGTGACTATGAACTTGGCGCCCATCTCAACTTTTTGCTTCAGGAAGTTGAAATCTGTCTTTAAATTAGGAGATTCGAAATGTTTCTCCGGATATCCTGCAACCCCGATACAAAACTGTGTTTTAAAAGCAGTATCATGATCTTCATGCAGGTAGATGCCATTGTTCATATTAACCACCTGTTGCAGTAGTCCTGTTGCATAAGTATGTCCACCGGGAGAGGGAATGAACCCGGGATCGGCATGACGGGCATCACCGCGCAATACCAATACATTATCAATTCCAAGAAACTGCAGATCGATCAATGCATTTTCCGTTTCTTCTTTGGTAAACCCGCCGCAGATCAGGTGAGGTACAGCATCCACCTTATAGCGGTTCATAATAGCCGCACAGATAGCCACAGTCCCCGGCCGTTTACGGTAGGATACCTTCTCCAGCAAGCCGGTTTCATGCTGCTTGTAGATATAATCCTCCCTGTGATAAGTAACATCAATAAAAGGAGGCTTAAATTCCATTAAAGGATCAATAGCATCATAGATACCCTGGATGCTCTGCCCCTTTACTGGCGGAAGAAGTTCAAAGGAAAAAAGGGTTTTGCCCTTGGCGTTTTGTATATGATCGGTAATTTTCATTGTGGTTCTTGTGTTGCAGGTTGCGGGTTGTGAGTTGTGTGTTACGGGTTGTGTGTTACGGGTTGTTGGTTATGAAATTATGTATTATATGTAATTTGCAGGATATGATAGTTACCTGTTTAGCGTTTGATAATATTTAATAAATCCATTCAACAGTTTCCTGGTTGTTTCAAGTATGGTAAGGAGTTCATTCAATTGTGTTTCGTTTATATAATTAAGATCAAATGCCAGGTATAATTGTGATTCTAACTCATAAATAGAGCCTCGTGCCACAAAAAAGAACTGTATGCTGTCTTTGGTATGGTTTCTTCCACAGCCTCAGCAATATTTGAGGAGACAGAGACCGCACACCTTCTCATTTGCCCGGTTAATCCAAATTGTTCTTCTCGCGGAAAATTTCTGGTAACGGAGTAAATATCTATCGATAATTTTCTGGCTTCAATCCATAAATCCAAACCAACATATGATTTCATATGCTAATTTACCGCCTCGAAATTAAATCCGATAATCCCGACCGCTTAACCGCTATTTATTGCCGTTCAATCGCCCTGTCCCACAACCCACAACACTTCCTGGTTGCCTGTTACGAGTTGCCTGTTGCGAGAACTGGAATTATCTTATTCAGCACAATTACACACCTTCAACTTGTAAGCCTCCCTTGTTGCCTGTTATGTGTTCCCTGTTGCGAGAGTTTGAATTCTCTAATTCAGCACAATTACATTTGCAACCCACAACCCTCAACCCAACCAACTAATAACCAAGATTCGGACTAAGCCACCTCTCCGTATCCTCCACACTCATATCCTTCCGTTTTGCATAATCCACGACCTGGTCTTTACTTATTTTTCCAAGTCCGAAATAGCGCGACTGGGGATGGGCGAAGTAGAAACCGCTGACTGCAGCAGTAGGATACATCGCAAAGCTTTCTGTCAGATGGATACCTGTGGCTTTTTCTGCATCCAGGATCTCAAATAAAGTTGCTTTTTCGGTATGATCCGGGCAGGCAGGATAACCTGGCGCCGGACGGATACCTGCATATTTCTCCTTGATCAATTCTTCACTGCTCAATGCCTCTTGCTTAGAGTACGCCCAGTATTCCTTCCTTACCAGTTCATGCATCCGCTCAGCGAAGGCTTCGGCAAGACGATCGGCAAGAGCTTTAACCATGATGCTGTTATAATCATCATAATGTTTTTCAAATTCGGCTACCAGCTCGTCGCAGCCAATTCCGCTGGTAACGGCAAAGCCTCCCCAATAATCCGGAATGCCCGACTCTTTGGGAGCTATGAAGTCCGATAAAGCATAGTAGGGCTCTCCTGCCGCTTTTTCGGCTTGCTGCCTTAAGGTATGGATGGTTTTAAACACCTTGGTCCTGCTATCGTCAGTATAAAGTTCAATATCATCACCTACGGAATTTGCAGGCCAGAAGCCGATCACACCTTTCGCCTTAAGCGATTTTTCACGGATGATCTTGTCCAGTAATTCCCTGGCCTCATCATAAAGCTTTTTGGCTTCCGTTCCCACGAATTTATCTTCGAAGATCTTCGGGAAGCTGCCTCTTAATTCCCAGGTATGGAAGAACGGCGTCCAGTCGATATAGGGCACCAGGTCCTCCAAAGGAAAATCGGCAAATATCCTGGTCCCTATGAAGGCAGGCTTCGGCGCTATCGAACCGTTAAGTTCGATCTGGAATTTATTTGCACGGGCCTCTTCAATGGTCTTAAAGCGTTTATCGGATTTCTTATTTAAATGCGCCTCCCTTGCTTTATTATACTCGTCATGTATGGTAGCAATGTAGGCCGCCTTATTATCATCACTCATCAGGGTGCTGCAAACAGTTACACTTCTGGATGCATCCAAAACATGAACCGTAGGTCCTGAATAATTAGGCGCCACTTTTACTGCCGCATGGATCCGCGAAGTAGTAGCTCCGCCGATGATCAGAGGGATGGTAAAATTAAGACGCTCCATTTCCTTGGCGAAATGAACCATTTCATCAAGGGAAGGAGTGATCAGTCCGCTCAGACCGATAATATCTACATTCTCTGCTTTAGCAGTTTCAATGATCTTTTGTGCAGGAACCATCACCCCAAGGTCAATAACCTCGAAGTTATTACATGCCAGCACCACGCCGACAATGTTTTTGCCGATATCGTGAACATCACCCTTAACAGTGGCAAGCAATACCTTACCCGCATTTTTCCGCTGGTTGCTGTCGGCATTGGTGAGCTTTTCTTCCTCAATAAATGGCAGAAGATAAGCCACCGCTTTTTTCATTACACGGGCAGATTTAACAACCTGCGGAAGGAACATCTTTCCCTGTCCGAACAGATCGCCTACAATGCCCATACCATCCATCAGCGGACCTTCAATAACCTCAAGCGGTTTAGGATATTTCTGACGTGCTTCTTCCACATCATCATCCAGGTAATCGATTATACCCTTTACAAGGGAATGAGATAAGCGTTCCTCGACCGGGGCTTTTCTCCATTCCTCATCCTTAACAAGTACTTTTCCTTTGGTCTTGATGGTCTCGGCAAAATCAACCAGGCGTTCGGTAGCATCCGGACGGCGATTGAGCAGTACATCTTCAACCAGCTCAAGAAGATCTTTTGGGATCTCCTCATAGACTTCCAGCATACCGGCATTAACGATCCCCATATCCAATCCTGCCTTGATGGCATGATACAGGAATGCGGAGTGCATAGCCTCACGAACCGTGTTATTACCCCTGAAAGAGAATGAAATATTACTTACCCCGCCGCTAACTTTAGCCAGGGGCAGGTTTTGCTTGATCCATCGCGTTGCCTCGATAAAATCAACCGCGTAATTATTATGTTCTTCTAATCCGGTTGCAACCGTCAGAATGTTCGGATCAAATATGATATCCTGAGGAAGGAAATCAACTTCATTTACCAGGATATCGTATGAGCGCTTGCAGATCTCCTTACGGCGTTCCAGTGAATCGGCCTGGCCTTTTTCATCAAAAGCCATAACCACAACTGCGGCGCCGTACTGACGGATCTTGCGTGCATATTCTTTAAAGGCTTCTTCACCTTCCTTTAAGGAAATGGAATTTACTATTCCTTTTCCCTGCAGGCATTTCAATCCGGCTTCGATCACTGTCCACTTGGATGAATCGACCATGATCGGAAGTTTGGAGATATCCGGCTCGGAGGCAATAAGGTTTAAAAACTTAACCATTGCCGCTTCAGAATCAAGCATCCCCTCATCCATGTTCACGTCAATGATCTGGGCGCCGCCCTCAACCTGCTGACGGGCTACGGATAATGCTTCCTCATAATTGCCGCTCAGAATAAGTTTAGAGAATTTAGGTGAGCCGGTGATATTCGTACGCTCGCCTATATTCACAAAATTGGTTTCCGGGGTCAGGGTCACCGGCTCAAGTCCGCTGAGGCGGAGATAAGGCTGGGGAACAGGAGGGACCCGCGGTGCAAATTTTTTCGCTTTCTCTGCGATACATCGGATATGATCCGGAGTTGTTCCGCAGCAGCCACCTACAATATTGACGAAACCGTTTTCCATGAAATCTTCAACCAGATGGGCTGTTTCATGCGGCGTTTCATCGTATGCGCCAAATTCATTCGGTAAACCTGCATTCGGATAGGCCGAAATAAAGCAGGCTGCCTTTTCAGAAAGTTCTTCAATATGCGGACGCATATCTTTTGCTCCAAGTGCACAGTTTAATCCAATGCTCAGTAAATTGGCGTGACTTAGAGAATTCAGAAAGGCCTCTACAGTCTGCCCGGATAAAGTCCGTCCGCTGGCATCCGTAATCGTACCGGAGATCATTATATCTATTTTCCGGCCTGTTTCATTCTCATAATTTTTGGCAGCAAAAAGACCAGCCTTCGTGATCAGGGTATCGGTAATAGTTTCGAATAAAAGAAGGTCGGCGCCTCCTTCCATCAGTCCTTTTATTTGTTCGTAATAGGCTGCGGTAAGCTCGTCAAAAGTAACCGCGCGATAGCCCGGATCATTTACATCCGGCGACATCGAAGCCATTTTAGTTGTGGGGCCTAATGCTCCGGCAACAAAACGTGGTTTATCGGGATTTTTGAGGGTAAACTCCGCTGCGACTTCTTTTGCGATCCTGGCTCCTTCAAAACTCATTTCATAAGAAAGATCCTCCATCTGGTAATCAGCCATGGAGATCCTCTGGGTACTGAAGGTATTCGTTTCGATAATATCAGCACCTGCTTCAAGGTACTCGGCATGGATAGCTTTGATCACATCCGGACGGGTAAGATTAAGAAGATCATTATTGCCTCTTACGTCGCAGGGATGGTCTTTAAATCTTTCGCCACGGAAATCTTCTTCGGTTAACTGGTAGCGCTGGATCATCGTTCCCATGGCGCCGTCAATAACTAGTATTCGTTTTTTTAATTCTTCTCTGATTGTCATCTATTTAGATAGTATCTAGTATCAAGTATTAAGTATCAAGTATCAGGTATCAGGTAATATTCAGGGCAGCTTGATACTATGTACTCCGTACCTGATACCAGTATCCAATATCATTAAATACCAGGATATATCCTGATACCTGATACTTGATACTCTGTACTCAATACTCTGTACTCAATACTCCCTACCCAAAACGCAGCTTATCTTCGAAAAGTCGGTAATCATTGACTTTCACTTATCTGTTCCCGCAAATGCGGGATAGAATGTAGCACCTTGTTTGGCACAGGTTGCTAAGACTTCGCAGGGTCTAATCCCTCCGTCTTTCTGAATAAGCAGTGCAAAAATGCAAGATAAATTGATGATATGCAAATCTTTGCCAAAAGCAGCATGAAATATTGTTCTGTCATGACGCAGAACAGGCATTGCCGGGGAAATTATATTCGGGCAGGGAGGGTAATTCGCAAACTTCTGAAATAAGAAAGGCATCATACATATTAATGTATAATGCCTTTATGAATATAACAGTCTTTATTTACGGCCTCCGAATAAACGAAGCAGCATAATAAAAAGATTAATGAAATCAAGATATAGGGTTAATGCTCCCATGATCACCATTTTATTGGCGGAAGCATCCCCGTATTCGATACCCTGTGCAATGCGCTTTAAACGCTGCATGTCATAAGCGGTCAGCCCCACGAACAGTGCCACCCCGATAAAACTGATAATATAATCGAGCTGGCTGCTGCCTAAAAAGAAATTGACCACGCTGGCGATAACGATTCCAACAACACCCATCATCAGGATAGGGCCGAATTTAGTCAGATCCTGCTCGGTTGTATATCCGGCAAATGCCATAACAGCAAAGAGGAGGGAAGCCGAAATAAAGCATCCCAGTACTGAAGAGGAGGTATAGACAAGCAGGATATAGCTTAAACTAATTCCTGTTACTGCCGCATAAAGTACGAAGATGAGGGCCAGTGCAGGAAATGACAAGCGGTTCATTCCGAAGGACATCACCAAAACAAAAGCCAAGGGTGCAAACATCGCTATAGTTCCCAAAGTGGTCCTGCTTCCGTTCACCGGATCGATCAGCATGGAAAGAAGTTCGGCATCCGTGGAGAAGAAATAAGCAAAGCCGGCAGATAAGCCGAGTGCTATGAACATCCATAGAAAGACGTTGGGTATAAAATTTCGGGAAGTAATACCGCCTTCACGCTGAACCAAAGGGTTGTGATTTAGCTGGTATGTCATTTCTTTATCTGTCATTTTATTCTGTTTTTTTTAAATTTAGTAAAAAGGAGCTTTAAATTTTAATCCAATCTCCTGCTTAGTTCAAACTCAACCTTTTTAAATACCTGCAAGGGTTTCAGGCTGCGCCACATCATATCATCCAGGTTGCCCCCAAAGTTGATATAATAATCTATATTATTCCTTTTGAATTCGCTGATCACATGCTCCCGGAAATTAATTCCTGCTATCCAGCCTTCATCTGCATCCTGAAACCATTCTTCATAATAGCAATCATCCGATGAATGAAAATTGAGGATATTATCCCCGATCAGGATGAATTTATTGATGCCTTCGCTGACCATCAGTTCGAGTATTTCGCGCTTAAGCATCATGATGTCATTATTCAGCGCATCATTCCATTCTCCCATGAGCTCTATAATCGTATAGCCCAGCTCATAATCGGCATACAAAACCTTTAAATAAAGTGTCTGTGAGCCAAAGAAGTCCCATTGAGGATGAATTAGATAGTTGTAGATCTGCTTATCAAATTCAAATTCACTGTATTTCGTTTCAAAAAACGGTGAAAGTGGATCCTCCGCAGCGATGTAATCATCTCTCCACCGGTAAAATGGTTCTATATCGTGCATTTCCCTGCCCTTTTATTCCCTTCGGATGTTATTAATTGTTCGCCAGATCCAGCTTGTCTTTTTGGTAATTCTCAACGGCCTTACGGACGCTTCCGTATTTATCCAGCAATTTTTGTGCAGTTTCTGAATCGAGGTTCGTTGCCTGCATGACCATATTTACAGCCCTTCCAACCAGCTTAACATTAGTTAACTGCATATCAACCATTTTATTTCCTTTCACCCGTCCAAGGCGGATCATAACCGAAGTACTGATCATGTTGAGGACAAGCTTCTGTGCCGTTCCTGATTTCATGCGTGTGGAGCCGGTAACAAATTCCGGACCCACCACTACCTCGATCGGGTATTTGGCTTCTGCAGCAACCTCGCTGTTTTCATTGCAAACGATGCATGCCGTTTCCAGGCCGTGTTCATTCGCTGCCCGGAGCCCGCCGATGACATAGGGTGTAGTACCTGAGGCAGCAATACCTATTAACACATCTTTATTGGAAATATTATACGCAAGAAGGTCTTTCCAGGCCTGCTCCCTGTTATCTTCGGCATTTTCTACCGCTTTCCGGATAGCCTGATCGCCCCCGGCAATAATCCCTACTACCATGTCAAATGGAACGCCATAGGTTGGAGGACATTCGGAAGCATCCAATACTCCGAGCCGGCCGCTGGTGCCCGCGCCGATATAGAACAGGCGCCCCCCTTCACGGATCTTATCGACCACCACGTTTACTACTTTTTCAATCGCGGGTATCACTTTTTCAACCGCATAAGGCACAGATTTGTCTTCCTTATTAATTCCATGGAGCAATTCGTCCACAGACATTTTTTCGAGGTCGTTATAGTGGGAATCCTGTTCAGTAGTTCTTTTCATTTTTGTATTTTGATACCGCTAAATTCGGAATATTATCCAATAGCGTAAAATATTAATGGGCTTAATATACGCGGATTAAAAAAAACGATCATAAAAAGGTAAAAAATAATTTCAAACACACTTAATATATGAGTTTAGCTTTTTAGATACTAACTTTACATTAAATTTCAGGTCTGTTTAATGAGCTCGTTTACGAAGAAGAATTTGTGGGTTGCTGCCGGGTATTCAGCAGTATTGATTGCGGGGCTCTTCATAGGACCACGCTTTGCGCGTGAGAATCAAAGTACCAAAAACGGCTCTTTTCTTCCCTTTGGTTTAGGTAACCGTGCCGATAAAGTGGACCAGGTTATTCAGATCATCAATGATAACTATGTCGATTCAATTAAGATCGATACGGTAAAGGACCTTGCCATCCAGGAGATCCTGAAACATCTCGATCCGCATTCTGCCTATCTGCCTCCCGAAGAAGCTCAGTTATTATCCCAGGATCTGGAAGGGAATTTTGACGGGATCGGTATAGAGTATTATATCCTTAACGACACCCTTTTAATAACCGGTATCAGTCCGGGCGGCCCTGCTTCAAAAGCAGGCCTGAAACACGGGGATAAGATCCTTTCAATCAACAGCAAACCAGTTTCCGGCATTAAGATCACCTCCAAGAAAGTTGTGGAGAAGATCAGGGGCAAAAAAGGCACCCCGGTTGAATTGCTCGTTCAAAGGGATGCCATAAAGATAAATTTCAGTATTAAACGTGACCGCATCGTGATAAGCAGTATTGATGCGGCCTATATGCTGAATAAGCAAAGCGGCTATATCAAGATCAGCAAGTTCGGAGCTCAGACAGACGAGGATTTTCTCCGCGAACTTCAAAGGCTCCAGGCCCAGGGTATGAAAAACCTGGTTCTTGACCTGCGGGATAACGGTGGCGGTTACCTGAACTCGGCAACTGCTCTTGCTGACCAGTTTTTAAGGGACAAGGAACTGATCGTTTACACCCAGGGTCTGCATGAGCCCAGAACGGATTATTACGCAAGCTCCAAAGGCAGTTTTGAACAGGGCAAGCTGGTTGTTCTTATTGATGAGAATACAGCTTCTGCGAGCGAGATCGTGGCTGGTGCTGTTCAGGATCTGGATCGCGGAACTATTATCGGCCGCCGTTCATTTGGCAAAGGCCTCGTGCAGGAGCAGTTTGATTTCGGCGACGGATCAGCATTGAACCTCACTATTGCGCGTTACTATACCGCCTCGGGCAGGTCTATCCAGAAATCCTATAAAAAGGGAAATGATGCCTATTACAGCGAAGTGAAAGACCGCTATACCAATGGCGAGCTGGCTTCGGACGGCAAGGGTCTGAGCGATACCCTGTTTGATAAGAAAAAGAGCTATACAACCCGCTCGGGTAAGGTCCTGTATGGCGGCGGAGGTATAATGCCTGATATTTATGTACCGGTAGACACCAGCGGGTACACCGATTTTTATTATAATATCACAGCCAAAGGCGTACTAAACGATATGGTTTTTAATCACCTGGTTAAAGATCATCCCAAATTCAATTCCCCGGAAGAGATCGTAAAGAATTTCAGCCTCGATACAGCGGATGTGCAGAAGATGCTGCAGCTGGCGATAGCTAAAAATATCAAGGCTACTGAAAAACAGATTGAGACTTCAAGGAAAGAAATCGAAACCCAGCTAAAGGCCTTGTTTGCCCGCTACTATTTTGGCGATGAGGGTTATTATAAAGCTTTAAATTCCGGTGACCGGGCAATAGACCGGTCACTGGAAGTTTTTAAGGCTTCAGCCTTATAGCGATAATTACTGAATAGAATCTACAGTAACAGTATCCAGTTTAAGGGTAGTGTCAGCTTCCATTGCAGAATTAAGCATGGAATCAGCAGCAGCAGCTTCAGCAATCGAATCCTGCTTAGCTTCTTCAGCTTTGTCTGTACTGTTACAAGCCGTGAACATCAGGGCTGCTGCGAAAAGTGTGAATAGTAATTTCATATTATGATTTAGGGTTAAGGGTTTATTTCTGTCTGAAGTAGATCTGGATGGGAACTCCTGTAAAGTCGAAGTTTTCCCGTAGTTTATTTTCTATAAAGCGTTTATATGGTTCTTTAACATACTGCGGCAGGTTACAGAAGAATGCAAACATCGGAGAAGCCCCGTTGATCTGGGTGACGTATTTGATCTTTACATATTTGCCCTTCACTGCCGGAGGAGGATAGTTCTCGATGATCGGGAGCATCACATCATTCAGCTTGGATGTAGGGATCTTTTTTAACTTGTTCTTATACACCTGCGAGGCGGCTTCCAGGGATTTGTAGATACGCTGCTTTTCCACCACGGAAGTAAATACGATCGGAACATCAGAGAAGGGAGCGATCTTATCACGGATCTGTTCTTCGAATACGCCGGTTGTCTTGGTGTTCTTCTCGATCAGATCCCATTTATTCACCAGGATCACCACGCCTTTCTTATTCTTTTCAGCAAGATGGAATATATTGATATCCTGCGATTCTATCCCTTCCACGGCATCGATCATCAGGATGATCACATCAGCCTCTTCAAGGGCTTTTATGGTACGCATTACCGAATAGAATTCGATATTCTCTTTAACCTTGGTTTTTTTACGCAAACCTGCCGTATCGATCAGCATGAATTCATGTCCGAACTGGTTATAGTGGATATGGATCGAATCACGGGTCGTCCCGGCGATAGGGGTCACGATATTTCTTTCCTTGCCGATAAGCGCATTGATCAGGGATGATTTACCTACGTTCGGTCTTCCTACGATGGCATACTTGGGAAGCTGGTTGTCCTCTTCCGGCTCATCTTCAAAATGCTTGATCACCTCGTCAAGAAGCTCTCCCGTACCTGAACCCGACATGGAGGATAATGGATAGATCTCTCCAAGGCCAAGGCTGTAAAAGATGCTCGCATCATTCAGGCGCTGGTTATTATCAACCTTATTCACCACCACGAAGACAGGCTTATTGCTCCTGCGAAGTAATTTGGCGATATCATCATCCAGATCGGTGATTCCGGTCACTACATCCACCATGAAAAGGATCACGGTAGCTTCTTCAATGGCAATAACCACCTGTTCCCTGATAGCGGCTTCAAAGACGTCATCTGAGTGAGCCACATAGCCTCCGGTATCGATTACCGTAAAATTCTTATCGGTCCATTCTGCAACGCCGTAATGCCTGTCACGGGTAACGCCGCTGAAATCATCAACTATAGCTTTTCGTGTTTCGGTAAGTCGGTTATATAATGTTGATTTGCCCACATTGGGCCTTCCAACTATTGCTACGATATTGCTCATTTTTGAATGTATCAAGTATCAGGTATCAAGTATCAGGATAAATCCTGTTTGCTGAGCCTGCTTACCTTAGTTAATTATTGATTTATTATTAATTCGTAATTTTTATTGATCTCTCTAAACTGTAGATCATCTTTTGTATTTCAGTAATTTGACAACTGATTTGATTCATGTTATCTTCATCGATTAAGTGCAGGCGCTGAGCAAGTATGATCTGAGTCTCAAGTTCAAACAATGATCCGAGGCTTATTGACAAAAAGTGTTTAAACTCTTTGCCTGATTTTCTTCCGGCACCCTCCCCGATATTCGATGGAACTGAGACTGCTGCTCTTTTTATCTGGCTGCTGAGGCCGTATTTTTCATCTGTCGGAAAAGCCGCTACCACTGAGTAAACTTTTATGGTGAGATCAATTGATTTCTGCCATACCGTGAGCTGTTTTAAATTATGCATCCCACAAAATCCCCTTTTCCCGGCTATCCCTTCCGTATGGTTGAATTTAAGCAAATAGTTTCTTAGTTAACGGTACCCCTACTTGATACTATCTACTTGATACTTGATACTATCTACTCATACCCAAAACTCTTCAAATAATTCTTCCTGTTCCTCCAGTCCGGGATCACCTTGACAAACATTTCCAGAAAGACTTTTTTCTGCAGGAATTCTTCCATGTCCTTGCGGGCATAGGTTCCTACTTTTTTTAACATCTCGCCGCCTTTGCCGATGATGATGTTCTTTTGTGAATCACGTTCCACAATGATCTCGGAACTGATCCTGATGATCTTTGGTTCATCTTTAAATGCGGTAATGATCACCTCCGTGCTGTATGGGATCTCCTTTTCGTAAAGTTTAAAGACTTTCTCGCGGATGATCTCTGAAACAAAGAACCTTTCGTTCCTGTCTGTGAGCACATCTTTATCATAATAGGCAGGGTGTTCCGGCAGGTTATCCATGATGAACTGCATTACAGCAGGAACATTATGGTCATGTAAGGCGGATACTGCGAAAACTGCCTTGGGTTTTAATTTTTCTTCCCAGTAAAGGATCTTTTCCTTAACGAGTTCCTCGCTGGATTTATCGATCTTATTGATTATCACCGCGATAGGTGAACTGGTTTTAGCTAACTTCTCAAGTACATCGTTTTCATCATACTTTTCATTGATATCTGTGACAAACAGGATAATATCTGCGTCGACAAGAGAGGTATTTACAAAGCTCATCATAGATTCCTGCATACCGTATACCGGTTTGATAACTCCGGGGGTATCAGAAAATACAATTTGAGAATCAGGTGCATTGACAATGCCCAGGATCCTGTGCCGTGTAGTTTGTGCCTTGGGAGTGATTATGGAAAGCTTTTCACCAACCAGGGCATTCATGAGGGTGGACTTTCCAACGTTAGGTTTCCCGATCAGACTAACAAATCCGGCTTTATGAGACATGTAAAATTTATTTTGAAATATATTTGGACTGCAAAGAAACGAAATATATCTTTGCAGTCCAATTTAAAAGCAACGGAGACACGATCTTTTACCTTTAAAATTGTCAGAGTGCGGGATGGAGCAGTTGGTAGCTCGTCGGGCTCATAACCCGAAGGTCGTCAGTTCGAGTCTGGCTCCCGCTACAAAGAAGAAGCGTTAAAACTTCTTCTTTTTTATGGCCCGTTCGTCTAGGGGTGAGGACGCCAGATTTTCATTCTGGAAACAGGGGTTCGATTCCCCTACGGGCTACATTAAATCGACAAAACCCGCTAATTTTCAATGAGTTAGCGGGTTTTTTGTTGACGCCAAAACACCATATTATTCACCAAATCGCATTAAAGGGATCAGGTTCAAATTTGTAGAGATCGGTTAAAAATTTGATTTTAGAGGTTGGTTAATATGGGTGCAAATTCAATTTGTGAAGCTTCCGGGAAAAAGCATCAGCTACCCGGCCAGGCTGAACTCACAGTTTCTGCGGTACACCAATCCCGATCAAAACCGGCCCTGTCCCGCCTGTATCTGGCAATATTCCTGGCTCTTCTCTTTCTGTGCGATAGCTTAACCAACACCGGAGGTTCCGCCTCCACCATTTTAAACAATTTTATCCCCAGTTTACGGTCTGCCGGATAGTTGATCTGCGATCTGTCAAAGCGGATTTTCTTCTTTCTGACCTTCAGGG
>JAKFCV010000006.1:0-25884 GCA_036676435.1 Pedobacter sp. | reverse complement strand
ATGTTTTTATCAATGTTTGATATCACATAGACAAATAGCAGACCAGTGCCAGGATAACGTTTAAAGCCGCTTTTTTAAAGATTCCGGGGAAATCCACCGGGCTAATATTACCCGGTTGGGGAACGAGTTGCCCAGAAACTGCCTTAAGCCGGGAATTGGGAGAGATAAATGAGGGTAGAAAAATCACTTTTTTTTAAGTGCTGATAATAAACCGCCTGGTTCTGGAATGCTAAGGTGCCTGAGGCAAAGCCAGAAGCGCAAAGAGCCTTTGATCGCTGGGGTAAGACCGAAATAAAAATTTATCTCAAGGTATTAAAAAAAGAAAGGCAATTTTCGATCTGAAAAATTGCCTTCCTATGCTTTATTTATTTAAATACGATCTTATTTGATCCAGAATCTTTCCTGTTTAGAGTTCCTCTTCTTTGAATAATTTAGCGTTGAAATAATCACGGTTCATACGTGCAATGTTTGTTATGGAAATTTCCTTTGGACACTCAGCCTCACAGGCCCCGGTATTTGTACAACTTCCAAATCCTTCTGCATCCATTTGTGCCACCATTGCCTGTACACGGCGATGACGCTCAGGTTGTCCCTGGGGCAATAATGCTAACTGGGAAACTTTTGCAGAAACGAATAACATGGCCGAAGCATTTTTACAGGCGGCAACACAGGCTCCGCATCCGATACATGTGGCAGAATTAAATGCCTCATCTGCAATTACTTTAGGAATGGGAATAACATTAGCGTCAGGCACCCCTCCTGTATTTACTGATACGAAACCACCTGCGGACTGAATACGGTCAAATGCCGAACGATTGGTAGCAAGGTCTCTGATAACCGGAAAAGCCTCTGCCCGCCATGGTTCAATAACAACAGTATCCTTATCCTTAAAACTGCGCATATGCAGCTGGCAGGTAGCAATCCCGTGCTTGGGACCATGCGGCCTCCCATTTATGTGCAATGAACAGGATCCGCATATGCCTTCGCGGCAATCGTGGTCGAAATGAATAGGCTCATCGCCCTTTTTAATAAGACCTTCATTAACTACATCAAGCATTTCCAGGAAAGACATATCCGGAGAAACATGATCAGCCTGATAAGTGACGAATTTACCCTTAGTATCCGCATTCTTCTGACGCCAAACTTTTAACGTCAAATTCATATTATCGCTCATTTTCCAGTATTTAGTATCAGGTATCCAGTATCAAGATCCCTGAAATTCCATTAATAATTCATTTGTTGCTGCAGCATGATCAATCTTAATACTTGATACTTGATACTTGCTACTTACTGCTTACTTGTAACTTCTCTGGGTTAATTTAACATTTTCAAATACCAGCTCTTCCTTATGCAATACCTCGGGCTGGTTATCTTCTTTATATTCCCATGCAGCGGCATAAGCATAATTTTCATCATCCCTTAAAGCTTCCCCCTCATCGGTCTGGCTTTCAAGACGGAAATGGCCGCCGCAGGATTCCTTCCTGTTTAAGGCATCATCTACCATCAGCTCTCCCAATTCAAGGAAATCAGCTATTCGGCCGGCATTTTCAAGGTTCTGGTTAAATTCTTCATTTACACCTGACACCAATGCATTCCTCCAGAAATCTTCCCTCAATTCACGGATAAGTCCTTTAGCCTTGGTCAAACCTTCTTCGGTACGTGCCATTCCGCAATATTCCCACATGATATGGCCCAGTTCGCGATGATATTCATTAACTGTTTTAGTTCCTTTCAGGGATAATAGTTTATTAATTCTTTCTGCAACGTTCTTTCTGGTTTCTTCAAAAGCAGGATGACTTGCATTTACGGCTTTTGGACCTATTGTGGCCAGGTAATCGCCAAGAGTATATGGAATAACAAAATAACCGTCAGCAAGACCCTGCATCAGCGCGGAAGCTCCTAAACGGTTGGCTCCATGATCAGAGAAATTCGCTTCACCTAAACAATAAAGGCCTGGAACCGTAGTCTGCAGATTATAATCAACCCATAATCCTCCCATAGTATAATGGACGGCAGGATAGATCCTCATTGGCTGTTTGTAAGGGTTTTCATCGGTGATCTGCTGATACATATCAAACAGGTTTCCATATCTGGCGCGCACAGCATCCTCGCCTAAACGTGAAATTGCTTCTGCAAAATCCAGGTAAACTGCTATACCTGATGCCCCAACACCCCTGCCTTCATCAACCATTTCCTTGGCATTACGGGATGCCACATCCCTTGGTACCAGATTTCCGAATGCAGGATATTTTCGCTCCAGGAAATAATCGCGGTCTTCTTCTTTAAGATCAGTTACCTTCAATTCACCCTTACGCAGCTTTTGTGCTAATTCAACAGTCTTTGGAGCCCAAACCCGTCCATCGTTTCTTAAGGATTCGGACATCAGGGTCAATTTTGACTGATGATCACCGGTAACCGGGATACAGGTTGGGTGGATCTGAGTAAAGCATGGATTAGCAAAATATGCCCCACGCTTATGTGCCTTCCATGCTGCTGTAACGTTGCAGCCCATGGCATTGGTTGAAAGATAAAAAACGTTGCCATATCCGCCGGTACATAAAAGTACGGCATGGGCTGCATGAGTTTCTATTGCCCCATTGATCAGATCACGGGTAACAATTCCTTTAGCTTCACCATCAACGGTAACCACATCCATCATTTCGTGACGGGTAAACATTTCAACCTTTCCCAGATTTATCTGGCGGTTCAATGCAGAATAGGCTCCCAGTAATAACTGCTGTCCGGTTTGTCCGCGGGCATAGAAAGTACGTGAAACCTGGGACCCTCCAAAGGAGCGGTTATCAAGCAAGCCGCCGTATTCCCTTGCAAAAGGAACGCCCTGTGCAACACACTGATCAATTATATTTACGGATACCTCCGCAAGCCGGTAGACATTACCCTCCCGTGCACGGTAATCTCCTCCTTTTATCGTGTCGTAAAACAAACGGTGAACACTGTCACCGTCATTCTGATAGTTCTTGGCAGCATTGATACCTCCCTGAGCAGCAATGGAATGCGCTCTCCTCGGACTGTCCTGAAAACAGAAAGCCTTGACATTATAACCAAGTTCTGCCAGAGATGCAGCCGCCGAAGCGCCGGCAAGACCGGTACCTACAACTATCACTGTATACTTTCGCTTATTAGCCGGGTTTACCAGTTTCAGGTTGAACTTATGATTAGACCATTTCTGGGCTAAAGGGCCTTCTGGAATTTTAGCATCTAATTTCATTTCAGAAATTTATTTAATCCCGATTACTCAGGATAATGTGATAATCTTATTTAAAAAGGAAAAAATATACAGGCATAGCCGCAAAACCCAGCGGGATAAGTACCCCGAATATCCAGATACCTAAAAAGCGGATAAGGGGAATATACTTCTTATTATCCCAGCCAATGGTTTGAAAAGCACTTCTGAATCCATGAATTAAGTGGAAAGACAGGGCAGCCATTGATACTACATACAATAAGACGTACCACCAGGCCTGAAATGAATTACTGACAATTTTATAAAGGTCTTTGGAAACGATTACTTGTTTGCCGGCTGCAGCATCAACATAGTCAGAATGAACCGGTCTTTTTGCATCATAGGGAAGTTCAGAAACCCGGATATCGCTTGGATCATCTATACTTACCTCATATTTAGCATAGGGCAGCTCTGCGTTATGGTATTTCCACCAGAAATTCCCCATATGAACTACTATGAATATCAGAAGGATGGTTCCCAGTATCCCCATGTTCCGTGAAGTCCACGGACTGTTTGCATTGCCGTTCTGAACAGCATAAGCAATGGGCCTGGCCTTCCTGTTCCCTATGGTAATAATCAGAGCATAAACCGCATGTATAATTATGGACGCATATAATAAATAAGACACCACTTTGATTGGAGTAAAATGTGTCATAAAATAAGCGTAGGCATTAAAAGCCTGTCCGGCATCATCTTTAAACAGCTGAAGGTTCCCTACTAAATGTACGATCAGGAAAGTACACAGGAATATGCCTGTCAGGGCCATTACCAGTTTTTTCCCCAATGAGGATGAGAACGTTTTTGCGAAATTGCTCATTACCTTGTTCTTTTATATATTTTCTGGATGCAAATTTATCATTATATGGTAAAAAACACGCAGTTAACCATGCCAGCCCTCAAGAATTTATCTATTTAGAAACAATCTAAATTTTTGCAGGAGAAATGAGGCGTGGAATTTTAAAAACCAACTACCTTATTTTTGAGAACAGCGAAAATCCGGTCATTTTTGACCTGCTTTACACAAACTTTACCCGTAAACTTCCCAAAGGCGGGCAAAACAGCCTGCTGCTTTCCGAAATGAAAGCAGGGCAGTGTCAGCATTTGCCTTCCTCCTCCCTGCAAAGTAACACCCGGGTGAATGTGACCGCTTATCACGTAGCTATCCAGATCATTCAGGAATTTGGCTTTTAATGGTTCATGGGTAAAAAGAAAGGGGCCCAGGGACAAGGTTTCATAAAGCTCGAAATTAAGATCCGTATAAAACCTGTCATGGAGTATATCATGATTTCCCTTTACAAGGATCATACGAATGCTTTGATTCAAAGACCGCCATAGCACCAGCCAGTCCCAGTCATTATTCATCTCACTATGAAACAGATCACCTAAAAATATTAATGTACGCGGTTTATATGCATGGATGAGGTCAGAGATCACTGCAAGATCATCCTGTTCCATCAGTTTGGGAATTCCAATTCCGGCTTTGCGGAAATGACCTACCTTTCCCAGATGAATATCTGCTATGATCAGGACTTGCAGTTCTTTCCAGAAAATGGCCTTTTCGGGGAGTAGCAATAAGGTTTGATCCAGGTGTGTAAAGGTAAGAGGGATCGAGGTCATGGGACAAAAATACGAAAGCCCTCCCAAAATTATTGAGAAGGCTTTCGTAAAACCAATATAAAACTTATCTAACCTGGAACTGGTAGCGCATTTGTCCACCTTCAGGAGTTATGGCATTTAATGTTGCCATATTATTTTTGCTGGATGAAAGAGCCTCTTCTATATCTTCCGCTTTGTTGATTGGACGGCCATTTATGGATGTTATTATCGTACCCCTGGGAAGTTCGATCCGGTCAAAGAAACCCCCAGGCTTGATATTGGTAACAACAAGCCCGCTGCTGATTTTGTATTGCTTTTTCTGAGCTTCACTAACGGGAGCGAAACTTGCCCCCAGATTTCTGGTAACTGTACTTTCTGCAGTATTGACCGTTTTCACGGATTCCTCTCCCTTTAAGGTGACATTGGCAGTCATCAGCTTCCCGTCTCTCAAAAATGAAAGTTGAACTTTATCGCCGGGGCCAAGGCGTCCAATGTGTTCCTGAAGATCGGAAGGAGAAAAGATCTGAGTTCCTCCAACACGGGTAATTATGTCACCCTCTTTGATTCCGGCCTGAGCTGCACCGCTACCAGGAATAACTTCGTTCACATATAAACCATTGAGTTCTTTTACGCCAAAACGCTTAGACTGCTCTGCATCAAGCCCTGTGAAATTCACGCCTATATATCCTCTCCTTACTGAACCGAACTCTTTAAAATCATTCAGCACTTTTTTTGCCAGGTTGACTGGTATGGCAAAACCATAACCTTCATAACTTCCAGATTGTGATGCAATTGCTGCATTGACACCGATCAGCTCACCTTTGGTATTGACCAGAGCACCGCCACTGTTTCCGCGGTTAATAGCCGCATCAGTCTGTATAAAGGATTCGATTGCTGTTCTTGGCTGAAGCTCCCCGTTCGGTCCGGGAACGATATTTTGATCTAATATGCCGATCTGACGTCCTTTGGCACTGACAATTCCTGCTGTAACCGTAGTATTTAAAGCAAAAGGGTATCCAACTGCTAAAACCCATTCCCCAACTCGTACATTATCAGAATTACCCAGTCTGACTATAGGATATCCCGAGCCTTCGATCTTGATCAATGCCAGGTCTGTATTTGCATCTCTTCCGATGACCTTTCCTATTAAAGAACGCTTATCCGGAAGGATCACGTCAATTTTATCGGCGTTTTCTACGACATGGTTATTGGTAACAATATACCCGTCCTCTGAAATAATAACTCCCGAACCCGAGCCCATTGCCGGTCCCTGCGGACGGCGGCGGCCTCCGAAGAATTCCTCAAACATATCCTGCATCTGATCACGAGAGGCGCTTGGATTATTATAAGTTGTTTTTATATGAACAACTGCCGGTGTAACGATTGCTGCAGCCTGAGTAAAATCCAATTCTCCTGTAGATGAATTGACTGAAGGGCTTGGGCTATTTGCAAAATAAACTTTCTGTTTATCCTCAAATGAAAGGCTATCCTGGTATTTATCTTCAATTAATTTATATGATCCAATAGCAACCGCCCCTCCGAGACAGGCCGCCAAAAATGTTACACCGAACTTTTTCATATTTGCTTTTTCCATTAAAATAAAATATTGTCAAAATTAATACCAGATAAACGAACTGCAAGAGTTTGAGGTATGGATTTAATGTTAAAATTTGTTAAATAAATCCGAATGTTTTACAGCTATTTTATAATCCGGAGACATTCTATGTAAAATATAATCCCGAAATTTAAAAAATGTTTCATTATTAAAAATAATGAAGATTATTCCATTACGTTTTAGAGTAAATTATGCAGTTAAAGTTTTATAAATATGAAGGTGCAGGAAACGATTTTATCCTCATAGATAACCGGAAACATGTTTTTTCGCATGCCGAAAAGCCTGAACTGATTAAAAAGCTATGTGACCGTCACTTCGGGATCGGGGCGGACGGATTAATGGTTCTGGAAGAAAAAGAAGGCTTTGACTTCGAAATGATCTATTATAACGCTGATGGCTTACAGGGAAGTATGTGCGGAAACGGAGGAAGATGCATAACAGCATTTGCAAAACATCTCCAGCTTATAAATGATGAAACTAACTTTTTGGCAGTGGATGGTCCTCATTATGCCAAAATTTCAGAAAATACTTGGGTCAGCCTTCAGATGATTGATGTATCTGAAATACGTATGGATGGAGATGCTTTTGTGCTCAATACAGGTTCTCCCCACTATGTATTAACCGTATCCGATCTTAAGGATCTGGACGTTTTTACTGAGGGTAAAGCGATCCGGAACAATTCAACCTATAAGGCGGAGGGTATTAACGTAAATTTTGTAGAGGATAAGGGGGATCATTATTACGTCCGGACCTATGAAAGAGGTGTTGAAAATGAAACCTATGCCTGCGGAACCGGCGTTACAGCTGTTGCTTTAGCTATGGCAAAGAAAAAGGATCAGAAAGGCCATATACAAACGTCAATCCGGGTACCTGGTGGACACCTTGGTGTAAGATTTAATTACGACGGCAGCACGTTCAAAGATGTTTTCCTGGAAGGCCCGGCAACCTTTGTCTTTTCAGGCATCATAGATATCAATTAATCATCAAACCTCCGCTTCTTCACCTAAGATCCGGAATTCATTTCTGCAACATAAAAATGGTCTATTCGTTGAATTAATAGATTTAACTAGTCAATGGTTGCTAAACTTTATGTATTTTCTGGAATTTGATGTATTTTTTTGAATATTTTTTACTAAAAAGAGGGAAAATCTATTTAAATTTATAATTTTTATTGCTCAGCTTGCTAATATTTTTTCTACCTATTTAAACTATGTTAAGAGTTGACAGCAGCAAGCCTTGCAAAATAGTATATTCTCTCTGTAAGCATGACTTTCTTGGATATCTCATCGAGCCTCACATTGTTCAGCTAAATCCTGACGGAGGTTTTTCGCTGACCTACCAGAGGCTGTTCAGTACTACTGCACTTGAATTTGCATCTATTCTGGATGAAACCGACTATAAGCTGATTAAATTATTAGAGGAAACAGAGCAGGGACATATCATAAAACGTTTTCACAAAAAGCCAATCCGTCCTCTTGAATATTTCAGTTCCATTTTTGATGAAAAACTTTTCGAAGTACTGAGGCCAAAAATCGAAAAGAAGATGGTGGATGCTTTGAAACTTCTGGAAAACAGGGAGCTCTACCTGATGAGTAAAGAGGGCTGGCCTGTGGAAAGGAAACTGACAATCGCAGAAGAACCGGCCTCGGTCTTATTCCATTTCAGGCGCGGCCTAACCGAGACCCGCTACTTTCCGACTATAAAATTCAAGGGTCTTCGTATCGAATTCATGTTCAAAGAAGCGCAGATCGTATGCAATCAGCCCGCATGGCTTTTACTTGATGATGTTCTCTATTATTTTGAAGAGGACGTTGAAGGCAAAAAATTGCTTCCTTTCCTCAATAAGCGATACATTTCAATCCCGAAATCTTCAGAAAAAACTTATTTCGAAAAGTTTGTAGGCCCGCTGATTGAAAAACATGCGGTTTATGCTGAAGGATTTGAAATACGAACAGAAAAATTTGAAGGCAGCCCAATACTCAAGGTACTGCATGCTGATACCGGAATGCCCCAGCTCCAGCTTTATTTCAGATATGGTGATTATGTATTTCCGGCCGGCAGCGACAGGAGGGTATCTGTCCGTACTGAGAAGCGTGATAACGAGTATATATTTCATCGCATCAGGCGTTCGTTAAGCTGGGAAAAAAACAAGCTGAATATCCTGCAGGAACTTGGACTGAGACCCTCGGGATTACTTTATTTAAGGGTAGGAACTACAGATGTCGATAAAGACCCCGAAAGCTCAGCTTTAAATGTTATTAACTGGATAAATGAACACCATGATGAATTAATAGAACGGGGCTTCACCTTCGAACAAGGCAGCAGCGAAAAACGATTCGTAATTGGCCGGAGTAAAATAGATCTTGAGATCAGGGAGAACAATGATTGGTTTGACATTCATGCGGTGGTGCACTTCGGGCCTTACCAAATTTCCTTTATCGATCTTAAAAATCATATCCTGAATAAAATCCGGGAATTCAAACTGCCTTCAGGAGAGATTGCCGTTATCCCTGAAGAATGGTTTGCCCAATATAGTAACCTGCTTCAATTTACAGAGGGGGGGAAAAACAATCTCAAACTAAAGAAGCACCATATCGGGCTGGTTAACGATTTCAGTAATAGCGAACTTGCACTCGTAAGCATGGACAGAAAGCTTAAAAAGCTTTCCGATTTTGAAGAAATTGAAGATATAGCAATCCCTAAAGCCTTTCATGGAACCTTAAGACCTTATCAGAAGGCCGGGTATAACTGGTTTCACTTCTTGCGCAAATACAACTTTGGGGGATGCCTGGCGGATGACATGGGACTGGGAAAAACCGTCCAGACACTGGCCCTGTTGCAAAAAATCAAAGAGGAGGACCATGAAAAAGGCATCCATACCACTTCATTGATCATCATGCCTACCTCACTGGTATATAACTGGCTTAACGAGGCTAAAAAATTTGCCCCAAAACTGAAAATTCATGCCCATACCGGAAGTTTTAGAAATAAGGATATTGCACTATTTTCAAATTATGATGTGGTAATCACTACCTATGGGGTTAGCCGGGTAGATATTGAACTTTTAAAGACTGTTTACTTCAATTACATAATTCTGGATGAAAGCCAGAACATAAAAAACCCTGCTTCAAAATCATTTAAGGCCATTAAAACCTTAAAATCAAAGTATAAACTGATCCTGAGCGGTACTCCGGTTGAAAATACAGTGAATGATCTATGGACGCAGATGTCTTTCATCAATCCTGGCTTACTTGGAAATCAGCACTTCTTTTATACCGAGTTCGTGGTGCCTATTGAAAAGAAAAAGGATGAAGAAAAGGCAGCCAAGCTTCAAACGCTGATCAAGCCCTTTGTGCTGAGGAGAACCAAAAGTCAGGTTGCTAAAGAACTTCCTCCGAAAACGGAGAATCTCTTCTATTGCGAAATGAGCGAGGATCAGAAGGAGTATTACGAAAAGATCAAATCTGAATACCGCAATGCTTTACTATTGAATCTGGAGGAAGGTTCATTTAAGAAATCCCAAATCCAGGTGCTTCAGGGACTTACCAAACTTCGGCAGATCGCCAATCATCCGGAAATGATTGATTCGGGTTATGAAGGCGATTCAGGAAAATTTGAAAGCGTAATACACACCCTTGAGAATGTTTTATCGCGCGGGCATAAGGTCCTGGTTTTTTCTCAATTCGTAAAGCACCTCGATATTTACCGGCGGCATTTTGATTCCGAAAATATCCCGTTCACCTATCTGGATGGTTCAACAAGCAAGCGGGGTGAAGTGGTAAAAGAGTTTCAGGCAAATAAAGATATTAAGCTATTCCTTATTTCCATCAAAGCCGGCGGAGTGGGATTAAACCTAACGGAAGCTGATTATGTATTTATTTTAGACCCCTGGTGGAACCCTGCGGTAGAGCAGCAGGCTATTGACCGGACGCACCGGATAGGGCAGAATAAAAATGTTTTTATCTATAAGTTCATCACTAAGGATACGGTTGAAGAAAAGATCCTGGCTTTGCAAAACAGGAAACGTAAAGTAGCAGAATCCCTGATTACTACAGAGGAGAGCTTCGTAAAGTCCCTCACACCAAAAGACATCAGGGATATCCTGAGCTGAGCTATCGCCAGTCTATTTTCGGCAGCGTAATTTTATACTTAAGAGAAAGTGTTCTAATAAGAATAATAACAAGCACACTGATAAAGGAATTAATATTATCATCCACGCTGAGAAATTTAAGAAGTACAAAAACAGCGGCCCCTGATAAACAGGCGGTGGCATAGATCTCCTTCCTGAAGATCAGCGGCAGCTCATTGATGAGGGTATCACGGATTACTCCTCCCATCACTGCCGAGAACATTCCCATAATTATGGCAGCCAGCGGCGACACACCGTGTTCAAGGGATTTCTGTACCCCCACTACAGTATACAGGGCGATTCCCAGCGTATCGAAAAGGAAAAAAATACGCCTGTATTTGAGAATATAGTATTTAAATAAAATAGCAAATAATACCCCCAGGGTTATGGCTATCAAATAATTGCCGTCAACCACCCAGGTTGGCCGTACCCCCAGGATCATATCGCGCAGGGTTCCGCCACCCACAGCAGTAACAAACCCTGTAAACGAAACCCCGAAAATATCCCGGTACATGTTTTTATCTGATGCTGCCAGGGCGCCGGAAACTGAAAATACGAGAGTTCCTAAAAGATCGATATAATAAGGTAACAGCATATACTTGCCGGATATTTTTAGGGTTAATTTAACATTTTTTATCAGACAAGCTAAATCTATTGAATTTCTTGAGACCTAAGAAACTCAAGAAATTTTTCCCGGCTGATGAATTCAGCTCCGAGGCTCTCCAGGTGGCTGGTATAAACCTGGCAATCGATCATCTTGTATAATTTAGTCTGGCATAAGGATATCAGTGCGGCTTTTGATGCATTGCTAACCCTGCTGAACATACTTTCGCCGCAAAATACCTTGTTCACTGCCACTCCATATAATCCTCCTGCAAGTACCTTATCCTGATATACCTCTACAGAGTGAGCATGACCGAGTTTGTGCAGATTCATATAAGCTTCCTGCATACCGGCGGTAATCCAGGTTCCGGGCTCACCCTCACGACTGATGGTCGCACAGGCCTGGATGACCGCGGGAAAATCCTGATCAAAAGTGATCTTAAACTTATCAGACCTGAGAATTTTCTTCATGGTTGAAGAAACCTTTAATTTATCCGGGAAGAGAACGAAACGCTCATGAGGAGAATACCACAGAATAGGAGTATCATCAGAAAACCAGGGAAAAATACCCTGTTTATACGCAAGAAGCAGCCTGTCGGGAGAAAGATCACCCCCAATGGCTAGTAAGCCATCCTCCTCAGCCAATTCGGGATTTGGAAACCATAATTCTTCTGATAGTTGAAACAGCATGGATTTGGTTTCTTTGCCTATTTACCAAAAACCATTATCAATATGGTTATTATCATTAAAAAAGCAGAGTATAGCATTAATGATCTGGGGTTATATTTGTCTTTAAAGAAGTGGAACACAGACAATGCAGGCAAAATAAAAAGCAGAAGAACCATGGGAAGCCATAGCAATTCAAATATTGCTCCGACTGCGGCATACTGGTAAAGATCCAGCTTATTGGCAAACAGCCAAAATAATGAGACAGCAATGCTGCTAAAAAATATGATCTTATTGGGCCTTGAATTCTGAAAGGTCATAAGCTACCGGGACATATGAAATTTTTCATTTGCAATATTCGCTGATAAAACCTGCAGACTTATCACTTCCCAGACGACGCACCGTTTGAAAATCTTCACAGGCACTTTCACGGTCATCCTGTTTAAGCTTCCGCTGAGCTTGTTTTAATAAGCGGTCAATAAATTTTTCATTATAACCCAGCTGGGCTTTCAAGACCTGAATACCTTCCTCCTCAGAAGCATCAAAATTCCCTTCTGACTTTTTATCATAAAAATTGAATATCGCATCTGTTAACCCCAGCCTCGCCCGGTATGCATTGATGGCTGCATTGATTTCATCCTTAGATCTCTCCTCACATTTAAAATCCCTTAATGCAAAACTGACTGGCAGGACAAGCGATACCAGGGTATCGTGGCCGGGAGGAACGATCCATTTACCGGACGTTAAACGTATGACCCGCAAAGCTTCATTATCCAGATCCGTACCGTATCCTTTTTGTATTTCGGATTGATAGATCTTTCCATTTTTATTCAATTTAAAGCTCACATTTACCGTTCCCTGAAGGCAGTTAGCTTTGGAATATTCAGGATAAATCAGATTATTATCGATAAAGCCCGACAAACTTTTTGCTCCCCCCTTGAACACAGGCTGTTCATCCTGAAACAGGATCATCAGCCTGAATATAAAAACCAGAATCAGATTTAGCGGCATATTCTAATTTAATAAAAATCTGCGGAATTCACTATTGAAAAGTCCGATTTAAAATGGTTGCGGGATCCGGGCAATTGTCAAGGTAAGAAAGGCGTTCAGAAAAACGGCATACACCAGGGTAATCTCCGAGCCTCCCTCCCATGTCAAATATAAGCTGAAAATGGAGATGAGGCGGCCACTGTCCGTTTTCGGCAGGGATACCAAAAGCGGCTATCTGCTGGCCCCGGGTAATCTCCTGCCCGTTTTTCAAATTCTGAATACTTTCCAGGTTAAGGTGGCCATATAGGGTGTGCACCGGGAGTCCGCCAAGGTCATGCTCGAGTATTATCGTTGCTCCATAATCTCCGAAGTTATCATTAAACCCAGTGCTGTGAACCCGGGCTTCAAGCGGAGAAAAAACCTGTGTTCCTGCAGGACCCCAAATATCGGTACCCAGGTGCAGGCGCCGGGGCTCTTCATCATCAAATAATGTGCTTCTGGAATACAGGATTCGATGCTCATCGTATCCTCCTATCCCATACCGGCAGCCATTTTGTTCCAATATGCTGTCAACCCATTGGGAGAACTTTCCGGTATCGGCTATCGTATCCGGGTGGAGTAATGTATTTTGGGAAGTGAAATCAAAGGGATATAATCTGTCGGTAACTTTATTAAAATCTACCAGGGGAGAAATAATCCCCGGCTTGTTCTCAAGATATTTCTTAAGCTCCGCTGTTTTTTCCGCACTCATGCGAACAAATAAAAATAATTATAGACATAATGGGATAAAGCCCCGGCGACAACAAAGAGATGCCAGATCTCATGGCTATGCAAAAGCCTGCCCATCGGTTTATCCTTATAATAGAAAAAAGTTCCGCTAACGTAGAAGATACCTCCAAGGATCATCCATGCTATAGCCAAAATAGAAAGCTTCTCCACCATTTCATTCATCAGGGGAACAATCAGGGCACCCATCGCAATATAGATGGCCAGCGAAAGTCCTGTGTGTTTCAGACGGTTAAAGATCTTCAGCAGACAACCTGCCACAGCAATGGTCCAGATCATGGTAAACAAAGTCCACCGGATCCAGCCATCGAAAACCAGTAAGGCTGTAGGGGTATAGGATCCGGCGATCATCAGATAGATACAACAATGATCGAATTTTTGCCAGAAACGGATCTCTTTTTCCGAGTTGGGATAACTGTGGTAGGTTGAACTTATTCCAAACAAAACTATCGTGCAGATGCCATAGATCCAGGCTGCTGTATACTCCGTCGGGATATTTGCCTTGCTGAGTAAAAAATAGGTTCCCGGAATGGCAAGTACAGCCGGTATGATATGGGTATAGAAATTTACAGGCTCCCGAATGGTCCTCATTTCATTTATTCCTCCTGTCCGGGTTCTTCCGGCTGGCGAGGTTCTTTGCTGATTTTATCAAAGATCTTATCCATACGCTCCACATAGTCACTTGTATCGTCTACAAAAAACTCAAGATGAGGCACTATCCGCGCCTGATCCTTTATCCGGCTGCCTAATTTATATCTTATCTCATTAGCATGAGATTTAATCGTATTTAAAGCCAGCGTAGTATTGGGACTGTTAAAAAAACTAAGGTATACCCGGGCTATTGCCAGGTCGGGTGTTACTCTTACCCTGGTAATGGTCACCATAATATTAGGAAGGAAATTCATTCCCTCACGCTGAAATATTTCAGCCAGATCTTTCTGAATAACTCCTGCAAACTTCTGTTGACGTTTCGATTCCATAATATTCGGGGGAAGGGAGGATGATTTACAAATAAACTAAAAATTGCTTTCAAATTGAAAAGACAGAGGTAAATTCATGTCCCGGCCTTGTAAAAATCAGTATAATAATTTATCATAAGGATACCGCCGGGTATGAATGGCCTTTACCTTTTCATATAAAAGCGACCTGAATTCTTCAATATTCTCTTTATTGAGAGCTGATATAAAAATCGCCGGACTGCTGTTCTTATTCATCCAGCTGTTTTTAAAATCTGCAAGTGTAACCGGAGGATGTTCCTGCTGAGGATCGAAATCCGCAGGTTTATAAGCGTCTATCTTATTAAAAACAGTAATGATCTCCTTATCGATGGCCCCCATTTCCTTCAGGGTTTCATTCACAGTATTGATCTGATCCTCAAAATTCTGATGCGATATATCAACAACGTGAACCAGAATATCAGCTTCGCGAACTTCATCTAAAGTGGATTTAAAGCATTCTATAAGATGGTGCGGAAGTTTGCGGATAAATCCAACCGTGTCGGAAAGGAGAAAGGGCAGGTTTTCAATGACTACTTTACGGACCGTAGTATCCAGGGTAGCAAATAGTTTGTTTTCTGCAAAGACCTCCGATTTGGAGATCATATTCATGATGGTGGATTTACCCACATTGGTATACCCTACCAGGGAAACCCGCACCATCTGACTCCGGTTCTTTCGCTGGGTTTCATTCTGCTTATCAATTTCCTTTAATCGTTCTTTTAATACAGAAATCTTGTTTAAGATCAACCTTCTATCAGTTTCTATCTGACTTTCACCCGGTCCGCGCATACCTATACCGCCTTTCTGGCGTTCAAGGTGGGTCCATAACCTGGTAAGACGGGGTAAGAGGTATTGCAATTGAGCAAGTTCAACCTGAGTTTTAGCCTGCGAGGTCTGGGCACGTTTGGCAAAAATATCAAGGATGAGGTTACTCCGGTCAAGGATCTTAACCTGAAGTTCATTTTCAATATTACGAAGCTGTGAGGGTGATAGTTCATCGTCAAAAACCACCATATCAATTTCCTCTGATTTAACATAGGAATTGATCTCTTCGAGTTTACCGGTGCCAACAAAAGTGGCCCTGTCCGGCTTCTGCATTCTCTGGGTAAAGGATTTTTTCGTTTCCCCTCCGGCAGTTTCAATTAAAAATTTGAGTTCATCCAGGTATTCCCTTGTTTGTTCTTCTGTTTCTCCCGGAGTAATTATTCCTACTAAAACCGCTTTTTCAGGTTTAAGGGTGGTATCGTGAAATTTTTGTCTTGGCATGTACTAGATTAACAAGCATCAAAGATAAGAGTTTGAGGAATGGTAACAGAATGTGGATTTACGGATCAGCGGATCTGGGTTATAAATTCTCTCATTGCCAGACCTGGATCGCTTTCCTTCATGAAATTCTCACCGATCAGAAATCCATTAAAGCCGGCCTGTTTCAATTCTGTAATTGTTTCAGGCTTGCTGATACCGCTTTCCGAAATTTTCAGGAACTGGTCCGGAATATGCCCTGCCAGATCAAAGGAATGCTGAACTGAAACTGTAAAGTCACCCAGATTTCGGTTATTCACTCCGACGGCATCCAATTCATCACACAGGCTTCTGTTCAATTCATCCAGATTATGGACTTCAAGCAACACATTCATACCAAGCGTTTTTGCAAGTGTTGCAAGCTTTTTAATTTCTTCAGGACTTAAAATTGCTGCGATCAGTAATATAATATCGGCACCCAGAGCTTTAGCTTCAATGATCTGAAACTCATCAAGCATAAAGTCCTTGCGCAGAATCGGAATTTGGTTAGCTTTTCTGGCTTGAATGAGATCCATTTTTCTTCCGCCAAAAAATCTCCGGTCGGTTAAAACAGATAAGGCCGAAGCACCCGCGGCAACGTAAGCATTAGTGACTTTTTTTACGCCAAGGGTATCATTTATTATTCCTTTGGAAGGCGATTTGCGCTTGAATTCGGCAATGATACCGCTTAGAGCGGGGTTAAGGATAAATTCGCGCATAGAATAACATTTCCTGGCGAAGTTCTCAGACTCCTCAAGTCGGGTTATGGAAATGTTCCTTCTTGCCAGATTAATCTCCTGCCTTTTACATGCAACTATCTTATCCAGTATATTCCCTTGTTTTTTATTCATTTTGATACAATAATCTGGTTAGCTTAACCAGTTGGAAATTAATAATTTGCCGTGCTCTGTCAGAACAGATTCCGGATGAAACTGCACACCTCTTACATCAAGAGTGCGATGACTTAAAGCCATAATGACGCCATCCACGTCAGTAGCTGTAATTTTTATATCCGGGGGTACATTATCATTCTTAACAGCCCATGAATGATAACGTCCAACCTTAAATTCCGCAGGACAGTTTTTAAATAGTTTTTCTTCAGGGTCCAGGATGTTTATCTGGGTGGCTCTGCCGTGAACCGGACGTGCAAGATTATATAATTCGCCTCCAAAAACTTCAGCGATAGCCTGTAATCCAAGACATATGCCCAGGATACTTTTGGTTGCGGAATAAGTCCGGATAAGATCAAGCAGCAAACCCGATTCGGATGGTATTCCGGGCCCTGGGGAAAGAAGGATCTTGTCAAAATCATTCACATCCGCAAGCTTGAACTTATCATTCCGCCATACGGTGGCTTCATGTCCGGTCTCGTTTAAAAGATGCACCAGGTTAAAGGTAAAGGAGTCGTAATTATCTATTACTAAAATGTTCATTATATTTTCTTTAATCTCAAATTATTTGCCAGCAAGTTATAAACCCTCGGCCATTTCCAGTGCCTTTCTCAAAGCCATTATTTTATTATTAACCTCATTTAATTCACTTTGCGGTTCCGAATCTGCTACTATACCTGCCCCGGCCTGATAATGCAATACATTATTCTGACTTAAAAAGGATCGGATCATGATGGCATGATTGAAATCACCGTTAAAGCCCATAAAGCCGATAGCTCCGCTGTAAAAACCCCTTTGCTGTCCTTCGAATTTGTCAATAAGCTGCATGGCCATGTATTTAGGAGCCCCGCTAAGCGTTCCGGCAGGATAGGTATCCCCGACAACATCAAAGGGATCAACCGAACGCTGCAGCTGACCGGTAACTTTAGACACCATATGGATGAGATGCGAGTAGTACTGGATCTCTTTAAAGGACTTTACTTCAACTTTATCACAATGTCGGCTCAGATCATTCCTGGCAAGATCAACGAGCATGACATGCTCCGCATTTTCCTTGGCATCCTGCTTCAGGTTCTCCGCAAGTTCCGCATCAAGAAGATCGTTTCCGGTACGCTTAAAAGTTCCTGCTATAGGATAAATTGTTGCTTCATTATTTTTTATAGTAAGCTGAGCCTCGGGTGATGACCCGAATAATTTAAAATCACCGTAATCGAAATAGAACAGATATGGTGACGGATTGATGGAACGCAGCGAACGGTAAACATTGAACTCATCCCCCAGAAAAGGTTTGGAAAATGCACGGGACGGGACAATCTGAAATATATCTCCCCTGAAAATATGTTTTTTAACATTTTCAACAATCTCAATGAACCTTTCATCCGTAAAATTGGACTTTTCTTCTCCGTTGAGAGTGAACTTATATTCAGGGAAATTTTTATTCTGGATCAGGTACTGGATCTTCTCAAGATTATCGGGAGCATTCTTTTCCGTACGATGCTCCAGCAGATACAACTCGTTTTTAAAATGATCGATTACGATAATATAACGGTAAACGTGATACTGCATAAGGGGTATATTACGGCCCTCCGCAGGTTTTGAATGCAGTTTAATATCTTCAAAATGCTCAATCGTTTCATATGCAAAGTAGCCGAAAAGGCCATTCGTTATGAACTTAAAATCGTTATCTGAAGTGGATTCAAAGCGCTTTCTAAAATCAGAGACCTGTCTTTTTAATTCCACATCCCTTAAAGGGTACTGCTCTCTCTCTCCATCAGGAAAATAAGTTTCAAGCTTATCTCCTGTTAAAACGATCCCGGCTATCGGATCGCAGCAAACATAGCTCAGACTGTTCTCACGGCTATGGTAATCCGAACTTTCCAGTAAAATACTATTCGGAAAAACATCCCGGAGGCGCAGATAAATACTTACCGGAGTGGTGGTATCTGCAAGCAGTCTTTTGTGTGAGGTATATAATTTATAATTCTTCATAATCTGTTTACTGTTCAGTCCTTCAAGAGCTTTTAACGGACCATAAAAAAACCCGACGATTTAAAGCGTCGGGTCCGTTATTGTTTAGGTTTTGGTTGATTATATTATCTCAAAATACCTGTCCCGTGCGCCATTTTTGAAGGGCACCACCAATTTCCGGTATTCAGGTTCATTTTCATCAATCACAAAAATATAAAGAAATTTGACATTGCAAATTTTTTCATTAGTATATAATTTGTTTTTATAGGCGATGAAACTAACATGAACTTATATTTTTCACATTCCCTTAATGTTTTCAGCTGCCTTCAGGAGATCGCTTCCCTAAGTTTATGTCTTTATGTGAGCGGTAAGTTCATGCAACTGGCATCATTCAGTATTACATAAAACCTGCTTTCTAAGACATTCCAAACAATGGACGCCCGCTCTGGTAAATGGCAAGCATGATAACCAGGATGGCCAAACCGTAATATAAAGCTATGGTTCTGTGCTTAATAAAAGCTATCGTGGTCTTTTTAGAACGTGAATGTCCCACTGTAATTAAAATGATCGCAAACAGCATCATAACCGTGTGTTCAACAGTCCAGTAACGGGTCATCGCATTTTTCATTGCTTCACCCATATTACCATAATTAACCTGGGGACTGACAAAATACAGCACCAGCCCGATCAGCAGCTGTGTATGAACTGAAATCATCGCAAATAAATTAAGCTTTCTGTTGGTTTCTGTAAATTCCTTTTTGCCAAATAAGGCGACTACCGCCATTAATAAAGCCAGAACTATAAGCAGCAATACCAAATAGCGAAATCCTGAATGCAGGGCTAACAAAGTAGAATATAAGTTATTTTCCATATGTTTTAATTTATTTCCAAAGTAAGAAAAAAACCTCCATTAATAAGAATTCAAAATTGGCCCTATCGGGCATCAAGATATAAAGCTTCCGGACTGCTGCTTAAATTGCTGAAGGGTGAAGGAGCCACATTTCCGCTATCAGTGAATTTGAATACAAGAATTTTCCTGTTCGCCTTTTCAGCAATATAGATAAGATCCTTTCCTTCCCTTGAATCCCAGGCTACATCAACGGGATTTCCCAGACCGGTGTTAAGCCCCCTGATCGTCCTGTCTGGAGTAACCAGATTGCCCGGCTGAGTAAATTTCGCATCTATACCCTGCAGGATATAAACAGCCCCATCCGTATTGAAACCTGTTAATAAAGGATCTCCGATATCTGTCAGAATCATGGTATTCCTGCCTGGCGAATACTTTATTCCATGAAGCCTGACAGCTCCGGCAACAGTTATTTTCTTTGTAGGATTTATTGCTCCGATTACCAGGGAGGAAGCCCCCTCAAATAACTGGACTTCTGTTCTTTCCTGATCTATAACCACAAATAAGCGGTCATTATCCAGATGTATGCCCCAGGGCTGTCCGTTAAGCTTCAGCTTTTTATCAGCACTTACTGCACCGGTTAGGGTCAGGGCATCATTATACACGTAGATAGCGCTGTCTGCACTGCTGGATATATAGAGTGTGTTCCTTGAACGGTCAAAGGCCATACCGCGGGCGCTTAATAAGCCTTCATCGGTAAATGAATTTTTATTGGTTAATGTGCCGTCAGTATTGACCTTGAAGCTCTTTACATTCTTACTTCTTCTGCTTACCTGGAAGACAGTCCCTGAAAAGGGGTCAAAAAAGATCCCGTTCCCATCCGGCAATGCGGAATTAAAAGAATAGGGATCTTTAAACGTACTCTGATCAGCAGGATCAAAAATTAAAGTATTTGCTACCGAAGCATCTGTATCAGCATTAGAAACATACAACCGGGAAACAGTACTCTGAGGCATTGGCTTATTTTTATCTTTTGTACATCCGGATACCAGAAGAGTTGCAAAAGCACTGAAAGCCAATAGAAGATTTTGATGTTTCATAATTCTATTTCCAAAGTTAACAGTTCAATTCAATTTTAGGGGTAAACAAATAAATACCTCAGATGTAGATCCGGTAAAGATTTACAGGGTGTAACACGAAAATTACAGGCGGGGCAATAAGGGCCATATTATTAACAATTACATTCGAAGTCCTAAACCAAAAAATAATGAGAAAATTTTTACTGTTTTGTGTGCTGGCCCTGGCGACTTATGATCTTTCGGCTCAGAATACATACCCTGTTAATGGTTCCTATGATAAACGGCCGGGTTTATATGCCTTTACAAATGCCACTATTGTAGTCAGTGCCGATCAAACTTTAACCAATGCAGTTCTGCTGGTTAAAGATAAGAAGATCGAAGCTATAGGACAGGGCTTAAAAGTGCCGGCCGGCTATGTAACGGTCGATCTTAAAGGTAAATTCATCTACCCGTCTTTTGTAGATGCATTTACAAGCTACGGATTACCAGCCGGTGCAAGTCGCGGTCAGGGAGGAGGATTTGGAAGATCCCAGGTCTTTACATCAACCAAGGCAGGAGCATACGCCTGGAATGAGGCTATCAGGCCTGAAACGTCAGTAAGATCTGTTTTTGCAGTTGATACAAAGAAAGCTGAGGATTATAAAAAACTGGGCTTCGGTATAGTTCAGTCGGCTCCCCGCGATGGTATTGCCCGTGGTGTTTCCATGGTGGTAACATTGAACCCGGGTCCGGAAAGCGGTGTGATCATTAAAGATCAGGCTGCAGCACATTATTCGTTCAGTAAGGGAAGTTCTGCAAACAGTTATCCCACTTCGCTGATGGGTTCAATTGCTTTGCTGCGCCAAACCTACCTTGACGCTGCCTGGTATAAGGGTCAAAAGGATGAATATAATATCTCGCTTGATGAATTCAATAAATCTCAGGGGATCTCTCAGATCTTTGAAGTGAATGATGTATTAAGCGTATTAAGAGCAGATAAGATTGGCGATGAATTTGGCAAACAATACACTTTTAAAACGGATGGTAAAGAATACCAGCGTATTTCTGAGGCCAAGGCAACCGGTGGTAACTTCATTATTCCCCTGTCATTTCCTAAACCCGTTGAAATCGAAGATCCTGCAGATGCAAGAAATATAAGCTATACCCAGTTAAAAGATTGGGAACTGGCTCCGACAAACCCTTCCGCACTTGAAAAGGCGGGAATAAAATTCGCTATCACAGCTTCCGGGCTTGAAGGCTCTCCAAGAGATTTCTGGACCAACCTGCGAATGGCGATGGATTATGGTCTTTCAGAGAAGCAGGCACTCAGATCCCTGACAGAGATCCCGGCAGAAATGCTTGGCGTTTCTGATATGGCCGGAACCCTGGCCAAAGGGAAACTCGCAAACTTTATCATATCATCAGATAACATCTTTAAAAAAGATAATATTATCTATGAAAACTGGGTGCAGGGCAATCAGTACATCGTATCTAAAATGGATGTAACCGATCTGCGTGGAACTTATACCCTTAATATCGATGGAATTCCTAATCTGCTTCTCAAAATAGGAGGAACACCGGGTAGTTACGATCTGAATGCAGAACGTACGGGTGCCGATAGTATAAAGACAAAGGGAAGTATAAACCGTACCGGCGATTTGCTCAGTATGAATTTCGATCTTAAAAAGAACCCTGCAGGCAGTATCAGGCTGAACGGATATATCAGTTCCATGTCGCCTCTGACATTCAAGGGTGAAGCTGTTTCTCCGGATGGAGTAAGCGGAAAATGGTCGGCAACTTTTAAAGAAGCACTTAAAGACCAGCCTAAAAAAGAAACTCCGAAACCTGTTATTGCAACAGGACCGGTCATCTACCCTTTCCTTGCTTTCGGTTATGCAGAGGCTCCCAAATCTGAAACCATCCTGTTTAAAAATGCAACGGTCTGGACTAACGAAAAGGATG
Source organism: Pedobacter sp. (assembly GCA_036676435.1). Taxonomy (GTDB): domain Bacteria; phylum Bacteroidota; class Bacteroidia; order Sphingobacteriales; family Sphingobacteriaceae; genus Daejeonella. The sequence goes on along the minus strand of JAKFCV010000006.1, from coordinate 3,251 downwards.
GAAAGTTAAGTAATACAGATGTTCTGATCGAAGGAGGAAAAATAAAAGCAATTGGCAAAGGACTTTCTTCAGGCTCTGCAAAAGTGATCGATGCAAGCGGAAAACATCTTACCGCCGGAATTATTGATGAGCATTCGCATATTGCCGGAAGCGGCGGAATTAATGAAGGGGCACAGTCGGTAAGTTCTGAAGTAAGGATAGCAGATATTATCAATTCTGAGGATATCAATATTTACCGCCAGCTGGCGGGCGGAGTAACCACATCTCAGATACTCCATGGTTCTGCCAACTCAATCGGCGGACAGAGCCAGCTGATCAAGCTGCGCTGGGGTAAAGCTCCTGAAGAAATGAAATTTGCAGGCAGTGACGGTTTCATCAAATTTGCATTAGGTGAAAACGTTAAACAGAGTAATTTTCAGATCCCCGGAGGTAATTTGCGGTTCCCTCAATCCAGGATGGGTGTAGAACAGGTTTTTGTAGATGCATTCACCCGGGCAAAAGAATATAAGGCAGCCCGTGCGGTTAAAGGCAGTAATGTGAGACGCGATCTGGAGCTTGATGCCCTGGTAGAGATACTCGATAATAAAAGATTTATTACCTGTCACTCTTATGTACAGTCTGAGATAAATATGCTGATGCATGTGGCAGATTCAATGGGCTTCAAGATCAATACCTTCACCCATATCCTCGAAGGGTATAAAGTTGCTGACGGAATGGCCAAACGCGGAATAGCCGGCTCTACATTTTCAGACTGGTGGGCCTATAAAAATGAAGTAGCAGAAGCCATCCCCTATAATGGTAAGATCATGCATGATGTCGGGGTATTAACCGGTTTTAATTCTGACGATGCTGAAATGGCCAGAAGATTAAACCAGGAGGCTGCCAAAGCGATCACTTATGGAGGAATGAGTGAAGAAGATGCACTAAAACTGGTTACCCTTAATCCAGCTAAAATGCTGCACATCGATAATAAGGTTGGCAGCGTGAAGGTTGGAAAGGATGCCGACCTGGTACTTTGGTCAGATAATCCGCTTTCCGTATATGCAAAAGCAGAGAAGACTTTTGTGGATGGGATCGCTTATTGGGATATGGCTGCGGACCTGCAAAAACAGAAAGCACTGAAGGCCGATCAGGGTAGAATAATTCAAAAAATGATTGAGGCGAAAAGCAGCGGAGCGGCAACATCCGCAGTCCGCCCGGCATTTCAGCGTCCGCAGTTATATGATTGCGAAACCTTAGAGAACCTGGATCAGTCTGCATTAAATCAATAATCACCGAAATGAAGATCAACATGAAAAAATATTTAGTGCTTTCGGGATTATTCCTCTGCACAGAACTGGCTTACAGCCAGGCAACAATTATGCCTTCCAAACCTCAAACAAAGCCTGTAGCTATAATTGGTGCTACCATACATACCGGTAACGGACAGGTGATTGAAAATGGTTATATCACATTTGATAAAGGGAAAATTACAGGTATCGGGGATGCAAAGGTTGTTCGTTTCAATAATGAAACTACCGATGTTATCAGCGCATCAGGAAAACATATATACCCGGGGTTTATTGCTCCGATAACAACACTGGGTTTGATAGAAGTCGAATCCGGAGCCCGGGGTACCGATGATATGGGCGATGTAGGTCAGATGAACCCGCATATCCGCTCAATAATTGCCTATAACACGGATTCAAAAGTTATTCCCACTCTACGGTCAAACGGGGTTTTAATGGCCCAGCCTACTCCCGAAGGAGGATTAATGTCAGGTCAATCATCGGTTGTGGTACTCGATGGCTGGAACTGGGAAGACGCGGCTTACAAGTCTGATATAGGAATGCATATAAACTGGCCGGTGATAAGAACCGGGGGTAATAATTTCGGACAGGGCGCTCCTGTGGCCCCGGCTGCAGATCCAAAGGAAACCCATCAAAAAGCTCTGACCGAGCTTGATGGATATTTTACCCAGGCTAAGGCATATTCCGAACTCGATAAACATGCAGACATCAATACCCGCTTTCAGTCGATGAAAGGTTTGTTCAATGGGAATAAAAAATTGTTTGTCCATGTGAACGCTGCAAAAGATATCATACAGGCAGTTAACTTCGCCAAAAAATTCAATGTTAAACCTGTGATCGTAGGAGGCAGCGAATCGTACCAGATCACCGACTTTCTGAGAGATAACCAGGTGCCGGTTATACTGGTTGAAACTCAGACTTTACCATACAGAACGGAGGATGATGTTTATCTTCCCTATAAACTTCCGAAACTGCTTCAGGATGGTGGTGTACTTTACGCCCTTGCGGGAACAGGATACTGGCGGCAGAGGAACCTCCCGTTCGAAGCCGGAACAGCTGCAGCCTATGGCTTAACGAAAGAACAAGCTTTATCTATGATCAGCCTGAATACTGCCAGGATACTTGGAATTGAAAAAACGAGCGGAAGCTTAGAGACCGGAAAAGATGCCACATTATTTATTTCGGATGGAGATGCACTGGATATGCTGGGAAATAAAGTTGAACAGGCCTTTATTCAGGGAAGAAATATCAGCCTGGATAATTTGCATAAACAATTATATAAAAGGTACTCAGAAAAGTACAATTTAAAGTAAACACAGAAAAGGAGCCGATCGGCTCCTTTATTATTTTTCAGCAATGCTGCAATACTTTTGATATTAATGCTTGCTTGCTTTAAAGGCCTTGTTTACTACATCTTCAAGCTGAGTTATACTGAAGGGCTTTGCTAATGTATAATCAGCTCCTGCATCTTCTGCGAGCTGGTCTATATCCACACTGGCTGTAAAATAGATCACCGGAATAGATTTATATAAAGGGTGATTTTTAATCGTCTGGGTGGCCGCTATACCTCCCATGGTAGGGATTTTATTATCCATGAAAATTATCGCAGGGTTCAGGGATTCGATCTTCTCAATAATGTTATCACAATCAGGCAGGGTATACACTTCCGCCAGATTTCCATCCACAAGGATTATTGCTACTACTTCTGATATCGTTAAATCATCATCACAAACTAAAACTCTTCTCATTTGTAAAATTTATTTCCTGAAATTACCATTACAATATTTAGACCATTATCGGATTTATAATCCAATTCCCAAAATAACATTCATAAAATTCAAAAAGTCTTTAAATAAAATAAGCTCCTGATGGGCAGGAGCTTATTTAAACTAACCAATTATAAACCTGTTGAATAAGGTTTGCTGTAGGGGAAGGAGTCGAACCTTCACGAAGCAGTTATTT
>JAKFCV010000005.1:0-1843 GCA_036676435.1 Pedobacter sp. | reverse complement strand
CCTTTAGAGGGGTTTACTATGTCTTGAACGAAGCCCTACTGCTTCGATGGACACAAATTGATTAAAGAAAATGTCAGGAATTATTGGAAAAAAAGTAGGAATGACCAGCATATTCGATGCTGAAGGGAAAAACATCCCTTGTACAGTTATCGAAGCTGGCCCATGCGTAGTTACTCAGCTACGTACCGTCGACAGCGACGGCTACACCGCAGTTCAGTTAGCTTTCGATGATAAGAAAGAGAAAAACACAACCGGATCATTAAAGGGACATTTCGCAAAAGCAAACACAACTCCAAAGCGCAAGCTGGTTGAGTTTAAGACTTTTGAAGACGAAAAGGCTCTTGGTGATACTGTTACAGTTGGAATCTTTGAAGAAGGCGACTTTGTTGATGTAGTTGGTACCTCAAAAGGTAAAGGTTTTCAGGGTGTTGTGAAACGCCATGGATTTGGTGGTGTGGGTGGTCAAACTCACGGACAGCATAACCGTTTAAGAGCTCCGGGTTCCCTGGGTGCATCTTCATGGCCTTCACGTGTATTCAAAGGAATGCGCATGGCAGGACGAATGGGAGGTGACCGGGTGAAGATCCAGAATCTTCAGGTTTTGAAAGTCTACACAGAGCAAAACTTATTAGTAGTTAGCGGTTCAATTCCGGGAGCTAAGGGTTCTTACGTAATCGTTGATAAATAAGAAGATGGAAGTTAAGGTTATAAATATATCAGGTAAAGAAACAGGGGCCAAGGTGCAACTTCCTGATGCGATCTTCGCCGTAGAACCAAACGATCATGCGATCTATTTAGATATCAAGCAGTACCTGGCAAATCAGCGTCAGGGAACGCATAAGTCTAAGCAACGTAATGAGATCGCCGGATCTACCAGAAAATTATACAAACAAAAAGGTACAGGTGGTGCACGTGCAGGATCTATCAAATCGCCCTTATTCAATGGCGGTGGACGAGTATTCGGCCCTCAGCCGCGCGATTACAGTTTCAAGCTGAATAAAAAGCTTAAATCACTGGCTCGTAAATCTGCACTTACATATAAGGCAATCGATAATAATATTGTTGTTTTGGAAGCATTCAGTTTTGATACCATCAAAACTTCAAACTATGCCAAGATAGTAGCTGATCTGAAATTAACAGATGCAAAAACCTTATTGGTTTTACCGGCCGCAAATAATAATGTTTATTTATCAAGCAGGAATTTAAAGAAAGCAAAAGTGGTGACTGCTGCAGAACTTAATACATATGATGTATTGAATGCAGGAACTTTATTGCTGACCACAGAAACTGTTAAAACATTGGAGGAAGCTTTCGCTAAGTAAGATGGAAATTTTAAAGAAACCAATTTTAACTGAAAAAGCATCAGCATTAACTGAAAAGTTAAACCGCTTTTCTTTCAAGGTTGATCACAGAGCTAACAAATTGGAGATCAAAGGTGCGATCGAAAAAATGTATGGTGTGAATATCCGTGCTATCAATACGATAGTAGTATACGGAAAAACAAAATCGCGTAATACTAAGGCCGGTGTTGTAAGCGGAAATGCTCCGAAATACAAAAAAGCTATAGTAACGCTAAAGGATGGTGAAACCATTGACTTTTACAGCAATATTTAATTAAGACATGGCAGTAAGAAGATTTAAACCGGTTACCCCGGGTACTCGTTTCAGAGTAGGAGGAGTTTTCTCTGATGTAACAACTAACGTTCCTGAAAAGTCGTTGGTTACCAGCATCAAGAAGTCCGGCGGTAGAAATAATTCCGGTAAAATGACTATGCGTTATCTCGGTGGGGGACATAAAAAGTCATACCGATTGATTGATTTTAAACGCGATAAAAACGATATC
>JAKFCV010000004.1:0-87752 GCA_036676435.1 Pedobacter sp. | reverse complement strand
CAGAGGGATCAGCTTATTATCCGAGGTTTCCAAAGCCATACGCTCCCAGCCTCCAAGGCTTGTATAGTGATGTGCTTTAACAAGCTCTGAGCGCTCATTGATCCGCAGGATACTGCGTAATTCTTTTTGCTTGGCAGAGGCATCAAAGGACTTCAATCCCAGAAAGGAAGCCCTTAGTTCTTTACCCCGGCTTTCGCAGTAGTCTGCGGTGGTTTTTACACCCGGATCACGCTTGCCGATTATTGGATATACCAATAGCTGTTTATTTGGCAGGGTTTCAAAAGGAATTTCCTTTTTAGGCGCTCCGGTCCCGGCTCCTTTCAGGTGAAGATCAAACCATCCGAGCATCACCTCCCGGTTCTCCGGCCAGTATCCGTGAGGCTTATCTAAAACCAGCTTGCTTATATTATTTTCAACTCCCAGCATTTCAAAGACCGGTCTGGAATTGTTGAAGCTTCTGAACATCTCTGAAGACAGAAAAGTGGGATTATCAACAATGATGTTGGACATCTTTATAGCGCGGGGAGCAACCAGGGCAAGTACACCTGCTTGTTCCGTAAAAGTCATTCCATCCGTAAGGAGCTCGCAAATGCAGTTGGAGCGCATTACGCAGGATTCAAAAGTCCCGACGCTGACAACAGGCAAAGCAGCCTTGACACGCTCATCCATAGCGGCTAACCACATCGTTTGATTCCCTCCTCCGCTGGCCCCGGTCGCTCCGATGTTTTTTGGATCGACAAAAGGTAGCGAACTAAGCAGATCCACCCCGCGTATATTATCAGAGATCTGCACACCTGTCAGGGATTCGCCGATATTCAACAGGGAAGCTCCAAGGTTGGCGCCATGATACTCATCCTTACCATGTGTCCTTGTCCTCTCGCCGGCACCCCAGGCATCGATGTTCAGACATACATACCCGTTAAGGGCCAGACTTTGACCAATGGCCTGGAAAGATTCATATAAGCGCCCACCCGGCCAGTGACCATGCATAACGATAACCGCCGGAAAGGGACCCTTACCTTCGGGAACGTATAAATTGGCCGTGGCGTAAACTCCGGGGCGGGTTTGAAAGGATATATTCTTAATCTTATAACCGTTCATCTGAACGGAACCGGTTTCCTTCATATTTAAAGGAAGATTGTGGTTTACAACAAGTCCGGTTTTCTGGGTAATCGTATTTTTTAACGCGGCCCGGTATTTATCCCAGTCCTTCGGGTTATCCGGTAAACGATGAGTTCCGAACTTTAAAACAGCCTCATTCCTAAGTCTGCTTTCAAGCAGATCTGACTGGTTTTTGGTCAAAACAGAGGGCAGGCTGTCTGCACTGAAACTAAGATTATTAACATCTTCCGCTCCTGATGAACTTACTGCTGAAAGGCAGGCCGTAATCAAAAAAAAGCAGATAACAAATATTTTAACTCTGTTCATTAGAAAGGTAATTGAACCCTCATTAAGGGAATTTGAATCTTAATAAATTTCTTTTGATCGTATTCTCTCCTAAAGAAATTTAATCTTAACCGGGATGTATTACTTATGAAGATGGAACATATAAAACAAATCAGGGTATTGTGCGATTTTCGCCAATACCCTGATTTTATTTAATTATATCCCGGATTTTGAACCAATTTGGGATTTTTCTGAATTTCATAGGCCGGTATAGGAACCAGGTAATTTTTATCAAAAAAGGCCCGCTGCTGAAAGTCAATTACGGAATAAGTCTTTACGCCTGTTGTAATATTCTTCGAAACGGCCATTCTCCTTGCCGGAACATTCAAGACCTGAGGGGCGATTTTCCAGCGCCGGACATCAAACCAGCGATGCTCCTCAAAAGAAAGTTCAATTCTGCGTTCCTGTTGAATTCTTGTTAACAAAGCAGGACCGCTTTCAGTAACAGGGGGCATATTAACGCTTGGCCTGCTTCTTATTTTATTAAGGTACTCTCTGGAAACAACTTCGTTGCCTACATTATACATAGCCTCAGCATAATTAAGTAATATTTCGGCATAGCGGACAAATGTCCACGGGGTGCTTCCAATATTTACTCCTCCGGGATTAGTAATGCTTTCATCAAGGAATTTTCTTAAATAATAACCTGTTTGTGTAGAATTCCAGGGCTGGGATGAGCCTTCATTGGAATCCTGTCCGCCAGGGAGAAAAGTTTCCACTGTACGATGCTTGAAAGGAGCACCATCATAAAGAATTATGGAGTAGAAACGCGGATCGCGGTTTACATACGGACTTTGAGGATTATACGCCGGATCATCCTTGGGAAGTTTTCCATTTAATGTTTCAAAATCATCCACTATATTCTGCAGGGGGTGAACCTGTGCAAAGCCACCGTAACCATTCGGATACTGGCTTAATTCAACAAATGTATTTTCCGGATCGATACTTAAATTATAAGGTCTGTTCCATATAATTTCAGAATTATACATTGTCGATGCAAGAAATAAAGACTTATAATCAGGGTACAGGCTATATTGATTCAAGTCTATAACGGCCTTGGCTGCATCTGCCGCCTGCTGCCATTTCGCTTTATCATTGGCAGGATTGTTCAGCGGGCTGGCTGCATATAATAATGCTCTGGCTTTCATAGCAAGTGCCGCCCCCTTGGTGATTCTGCCTCTCTGAGCTGCCGGATAAGACAGAGGCAGCAGAGCGGCCGCCTCATCTAATTCTTTAAGGGCAAAGCTCATGCACTCTGCATAGGAATTTCTTGGTACCAGAAAATCATCGTTCAATCCAAAAGGCTTGGTAATTAATGGTACTCCACCATAGAAGCTGATAAGTCTGAAATATGAATAAGCTCTCAGAAATTTCATTTCGCCTATCATTCTCGACTTTATAGCTGCATTGATAGGCGAATCATTGATCTTACTAAGAAAGATATTCGTCTTGGTTATAACCTTATAATAGCCCCTTTGAGGATCATTCCAGTAATCAAGAGCTCCCAGGGCATCAGGGGTTATATTCCCTGCATTTATTGCAATAGCTGCCGAATTAGCCCTGCCATTATTCTCATCAGTAAGGGTGGACAGTGAGTTCACCAATGAATAATAGAATCCGCTTGGAAGTATACGGTAAGTGTTATTAACGAAAGTTTCAATTAAGTTTTCATCTTTCCACACCAGTTCCTCTGTAAAAGAACTTAAGGGGGTTTTATCAAGAGGTTCCTTACTACAGGAAACAAAGAGTGTTATAGAGCAGATAAGTAGTGCCTTATAATTAAACACTGACTTTGCAATTTTATAAATAGTATAGTTCTTGCTGTTCATGATTTTTTCTTTTAAAAAGTAAGTGATAATCCCATATTATAGATTTTGCTTTGCGGGTAGAAATTTCCGCGCTCATCACCGCCTTCAGGATCGTAAATCTTCATTTTGTCGAATGTCAGAACATTATTTCCATTCAAGTAAACCCTGAGATCAGCAATATTAACCCTGGATAGTAGACTTTTAGGAATCGAATATCCCAATTCTATAGTTTTCAGTCTTAGAAAAGTCGCATCTCTCAACCAGAAAGAAGAAGGCAGACCGCTAACATCTGTACGTGTATCCAGTAAGGGTAAGTTCGGATATTTTGAATCCATACTTCCCGGTCTGTAGCGGTTCAACAGTAATTCCTCACGGGTATTCACTGCCAGTCTTCCGTTTTCATGATAATACTGCCATGCATTCGATTGTCCTGCAAAATTTGTAAACAAGGAGAAATTCTTGTAGTCCATGGATAAATTAAACCCGAAAGTCATTTCAGGAATATTTGTACGGTTCATTCTTACCATATCAGAACTCGTGATCAATCCATCCTTATTCACATCCTCGTATTTCAGATCGCCTACTTTTGTTCCCTGTACTTTCGGGATGGCATCCAGTTCAGCCTGAGTTCTGATTATACCGATCGCATTGTAATAGTTTGTAGCACCCAGGGATTTACCCTGAACTTTTTGCCATTCGGGGATATTTGCCGCATCAGCCATAAAAATCACATTACTTTTTACATAGGCAATGTTGGCACCTACTCTGTAAGTAAATCCGCTTTTTATAGATCTTCTGTGCGACAGGTCTAATTCAACCCCTTTATTTTCTACGATACCAATATTTTCACTGGGTAAAATCAAGCCTGTATAGGAAGGGACGGCGAGATCCCTGGTTGCAAGAATATTAGATCGTTTTTGTTTAAACAAGTCTACGGTAAAGCCTAATAAGCCATTCCAGAACATAGCATCTAAAGCAACATTCGATGTTTGTAATACCTCCCATGTAATGTTTGGATTAGGAGTTACGCCCATAACCATTCCCAGGGACTGAGTTGGTGTCTGGCCAAAATTATAGCCCTGACTACCCAGATTATAGCTTTGTACATACTGGAAAGCAGGAACCCTGTCATTTCCAATTTTCCCCGTTGATGCCCGCAGCTTTAAGTCATCTATAAAGCTAAACCGGCTTTTTATGAATTTTTCTTCTGATATTCTCCAGGCAGCGGAAACGCCGGGGAAGAAACCAAATCGATTTCCTTCGGGAAAATTGGCAGAACCATCATATCGGAAATTGAAATCAACCAGATATTTATCCTTAAAGCCGTATCCAAAGCGGCCAAAAAGATTTTGTCTTCCTCCCTCAGATGCAGAACCTGTTGATTCCTGCCCGGCAAGGCTGCCCGCAAACAATTGGTCAACCTGTGTGGATAAAAAGTTTCTTCTGAAGGCTGAAAAGCTATTAAAATAACCTTCTTCCTGTTCCGCAGCGATAAATGTATTTATTCTATGATCATTAAAAGACTTTTCATACTTAACCCTGAAATTAAGAAGGGAGCTCTTATCCCTGTTATAAGTCTGTCTTAATTGAGGCTGTAAAATACCTCCACCTCCTATAGGAATATAAGTATTGTTTGTTTTATTATAATCGTATACTGTCCAGGGCTTCTGGAATAACTTATTAACCCCCTGGTTATTTGTATAAACCAAATAACCATCCACACCTAATCCTTCAACAAAAGGCAATTTTATATCAAATGAAGCTTTGGTTTGAAACCTCTGCATTACCTCACTGTTATTTCCCGTTGCGTCAGTAACCATTACAGCCGGATTATCTCCCCTTTCAATGCCCGCGGATGGAAAGCCATTGGACCAGTATACTGGCATCCATGGAACAACCAGCATCCGCCCAAAAGTTGTCCCGGTTCCTGAAGTTGGATAGGTACCATCATCAATCCCTGCATTTACATCTAAACCAACCTTTATATATTTATTGATATTGGCATCGATATTCGAGCGCAGACCAAAAGCTTTAAAGTTGGTTGAACCTTTCTTGAAAATTCCGTTTTGATTGGAATAGGATCCTGAAACTGAATATTTCACATTTTCACTTCCGCCTCTGACAGCCAGATTATGCTGACTTTGGAATGTGTTTTTTTCTAAAATTTCCTCATACCAGTTAACACTCGGGTAATTTACGGGATCACTACCGTCTCTGAATATTTGCAGCTCTGCTTCAGTCCAGCGTGGAGGCTGCTTATCTTTTGCAAGAAGTTCATTAACAAACTCTCCAAATACTGCTGAACTAGCCATTTTCGGAACCCTGGTCGGCTGACTTAATCCCTGATTAAATGAATAATTAATAGTAGGTTTTCCGGTAACACCTCTTTTTGTGGTGATAAGAATTACTCCGTTTGCAGCCTGAGCGCCATAGATGGCAGCCGAAGCATCCTTTAAGACAGAAATAGATTCAATATCATTGGGATTTATCCGCTCCCATCCGCTAACACCCTGAACGCCGTCAACGACAATTAGCGGACTTGTATTTCCTGTTGTACTTCTACCACGGATCAGGATAGTTGAATTATCCCTGCCCGGTTCACCTGATCGGTTCGCGGTAATAACTCCGGGAAGTAATCCTGCAAGAGAATTACTCAGATTGGTGGTCGGGCTCTTTTTTAATTCCTTGTTGGAAATGCTTGCCACTGATCCGGTTAAAGTAGCTTTACGCTGTGTTCCATAACCTACTACCACGATCTCATCCATTTCATTAGAGCTTTCCTTTAACAGTATGTTCAAAGTGCTTTGATTACCTATAAGTACCTCCTGTTTTTCATAACTTATAAAGGAAACTACAAGAACATCTCCTTCCTTAGCGCTGATAATAAATTCACCGTTTAAACCAGTTGATACCCCTTTGGTAGTTCCCTTTACCATTATACTGACCCCAGGGAGACTAGTACGGGTAAGGTTATCCAAAACCGTTCCCCTGATTTCTCTTACATTTTGCGCCATAAGCTGCGATGCAGAGAGAAAAATCAGAGTTAGAATCACAATTCCCATATAGGGCGAAATAATCCATTTACTTTTTTTACTTTTCATTTGTTAGGTTTTTTGGGTTTAGTATATTCATTTGAAAAAGGTTAATAATATGTGATCAAAGAGTTAAGCCTAGGAATTTTAAGATTTATCGTTTAACCAAATTAGTTATAAAACATATCCGTCATCAGGAAACCGGGGAATAAAAGAGCGATAACGTTATCGGAACCGTTATCGGAATTTGAATTGATATTCAGAATGTTAGGCGGAGGAAAACTAATGCGAAACAGTTTGATTTTAAGGCCTGAATTCGAAGCTGAATTTTCGCTGACATTAGCTGGATATATAAAGAATACTATCCTTGTTTAATAGTAATAAGGAATATATGGCCTTGTACAGCATGGTCCTAATCGCCAGAAAGGAGCATTAGTTAATCCCTGCCTTTTGGCACAATGCAGCTGGAAATTTTCTATTTATAAAACTTTTGATGTCAAAGGCAGTTAAACACTCATTCACTATCCTATGAAAAAATTCAGTGCCGGCATTCTGATGTACCGTTTCAATAATAAATCGATTGAAGTACTCCTTGTACATCCCGGCGGACCATTTTATCAGAATAAAGATCTTGGAGTCTGGTCAATCCCCAAAGGTGAATTTATTGAAGGAGAGGAAGCCCGGGATGCGGCGATAAGGGAATTCAGGGAAGAGTTGGGCTTTAGCCTGCATGGTGATATGGCAGTATTAAGTCCGGTGATCCAAAAAAATGGTAAAAAGGTATTTGCCTGGGCTATTGAGGGAAACCTGGATCCCGGAAAAATTGTATGCAATACCTTCCCCCTCGAATGGCCTCCCAGATCCGGTCAGATTAAAGAGTTCCCTGAAATTGACAAAGGAGAATGGTTCCCTTTAAATGAAGCCAGGATTAAGATCATAGAGGCACAGGCTGCATTTATTGATGAATTGGTGGAGATATTAAAGAAGTGAAAGGATATTAGGAGATGAATAACAATTTGACCGGCCGGCAATTGAGGGCGCTAAGGTTTGCAGTAGAGGGTTTAAGCTATTGGGATGGGATGGATTGGGATGGGGTAGTCATAGCATGGGGTCCCGGATCAGGTCCGGGAAAGGGAAAATTGAAACCGGCGAATAAGCTAATTTTTCTTCCCTAAAGGCAGATCAAAGAAAAACTCCGCTCCCTTACCATAATCGCTGTTAACCCAGATATTCCCTCCATGGCCTTGAATGATCTCTGCGCAGAGATATAATCCGATCCCGAACCCGGTGGTATTGCTGGTGTGCCTGTTTGAAACCCGGTAATACCTGTCAAACAATTTTTTTATATCTTTTTGTTTAATACCTATCCCCTCATCTTTAACACTGACCTGAGCATTCCCATTGATAATGCTGCATTGCACATCGATTTTCCTGCCTTGCATCGAATACTTGATCGCGTTGTTCAACAGGTTTTTGATCACATAAGATATTTTGTCCGGATCGGCATATACCTCACAGGGCTCGCTATGTATCGTGGAAATAACATGACTCGGCACATTCAAAATGGACTCGGCGACAATATCCAGAACCATTTTATTCAAAGAAAATTTGCGCTTCTTCAAAGAGATCTTATAAAGCTCGGGGTGCGAAACTCCTACAAATCCATGAATCATACTATTCATTTTATTGACCTGCATTTCCAGCTTGGCCAGCCTGTCGGCTCCAAATGAATCTTTAAGTTCTTTTGCCCTGCCCTTTAATAGCTGAACATTGGCCTTCATTGCTGTAAGCGGGGTCTTAAGTTCATGGCTAACCATTTCTAAGAAATTATTCATACGCTCTTCATCCTGCTTTTTATCCGTGATATTGAATACTGAGCCTATAAAACGCTGAGCTTGGTTGTTGTCAGTAAAATATACCTTTCCTTTTGCCCTCAGCCAGCGAAGTTTATGATCCTCGATCCCCACCACACGATACTCCGCGTCATAATCGTTGTCACTGGTTTTCTTATTATAAAGATCTTTAATTTCCGCAAATACCCTTTCCCTGTCATCCTCATGGATCGCTGGCAAAAAATCTTTTTCAAAAGTTACTATGTCACTATGGAAGATGCCGAATAATGCCCGGCAGCGTTCATCCCATTTCAGTGTATGATTAATTAAATCTGCATCGAATGTCCCCAGTTCGGCTGCCTCTTTCGAAAGATGCAATTGTTCATAGGCCTTCTCAAGTTCCTTACGGCCAGTCACCAGTTCCGTTACATCCGTTGCAACCATCATGATCCGGGAGGTGTTCTCGGTATTAATTTTTATAGGCTGGTATATGAAATTAAAATAATGCTCTTTGGCAGTTTTCCTGTTTTTCAGGACAATTTTTTCTTCGTACCCATAATAAGCGTTGCCTGAAGTCCGTACCGCCTCCAGCAGGTCAAGGAATTTTTTACCCTTTATCTGAGGCAGTGCTTCGGCCAGGGTCATATTGAATATTTTCTCTGATTTTCCCCAAATAGACAGCATGAGATCATTTGCAGTTTCAATTACAAATTCCCGGTCTTTCAGAATAGCTATGGCAATTGGCGCCTGCTTGATGATCTGAAGAACTCTGTCTTTGGTTATCTTATTGGCTGACCTGGTTATCAGCTGTTTATTCGCCTCGGAAACCTGATTTAAATTCGTTGAGAGTGTTACCGCCGCCAGTTCCATGAAATGCAGATAATCAGCATTTATGCGTTTCCTAGGACTGATGCCCATGACCAGCGTACCGAAGGCTTCAGAGCGGTTGGAATGAAATAGCGGTAGTACAAATGCCTTTTCTACCTGTTCCTGGTAATGCGGGCATATAACTTCCCCAATCTCCGTCATCACGTTTTCAATTTGCTGGGAATGACCTTCTGTATAAGCCTTGTTCATAGATGGATTTTTCCAGAACACACTTATGATATCCTTTTTGAACGGGATTCCTGTACTGCCTGAGTACTTTAAGCTTCCTGAATCCTGGTCGGCTAAAAAAATAAGCGCGAAAGGGACATCATAAGGATTTTTACTTATTTCAATCATGAAGGAAGCACATATTTCCGACTGCGTTTTCAACCCGGTTTGCTTAAAGGCCAGATTGCGTAAGGTTTCCTGCCTTCTCAGCATTTGAACCTGGCGGGTGGTTTCTGTGCAAACAACAAGCAATCCATCTGTGTGACCGCCCTGGCCACGCACCGGGCTGTAACTGAATGTCCAATATACTTCCTCCAAATGACCTTCACGGTAAATGGGAATTAACTGATCCTCGAGATAGACCGATTCACCGGTTTCATAAATCCTAGTAATATTCGGGTATATGGTAGGCCATAACTCCTGCCAGGTAGTTTCGACCTTTTGTCCCAGGGCATAGGGATGTTTTCCATCTCCGGATGTCCCCAAAATTGAACGGTATGCATCATTATAAAACTGGATCTTATCCTCTCCCCAGCATAAAAACATGGGAAATTTAGAATCCAGCAATAAGTTAACCATTATAATCAGGTTTTCAGGCCAGGTCTCGATCGGACCCACACTTGTTTGGGCCCAATTAAAATTGCGGATTCTCTCACACATTTCACCGTTACATGGAGTAATCGGATCTGGATCGTTTAATTCAGCAAGCATGTTTTTCAGGGGGATTAAAAAACAATGGTAACATTAATGTTAAATATAAATATTAAATAAATATATATCCTAAGGTTTTGATGATAAGAATTTTACGGTATTAAAATTGGAAGGAGGTTTTTGAATTTCAGGGCGAAAGGGGGGAATTCCCGGAGGAGATACATAAAGGGGCAGTGGCCTGTTTTTACTTGTTTTCATGCAAGGTTCTAAAATCCGGTTAATGCTCCTCGATCCATGCGGTTCCGGCTGATCCTCAGAAATAAGAAACACTTCTTATACCAGGATTTTGGAGACATCGCTCATCAGGGATTCAAGCTTTTTAACATTCACTGGTTTCCATAAATAAAAATCAGATCCGGCCTCTTCCGCAAGAGCACTAATATTTGAAGAAGATGTGCATAAAATCACTGGAATATTTTTGGAAATAGGATTTGATTTTAGAATTTGTATAGAAGCTATCCCTCCAACATCAGGTATAATATTATCCATAATAATTACGGAAGGCTGATGCTTCGCGGTTTTTCCAAGGATATCTATACAATCCTGACTGGTACAGACCTCCCAGCCAAGGCCGGTTAATACATAGGTGATTAAATATAGAATATTTTTATCATCATCACAGACAAGTACCTTCTTCATATTAACCAATTATGAACACTTAAAAATTTGGAGAAGCTAAACAAAAATCATGCCCAGGAGAACATGAAGCCAGGTTGAGCTCATAAATTATCCCTATAGCCCCTATCCTTTCGCTGCCTCAGTTTAAGAATGAAGCATCAGAGATCGGAGGCCAACTTTAAGAAATTAATGACCTTTACGAACATAATGGATAAAAAAAAAGCCCCTTCCTTACGGATGGGGCTTTAAATGGACAAGCGGATAAAATAAAATCAATGACCGGATCTAAATCAGATCAGTTCAGCTGCCGGACTTGCCGGACATGGCGGACATCAGTATCATATAGTTTTAAGGATTTCTTAAGCAATTTTCTGGCAATATGTATACGGGTTTTAACTGTTCCGATAGGAATTTCCAGCTGCATGGCAATTTCATGATATTTATGGCCTTCAAAATGCATTGTGAATGGATTATAATATTCATCAGGAAGTTTCCCTAAAGCTTTTTTTATATCCTCCATTACAAACTTGGGTTCTCCATCATTTTTCGTAGCACTGAACATGAGATTAGCAGAAGAAATATCATCTGATTTAATTACAAAAGAACTGATCTTTACAAAACGCCTGTAGTTATTAATAAATGTATTCTTCATGATGGTATATAACCAGCCCTTGAGGTTGGTACCCTCTTTAAATTTATTATAATAAGTAATAGCTTTCAGCATGGTATCCTGTACAAGATCATTTGCATCATCAGCATCATGAGTGAAGTGTAGGGCATACATTTTTAACGAGCTAGCCTGGCGCGTGACCATGGAGTTGAATTCGATTGTATTCATAAGATTACAGGTTAGAAGGTGGAACAATAAATTAGCTTATCCTTTGTTTTTCAATACTATAAGGTACCCAATTAAAAACAAACCTTATGCCCTCAAGCCCCAAAACAGGCAAAATTGGGTATATACCGAACCCATAAATGGCACAATCGGGTATTTGTACTCAGGCGCCGCAGCGGTGTTTTTTACCTTGTCAGAATGTATTGTCTTAATTTTTATAATACCTTTTGGACAGACTTCCCGGGGGTCGGGTGGGGTGAATCTTTCCTGTGCACATGGGGCCCCGCAGATAGGGACTATCGGATGAAACTGATTTGAAAATTTCGTCTGCCTGAGTTAATATAAGGGAGGGATGAAACCGCAGAAAATATTAAATTATCTCCGGGAATTCCATCTCATTTAAAACCTTAATTTTGAATATGAAAAAATTAATCCCTTAATGAAACAGGCCGTAAAAATTGACCAGCTGGGTACCGCCGGAATTTGGCTGACTATTCTGCTGTCACCATGCTGCTTTCCTTTAGCCGCTGTTCTGGCTTCATTTGCCGGATTAAGCACAACATTTGAGATCTTCGGCAGCTGGACCTTTTATGTTCTGCAGGGAATGGTAATTTTAGCCGTATTGGGATTATTCATTTCCTATCCCCGGCATGGAAACAGGTGGCCCCTGCTGATTGCTATCCCTTCTGCCGCACTCATATTCTATAGCTATCATTTTATTAACTCGGAGTACTGGACAATTTATATCTATGCAGGAATGAGCGGAATGCTTACTGCAACATTATTAAATCATTACCGGATGAAAACGAATCAGAAAATACAATTACTGTCAACCATTACCTGCCCCGAATGCGGCCATAAAAGCCAGGAAAGGATGCCCGAAGACAGCTGTCAGTTCTTTTACGACTGCCCTGAATGTAAATCCGTTTTACGGCCTAAACAAGGAGATTGCTGTGTTTACTGCAGTTATGGAACGGTTAAATGCCCTCCGGTACAGCTGGGCAATACCTGCTGCGGATAAAATGCCCATGCCTCTATAGATTGCCAGTGTCAACTATAGCCCATCAGCTTATATACCACATAACCGGCCAGCTCATGTATGAGAATTGACCATTTGTCTAAAGCCTCTTCTGAAGGTACTAAAAGATTATCGGGTTCAAAATTCCTGTCGACAGAATAATAGTCCACAGGATAAGCCTGCACATTAATGCCGGCCTTCGTAAAACAACCCATGGCACGGGGAATATGGAAGGCAGAAGTTATCAGGAGAAATTCCTTACCTGATCCGAGGCTGTCTGTTAGCCGTTTTGAATACCTTGCGCTTTCAACCGTATTGTTCGATTTATCTTCCAGGATTATGTCCTCCCCGGATACCCCGCAATAGATAAAAACCTTTTTAAGCTGTCCGGCTTCCGGAATTTTTTCACCGATCAATGCCCCGGAACCTCCGCTGATCAGGATCCTTTTGATCTTTCCCGCTTTATACAATTGAACGGTATGAAGCAGGCGGTCGGCTCCCTTTCCAAAATATACCCTGTCTGTACTTCCTATACGGTTAGACGTAACGCCTGTTAAAACAATTGCAGTTTCATAATCAGGAAGGCTACTTATAGCGGCAGGCTGCCCTTCCCATAATAAAAGCGCTTCATTAATAATAAAGTTATTGCTGAAAAATAAGAGTAAGAGCAATCCGCTCAAAATAGCCTTCCTTTTTCGAAGGAGATCTTTAGCGAACCAGGCATATACGAATATCAGGATTACCCAAATCAGCGGAGAAAGGAGAAAGTCCAGAACTTTGGAAAGGATAAAAAACATCAGGTTGAGTTTAAATATTTGTGTTTAAAGCCGTCCATCGACCCATTTTCTGGGGAGAACTGAGCGGGTATCAAATAAAATTGTACCGGGCTTCTTTATTCTTTCAAAATCAAATTCCAGGAACTGATCATGAGCAACAGCAAGGATAATCACCTGGTAATTCATTTTCCCGATGTCATCGATCAGAGCAAGATCGTATTGCCTTAACACATCATTCCGATCTGCAACAGGATCATGGATATCAACTTCAAGGCCGAACTGTTTTAATTCATTTACAATGTCGATCACTTTGGTGTTCCTGATATCCGGACAATTTTCTTTAAAGGTTATGCCCATCACAAGCGCACGCGCCCCCTTTGCTGACAGCCCTTTAGCTGCAAGAAGCTTCATTGTCTTGTTTACTACAAACAGAGCCATATTATCATTTACCTGTCTTCCTGAAAGGATCACCCGGGGATTATAGCCGAGAAGCTGGGCTTTATAGGATAAATAATAAGGATCTACTCCAATACAATGACCGCCAACCAGGCCGGGTTTAAAGTTGAGAAAATTCCATTTGGTTGCTGCAGCTTCCAGTACTTCCGAGGTATCTATCCCCATCTTATCAAAGATCAGGGCCAGTTCATTTACGAAGGATATATTAACATCACGCTGCGCATTTTCAATTGCTTTTGAAGCTTCTGCAACCTTAATGGATGAAGCTTTATGAGTGCCGGCATTGATGATAGAGGCATATAAATCATCTACCAGATCAGCCGTTCCCTCATCAGAACCGGAGGTAACCTTAATAATATTTTTAAGTGTATGAATATGATCTCCCGGACTGATACGCTCCGGTGAATATCCGCAAAAAAAGTCCTGATTAAAGGTAAGTCCGCTTTCTTTTTCAAGTACAGGAACGCAATCCTCTTCGGTACATCCGGGGTACACGGTTGATTCATAAATTACAACATCGCCCTTCTTTAGTATTTTACCGACTATCCCTGATGCATTCAGAAGAGCACTGAGATCCGGATTTTTATGTTCATCAACGGGAGTTGGAACCGTTATAATATATACCTGGCAGCCGGCTAATTTTTCTGTTTCAGATGTAAGATCAAGGAGGGAATTCTCAAGTTCATCATCAGGAACCTGCCTGGTATGATCCCTTCCTTTAAGAAGTGAGGAGATCCTGTATGTGTCGATATCAAAGCCTGTAACCTTGTATTTACCGGAAAAAGCCAGCGCCAATGGTAAACCTACATAGCCTAACCCGATTATACCGATTTTCAAATCAGGAGAAAGTACAGGCAGCATAGATTAATTTTTAATGAACGCAAATATAGGATTTGCTAGTCAATGAATGCAATATCCCATTCAGGCGTGATAGCATACAGCCCTCATTATATAAGGGCTTTTACAATCTCAGAAATACTGAGGATTCTGACCTAATATTTTATCTCCCTGGGTGCCCAGAACTGAAGCCCTTTTCTCAGTTCTGAAGCCTCAGTAAATATTCCCCGTATCCGCTTTTTCGGAGGGGTTCTGCTACTGCTCTTAACTGCTCTGAATTGATAAACTTCATCTGGTAGGCGATCTCTTCAATACAGCCGATCTTTAATCCCTGGCGTTCTTCAATTACCTGCACAAACTGTCCGGCCTGCATCAGGGAATTGAACGTACCGGTATCAAGCCAGGCGGTGCCGCGGCTTAAAACTTCAACCTTCAGGTTTCCCTTGTTAAGGTATTCCCGGTTTATATCAGTAATCTCATATTCGCCCCTTGGGGAAGGTTTTATGTTCTTTGCGATCTCCACCACCGAGTTATTATAAAAATATAATCCGGGAACAGCATAATTGGATTTAGGTTTAAGCGGCTTCTCCTCGATCGAAAGGGCATTAAAATCCCCGTCGAATTCCACTACTCCGTAACGCTCCGGGTCGGAAACCTGGTAAGCAAATACCACACCCCCTTCCGGGTGATTGATATGGGAAAGACTGCTTTGTATGGAATCGCCATGAAAGATATTATCCCCAAGGATCAGGGCCACATCATCTTTGCCAATGAACTCTTCGCCGATCACAAAGGCCTGAGCCAGTCCGTTTGGAACGGCCTGCTCAGCATAGGTAAATTTACAGCCTATACGGCTTCCATCGCCGAGAAGCTTTTCAAAATTCGGAAGATCATGAGGTGTGGATATGATCAGAACCTCTTTTATCCCGGCCAGCATCAGGGTAGATAATGGATAGTAGATCATGGGTTTATCGTAAACCGGCATAAGCTGCTTGCTTACCGCTAATGTCAGGGGGTGCAGCCTGGTGCCGGATCCTCCCGCGAGTATTATTCCTTTCATTGATAAAGTTTGCTCCTAAATTAGGGATTTGTTGTTGAATGTTGCTTGTCTTAACATGAAAACACTCTTATTGTTGTAGCCGATGTTTTATGATTTTTAGAGAGCTTAAAAAAATTATATTAGAAGCGGAATGTAATGGCATCCCAAAATATTCAAATGAATTCAAATCAAGGTAATTCCAGACGTAAATTTTTAAGGTCTAATTCGCTCGGACTGGGTGTGGTGGCTCTGGGCGGACTATCCGGCTGTTCAATAAGCAAGCCTCCGGAGAAAAGCGCGGACAAGGAGAAAGACCGGCGCATAAACACTATAGCCGGAATTAGTGTTGACCAGCTTCACGAGCGTTATGAAAAAGAACTTTTCAAGCGCTTTCTCCCTGCAATGGAAACTTTCTGCATAGATCATGAATATGGCGGATTTATGTGCGATATAAATATCTCAACGGGTAAAATAATCAACACCAACAAAAAAACCTGGTATCAGGGTCGTGGGATATGGGTATATTCATTTTTGTATAATAATTTCGAAAAGAATCCCCGCTACCTGGAAATTGCTGAAAAGGCAATAGCCTTTATTTTGAAACTTAAACCAAAAGATGATAATTTCTGGAATGATTCATTCCGGAAAGATGGATCCTACCTTTCCGGGCCTGGTGATATTTACGGAAATCTTTTTGTAGCCGAGGGCCTTGCAGAATACGCAAAAGCTTCGGGTGAAAGCCGCTATCTGGATCTGGCCAGAGAGATCCTGTTTCATTGCCTGGAGCGGTATGACCGACCCGATTATAGGTACGATATCAGCTATGCTCCTGGAAAACCCCAGGAGAAAGGCCCCCGCGTACTTGGTCACTGGATGATATTTTTAAGTTTGTCTACACAGATCCTTTCGCAGGGGTCTGATCCTGCTATAGAAAAACTAGCCGACCGCTGCATAGATGCTATTATGAACCCGCACCTTAACAAGGAATTTAATATTCTGAATGAAGTGATAAGCCATGACCTGAGCCTTCCCAAAAATGAATACGCGCAGTTTGCTGTGACCGGACATGGCATCGAAACGCTGGCCTTTGTTATGGCTGAAGCCGTACGACGAAAAGATGCTGCCCTCTTTGTCAGGGCAAAAAATTCATTTAAGAGACATGTTGAAGTGGCGGCTGATAAACTTTATGGCGGATATTTTGAGATTTTGTATAATGCAAATGATTATTCATGGGCACAAAGCAAATCGGCATGGTGCCAGCAGGAAGTTTTAATCGGCGCTTTACTGAGCATCGAACATACCGGAGAAAACTGGGCCAGGGAATGTTTTTCCGAGCTCGATGCGTATGTCCAGGATAAAATGCTTCGACCTGATTTTGCCTTCTGGACGTTTGGCGGCGGCAGGAAAGTTAGCAATCCAAGTACAGGCCTTATTGAACATTATCATACACCCCGCCACCTGATGCGCAATATGCTGGCCTTAAAACGGATAAAGGATAGAGGGGAAAAGGTTTCAGGGTTTATAAGTGTTTAAACCGGAATGCTGAGCTGCCCGAGGAAATTCAGGAAGAAAGCTTTATTGAAATTAGGGATTTACAAGCGGGGAACACAATTCATTTCCTGCACCGTGGACAATTAATACTTGTCTCCCGCCGCTTTTTCTACCAGTTCTTCATACCACTCCAATCCGTACTTACGGATAAGAGGTTCTTTCAGGAATTCATAAACGGAAACTTTGAGTTCTGTACCAAATGAACAGGCGGCGCTGCAAATATTCCACCGGTCATAATGCAGGATGTCAAATTCGGGGTATTGGGTGATCCGGATCGGGTAAAGATGACAGGATATGGGTTTTTTCCAGGCGATCTTTCCCTGTTCGTAGGCCTTTTCAATTGCGCATTTACTGATCCCGTTCTCCCAGGTAACATAGGCGCATTCCTTATTGGTATCTACGCATGGCGTGGTGTAGTCTCCTTCAAAATCCTTAACGAAAGTACCCACCTCCTCCACAGCGGCGATTCCCTTTTCAGTCATATAAGGCTTCACCATGGGATAGATCTCATCCAGGACAGCCAGTTCTGACCTTTCCAGAGGTGCTCCGGAATCTCCTTCAATACAGCAGGCTCCCTTACATTTGTTCAGGTTGCAAACAAAATTTTCCCTTACCACGTCCTCATGCACTAATGTGTGCTGCACTTCAATCATAAAATTTATATTAGAGCTTCCCCAAAGGGTATTTAAGATCCTGGGCAGACATAAGTTCAAGTGTGACCGATCCTACCAGTATTTCAACCTGAGCCTTAACAGGTATCCGGTTACCATCATCTGTTATCCACAGATAGAGCTTACTGTCCTTTCTGAAGATCCGTCCGGGCTGGATCGAGGGACTGAATTTCAGACAGTTAAAGGTGCCCAGAGCAGTCTTTACCTGTTCCTTGCCAACATACCGAACCTGAAGGTCTGTAACGCCGTCATGAAGGAAATAATCCATGCTGAACATATCCCCAAGTTTGAGTTTTGAAATATCCAGGCTGCGGGCAAAGTAATAGGCTGAAAGGACGTCGAAGGTCTGACCGTCACCTTTATATATCCCGTTATTGGAAACAATCTTTTTCTGATCCTGGTAAAACCTGGCTTTATCATTCCGGCGATAATTGGCTTCACGGATATTCTCGGTATAGAGGTAAGGACTTAAATTCTCTTTATCAACATAGGAATCGTAGCGGTTCCTAACCTTATAGAAAACATTGAAAGAGCCTGCGGTCCGTCCTTCAGCGATTAAATGGAATACTGAATTATTTTCGAATTTAACAGGAGTTTCCTCCACGCGGATAGTAGCTTCAGCAGCAGTAATAAAGCCGTAACGAAGCTTGTATCTAAGCACCTCGCCCACCCGGAATACAGGTTTTTTTACGTTTAGCAGTTCCTGGGCAAAGCCCGGGAGATCTGATGCGAGCAAAAGCAGAAAAAGAAAAAATCTATGTTTCATACGGGACGTATTGCAAAAAGCAAGCCTTTAATCCTTGCGTTTATAAATGGGCACTGTTGAGCAGGGCTCACCATACATAATGCTTTTAGCAATTCCGGTAAGTTTTACTGTTAAGTCGATGAAGGCTGATTCAGGGATGGCAACATCCCCGCAGCCTTTGATCACGATCCGCTGATCACGATAATTCTCCAGATCCAGCTGCTGAAGAGCCCTGTCAAAAAGTATCGATTCCAGCAGCTTCAGATCCCCGAAAACAACTGTTCTGGCGTAAGGAGCAAGCCGGTTGGCTAATAGCATATATGCCCAGGTAGGCACAATTGCATCCGCAGAGCAGGTAATAGCAATATGCTTTCCGGCGTAAGCTTCCCAGTTATGATCCTTAATAAACTCCCTGAAATCCTTTTCCCTCAGCATCAGGCCATGAAAGAGATTATCCTTGATATCGTAAACCATGCGCTCCCCTTCCGGGTACAGGGTGGCCAGATCAAAACTTAGCAGTCCGCTTTGCGCAACCTTATTTATAATATTTTCCTGAATATCCATGCTTAGTATTGTTAATTATGGTCCGAAATCCCAGGAGGAAAGGAACCAGATTAAACAAAAAAAATCCGGAAGCGATTAGGATCACTTCCGGATGCAAAGTTAATGAATTATGCTGTTAAAAGAACTTAACGCGATTGTCTTTGATATCAGCCTTATCGCGCAAAACCTTATAAGCTTCACCCGGAGCACGCTGAATTAAGCCCTGAGCAACCTGAACTCTTTGTTTAAATGCATTTGTAAGGGGCGCAGGATTACTGAAACCTGTTACAGCAAAAACATAGACACCATTCTCTCCTTCAATTGTCTGTGATAATTTACCTGGCTGTGACCCAAATATGGCACCCACCAGCTTGCTTTCCTGTGCAATACCAGGGATTACAGGGTTCGCAAAAACAATATTCTCAATCGGAGTTACTGCTCTTCCTGCTTTTTGGGCCACCTGATCGATTGAAGTGGAGCCCTCCAGAGCCTTATTCATTTTCTCTGCAAGCATTCTGCCTTTAACCTTATTAAGAACTGCCGGTGCGATCTGCTTTTTAACCTGATCCAGAGCCAATGTTCCTTTCTCAAAAATATCGGTCACCTTCGCAACTGTGAACTTATTTCCCATTTCAAATACCTGATTGGAAACATCACCCTTATCTGCGCCAAATACCCAGCGCACCATTTCACGTGGATTATCCAATCCCGGAATAGCCGACTGTGTAGGTGTTACATTATCGGCAACCAGCTTCTGGTAGCCGGCTTTTTGCGATTCAGCATCAAATGACTTTGCATTCTTAGCCGCACTTAAAAAAGTAGTCGCTCTTGCGTATGCTTCCTGTTGTGTTTTATTACTGGAAGCTAATGATCTGTCAACCACAGCAACCTTGGCTACCCTGGAAGAACCAATATGAGAATTGATCTTGATCACATGTACGCCGAACTGAGTAGTTATAACTTTCACCTGTCCGGGAGTTCCATTAAAAACAGCTTCCTCAAAAGCCGGAACCATAGCTCCTCGTCCGAAGGTTCCAAGGTCGCCTCCTGAATCTTTGGATGCATCCGTTCCGAACTTAGCGGCCAGTTCTGCAAAACTTGCTCCGCCGGCGATTAACTTATTCAGGGAATCTGCTTTAGCCCTGGCTTTGTCAAGACCGCCTTCTGCTGCGGGATTAATTAATATATGGGCGGCCTTTACTGAATCAGGTCCAACCTTTATATCCAGAACCTTGGCCATTTTATAGGTACCGTTTGAAAAAACCGGACCGATAAAGGAACCTGCAGATGCATTGAATACCGCTGAATCCAATGCAGGATCAAGCTGTCCTTTGCGGACATAGCTCACAGGCATCTTAGTTTCTGAATTAATGCTTACAAACAGTGAATCATTTTTACTGGCCTTAAATTCTGCAGCGATCTTTTGAATCTGTGCTTTTACATCTGCAGAATCTGCGGAAGAAGGATTGGCATCGAAAACGATATATTCAAATGATCTGGTCTCCTGAGGATTCTTGAACATATGCTTGTTCTCATTATAATAATCTTTATAATCCTGATCCGTAACTTTTACCTGATTATCAGGAAGTGAGGAGTAAGGCAGATTTACAAAGCGGAAATTAGCGAGCTTATTCCGGTTATTGTAATCTTCACGTGCCTCCAGAGAAGTTATATAAAGACTGTTCTTAACCAGGTTATTGTACTTCTCTGCCAATTTACTCTGACGGATATTTATAAGGAAGGATGTCCACTGCTGACTGATAGGACTTGATGCATCCTGTGATTTTACATTATCAAGAAAAGCATTTAACTGGGTTCTGTTCAGCTGACCTGTTTGAGGATCTCCGAAGTTCTGCAGGATCTGAGGATCAGGGTTTTTACCCGTAATCAGATCATTCAGTTCATTCTTGCTTACCTGTAAACCCAGACGGGCAATTTCCTTATCCATTAAGATCTTGGATATGGACTGGTTCCATGTATTTTCAACAATATAAGAAGTCATTTGAGGATCGAGCGTATTCTGTCCCATCTGCTGCTTGAAATTATTGGTATTCAATTCCACCTGCTCGTTAAACTCCAGAATAGAAATTGCCTCGCCGTCTACCTCACCAACTTCGGTTTGATTTGCCTGCAAAAAGGATCCTCCCATTTGTAATGCGTCGCTAACTAAAAATGCAATAATTGCAAAACCAATAGCCCCAACGATGATTATTCCTGCACGGTTTCGCAAAAAACTCATTATTCCCATATCCGTATTTTTATAAAATAATTTAAAAAGAGGCGCAAGATACTAATTTTGAAAAACAAACAAGGAGAAAAAATTGTTCAAGCCTGCGGCTTAGTTTTTCCCTGTTCCGGATGCATAAAAGTTTATGAATTAACTCTGTAGGTGATGACTATTCTCCTATTCCGCAACCCAGAACCCGTAACTCACAACCCGCAACCCGCAACCCATAACCCGTAACCCGCAACCCATAACCCACAACCCACAACCCACAACCCTTAAAACCCCTGATCCCCCGTTAAAGTCAGATCCCCGG
Organism: Pedobacter sp.; assembly: GCA_036676435.1. Classification (GTDB taxonomy): domain Bacteria; phylum Bacteroidota; class Bacteroidia; order Sphingobacteriales; family Sphingobacteriaceae; genus Daejeonella. Next base: position 66,199 of record JAKFCV010000004.1, on the reverse strand, counting down.
TGGATTGCACGATCTCATAATACGAAAAATCCTGATTAGCCCAGAAACTGGTACCGTAGAGCACATTATCTTTAGATGTTATACTCACAAGCCGGTTAGAGTAGAAGCGCTTTTTTGTCTCATCCCATATCAGTTCTTCTGATTTAAAGGTTTCTCCCTTTTTATTCGTAGCCACTACATTCCGTTTCAGTTCAACCATGTTTTCGCGCTCACGACGGATGGCATAATCGGAGGTTACCTTACTTACTTCCTGCTGGGCATGATCATAAAAAATAACAGTAACGCCTTTCTTCATTTCTAAATAAGGTTTATCTGTTTTATAATTAAGCAGTTCGGGAGTGATCAGCTTGGCTTTGACAATTGCCGAATCACTATAAATGATAGTAACACCGGTAGATCTGTCAACGGGAACCGCTAATTTCTTAGCTGAGATCTTTTCAACGTCCTTGAGATCATTTTCACAGGAAAACTGCAGCATGATGCCGCCTGAAAATAAAGCACCGAATATCCAGCGCCGCCAGTTCATTGCTTATTCAATATAGGTTTTCTGGAACCACTTATCATTAAGCGTAAAACCCAGGTTAAAATTAACAAAGCGGTCGCGGACCAGATCGTTTTTCTCTGTACCCCGCTGCCCCAGTTCGGCAGAAAGATTGATCTTGTAAAAGGTTGAGCGGTTACGGGGTAGCGGAAAGCCGAAACCAAAGGTGAGAGCATACTGGTTAATATCCGTATCATTAACTTTTACGAATGTCTTATCATATTTAAAACCTAAACGGTAATCAACAAGTTTAAAATAATTATTAATTGAAGATGCATCAGGTGTTAGCTGTCCGCCCACTGCTAATCCATAACTATTGTTAAGTCCGGGATTGGTATTGCCTTCGCGATAATCAGCCCATTTGCTGTAAGAAACATCGGCACCAATCAGCCAGGAATTTGTCTTTTCAAAGGCAAAGCCGGCAGTATGAGATAACGGCATGTTAATTTTCATTTTGGTGCCTTCAGAGAAGAGGGTGCTATCTGCTGCCGCTAATTCATCAATAGTTCCATCAGGATTTTTAAGAAGTTTATAGCGGGTTGTTACAGTCTTGTTCCGGGAATTTAAATCATTTCCGGAGTTTCCTGTGTACCCAAGGATAAGTTTGGTTTTGTCACTTAGATTTGCTGAATACTGGACACCATAATCATAAGTCAAACCACCAACGCTTTGCTGAAACTGGGTGCGTGAATTAAAGGCACGGGCTAAGTCGGCGTCGGAAATAAACTCAAGTGCCCTGGTTTCCTTCAAACTCCCGAAAAGGTATCCCACGTTCAGGCCCAGGCTCAGGTTTTTAGTTAATTTCAGTCCGTATCCCAAATATGCTTTTGATATCCCTCCTTCACCACCGTAAACATATTTCACTTTTGTGGTATCAATAAGTTTGGCGTTTTCAAAGCGGTAACCCAGGTCGCTGTATGGCACCAGTCCAAAGCTCAGGGCAGAAGTTTTGCTTACAGGTATTCCAAAATTAATATGACTTAAAGTGGAATTAAACTGGTTCTTTCCAGAAATTCCGCTTTTACTCAACTTGCGGAGATCCATTGAGGCTCCAATATCGAAGGTAGTTAACTCTAAAGAAGAATAGGATGCCGGGTTGGCGAAGTTGATATTATCATACAATCCAGGTTTGCGGATACCCATACTAATACTCCCCATTGCCCGTGTCTGGGGAAGAAAGGAACCTTTCAGATTACCCAACCCGAACTGTGAATAAGGAGAGCTGGTAGTATTCTGTGCTGCAGCAGATAAACTTCCGGCAATCAGGATAAAAAAGAATATATTTTTAAAAATTTTGATCATTGCGAATAACTTCGTTTAAACCTATTAATACCAAATCGGACTCGGTTTTTAAAGTGTGGGCAAAGATGCTATTTTTCAGCCTAGTATCAAAAAAATTCGCATCCCCGCCACAAAGGATAACCTGCAGTCCGGGATATTTAGAATTGTATGTCTCTATAAATCCATTAACTTCATACATACACCCGTTCAGCACTCCGGAAAGCATTGCTGAAACCGTGGTATATCCCTGCCAATCTCTATAGTCCGTCAGTTCAACCTTTGGGAGCCTTCCGGTGAAGGCATGCATGGCTTTCAGCCTCATATACAAACCCGGGGAGATGCTTCCTCCTTCATAAACGCCATTTTTGTCAACCGCATCATAGGTGATACAGGTTCCGGCGTCAATGACCAGACAGTTTACTCCGGGGAACAGGGCATGCGCTCCGATAATTCCGGCAAACCGGTCCAAACCTAATGTATCAGGGCTTTTATATTGATTGTCTATACGGGTCTTCAAACGGGTTGAAAACCGGATATATCTGGTCTTCTCCTTCAGTATGTTCTCAAGATCAGTAATTTCTTCCTTTACCGAGGAAATTATGCTATGAGTGATACCGGGTTCATCAAGATATCTCTTCAGCTGATCTGCAATATCAGCTGTAATTATTTCAGACTTAACAATCCTTTGGTCATCAAAAACAGCAAGCTTAGTCCGCGAGTTACCAATATCAACAACCAGTTGTGCCATTAAGCATTTACCGTATTTAATATGGATTCAAATATCCCTGATCCATCCTGATTCCCCAGGATCGGATCTGCTGCGCGTTCAGGATGAGGCATCAATCCGAAAACATTCCGGCCGGAATTACAAACTCCGGCAATATTATCCAGCGATCCGTTCGGGTTTGAGCTTCCTGTGACATTACCGGCCTCATCGCAATATTTGAAAAGAATCTGATCGTTATCGTACAAGCCCTTCAGCACATCGCTTTCGGCAAAATAATTTCCTTCACCATGTGCGATAGGAATTTTTAATGGCTTAGCCGGTTCAAGCAATGAAGTGAGCAGGCTGTTTGTGCTTACCGGTTTCAGATGAATATTCCGGCAGATAAATTTCCTGTTCTCATTATGAAGCAAAGCTCCGGGAACTAAACCCGCTTCTGCAAGGATCTGGAAGCCATTGCAAATACCTAAAACAAAACCTCCCTTATTGGCAAACTGGATAACTTCCTGCATTAACGGAGAAAACCTGGCGATTGCGCCTGAGCGAAGATAATCGCCGAAAGAAAAGCCCCCGGGTAATACTATAAAATCTGCACCCTGCAAATCATGATCCTTATGCCACAGGCGAACCACTTCCTGACCCATGATCTTTTCTAAAACATAAATTATGTCCTCATCACAGTTTGACCCAGGGAAAATAACAACTCCGAATTTCATTATTGAATTTGTTTTAAACAGCTAAAGAGCCCGAATAAGCTTTAATAATTGATCTGAAAAAGCTGAAAGCCTTACAGATTCTTAGCACAAAGCTATTCAAATTTTGATATTGCTTGGTCTTATTAGTGTTAAAAAAGGTTAAAGGGCCATTATTTTTCAGATCAGAATAGCTGGAAATAGATAATACTCAGGATCAGACTCAGGTAAAGACTCTCATATATCCATCGTGTATTGGAATGAAGAAAATAATAGGCCATAAGAACAGCGGCAGGCGGGGCACATAAAAGAAAATGATATACCTGCAGATCCTGCTTAAGATAGAATGAGCCCAGGCCGGTTAAGAACATGAAAAATAATAACTGAAAGGACTTACGCATCTGTACAACACTCCTGAAGAAATTTTTCTGGAGCTGAAAAAATCCAAGAATTAAAATTACGACCACGGGGATCAATACCAGAAAATCATAAAAATTAATCCGGAAGCTCGTGGGAAATGCAGAGGCCAAAGGTAACCAGATCTGGTAAAACTGATCCAGGGAATCATTCCAGTAATAGAATACGGCAAGAAAGAAAAAAATGGTTATAAACCCGATTATTCCTGCCACCCATTCTCTCCAGTTAAAGGGTCTGAAAATGATCAGACTGATCCATAGCACCAGCATCATGGCAATAAAAGGGAAGTAGATAAGGGTTCCCAGGGCAACCATCATTCCCAGATCAAACATAACTGATCTCACTTCATCCCGCTTGTAGATGCTTAAAAACCTTTCGATCATGCCCAATATGATAAAGTTGCAGATCAGTGTGGGGCTTAATACCAGAAATGGGGTCAGCAGGCTCCCGGAGGTGACATAAAGCAATGCCGGTAAAAATGTGGGCTTGCCCAGGAGATTGTAGGCATTAATGATCCGGTTAAAAATTAAAGCCTGAATGATCAGAAGTGCAATAGCAATAAATACATTGCCTAAGGGGGTAAAAGCATTTTCAAGAGGGATATCTATCAATAGCCTTGCAAAAGGCTCCATAAACTCAAATCTGATCTGATCCGGAAGATTAATAAAGATCCCGAGCCGTAGAAGAAAGGCAATCCCGATCAAAAGAATAATATTAACAGGATTGATGCTTCTGAATTGCTGGATCATAGGTTCTATATAGGTGTAAGTTCTGAGTTTCAGGTGGTACTTTAATGTCAGCAGGTTTTAGCTAAAAAACGCCAATTCATTTTATCTGAGAACTTATCCGCTTTAATTGTTTTAAATGGTGGATAGTATGAATTTCAATAAACCTGAACCATTGCCTTGCATTAAGCAAACCCAGCCGGGGATGTTTGATCTTTTGACAGGGATCCGCATCTTTTATACGCGGCAGGATGCCGGCAAGACGGCTTTTGAACTTTACGATCATATTACGTGCATCCTCCCTGCTGATCTTGTTTACCATCGCCGCTATTCGTTCGGGGGCCTTGATCTTTACAGGAGGGAATCTGCCGAGGAACAATATAGTCCATGCCAGCCAGTGAGCCGAATCACTGCTGTGGGTAGCCGTACGGAGTATACATTTTTCAGCTGCAATAAGGGAGGCCAGATTGGACTGAAATATATGAGAATAGGTCTCCGATAAAGACCAGCCACCTGCGGGAGGTGTCATTAGAAATTCTTCTTCGCTAATGCCGCTCAGCAATGTTTCATATTCTGAAACCGCATTAATTAGTGATGCATGATACCTTTCAATACTCATAATATGCCCATTAATTCGCTTAAGCAGGTGATCTGATGCTTTACATCCGTGGGTAGTTCTTTACCTGCCGGGTTAAAGTAAATGGCCTTCATCCCGAAAGCCTGTGCTCCGCGGATATCCGCCTCAATACTGTCGCCGATCATTAAACTTTCAGAAACCCCTGCGTCGGCACCATTCAGTGCGTATTCGAATATAGCTTTATCAGGTTTATTGTATCCCACAACCTCAGATATAACTACGGTTGTAAAATAATCGCTGAGCCCTGTTTTGCTAACCTTCATTTCGGTTGATTCCTTAAAGCCGTTTGAAATAAGATGCAGGGTGTATTTTTCTCTAAGATAGCTTAATGTTTCATGTGCCTGTGGAAAAAGGTTCATCTTTGTGGGACAGATCGTCACGTAATCGTTTTCAAACTGATCAGGTATATGATCGGGCGATACTCCCATATCAATAAAGGTTTTGGAGAACCGGGTTTCACGTAATACCTCTTTGCTTATCTTCCCAAGATGGTATTGGGCCCATAGCTGATGGTTATTATGGGTATATACTTCAATAAACTGATCTGCAGATTGAAGACCCAGATGATTCAGATTATAGAGGTGATAGAGTTCGTGCAGGGTTTCTTCTGCGTTTTTATCAAAATCCCAGATGGTATGGTCCAGATCGAAGAAGAGATGCTTATATGGCATTAATGCAAAATAAATTAGATTAAAGGCAAAATTAAGCTAATAAATTCTACAAAATAAAATATTGATCAATTCTTACTGGGATGTCTTCGCTTACTCTTTGGATCCGTAAGCCAGATCGCCGGCATCACCCAGACCAGGGACAATAAATGACCGGGTGGTTAACTCTTCATCGATCGCGCCAACCCATACCTTAGCATTGGGCAGATTGGCCATCACGTGGGCCAAACCTACCTTACTGGCGATAATTGTTACAATATGCAGTTCTTTAATCCTGAACTGCCGGTTTAATTCTTTGCAGCATAATACCATGCTTTCACCTGTTGCCAGCATGGGGTCGCAGATTATTACGGTTTTCCCGTTTAAGGAAGGGGATGAAATAAATTCGATCTCTACGATAAAATTATGTCCTTTTGTGGTTCTCCGGTAGGCTGAAATGAAAGCAGAATCTGCTTTATCGAAATAGTTCAGCAATCCCTGGTGAAGAGGTAAACCCGCTCTGAGAATAGTGGCAAGCACCGGCTGCTCATTGAACACCGGTATGGTAGCCGTGCCCAGGGGGGTTTCGAATTCAGTTTCTGTATAGTTAAATCCTTTGCTGATCTCATAAGCAAAAATCTCACCGATACGCTGCATATTTTTCCGGAAACGCATGCTATCCTGCTGGATTTCTGCATCCCGTAATTCGGCCATAAAATGATTTCCAACAGAGGGGGTTTCACTTAGTATATACGCCATATGTGAGTTTTCCAGGATTATCAGGGCTATGTTAGTCTATGAACAAGCAGATTGAAAAAAGGATTTAAATAAATTAGGGTAATTACCTGGTTTCAATACTTAGGGAATAATAGGGTTGGGTGGGTGGTTAGGTGGCTAGGTGGTTAGGTTCAGCAAACTTCACGGAACTGATCCATTGTTGTCCGGGGAAAATTAGAACGGGATAAAACAGCCTTTAATTTTTTACCCCGTATGGTTTATGTTTTAATATAACCAGGTACTTCTGCTTAGCCCAACCATCCAACAAACCAAGCACCAACCATCCTTAGTCTTTCCCATCCAGCCAGCTGCCGAGACCGGGAATACTGCCCGGTGACCGGATAATGCCCCTATATAATCTAACTCGGTCCATTTTCAACATCCATGTCCTTTCGTATCTTTGCATTTACTATATGGAATTTAAGTTAACCTCTGAATATCAGCCAACAGGTGATCAGCCGGAAGCGATCAGGCAATTGGTTGAAGGTGTAAATAGCGGCGAACACTATCAGACCCTGCTGGGTGTTACAGGTTCAGGAAAGACCTTTACTATTGCCAATGTAGTCCAGCAGACACAAAAACCCATGCTGGTTCTTAGTCATAATAAGACTCTGGCAGCCCAGCTGTACGGGGAATTTAAACAGTTCTTTCCTGAAAATGCGGTCAATTATTTTGTTTCTTACTATGATTATTATCAGCCGGAGGCCTATATCGCCTCTTCCAATACTTATATTGAGAAAGATCTTCAGATCAATGAAGAAATTGAAAAATTAAGGCTCCGGACAACCTCCTCTTTGATGTCAGGCCGTCGGGATGTGATCGTCGTATCCTCCATTTCATGCATTTACGGAATGGGAAATCCGGAAGATTTTTCTAATTCGGTTTTCAGGTTTGCGGTAGGCACCAAGGTAAGCCGTAATGCTTTTTTACACCGGCTGGTAGAAATATTATACTCCCGTACCACCACGGATTTTCGTCGCGGAACCTTCCGTGTGAAAGGTGATACGGTAGATATTTATCCCGCTTATATGGATTTTGCCTACCGGGTTTCTTTTTTTGGTGATGATATAGAAGAGCTGACCACCATTGATCCCGCATCAGGCAAGACCATCGAGAAAATGTCGCATATGGCCATTTTCCCGGCCAACCTGTTTGTCACACCCAAGGAAAGGTTTACCGAGTCCATCTGGTCGATCCAGGAGGAGCTCGAAAGCCGCAAACAGCAGTTCATCAGCGAAAAACGCTTCCTGGAAGCCAAACGCCTGGAAGAAAGGGTTAATTACGACCTTGAAATGATCCGTGAATTGGGGTATTGCAGCGGAATTGAAAACTACTCCCGCTTTTTTGATGGCAGAAGTCCGGGTATGCGCCCTTTCTGCCTCCTTGATTATTTTCCTGAAGATTATTTAATGGTAATCGATGAGAGTCATGCGACCGTGCCACAGATCCGGGCTATGTACGGCGGCGACCGTTCCAGGAAACTTTCCCTGGTAGATTATGGGTTCCGACTGCCGGCAGCATTAGATAACCGCCCTTTGAACTTCAATGAGTTTGAAAAACTGGCGCCCCAAACCATTTATGTCAGTGCAACTCCAGGCGATTATGAACTGGAGAAAACCGAAGGTGTTTTCGTGGAACAGGTGATCAGACCAACTGGCCTGCTTGATCCCATTATAGAGATCAGACCTGTGGTTAACCAGGTCGATGATCTTTTGGATGAAATAGATAAGACCATTAAAATGGGTGACCGGATCCTGGTAACTACCTTAACCAAGCGTATGTCTGAGGAACTTACCAAGTATATGGACCGCCTGGGTATTAAGGTACGGTATATCCATTCGGAAGTAAAAACCCTGGACCGCGTGGAGATCCTGCGGGATCTGAGGCTGGGCGTCTTCGATGTACTGATAGGAATTAACCTGCTCCGCGAAGGACTGGATCTTCCGGAAGTTTCCCTTGTAGCCATACTGGATGCCGACAAGGAAGGTTTTCTTCGCTCGGAGCGTTCCTTGATTCAAACCATCGGAAGGGCAGCGCGTAATGACCGCGGGAGGGTGATCATGTATGCGGATAAGATCACAGAAAGTATGCGGGTAACAATTGATGAGACTAACCGGCGCCGTGAGAAGCAGATAGCCTACAATACAGAGCATGGGATCATTCCGAGAACCATAGGCAAATCGCGCGAAGCAATTATTGAACAGACCTCGGTTATGGATTTCAAGGGCGGAGTGCAAAAGGCCTATGTGGAAAAGGAAATGACCGATGAACTTGCTGCAGATCCGATCGTTCAATACATGACCAAACCTGAACTTCAAAAATCAATTGATAAAACCAGGAAGGATATGGTTGCCGCAGCCAAGGACATGGACTTTCTTCAAGCCGCCAAACTCAGAGATGAGATGTATGCATTGGAAAAGATCATGATGGAAAGATTTGGATGATCAGGTTATATTTTTCCCAACAAACCATAAACCAACAAACCAACAACCAGTAAAATTGAACGGACAAAACAGAAAAGATATCTACCCCGGACTGGAAGTGGATATCATCCTTAAAAAGGATCAGCGCAGCGGTGCAAGGACCAGAGGAGTAGTTCAGGCTCTGCTAACCAGTTCAGCCTTTCATTCCCGCGGGATTAAAGTACGACTGGAAGACGGCCAGGTAGGAAGAGTGGCAGAAATAATTGAAGAATGAACCTGCAGAATTAACAGCTTATAATCGCAGTTAAGCCCCGGTATTCATATTTCACAACAATGTAACATTTACTCCCTGTTGAAACATATTAAAAAAATTATCGTCTATATTTGCAATAGAACGTTATTCATATGGCATTATTAAAATTTTTATTTATTGCGATCTGCGTGTTATGGTTGCTTAAAATGGTAGCAAGGGTTCTTTTGCCTGTTTTTTTTCAAAAGATGATGACAAAAGCTCAGAACCAGGCCAATCAAAGATATCAGCAGCAGCATAATCCGGCACCTGATGGTCGCATCCGGGTAGATTATATGCCTCCTAAAGAAAAAAATCCGAGTGATGACGCGGGTGATTTCGTTGAATATGAGGAAATTAAAACTCCCTGATACCTTTTCGAACTCAATTCTCTTCTAAAAAACCAGTATGGCCTGATCCTAAAAGTGCCATTTCTTCTGCTTTAAATTAATTATTTTCATAAAGCTTCAATACAGCCCTTGCAGGTTTAAGCTTTTTTCTATTTTTGGCATTCAACTAATTCGAGCAGAATGAATAATTGGTTTAAGCGCAATGGCATCCATCTGGCCATCATAGGAATTTTTATTGCCCTATGTTTTGTGTATTTCAGTCCGGCATTGCAGGGTAAACGCCTATATCAGAGTGATGTTCTTCAGGCTCAGGGAATGCAGAAGGAAATCATGGATTTTAAAGCTAAGGATGGCAAAGGCCCTTTATGGACCAATTCCATGTTTGGCGGGATGCCTTCCTACCAGATATGGGTACATTATCCGAACAATGTGACCACATACGTGATCTCATTCTTTAAAACTGTTTTTCCAAATCCCATTGATACTGTTCTTCTTTACCTTTTAGGCGCCTATTTTCTGTTTTCCGTTTTACGGATGAACCCCTGGCTGGCTGCTGCAGGCGCCATTGCATTTGCCTTTTCTTCCTACAACTTCCAGATAATTGATGCCGGGCACAGTAATAAGGCCATGGCCATCGCATTCTTTCCTCCCATTCTGGCGGGAATAATCTTAACCTTTCGCAGGCAGTATCTTATCGGTGCTGCGATAACTGCATTCTTTCTGGCTATTGAGATAAGGTCCAATCACATTCAGATGACCTATTATTTATTCATAGCCCTGTTAATTTATATCGGAATTGAACTTTATCATGCCGTAAAGATCAAGACCGTCAAAGATTTTTCAAAATCGTTCGCATACCTGGCAGGGGCGGTTGTTCTGGCAGTTGCAGTGAATGCAGGAATGTTATGGACCACCTATGAATATGGCAAGGAAACTATCCGTGGTAAATCTAACCTTACAACTGATAAATCAGAACCGAATAATGGCCTGGACAGGGATTATGCCTATCAGTGGAGCCAGGGTATAGGTGAAAGCCTTACCTTTTTAGTTCCGAATGCTTATGGCGGGGCATCGGGTCCGAACCTGAATGAAAATTCGGAAGTTGCAAAGGTTTTAATCACTAAAGGAGTGCCGGCAGAACAGGTAGTACCTGCCATGCAGCAATTATCACAGCTGGGATTAAGTACGTATTGGGGTGATAAACAGTTTACATCGGGCCCCTGGTATTTTGGTGCTATCATCTGTTTTCTGTTCGTTCTTGGTTTATTTATCGTTAAACACCGGATCAAATGGTGGATCCTCAGTGCAGGACTTTTATGTCTTCTGCTCTCATTCGGAAGGCATTTGCCCTTTCTTTCAGATCTTTTCTTTAATTATTTCCCGCTCTATAATAAGTTCAGGGCAGTTGAATCGATACTGGTCATAACTGCCTTTTTAATTCCTATTCTCGCCATACTCGCGGTAAAAGAAGTAGCATTTCATACCGAAGAACCTAAAAAGCTCCTAAAAAAATTTTTATATTCACTTTATATAACAGGGGGAATTCTGCTTATCCTGATCGTCCTGCCTACTGCAATCCTGGATTTCAGAACACAGAATCACGATCAGTTCATACAGCAGCTGACCCAGGTTACCAATAACGACCGTACATTCGCGGATTCTATTGCCAATGCCCTGATCCAGGACCGGATAAGTCTGGCCAGAATGGATGCTTTACGATCACTCGTATTTGTGTTACTTGGAGCCGCTTTGGTATGGGCCCTGATAAAGAAAAAGATCAGTCCGCAGATAAGCTTCGGGCTTCTTGCCATTGTGATCCTGGTGGATATGTGGAATATCGACCGCCGCTATCTCAATAATGACAAATTCGTTGATCAAAGTGTGCTTGAGCAGCAATTTAAAGCGCGGGACGTTGATCAGCTTGTAATGCGTGATACTTCACATTATCGTGTTCTTGATTTAAGTATGGGAAATCCCTTTACCAATTCAACCACCTCGTATTTCCATAAAAGTCTTGGAGGCTACCACGCCGCAAAACTGAAGCGCTATCAGGAAATTCTTGATAAACAGTTCAGCGGTGCAATCAACGAGGATGTGCTGGATATGCTCAATACCAAGTATATAATCACTGCTGATGAAAGCGGACAAAAGCAGACCATGCAAAACCGCTCAACGGCCGCTGGAAATGCCTGGTTCGTTCAGAATATTGTTTATGTGAAAAATGCAGACGAAGAAATGTCCGCTATAAGCAGCTTCGATCCTAAAAAGGAAATGATCGTGCATGAGCAGTTCAAACCACTGGTTAATATCAGCAAAATTGGCTATGACGGGAACGCATTCATCAGACTGACCTCCTATCATCCGGACCGGCTTACCTATGAGTATTCCTCTGGCCGCGATGCACTGGCTGTGTTCTCTGAGATCTGGTACGATAAGGGATGGAATGCCTATGTTGATGGAGAGAAGATCCCTTATTTCAGGGCAGATTATATTTTACGGGCCGCACAGTTACCCGGGGGTAACCATAAATTAGAATTCAGATTTGAACCGGTCTCTTATTATACAGGTGAAATCATTTCCCTGATCGCTTCTATTCTATTGGTACTGGGGTTGGCTTATGCGATATACCTGGAAGCAAAACGTCCGCGTGCGGATAATACAGAACCTTTAAAAGCTTAAGCTCTTCCCTGGCTCAAACCGGGGGAGAGTTCTTTACTCACATTCAACCTTAGAATATCAGTCATTGGTTTTTCCATGCCTCAGGTAATAGAAAAAAAGCCTGGCTGCAATAACAGAATGATTAAGGATGGTCGGTAAAAGGCCGTAATGCTTCCGGAAGATTTGAAAACGCTCAATCAAACTCTGCCGGTGTTTGGCTTTTGACATCCCCCCGACAAGGTATTTTGCCACATATATGTGGCTGTTCACAATCTTTTTTGCCTTTTTAGCCGCTTTTATGATCCAGTCTATATCAGCGCTTAATTTGTATTGTGGATCGTAGAAATCTGTCAGGCTTTTACGGATATAGATTGCCTGGTGGCTGATGCTCATTCCATGTTTAAAATCTTTCCAGGTAAAGGTATCAGGCGTTTTGTGCCTTCTTTGTCCGAGGCTTTTCCAGTTATCATCATACATCTCCGTCTCGCCGTAATAGATATCCGCATCAGGTTCCTTAAAGACGTTTTCAACCGTGTCGGGTGCATAAATCTCGTCCCCTGAATTCATGAATAAAATATATTCTCCCGTAGCCATAGCAAGTCCTTTATTCATCGCATCATAAATGCCCTTATCCTTTTCTGATATCAGCTTTCCAAGCCGGTCTTCATATTTCTTAAGAATATCAAGAGTTCCATCATTCGATCCTCCATCAATAACCAGGTATTCAATATTGGGATAGGTCTGATTTAATACAGAAAGCAGGGTACGCTCAATATCACGCACATTATTATAGACGACCGTAATGACACTTAATTTAGGCTGGAACATGCTGGCTGATAAGAGACTGGTATAATTCAATATGCTGGCGGGCTATAACCTCCTCAGAAAAATAATCCTCCACAGTTTTCCGGGCATTTCTTCGCAGTTCAGCTCTGTCGGCATTATAGATCCAGGCAATTCCGGCAGCCAGATCAGCCGAAGAACGATAGCCGGCAAGGTAACCGTTATGTTTATGCCTCAGCATATCCGGAATTCCACCTGTTGTGAATGCCGCTACCGGGGTGCCGCATGCCAGGCTTTCCATGACTGTATAAGGCAGATTATCTTCAAGAGAAGGAGCAAGAAATACATCAGCCGCACTATAACAAAGCGCCAGTCTTGCTTCGTCGGATATTGTGCCGAGGAAAGTAGTTCGAACCGGGAATTCAGGTACATTTTTTTGATCCCTGTTTCCGAAGATCACAAGTTCAACGGAATCAGGATCCATATGATTATCCTTTATTAAAATATTGAGCGCTTCGATAAGATATGGAGTTCCTTTATGGAGATCCTTGCGGGAAGGCATAAAGCCGCTCATCAGGATGAATTTATCAGTTGGCAAACCAAGTGTTTTTCTGGCTTCGGTACCGGAAGCAGGCCTGAACAGGCTTGTATCCAGAGTATTCGGAATGTTTTTGATATGTGCTGAAGCCAGAAGCTTGCTTTGCTTTACGGAAGTAGCCATCCATTTGCTGGGTGCAATAACCGTAAATTCGAGTTCCCGGTAAGCTCTCTCTTTTTTAAGCCAGATGTGGTGGGAAATATCATCCGGACCAGGGTTTTTTAAGACAGGACAATTGCCGCATTCATTCTGAAAATGATCACAATCATACCTGACATGACATCCCCCGGTAAAGGCATTACTGTCATGAAATGTCCATACTATCGGTTTATTTAAACGTGCAAGTTTAGCAAGATCGGCTGGCCGAAGGAAGGCGTGATTTACCCAGTGGAGATGAATTATATCAGCAGACTTTAACAGGTTCAGACCGGAGATATCTTTGCCCCATACAGGAATGGAAAAGGGTATAGGTAATTTTTTAGTGTATTGCCTGGCTATAATTCGTTCCAGAATAATGCCTGCTGCCGTACTGCCCTTAGCTAATGGACCATTTGAAAGATCCCTCACTTGTGGATTTTCATTGAACAGAAAATTAACCGCAACTTCAGAATCAATACCTGCATCCTTTAATGCTTTATTAAGACGCATACAGGCTTTTCCTGCTCCGCCGTTGCCGGCATAGGTATTTAAATGGATTACTTTCACGCTGCCCAAAAATACAATTCAATTAATAATTATAAGCAGGCTGCATGCTTGAATTAAACCTTCTCCCTTATAAACCGGACTAGTCTCCTGAGCAGGCTCCCCTTACGATATTTTAAAAAGAGCTTTATTGCCTGATAAGCCTCCTTGTTCTCTTCAATAAGATCAGGAAATTCTTTGATCCGCTCCTCACTTATCCGCACATCATACATCGTGTTTTTCCCGGAGTGGACACCCGAGCCATCATGCCCGATATTATTTACCAGTGAGGCTGAAGGATTTAAGGTTAAGCCATTATTCAGAAAGACTGAAGCATACCAGCGAATTGCCCATGAATTATTCTTGCCTCTTTTAAATTCTCTCATCTGCTTCCAGAAATTCATAGATCCTTCAATGGAAAACTGATGCCTCTTTGAGGAATCAAATTGCCCGATCAGTTTGTCAATATCAGGTTCAAAATGCTTCCAGGCACGCTCCCAGGTTGCCCATCCCCAGCTCGAAGCCGCCCGGTAAAAAAAAGTTTGAGGCAGGTCCCTGTTCGGGATAGGGTACATATATGCCCCGATGTGCATGACCCTTTCTTCGTTTTGATAGCGAATGAGTGCATCATTAAAATACTGAAGCGTATAAGGGGATGTAATAAGGTCATCTTCAAAAACGATAACCTTTCCATACTTTTTAGTAAGCATTGTTACCCCGTCAATTATAGAATCGGCAAGACCGAAATTCGTTTTTCTTTCAATCAGCTCAACTGATTTAAAGCCTTCAACTGAATGTATGATTCCCCTGACCCCTGAAACTTTCTGCTGCTGACTTTCATCGCGGGGGCCATCCGAAAAGATGAAAAGTCTTGACTCCTCGGCCAGAAAATTTTGCTTTAAAAATTTAAGTGTACGCCTCGTATGCTCAGGGCGGTTATAAACGAATAAGGCAATGGGAGCTAAATTCTGCATAGTATTGGGTAGGTATAAAGCAAGAGTAAAAATGAATTTTTACTCCCAATCTCCGAAATCCATAATTTCAATTCATGATTATTGTCAACCACCACACCCCTCCAACCAACAACCCAACAACCCAACAAAAAGTCCTGCTAAAAATCTCCTTCAGTAAATGGCTTCACCCTGCCTTTATACTCCTTCCTGATCTTTTGCACCTCCTCAGCATTCACTTTAACTGCTTTATTCGACCATGAATTGCGGACATAACTTAATAGCTGGGCGATATCCTCATCAGAAAAATCCGGATTTGCCGCAATCCCCGGCATTTCGCCATTGATCTCGGGGGCCTTGTAAATTTTATTGCCGACTTTAACCGGGCCGTTCAAGCCAAATAAAACAACTTTAATGAGCCTGTCCTTATTTTCAAGCACCCAGTTAGAATTATTCAAAGGAGGCGCCAGGTTGTTTATTCCATTACCATCTGCCCCATGACAGGTTTGACAGAACGACTGGAATATGGCTGCTCCTTTTGGAAAATCCCTGGCAGTTTTTAAATTATCCGTCTTCTTTTTTGACAGATCATTTGTGATCTTCTTTAAACGCCGGTTGATGGCCAGATTGCTATCCGGGTTAAAAGACAGGATCTCCCTGTAATAATCTGCTTCCCTATCCTTCAGGTTACTTATTATAGCATCAGAAACGAAAATATTGTTTGGATATTCTTTGCTTAAACTCAGTAAAAGATCTTTGGCGGCCACTTTATCAAATACCTGTATAGATGGGGCTAAAAAAGCAATGTACGGAGCGGCCAGGGTATCATTCTGGCTAAGCATTTCTTTAAAGATGTAGGTAAACTCTTTATAATTATCCGCTTTGATTACGGAGGGGGATACACTAAGACCCTGCATACGCAAGCGCCAGTCCTTGTTTTTTAACAGTGGCAGTACATCCTCCTTCAGTAAAACTCCAAGCCCCTCCATGGTCCACAATGCATGCACAATGGTATTTGTCTGTTCTGAAGTATTTAAAAGCTTCCTTAGGGGAATATTCAACTCCTTATCCCTGCTGTCAACCAAAAGCTGCTGGGCTTTGCTGCGTATCCAGCCATTAGGATGCTGTAATAAGCTGAGATGCCTCAGGGGATCCTTGCTAAACTTTACGCTCTTCGCCTTTTTTCCCCGGGGTACAACTTTATAAATCCGCCCATAAGAAAGAGGCTGCGTCAGGTTCCTTTCTTTGATCTGATTTTTTAGGTATGGAGTTAAATAGGTCTTATGCTGTATAATCCCCCTGTACATATCAATGATATATAAGGCTCCGTCCGGACCATTATACAAATTGACAGGCCGGAACCTTTCATCCTTACTGGCAAGAAATTCCCGCCCTTTATAAGCCTGCCTGCCGCCAGTGATATATCCGGTATCAGTCAATATATTTCGTTTAATAAGATTGGCGGATGGTTCCGCAACAAAAGCATTTCCCTTATACTCTGAGCCAAAAAGGTCGCCCTGATAAATCACCGGACCACAGGCCGCAGTAAAATTTACCAGCCGTTTATTGGCATCCAGAGTGCCTTCCAGATACGCGCGGTTAACGCCTGTGTTTGGACGGATTGGGTATACCTTATTATCCTTTATAATATCTTCGCCAAAACCTGATACATTTCGCTGGTGATCATTACCGGCTCCCAATCCGGGACTGAAGAAATCGGCCTCTAAATTCTGCGAATTGGTATTATAATATAATCGGCCCTGATCATCCTGGGAGATTCCCCACTGGCCCCTAAAATGAGTTCTTTCGATCAGCCAGCTGTCTCCATTCTGCCGGTAGCGCTTCCCTGATTTAGCATTATAGATCCAGTTATCCAAAGCTCTGAAAAGCCCATTAGGCTGGTGTTCTACATTTCCGCCTTCTGCATAAGCCGCATCTACAAGAGTTTTCCTGACAGGCCTGTCATTTTCGATCTCGTAATACCATAACCGGGGCGATTCGGCAACAAGAATGCCCTTCCCGATTAAACAAATGGCCCGGGGCAGAACCAGGGAATCCAGGAATATCTTCCGGTCATCCATCTGTCCATCACCATTTTTATCTGTTAAAATAACGATTTTCCCACTTGGCTGGTCTTCGCCCGTACCCAGAGTATCAGGCATATAGGATTCCATTTCCACCACCCATATACGGCCCTTTTCATCAAATGTTAAAGCAACCGGAGTGTTCAGCAAAGGCTCTTCCGCAACTAACCTTATATTGAACCCCTCTTCAAGCTTCATCTTTTTCATCGATTCCGAAGCTGACAATACGGGAGATGAAGAGAAATCATCCGTTGAACCTGATGTACCCGAGGCATTGTTCCATAATCCGAGTTGCTTGCAGCTTACCGTTGTTAAGATAAATACCACAAGTATTAAAAAAGGAAAGGAGTAATTTTTGTATCTCATATAGTAAAAGCAATTATTTGAATATATCTAAATCACCGGTTTTTTTTAATAATACAGTATAGGCATTTGCCAAGGCTTCATGCTGCTTTTTACCACTTATGAAAATGATGATCTTTTTGATCCGGAATTCCGCTTCGATCCGAAATTCCCTGATCAGGCTTTTTGTTTTTTTCTGGTTTATGAAGGTATTGAACCTGGTGACTTCAGGTTGAATAAGGCTTATTTTATCTGCCAGTACCTCAAATCCTTCAGATTTAACTAAAAAACGCAGGGAAGTTGGCGTATAAATATTAATATGACCGTAATTTAAAAAATGCTTGATCTTTTTATCCACCCCATACCGGTAATCCTTAGGAACCTCTATCACTACATGTTTTGAAACACGTTTAATCTCCCTCAGTAACATCCTTTCAAATTCAACATGTTCCAGAACATGAGACAGGATCACCAGATCAAATTCATTATCGGGAAAAGGGATTTGGTAACCATCGAATAGGTTTAACGAATTTAAGGACCGGATATTTTTGGCGGCAATCAGATCAAGCCCGGTCTGGGAGATCTCAAGAGCATGCATTTCAGGCGAGAATGACCAGTCATCCAGAAATTTTAATATACTTCCGTCCCCGGCACCTACTTCAAGCACTTTCTTAAACTCATAACCCTTACAGGTATCTACTATATTCTGAGCTTTATATTTTGCGCTTAACAGTCTCCAGGCATCGTGATGGCCAAGATAAAAATTATCATAGGCAGTTTTTACATCCGCACTGATTATCTCTTTAGCCATCTTAAATACCTAAACAATTATCTGACTTATAAAAAACAGAAGTGGATTTCCGGTAGAATAAACCAGGAGAAATTCCGCTGAAAGAAAGTTCTTTAAATCCTTCCTTCTTAAAAAAACTCAGGGCATCTGCATATTTTACGCGCTCAGAATCATCCAGGACTACCACACCGGATTCAGTTAAGGCCTGCAGCGACTGATAGCAGCAGTTCACCCTGTCGCGTCCATCAACGATAATGATATCAAATTTTGATCCCCGGGCCGAAGGCATTCTGCTGTATTCTCCTGCCGTTCGAAGTTCACAAAAAATCATTTCAGAATTAGCGGGCTTTCCAGCAGATATTTTATCAAACCATGCTTTATCATGCTCTACTGAAACTACTTTAAGCGCACGCCTGGCGTAATAAAACGTGGAATTCCCTGAACCAAATTCAAAAACTGAATGGTCCTTTTTAATACGTTCTGATATGAAATCGATAAAGGAATAGGTAACCCAGGGGATAGGTTCTCCCTTTTCATCTACCGGGGATCTGGTTTGAAATGCCTTAAACCAGCCAATTTCTGCTAAATATCCTTTCACACCAAATGATAAAAGGGTTTTTATCCTTGCCGGATTTATTAAACTAAGATATGATTCCGATTTTTTCAACGCTTTGCTATTTTTTGGATTAGTGAAATTAAAAATAAAGACCTCAACATGTTCAATCCCTGCCGCCTTGTTTCAGGAAAGACAAGGATAAAGAAAGTAGCTGAAAAATATGCGATCAATGATGCATAAGCTGCTCCTGCGAGTCCGTATTCCGGGATCCATAAGAAGCCCAGAAGTATGTTAACAAGGGCTCCCAGACCGGTACGGTATAATGCAAATCTGGTATAACCTTCTGCAATCAGATACTGACCGCTTGCACTTCCAAGGAAAACAAAAACTCCTGCCCATATATGAATAGAGAGTATCTGAGCTCCCTCACCAAATTCAGGGGCATAGAAGAAATCATAAATATAAGGAGAGGCGAAGCTCATAAACAAGGCAATAAGCAGGCTGATCACAACCATCAGATCATACATGTCCTGCAGCCTTTTTTGATAGCGCGCAGGATCGTCGCGGCGGGCATTCATAATTGCTGGAAAAACTGAAGTAACAATGGCTACAGGAATGAAATACCAGCTTTCGCTGAGATTAACCACTGTGGAATAAACTCCCAGTGCATCCACCCCTAAAAAACTCTCCACCATCAGTTGTCCTATCTTCATATAAACAGTAACCAGTATGGCCGAAAAAGCCAGAGGCCAGGAATGGTTTAAAAGACTTTTTGCAAGCGAGCTATCATATTTCCATTCAGATACCTTCCCCCCCTTTGAGGAGTAAGCAAGGAAATATCCCAGCCCGAGGAGTACCGCATCACCTAATAATGTCCAGATAAACCAGGATAAGGGCGCCGCCAAAAATATCAGCAGGAGTTTAATGCCGGCGGAAAGCAGGTTTCCGGCAACCTGGACCATCATAACATATTTACCCTGCACCCTGGATTGAAAATAACTGTCAATTATATTCAGCGACTGAGCGATCCCTATACAGGAGGCGATCAGGATATAACTAACAGGGATATCCCCTTCATTACCTTTTAACAGGATATATGAAAACCATGCGAGAGGAATAATTGCCAGTCCTGCAAGGAGACGCATCCGGAAGGCAGTACCTAAAAGCTTATTCTTTTTACCGGGTGAAGCTAAAAGCTCACGGGTAACGAAGCCATCCAGTCCGAGCGCCGCAGCCGCAATAAAAAAGGTGACAAAAACAAGGGGATAATTCAGCAGACCGTTTTGTGTTTTACCAAGAAAATTGGCCACTGCAATGCCGGCGAGTATTTTTATTGCCAGACTTCCAACCCTGGCAAGAAACAGCCATCCGGTGTTTTTAAGGTATTTATCGAAAGCTTGCTGGTCAAAACCGGGTACGGCTGGAAACTTCATTAAAACAAACTTAGATAAAGTTTTTCATCTGTTTATTTTTTGTTTTTTAATGGCGGTGAAGCGATCATGATTTGATAATCATACCCTGCAAAACATGCTGGTCCATTAGCGTATATTTTTGAATGTAAACAATGAATAAATTTGATGATTCCAGTTCGGCAGAACGGCCTTGCTTAATTTAGCTTCAGTTTGCCGGCCAGGTCTGGCTTTAACTAAGGATCCCTGATCAGATCTATTGTTTTCCTTGATTGTTCATGGAAGAAATAATAAAGAAATCTGGCTTTAAATGTAAAAGGCCATCTCAAAAAGACGGCCTTTTACGTATTAAGTTATGGTGCAGAACACCTGTATGTTTATTGATTTACAAACTTTTTCGCGTTGATCTTACGCTCATTTTCACTCAGGTAGATCTTACGTAAACGCATGCTTTTAGGCGTAATTTCGATATACTCATCAGCCTGGATGTATTCCATAGCCTCCTCGAGGGAAAACTTAACTGCCGTTGCAATACGAGCATTATCATCAGTACCGGAGGCACGCATGTTTGTAAGCGCTTTTCCTTTTACAACATTTACAACCAGGTCATTATCACGGATATGTTCTCCCATGATCTGTCCCTCATAAACTTCTACACCAGGCTCAATAAAGAAGCGCCCGCGGTCCTGTAATTTATCAATCGAGTAAGCTGTTGTTGATCCTTTTTCCATAGAAACCAAAACTCCGTTAAGCCGGCCCGGAATATTACCTTTCCAGGGCTCATATGCTTTGAAACGGTGAGCCATAATAGCCTCACCTGCGGTAGCCGTTAAAACGTTATTACGTAATCCGATAATACCGCGGGCAGGAATCTCAAATTCAAGATGCTGAAGATCGCCTTTAGGCTCCATGATAAGCAGCTCACCTTTACGCTGAGTTACCAGTTCAATCACCTTTCCTGAAACTTCTGCCGGAACGTCAACGATCAGTGTTTCTATAGGCTCGCATTTGACCCCGTCAATTTCTTTTATAATTACCTGCGGTTGTCCTACCTGTAATTCATATCCTTCGCGGCGCATGGTCTCGATCAATACGGATAAATGGAGAATTCCACGGCCATATACTAGATAGGAATCCGGTGAATCTGTTTCAACAACTTTTAATGCAAGATTTTTCTCCATCTCCTTGTATAAGCGTTCGCGCAAACGCTGAGAGGTTACAAACTTGCCTTCTTTACCAAACATCGGAGAGTTGTTGATAGTGAAGAGCATATTCATGGTTGGCTCATCGATCTTTATGACCGCAAGTTGTTCCGGATTTTCAAAATCGGCAATTGTATCGCCAATATCAAATCCCTCAATTCCTACCACAGCACATATATCACCGGAAGAAACTTCCTGAACTCTTACTTTTCCAAGACCTTCAAATGTATATAACTCCTTTATCCGGGATTTCTGGATCTTTCCGTCACGTTTAACAAGTGATACCGGCTGATTTTCCTTAATCACTCCACGGGCAACGCGGCCAATTGCAATACGGCCAACGAAGGAAGAATAATCCAAAGAAGTGATCTGCATTTGCAGTGTTCCATCAAAACTTGGTGCTGGTGGAATGTGCTCTAAAATCGTATCCAGCAGAGGAGTGATATCTTCTGTCGGAGCATTCCAATCTGTACTCATCCAGCCCTGCTTTGAAGATCCGTAAAGTACAGGGAAATCTAACTGATCTTCTGTAGCCTCGAGGTTAAAGAACAATTCAAAAATCGATTCATATACTTCTTCGGGACGGCAATTCTCCTTATCAACCTTATTGACAATAACAACAGGCTTCAATCCTAATGAAAGCGCTTTCTGCGTTACAAAACGGGTTTGAGGCATTGCTCCTTCAAAAGCATCTACCAGAAGAATAACTCCATCAGCCATTTTCAATACCCGTTCAACCTCACCACCGAAATCGGCGTGACCAGGGGTATCAATAATATTGATCTTAACATCCTTGTAATTTACTGAGACGTTTTTAGAAACAATGGTTATACCACGTTCACGTTCAAGATCGTTGCTATCCAGGATCAGATCGCCAGTTTCCTGGTTATCACGGAACAAATTGGTTTGATGTAAAATTTTATCAACCAGTGTAGTTTTACCGTGGTCAACGTGAGCGATGATCGCTATATTCCTTATTTTTTGCATTAAAAAATTACTCTAAATTTTTTGCAAAGGTAAGGCTTTTAAAGGAGAATTTTATAATCGGGCCGAATGAACTATTGAACCCCTTCATGATATAGCCCGTTAAAAAGGTCAATTATGCGATTCCAGCGCCCTAAGGATATAAACCTACCACAAGGAATTTACTCTTAAAAGACAAAACTTATGATCTGCTTTGTTTAATTTTGCTGCATGGATGCGCAATTAGCCGGTGTTCTCTTTTTATTCTTCCTGTCGCTTTTATACCTTGGCAGACTCATTTACAAAAGCCTGACCAGTAAAAAAGGCTGTGCCAGCAATTGCGGTAAATGCGCCGCCGACTTTTCCGGCATTAAAGTTCCCCCCGTAAAAAATTAGCTTATTTTTTCGATCAGACAAACGGCGTAAGCCACAAGTCCTTCCTTTCTTCCAATGAAGCCCATAGTTTCATTCGTAGTTGCCTTAATTGAAATATCTTCATCGCTTATCCCAGCGGCGGCGGAAATATTTATTTTCATTTGGGGGATGAACGGATTGATCTTAGGAGCTTCCAGGCAAAGCATAGCATCAATATTTCCTACGCTCCAGCCTTTTTCATTCAACATGCTTACACATTCCTTTAACAGGATTAAGCTGCTGATCCCTTTCCACCGTTCATCCGTATTGGAGAAGTGAAAGCCGATATCCCGCAAATTGGCGGCACCCAGTAATGCATCACATATGGCGTGAACCAGCACATCGGCATCAGAATGCCCGAACGCTCCTGAATCATGATCTAAAGTTACTCCCCCTAAAATAAATGGATGATTTTCAACTAACTGGTGGACATCAAATCCAAACCCTACCCTAATCTTCATTAAAACTATTTTTCGAAATTAAATACAAGTGAAAAGCGCAGGGTTTGTGCCAGGGGGCTGGTTTGCTGATTGGCAAGCAGATAGGCAAAATCAAGATTAAATACATTGTATTTCAGACCTGCCCCAACTGTAAAATATCTTCTGTCGCCTTTGGTTGGCGTTTCATAAAAATATCCTGAGCGCACAGCAAATTGTTTATTATACCAGTATTCCGTACCCAGGGAGTAGCTGATCTCATTAAACTCCTCAGAAAAACCTCCGGGAGCATCACTAAACGATCCGAATATGCCGGAAGGAACCGACCGGTCAGGATCTTTACCTTTTATTATTTCACCATCCTGATTGAGTATGGGATTAGTAGGAACCAATAGCTTATTAAGGTCAAGGGCTACCGTAAACTGATTGAGATCATCAATGTTCATTGTAGTAGCTCCGCCCAGTTTCAGATTTGTAGGAAGGAAGGATTTTACACTCCCTTCAGAATAATTCATTTTTGTTCCGATATTAGAGATGTTAAGTCCCAATGCAATTTCAGTGTCCTTTCCAAACATGATTGTCCCCTTCTTGAAATATGCAGAGGCATCTGCGGCCAGAGCGGTAGCGGGTTTAATATCCTGTCCGTTAAACTGACCGTTACTTAAACTCGACCGGATATAACGGAGGCCGGTTCCAAGCGAAAAATTTTCCCCGTACTTTCTTGAGAATGTACCGTCAATCGAAAACTCATTCGGACTGTACACTCCAATATCATTCTGACTATTATCTGTTAGCTGTATTGACCCGTATGAAAAATAGCGTAATGAACCCCCAATTGTATTTCTTTCATCCAGGCGATGATATACTGTTAAATATCCCAGATCCACATCGGGAACAAGATTTCTTAACCAGGGAGTATAGGAAACGGAAAGTCCTGTAGGCTTTTCCATAAATGCGAGTTTGGCAGGATTCCAATGTGCCGAGTTTGCATCAGGCGAAATGGCAACGCCAACATCACCCATAGCCCCGGAACGCGCATCGGGAGCTATCAGCAAAAAAGGTGCAGCCGTTTGTATTGTATTAGTTCGTTTTCCGTCGCTTTGCGTACCCTGCGCCATTACCGCCGGAGACATTCCAGTAATAATAATACTTAAGCAGCCGCAAAATGAGAGGTTGTTGAACATTAATCAAGAATAAAATCTGAAACCAAATTTAACTTTAATGTGCATTAAATATACGATTATTTGAAGACATTCTTCCTGGGTGCAGTATACTTTACAAGGATTAAGTTTTACTGAGGAAGCTGATAAATTGAAAAGCCCTTATGGTCAGTACAATTCAGTGCTGCCCGCCATTAACAGAAAAATGATTTTTTGAACCTGCAGTGTAACCTTCACCTTATGTTTTTCGTTTGAGTATTGAGTTAACTCTGAATATGCAAATAGGATAAGAAAATATCCATTGGGGATATTATTTCATTTTTGTATTTTTATAAAATTAATGCTCCAATTACATCGCAAGTAATGAAAAGAATACCTATATATTTTACCGCAGGCTTAATGTTATTAAGCGTTTTAGCTGCCTGCAAAAAAAGCGGTCAATCGTCAAAAACCGGTATGGCTTATAATAATAAGTATAACGGCGGTTTTGAGGTAAATAACAAAGTAAAGGCTGGTCCCGGACCAGGCCTTATTGCTATTGAAGGCGGAACTTTTGTAATGGGCGGAAGTCTTAACCAGGATCTTGGTTATGAATTCGATAATATTCGCCGCAGGGTTACTGTAGCTTCCTTTTACATGGATGAGACCGAAGTATCAAATGTTGACTGGTTGGAATATTTATACTGGATCAGGCGGAATTACAGCAATGACGCCGAATATTATTACAATGCACTTCCGGACACCCTGGTCTGGAGACAGCCACTTTCATACAATGAGCCTTATGTAAATAATTACCTCAGACATCCTGCATTCCAGGATTACCCTGTTGTTGGTGTCACCTGGGAACAAGCGAATGGCTATTGCGAATGGCGTACAGACCGGGTGAATGAGGAGATTTTAAGAAGCAAGGGGTTTTTGGTGGATTATAAAACTCTTGCGGGAGCCGGGGGGAAATCCGGGGCAGCTACCACTACAACAGCAACTTCCGTTGATCCATTCAACACGGATATTTACCTTAACGGTCAGTATACAGGTGAAGGCATTGATGGAAAGAAGATGAAAAAAGATCTTAATCCAAATACTACAGCAACAGGTGCGGCTGCAGGAGCCAAAGGCAGCAAAGGCCCTACCCGTCCGGTAAGACTTGAAGACGGAGTATTAAAGCAACCTTATCGATTACCTACTGAGGCCGAATGGGAATATGCTTCATTGGCTCTTGCCGGAAATACCGAATATGAAAATATCGCTGACGGCAAGATCTACCCATGGAATGGCCTGGGAGTACGATCTGCAAAAAAACGTACCCAGGGAATGATCATGGCCAACTTTAAGCGTGGCGAGGGTGACAACATGGGTACAGGCGGTTACCTGAATGATAAGGCTGATATTACAGCCCCTGTGAGAAGCTATGTTCCAAATGATTTCGGTTTATATAATATGGCGGGCAACGTCAATGAGTGGACGGCCGATGTTTACAGAAAATTAAGTTTCGAAGATTTCAACGATTTCAATCCTTTCAGGGGAAATGAGTTTGTTAACAAACGTCTTTCTGACAGAGATAAAGGTATTTATGCAAAAGATAAGTACGGACGTCCGATCAAAGACCCGGCTAAATCGGGTAAAAAACAAAAATGGTCTGAGATGCAAAGTAATCAGGCAAGTGTTGATACATCTTCAATTGCCGGGAAACCATACAATCCCGATTTCCGGGGTCATCTGGATTCTGTTAATCCAAATCTTTATGGAATTACAACGCTTGTCAATGACCGCTCCCGTGTATACAAAGGAGGTTCATGGAACGACAGGGCTTACTGGTTAAATCCAGCAACCAGAAGGTTCATGCAACAGGATGAAACCAGCGCTGAAATGGGCTTCCGTTCAGCTATGACACTTGTAGGTGCGCCAGAGATCATTTCCAAAGGCAAACCACAGTTTAATCAGCCTAAGTCAAAGGCTCCGAAGAAGGCACAGTAGGTTGCGGGTTGCGGGTTGTGAGTTAGGAAGGAGCACTTCATTATACTAAACTCATCCCGGGTTTATATCATGGGATGAGTTTGAATAAATTTATCAGGTAAGTCTTAATACGTATTTTTACGAATCCCAGGTCATCATCTTACCCCTGTCTTCTGCTTTGAGGCATTCTGCAAGAGTTTTGGCATCATACTCTAGCCCGTATTGTTTAAGAACATCATCCGGAACGCCATCCCAGGCATTTGGTCGGTTACCTGCATAGCCCATATCTTCAATACCAATTTTACTGGTGAAAAATCCGGTGGCGGTTAAATTTCGCATGGTATTAAAAAAGCTTACACCCTGGGCATTTTCAGGCGCCGCCTTATCTGGGTAAGCAATCAGTTCAACAATTTCAATCTGCTGGGTTTTTGAAGCGCCGGTAAAAGGCTTTTTAAAAAGCTTAAGCGATTTGATATCAAGCCACTTTAAGCCACCTCTCATCGGAGTTTGATACTGGGGCTGATCCTTTACTATAAACTCGATAAAATCAGTCACCTTAGCATCACTGGCACTGCCTGACCGGTCATCACGTGGAATTATGATATCGGATAAAACTGTGATGGTTGCAAGCTCGGCTTCACTGAAGAACTTTTCTGACATTAGCTTTTGGTCAATAAGCTTCTCTTCAGGAGTACGGCCGTATTCGCCGGCGGCACCACCCGAAACTGACTTATCTTCCTTTTTATCACATGAAGTTAATATAGTACCAACGCTCACTGTACCAACGGCCAGTGCTTTAAGGGAATCTCTTCTGTTCATCTGATTAAATATTTTGTTTTTTTAACTGATCTACGATATACTCTGATGCCCGCAGGGACAGGGCAAGGATAGTCCATGTAGGATTTTTATCCGCCTGGGATACAAAGGCCCCTCCATCGACAACAAAAAGATTGTTTACATCATGAGACTGATTAAACTTATTCAGAACAGATTTTTTAGGATCATTTCCCATACGGGTGGTACCCACTTCATGAATAATCCTTCCCGGAGCTAATAATCCGTATTTCTCATCCTCACCGGGTTTGGTACCATTTGCTACCCCACCCATCGAGTCAATGATCTCTTCAAAGGTATCCTGCATATGCTTTGCCTGCTTTACTTCCTGGTCAGTCCAGTTATAATTAAATCTTAACACCGGGATACCGTATTTATCTACAGAATTGGGATCAATCTCACAGTAGTTATCCTCACGCGGAATACTTTCACCTCTGCCTGCAAACCCTACGGTTGAACCGTAATACCTGCGGTAATCATCTTTCAGTCCCGCACCGTATCCGCCGCCGGCTTTCATTTTACCATCCATACCGGGATATTTGCCATTGTTATTTTCAATCCCGAATCCAAACCCATAAGATGGCATACCCATGCCGCCCCAGAATTCAATATGATAACCACGCGCAAAGTCCAGTTTTTTATTATCAAGCCACCAGGGAATATATAAATGAAGTCCGCCTACCCCATCCTCATTATACCTCTTCCTGTCCATAAGCTGGGGAATAAAGGCACCTCTGGAAGCGCCGGTAGAATCATGAAGATACTTACCCACCATACCGCTGGAATTTGCCAGGCCATTGGGATGAGCAGAAGATTTTGAATTCAGCAATAAACGGGCAGATTCACAAGCGCTTGCAGCAAGAACCACGATTTTTGCATTTATCTGGTATTCCTGCATATCGGTTTTATCCACATAAGAAACACCTGTGGCCTTCCCTTCGCTATTGGTTAAGACCTCTCTTGCCATGGCATTTACATACACGTCAGCATTCCCGGTCTTCCTTGCCGGTTTAACCAGGCAGGTGGATGAGGAGAAATCAGCATGCACCGAGCAGCCCCTGTTACATTGATTACAGAAAAAGCATGAACCCCTGTCTTTATTAACAGGACGAGTAAGTATCGATAACCTTGAGGGGATTACCGGAATTCCAATTTTACCCGCAGCCTTCTTGATCATCAGCTCATGAAGACGCGGCTTGGGAGGTGGAAGAAAATAACCGTCGGGTTCATTATAGATCCCTTCCTTGGTACCAAAAACCCCAATCATTTTATCTACCCGGTCGTAAAATGGTTTTACATCCTCATAGCCTATAGGCCAGTTATCGCCCAAACCATCTTTATCCCTTCGCTTAAAATCATTAGGTCCAAAACGCAGTGAGATCCTTCCCCAGTGATTGGTTCGTCCTCCGAGCATTCTTGACCGGAACCAGTCGAATTCTGTACCCTTGGTGCGTGTATAAGGTTCCCCATCAATTTCCCAGCCCCCATAAGCAGCATCGAAATCACCAAATGCGCGGATTGTACCTGCGCCTCTCCGGGGAGATTCATATGGCCATTTTAACTGTGTTTGCTGTTCGGGGTTAGCAGGGTCATAATCAGGACCCGCTTCAAGCAGGGCGACCTTCAGACCGGCCTCAGCAAGAACCTTTACGGCCATCCCGCCACCAGCACCAGATCCAACTATGCATACATCGTATAAATCACCTTTAGTTTTGATTTCTATAGCCATCGATAAATATTGATTTTGAACCTTATTCCTCAAAAGTTTATGAAAAATAAACAATATTTAATACCTGAAAGAATATTATTCAGAGATAGCACCTATAAATTTCAGATGATTATCCGGATAGGATCAGGCAAAAACAAACATCACCTGATTTTTCTCAACCTTGTCGGAAGGCTTCACTTTTATAGACTTTATTATAACATCAGCAGGGGATTTGATGATATTCTCCATTTTCATGGCCTCAAGCACAAGCAGGTTGCCGCCCTTTTTTACTTCCTCCCCTTCTGACACCAGGATCTTTAAAACCATTCCCGGCATAGGGGCTTTGATATCAGATATTTTCAGGGAGTTTAGATTATCCATACCCAGCTGATGAAGCAATTCATCAAACTGGTCAGTAATGCACATTGAATACCGGTTGGAATTGATCTTCACTATACAGGTCTTTTCCTGTTTATTAAATTCAATTAATTCGGCTACATAGGAGTGGTTACGGTATAAAACATGAAATGTATGTTTATTTATCTGACATAGATCGATGTCGACCGGAAGACCGTTTACGAGTTTCTGTTTATTCTCATCAATAACTTCAAAAATGAACTGGCCGTTTACTTTGATCTTAAGCATTCTGATTACTGGGTTAAGGCGTACTGAATAAGATTAGATCCCATTTTAAGGGCATTCTGCCTGGCTGTTTCGGTATCACCGGCATAGGTACCTGCATCTTCCCAGCCATTTCCCAGATCCGTTTCAAAGGAATAATAACAGACGATTCTGCCCTTATAGATCAGAGCCAGGCCCTCGGGCCGTTTACCCTCATGTTCATGGATCTTTGGAAGCCCTGCGGGAAATTTAAATTTCTGATTATAAAGAATATGGTTTGGAGGTAATTCAACGAAATCAAGCTCGGGAAACACCTTTTTCATCTGAGGCCTTATAAATTTATCCAGTCCATAGTTATCGTCAATATGAAGGAAACCCCCGCCAAGGAGATACTTTCTCAAATTCTGAGCCTCCTGATCACTGAACACAATATTTCCATGTCCGGTTAGATAGACAAAGGGATAATTAAAAATATCTGTGCTTCCCGCTTCCACTATCGCTTCGTCCTTATCAAAGTTTGTACCCAGATTTTTATTGCAAAACTCAATGAGGTTGGGCAATGCTGTTCTGTTGGCATACCAGTCGCCGCCCCCATTATATTTCATTTTGGCGATCTTATAGGTAGGAGCATTAAATGATACAGCCAGTATTGTAAACAGGCCTGTAAAAAAAAGAAAACCAAACCTTGCAATCCGTTTCATCGGTTTAAAAAATTTATTTCAAAACAGGCTTCGAGTGCAGCCGTTTCTGTTCTCAATCTTGAATTACCCAGGCTGATTGGCAAAAAATTCAAATCTAAAGCCGCTTCCACTTCAGATGGTGAAAAATCGCCCTCGGGCCCAATAAGTACAAGATAATGAGAATTCAATTTTATCTGATCTTTTAAAACCGTTTTTTCACTTTCAATACAATGGGCTATGAATTTCTGACCGCCGGTATCCTTTAAAATAAAATCCTTAAAACGCTGAGGTTCATTTAATTTGGGATGATAGGCTTTAATGGATTGTTTTACAGCAGATGTAATAACTTTATTTAAGCGGTCCGTTTTAACTTCTTTTCGTTCAGAACGGTCGCAAATCAGCAAAGTAACTTCGTCAATACCTATTTCTGTGGCCTTTTCCAGGAACCATTCAATACGGTCAATATTTTTGGTGGGGGCAATAGCTATATGGAGGTTATGATTACGCTTTCCAAACTCTTTCTGAACATTTACTATTTTAATCCGCGTACGCTTGGGGTGTGGATCCTCTACCAGAGCTTCATAAAAACCGCCCCTTCCGTCAACGAGCTGAACCATATCACCAGTTTGAAGACGCAAAACCTTTATACAATGCTTGCTTTCTTCTTCATTCAGAATATAGGTATCGGAAAATATATCGGGCGTATAAAAGATATGCATTGTCGCCTTCCGGGTTTAATGAATATCAACTATATCCTCGCTGCTGATCACTAATTCCAGTTTGACAGATTCAACATTTTGATCAGCCTTCTTAAGAATGGTAATATTGTATCCATTGTATTCTCTGGCTTCACCAACTTCAGGGATCCTGCCGAAAATCTCACTAACAAGTCCCGCAACAGTATCGTAATCGCCATCTTCGGGAAGATCATGAGGCAGATATTCATTTACATCATAGATGGATGCAGTTGCATCAATAACGAACTCAGACGAAGAAACCTTTTCCACAATAGGTTTTTCCTCATCATATTCATCCTGGATTTCCCCAACGAGCTCTTCAACGATGTCTTCAAGTGTTACCATACCCGCAGTACCGCCGAATTCATCCAGAACAATCGCTATCTGAATACGCTTTAATTGAAGTTCACTTAACAGGTCATTGATTTTCTTGGTTTCAGGAATAAAATAAGGTTTACGAATGATATCCTTTAATACGCATTCCTTATTATCCGCAAGAAGGGGAAGAATATCTTTAGCATGAACAATCCCTACGATCTTATCAATGGTTTCGTCATAAACGGGAATACGTGAATACCCTTCCCGGATGATCAGTTCTAATAATTCTTTATGAGGCGTAGTTAATTCGATACCGGAAATTTTAGTCCGGGGAACCATAATATTTTTGACAACCCGTTCATTAAAATCAAAAACATTTTTAATCAGTTCATGCTCATTGGTTTCAAGAGCGCCGCTTTCCTTACCCTGGTCTAATAAATACTGGAGTTCTTCCGAACTATGATGGGCTTCATGACCGCTTATGGTACTAATTCCCAATAGTTTCAAAATAAAATTGGCGAAGCCGTTCAGCAGCCATATAAAGGGTCTGAATACGAGGTAAAAGAAATGAAGGGGTAAAGCAATCCCCATAGTGGTACCAATAGGACGCTGGATAGCAAGCGATTTAGGCGCAAGCTCTCCGAACACAATATGCAAAATGGTTATAATAGCAAAGGCCAGAACATGTCCGATATTGGTAGCGATATTGGTAGACATGTCAACATTGAAAAGATGGAAAAACTTGCTTACTATATCAGTCATCACCGCCTCACCAACCCAACCTAATCCCAGGGAGGCCAAAGTAATACCAAGCTGGGTAGCTGCAAGATACCCATCGAGATGCTGGGTCATGTGCTTGGCTATATTGGCAACCTTGCTGCCAGTTTTGGCTTTTATTTCAATCTGGGAAGCGCGCACTTTTACCAGCGCAAACTCAGCTGCTACAAAAAACCCGTTTAGAAAAACAAGGAAAAATGTAAAAAACAATGCGAGACCCATATTGCTTAAATATTTTTAAATGTGGCTTTATACAGATCGAGACTTTCTTTGATCACCTTAAAGGCATAGTTCTTTCCCAAAAGATGCTCAATAGTTACGTTCTTATGTTCAAGCGCTTTATAATCCTGAAAAAACCTGACAATCTCCGTCATGGTATGGGGAGGCAGTTCCTTGAGATCTTCGATATAATTAACAGACATATCATTCTTTGCGACGGCAATTATTTTATCGTCCTGCTCGCCATTGTCAACCATATGCATTACCCCCACAACCTTAGCCTCCACAATAGATAGTGGGTAGACATCAACTGAACATAGCACTAATATATCCAGCGGATCGCTGTCATCACAATATGTCTGAGGGATAAATCCGTAGTTGGCCGGATACATCACGGATGAAAATAAAACCCGGTCAAGCTTTATTAAACCGGAATCCTTATCAATTTCATATTTTGCTTTAGAACCTTTGGGAATTTCAATAATTGCATTAACGACGGAAGGCAGATCTTCGCCGGGTGAAACAGTATGCCAGGGGTGGTCTTTACTCATAATTATTTAAGGGTTTAATTCTTCCTCCTCTATGCGATCACCGATTATTTTCCTTTTTAAATAGGTTACAATAAGTGGGATCGCCGTTATCAATATAAAACCTATAATAATGTATAACAGGTAGTCATCAATTTCCTTCTCAAACTTTCGGCCAAGAAAGAAACCCAACAAAGTTAATGATGAAATCCATAGAAAAGCGCCCGTAATATTATAAAATGCGAATCTTCTGAAATCCAGTCTGACAATACCTGCTATGATTGGAGCAAATGTGCGTACAATAGGTATGAAACGGCCCATAATTAATGCAAAGGCTCCCTGCTTTTTATAATACGTTTCTGCTGCGCGCAGGAATTTCTTCTTAAAAAAAAACGAATCATCTCTATGGTACAAAACAGGACCGGTTTTTTTTCCAAACCAATACCCGACAAAATTACCGAAAACGGCAGCCGCGATCAGGCCTCCAACAAGTACATATATGGAAACATCGAGTTTATCGGTGGCAACGAACATACCTGCCAGAAACAGGAGATAGTCCCCAGGAAGAAAAAATCCAAAAAATAAACCTGTTTCTGCAAACACAACAAAAAGGAGTAGATAAAATCCTCCTTCGCGAAGTAATTTTACCGGATCAATAAGGTGCTGCAGGGATTCCCAAATCTCGTGCATAAATCAAATATGTGTAAATCTACACTTTTTATGCAATAGTTTGATCTAGAAAAGGTTGGATATGAATGCGGGATACACTCCTATAATAATCGTAAGCAGGGCCGAAATGCCAAGAACAAAATTAAAATATGCGGAGGAATGAATTTGAGCCCGCTCTCCGGATTTGAAATACATAGCCACAATAACCCTCAAATAATAGAAGAGGCCGATGACCGCGTTAACCACAGCCAGAATCACCAGCCAGATATGATAATCGGATAATGCCGTTTGGAACATCATAAACTTTCCGATAAAGCCCGCGGTAAGCGGAATTCCAGCTAAAGAAAGCATGGATACGGTAAGTGCAAATGCAAGAAATGGATTCTGCTTTGCCAGGCCATTGAAGCTGTCGAAATTATCAGAAGCCGTCTGGCGCTTTACTAATATTAATACTGCAAAAGCAATAATTGAAGCAATAGAATAGGCCGTTGCATACATAAATACTGCATTGCCCGACATGGATCCGAGAGCTACAATAGCAAATAACATATAGCCTGCATGAGATATGCTGGAAAATGCAAGCATCCGCTTAAAGCTATGCTGGTACAATGCCGTTATGTTGCCAATAAAAAGCGTGACTACAGAAATTACCAGCAATACCGGCATCCAGAAGTCATACAATGGGGCAAAGCATATCAGGAACAGGCGAAGGAAGGCGGCGAAACCAGCAGTCTTAACTACGGTTATCATGAACAATGAAATCAGCGCAGGCGAACCCTCATATACATCAGGGGCCCAGAAATGAAAAGGTGCAGCCCCGATTTTAAAGCATAATCCTATGATAATAAGCATTATCCCGGTATAAAAAAGAGGAGATATGGTATGTGGGTTGGCTATAACATAATCCCGGATCAGGGAAAGGTCAAATGTTCCGGTCGCCCCATAGAGCATGGCGATGCCAAACAAGAGAAAACCGGTGGAAAAAGCTCCCATTAAAAAATATTTTAATGCGGCTTCATTGGATTTATAATCATTCTTACGGATACCCGCCAGAATATATAAACTAACAGACATGATCTCGATACCAATGAACAGCATTGAAAGGTTATGGAAAGAAACCATGACCAGTATACCGGCAAGAGAAAACAGGATGATCGCATAATATTCAGCCACATGCTCACTTATTCGCTCAAAATAATCCCTTGAGATAAGCAGGATAAGCATAGTGGACAAAATACAAATCGCCGAGAAGGCCACAGCAAAATTATCAAAGAGCATCATCCCGCTGTATATGGGCTTCGCGCCTGAATTCCATTCGAGAAGTGCCAGTACCAAACTTATTCCTAAACCGGTTAAAGTGACAGGAAGCAAAGCATTTTTGGCCTTATACAAGCCTAAGTAGAGAACCAAAATG
Organism: Pedobacter sp.; assembly: GCA_036676435.1. GTDB lineage: Bacteria > Bacteroidota > Bacteroidia > Sphingobacteriales > Sphingobacteriaceae > Daejeonella. The sequence continues at coordinate 31,212 of JAKFCV010000004.1, read as the reverse complement.
GCTAAAACAGAAAGAGTTATTAATGCGTTCATGTTCTTACTTAACTAAAATCTTTTGATTAACCTGCTCAAGCAGATTACTAACTGCCGCTTCTGATATATGAAGAATTGGTTGTGGATAAACACCTATAATAAAGACCAGAACAGAAATGATCAGCAAAACTGACTTTTCTGATCCGTTCAGATCTGTAAAAATCACCGTATGCTCATTGGTTTGTCCAAGCATAACTTTCTGGTACATTCTAAGCATATATACCGCTCCCAGAATGATGGTTAAGCCTCCGATAACAGAATAGACCATATTGTAGTTATAAACTCCCATCAGTAGAAGGAATTCACCTACGAAACCATTAGTCAGGGGCAATGCCACGGTTCCCAGTAAAATAATAAGAAATGCAATCGCAAGCTGAGGAGCGGGCTTTGCTATTCCGCCCATCTGGCTTAGTTCACGTGTATTTAATCTGCGGATAAGGATATCAGCAATGAAAAACATGCCCACAACATTAATACCGTGGTTAAGCATCTGGATCATTGCTCCCTGGAGTCCCTGGAGATTCCAGGCAAAAATCCCGGCGGATATCAAACCCACGTGAGCGATAGAAGAGTAGGCTATCAGCCTCTTGATATCATTTTGTGTAAAGGCAATTACAGAGGCATAAACAATACCGATCAATGAAAGGATCATAGCAGTTTCGCCCCATTCGGCAAAGCCAAGCGGTGCCACAGGAATTAACCAGCGGATCACTCCATAAATTCCCATTTTAAGCATAATGCCTGATAAAAGCATTGTACCGGCTGTCGGCGCTTCTGTATAGGTATCCGGCTGCCAGGTATGAAAAGGGAATAGGGGCATTTTTATGGCAAAGGCTATAAAGAAGGCCCAGAATATCCAGGACTGAGAACCTGAATCAAGTTTAAGCTTATAAAATTCAGCGATGTCATAACTGTTTCCTGGCGTTTGAATATGCAGATAGATGATTGCAATCAACATGAGAAGGCTGCCTGCCATTGTATAAATAAAGAACTTCAGGTTAACCCGTATACGATTTTCACCGCCCCAGAATGCACAGATAAAATAAATAGGGATCAGGGCTGCTTCCCACCCAAGGTAAAATAAGAAAGCATCAAGAGCGGTAAAAACTATTAATAAACCCGCCTGCATAAACAGGATAAGTCCATAAAATGCACCCGGATTTTTATAATTATGTTTAAAGCTTGCCAGAATGATAACAGGAACGAGCAGATTTGTTAAAAGAACCATTAAAATGCTTATCCCATCAATTCCTGCCTTAAAGCGGATCCCTAGGGATTCTATCCAGGTATAATCGATTAAAAACTGGGTTGAAGCATCAGGGATAAACTTAAAAAGCATATAGACGGTCAGCCCCAGGGATGCCAGGGAATAAGCCAGGGCAAAATGCTTTGGAGAGGTACTTGGCTGGGCAAAATCTTTTAAAGAGGAATCCGGATCAGTGCTTGAGGCAAAAAGGAAGGTTAGTAAACCACCAATAAGGGGGATCAATAATAATAACAGTAAAAAAATTTCCATTATCTCGTTCTTCTCTTTTAATAAATTTTGTACATACTATAAGCAAGCAAAGCGATTATTCCGGCAACCATCATAAAGATATAAAAGCCAACCGTACCGGTTTGAAGCAATCTGAAGCCTCTGCTTGCCTCAAGGGCACCCTTGCCAGCTCCATTAACTATTCCGTCAATCCCCATTTTGTCAACCACCCTGTAAAAGAAAGAAGATAAAGCATCAAGGGGACGGCTGATCAGCGCGGAATAAATCTCATCAATATAATACTTATTATAGGAAAGTCTCGCCAATACCCCACGTTCAAAACGATCCTCTGCAGGTACATGTGCCCCTTTAACATAGCGAACATATGCATATATCATGGCTGCCAGAGCTCCGCCGACAGAAACAGCCATCAGAATATATTCGGTACTGTGGTCTAATGCCAGGGTTCCGTTTCTTGAATTGGAAGCCTCGAATACCGGGGCAAGGAAATTAGCAAGCCAGTGGCTTCCGCCAAAAATTTCAGGTATACCTATAAATCCTCCAAGGGCTGATAATACCGCAAGAACTATCAGCGGAACGGTCATGGATGCAGGAGATTCATGTAAATGATGTTCCTGGTCTGATGTGCCCCTGAACTTTCCGTTAAAAGTCAGGAACATCATCCGGAACATATAAAAGGCAGTAAACACCGCTCCAATCACCGCGATAAACCAAAGGACCTTATTGTGCCCGTAAACATGAGCCAGAATTTCATCCTTTGAGAAAAATCCGGAAAAGGGAGGTATTCCGGAGATCGCAATGGTTCCGATCATCATAGTGAGGAACGTTACCGGCAATTTCTTTTTAAGTCCGCCCATATTCCGCATATCCTGCTCATTGCTCATTGCATGAATTACTGAACCCGCGCCAAGGAAAAGAAGGGCCTTAAAAAACGCATGAGTAATTACATGGAAAAAAGCTCCTGTATATGCGCCGACCCCTAAGCCAAGAAACATATATCCAAGCTGGGATACTGTTGAATAGGCCAGTACCTTTTTAATATCGTTTTGAGTAACTGCAATGGTTGCTGCCATTATTAGAGTGGCAAGACCGATGATGGCAACGACTGCCAGTGTTTGCGGAGCAAGGGTAAACAAGATATTTGATCTTGCGATCATATAAATTCCTGCAGTTACCATTGTAGCAGCATGAATAAGCGCTGAAACTGGAGTCGGACCAGCCATGGCATCAGGCAGCCAGGTAAATAAGGGAATTTGGGCAGATTTACCGATCGCACCTATAAATAATAAAGCTGTGATCAGGACTAAAACCGGATCACCTGCAGCCATATTTCCAGCCTGAGGAAATACATTAGCAAACTCGACACTGTTAAAGGTGGTAAAAATGAGGAACACGGCTATTAAAAAACCAAGATCCCCAATACGGTTCATAATAAATGCCTTCTTTGCGGCGCTGGCATAGGATGAGTTGGTGAACCAAAAACCGATCAGTAAATATGAACACAGACCTACCCCTTCCCAGCCTATGAACATGATCACATAATTTGAACCCAGTACCAGGAGTAGCATAAAAAATATAAAGAGGTTCAGGTAGGAGAAAAACTTAGCAAACCCGGTATCATGATGCATATAACCGGTAGAATATACATGGATTAAAAAGCCTATTCCGGTAACGATAAGCAGCATTAAAGCACTTAAAGGATCAACCAGGAATGAAAATGGAATTTTCACGCTTCCCGCACTTATCCAGTCGAAAAGGGGAATAAGAAAAGACTTGGAAGCAGCAGCATTTAACTCGAAAAATATGCCCAGGCTAAGCCCGAAAGAAGCCAGTACCGTCAGGCATCCAATAAAACCTACCAGCGCTTTAGGAATAATATTACGCCCTAATCCGTTGATAAGGAAGCCTAATAATGGAAATAAGGGCACTAACCAAACTAAATTTATCATTCTTATATTCTATTCGTCGTGTGATTAAAGCAGGCAATCTTTAAAAGGAAGCCCGGTCACGTTTCATATATTATCCCTTACCACTTCAGCTTATTCAATATATTGACATCAGTTGAATTGGTATTTCTAAAGATCATCACTATAATCGCCAGGCCGACAGCAACTTCTGCCGCAGCCAGTGCCATAATAAAAAACACAAACACCTGTCCTGATTCATCATTATGATGTACGGAAAAGGCGGTTAACAATAAATTGACGGCATTCAGCATCAATTCTACGGACATAAAGATCACAATAGCATTGCGGCGTATCAAAACTCCGATCACACCTATTGAAAATATGATTATAGACAGAAGGATATAATGATTTAAAGGAACACCCTGAATGGCTTGAGTTACATTTTCCATTATGCCTGTTTAATTTCTTTTTTAGCTAATAAAACTGCTCCCACCATCGCCGTAAGTAATAGTATAGACGAAATTTCGAAGGGCAGAAGGAATTTACTGAATAAAACCTTGCCCAGGTTTTTAACAAGTCCCAGATCCTCGGTTTTCAAAACAAGGGCTTCTGAATGATTTAATGCCTTTAGTGAGCCTACGAGCGTGACGATCAAACACATACCCGCTACCACCCCCGCCATTTTAATAAGATTGGATTTCGAGCCAACAGATCCTTCATTGAGATTGAGCAGCATAAGCACAAAGAGGAACAGCACCATGATAGCACCCATATAAACAATGAAGTTCACAATGGCAAGAAACTGCGCATTCAGAAGAATATAATGAATAGTGAAGGTGAAAAATGTCACAATCAGATAAAGGACGCTGTGTACCGGGTTCTTCGAAAAGATTACCAGAAAGGCGAAAAATATGGATAAGAAGGCAATTAAATAGAAAAGAGATATACTCATTAATAATATATTTAAATCTTCAACCGATTAGGGCGCAAAGGTATAATTTCTGCCGAAATATTATAAGGATCCGGCCACTGCAAAAATTTATAGTTATGATATAATATCCACTAAGGAATTAAAGGCTCTTCAACAAGTTTATCCTTACCATAAATAAAATCTTTCCTTAAATAGTCGGAAGGAACGATCGGACCATCCAGGTAGATCGCTTCTTTCGGACAGGCTTCCTCACATAGTCCGCAAAAAATACAGCGCAGCATATTTATCTCATACACTGCTGCATATTTTTCCTCACGATAAAGATGCTCTTCACCCTTCTGACGTTCTGCGGCAATCATGGTTATAGCTTCTGCGGGACAGGAAAGGGCACAAAGTCCGCAGGCTGTACAGCGTTCACGGCCGTCTTCATCCCGCTTTAATGAATGCATGCCTCTCCAGTTCTCAGAAAATTCACGCTCAACTTCCGGATAGAAAACCGTTTCCTTCTTCTTGAACATATGCCTGAAAGTTATTCCCATACCCTGAAATATTGCCGGAAGGTATAAACGCTCCCAGAAATTCATCGGTTTCTGTTCTAAAACTTTTTTTCTGTTACTTAATGCTTCCATATACTCTAAATCCTCCTGAAGGGGGCTTAAATTAAATAACCAGCGAGCTCATAAGGAGTTCAGCGGTTAAAGTTTATCATAAATAGTGATCACGATACCCGTGATGACAATGTTAGCAATCGCTAAAGGAATTAATACTTTCCATCCCAGGTTCATTAACTGGTCATAGCGGAAACGCGGAACTGTCCACCTTACCCACATGAAAAAGAATATGAAAGCAAAAATCTTCAGGAACAAAACTGCCATTCCGATTAAAGGCCCAAACAAGGGACCAATAAGCTCATTTACCCAATCCATACCCGGATAGTTATATCCGCCAAAATAAAGGGTCGACATAACGGCAGAAGCCAGGAACATATTCAGGTATTCGGCAAACATGAAAGCTCCCATTTTAAATCCTGAATATTCCGTATGATATCCGCCAACAAGCTCAGTTTCACATTCAGGAAGATCAAAAGGAGTACGGTTGGTTTCAGCAAAAGAACATACAAGGAAAATGATGAAACCCAGCGGCTGGTAAAAAATATTCCAGTTCATCCCATGCTGCTGTTCGGCAATTTCTTTCAGGCTTAGCGTATTGGTTGCCATCAGTAAGGCAATAAGGGAAAGCCCCATAGGGATCTCATAACTGATACTTTGAGAAGCGGCTCTTACAGCACCCATCAGGGAAAACTTATTATTTGATGCCCATCCGCCTATCATGATCCCATAAACTCCAAGGGAAACAACCCCGAAAATATACAGGATGCCCACATTAATATCCGCAACCTGCAGACTCACCACACGTTCTCCGATAAGAATACTCTCACCCCAGGGTATGACAGCGCTGCCTATACAGGCGGTCAACAGTGCCAGTGAAGGGCCCAGAATGAACAGGGCTTTGCTGGATTCAGCAGGTATGATCTCCTCTTTAAAAAACATTTTAAGTCCATCGGCAAGAGGCTGGAACATTCCTCCCGGTCCTGCCCGGTTTGGTCCTACGCGATCCTGCAAGTACCCTGCAATTTTCCTTTCTGCGAGTGTTGAATAAGCGGCAACGCCCAGACTGATCAGGAATATGACGGTAATTAAAACAAATTTTTCAATTATAAATTCTAGTTCCATCAGATTTTAGTTGCTCTTTCAAATTCTACTTTATTCGCTTCGATCAAAAGCGGATTATGCTCTATAACGGGTAAAGGCTTCATTTCGTAATGATTAGAAGATATGACCGAAGTATGAGCTATATGACGCGGTCCTTCAATGACCCAGTCACTGGTGTGTTTGGTTTCAAACCGGCAGGTATTACAGATGAAATCTGCCACTTCACCAAACTGGTCTTTTCTTCCCGTTACGCGTAAAACCTCATCGCCCTTATACCAGAGGGTAACTTTTCCTTTGCATGTCGGGCAATCGCGGTGCGCATCTACGGGTTTAGTAAACCAAACACGGTTCTTAAAGCGGAAGGTTCTATCCGTTAATGCTCCTACAGGGCACACATCAATAACATTCCCTGAAAAATCATTATCTATAGCCTTTTCAATATAGGTAGAGATCTCAGAAGCATCACCACGGCCAAGTATCCCATGGATCCGGTGATCTGTGATCTGATCTGCTACATAAACGCACCTGTAACACAGGATACATCTTGTCATATGTAACTGTATCTTATCCCCGATATCAATTTTTTCAAAAGTGCGCCTTTCAAATTCGTATCTGGTAGACGCCAGACCATGCTCATAGGAAAGATCCTGCAAATGACATTCTCCTGCCTGATCACAGATAGGGCAATCCAGCGGATGATTAATAAGAAGCATTTCGACTACACCCTTACGTGCTTCAACCACCTCAGGAGAGGTAATATTCTGAACTTCCATTCCATCCATAACACCCGTACGGCAGGAAGCGACCAGTTTCGGCATAGGACGCGGGTCTTTTTCCGAGCCCTTGCTTACCTTAACCAGGCAGGTACGGCACTTTCCGCCGCTGCCTTCAAGGCTCGAATAATAGCACATGGCCGGGGGTACAATATCACCACCAATCTGGCGTGCAGCATTGAGGATACTTGTACCCGGTTCTACTTCAACCGTTATTCCGTCTATTGTAACTTTAACCTTCTCGCTCATTGTTAAAGATTCTCTCTTTTTATTTGTCAGATCAATCAACTCAATTGCCTCTCAACTGACAGGTATATTAATTTGCTACCGCTTCCGGTTTAGGGAGGGGATCAGCATATTTAGCCAGGCCATAATTTCTTTCCATGGCTTCTTTCGGATTGGTAACATGCCACTCAAATTCATCACGGAAATGACGGATCGCACTCGCCACCGGCCAGGCTGCAGCATCTCCAAGAGGGCAGATCGTATTTCCTTCGATCTTTCTGGCTACGTCAACCAGCAGATCTATGTCACTCATTTTTCCATGTCCGTATTCAAGCCTGTGCAGAACTTTCTCCATCCAGCCAGTTCCCTCACGGCATGGCGAACATTGTCCGCAGCTTTCATGATGATAAAAGCGGGAAAAATTCCAGGTATTACGAACGATACACTGATCTTCGTCGAAAGCGATAAAGCCCCCTGAACCCAGCATCGAGCCGGATTGAAATCCACCGTCTGCCAAAGATTCATAGCTCATCAGCCGGGGCTCCCCGTTTACGGTATTCAAAGTGAGATTAGCAGGTAATATAGGAACAGAAGAACCCCCTGCAACTACGGCCTTTAATCTTTTCCCATTGGTAATTCCTCCGCAATATTCATCAGAATAAATAAATTCTTCAACCGGAACACCCAGCTCTATCTCATATACGCCCGGCTTATTGATGTTGCCCGAAGCTGAGATCAGTTTGGTGCCTGTACTCCTGCCAATTCCTATTTTTGAATACTCTTCTCCACCATCATTGATAATCGGTACCACCGATGCAATGGTTTCAACATTATTAACTACTGTAGGACAACCCCATACTCCGGAGATTGCCGGAAATGGCGGTTTAATCCGCGGATTGCCACGTTTACCTTCCAGTGATTCAATTAAAGCAGTTTCTTCACCGCAGATATAGGCTCCTCCACCCGGTTGCACATACATTTCAAGGTCATATCCGCTTCCTAAAATATTTTTACCTAAAAACCCGGCATTCTTTGCTTCGGCGATTGCCTTTTCAAGTATTCTTATCTGCGGCATCATTTCACCGCGCACATAGATATAAGATGTTTTGGCTCCCAGGGCAAAGCTTGAGACGATCATTCCCTCAATCAAAAGATGAGGAATATAGGTCATCAGATATCTGTCCTTAAATGTTCCAGGCTCGGATTCATCGGCGTTACAAACAAGATACCGCTCTTTTCCTTCCGGTTTAGCCAGAAAGCTCCATTTCATCCCGGTAGGAAAACCAGCTCCACCACGCCCGCGTAATCCCGATGTTTTAACCTCTTCAACCACTGCCTCAGGAGACATGGTTTTTAAGGCTTTCTCCACCGAACGGTATCCGCCCATCTGACGATATACATCCAGAGTGTTAATGCCAGGGACATTAATATGTTCCAATAATAATTTACGCGCCATCAATGTTAGATATGATATGAGGTATGAGATGTGAGATGTTTCAACTCGATAACTCAGATCTGCTTTCTCAATTCTTATTTTTTAAATCTTGTATTAACTTATCTACACTCTCTTCGGTCAGCTTTTCATAAAAAGTATACTCGGGACCAATCTGCAATACCGGAGCCATGCCGCAGGCTGCAAGACATTCCACGCCTCTCCAGCTGAACTTTCCATCCGCTGTTACTTCACCCTCTTTTACGCCTAGAGTTTTCTCAATATGATCCATTATCTTCTCAGCTCCAACCAGGCAGCAGGGCCCGGTGCGGCAAACTTCCAAAACATATTTCCCCTGAGGCCGGAGAAAGAACATGGTATAAAAGGTAGCCACCTCATATACTTCAATTGGCTGAATGTGCAGAAAGGCTGCAATCTGATCCATTGATGCGGGACTTACCCAGCCATATTCTGCCTGTACCAGATGAAGAACAGGTAATAAAGCAGATTTTTGCTTTCCGTCAGGATAATGGTTTACAATTTCACCGAACTTTGTGATCAGGTCTGATGAAAATTCTGTTTCTGTATGTTCAGTTACACTAAGCATCTAATTCTCCTGCAATTACGTTTAAGCTACTCATGTTAAGAATGGCGTCTGATAATAACATACCGGCACTCATAGGGGCGTACATCTGGTAATTGATGAAACTCGGCCGTCTGAAATGCAGACGATACGGTGATCTTCCACCATCATTAACCAGATAAAAGCCTAATTCGCCATTCCCGCCTTCCACTGCATGGTAAACTTCAGTTTTAGGCGTGTCTATCTCGCCCATCACAATTTTAAAGTGATAGATCAGGGCTTCCATATTATTGTAAACTTCTTCTTTTGGCGGAAGGTAGAATTCAGGAACATCCGCATGGAAAACTCCTTTTGGCTCCTTCTCTATTTTCTGAAGCGCCTGTTCAATTATCCTCAGGCTTTGCCACATCTCTTCATTTCTTACGATATAGCGATCATACACATCCCCTGCAGTACCTACGGGGATCTCGAAATCAAAATCCTCATAAGAAGAATAGGGTTCATTCACCCTGACATCATAATCAACGCCAGTAGCACGCAGTATCGGTCCGCTCCAGCTATAATTTAAAGCCGTTTCCGGATCCACCGCTGCAACGCCCGATGTACGCTCGATAAATATGCGGTTACGGTTGAACAAGGTTTCAAATTCCTTCAGTATGGGAGGAAATTTAAGAAGGAAGTTTTTAATCTTGGCAAAAGCTATATCATTAAAGTCGCGCTCAAAGCCGCCGATACGACCAATATTTGTCGTAAGCCGCGCACCGCAAACTTCTTCATAGATCTCGTAGATATGCTCTCTTTCTTCCATCAGATACAGGAAGCCCGAAAAGGCGCCGGTATCCACTCCCAAAATCCCGTTACAGATCAGGTGATCAGAAATACGGGAAAGTTCCATAATGATCACGCGGAGGTAATCAACGCGTTTAGGAATTTCAATATTCAATAACTTTTCAACCGTCATATGCCATCCCATATTATTGATGGGGGATGAGCAATAGTTCAATCGGTCTGTTAATGGAGTGATCTGATAAAATGGCCGGTGTTCTGCAATTTTTTCAAAAGCACGATGTATGTACCCAATAGTTGAGGCTCCGCTCACGATCCTCTCGCCATCCATTTCCAGAATATTCTGGAAAACCCCATGCGTTGCCGGGTGGGTAGGACCAAGGTTTAAGGTGATCGTCTCCTTCTGAGGGTCGTTATCTGTTAGTACAGGGTGATTTATCATCTTCCGAAGAAATAATCCTTTTTATCAACACGATTCGGATCTTCCAGCGGGTATTCTCTACGCATTGGAAAAACCGTCATATCATCAACGTTTAAAATTCGAATAAGATTTGGATGGCCTTCAAATATAACTCCAAAGAAATCATAAGTTTCACGTTCCATCCAGTTAGCGCCTTCCCACAAAACAGTAGCGGTAGGTATACTGGGAGCATCTCCATTAAGGAAAACCTTAATTCTTACCCGCACATTATTTACCAGACTATGCAGGTGATATATAACACCGATAGAAAGGGCTTGTTCAGGTATATGAATTCCTGTTATGTCTGTAAGATAATTAAACTGAAGTTCCTTATCTTCTTTAAGATAACGGAGCAACTCGCTGATATTATCCGCTGAGGTTTCAAAAGTTAACATCCCGAATGGTTCCGTAGGAATTGATATCCTGTCTCCAAACCGTGAAGTTAAATTCTGTATTAAATATTGATTGCTTAATTTGCCCATTACAGAATTCCGTACCTGCCTAATAATTCCTTATATTCTGGAGATTCTCTTCTGCGAAGAGATTCATTCTTTACCAGTTCTTGTATTTTGTTAAACCCATCAATTATAGCTTCCGGCCTCGGAGGACAACCTGGCACGTATACATCCACAGGAATAATTTCATCTATACCCTGCATTACAGAATACGTATCAAATATACCTCCGCTTGAAGCACATGCCCCAACCGCGATCACCCAGCGGGGTTCAGCCATTTGTAGATAAACCTGTTTCAAAACAGGTCCCATTTTTTTTGCGATTGTGCCCATCACCATTAACAGATCCGCCTGGCGAGGTGAGAAACTTGGTCTTTCTGAACCGAAACGAGCAAAATCGTAATGCGATCCCATGGTTGCCATAAATTCTATACCGCAGCAAGAGGTGGCAAACGGTAAGGGCCACAAAGAGTGGGACCTTGCTAATCCTACCACTTTATCCATCGAAGTTGCAAAGAAACCAGATCCCTCTACACCCGGAGGTGCCTCTACTAATTTTACGTCGCTCATAATCCTTCCAAAAAAAAGCTCAATTCAGAAGGTCTGAATTGAGCCGCAAATTTATGAAATTTAATGTTTTCAATTATTTAAACCGTTATTTAGAAACAGTCTAATGTTACTCCCAGTCCAGTGCCTTCTTTTTTATTATATAAATGAACCCCAGTAAAAGAGTTCCCATGAATATAAACATTTCAATAAGTCCGTTAACTCCGAATTCTCTGAAGTTTACAGCCCATGGATACATAAATATTACTTCTATATCAAAAAGAACAAACAAAATGGCGACCAGGAAATATTTAATTGAAAACGGCTGCCTTGCATTTCCTACTGACTTGATGCCCGACTCAAAGGCAACAAGTTTATCGGCTGTTTTACGTTTAGGTCCCACTAAGTGGGTAATCGTCATGGTCAATGCTACAAAACCAAACGCAACAAGCATCTGAAAAATAATGGGCAGGTAATTAACCGCCGTACTCTGTGCTTCCATTCTTATTTTTTACACAGCAAATATAAAACAAAAGAAGCCCCTAAACAAAGTTCAGAGGCTTCTTTATCAAATCTATTTAAATTTTTACCTGCTGCCCCCGATTGCTTTAATCGCTTGCTGCGCAGTAACATTGGATGGATCTAAAGCAAGTACCTTATCAAAATACTGTCTTGCTTTGACATTATCACCATCTCTTCTTGCTGCTACTGATCCCAGATAGGTATAGGCTTCAACCAGGCCGCGAACTTCCTTTTCCTGAAGCTCAGGCTTTTCAACAGTTACCAGATTAACATACCTTTCATAGAAAGGCACTGCCAGGCCGCGTTCATCATTATCCCCATCTAACTGACGGTTAACACGTCCTCTGTATAGCCATCCGATCTGAGTGGTAGGCGAACGCTGTAGCAGATAACTAAACGCAGAATCTGCTTTAACAAGCTGATCTTTTGGCGGATTTAGATTTGCATTTTTCTTTGATGCATAATCAAAATAGTAAGCAGAACCCAGGTAATAATAATCCAGCAGATTTCTATCCGGATTTTTTATAGAAATTTCATAGGCTTTGGCTGCATCAGCATATTTTTTAGCTTTATACAGGGTCTGACCAATCTCACCCATTACCTCAGCATTGGTTGAATCCATTTGAACAGCCTTGGTGATATTTGCCATAGCCTCATTGAACATAGTCGAATCCTGCAGCTGAGCTCTTCCCAGGTACAGATAATCCTGAGAGATCAAACGTGATGGATCTACTTTAGAAATAAAATCTTTCAGAGCCTGGGTGCTGGCTGCAAAGTTACCGTTCTCAAAAGCCGAGTAGGCCAGATAACGCAGTACCCTTGCATTCACCTTGTCTATTTTAGCCATCTCATTTGCTTCAGCTTCCAATGCTTTGAAATCCTTAGCCAGGTATAAAAAGTCAGCATGACGCAAACGGGAATCCAGTGATCTGTCTGTCAGATCCATGTATTTCTCATAAAACTTCAAGGCCTCTTTTACACGACCTTCATACTCCTTCTGGGATGTATTTGCCCATAAGAAATAAGTTTCTGCGAGCTCGCGGTACGCCGGACCGTAATTAGGATCCAGAGCTAATACACTGTTATATTCAGCAATTGATTCAGGATATGCTTTGGACATTTTATTGATCTTACCTAATTCCACCTTAGATCTGATCAAAGATTTGTCAAGATCAAATGCAGTACGGTAAGCACTGAAAGCTTCACTGTTCTTTAGCTGCGCACGATAAGCATCACCCAATGCAAGAAATACCTGAGCATCCTTCGCATTTAAGGCTTTTGCCTTTTCCAAATGGGCCAAAGCTTCAGTTATCTTCGGCTCGGGAGCACTTATATATGCTTTACCTATGTAAAGATCAGTTGTATGATCCTTTTTCTTGGTCAGAGACAAAGCTTTATCAAAATGAGGCTTAGGATTTTGTTTTTTAGCCAAAGCAACCGCTCCAAGCCCAACGTGATTTAAGGGATATTCAGCATTCGCAGCCAATCCTTTATCAAAAGCGGCTTTTGCAGAATCTATATAATCAGGTCTGACATTAATAGGGCTTGTTTTTAAATACAAATCTCCTAAATAGAAAAAGTTTTCAGCATTGCTTGCCTGAGAGCTGGTCAATGATTTTAACATTGCTTTCCCTTTTTGATACTGTTCAGCATCAATGGCCTTCCTGGCATCAGCTAAGCTTTGTCCGAAAACAACCGAACCAACTAACATCAAACCCAGGGTTATCTTAACTGCCTTGTTCATCATGTTCATTTAATTTAATTTACTTTATTATATTAATTTCCCGTGAAGGAATGCTATCAGGTAAAAGTCCCGATTTTAGTACAATTCTTTGTCCACGTTCTCCTGCTATAAAAGATGCAAAACCTGTGCCCAAACCTGCCCCACCTTCGCAATTCACTATATATAATGATCTTAACAGGGGATACAAACCTAATGCGATATCATTTTGATTAGGTTTATAATAAGCATCCGAACCTGGTTTACCTTCTAAATTTTTTACTCCTAATACTTTCAAACTCTCAACCTCCTTTTCAAGATCAACCGGCGGCTGAACCATCCAGTTTACACCGGCAACTCCTATTGCACCGGGATTATCATATACATACTGAATAACTTCAGCATTTGATTTTAATGCATATATCCCCTTTGCAGGAAGTTCTTTAACGCCAGCCAGCTCCTTAAAGTATCTTACTGTACTGGAATTTGCATTGTCGAAAACCAGACTTTGAATTGGAGAGGCTTGGCCATTAAGCACCTTGATTAGGTTTTCTACAGTCACCGTAGAATCCTTTGATGAACGGTGAGAAATAAGTGCAATGCCATCAATGGCAAAGCGATTTACCCGTACTGTAATTTTTCTGTCATCAAAATGTTTTTTTTCTGAAGGAGTTAACAGGCGTGACAAAACGGCAATCTGAATACTATCCTCTAAAAACAAATTGACCAGTTCAATTTCAGATTTCATGACCAGTTCCAGCTTTGCATCAGGGTATGTGTTTTCAAAAACATATGCCTGATCTTCAACTATCGGGGCCAGAGATTCGTCCACCAGTATCTGTTCCTTACCACTTGTATAGGATTGGGCTTCCGATTGCTTTTCCTGGCAGGATGCAAAAATTATGGAAGTTAATAGAAGAGCAGGGAGCGTATAATTTTTCATTTTAATTTAAGACCGCAGTAACCTTACGAATCTGATAAAAGAATAAACGATCAACAGCAATCCAAAAGCGATCCTGTATCCGGTTGATAACTCAATAGGAAAATCCTTCCAAAACATGATAAATATGCCCAATACAAAATAAAGGGCAAACATGCCTAGTCCTAAAATGAACAGAAATCGCTTTGTGGGCGATTTCTGTTGCTTTTCTTCGTTTTTTGTCAAAGACATGTGACCTTATTGTCCAGCCAGCTGGAAAAATATTGGCATCGTATAAGCTACCCTTACCGGGCGACCGTTTTGGATACCAGGCTTCCATGCCGGTGCATTTTTAAGTACACGCATTGCTTCTTCATCACAACCACCACCAATGCCTCTCAGCACTTTGATGTCTGTAAGATTACCGTTCTTTTCAACGACAAAGCTCATAATTACACGGCCTGTTATGTTGTTTTCACGAGCCATTGGAGGATATTTCAGATTTTTCTGAAGATATTTTCCCCATCCAGCCATACCGCCCTGGAATTCAGGAAGTACTTCCACACTGGCGAAATCTTTAATACTGTTATCTTCAGTAACTTCAGCTTCTTTCGGAGCTTCGCCTACAGGCTCATCAATTTTGATATCAGCATTTGGATCCCCTTCTATGGTTTTCTGACCTGGATCAGCAACCTTAAGTTCTTCAACTGTAGGAGGTTCCTCATCTCTTACTTCTTCGGCTGGTACCACAACCGGAGGAGGGAACTTCACCTGATCAATTTTTGGTTTAGGCGGCTCCGGTGGAGGAGGAGGAAGCTCTTCCTTATTAATCGGAGGAGGAGGAGCTAAAACAACCTCAGTTATTTTCTCCTTCTCAGCCTCAGGCATTATACCCGAGATGTAGCGAATGATAAGCGGTAAGGAAACCAATACTATAAATAGCAGGGAACCTATAATAACCGCACGAGAAGTGGTCTTGGAATTACCTTTCCTCAGCTCGTACGCACCATAGCTTTTATTCCTGCCGGCGAATACCACATCGAGCCACTGCGTGTTGAATAAATCTATTTTTGACCCTAACATAGTCTAATTCTTTAGAGGGTTAATATTAATTATTTATAAAGCCCGTCACGCTTTAAAAGCGAAATATCGGGATCTGAAATATCGACAATAGCGTATTGTTTGATATTTGAAACTTTCATCTCATCAAGGATGTCAACGAAATTCCGATAATTGGACTGATCGCTTGGCTTGATCAAAACGATCAATCCTTTACTTGGATCTCCTGTTGTAGCGATTACTTTTTTAGAATTTTCCAACAAAGCCTTTCTGATGCCGTTCCTTCCATAGTTATCAACCTGAGGAGGGGTTAGCGGCTTATCCACAAGACCCATATACCATTCAAGACGGTTATTGGCGCCTAAGAGGATCGTCATGGTCCTGTTATCAGCTACTGTTAATTCCTGCTGTTCTGTTTTATCCTTATCCGGCATGGCCATATCCATTGCCTGAGGTTTTGCCAGCGTAGTGGTAAGCATAAAGAATGTAATAAGAAGGAAGGCCAAATCCACCATTGCGGTTAGATCCACACGTGTTGATTGCTTCTTACTCCTTACTTTCCCGCCTTTATTCTTACCCCCGCCGGAGGTATCTAATTCTGCCATCGCGTTTTAAATTAAATTATACGAATTATTTTTCATCAGCTCTCAAGGAAGTGATCAAACTGAATTTATTAATATTCTGGTCCTGAAGAATATTCAAAATCTTCTTTACAGAAGGATATTCTTCCCGTGAATCGCCTTTAATACTGACACGCATATCTACATTATTCAATTCCTTGGTAGCATAACGGGCAGACAAGATCCAGTTGTGTAACTCAGAAGGGCGTTCGCCTACAGAATCCGTCGGGATCCCCGGCTGAAGTCCGGATTTGTTCCGGTCGTCACCTTTCATCATAATAATCTGTTTCAAATTACCGATCGGCACACCAAAACTTTCGATTAATGAAAATCGTTTCTTTTCCTCGTCAGTGAATTGGATCTGGTATTTCTCACCCATTAACTCCAGGGTCCGGATCCTTGTAGGTTGTCCGGGAACTCCAAAAAACACTTTATTTTGTCCTACCGTGAGTGTTGCTATATCCGTATCCGGCAACTTGAACTTAACCGTGGAAGCCGGGGTATCTACAGGTAGTGGTTCCGGCTGACGTGCTGTTGCTGTTAAAATAAAGAAGGTAAGCAACAAAAACGCCACGTCGCACATCGCTGTCATATCGATAGCTGTACTTTTTCTGGCAACTTTAATTCTTGGCATTGCTTATTTTTTAATTAGTATCGATTTATTATAGGGATGAAAAAAATCCGGGTTTTCCATAAAACCCGGAATCTTTTTTTCAAAATCTCTTAATCATGGGTACTAGCGTACGTTTGAACGATAGAGAAACCTGCCTCATCGATAGCATAAGTTAATTTATCAATCTTGGAAGTAAACAGGTTGTACATGATAATTGCCAAAGCAGAAGTAGCAATACCGGTTGCAGTATTGATAAGCGCCTCAGAAATACCATTTGCCAATGCTGCCTGATCCGGAGAACCTGCAGTAGATAAAGCCGCGAACGCCTTGATCATTCCTGTTACTGTACCTAAAAGGCCCATTAACGTACCAATAGATACCAGAGTTGCAATAACAGTAAGGTTTTGCTCTAACATCGGCATTTCTAAAGCAGTTGCTTCTTCAATGTCCTTTTGAATAGCCAGACATTTCTGCTCAGTATCCATTTTAGGCTCAACTTCCATTTCTTTGTATTTCTTTAAACCGGATTTTATCACATTCGCAACAGAACCTTCTTGTTTATCACACTCAGACATAGCTGCATCGATATTTCCTGCACCAATAAATCCCTGGATCTTTTTAACGAAAGCATCAATATTTCCTTTACCTGTAGCTTTACTTATAACAAAGAAACGCTCGAAAGAGAATACGATTACCATTAAGAATAATCCCATTAATACCGGAACCACATATCCGCCTTTATAAACCATGCCGAAGTAGTTACCCGGCAGTGGGTGGCCATTTTCCGGGTCTCCGCCCTCAAAGTTCGATGGATCGCCCATTACGAATTTCCATAAAAGTACTCCTACAAGAATACACAGCACAATAGATAGACTTGCAAAAATGCTGGAACCAGAGCTCTCTTTCTTCGCTGTTGTTGGTTTTGGTGCGTTCGCCATTTTTTTAGAATTTTAGTTTTAGTTGTTGATTAAATATATGAGTTAATTGATTTTGGTGTTTGGTATTAAATGCAAATTACTACAATTTATTGTATACAATCCCTGTTATCCGTTTTAACGGATAACAAAAATATAATTTTCGACTTAATAAAAAATTATTTGTGAATTTATTAATTCTATTTATTCAATCCTGTTAAGCCGTCCCTAGAATTAAGCAAAGAATTTCGCTTTTCTAAAAGAAGATCGCCCGAATACGCGACAATCATTTTACAATGAAAACTAATTTTTATTGTAATTGCAAATTTAGAGAAGAAATTTAATGTTTAAACTAACATTATAGCCTTCGGAGCAGCATTAAGTATCTCATTACTAGCAAAATTAGAATATTGTTTGAAATTAGAAACAAATGCCCTGGCTAAATCCGAGGCTTTTTGATCATAAGCATATTTATCGCTCCAGGTATTTCGGGGATTCAGGATTGCTGAAGGTACACCGGGGCAGCTGAGAGGCATTGCCAAACCAAAAATCAGATGTTCATTATATTCAACACCATCCAGATCGCCATTCAGGGCTGCGCTGATCATTGCCCGGGTATAAGGAAGTTTCATCCGGCTTCCTGTACCATAGGCCCCACCGGTCCAGCCTGTATTGACCAGCCATACATTTGCCCCGCTTTTCTCAAGATTCCTCCCGAGCAGTTCTGCATATTCAATAGGATTTAATGGTAAGAATGCCTTCCCGAAGCATGCTGAGAAGGTGGTCTGAGGCTCTGTGATCCCTGCCTCTGTGCCCGCAACTTTAGCGGTGTATCCCGAAATAAAATGGTACATCGCCTGGGCCCGGTTCAGCCTTGAGATTGGGGGCAGTACACCGAAGGCATCGGCAGTGAGGAAAAATATATTCTTTGGCTGTGAAGCCTGGGAAGGGATTACTGCGTTCTTAATGAAATCAATTGGGTAGGCCACACGCGTATTTTCTGTTTTTTCAATATTGCTGAAATCAACTTTCCGGGTCCCCTTAAAAAAATGAATATTTTCGAGTAAGGATCCGAACTTGATCGCTTCATGGATCTGCGGCTCATTCTCCGGACTGAGATTTACACATTTAGCATAACAGCCTCCCTCGAAGTTAAAAACCGAATCATTGCTCCAGCCATGCTCATCATCGCCGATCAGGCCCCGCTCAGGATCTGCCGAGAGCGTGGTTTTCCCCGTTCCTGATAATCCGAAGAAAATAGCGGTATCACCATCCTTGCCAAGATTTGCTGAACAGTGCATAGAAAGCACCTGATGCTGCTTTGGCAGCAGGAAGTTGAGTACTGAAAATATTCCTTTTTTAATCTCTCCGGTATAACCGGTGCCACCGATCAGGATAATTTTACGGGTGAAATTGATAATGCAAAAGTTATGCTGGCGTGTTCCATCCTCATCAGGGTTTGCTTTAAATCCAGGGGCTGCCATGATGGTCCATTCAGGCTTCAGGGTCGCGTCTGCCGTTTCCGGACGAAGAAATAAATTATTGGCAAACAGGTTCTGGTAAGCCGTTTCGGTAATTACCCGGATGTCTATCCGGTATTCCGGACTGGCACAAGCATATGCATCACGGATATAGATGTCGCGCCCGGAAAGATATTGGGCCACCTTGTCAAATAATGCATCAAATTTTGAAGCGCTGAACCTGATATTAACTTCACCCCACCACACGCTGTTCTCGGTCAGTTCGTCACACACGATAAACCTGTCTTTGGGTGAACGGCCTGTAAATTCACCTGTGTCAGCAGCAAACGCCCCATTATCAGCAAGAGTGCCCTCACCATTACATATGGCTTTTTCAATTAACTGTGCAGGCGATAGTTGATAAGAAACAGATTTTGAATGCGTGAGCTTGAGGTACCTGAGATCGAGATCCCGGTTTGAAGTCTTATTCATGTTCATTGGTATTGGTCGGTTAGTTAAGCAAAAGTAATGTCTTGAATGCTTAAATTAAATTAAAACTAACTCAAAATCAGCTAATTGTCATCAGAACACTAAGACATAAACCTCTAAATTTCAATGGGATAACACTCTTTATTATGCGAATTACCCTCCGATTTTTTTTACCTTAAATCCTTCTGTCTGCAGCAAAAGCATTACTTTATCACGAAAATCGCCTTGAATAAGTATTTCACCATCCTTTGTAGAACCACCTACCCCGCACTTTTGTTTGAGTTTCTTCCCCAGTATTTCCAGATCATCCTTCCTGCCGGTAAAGCCTGTTATCAGCGTGACCGCCTTGCCCCCCCGCTGCTTCTTATCCAGCTGTACACGCAGATCCTGAGATTTTGGATCCGGAGTTTCCATTTCGGTTTGTTCGTCTGAGGTATATTCGAAATCCGGATCGGTTGAATAAACTACCCCAAAGGAGCCTTTATTTTTTTTAGACATAGCAATTTAATTTAAAACAGACAAAGCCAGGGGTTTGATCCCGATATTCAATTCCATTCCCATCTGGATCGGTTCACCATCAAGATGCACTGCTCCTTCAAATTCCCGTATGATCCGTATATTTTTAGATTTGATTATTTCCACATACCTGGACTTATGAATCCGCTTCCTGAACATCTGATAACCCATTACCGGAAACTGGTACAAAGGAAAAGGTTTAATCACACAGGTATCCAGAAGCCCGTCTTTTAAGGAAGCGAAAGGAGCAATATGGGCATTATTTCCAAACTGGGATGAGTTCGCAATACTTATCATGAATGCATCCCTTTTATAGACCTTCCCATCGATCTCAAGATGATAATGCTGAAACTGGTAACGGGAAATCTCACTCACAGTTGTCTGTACATATCCCCGCAACCCGCGTTTAATATTGTCAGCGAAAATTGCGCTGATATGGGCATCAAAACCTATCCCTGCTATATTGAAAAATTTCCTCTCATTAAAGGTCCCGGTATCGATCCTGCTTATCCGGAGATCATTTAACCGCATAATGGCTAGCTTATCATTCAGGGGGATACTAAGCGAACGGGCCAGACCATTCCCGGATCCATAAGGAATAATTCCGAGTATTTTATCTGTACTCTCTATGGCAGAGCCTATCTCATTAATAGTACCATCACCTCCAACCGCAACGATTATATCAATATCCCTGTTCAGAACACTGCCTGCGATCTCAAATGCATGGCCAGACCTTTCCGTGAACATGAATTCTGCCTGGAATTTCTCCGTATCAAGGTATTTTAAAGCCATTTCCGGGAACTGAATTTTTGATTTTCCTCCTGAAATGGGGTTTATAATGAATAATATTTTCTTTTTCAACAGGTCAATTGAGAATGAAACGCAAAAATACTTTTAAATTTTTTCAGAACTTAAAAATTATCATACTTTTGCAGTGCAAAAAAGTGGATCGATTTGCGTTGATTGCAACCACGTAAAAAAAAGTGCTAAAACATACTGCCGATTTTTACCTGTCCAACCAGAATCCTTTTACTTCCTGCATTTAACAATTGATCTATTTTTAAAATTTAATCAAAATTTTATGCCCTATTTATTCACCTCAGAATCTGTTTCAGAAGGACACCCGGACAAAGTAGCTGATCAGATCTCTGACGCATTAATTGATAACTTTTTAGCCTGGGATGCAGATTCCAAAGTTGCCTGTGAGACTTTAGTAACAACGGGACTTGTAGTTTTAGCAGGAGAAGTTAAATCTCAAACTTACCTTGACGTTCAGAAAATTGCTCGTGATGTGATCCGCAAAATCGGGTATACTAAGTCAGAATATATGTTTGAAGCGGATTCATGTGGAGTAATTTCAACAATACATGAACAGTCTGCTGATATCAACCAGGGAGTTGACCGCGTTAAGAAGCAGGATCAGGGTGCAGGTGACCAGGGAATGATGTTTGGTTATGCAACAAGCGAAACTGAGAATTATATGCCATTGGCATTAGACCTGGCGCATAAAATATTAACCGAACTTGCAGTATTGCGCCGTGAGAACTCATCCATCAATTATCTTCGTCCGGATGCTAAATCACAGGTAACGATCGAATACAGCGATGATCACAGACCAATTCGTATTGATGCAGTTGTAGTTTCTACTCAGCATGATGACTTCGACACAGAGGAGAATATGCAGAAAAAGATCCAGGATGATATTGTATCGATTCTGATCCCGAGGATTAAAGCTCAGCTGAAGCCGGAGTTGCAGGCTCTTTTTACCAATGACATCAAATACCATATCAACCCAACCGGGAAATTCGTTATCGGCGGACCTCACGGGGATACGGGACTAACCGGACGTAAGATCATTGTAGATACTTATGGCGGAAAAGGAGCTCACGGAGGCGGTGCATTTTCTGGTAAAGATCCATCAAAAGTAGACCGTTCAGCTGCATATGCAACACGTCATATCGCGAAGAACCTGGTTGCTGCGGGAGTTTGTAATGAGGTTTTAGTACAGGTTTCATACGCTATCGGCGTAAAAGACCCAATGGGAATTTTTGTTGATACTTACGGAACAGCTAAAGTTGGTTTTAATGACGGTGAGATCGCCAATAAAATATCATCTATTTTTGACATGACCCCTTACGGGATCGAAACCCGCTTGAAACTACGTAACCCTATATATTCTGAAACTGCTGCTTACGGCCACATGGGACGGAATAATGAGATTGTAAGCAAGTCTTTTTGCGGAACCAACGGTGAGACAAAAACTGTTGAGGTAGAGTTATTTACCTGGGAAAAATTAGATTTCGTAGATAAGGTTAAAGCTGCTTTCCAGATAGCTTAAATTTGTATTTTTAAAGAATAGAGCCTTCTTTCCATCCGGAAGGAAGGCTTTTTTTTAATATTGTAACCTTGGAAACATGTTTAGTTTCAGCACCGGCAGGCAAAATGTGGTAATGAAGCTTATTGCATTTTCAGGGCCGTATAAATAGAACTGTTCTAATGAAAGATCAAACAAAAAACCCATGGATAACCCTTTCGGATAAACATATCTACGAAAATCCATGGATTAGCCTGACTGAACATCAGGTAATAAATCCGGGCGGAGGGGAAGGAATTTATGGCAAGGTTCATTTTAAAAACCTGGCTATAGGCATATTGGTTTTAGATGAAGAAGATAATACCTGGCTGGTTGGTCAATTCCGGTACCCCTTGAATCAATACAGCTGGGAAATCCCTGAAGGCGGCGGTCCGCTTGGGATTGATCCCTTGGAATCGGCAAAGCGGGAACTTCTCGAAGAAACAGGAATTACAGCTAACAGCTGGACAGAAATCCAGCGTATCCACCTCTCTAATTCAGTAAGCAACGAATATGGGATCATATATCTTGCCCGCGAACTTTCCTTCGGTGCATCCGCTCCGGAAGAAACAGAAGAGCTGGTGATTCGGAAATTACCTTTTGAAGAAGCATATCAAATGGTCATAAACGGCGAAATAACAGATTCATTGAGCGTGGCTGCAATATTAAAAGTTAAAATCCTAAATTCATCCCGTTAAGGTTCAACAACCGGTTCTTTAATAATCCTCAGAAAAAATGAATAAACTCTTAGGCTACCTGTTTACCCCGGTGCATTATATTCTGTTTGGATTGATCCTTTTCCTGTTCCATCCTGTTCAATGGCTTTCACTTAAACTAGGAGGAAAGGAAGCTCATAAAAGGTCAGTTGATATTATGAACTTTTTCCTGCTTTCCACTTATTATGTTCTGGGAAGCCGGGTCACTTTCAAAAACCCACACAGCTTACCGCTTGACCGTCCTATTATTTTTATTGCCAATCACCAGAGCATGTATGATATTCCACCGCTTATCTGGTTTCTACGGAAACATCATGCTAAATTCATTTCAAAGATTGAACTGACAAGGGGGATCCCAAGTATTTCTTTTAATTTGAAGTATGGCGGAGGTGCAAATATTGACCGCAAAGACAGCAAACAAGCCGTTGCAGAAATCCTTGAACTGGGTGAGCGGATGAAAGCATACAACTGGTCGGCAGTGATTTTTCCTGAGGGTACCCGATCGCGTGACGGTCACCTGAAGCCCTTCGCAATAGGAGGTATTGCCACCTTATTAAAAAGAGCGCCAAATGCACTGCTGGTTCCGGTCGCCATAAAAAATTCATGGAAACTGGTCCAGTATGGAGCCTTTCCGCTGAGCTTTGGTGAAAACATGAGCTGGACTGTTTTAAAGCCTATCGAACCCGCTGGTAAAATACTTGAAGAAATGGTAGCTGAAGCCGAAGAATCGATAAAAGAAGTTCTTTACCAATAAGGATTTATCCGATATTTTTATCTTCAATCTGTTTAAAGAAATATTCGCGGTAGGTATCGCCGATCGGAATGATCTTATCCCCTATCTGAATACGGCTCCGTTCAATGCTTTCAATCTTATCCAAAGCAATAATGTAGGATTTATGTACCCTGACAAAAGATTTAGAGGGCAGAGATTCTTCCATCTTCTTCATGTTCTGTAAGGTTATGATCCTTTCAGTTTTGGTAAAAATTGAAATATAGTCCTTTAAGCCTTCTATATATAAAATATCATCGAGGTATATTTTCTGGATCTTATTCTCTGTCTTAACAAATATAAAACCGTGATTATTCTGGGCAGGGGATAATTCCGGAGATGGGGGGTGGTTGGTATTGGTATTTTGAAGCACTTTTTGAGCAGCCTTGTAAAAACGGTCAAAAGCTATGGGCTTGAGTAAATAATCAACCACATCCAGGTCATATCCCTCCAGCGCATACTGGGAATAGGCAGTAGTAAGGATCACATCGCACTTTCCGTTAATGATCTTTAAGAACTGGATACCTGTAAGCTCGGGCATCTGAACATCCAGGAAAACAAGGTCCACAGCATCGCTCTGGACCAGTGATAAACCTTCTATGGCACTGGTGGTAGTTTTAACCAATGTAAGAAAGGGTACCTTACTGATATAATCTTCTAAGATATCCAAAGCCAGGGGCTCATCATCAACAACCAGGCAGCGTATCATTCTATAAATTTAGATATAATTCACAATTATAAATATCATTCCTGTCATCTATATGCAGGCAGTACTGATCTTTATAGATAAGGTCGAGGCGGCGTTTTACATTATGCAGGCCAATACCTCCGGTTTCATCCTTATTCTGGGAGCTCTTTTTATTGCTGACCTTAAAAAATAATTTGCCGGGATCTGTTTTAAGAACAATAGTGATTGGATTGGCTTCATCCGTGGCCAGGCCGTGTTTAAAGGCATTCTCAACAAAAGAAATAAGAACAAGCGGCGTGATTACCTGATCCTGGATATTTCCATTGATCTCAAATTTAATATGCGTTTTATCCTTAAATCTTAACTTCTGAAGCTCGATATAGTTTTCGAGGTATCTGATCTCATCAGAAAGCGCCACCTTATTCTCATTGCTCTCATAGAGCATGTACCGCATGATCTCAGAAAGCTTCAGGATCGCTTCGGGAGTTTTAACCGATTTCTGGTAAGCCAGTGAATAAATATTATTTAAAGAATTAAACAGGAAATGCGGATTGATCTGGGATTTCAGGAAGGCCAGTTCTGCTATCAGTTTTTCATTTTCCAGCTTGCTTTTAATCTTTTCATTTAAAAACCAATCGGTCATAAATTTTAAAACCGCACTTAAAAAAATAAAGAAGCAGCTTACAAAGACTGCACTGAAATAATAATCCCAGAAACCCATCACCTGCTTTCTGGGACCCCTCACCAGCACTATATCATAAAAATAATAAGCTAATCCCAATTTGAAAGATGCCGAGATAATTACCAGAGAGGCTATTGCAAGGGCACACCAGAGGTATTTTTTCCGGTTCAGGAAGGTGGGAAGTATAAAAAGATAATTGATGTAAAAGACGGCGATATTAATCAGCCCAAAATATAAGAAAACAACTATTGTTTTATGAGTTATATTTCCATTGCTGGCCATATACATAAAGAGCAGCAATATAACAATCCATGCTATTATATGTAAAATTGCCTGCCTGGTCTTATTCATTATTCTAAATTAGTTTATTCAGAGCTGTAATGTAGTTCGTTTCGACCAACAGGCAAAATCTATCTGCCAACGCGCCCCGGAAGCCCATTAACCTTTAAGTAAGTTATTCCTGCCGTTTGTCTGTTTAAAATGCTGCTTGGTCTAATACTTTTTCGAATGAAATTAATACTTTCTTTATTTGTTTCATCAAATCAGGAGAGTATGAAACCATCATGATTTTGCCAAACCCGCAGGGGTACGATCATTAAATCATGATAGCTTCATAGTCTTTAAAAATAAATTGTAAACAGATGAAAAAGTTAACCAACTGCGTATCGCCATTCATTATGTTATTATTTCCATTGTTCCTGCTCGTAGGATTTTTGGCAATGAATGTTAACAAAGAAATTCCGGCTGAAAGACAGAAAGCCAGTATAAGTTTTCAGGTACCCAGCCTTAAAGGACTCATACAGGCAGCTGTTAAATAAGTATGCGGAACCGGCTGATAATTGAGACCCGCGATCTCAGCTACTCTTTTGGAAGGCAGCAGGTACTGGATAAAGTATCTCTAAAAGTCCCCGAAGGAAGTATTTATGGTTTTCTGGGACCCAATGGAGCCGGCAAAACGACTACAATAAAAATATTGCTAAATCTGCTTGATCCCGGAGAAAGGAATGTTTTTGTATTTGGGGAAGAGCTTAAGCAAAACCGTATCAGCATACTTTCAAAAGTCGGCTCACTTATAGAGCAGCCGGCGATATATCCTCATTTAAGCGGAAGGGAAAATCTCCTTAACCGGGCTTTATTATTGCAGATCCCCAAAAGCAGTGTAGAAAATATACTGAAGCTGGTTGGACTGCTGGAAAACGGGGGCAGAAAAGCGGGCAACTATTCACTGGGAATGAAACAGCGACTAGGGATCGGACTGGCTCTCTTACCCGAACCGCAGCTGCTTATCCTCGATGAACCAACTAACGGCCTGGATCCAAACGGCATTATTGAAATAAGGCATCTGCTTCAAAAACTTGTTACCGAAGAAGGAAAAACCGTTTTTCTTTCCAGCCATCTTCTTTCTGAAGTAGAAAAGATGGTCTCACATATAGGCATCATCGACCAGGGCAAATTAGTATTCCAGGGAGAGATTGAAGAACTCCAAAGGCTAAGTAAAAGCCAGGTTTTAATCCAGACCGGGGACACTGTTCTTTCAGCAAATCTTTTATTAAAAAATGGATATCAGGCTGATATAAAACTGGATACTATTCATATTCCCTATATTTCCAGGGAGGAAATAAGCGAGATAAATCAGCTCTTGGTAAAGCACAATCATCAGGTTTTCAGCTTAGGCAAAAGCCAGCAGAACCTGGAAAATTTATTTTTAACTATAACTCAGCAATAGCGATGCAGGGCTTTTTACTATCCTTGAGGTCTGAATTTTATAAAACACGTTATACCCTTGCGTTTTTATCTGCAATATTATTACCGCTCATATTATGCACCTTAATTTCTGCCGGATTCTTCTACAACTCCCATAAAATAGTGCAATACAGTGCCCTGACCCAATGGCTTAGATTTACAGGGGCCTTTATAGGAGTGATGGGCAGTTTATTAATACCCATCTGGATCATCTTTCAAACCTTTTCTATAAATAATATAGAACACCGTTCAGAGATGTGGAAGAGCTTATTTTCCTTACCGCTTTCCAAATGGAGTATGTATTCAGCCAAGTTTGTATACGCATTACTCCTGAATGCGCTCTGCCTGACATTATTTGCAAGTTTCATCCTGGCATCAGGGTACATATTGAATTTTCTTGTTCCCGAATTGAAGTTTAACCAATATGATATTTCAGCGCTGCTTTTCAAACTTCATCTTAAACTTTTTCTGGCTTCAACAGGAATTTTAGCGATACAGTTTTTACTGAGCCTTTTATGGTCCGACTTTCTTAAACCTATGGGAATAGGCTTTGTGCTTACCGTTTTCGGAATAATAACAGCCAACCTGGGCTGGAAATATGCATTTACTATCCCATACACTCACCCCATGCTTGCCTTAAGTAGTATTACCTCACAGATCTTTAAAAACAACAGCCAGCAGCTAAGTTTTGACCTGATGGGAAAAG
This sequence comes from Pedobacter sp., assembly GCA_036676435.1. Lineage (GTDB taxonomy): Bacteria > Bacteroidota > Bacteroidia > Sphingobacteriales > Sphingobacteriaceae > Daejeonella. The sequence continues at coordinate 3,387 of JAKFCV010000004.1, read as the reverse complement.
AAGTTTACGTAAGCCTTGCCATTTCGGCTATTACTTTTGTGATGGGATATTTTGTGATCAGCAAGAGAAGCATAAAATAATTAACGAACCGAAACCGGTATGATCACCAGGCTTTCATGTCCATCAGCATCCACTGACTGCACGCCGAAAACATAATTATCCTTGGAATAATTTAAACTTGCGCTGGTATCGCTGAAAAAGATCTTCTTTTCCCATACAGGACTGCTGGTTTCTCTCATAACGACATAATATCCGGCTGGCTTTTCGCCCTTTGGTGCTTCCCACTTAAGAAGCGTTTTATTTGTAAGCTGACTGGTGAGCACGCCGACATTCTGAGGTTCGCGGGGAGCCAGGGCAAGATTGGCCAGGGAGGCCAGATTCATCCGGGCGACTTTCTGAGTGTATGTAAAGTCCACAAAATCAGGCAGATCCCCATAATCAATCCCATTTTCTTTCCGAACTGTTTGATGCTGACGCTCGAAGTTCTCATTCATTTCCGTTATCCGTATACCTGCAAAACCCTGCTGGGAAAATGGGGTATGGTCTCCGCCGCGTAAATACCTGTCGCGGCGATAAATAAGTTTTACATCCAGCTGGTCGACGTAACGCTCCCCAACTTCTTTCAGATAACGGGCGAACTGCCTGGCCGCCCCGTCATTTTCTGATCCGGTACTAGTACGCCTGGCTGCCTCTTCGGGCGTTTCAACAACAGAAACACCTTCACTGAAAATGCGGACGCTTCTGTTATCTTTCAGGTTCGTTTCCATTCCGTAAGTATTCCCTACAATATCATTGGTGATCATACCTGCTAAATTCCACTTCTCTGCTTTAGCCCGTTTAGCAAGGTTTGCGGCTCCATATAAGCCTTGTTCCTCGGCAACCATCGCAACAAAAATGAGCGTGCAGTTAAATTTATGTTTACTCATCACCCGTGCCAGTTCCATTGCAGTGGCTGTGCCTGAAGCATCATCATTGGCTCCCGGAGCAAAAACCTTAGGATCATTTACATCCGAGGCTCGGGAATCATAATGTCCTGAAACTATAAATATGCGGTCATCGGCAGGATCTGTGCCCGGCAGGATAGCCAATACATTTTTCATGACCGTTGGCACAGCAATTCTGCGACCGTCGGCAGGTTGGGTAAACGTATCAAATTCCACTTTCAACCTTCCTCCCGACTCTTTTGAATAACGCTGCATCTCTGCTTTGATCCAGTTGCGTGCGGCTCCTATTCCGGTAGTTGAACTTAGTGTGTCGCTCATGCTGTGACGGGTCTCAAAGGTAACGAGCTTCCTGACGATCGCTTCAATGCTTTGTGATGAAACTTCATCAACCATCTTTTTAATTACCTGGTCCTGTTTAACGATCACAGTTTGAGACCGGCTCTGAAAACCTGTCAGGGCAAAAATTGCTAAAAAGATATATTTCATAGGATCAGATTATCATTGAATTTATACTAATCAAACTCAAACCTAAGAATTCAGCCTTAATTTTTTATTTAATTGATAAAATATGTTTGTTACCTTGAAAAGAAAATCCAAACATGAAAAAACTTCTCTTATCTCTCCTTTTATTTAGCGGAACAGCAGCGACTGTTTCTGCTCAGATGGAAAAGGTAAATGCAATTCAAAGCATCCGCAATGAAGGCTTAAACAATTCGCAGGTGATGAAGACGGCATTTTACCTAACTGATGTATCCGGTCCGCGGCTTTCCAATTCGCCTGGTCTGAAGCGTGCTCAGGATTGGGCGGTAAGTACTCTTAAATCATATGGACTTGAAAATGTAAAGCTGGAACCCTGGGGGAAATTTGGAAAAGGCTGGCAGGTTGAAAAAAATTATGCCGCCATGACCGCACCCTATTACAGTGCGATTATCGCATCACCCAAAGCCTGGACTCCCGGCACCAATGGAATTGTGAAATCTGATATTATGCTTATAGATATCAGCAAAATAGATACGATTACTAAAATGGATGCCTATAAGGGTAAATTGAAGGGTAAGATCCTGATTTTTGATAGTCCGGCTGTTCTGGAAACAAGTTTCCGCGCAGATGGCACCCGGTATACAGAGGATGAGCTTCTGAAAATGACAGAGCCGCCTTCCGCCCCGGCCGCGGGGCAAAGAGGATTTACTCCTGAACAAATGGCCCAGCTGCGGAAAACCCGTGCAATGCGTAGCCAGGTAGGGGACTTTCTGAAATCAGAAGGCGCAGGCCTATTATTAAGTCTGAGCCGCGGAGCATCTCACGGCACTTTATTTACCACCAATGGAGCGTCCTATGCTGAAGATGCGGCGACAGTACTCCCGGAACTTGAAATGTCATCTGAAGACTATTTGCGGATCATTCGCCTGCTTAAAGGCGGGATAAAAGTTGAGATGGAAGCAGAGATCAAAACTCAGTTCTTTACCAAGGACCTGAACGGGTATAATGTCATAGCTGAAATTCCCGGAACTGATAAAACTCTGAAAAATGAAATAGTTATGCTTGGAGGTCACCTGGATTCATGGCATGCAGCTACCGGAGCTACCGATAATGCCGCAGGGAGTGCTGTTATGATCGAAGCCGTACGAATAATTAAGGCGCTTAACCTAAATCCTAAAAGGACTATCCGGATTGCATTATGGTCATCCGAAGAGCAGGGTTTATTTGGATCAAGAAATTATGTGGCTAACCATTATGGTAATGCCCGGACCATGGAATTAAAACCCGATCATGAAAAGGTATCGGCTTATTATAACCTGGATAACGGAACCGGTAAGATCAGGGGCATCTATACACAGGGTAATCCGGAGGCAGGAACCATATTTCAATCCTGGTTAAGTCCCTTCAAGGATCTGGGAGCAACAACCATTACGAACAGAAATACCGGCGGTACAGATCATCTTGCTTTTGATGCGGTGGGTATCCCGGGCTTCCAGTTCATCCAGGACGGGATTGAATACGGCTCAAGGACACATCATACAAATATGGATACTTACGACCGTCTGATCGCAGATGACCTGAAACAATCGGCAACGATAGTAGCTGCATTTGTATATAATACGGCCCAATGGGAGAATAAGATCCCGAGGAAAGAACTGCCAAAGGCTCAGGCAGCTAATTAAATGTAATTAAGAAAGCATCCTGCGAGGGATGCTTTCTTAATTATTCTTAATCCTCAGAAGATACTGTTGTCTTTCCGGAATATCCACAACCGGCAACCTTCAGCTAATATTCTATTCCTGAAACCGAAGATCTACTACCTATACCCTTCGCCGCATCAAAAAAAGGGCTCCAAAGAGCCCTCTAAAATTGGTTTGAGAGAATTAATTTATTAAGGCTGTGTTACTGTATAAGTTACCGGTATAACATTCAGTCCGGTTGTTTTTCCTGCAAAGGTACCGCC
>JAKFCV010000003.1:0-65953 GCA_036676435.1 Pedobacter sp. | reverse complement strand
CTACGTTTTGGGAGGGAAAAAGATGTATGTGCTGGCTATCCCTGATGAGAAGAACCGGACGGGCAGCTATGAACTGAATCTGAACGGAGCCAAAACCGCTACTATTTATACACTTCAGCCGGGTGGTGATGCAATGGTGACCAGAAAGGTGGAGACATCCGGAGGAAAACTAAAAGTAAACGTAACAGAAACTCCTGTTTTTGTACAAGCAGATTAAAAATAATTAGTTTAACGCAAGTTAATGAACCTGTTCAAAAGACAGGTTCATTTTCTATATCATGGCATTTTTTTTGATTAAATATTTTAATCTAAGAAAATCCTATGAAAAATCTAAACATCATCCTGCTAATTCTATTTAGTGCGGGTTTTACTGCATGTAAAAAAAGTCCTGCATCAGCGCCTGAACCTCCTTTCGTTCCGGTAACGTTTACACAAACCCAGTATAAATATATGGGTACGTATGACTCATTGGGCCGACCGGTGGATTACCTGTTAAACCGGGATACACTGAGCCGGGAATTATTAAGCTTTATTGAAAGCTCACTTCCTGCCGGACAGGATGTAAGTAAAAGTAATTCTTCGCTTCTTTCAAGTAACTCGGATCTGAACATCGATCAGAAGTCGGATGTTTTTATAACTTTCGTTGCAGAAGGGGCAAGCCAGCTTAATACGCTGGGATTTTATACCTACCCCACAAACACACCTCCCAGGAAGGCATCAGATCTGAAAAACATCATGTATATGTTTCCAAATGCTTCGTTATTGGGCTGGGCCGGGGGAGGATTAAATCCGGGTGAGAAAATTAAAATAGGAAGCTTTGAGAAGGGTACTTCCATTGGCTTTGTATTATTAGAAAAGGGATGGGACTCCGTCACCCGGAAGGTGAATTCCAATGTCAATCACTTCTGTTCAAATGAAGTATTGAATCCAGAGACTGATCCGAATTTAAAGAAGCATACCGTGTTATTAAATTATCCGAAAGAGAATAAGATTTTCATTGGATTTGAAGATATGATGAGATCCGAGCCATCATGTGATCATGATTTTAATGATATTATTATATATGCCACGGTGAAGGCCACACCTTAATGAGGTAAAGTTCAGGTTAATCAGGCATCCGGGCATGCCAGTCGCACCAGAATCCAAAGGACAGCGGCATATTGGTTTGGAAGTAGTCTGCCCGGTGCCTCATTATGGAGTTTTTAGCCGTATCGTAATTCACCCATTTTCCAGGCAGTTCATCCCCAAAATAACCGGATGAACCCACAGGGAATTTATAATTCAGTTTGATATCATAACGGGATATCCGGTTTAACTTAGAGCTCAGGTATTTCAGTTTTTTACCTAGAAAGGTAGTAGGTTGGTCCTTATAGAATTTATGATCAATGTCTGTCAGAACAGAAAGAGTTAACTGATCAACAAGTTTAAATTTTCTATATCCTAGTTCATACAGTGTATTTAAGGTCTGTATAATCTCTGTCTCTGTAATCACCTGATCTTCTCCCAAACATTCTGTTTCTGCAGAAATGAATTTGGGTAATTCGTCAAGTTCCAACAGGGTTTTCAGCGCAATATTATCATACCCTTCCAGATCGATCTTACAATAATATGGCACTCCGTATTTTTTTATGACCGAGCTTAATTTCTGCGTTTGAACTGATACCTCTTCCCGGAAGTTCCCGTTTCTATCAGAAATGCTGGGATTAATGGAGTTCCATAAGGTTTCCTTGCTGATGTTAAATGTGATTTGGGCATTATCTTCTGAAGACAGTGCATAATTTAAAAGGGTTAGTTTCCCGTCACTGATGTAATCCTCATGCATTACTTTAGCCTTATTCACCAGGTTTAAATCTGCATCTATGCTGATCACATTAAATCCTTTTTTTAAGTAGTAGGTGGTATCTTCACACTTATGCATGCCCGCATCGATAATCAGATCATTATTCATTGGTATTTCCTTGATAGATGTTAGTTAATTGATAGGTTGATGGTGTTATCCTTAGACATAACGATTTATGAACATTGGAAAACTTGAAATGTTTAATCCCGGTTGGAATATTATCATTTTCGGTTTTAAGAATTGCGGTTGAAGCCAGAGCAGGCATGCAGGTTTGACGAAAGTAAACCAAAAAAATATCCTCCCATCGCTATACTTTTATTTTCATCTGAAGTATTAAATTTTTCTATAGAAGTAATGAATTTTCAGCTTTACCTCCTTTACATTTTAACTCCTGATTTGTTTGAAAAAAAATAAAACTTTCTAAATAAAGTTTTCGTAAAGCATCCTTATGAAGTGTTTGATGTTTAAAGAAGGGATTATTTTTGGACGTATAATCTGTGCCATTCTTGTTGTATCTAGTTATTCCTGCAGTAAATCTCCTTTACCCGTGATTGAACCGGTTTCGACCGGAGTTGAAATACAGGGAGGCGTCTCTGGAAATTCTGAACTGATAACCGTGGAGGTTAGTTTCAGTTCACCAGTATCTGGTGCAAGTACAGCGATCACTCCATTAAAATATAATAAGACATCAGTAATCAATTTTGAATTTGATGATAATCCAGCGGCATCGTTTGCTGTTTATCAATATTTGAACAGCCAAACCTTTTCGAACGGGACCGGCAAAGCAATAAAATTCAGGGCGGGAGTGGCAGTCAATAGCCGGGGAAACTATAATAATGGTGATCTGTGGGAAAACTACCAGGGTAGTCTCACAAAGGAGCAGGCTGCAGCCATGATATCTGGCGGGTGGACATTAGAGAATCACGGATTTTATCATTCTGTATTAAATGCAAGTGATAATTTTGGATATGGAAAGCAGATCTCCCTTAATATCAGTGAAAATACGAAGTATGTTTTTGATAAAACCGGGTTCAGAATGAGAACTCTGGTGGTTCCATCCAATGACCCGGGCTATCTTTCGCCTGCTTTTGAACAGGGGATTATTGCCACAACATCTACCAATCATTTTGAAGGTTTTCAGTCTTTTCCTATGTACGGAGATTTTGTTGACATCGCGGGCCTTCCTTTAAATAAGATCCATTTACGCAGAGATTTTAATGATAAGTGGGACATCAGCGGAATCAATATGATCAAAGATAAGATCAGCGCATTGCTTAATAAAAGCAGTACCAAAGAAAGGATCCTGTACAGGCTTGGAACTCATTCCCCGAATTTGGAAGCTTTTAAGGAATTATCAGAGCATATTAAAAATAATGCAAAGGATCAGATGTGGGTTACTACTATGCAGGAAATGGTGGAATATTTACAATTAAGGAATCAGATCAGCAAAACCGAAACTATGGTAAATGGAAAGCTCCTGATTAATCTGGATATCTCCGGGGTTGATAAAGACACGTTTTTCAAAGATTTTACCCTGATGATAAATGCCGGAAGTGCGATTAAGGATATTAAGGTAACGAATGCAAAGGAGAGCAGTTTTAATCTTAACGGCCTGGTAAATATCAGTTTTTAGCCTTTAAGGATGAGATTTTTTAATGTTTAAAGAATATCTTTCTGATCCGGTTGGCAAAGGCTGAAGAAACTCCGCCTTCCTCGTTTAATCGTCTGTCTGAGGTCCAGACCAGCGCCTTATTATCGGTGATCCGTTTAAGTCGTCCAAACTTTTCCCTTAGTTTAAGACCCAGATAGCCGTCTTCATTTGAACCCGGAGGATGCTCATATCCATCTACAAGAACTCCCTGTGCTTTTCTGTATCCGGAACTGCATCCATAGACATACATAGCCTCATCTTTTAATTTCTGGATAGTTCTTTTATAAAGATCACCGAAGCTTTCATAAAAAAAGTAATAAGAACGTGAGGTATCATTTTCCGGAAAAAATGCAAACCTTCCATAGGTACACGCAACCTTATCATTTCTTAAAGGGAGGGTCATTAGATCTATCCAGTAAGGAGAATAGATAGAATCCGCATCCGCATTTAAAATGAATTTACCTCTGGCTGCCATTAAGCCTGCTGTCCTGGCATGTTTTACTCCCTGCTCCGGCTCAAATAAATACCTTGCACCACTCATTTTAATCAACTCGGCAGTTCTATCTGTGGAATTATTATCAACAACCAAAATTTCGATTTTTTGGGTAGTCCTGCTTTTGGACAAAGAGGAGAGAGTCCTCAGAATGGTATCTTCTTCATTATAGGCAGGTATGATCACGGTAATGTCAGGAGAGTCTGATTGGATTTTCTTCATATTACTATGAATGAGTTCGGCATTTTCCAGGAACCAGCCTGCATCATGCTGTTCATTCTTTACAAAATTCGGAAGGGCTAAGGGTCTTAAAGGCATCTTATAATACTGTCAGATTTACTGGATGAACAAGTCTAAAAATTAAATGTTTTACAGGCGCAGCTGCTAAATTTATCCCTGAGGTTTTGGATTCAGATTAAATGAATTGGCGAACAGTACTTTGAGCTCTTTAAAGCCCCGTATGTATATATCCAGGAAATTGAATTTTGCATAATAAAAATTCAAGGCATAAAAACTTATGCCGATCCCTGCCAGGACTGGAAAGACGGATGCCACAGCGACCCCAAAAACATTTCCGGTCAGGTAAATTCCGGCAATGTCTGTAATAACGGTAACTATAAGCATAAGGATAACTTTGAAAAAATTGATTTTAGGCTGGTGGATGACATCAAGGGTCAGGGCCATAAATCTGTCAACAGGATAAAGAAGTGCTATAAGCATAAAGATCCTAAGAACATCCGGAGCCAGGCTATTCATATACTTTTCTCCCCCAAGCACTAATATAATATAGTCTGCAAACAGGAAGGTGATAAGGGTTAAAGGCACCAGCACGATCGTTATCATGCCAATATATTTTTTCATTACTTCTACTACCTCCAGTTTTAGGTCTCTGTTATAATATGAAGACAGGCTGGGCATGGCCGTGGCTATAAAGCTTCGCAGGGGGATTTCAACGACCTGGATTAATTTGGCACCTGTATCAAAAATAGCAAGAGCAGCCGGTCCGAGCATAAAATTGATTATAAATCTATCGGCTGTTCCGAACAGACTTGCACTTAAGCTGGTCCCGACACTGAATTTTCCGAAATTGTATAATTCTTTTAGCGTTTTTTTTGATTGATATTTTATTTGTTCGAATAGTGTCCAGCCTTTGATGATACCGATCAGGCTCGACAGGATATTGGAAAGGATGTAGGAATATATGACCGTTTGTATATTAATATTTCCTGCAGAGATAAAGAGTAAGAGTAAAATAACAAATGAACCCTGATTGAAAATTCTCAGCACCAGGAGCTGATCAAATCTTTGCCTGGCTTGCAAAATACATGTGGCAACAAAAAAAGGAAGTGAAACGATATAGGTTATTCCAAACCATTTCAGAAACAGCGAAATAGCTTCATTTTGAAAATACAGTGAAATAAAATAGGCGGGGATATTCAGGACGATGAAAGTCAGGGTAATCAAAATCGCGATAAGCCATGTTGATCCCACAATTTCATTAGCCCGGGTTTTTTCCGCACCAGAATAGAATTTTATAAAAGCTACGGTTAAAAAACCGGATCTGATTGTATCAAGTAATAGATAACTGGTGAGAAACAAGATCCATAAACCCATATCATTAATGCTCAAAGCTCTTAAAAGGATAATTGCTGTGATCATACCCACCCCCGACATAATTCCATTGCCGGCAAGCGATAATATGTATTTATTATTAAGTTTTGTCAAAATCGAATTCAACAGGATCTTCATAGACAGTAATATAAGCAATGGTAAAGAGAGAACTATCTGCAGTCATTCTGCAAACACTCCCGATACGTTCATGGTAGGGGCTGATTGTTAAATGTTTTTTGATTGTTTCTGAAATTTATCTCACTCTGATCAATGAGGTCAAGAATTTCTTTATCCGCGCCTATATCGAATTTTCTGGCAAAGCACTTATCGGATTTAACGAGGGTTTGAAAATCTTCCTTTGAAAAAGTTTTGGGATGAGCGCCTCCCTGCGACCAGTCTATATATCTCAGATTATCATTAATAACTTTATCTCTGAAAGGGGAATTCATTATAATGGTGGTAATAAGGAATTCATCAGCACCCCAGGTAAAACGCATGAATTTCCTGAGTTTTGTATTATCCCGTATATATCTTACAAGGTAATCAGCCGCTTCAGTACTTATTGTCCACCAGGATGAATTCGCACTTCCGTAAAGTGTCAGATCCAGAGGAAACTTTCGGCTGGGCATTAATTTATTTATGATTTTTTGTAGCAGATACCTGCCTATTAATTTGAAATCTGTCAGGTGATAAAATTTAAATCGGGTTACAGCCTCTTCCCACCAGGTATGATCGACATGCTCGTATGCTAAAAATGACTTGCCCTTATGTTCAGATAAATATTCATAGATCTCGTTTACCGGCTTTATAGGATAGTCCTGACCACTCATAAGATTAATAAACCCATAACTCCTCCCTGAATTTAAAACCTCTGTTAAGGAATTAACGATTGCAGTTACAAAGCTGTATCCCCCCCAGTTACATTCGGTACGGTTAACGATAAAGAATACATTTTCAAATTCAGACAGATGTTTATAATCTTCGATATCTGTTTTCTTATCCAGATGAATATAAAAATCAAAGGGATTATATCTCATTTTTACAATCAGTCTCTCTATTTGAGCGGGGTTCTTATGAGCCATTATAAGATTTGCAATTCTCATAAAATCAGGATCAGCCCCGGACAGAAACTATACGATAATTGAACAATGCTCTTTCAGGAGTAGTTAAGGCGGGATGGGATATGCTGGTATGAAACATTTTTAATGGTTTAGATACTTAAACAGGCTAATGCTGCTTAAGTTTTTCATAAATACAATTACTGAGATTTAGGCATTGTTCAGGCCGCATTTTCAGGCAAAAAGAAAAAGTTTATGGCTTTTTGCTTTTTATAATCTACCAGCTGCCTGTCCTCATATATTTTAGCTTTATAACCAAGGGTGTTTAAATAGTCGATTGTGATATATTTCTTTTCATTATCCCACAATTCACAATAAATGATGGGTCTGTGCTTTTTTAACACCTCTTCACCACCCTTGAGAACCTGGTACTCGAAGTTTTCAACATCAATTTTTATGGCAGTTATTCTTTTGCCCGAAGTAAATTCAGCAATATCATCCAGTTTATGCACAGGGACAGAATAGATGTTTCCAGAATCGTTATCCCCCGGGATTTCACTTTCTAACAGCACATGACTTAAGCCCTGCATTTTCACATTATTGATTACCGGCATTACCATTCTTAATTCACCCTTTTCTTCACCTAGTGCAGCTTCGTAGATCACGACGTTATCAAGTTTGTAGTGCTGAATAACCCTGCGGATGGTTTTTATATTTTCAGGAATTGGTTCGAATGCGTATATTTTTGAATTTCTAAGTTTGCTTGCAATGAGGGTTGTCATGGTTCCGATATTAGCTCCAATATCCAGTATTATGCCGCCATCCTCGATCATTTTATTGAACAGGAGGAATTCTTCTTCATGTTTCAAACGTTGTATAGTGAGCAGGGAAAAAACAAATAAATAGGTTTTAAAACCCAGTACTTTCTGAAGAAGGAGTTTAATCGAATTTTTTAATATCATGCTTGTTGTTTTAATGGAATTGTAAATTTATATGGGTCGCTCTTTGATAAGTATGGGTTATTCTCAGGCGTCTTAATCGTTTTGCTGTAATACAGGATCACTATCTACATAATGTTTTGTGGCAACAGATAATTGATTAGCATTCTTTGCCTTTATTAATGCGGAAATTTGGTGGTATACAAATTTTGGAGCATTTATAAGCGATTTGTAAATCTGCTTATGAGCTTTAAAATGTGAAAAGGCAACAAAGAACATGGCTATAAATATAAATAGTGAAATAAGCCAGATGATTGCCATATAAGGGAAAAGGAACATATCAATCAGCAGGCAGACAAATGACAGTATAACCAGAATGAATAGGGGTGGTCTCATCAGCAATACCCCGAACATAAATTTGTTCCAATTCAATTCCTTAACTCCGTAGCCTGTCATTTTTATTCCAAGGTTGAAATATTTAAACCAGGTATTAATCCATCTTGCCCTCTGCTTTACAAGTTGGCTGGATTGTGACGTTTTTTCATCATAGACAACAGCATGTTCAGAAAAGGCTATCCTGTGATTCCGTTTAAGTATTTCAAATTGCAGTACCTTGTCAAAACCTGCACCTTCAATTTTCGAGTGCTCAAGACATTCTTTGTAAAGCCTTGTTGTGAAGGCCATGCCTGAACCAGACAGAGTAGCTGAGGAACCTGTATCGAAGAGTAATTTATTATCTATAAGCCGATAGTAAATATCCCGTGCGGCATCCAGGCAGGCATAGTGGGTGTTCAGGTTTTTAGCCTCTCTCACTCCCTGAACCGCACTGAAACCCTGATCAAACAAATCATTCAAGTGGTTTAAATATTCAGGGTCCACCAAATTATCACTATCGATTATTGTAAGCCTTTCGTGCGATCGTTTAAATCGGTCAATTGCATAAAAGTGGGATTTCACATTGTTTGAAAGTGTTTCCTCCGGTCTCAGTAAAATGACCCTGGGATCATTGAATTTTAACTGTGAAATATCGCATTTATCCGCGACCACATAAACCAGGTAATTGCTGTAATTGAGTTTTAAAATAGAACTTATAACAGATGGCAATAAATCAGTTTGTTCATAGGCAGTCACTATTATGGCGTAATCGGCTGCATAGGTTCCTGCAAGAAATTTTTCTTTTCTTTTTTTAGTCAAATAAAAAATATACAGGATTAGAGGCAATATCAGATGATATCCGATCAATATCTGTACGATTATCCAAATTGTATTAATTAAATTCATTGATTGGTTTTTGAGAGTTACCGCTTTCTGCAGCGTTTAGAATGGAATAGATCTCCTGAACGCAATTTTTCCAGGTGTGCAATTGTGCAAAATCTTTTCTTTTGGTTTGAAGTAATGGGTTTTCCTCCCCCAGGGCCGCTTCAATACAGTTCAAATATTCCCCGAGGTCGCCAGCCAGGTAGACGTGGTCCTGAAAAATATCCATTGCACGGGTCCGGGTTGCAACCACCGGCTTACCAACCGCCAGATATTCATCTATTTTTCTGGGGTAATTTCCTATGGTCACCTCATTGATTAACTGCGGATTGATGCATACATCAAACGATTTGATACAGGCGGGAAGTTCGCTCATTGGTTTTAAGCCTGTAAAAATCACATTAGGGAGCTGGTGCAAGATGCTGGATGTGAAATTCTCATCTTCAGGGCCAACGAGTGCAATATTCCAGTCAGGACGTGCCAGAGCTATCCCCGCTATCAGGTCAATATCCAGGCGGATTGATTGGAGTGCGCCTACATATCCGATTATCGGACCCTTAATATCTTTAAATACCCCTGGTATATCGGTGATGTTATTGAACATTTCGAGATCGCATCCCTGTCCGATGTAAAAGCTGTTGGAATTATATTGCTTGCAATAATCAGCCAAATATGTAGAATTGGCCATACATATATCGTTCTTTGATATGAGTAAGGGCTCCAGCCTTTCGCCGTGCTTTTTCCAGTAATCTACTGCCAGCATATAATCTCTGGAATAGTAAACACTGAGCTCGGGTTTTAGAAAGTCTTTTAAATAAAAGCCTTTGAACATTTCATTATCGTTGAATAATATATAGTCCTTAAAGCTTAATTTATCCAGTGCTTTCTTTATTGAATTAGCGAATTTTCTGTTGTTTTGCTTATTAATGGCATCAAAAACATATCTGATATTGATCCAGTTGATCGATTCCACCATGCAATCAGGATAGAGGTTCCAGAGGTTATCATTAATTCTGATCAATCCGGTTTCCTTTCCATTTACAATGGAAATTCGTTTCTTTATTTTTTGATCATTTTTATTTCTGATCCTGGTGGCCCTGTCCAGAGGAGAATTAACGTACAATATTCGGTTGCTCTTGCTCATTTCCAATGCGATGTCCTTACAATTGCTACCTATATCGGTATCCCAGGGCTGTTGCCCTATTATTACGATATCTCTGCCTTCAATATTTCGGATCATTCTGATTGTTATTTATTGCTTAATGCTTTCCCAGCTTTTACTGACGGAATTATACTTTTTAATAATTTTAGCCGGGTTTCCCACTGCCACACAATAATCGGGAATGCTTTTGGTCACAATGCTTCCTGCTCCGATTACGCAGTGTTTACCCAGGGTGACACCTGCAGTAATTACGCTGTTCGCTCCAATCCATACATTATCTGAAATTACGATAGGCTTACATGTAACCTCATGTTCCGAAGGTGGGATATTAACATCTTCATATCCGTGGTTTAATCCGGACATGACAATGTTCTGGGCAATCAGAACATTATTTCCGATGGCAACAGGTCCGATAATAACCGAACCAATACCAATAATCGTTTTATCGCCGATGATCACATCTCCCACTGCATTGTTTATGGTAGTAAAATCTTCAATGACAGAGTCCTTACCGAGGGTGAAATTATTGTAGGGAAACAGGTCGGTCCTTGTGCGGCTTCTAATTACAGAACCCTGCCCATGCTTATGCTTAAATGGATTCAGAAACCATTTCACCCAGGTTCTTGGCCGGTACTCATTCCTGGGAATGAGTAATCTAAGCGCCATCTTTTTGAGGACCGGATTAGATTTTATCTTAGCTGTTATGGACATCTGCTTCAATTGAACTGTCATAATTTCAAATCGCTTTAAATTATCTTAACAATAATCAGGGATTTTGTTTCCTGTAATATTTCTTTCCATTCAGAAAACCTAGAATGAGAAAGAGTATACCCGGTAGTAAAAAGAATTCAAATGGCATGATAGATATAGTTTGGATTCATTAAATCTTTAAACATTGCTGTGGATATGTGGTTGGATGGCTGACTTCAAATTCCAGAATACCCCTCTCCATAATGCCATACAATGTTTCCATTCACCTTTTATCGCATGCCCAGCAGACCTTTTAGGAATAGCAAGTGCGAGGAATAAGAGGTAACTGGACCACTTTTGAAATCCGGAAAAATTTCTGCGGATAAACAGGAGCCGGTTTCTGTTTATGTAATAGGTTTTTAGGAGCGAAGCCTTTCCTACCGACATGGATTCTTTGTGATAGACAGAGGCCTCCCCAACATAATGACAGGAATAGCCTTCTCTTTTTATCATCTCACACCAATCCAGTTCTTCATAGTATAAAAAATATATCTCTGGCATTAAACCCGCTTTATCAATAACAGCCCTTGGAACCATCATTGCCGCTCCATGGGCTAAATCTGTTTTAGTCGATAAGTTGAATTGTCCGGTATCTTTCTCCATGCTTCCAATACCACGATTTCGCCCTGTCCAGGGGTTAATCTCCGTTGAACCGGCATATTGAATTATATTATCTGAATCGAAAAATTTAATCTTGGGCGATGCAATTCCCGCTGTGCTGTTTGATTCAAACAGGTTCACTAAAGGCTCTAAACAATCGCTGGTTACTTCGGTGTCATTATTTAGAAAGAAAAGATATTTACCCTTTGCCTCTTTAATTCCCAGGTTATTACCCCCGGCAAAACCCAGATTTATACCGGATTTTATAAGTTTGATCTCTGGATACCGTTGTTTAATTTGTTCAGGATCATGATTTGGCGATGCATTGTCCACTATTATGATCTCAATATTCTTGTAAGATAAATTTCTTAGCGATTCCAGCATTCCGAAAGTAACCTGAGGCTGATCGTAATTAATTGAGATAATGGAAACAAGCGGACTATTCTGCATTTGGCTCGGGTTTTAAAATTTGACGGTCTAATTTTGGCCCTAAATAGATAAATACCCAGGAAACGCTCACTATCAATGCTGATGGCATATCGTTAATGATTTCATTGCCATAACTGGCAAAGAAAATTCCGGCCGCACCTGAACAAAGTGCAATCAATTTAAACTTCAGTTTCTTATCCTGAATTTTCCATATTATTCCGCAGCATTTTCCCAGGATATACATCATTATACTGAACCAGATGGTCAGGCCTGCTATTCCATACATCACCCATACCTTCACCCAATAACTATCAGGGGGAATGGTAGAAAGAAATTTATCTGAATTGTATTTGGCTCCCCAAAATCCGGTTACTCCTAAACCACCTCCGAAGGGACGGGTTTTTAAATAATCCTTTAGGATCTCCTGATTAAGGAAGCGGGTATTTAATGATGCATCCTGGGGATCCAGAGCCGTTCTAAGCCTGTAGATCTCATAATGTCCATTTCCATAAGTAGTGAATTTAAGCACACTTACTCCGGATAAAACCAACAGACTGCCTATGATCAGGATCTTGTAATTTTTACTCAGCACAATAGCTACAATTCCACCGATTATCAAGGCAAAAAGAGCACCTCTGGTACCTGATATCAGCATGCCGTAAAGCAGAATTCCTGATACAGCCAGAAGCGTTATTTTTTTCCACCACTTAAAAGGGCCGAGAGCAAGAACAAATGCTATTAATCCTATATGTGCTTGCGATACTCCATATTGACTTGCGTTACTGAAAAAGGAAAAGACCCTGAGCTTGCCCCATAATAAATGGGTACTTGCCCCGCCTTCATCGAGAAATTTTTGCTCTCCCGGCGACAGTCCTATATAAACCTGCCTTATTCCGTTTAAGGTAGCTATTACAGAAAGCGCCATAATAAGGATAAGAAAAAAATTAAGGTTCCTGTTTTTTGTGAAGAAGAGAAATGCAAGCGGAATAATCAATAACGGATAAACCGCCGAGGTTCTGATTTCCTGAAGCCATCCCATGACGCTTGCTCCTGCAGGATTTAGGATTTCCAGAACACTTATTATAAACCAGGCAAAAATTAAATAAACAAGGTCATTTTTAACCAGATGCCAGTCATATCGTTTGTACTGAATGCAGGTAGCTATCCAGGTTAATGCCAGAAGTATTTCTATTCCAATTCCAAAAGGGAAACCACCTGCTTCCCTTACCAAAATGAAAAAGAGAAAACAGTAGGATATTGTAGCTATAAATCCATATTCCGGATTTTTAAATATTCCTACCAGTAAGGCTGTAATTATTGATGCTACGATTATTGTTACCGGGATTACTGAACCGAACTGAGCAGTAAAGAACCCGATAACAAGAGCCGTAATAAGTCCCAAAAGGAGCATAAGCCCTTTCTGGAACAATTCAAGCAATGAAAGCAGGTATTGCCTCATAGGTGGAGTTTTAAAGAGGGTTGATAGTAGCTCAAAAAATCCTTTGAGCAAATAAGAAAATAAGTTTCTAATGGTTTCATGCTTCTCAGGCATATTTTTTGGCCAGGTACGACGATTGATTCATCTCACCCATTCTAACTTTATTAATAACCCAACCCATAAAGCCTTTTTGACCTTTAATGAATGATACAAATTCTTTATCATCGTCGGTAAGGGTTTTTCCCGCCTCAAAGACAGAAAGATTTTTATCAGCAAACAGAAGCCATTCTTTGGCTTTATTACTGTTACCCATACTGCTTATATCAATGATAATGACATCGAATTCGTTTTTCAAGACTTCGAAGCCAGCTTTTAAATTCTTTTCATTTTGAATCTCCAATAAGGAACCATTGGTAGATTTGGTGTTTAAAACCGTGATATAGTCTTCCTTTTGAATTTCACGTTTAACCAGGAAGTTTTCAAAAAATTGAGCCGGAAGCTGCTTCTGGTCTATTGAAGGCTTTTCAAAATCGCTGCTTATTAATAATACCTTTTTATCAGTCATTGCAAATGCATAGGCAAGTCCAAGGGAAAGAAAGGTTTTGCCTTCTCCGGATCTCAGACTGGTAATGCCCACTACATTTTGATTTAGAGATAGCTGGTGGTCTATTTCAAAACGCAGAGATCTCAACAGATCCTTATAAACGGTATAATCCGGATCGTCATTGCTGTTCCAGATCTTTTGAAGATCCATTCCGGGTTCCTTAATACTTGTAAGGCTTCCAATTACCGGACTTTGTGTAGCTGCCGCTAATTGTTTTGAATTATTTATAGAACGATCAAAAAGGTAGGTCAGGATCAGGGCCACAAGAAATAACATCAGGCTGGAAATACCGGACAGAGACGTATATAAAACTCTTTTCGAAGTTATAGGTAAGCCAGGTAAACCTAATTGAGCAACCTGCAATCTTAGCCCCACACTTTTTTCAATATTTCCCTGATTATAGCGCTCTAAAACTTCCAGGTATTCTTTTGTAGCAACTTCAGCATCACGCTCATAGCCTTGAATTCCGGCATCAAAGGGTACCAGTGAATTATACTTCCCTTTTAACTGTGCCAATTCCCTGTCAATAGAACGGATACTGTTCCGTGCCAGGTCCAGGGACATTTCCATAGATCTTTTTTGTTCAAGAAGTTTTTCCTTGGCTGCCAGCGGATCATTTAGATAGCGGTCGGAAGTCCGGGATACCTGTGCTGAAAGCAAATTCTGAAGAGAATCGATTTTTCTCTTATCTGCTGGGTTAAAGTTATTGTCAACAAATCTTTCATTTGCAATCTGCAGCTGATTACGAAGATTAATTATGTCATTATTATCCTTCACTACTGTTCCGCCGACATAATTATCGCTGCTGCTGCTCAGTTTGCTGTTAATGCTGGCTATCGCCCCCTGGTTTGCCTGTATATCCCGGATGGCCTGTGCTTTTCTTTCTTCATAAGCCGAGATCTGAGCATATAGGATATCCGATTGGGTGCCAAGATTTAATACGCCATTTTCCATTTTATAATCCTTCAGCTCAGAGTTTTTAGAATTCATGTGCTGCTCCTTATTTTTTAATAAGGAATCCAGTAAGACAATGGACTTGGTTTGATTTTGATTAACTGCAAGCTCATAACTGTTAATAAACTCATTGGATAAGGTATTAACAGCAAAGGCCGATTGTAGAGGATTGGTTGAAATGTATTTGATAGTAATGAAATCACTATTATCGTTGCGGGTTATTTCAAGGTTTTTGCGGATGCTTTTCTCATCATATTTCATCGACCTTAGAATATCGAAAAATTTGATTTTTCCATTATCGGCTATCGTAATAGGAGATTTGTCATATAGTTTATTTGTGAAAAACGCTATAGTTTCGTTTTTTTCTGCCGGGCTTAGATTATTAATCTCGTCACTGTAACTGGTAAAGGTGCTCTCCGGAGAGCGAAGATCATGCAGAAGCAATTGATAGGAAAGTAAATCTATCATTTTCTTCATTTTCATCATCTCTATGATGCTTGAAAATTGCTGGTTTATTCTGAAATAATCCATGTTCTGGGCAGAGGTCATCTGTTGCGACTGATCTGCAAGGCCCGTGGAAATCTGCGCTTCTGATTTATATTCTTCAGGAAGGTCTTTAACCAGGAGGTAAGTAATAACCACAGTTAAAACAGGCAGAAATATTAATACCCACAGATATTTTTTTAAAAGTTTGAAAAATCTTTTAGTTTCCATTTTGATTTAATTTATCTGCTCCAATTTTTTTCCAATAATTTCTTCGAGAGCATCCTTTGCCTTCAGGAAATCTATTTCAGACTGTATTCTGCTGGAATCCGCACCTGATGCGCTGATCCTGGAGGCATTATAAACCTGAAGGGTTATTTCTCCTTTTTCAAACTTATAGCGCATATCGTCGGATACGGTTTTGTTATCCTGTGCAGACTGAGTCCTAAGTTTTAACTCGTTTAATTGCAGAATATAGGCGTAATACCGGCTTTTGACCTCATTGGTCAATACAGTTTCATACTCTTTTTCTTCAAGCTGTGCGATTTTTAATTCGGTTCTGGCTTTCTTAACCTCATAAGGCTTTTGAAGGAAATTGCCAATATTGACATTGACTCCGAACTGGAAACCGTTAACTAAATAGGGATTTGCCATATTTATAGATGTGGCTCCATCTGGTCTGTAGAAATATGATGCATTAAAGATATCCAGGTAGGATAAAGTCGCCGAAGGCACGTCGTTCTTTGCCCGCTCAGTATTCAGTGCCATGATCTGTTTTCTGGGGTAATTTTGCTGGGCGGACTGGATGTACTTTTCCAGCTGAGTATAATTGATTTGAGATACAATGGATTCCTGTGCGAAGGTGGACCCAAGGCCGGAAAGCATCATTAGGATTAAGAGTGCGTTTGTTTTCATGATAGATAATAATTAGGTTAAGATTTCAGTTCCATTTTTTTTTTCATAAATATTTAAGACAAGACTTAGACTTTTTCTTTTTGAATTAGAGCCGGGAATGTTTTGAGGATAATTTTGAAATCCATATAAAGGGAAAAATTGCTTGCATAGTAGTTGTCCAGCTGTTTTCTTTCTATTTCAGACATATCCTTTTTTCCGCGTTTGCTGATTTGCCACAGGCCTGTGAGTCCCGCTGGTCCTAAGAACCGGGTAGACCATTCATTTGTGGTTAATAACTCAGCTTCATATAATGGGAGAGGCCTGTTGCCTACCAGACACATTTCGCCCTTCAAAACATTAAGTAACTGCGGAAGTTCATCAATACTCGTATTTCTGAGAAAGCTTCCAAGCTTTGTAACCCTGGGATCGTTTTGAAGTTTGAAAAATGAAGCTTTGCCATACTGGTTATTTTCCAGCAGACTGGCAACCTCTTTATCTGCATCAGCCCTCATCGTACGGAATTTATAGAAATCGAATATCCGGTACCCGGTACCCACCCGTTTGCTTGTGTAAAACACACTCCCTTTTGAATCCAGCTTGATTAATATGGCGATGATTAGAAAGATGGGACTTAGCAGCAGCAGGGCGGTTCCTGATATAATTATATCTATCGCCCTTTTAACCATAGGGATTGCATAATCCTTTTTGGGAAGCTCCGGAAGCTGGCTGATCTGAGATTTGAGTATCGAAAAGGTATGTAAAAACCTTATACGTTCCTTAAGATCTTCGTATGGAACAGGGGTTATATAACAATCATTTATTCCCAGGGCCAGAGCCGTACTAGAAAATTTAGGATCATTTTCTGTTAAAATGAAAATAATGAACAAATTGCGGGTATACCAATTGTTTTTAATCGTTTTAGCAGCATGAATTGTGCTATGGAAATTGGCAGGGGTAACTTCAATAAGAATAGTTGAATTTAGTTCCGAAATGGAAAAATTTTCAGCAATTGTTGATAGATCCGAAAGGCGATTTGAGCGCCTGAGCTTAAATTCAGGACTTTTGAATGCTTCTAAAAATGAATCTTCGTTGTCATTTATAAAATACAGTATATTTATGTTATCGTTCATAACAATAGCGGCGAGAGGTTAAAAAAAGAAGTAAATTATTAATTCAGCAATGTTCTGATAGCCTCTTTTAAGAATACAGGATTGAAAGGCTTCGACATAATCCCGTTTATCAAATACGGGACTCTTGCTTTAATGTTTTCAGAGGAATCTGACCCTGATAATATAATAACGGGTATATTCCTGAAATAACCACTAGTCTTTAGTGATCTGATAAAATCAGCACCATCGAAATATGGCATGTCCATATCGGAAATAATAAGATCAGGTATTTCTCCGTTATTAAGGGAAGAAAGTGCCTCGATACCGCTTTGTTTTATTATCGGGGAATACTCGTCTTTTAAGATGAATTCAAGTAGCTTTAGTACGCTAACTTCATCATCCACTATTAAAATTTTCTTTTTTTTAATAGGCGGCTGGGTGAAGGAATAGTTTTTCATAGGGAGAGAATTAAGATGCATGATCATTTATACAAGATATATGCCAGAGCAGCAGTGCCTCTATTGTGAAATAACCCCCTAAATTCCCCGATTAAGTACTACTCCATACCATCCGTTTAAATTTTATCGTATTTTCAAAAAAAACCAAAAGGCTTCTTTAAAGGCTTTAAGGGAATATAATTGGATTGAATGGCCAAATCGAAGATTAAATTTTGCGATTTATTTACCTTAAAATCGGATTGTCCGACTTTTTTTTATTATTTTTCCTGAGAGGAGATGTGCAAGTAAAACTTGTACAGTTTATGGTACTTTTTGTATCTAAAAGAGAATACTGTCCCCGCTCGGAGTCAGTCTATCTGGTCATTTTTAATACAGTATTGGTGCTTATATCCTTCCAGGTCAGTTCAAAGGTGTCTGATTTATCCTTCCTCCATCCGGTTATCCATTTAATAACATCCACAGGATTAACCTGCTTTATTTCTGACTGAATTTTAGGATTTTTTCAGGGGTAAATGGCGAGGGAGTTTAAATACTGATCCTATTTAATGATACATCAAATTGATAAAATCCTTAGTTTAGCTCTATTATCTTTCAATAGACAGTGAGGTTTATAAACTATTGCTTTTTTTTGATATTGGTTTTGCCATTAAACTCTGATGCACAAACCTGCACAGGGAGTTTTGGTGAACCCGTTGTCAATCTTACATTTAGTAGTGGACCTCATCCCGGCCCTCTCCAGTCTACCAATTATAATTACACCACTATATCCTGTCCTTCAGATGGCAGCTATACGATTGTCAGTAGTACTTCAGGTTGCTTTGGAAATAACTGGCATACACTTGCGGAAGATCATACATCGGGGGATATAAACGGGTATATGATGCTGGTTAACGCTTCAAATTCTCCGGGCGAGTTCTTCAGACAAACTATAAATGGGCTTTGTCCGGGCACTACCTATGAATTTTCTGCCTATGTAGTAAACGTATTGAAGCCCTCTGCAGCGGGTAATAAGCCAAATCTTTCATTTATCATAGAAACTATAGACGGCGCTCCGCTTGGTTCTTACCAAACAGGAAATATTATCGAAACAAGTACACCTGAATGGAACAAATACGGGTTGATATTCACTACCACGGCAAGTACCTCTCAGGTGGTATTGAAAATAATCAATAATGCACCCGGAGGAAATGGAAATGATCTGGCCCTTGACGATATCACTTTCCGACCATGCGGACCTACCATTCAAACCGGAATTAATGGGAGTGATGCTCCCTTATTAGTTTGTGAAGGTCAATCCAGCACGCTTATGCTCTCTGCGAAGGTTTCCGGTGGATATACCAATCCAGCCTACCAGTGGCAAATGAGTGATAACAGTAATCAGTGGGTGGATATACAGGGGGCAAATTCAAGCACATCACAAGTATTCCTGGGCGGTTCATCCCTTGGAGAATATAAGTACCGGCTGGCCGTGGCCGAGTCCATAAATATCACTACTGTTGGCTGCAGGGTTTTATCTTCCCCTATGACTGTAACGGTAAAGCCAAAGCCAGTTGTGAATGCCGGGCCGGATAAAAGCACGATGGCAGGGAAGCCTGTGATACTGGATGGCCAGACGGGTGGAAATAATGTTTCTTTTTTATGGAGTCCGTCGACCTATTTGGATGATCCGCGTAAACTTAACCCGATTGCAACACCTTTAACAGACATTATTTATACACTGCAGGTAATTGACGGCTGTAATATGACGGTCAGTGATGAGGTGTTCGTTAAGGTTTATAGCCAAATTGTTATACCAAATGGGTTTACTCCCAATGGGGATGGCCTAAATGACCTCTGGAATATCGCAGGCCTCAAATCTTATTCAGAAGCTTTAATAAAAATATTTAACAGGTATGGCCAGGTGATTTTCAGTAGCCGCGGTTATGAAAAGCCTTGGGATGGACATTATAAAGGAAGGATCCTTCCGCCTGGGATGTATTATTATATCATTGATTTACAGAATGCTGAGAAGATATTTTCCGGTTCAATAACGATCATTAAATAATTGGGCGGGATTGTGATCCGATGTTATCTCTGTTCCGGCAAAGACTAAAAATTTAACTATATCGAAAACGAGCCCGCCAAATTGGAGTGTAAAAACTAAAATCCTCAAAGGAAAAAGTTGAAGTTCAAAATGAGGAATTCTTTAAAGAAAAAATATTTTCAAAATGACTTGGCAATACCTGTAAATAAATTAGATTTGTTTAAACTAAAAAAAATAAAGATGGATAAATTTTCAAAAATGAAAGATCTGTTTGCTTCTGTTGAAGCTGACGCGAACAAATTCTACAATTCAGGTAATAGTGCAGCCGGAACAAGAGTACGTAAAGGTATGCAGGATCTAAAGAACCTAGCTCAGGAAATCAGAACTGAAGTAACTGAGAAAAAGAATAGTGCTAAATAATACTATCGCTTTCTGAAAGTTTACAGGTCCGCATTTGCGGACTTTTTTTTTAAAAAGAATTTAACGGGCTATCAGTATAATTCTATAAGGGCCCGAAGGGGTCAATGTTTTTATTCTTCATGTAATTTTTTCCCAGGAGCTGATTTATTGTATTGTTAACGAATTCCAGCAGCTCATAATTCCTTTCCAAAAGGTCATTATGTTCGGAAATAAAGTTGTGCAGTTCCATGATCAGAAGCTGAATTAATTCGGTATTGGTCGTTTTTAAGATGTTTTCGCAAATGAAATGTAAATGGCTTTTAATGGTGGGAGGGTTCTCGATTTTACCCAGCATTTTCAGATAAATATGGATAAGTTCAATTTTATTGAACTTGGTTCTTGCTTCAAGCCGGATTCTGAAAAAATCAAGATCTTCGATATTTCCCTGCAACTGAAATATTTCTCCGATAGCAATATCTAAATTCCCGGTAGATGTTTCAGCCCTGAATTTTGCCATTTGGTAAGCTTTTTCCTTATCCAGATTATATAAGCCCTTTAATCCCGCCGCAGATTCTTTGGAACTTTTTAACAGAGATGTTGAAAAAAACAGATCATAGTTCCCATTTGGGAATAGTTCTGACAGTTTTTCTAAAGCAAGGGCTCTGAGTTGAAGCTTCTCATCATTTTGAGCGATATTAACCAGACATAGTTTAATTTCCGTAGAATTTTCACTGCTGAAGTCGAAATTCTTCAGAACATATAATTTGACCTGAGAGCAAAAATCATTGAGCGCATCGGTGAAAATTTCGATGGGGATCTCATGTTTTCCGAAAGCGTTAATCAGATATGTAATGGCCTCCAGCCGACCCTGATAATCCTGCGAACTATAAAATTGGTCAATGTACTTATTTGTTTCAGACTGCCCGTCATGTTTGAGCATTCTCAGAAATCCTCGATTATATCTGCTGCTGTATCGTTCTGATATTGTATTAACTTTGGTACTATTCATATAATGTATTCTATTATTAGACTAATATTTTCTAATCATCCGACGGATTTCAAGGTGATTACCTGAAATTATCTAAATTGCACATGGCAAAATTACAGCCACTAAATGTTATAATTTAGTTTTAGAAGTATATCCCCGACATTGTTACAAAGGAATATATTTAACAGAAGAGCTATCTTTTATTGATCGCTCTTCTGATTTTTCTGAATTGGCCATTTTATCTATTTGTTGCTCAAAACGTTAGCTGGTGCGTTATCTGTAAAGAATTTATTGATCCTGGTTATTTTCCAATTGTCATTTTTATCGCGTTCCAGGGTCAGATAATTTTCGATCACAAAATCCTGATAAGCAAATTCCACTTTTGCCATAACCAGGGCCTCGCTGCTGGCTATAATGTCATAAGATGTTGAGCAGTTTTGGCTGATCCCTTCATTCTGTCTCATAAGTTTAAGGATAGAGGCCAGGCTATGGTATAACACTTCATTGCCTCTGGAAAATTTAACCTGGGCATCTTCACTCATAATCTTTGAAAGTTTTTTTGCATCAGTGACCAGGTGACTTTCAGCAAATTCAGTGATAACATTTTTAACTTTAGGGGCCGGAGGGTTATCAGCAAATGCTGAAGCAGTTAGGGCTGTACTTAGTACAGCACAAAACAATAATGATTTAAGTTCCATATTTTTTTGCTTTAAATGTTTGCTAAAGGTCAGTATGGAACGGCCTTCACGTGTAGGCAGAAAGCACCATTAAAAGGATGTAACTGAAATGATATAAGATGATTTAAAGACATAAAATTTACCCTGATTGGAGTTGTATTTATAATTAAGTATTTGATTTTTAAATAGTTATAGTTAGTTGTGAGTTTTTGGTTATTTTATATTCAACAGGATTCAGATAAGGCTTTAAAATGGTTTGTTAAGGGTATGTTAAAAGTTCTTCCGACCCATTTAAAAGCGCTAATAATGAACAGTGGATTAAATATATTTGGGGATATAAAACCCCGGACTTTTGCTGCTGAAAATCCGACTTCTCCCGACAGGGGGTATCAAATAAAAGGAGGACCAGTTCCTATGAAAAGTTTTTTCAGAAAACATAACGAAAGATATAAGGGCTGCGGATAGTAAAATTAAGAAGGACAGATTTCCTTGCCAGTGAAGATTTTGAATTATTTCAGATTTCCTGACGATACTTTCCGGGAGTTACCTTATTGATCTTTTTAAATAAACGGATGAAGGCACTCGGACACTCGAACCCAATCAATTCTACAATCTCATTAATAGAATGATTGGTATTCCCAAGAAGATATTTAGACCTGTCTAACCTTACCTGAATTAGGTATTGATGCGGCGATTTTCCATAAGCCTGTTTGAAGGTGCGGAGAAGGTGGTTAACCGAAAGGCAGGCATTTTTAGCAATATCATCTAACTCTATATTTTTATTATAATTGCTTATAATATATTCTTTTGCCAGAGTAAGCCGCTTGAGGATCTCAACCTTGGTTCGGCTGTTTAAAAAGCTTAGTTTATCTGATTTATCTGTAACCTCCTTATTATATACCTTGTAATAATTTAGAAGGCAATGGTATAAGTATTCATTAATCAGGAGATCATCCGGCATTCCTTCTTCAATATGCTGTTTTAAGTGCATAATATTATATTTCATATCCCCGGTAAGGGGATAAATGGTTTCCAGAGGAGCTTCTGAACTATATTGATCAGTTTGAAAAGGCTCATCCAGAATACTCCTGTCGCTGATTCTCTGAGTTCTTTTAAAATCATTTAAAAAAGACGGGGAAAATGAAATAGACAGGTTGCTTACCGGTATTGAGGAATCGATCTTACTTGAATACCTAGTTCCTTCATTTATTGCAATAAAGTTTCCGGGATATACATTCAGTTCACGGTTGCCAATCTTATAGGTTTTGTAACCACTAAACACCATTTTAATTGAAAAATTGCTGCTGTGGTCAGGATAGTAAGCTTGTTGAACAGTTTCACTATAGATCTGGTTATCGTTTTTCAGAACTCGTAAAAATTTCATGGCTTTGGCTTTATTGCTGGTTAATCGGTGTAAACTCTTTCCTCGAGCAGAGTATACTGCTCATTATCATTACCTATAAATTCTACCTGTAAACCTGCAGAAGTGTATTCCGGCCTTTTTATAAATTCAACGCCGGATACTATGTATTTATGGTAGTCTCTCAGGCAATCGTCCGTGTGGAAGATAATATTCGATATGCCGGTGTCTTCCTTTATGATATTCAAGGTTAATGTCAGGATGTTTCCATTGATATCTTCTACTCTGGCCGGCTCTCCTTCAAGAATTTCACCAAAATTGAACCTGTGAAGAGGGGTGAAATCAAGTTTGCATAAAACAAAATCCAGGGCATTAGAGAGCCGGGAAACAAGCCTTGCTGGAAAACTTACTCTGAGGTTTATGGGACCCCTATTGGAGATAGTTTGCCGGCTTTTTTCATTCTGGTCCTCGTTCATAGATAATGTATTTTTTTTGATATTTGATCTCAGCAAGGAATTATTTCCTTTGGATTGTATTCAATTTCTGATAGTCTTCAGACTTCCTTCTTCCGGTCATAATCACCCATCTTAATTGACTATATGACGTCAACTGTTACGATATGTTGCTAAAAAATTTAAAAAAAGTGTTTTTAGCACATCGGCGTTAAATAGGGGTTTAAAGTACATTTCAATGGGGTTAATTCTACCTCCATTGCGCTGCAATTATAGTTTGTGCAGATTTATTATTATAATAAATGTGACCGTTTGCCGGAAAAATGTGATGAAAAGCGAATTCTTTAATTCAAGCCCTGTAAATAGTGTGATCCATGAGGGGGACTCAAACTTTGTATAATTTGCCGGCAGATTACATATACTATATTTGGGCTTGGCTCAGGTTTACCGGTCTTTTTCTTAATTTTGCATTTTGAATAATATGAAAGATTTTAAGAATTATTATCTGGTTCAGGCGCCGCCTGAAGATGTATACCTGGCCTTAACAAATCCATTGACACTCTTATTGTGGACCGGTTCAGAAGCAATAATGAGTACAGAGCCGGGCTCAGAATTCTCTTTGTGGGATGATAGTATCGCCGGCAAGAATATTGAGTTTGTGGAGAATAAAAAGATTGTTCAGCAATGGTATTTTGGCGATCAGCCGGAAGAGTCCATAGTTACCTTCATTCTCCATCCCGATAAAAACGGAACTTCTGTGGAATTGCGTCATACAAATATTCCGGATTCTGATCTTGAGGATATGATCGAAGGCTGGAATATTAATTATTTTGGATCGCTTCAGGACTTTTATGAAGAATAACCTCATGCATTCTTCGGTACTCCCATAAGAACCAGCCGAATGTAAACAGGTATTCAAAGCTTATTAACCAATAATTTTCTGAGTAGGGGAAACTTCTATAGGTAATGTAAGTTAAGGGGATAAGTGCTGACCAGATCAGGACAAACCGGTATTTAACAAAAGCAGAAAGAGCAATAAGCGGGCTGAGATACCATGGGTGGACAATAACCGATCCCAGCAGATATATTATCAGCAGCCAGAAAAAACCCTCCAGCATTTCCATTTTCTGCAAATATATATACAGTATGCCTGTAATGGTTAGCAGAAACATGGTTTTACTTAAAATCATAATGGGATTATAGTGAAATATCCGCCAGCCTATGGAACGCAGAAGAAGGTACAGCCCCCCGTTGAATTCAAATTTTCCATAATATAACTGAAGGCTGTTGAAAAAATGGGTTAACCTTTCTCCTGAATTCAAAAGTCCTAGACTTAAAAACGCAGTGATCATCAGACAGGCAATTCCATATGTTATCGCTTTCCTGAAGCCAAGTTTGTTGATTAACAGGGGTAAGGCGATCAGAGGAAGAAGTTTGCTCTGAATGGCCATTGCCATGGCTGCGGCTGAACTTATGTATTTTTGCTTTTCCAGGAACCAGGCTGCGAGGAGTACAAAAAATATCATCAGGGCTTCAAAGTGAATATTTCCCGTAAGTTCCAGTATGACCAGCGGATTTAATGCATAATATAGGACAGCTTTGTAATTTTGTCCCTTTAGTTTTAATAACTTATACAGGACTAGGATACTTCCGCACTCCGCCAGGAAAATAATAGATTTTAGAATTATTACATTTCCCATGAGATTATTCCTGCTGAATGCTGAGGCTATTTTAAAAATGGTCTGACAAACCTGGGGATATACGCTGTAATAATCC
Organism: Pedobacter sp.; assembly: GCA_036676435.1. Classification (GTDB taxonomy): domain Bacteria; phylum Bacteroidota; class Bacteroidia; order Sphingobacteriales; family Sphingobacteriaceae; genus Daejeonella. The sequence continues at coordinate 40,549 of JAKFCV010000003.1, read as the reverse complement.
GGGGAGTTAAGATAGGGGAAGATCTGCTGAAGAAATAAATCGGGATATTGTTTTAGATATTCCCTCGGTGTAAAGTCAAAAGGATTAATTCCAGATTGCTGAATATGCCCGTCCCATACAAAACGGTAAAAATCATCCGACAATGAAGGCAGGGAAAAGATCAGTATAAAACGGAATAGCAATCCGGCACCTAACAGTATAGTAAAGCTTTCGTCCCTTAGATACGTAAGAAACAGGAAATATATCAGGAAAAGACAGCCATAGACACTAATCAGGGGGTAAAAAGCAGACCGGTCTAATATATAGCCTAACATGAAATAGCCTGCCAGAGAAAACAAAAGCAAAAGACTAAAGATCCATTTAAGCATTCGTTAAATTTGACTTAATTTGTAAAAGTATGCAAAACCGCACATTTACCGATCAGCTGGGGCGGGTTATTTCTGTCCCATATCCGCCATTAAGGATAATTTCTCTGGTTCCTTCACAAACAGAATTACTTTTTGACCTTGGCCTGGACAGGGAAGTGGCAGGTATTACAAAATTTTGTGTTCATCCCCGTGAGAGATTTAATTCCACATTAAAAATAGGCGGAACGAAGAAACTGGATCTGGATAAGATCCGGGATATAAAGCCGGATCTTATCATTGGAAACAAAGAAGAGAATGACAAAAGCCAGATAGAAACACTTATGATGGAATTTCCGGTATGGATGAGTGATATATCCGGCCTGGATGATGCAATGCAGATGATCAGCCTGATCGGTAGTTTAATTGACAGGGAGGACAAAGCTGAGGAAATGGTGTGCCGGATCCGGCAAAGATTTGATGACTTAAAATTAAATGACCAATTAAAACTGAAGGCATTATACTTTATATGGAAAGATCCTTACATGCTGGCGGGTAATAAAACATTTATTAATGAGATGCTTATTCGCGGCGGGTATATCAATGCGACTAAATCTGACCGGTATCCTGTGATGAATATCGATGAATTAAGGGAAAGCAATCCTGATGTGATTTTTCTTTCCTCAGAGCCGTATCCGTTTAAGCAGGTGCATGTTATAGAAATGAAGAAGCTCTTTCCCCATGCAAAAGTTATCATAGTGGATGGGGAATTATTCTCCTGGTACGGAAGCCGCCTTCTTCAAACACCAGGCTATTTACAAATGCTGTCTGATAAGCTCCGATCCCTTTCATAAAATAATAAGCAGATTACATTTTGTATATATAAGGAAAAACGTTAGTTTTGCCGACCGAAATATATATTAAATGCCTTCAAAGTTCGCTGCGGTGGCACTACATTTGAGATAGTATTTCGAAAATAATCCTAAAATGCGGATGTGGCGTAATTGGTAGCCGCACCAGACTTAGGATCTGGCGCTTCACGGCGTGGGGGTTCGAGTCCCTTCATCCGCACAGATAATTCCCCGGCTATAAAACCGGGGAATTTTTGTATAAACGAAATAAAACCCATAAAATGAACATTTCACAGGACAAAATAGATGATCTGAATTCTGTACTAACAGTTAAGATTAATCCTGAAGATTACAAAGATCGTGTAGAAAAAGCGATCAAAGCGCAGGCGAAGAAGGCAAAGCTCCCGGGATTTCGTCCGGGTATGGTGCCAGCGGCACACATAAAAAAAATGTATGGAAAGAATATTTTGGTTGATGAGATCAACAATATCCTTAACGATACGTTAAATAATTATATCAGTGAAAATAAGCTGGAAGTTCTTGGTCAGCCATTACCCAGAATTGATGATAATAAAGAGTTTAACTGGGATTTTACAGATCAGTTCGAGTTTATTTACGAACTGGGACTGGCGCCGGAATTTAATCTTGATTTTTCATCAAAGGATAAATTAACTTATTATGAAGTTAAGGTTGATGAAGAGACACTGGCATCAAGAATAACCAATCTTCGGAAAAGTTATGGCAAAATGTCAAATCCGGACGTATCGGCAGAGGATGATGTTTTGTATGCCGAATTAAAGCAGCTTTCGGCTGATGGTTCTGTTTTTGAAGAAGGAATTAGCAATACAGCATCTATTCGTTTAGATCAGGTTTCTGACGAAAAGATAAAAAAATCCTTAATCGGATTGAAAAAAGAGGATGTCATTGAATTTAATATCCAGAAAGCGTTTGGTGGAAATGCAGATATTATAGCGAAAGTGCTCAATATATCTGAGGAGGATGCTCAGGATTTGAAGTCCAAATTCGAGTTAACGGTTAAAAACATTAATCGTTTGGAAGAAGGTGATCTTAATCAGGAGTTCTTTGATAAATTATTTGGTGCGGATGTTGTGAAATCTGAAGAGGAATTCAGAGAAAAGATCAGGGAGGAACTTGAATCCATGATGGTTCAGAATGCTGATCAGAAGCTTCAGGCCGATCTGTTACAGTTTGGACTTGATAAGGTTAGTTTAAAGCTTCCGGATGAGTTTTTAAAGCGTTGGTTAAAAGCCACAAATGAAAAACTCAGCGATGAGGAACTTCAAAAGGGCTATGATGATTTTGCCCGTAACCTCAGATGGACATTAATTGAGAATAAAATAATAAAGGATAATAAACTTGAAATTAAATACGAAGAAGTGTTTGCAACGGCTAAAAAACGACTTGACGCACAGTTTCGTATGTATAGTCCACAGCCTCTTTCCGAAGAGCAGTTGGGTCAATATACTGCACAATTCCTGCAGGATAAAGAAAATGCAAATCGCATTTTTGAGGAAGTGAAAGCACAGCATGTTTTTGATTATCTAAAAGGTATAGTAACTTTAGATGTCAAAAAAATCGAATACAATAAATTTTTGGAGCTGAAATAATAAACTTCAAAATTTTGACTATTCTTTTACAAGGCTTAGAAATTAACTCATTAACTTAATAGAATAATAGTCAAAATGAACATTGATAAAAACGAATTCAGAAAATATGCTGTTAAACATCATCGTATTGGCAGTCAGCATGTAGATAGTTTTATTGGGAGGGTTCAGAATGCAGCTTTACCCTCAGCAATGACACCTTATATTATTGAAGAGCGTCAATTGAACGTAGCTCAGATGGACGTGTTTTCGCGTTTGATGATGGACCGTATAATTTTTCTGGGAGATGCCGTTCATGAAGGGATAGCCAATATTATTCAGGCTCAGTTATTATTTCTTCAATCAACGGACGCTAAAAGGGATATCCAGATATATATCAATTCACCCGGAGGATCTGTTTATGCCGGTTTGGGTATTTATGATACGATGCAGTACATAAGTCCTGATGTAGCTACAATATGTACCGGAATGGCTGCTTCAATGGCTGCCGTTTTGCTTTGTGCGGGTACAAAAGGAAAAAGAGCTGCATTACCTCACTCAAGGGTAATGATCCATCAGCCATCGGGCGGTGCTCAGGGTGTAGCTTCCGATATGGAAATTAATTTGAGGGAAATGCTTAAATTGAAGAAAGAGCTTTACGATATTATAGCTAAACACTCCGGTCAGAGCTATGACTGGGTTGAAAAAGCATCTGACCGTGATTACTGGATGATCGCAAGTGAAGCCAAGGAATTTGGTATGATTGACGAAGTATTAGTTGGAACCGGAGATAAAAAATAATGAGCAAAGCAAATAAAGACGTTAAATGTTCATTCTGCGGTTCAGGCAAGCAGGATACGCTAATGCTTATAGCAGGACTTGATGCGCATATATGTGATAAATGTGTTGCGCAGGCGAATCAGATACTTGCTGAAGAACTTAATGTCCGTAAAACTAAATCTACTCAGGCATTTGAAACTCTTTTAAAGCCTGTTGAAATAAAAACTCACCTCGATCAATATGTAATCGGTCAGGATCAGGCAAAAAAAATTCTTTCTGTTGCTGTTTATAATCACTACAAACGTCTCAATCAAAAGATAGGCAAGGATGAAGTGGAGATTGAAAAGTCGAACATTATCATGGTTGGCGAAACAGGGACAGGAAAAACACTTTTGGCTAAAACAATAGCAAGGGTATTAAATGTGCCTTTTTGTATCTGTGATGCTACTGTGTTAACCGAAGCGGGTTATGTAGGCGAGGATGTGGAAAGCATTCTTACCCGTTTACTTCAGGCCGCTGATTATGATATTACTTCGGCAGAACGCGGTATTGTCTATATTGATGAGGTTGATAAGATTGCGAGAAAAAGTGATAATCCTTCAATAACTCGTGATGTATCAGGTGAAGGCGTTCAGCAAGCTCTTTTAAAGATCCTTGAAGGAACCATAGTAAACGTTCCCCCTCAGGGTGGAAGAAAGCATCCTGACCAGAAGATGATCGCTGTAAATACCAATAATATATTGTTCATCTGTGGTGGAGCATTTGATGGAATTGAAAAGAAAATTGCCAACAGACTTCGCACTCAGACGGTGGGTTATAAGGTTGACAAGGATGAATTTACCATTGATCTGAAGAACTTATATAAATATATAACTCCCCAGGATTTAAAATCTTTCGGACTCATTCCCGAATTAATAGGACGCTTGCCGGTTATCACACATTTAAATCCGCTGGATCGTGATACTCTGCTAAGCATTTTGGTTGATCCGAAAAATTCCCTGATAAAGCAGTACAAGAAATTGTTCGAATATGAGAATGTTAAGCTTGAGTTCGATAAGGAGGTGATGGAGTTTATTGTTGATAAAGCAATGGAGTTTAAACTCGGGGCCCGTGGTCTTCGATCTATCTGTGAGGCGATCATGATCGATGCAATGTATGAAACTCCATCTGGTAAAACCGGAAAGGAACTTTTTATTACACTTGATTACGCCATGGATAAGTTTGAAAAATCCGATCTTAAAAAATTAAAAGTAGCCTAATTAGAGAACCCCGAAAAAATCGGGGTTTTTTTGTATAATATAAAAGGGATCTATGAACGAAGAAAAAGAGGTTAAAAAGGAACTCTCAGAGGCTAAGCAGCCCAAAAAAGTTAAAGAGGTCGAATCCCCAGTCAAAAAGGGACTTAAGAATAAAGAGGATATCGTGCATAACTGGCTGCCCAGATATACAGGAAGACCCCTAAGTGATTTCACTTCTTTCATACTGCTTACCAATTTTTCCAGATATTTAACTCTTTTCTCCGAATGGAATGGTAATGCCCCCATAATGGGCTTAGATAAGCCTATGCAGAGTGTTTCAGCAAATGGGATTACAATCATTAATTTTGGGATGGGAAGTCCGATGGCGGCAACCATGATGGATCTTTTAACTGCAATAAAACCCAAAGCTGTTCTTTTTCTGGGCAAATGCGGCGGATTAAAGAGTAAAAATAAAATCGGCGATCTTATCCTGCCCATTGCTGCTATCAGAGGAGAGGGAACCTCAAATGATTATTTTCCTCCTGAAGTTCCTGCCTTACCCGCCTTTGCTTTGCAGAAGGCAATATCCACCACTATTCGTGACCATTCGCGTGATTACTGGACAGGAACGGTATACACTACCAACCGCCGCGTATGGGAACACGATAAAGTTTTTAAAAAATATCTAAAAAGCTTAAGGGCCATGGCCGTGGATATGGAAACTGCTACCATATTTACTACAGGCTTTGCTAATAAAATTCCTACCGGAGCCTTACTTCTGGTTTCTGATCAGCCTATGATACCTGAAGGTGTCAAAACTGCCGATAGTGATTCTAAAGTCACGGAAGAATATGTAGAAACTCACCTGCTCGTGGGTATTGATTCCTTAAAGCAGCTTATTAATAACGGACTTACAGTTAAACACCTGAAGTTTTAGAAGAATTTGGTTTCAAACACCAGTAAAGTGCCCGAATTTCCATTGGTTTAAATGGGTGGGGAGATTGCATTGCCAAACTTAATTCTAGTTTTACTGCTGAAACCAAATTATGTTTGAATAGGAAGCGCTATTGGCATTTATCCTTCGGTTTGAGTTCTTAATTGCTTAAATTTGTGCTATGTGGTATAACAACATTCTTGAAACCATCGGCAATACTCCCTTGGTCAGATTAAATTCTATAACTAAAGATATTAAGGCTACTGTTTTAGCAAAAATCGAAACAACTAATCCCGGAAATTCAATAAAGGACCGGATGGCTGTTAAGATGATCGAAGATGCGGAACGGGAAGGGAAGTTAAAGCCGGGTGGTACTATCATTGAAGGAACCTCTGGTAATACGGGTATGGGACTGGCTATTGCAGCTGTTGTTAAAGGTTACAAATGCATTTTTACAACTACCGATAAACAGTCGAAAGAAAAAGTTGATGCATTGCGTGCTTTCGGAGCGGAAGTGATCGTTTGTCCTACCAATGTTGAGCCTGAAGATCCGAGGTCTTATTATTCTGTTTCAACCCGCCTGGAGAGGGAAGTGCCTAATTCATGGAAGCCTAACCAATATGATAATCTTTCAAATTCTCAGGCACATTATGAGCAAACGGGTCCTGAAATTTGGAAGCAGACCGAAGGAAAAATTACCCACCTGGTTGTTGGTGTAGGAACAGGTGGAACAATCTCCGGAGCTGGCAAATATCTGAAAGAACAAAATCCAGGTATCAAAATATGGGGGATAGATACATACGGATCCGTATTTAAGAAGTTCAAGGAAACGGGTGAGTTTGACAAAAATGAGATCTATCCATATATTACTGAGGGGATAGGTGAGGATTTCTTACCCAGAAATGTGGATTTTAATGTGATCGACCGGTTCGAGAAGGTTACTGATAAGGATGCGGCTTTAATGACCCGTGAAATTGCAAGGAAGGAAGGTATTTTCGCAGGGAATTCAGCAGGGTCTGCTGTTGCGGGTCTTTTACAGTTAAAACATGAACTGGGGGAAGATGATGTAGTTGTTATTATATTTCATGATCATGGGTCAAGATATATGGGTAAAATGTATAATGAAGATTGGTTGCGTGAGAGAGGTTTCTTAGCGGATGAAAAGCTTACAGCTAAATCTATTCTATCCAAACGGGGTCGTCAGGAGATTATAACTATTGATTGTGAGAAAACTGTCCTGGAAGCTATCAATACTATTAAATCCTTGAATATATCTCAAATTCCGGTTACCCAGCAGGGTATGATCATCGGAAAGCTTACAGAAAGTGATATTTTAAACTCCGTGCTGGATAATCCGGTCTTAAAATCAGGAAGCATCAAAGAAATTATGACAGCTTCCTTCCCATTTATAGATTTAAATACCTCTATTGATAAAATATCTTCCATAATTAACAAGGATAATATGGCTGTTCTGGTTGAGGATGAAACGGGAAATATTGAAATTATCACTCAGTATGATATTATCAATGCAATCTCAGGCTAAATTATTTACTTGCTTTATTTACAATATTTCCGGATTCATTGAATGTCAGATAGAGTATTAAACCGAAGCCTGCCATAAGGAGGAAGTGGTAGAAAAGGAAGGCAAAATCTTTAAAATATAATCCCGTAAATACAGCCACCAGAAAGTAGAGAAACAGCAGGATCTCAGGGATTATTTTTTTGTCTTTATTTTCGCCTGCATATTCAAAACCCGGATCGGTTAGCTTAGCACTATTAAATTTGGGGGTTCTGACAAAGTTTGATTTTGTTCCCATCAAACCACACAAAACCGCCCTGGTATTGTGGTAGGATAAGCCCATTGAAACAAGCATGGCTATCGGGAATGCTATAAAGATTTCTTTGAGTGAGGAGCGGAGTTCTTTTTTATCAACCCAGACTGCCGTAAAGCAGTACATGAAATTGATAAGAAATATAATGAAAAATGCACCGGTCCATTCAAAAAATATACCATATCCGGGAACCATATTCTTAATCAGCATGACAGGTACGCTTAATATTCCTGTAAATAATATGGAGACATAAACATAATTACTGAGAAGATGGAAAGTGGCAAATAGTTTTACTGATAAGGATAAACGGCACTTCCATAAATTACTCAATAGCTTTTTAGATGTTTCAACCCCTCCCTTTATCCATCGGAATTGTTGTGATCGTACCGCACTTAGTAAATAGGGGAGTTCAGATGGTGAATTGATATCAGGACAATAGATGAACTTCCAACCCTTCATTTGAGCCCTATAGCTCAAGTCAAGATCTTCGGTTAGTGTATCTGTTTGCCACCCGCCTGCGTCAGTAATGCAGCTTTTTCTCCAGATACCTGCGGTGCCGTTAAAACTGATAAAATATCCGCCCTTATTCCGCCCTCCCTGATCGATATTAAAATGACTGTTTAAGCCTATTTCCTGAGCACGTGTTAACAAGGATTGTTTGGCATTAATATATCCCCAGCGAGTTTGAACCATTCCTGTTTCCTTCCTGAAATGAGGTAAAGTTTCCCTTAAGAAATCAGGATTTGGAATGAAATCGGCATCAAATATGGCTATAAATTCGCCCGAAGATCTTTCAATCCCATTTTGCAAGGCCCCGGCTTTAAATCCTGTCCGGTTTGGGCGGCAAATGTGTTCAATATTAAACCCCGCAGATCGAAAAAAATCTATACGTGAAGCGGCTATGATGGTCGTATCATCTGTGGAATCATCTAAAACCTGGATTTCAAGTTTATCTTTAGGGTAGTTCAAAGAAGTTACGCTGTCGAGAAGCCTTTTTATAACATAGCGTTCATTGAAAACAGGTAGCTGAACGGTAACTTTCGGCCATACCTTTAAAGGGACCGAGATAAATACTTTTTTTTTGTTCTTTAAAAATGAAAGAAGTAGAGCGAGTTGCCCTAGACTAAAGAGTATAATAAAAAATAAGAATACACAGTATAAGATGATAACAATAAATTCCAACATAATCGTTTGAGGAAGCTAATCCTAAATGTTTTTAAAGATTGTCAGCAAGATTTTATAACCTGCCATAAAAGCTCCATTAATAGTGCCAGACACCTTACTCACACCAATCCGCTTCCGGTAACTTACGGGGACTTCCTGGCAATTTAGTTTAAATTTTGCTGCCTTAACCTGCATTTCTACGGTCCAACCGAAAGTTTTATCTGTCATTTTGAGTTTCTCCAATGCGCCCCATTTAATAGCTCTGAATGGGCCAAGATCTGTAAACTGAGTACGGAAGAGTATTTTTATTAAGCGGGTAGCGATCCAGTTTCCTACTATCTGTTGGATTAACATGGAATTGGCCTGTCTGTTACCCAGAACTCGGGAACCAATTACCAGGTCGGCTAGCCCGCTTTGGATTGGTTTAAGCAGTATGCTTAATTCCTGCGGGAAATCCGAATAATCGCCATCTATAAATACAATAATATCATTATCGGTTGCCTTGGGGCGGACATAATCAATTCCTTTTAAACAGGCAAATCCATAGCCTTTTCTGGTCTCAAATAGAACGGTGGCCCCACTTTTAGCGGCAACTTCGGAAGTTTTATCAGTGGAGGCATTGTCAATTACAATTATCTCTTCCACTAAAGTACTGGGAACATCTGAGATAACTTTCCCTATAGAAGCGCATTCATTAAAGGCCGGGATGATCAGGTAAACAGAATTATTTGGAATACTATCTGATATCATAATTTATCTTCAGGACGGATATATGGGATAAACCGTCCGCCTTCATCCAGGTTTTCCAACTTTAAAACTCCACGTGGACATACAGATGAGCACACCCCACATCCGACGCAGGAGGCACGGATAATATTTTCTCCTTTTTGAGCATACGCCCGTACATCAATTCCCATTTCGCAGTAAGTAGAGCAATTCCCACAGGAAATGCATTGAGCTCCGTTGGTGCTTATTCGAAATTTGGATTTAAATCGCTGGAACAGCCCCAGAATAGCCGCCATCGGACAACCGAAACGACACCAGACCCTTGATCCCAGAATTGGGTAAAAACCGGTTCCTATAACCCCGGAAAAAACAGAGCCAATAAGAAAACCGTACCATTGAGCGAATAATCCGGATGCATCTCCTAAGATGGTTCCACTCTTCCATGAATTTAACCATAGTAAGCCCGTAGTAACAGTGATAAAAACCAGCACCAGATGAACCATCCACCGTTCTATTTTCCAGGCTTTGAGTGATTTGTCGGAATTCTGGCGGTATGGGTCACCGAGCGTTTCTGCTAAAGCCCCACAGCCGCAGACCCAGGAACAATACCAACGTTTGCCATAGTTGTACGAAAGAATTGGGGTGGCAATAAAAGTCATTATCATGCCCCAAAAAACCATAAATATTCCCAGGTTGCCGGAGTCGACCAGAGATTGGATATCATTTGGAAACAGATAGGAATACTTTAAGGGCCAGAAATACGAAAAATAGAATTCAGGCTGGTTCAGTTTTAATAAAAATGCCGGAATTAAAAAAGCGAAACCAAGCTGAAAGAACATTACGGAAATTGTCCTGAATATATGATACCGGCTATGCCGATATTTCCCAATAAACCGAATTCCCATTACCAGGACTGCCAGGGTATAAAAGGTGCCGTATAAAAACCAATGATCGGCTGTTCGGTTTCTTAACATAAGGCTAAGCGGATCCATAGTCCTGATTAGACCATCCAGATAAAAAGGGAACCAATACAGGATGATATAAAAACCGGTCATTAACATAGCAATACCCCATGCGATAGTCCCGCGATTTGTTGCAGGGTCTTTCATTATATAATTATTCTTAATTCCGGGGCTGGTTAAAAAGAATGGAATGGTGTAAATTAGTCCTGCCAGAGTTGCTGATAAGATTATCAGCCAAAAGAAAAGCAGCGATTCAGATTTCCCCGGTCCGAAAGCTGCTATCACGGAGCAAAGAATTGAAAATGCAATCAGGCTTGCCCCAAGTTTTTGTAAAGCCTGAGCTCCAACCGGTTTTGCTATGGAAATAGAGATATTTTGCATTTAAATTTTTTCAAAGGTTGAACAAAGTTAATTATCGACGGGAAAACGAAATAGCTATTTCTTTATAATATTGTTTTGAAAATTCGGGGTCAAACCAGCCTTCTTTTAAATGGGTAATAGCATGATCAATCGTTCTTTTTTTGCCGATCCAGTCCTCTGCTATGGTCTGCCTGAACCTGATACCCAAAAAATTAAATCCGACAAGAACCTTATCTGCTTTAGTGTAATTTGCTCTGAAGGCTATTTTACCCTGGGGATGTTCCCAGTAAAAACTTTCCTGATCTTCCGGAAGATTTGGGCTTATATGTCCATATGTTTGGTATTCAATATCCAGAAATTTAGCCGAATTAAACCATATCCCACGATTATAAATCGTTTTATTACCGCAAAGGGTTTTTGCAAGGGCTTCGCCATGCATTTTTCCGGTATACCATAATTGTTCTATTGCCGGATGGCCTGCTTTTGGCTGCCGAAATTGCGCACAATCTCCTGCGGCATAAATATCTGCAATGCTTGTTTCAAAATATTCATTTACAAGAATGCCTTTATCTGTTTCTATGGAACTTTCTTGTAAAAATTTAATATTCGGAGAAACTCCGGCAGTAAGTCCTGCAAACTGGCAAGATATATTCTCCCCTGTTTTTGTTCTAATGGATTTTACCCGGCCATTTTCATCACCAATAAGTTCTTCCAGCTCAGTATTCAGCATAATTTGGATTCCATGCTCCTTAATATGTCTTTCTAATAATTGGGACTCTTCCGGAGGTAAAATATTACCCCAGTATCTATCCTCTCTGACAAGAAAAGTCACAGGTATATTCCTGCTTCTAATCATCTCTGCCATCTCAATTCCTATTAGTCCACCTCCTATAATTACCGCATTTGATATACCGGAAGTATCCCTTTCCATACTCTGAAGATCCTGCAGACTATATAGACCTTGAACTCCCTTCAGATTTTCACCTGGCCAACCTAATTTGTTTGGTAATGATCCGCTGGCAATAATTAATATATCATATGAAATGACGGGGTTTTGTTGAAATAAAATGGTTTTGGAAGTTGTGTCAATTCCCGTTACCCATGCATTGAGGAGTTGTATTCTGTTTTTCTTCCAAAACCAATCCTCAAAAGGCTTGGTGTGTTCATATTTCATATGACCCATGTAAATATACATAAGTGCTGTACGGGCATAGAAGTGGTCACTCTCACCAGAGATAATAGTTATATCTGCTCTAGAGTTGAGTTTTCGTATATTTCGTGCACAGGTAATTCCTGTAATTCCGTTGCCAATAATGACAATGTTCATATAATAAATAGTTAGGCAGTGCCGCTTGACATTAAAGGAACTCTACTTTTGGGTTATAAAAGGATACGCAAATCTATTATTGCCGGTTTTTTTATTAATTAAAATTTCGGGTAATTTTTCTCATTTCAATGCCTTAATACGCTCCCTTCTATAAATGGAATTAATATCAACTAATGGATTTGAGAGTAGGTAGATTTTGGTACCTTTTTCGCGTGCGTGTGAGTTTTCAACTATTCCGACTTCTTTGACCATTTCATAGGCCTCTGTTATTTTATTATCATAATCATCTATTACAATGAGATGGTGGGTAGCTATACTTTCAGGGGCCCATAGTGCAAAACTGCTGTTTAAACAAACAGGTTCAGGAAGATTATATTTTGCACGAAAATATTGAATAGCTCCGGCTTGCCCGTAATTACCGGCAACAATGGTCGTTTGGGCGCGCTGATCCACAGGTATCGATTGGTAAGCGATTTGGGTATACCTGGCAATCTCTTCCCAACCTAACATATCTCCATAATCCTGAGTTGTCGCATGTTCTATCTGATCTTCCCATTTAAGCGGAAATTTAAGGCCGGATCTGGAAGTAATTTCAAAAAATCTCAGGGTGGATCCAAATGATAAAATAGGTACCACGATTGGAATAAGAAAAAGGGAAGGAATTAATATAAGGGATGCGGCCGAATATTTATAAGGTGATTTTATACTTCCCATCACTTTTTGAAAGCAAACTCCCCCCGCTGCAAATAATATTGGAAAGGCTCCAAAACTGTAATAAACTTTTCCGTTAAGAACTAATAGAATCAAGATCATCAGGATAAAAGAAATCCCTGCGAAAGCATATTTATTATTGCTTTTACTTATGAATAAGTAAAAAAATCCACTTAGCCACACTATGGTGGCTGAAGCATGAACGATTAGCAGTTGAAGGATAAAGTCGGGCGAATTGATAAAAGCGAGTTGCTTATTCCTCAATTCCTTCATATGTGAAATTACCGGGAGATTATGGGTAATCTGCCAGATGAGGTTTGGAAGAAAGATTAGAAAGGCTATTAAGAATGCAATTCCCCAACTCCTGTTAAATAATAATTTTCGATGCGGACTTACCAAAAGGGCGGTAATTAGTGCCAGGATAAAAAATGCCATGGTATATTTATTAAGCATTCCTATTCCAACAGTAGCACCTAAAAAATAAACATAATTGGTTTTTTGAGTTTGAATATACTTAAAGGTAAGATAGGCCGATATCACCCAAAACAATTGGTCAAAAACTACAGGCTGGAGCAAATAGCCCGACGCAAGAAATGCAGGTGAGACTATCATAGCAGAACAGGCCACGAAGATTGCGAATTTGCCTCCCTTCATTAAAAGGACAGTTAAACCGGTTATACTTATAATTAATGTACTTGCTAAAGTAGGGATCAATCGCATTGCAAATACGCTGTCCCCTAAAAATGTGTTTGAAAACCAGGAAACTCCTGCAATAAAGGGAGGCACTTCCTTATATCCCCAGCTTAAATGATCTGCCATTGCCATATACAGCAGCTCATCACGGTGAAAACCAAAACGGCTGTTAGACGCCAGATGAATAGAAAGTTTCAGGATTGTTAGAAACAGAATCACCTGAATCTCCTTAGAATTTCGTTTATAAAACGACATGGCGGATTAATTGATAAACTAATCTACAAAAACAGATTGACAGGGCAATGCCCTTCAAAAGAACCGAAGTTCCTAGTGTCCGCTTGATGTGGCCGTTATACGTTTAATATCGGCGCCCAAAGCTCTTAAACGGATATCAATATCCTGATATCCTCGTTCAATCTGGTCTATATTGTAGATTGTAGATGTTCCCTGTGCTGAGAGTGCTGCAATAAGGAGGGATACCCCTGCTCGTATATCAGGTGAAGTCATTTGGATACCTTTAAGTTTAACTTTCTTATCCAGGCCAATAACTGTGGCACGATGAGGGTCACAAAGAATAATCTGGGCGCCCATATCGATCAGCTTATCAACGAAAAACAAACGGCTCTCGAACATTTTCTGATGAATTAACACATTCCCTTTTGCCTGAGTAGCTACAACCAGCATAATGCTAAGCAGATCCGGAGTAAATCCGGGCCATGGTGAATCTGCAATGGTCATTATCGAACCGTCTATAAAAGTATCAACTTCATAATGCTTTTGTGAAGGGATATAAATGTCATCACCTCGAAGTTCAAATTGAATTCCCAGCTTTCTGAAAACTTCAGGGATCATTCCAAGTTCCTGAAATTTCACATCCTTAATAGTGATCTCGGATTCGGTCATTGCGGCTAGCCCAATAAAAGATCCTATTTCAATCATATCAGGCAATAGCCGATGCTCTGTTCCTCCAAGTTTCGTTACTCCTTCAATCGTAAGTAAATTAGAACCAAGACCTGATATCTTTGCCCCCATGCGGTTAAGCATTTTACATAACTGTTGTAAATAAGGCTCGCAAGCGGCATTATATATTGTAGTAATACCTTTAGCCAAAACTGCAGCCATTACCACATTTGCAGTCCCTGTGACTGATGCTTCATCAAGAAGGATATAAGCTCCTTTTAAATTACTGGCATCAACATTAAAAAAATTTGTCTTCTTATCATAAACGAATTCAGCCCCTAATTTTTCAAAACCTAAAAAGTGTGTATCTAAACGCCTTCGTCCAATTTTGTCACCTCCGGGTTTTGGGATAGCCGCTTTACCAAAGCGGGCAAGTAAGGGACCTACGATCATAATAGAACCCCTTAAACTTCCTCCCTTAGCTCGGAATTCGTCTGAGTTGAAAAAATCAAGATTAATATTTGAGGCTTCAAAAGTGTAGGTATCTTTATTTAGGCGCTCAACTTTTACTCCCAGGTCACCTATTAATTCGATAAGTTTATTTACATCTTTAATATCAGGGATATTACTGATGGTAATTTTCTCCTGACTTAATAATACAGCTGAAATAACTTGTAATGCTTCATTTTTTGCGCCTTGTGGTATGATTTCACCCTTTAAGGGTTTACCCCCAACAATTTCAAATGCGTTCATCTTTTAGGATAAGGATTTTGGATATTTATTTTATTTGAGGTATCAGCTACGAAGCTGTAATCGTAATTTTTGGGAGTTAAATTTCTGATATTAATAGAAATTATTCACTAATCAGTATCGTTTTCCTCCGGGATTATTCGTTCTTTGCCGATTGGAGCCGGGGTTATTGCGGTTACTGCTGTTACTCTGCCTTCCTTTTCCCTGACTACTGCTTCTTTGCCGGTTTACCGGATTTGCCTGACGTACTTCTACACGCTGAAGATTTACATTTTCCTCAAGCTGTAAAGCGCCATTGGACATTTCGCGCAAGTCTTTAATGATAGTTTCATCTGCAACACTGTCTTTATTCCAGGTTACATAGGCCATTTTCATAAAATTTGCTATGGACTGAACCATTTGTTGTTTGCGTTCAGGATCCTCAATTGCTTTTGCCCGGCTGATCATAAGCTCAACTGTTTTGCCGTAATGCTTATATTTTATCCGCTGCTGAGGGTAGGATAGAGGAGCAGGTTTAAACCTGATAGCATCCTCAGATGGTTTAGGATATGGGGAGTCCACATCAATCTTGAAATCAGATATAATATGGAGATGATCCCAAAGTTTGTGCTTAAAATCGGCGACATCACGTAGATGCGGGTTTAAAAAACCCATCAGATCTATAACAACCTGGGCGTATCTGTTGCGTTCATCTTTTGTAGGCAAATCCACAATATATTTAACCATATTCTGCACATTCCTTCCGTATTCGGCAAGAATTAGTTTTTTCCTGGTGGTATTATAATCGAATGTCATGATAGTTTGTTAATATCGCTGGCTTAATTATGTGGTTTCTAAGCTCTGTAGGGCGATTTTGATTTTATTTTACAATTTTCAATTTAGCAAATTTTAATAATAATTGCTTCTGTCCTAAATCTTTAAAAAATATAGTTGCTTTTATGTCAGGTTTGTTGCCTTCCAGATGGATAACTTTGCCAAATCCGAATCTTTCATGTTCAACTTCCATTCCAACTTGTAATCCGGAGGTGTCAGACGGAGCAAAGCCTTCACTTGGAACATGGGCTTTTGGTAATATCGAAGTTGTTCGAGGTATGGATGAGGGTTTAGGCTTACTGAATGTTTCCTTCTGCTGCCAGGCTGATCGTTCTTCATCAAAAAAGGGATTACCCGAATTTTTTTGTTGAGCCTTGAAATCCAGTTCCAGATACCTGGCATCAATCTCATCGAGAAATCGGCTTGGTTCGCAACTCGTTAATGTTCCCCATCTGTAACGGGATGTTGCATAAGAAAGTGTAAGTTTTTTACCGGCACGTGTTATAGCTACATAAAATAGTCGCCTCTCTTCCTCCAGATCCGTTCTTGAGCTTAAAGACATCTGAGAAGGGAAAAGGTTCTCTTCAAGACCCACTACAAAAACATTGTCAAATTCCAGGCCTTTAGCCGAGTGAATGGTCATTAAGGAAACAGTATCAGCATCAGGATTTTTATCATTGTCATCATTAGTTAATAGAGCAATATCCTGCATGAAGGTATCGAGTCCCTTTTCTTCAATGTCCTCGCGTTCACTAAACTCTTTTATACCATTTAAAAGCTCCTGAATGTTTTCATACCTGCTCAAACCTTCAATCGATTTATCAGAATAAAGCTCCTTAAGTAAGGTCGAATGCTGGGCGATATGCAGTGCTGTATCGTATGCAGAATGCGTTTTTGTCATCACCTGGAAGCTTTGAATGAGCGATGCGAAATTTCCAACGGCACTTGAACTTCTTGAATCCAGATATCTGTCAGGCTGGCAAATAATATCCCATATTGTCAGATTGTGTTTATCTGCCGCGATCATTATACGTTCTATAGTTGTATCTCCAATTCCACGACGGGGATAATTTATTACCCGTTTTATAGCTTCTTCATCATTAGGATTAAAAGTCAATCTGAAATAAGCGATTAGGTCCTTAATTTCCTTTCGTTGATAAAAGGAGAGACCTCCATAAATTTTATAAGGGACATTTAATTTACGCAATGCCTCTTCCATAGCTCTGGATTGAGCATTTGTACGGTAAAGAATGGCGAAATCTGCATACTTGGAACCTTTTACAGCCTGTTCCTGTGCTATAGCTTCAGCAACAATCTTTCCTTCTTCATTATCACTGAATGCTCTTTCAACTTTAATCTTGTCTCCGGTTTCATTTTCAGAGTAAACTGATTTTTTCAGCTGATTTTTATTATTTGCAATTATGCTGTTGGCAACATTAACAATATTTTGAGTAGATCGGTAATTCTGTTCCAGCTTATAGACCTTAAGGTCGGGATAATCTTTTTCGAAATTTAAAATATTTTGAATATTGGCACCCCGGAATGCATAGATGCTTTGAGCATCATCGCCTACCACGCATATATTCTCATTATTTGCTGCCAGTTTTTTAACGATCAGGTATTGTGAAAAGTTAGTATCCTGATACTCATCGACCATTAAATACTTAAACTTATTCTGATATTTATATAAAACTTCAGGATATTCACGTAAAAGCACATTGGTTTTGTATAGCAGGTCGTCAAAATCCATCGCCCCTGCTTTAAAACAACGCTGAGAATATATCTGGTAAATTTCGCCGAGTTTACCCCGACCTGTTGAGAAATCCTCAGCCTGGATATGCTCATTTTTTAAATATTCTGCCGGAGAAATCAGGTTATTTTTAGAACTTGAGATCCGGTTATAAACAAAATTTGCATTATATAGCTTATCGTCTAATTGCTGTTCTTTTAAGATCGTCCGGATCAGGCTTTTACTATCATCGGTATCATAGATTGTGAAGTTACTCTGATAGCCAATCTTTGCTGCTTCAACCCTTAAAAGTTTGGCAAAAACAGAGTGAAAGGTCCCCATCCAGATGTTTTTTGCTTCCGGGCCTACCACCTTTGTAATGCGCTCACGCATCTCTTTAGCGGCTTTATTCGTGAAGGTTAAAACTAGAATGTTAAAAGGGTCAACATTTTTTCTTATCAAATGTGCAACACGATATGTGATTACTCTTGTTTTCCCTGAACCCGCACCGGCCACTATCATCACTGGTCCTTCGGTTTGTTCTACTGCCGCCCTTTGCGAAGGATTTAATCCATCTAAGTAATCCAAAATGTACTCCTGTTTTTTTGACCGCTAAATTACTAAAGAGATTTGAGATTTTGGTTTTCGCAGGCGTTTTATGTAGTGAAACAGTTTATCTATGGCTATTTAGTTTAGCAGGGATCCTGATTTATATTTCAGTCCTCATTGATTAGTCCTGATTTGAGGGGGTCATTCAGGTTCTCATTAATATTTATAATCTTATCATCCAGGTCATAAATGCATTTCCCCATTTGTTCCACAAATTCCTCCTGCTCAATCAGGTTATCTTTTTCTAATAGGATAAGTCCTTTTAAGGTAGCCACCGGACTGCGGATCTGATGAGAAAGGTGAGAAGAATATTCGGAGAGCTTTGTATTTTTTATTTTGAGATCCTTAGTTCGTACCTCAATGATTTCTTCCAGATTATGATTTACGCGGTCCAGATCATCCTTTTGATTGGAGACCTCCAAATTCAACCTGGTTAATTCTTTGTTGCTACGAACAGATTTACGGACATTTTTAATGAGCAGGAAAATAACTATGAAGGCAAGGAGTGCAACAATACTTATCGCCCAAAATAAAATTTGAGTATATTTTTGTTTAGCAATTGTGAGCTCATTTTCACGTTGTTTTTCTAATTGTTGGTGCTGGGCTTCTAATAAATGAATTTTTTCTGAAACATTATTTTTATAAGAAATACTATCCAGCCTATAAACTTGTTGTAAATAATATAGTGCCCGCTGGTGATTTTTACGAACATTTTCTAAGTCATAGGAAGTTAAAATGTAATTGTATTCTAATTTGGAATCTTTTGTTATTCGAGCAAATTTTAACCCCTCTTTTATACTAGCTTCCGCTAACTTGAATTTTTTCTGAGTGATGTAAACTGAGCTAAGTGTTAAATTTAGATTCGCGATGGAATTATTTAGTGAGTTTTTATAGGCCTTTTCTCGCGCATCTATTAAGTATTTCTCCGCTTTTTCCAGTTCGTTTAAATTTAAATATATAAGACCTAAATTTTGCTGGCTTTGTAATACACCAATTGAATTATTCAATTGTTGAAACATTAATAAGCTTTGTTTATAATAATTAAGTGCTATATCATATTTTTTTTTTCTTTGATTGACAGTTCCTATGTTGAGGTATAAACCCGCTATCAGGTCCTTTATTTCCAGCTTTCTAGCTATTTTTAGAGATTTGTCAAAATTTTCCAGAGATTTATCATAATCTATGTCGCGATATAGATTGCCAATATTGTTATATACCTTTGCTACACCTTCAGAATTATTACTTTCTTTAAAGTAGGATAATGCTATCAGATAATTTTTTATTGATCCATCAATTTGATTCTGATACGATTTCCCCACTCCGATTACCCTGTAGGCTTCCCCAATACCATTTAAAAACTTCAGCTCAATTGCAAGTTTCAAGGCACTATTTGCCTGCCTTAAGGTAAGTTCTGGATTTTTGAGACGATTTTGAAATGCAGACTTATTAAGTTCATTTACTCGGAGGGTATCATTGATAGAAATGCTTTTATTCTGAATTTTAGAATTAGATTGAGTATGAGCCTCACAGCTAATTAGCAGCAACAAAAATATCAGTTTCCTTATCTTCATTATTTTATTCTACTGTAAGTTTAAAATAATTTTTGTTAAAATGATATATCACTTTGAATTTAAATTAAATAAACACCTTTAAATACTTAACTTTAAAGGTTTTATATTAAATTTAATAGTTCATACCCCTAATTAATTTAAATTAACCCTAAGAAAATGAAACAAGGATTATTAATGCTAGCCGTTATGGGAATACTATTCTCAGGCTGTAAAAAGGATGAAATGGTTTCGCCAGAAACCGGAGCTATTATACTAAAAGTTCCTCAAAAAGGTATTCTATGTAGAGGCTGTGGCGCGGGATGGGATCTATCATCGTCAGACTCAACAACCTTACGAGCCGAATCAAATTCACCCTCTACTACAGGATATCCTGCCGACCGAGAATTTCCAAAACCTAAACGCCCGTGAATTTGATATTTACCCTTGGTTAATTATCAATTCATAAGCATTTAATATAATAATAGGATTGTAAAGGAAATTTAAAATTTACTTAAAATTAGAATTATAATGAAAAATTTAATCATAACTATAATAGTAGCAAGCTCCATTTCTTTAGGTTTTACCTTGATAGAAAATATTCCATTTAATGAAGGTGAAATCACATCGGGAGATGCCATTAAAACTAGTGATTTTAAAAGGGAAGCTACTTCGGAGGTAAAAAGTGATAAACGATTAGCCAGCTGGGATTAATATAGATTTCTCCAGTTTAAGGTTAATTTCAAACAGGTTAGACAGAAAGAGGTTATTTACTTTCTGTCAGAGGTTTTTATTGATTTTTTTAACTTAATAGGGTAGCCTGCATAGAGATTTATATCTTTGCTTAAAAAGAATTATATGCAAGAGATCAGAAAATATATTAACGACAATAAGCAGCGCTTCTTGGACGAACTGTTTGAACTTTTGCGGTTCCCTTCCGTTAGCGCGGATCCGAAATATAGTGGAGAGGTTCTGAAAACAGCTGAATATGTAGCTGAAAAGTTGAAATTGGCAGGAGCTGAAAACGTTGAAATCTGCAAAACCGCTGGCTATCCAATTGTATATGGTGAAAAGATAATTGATCGATCCCTCCCAACAGTATTAGTTTACGGTCATTATGATGTTCAACCTCCAGATCCTTTGGAATTATGGAAGACTCCCCCTTTTGAACCCACTATTCGTGATGGTAAGATTTATGCTAGGGGCGCATGCGATGATAAAGGCCAATTTTATATGCATGTAAAAGCTTTTGAACTCATGATGGAGACTAATACTTTACCATGTAACATCAAGTTCATGATTGAAGGTGAGGAGGAAGTAGGTTCAAATAATCTTGGAATATTTGTTGGCCAAAATAAAGAGCGGCTTAAAGCCGATGTTGTACTAATTTCGGATACCTCAATGATTAGCCTTGAAACCCCTTCATTGGAGACCGGTCTTCGAGGACTTTCATATGTTGAAGTCGAGGTAATCGGTCCTAACAGGGATCTCCATTCAGGGGTTTATGGTGGTGCTGTGGCTAATCCCGCTACTATACTCGCTCAGTTGATAGCTACTCTTCATGATGAAAACAACCATATAACCATACCAGGATTTTATGATGATGTAATCCAATTAAGCCAGGAAGAGAGGAATGAACTTAATAAGGCTCCTTATAGTGAGATTGAGTATAAAAAGGACCTAAATGTGGATGAGTTGTGGGGTGAAAAGGGTTACACTACCGTTGAACGGACAGGTACCCGTCCGACACTGGAAGTCAATGGAATTTGGGGCGGCTATATCGGTGAAGGAGCTAAAACAGTACTTCCTTCTAAAGCCTATGCAAAAATCTCCATGCGCTTAGTTCCTAATCAGCAATCAGATAAGATTACCAGGCTTTTTAAGGAACATTTTGAAAAGATCGCCCCAAAGAGTGTTAAAGTTAAGGTAAGCCCACATCATGGAGGCGAACCTGTAGTCACTCCAACAGACAGTATTGCATATAAAGCCGCCCAAAAAGCAATATTTCAATCTTTTGGTAAAGAGCCAATCCCAACAAGAGGGGGAGGTAGTATTCCAATCGTTGCCTTGTTTGAGAAAGAACTCGGAATAAAAACGGTTTTAATGGGTTTTGGACTTGACAGCGACAATCTTCATTCTCCAAATGAAAAATTCGATATTGCTAATTTTTATAAGGGGATTGAAACCATTCCCCTCTTTCATAAATACTTTGCAGAACTCAGTAAATAGATTAATAACATAGTTATAGGCAATCAACCTATAACTATGTCATTAAATTTGCCATTTTTCGCAGTTTTTCAAAAAGACAGCATCTGCGTCTGCGCCAATTCCGTGAGTTTCGGGAATATCTAAAAAATAACCCTGGTAGCTTAACCCACCAATAACCGGATCCGCCAAATGTCCAAGCAGGCAAGTATCTAAATCGAAATACTTTATATTTTGGCATGCCAATGCGAAATGTAAATTAGCGCTTAAGGCTATACGACTCTCAAGCATGCTACCAATCATACAAGGTATCCCGGCTTGTTCTGCTGTTTGGTGTATCTCTAGTCCTTCATAAATTCCTCCCGATTTGGCGAATTTAATATTGATGTAATCACACGAGTCTGATTTAATAAGTTTTCTTGCGTCATGATGGTTGTAACAACTCTCATCAGCCATGATTTTGATCGAAGTTTGGGCCCTCAATTCAGTAAGCTGATCGTCATACCAGGTCCTCATGGGCTGCTCACAAAATTCTATATTCAGATTCTGCATCTCATTTAAGCATTTTACTGCTTCTTCGAAACTCCATCCCTGATTTGCATCTATCCGGATGATCATACTTTCTCCCACTGCCTTTCTAATTTGGCGAATTCGCTTTAGATCTTCTGATGGGGCTTTTCCCAGTTTAATTTTCAAGATTGTTGCACCTTGCAATTTATATTTCAGAGCCAGATCACTCATCTCCTCAGGCGTCCCAATTCCTATGGTCATATCTGTTTCTACGATCCGTTTCGCACCTCCCAAAAATCTATAAAGTGGCAGCTCTGCGTTTTTGGCCGAAAGATCATACAAAGCCATATCAAATGCGCTTTTTACAGTTGGGTTATGAGCTGCATAATTATGAAGATCCTGCAAACGAGCAATAATATCGAGTGGATCCCTGCCTTTCCATATTTTTGCAAAATCTTTTGCCATGGCAAGGCAGGTTTCCTGTGTTTCCCCAACGATCATTGGAAAGGCCGAGCATTCCCCTACTCCAAAAAGACCAGAATCCGTATGAACGCGGATGAAAACATTCTGAGCATAGTCCATGGTTCCGGTTGCAATAACAAAAGGTTCCATAGGAATGCTGAAACGGTAGATATCAGTATGTGTTATTTTCATCGGTGAAAATTAAGGCTTTAAATTCAGTCCTTAAAAAATTTATCTTTAAACAAATACCAAAATTTTAGAGTTTGTACTTTTAAAGCTAATAAAAGGAAGAAAAAAATTAACCGGGTATATTCTGGAAATATACGACTGACTTTTATATTTTAAGGCTGCATCTTTTGATGCCGCCTTTGTTAATTTTACGCATTAAAATTCTCATATGTCAAATAGATTAAAGGATCAAAGCTCTCCATATTTACTTCAGCATGCAAATAATCCGGTGGATTGGTACCCATGGGGGGAGGAGGCTTTAAATAGGGCCCGAATGGAGAATAAATTAATTCTGGTCAGTATAGGGTACTCAGCCTGTCATTGGTGTCATGTTATGGAACATGAGAGCTTTGAAGATAAGGAGGTTGCAGAAATTATGAATAAATATTTTGTTTGTATAAAGATCGACAGGGAGGTTCGTCCGGATATTGATCAGATTTATATGAATGCGGTCCAGTTAATGACGGGAAGCGGTGGATGGCCCTTGAATTGTTTTTGCTTGCCAGACCAGCGCCCTATTTACGGGGGAACTTATTTCAGAAAGAACGATTGGATCAAGCTATTATTAAACCTTGCCGAATTCTGGGAGAAAAAACCATCCGAGGCTGAGGAATATGCAATTCGTCTTACTGAAGGAATAGAAAAAAGCGAACAGTTGATATTTGTTAAAGAAGAAATTGAATATACATTAAATGAAATAAAAGCTGTTTTCGATCCCTGGAAAAGGTTATTCGATATGTCCGAAGGCGGTTATAACCGGGCTCCTAAATTTCCCTTGCCGAATAACTGGCAATTTATGCTTCGCTATGCCCATTTAATGAAAGATAATGCCGCTCACACCGCTACCCGGTTAACTCTTCAAAAAATGGCCTTTGGGGGTATTTATGATCATATAGGAGGGGGCTTTGCCCGATATTCGGTGGATGATAGATGGCATGTTCCTCATTTTGAAAAAATGCTTTACGACAATGCCCAGCTGGTTTCGCTTTATGCAGAAGCATATCAGTATACCCCTGATCCTATCTATAAGAATATTGTAACTGAAACTCTGCAATTTATTGAGAGGGAGATGACATCGCCTGATGGCGGTTTTTATTCTGCATTAGACGCCGATAGCGAAGGAGTGGAGGGTAAGTTCTACACCTTTACTAAAAATGAATTAAGAATTATTCTGGGGGATGAGGAAGATATGTTTAGTATCTATTATCAGGTAACTGAAGAGGGTAACTGGGAGGAGGAGCATACTAATATATTTTTCAGAAAATTTGAAGATGCTGAACTGGCCTTAAAATTAGGCCTGTCAATAGAAGATCTAAAAAGCAGAATATCGGTAAGCAAAGAAAAAGTTTTTATAGCCCGGGCCAAACGCGTCCGGCCAGGATTAGATAATAAGATCCTGTCTTCTTGGAATGGCCTGATGTTAAAAGCTTATACGGATGCCTATCGGGTATTTGGAGATCAAAGCTTTCTGAATAAGGCTTTGGTAAGTGCAGACTTTATTCTGAACAAACTAGTCCGTGAGGGAAGGTTAATCCGCGTTTATGAACCCAATGTTACAGACCCCACTGAAGGTTTTCTGGATGATTATGCCTTTGTAATTGAAGGTTTAATCGGTTTATACGAATCTACCCTGGAAGAAACCTGGCTTCAGGCTGCAAAAAAAATGTGCGATTATACGATCCTTAACTTTTTTGATGATGAAAGTGGAATGTTTTTTTATACATCTATAGCCGGCGAAAAGCTCATTGCACGAAAGCAGGAATTAATGGATAATGTGATCCCATCTTCAAATTCTGCCATGGCTCACAACTTATTTAAATTGGGACATTTGTTCGATGATTCTTCTTACCAGGAAAAGTCGGCTCAGATGTTAAGGAATGTTCATCCTCACATTAAAACGTATGGTTCCGGTTATTCTAACTGGGCATCTTTATTGTTAAACCATATATTTGGTATCTACGAAATCGCAATTACTGGTGTTGACGCAGACCTACGACGTGGGGAATTAGAAAAGTTTTATATTCCTAATAAAATACTTTTGGGCGGAACAACAGGAACATTACCTTTGTTGCAAGATAAATGGGATACAGAAACTAAAATTTATGTATGCCAGAACAGAACCTGTACTTTACCTGTTATGCAGGTAAATGAAGCAATTAAACAAATCTATAACCCAAGTACAGCGCCGGGAAACCAGGATTAACTCCCCTTTTTCAGCTTTTTACTTAATTATTATTTAGAAAATGACTATTCAACCAAACAGCGTTGTTGCGCTAACGTACGATCTGTACACCAAAGAAAATGACGAAGAAGTATTTGTTGAAAAAGCAGATGATCAAAATCCCCTGGTATTTTTGTTTGCTGTTGGAATGATGCTTCCAAAATTTGAAGAGAATCTTGCCGGACTATCCGCTGGTGATTCATATGATTTCCATCTTGTAGCCGAAGATGCTTATGGCATCAAGGATGAAAGCGCGATTGCAGAATTGCCTTTAGAGATGTTCGGTGAACTTGAAAAGCCCGAAATTGATTCTATTTTACCATTGCAGGATAATGAAGGAAATCAGTTCAGAGCAAGAGTTAAGGATATTTCAGAAACAGCAGTAACCGTTGATCTAAATCATCCAATGGCTGGACAGGATCTTCACTTTATTGGCAGGATCATCTCTGTGAGAGAAGCTACTAGTGATGAATTAGCACATGGACATGCTCATGGTGCCGACGGTCATGAAGCTCATTAAAATATTTTTTTAAACAGGAGGGTATTGCCAGTGCAATACCCTTTTTTTATGACAAAAAAAAGCCTCCAGTTTTACATTTGTCTTTCTGAAAATGCAAACTTTTACCTTTTAAACTAGGGCTGCACTTCAAATTTAAAATAACCCTTAAAATTCATCTATTCTTCATCTTCCTGAAATAATTTCATTTAAAAATTACAAAGATGAAAACAAACAGACACATTAAACGGGCTATACTTGGACTGAGTATAGCTTTTATTGGGCTTAGCTCCTGTCAGAAGGATGCAATTACCCTGGACGAAGAATTCGAATTCGCTAAACTAGAGGCTATAACCATCAGCAGTACTTCAGCAATTTCAGGTTCCTCTACATCTTCTGATAGCTTGTATGCTATGGAGGCCTGCAAGAAAGGGAATACAAAAGCCGGGGTTGAAATTACAGCCCTTCCTTCAGGTATTACAACCTATCTCAATTCTAATTATCCGGGTTTTATTTTTCAAAAGGCATTTCAAATTACAAATAAGGCATCATCTTCTGTAGAAAGTTTTGCTGTTATTATTCAGTTTAATGCTAACCCCGTTGCGTTGAAGTTTGATGCTTCAGGAAATTTTATAAAAGTTTTCGAAATCAGGGAAGGCCGTAATATGAAAGGTCGTGCCGGCTGGCATGCCGGTGGCCACTTCGATCACAGAGATGGAAAACAGCGGGACACCCTGGCGATCAGTGCTCTTCCTGTATTGGTTAAAGCCTACTTTACTGCTACCTATCCTTCCGACACCCTAGTACATGCATTTGTAAATAAAGATCAGAGTATAATTGTGATCAGCAAGAACGTAAACTTTTATGCTACTGCATTTACATCTGCAAGCGTCTTTATTAAACGTATCCAATTGCCCGCTTTTCCTGCAAAGAGCATATCAATAGAAGCCAGCGCAGTTCCTTCAGCTGCACTTTCTTACCTCACTAAAACTTATCCTAATTATATATTTAAAAAGGCTTTCGAGATTAAAGCTAATGGATCGATAAAAGGTTATTTGGTTCTCATTGATGCCAATTTGACGAAGTATGCAATACACTTTGATGCCATGGGTCAATTTCAACATGCCCTTGCCATCAGATAAAAATCTTAATGCCTTTAAAAATAAGCAGCTTCTTTAATGTGGAGCTGCTTATTTTTTTATCCAACCGCCTTTCTCCGTGTATAATCATTTATGATTCCAGTCCTGTTTGGGCTTTCTTAATATTAGGTTTATTTATATAAATTGCAACATAAAATTATCCCATATCGATGAAAGTTACAATTCAGTTTATCTTTTTGTTCCTGATTTCATTTAGTGCAATCAGTCAGTCTAAACCTCAGGATATATCCATTATTCCCCAACCCGTTCATATGCAAAAAGGCAGTGGCCATTTCACCTTGCCCAAAAATATAGTGATACAGGCACCTAATGTTCCAGAGCTCAGGGAGACGGTGGCTTTTCTAAGAGAAAGAATGTCCGTACCAACCGGATACCATGTTGTTTCGGTAAGCAGTTCCCATACACCTGTCATCAAGTTGCAATTGAATACTGAAGCTGATGATAAGCTCGGATCCGAGGGGTATAATTTATCTGTAACACCTTCACGTATTCTGATCAGAGCGAATAAGCCTGCAGGATTATTTTATGGAGTCCAGACGCTGATACAATTATTTCCGGCGGAGATAGAAAATAAAGTTCAGACGGCAAATGTAATTTGGAGTGCCCCGGTTGTTGAAATTACCGATTATCCCAAATTAGGATGGAGAGGCCTTATGTTTGATGTCGCCCGTCATTTTTTTACCAAGGATGAAGTCAAACAATATATTGACGCGATGGTGCGCTATAAATTTAACTTGCTTCATCTGCATCTTACCGATGATGAAGGTTGGCGCATAGAGATAAAAGGCCTGCCAAAGCTAACTGAAGTTGGTGCATGGAATGTTAAAAGAATAGGTGAATTCGGCGACTTTATTCCCCCGAGTGCAAATGAACCACGGGATTACGGCGGCTTTTATACTCAGGATGATATTAAGGAATTGGTAAAGTATGCACAGGATCGTTTCGTTAATATTTTGCCGGAGATTGATGTTCCCGGGCATAGTCTTGCCGCGATCGCTTCCTATCCTGAATTATCCTGTACACCGGAGGCTGTAAATTACAAGGTCAGATCCGGTGAAAAGATTATGGACTGGTCTGGTGGAGCTCCTCCAAAGGCTCTTTTGGATAATACTCTTTGTCCGGCCAATGAACGTGTTTATTCCTTTATGGATACTGTAGTCAGTCAGATCGCCAGGCTTTTCCCATTTGAATACATACATCTGGGAGGCGATGAGGCGCCTATTAATTATTGGCAAAATAATGAACAGGTAAAAGCCCTGATGCAGCGTGAGGGAATGAAGGATATTAAGGAAGTCCAGGGTTACTTTACCCGCAGGGTTGAAAAAATCGTAGAATCCAAAGGAAAAAAATTCATGGGATGGGATGAAATCCTGGAAGGTGGCGTAAGTCCGACAACCGCTGTAATGAGCTGGCGCGGAATGAAATATGGTATTGAAGCCGCTCATAACAAGCATGAGGTTGTGATGAGTCCAACAACATACGCCTATCTGGATTATATGCAGTCGGATGTGATTTCGGAACCTAAGGTATATGCATCCCTACGTTTAAGTAAATCTTACGAATTCGAACCTGTTCCTGCAGGAGTTGATCCAAAATATATAAAAGGGGGTCAGGCAAATTTATGGACTGAGCAGGTTTATAATATCCGTCAGGCCGAGTATATGACCTGGCCAAGGGGTTTTGCTATATCTGAATCGGTATGGTCGCCCAAGGAGAAAAAGAACTGGCCGAATTTTTTCAGCCGTGTAGAAAAACATTTTGAGCGGATGGATTTTGCTGAGACCAAATACTCTCCGGCGGTATACGACCCCATATTTAAGGCAACAAAAACAGTGGATAACAGGCTTAAGATTGAGTTAAGTACAGAAGCTGATGGCCTGGATATTTATTACAGTTTTGATAACAGCTTTCCCGACAGATTTTATCCGAAGTATACAACACCGCTTATTGCTCCGATTGATGCAAAACAATTAAAGGTGATCACTTATAAAGGAAAGGATCCCGTTGGCCGGATGCTTACCATGCCGATAGAAGAGCTAAAAAGACGGGCTAAATTATAATTATTTTGAGAATAAAAAAAGCCATTGAACAATAGTCCAATGGCTTTTTTTTGCTTTTTATTTTTTTAAGCCAGTGAATATAAATCCTCACGCTGCTGTTTTACAACATCGCTGTTAATATATTCATCATAGGTCATTAGTTTGTCTATAATTCCACCCGGGGTAAGCTCGATGATCCGGTTTGCAACTGTTTCAGTCAGTTCATGATCTCTTGATGTAAATAAGATAACTCCCTTGAAATCTTTCATGCCATTATTCAGCGCCGTGATGGATTCCAAATCAAGGTGATTGGTCGGTTCATCGAACATGAGAAGATTAGCCTGTTGAAGCATCATTCTTGAGAACATGCATCTCATTTTTTCGCCTCCGGATAATACCGAAGATTGTTTTAACACTTCCTCGCCTGAAAACAACATCCGTCCTAAAAACCCCCTGATGAACTGCTCATCTTTATCAGCTTCAGAATATTCGCGTAACCAATCGACGAGATTCGTATCCTTTCCCTTAAAATAGGATGAGTTATCATTTGGAATATCTGCAATATTGATTGTTACACCCCATTTGAAAGTTCCTTTATAATCGGTATCTCTTCCTGTAAGGATGTCGTAAAAGGCTGTCGTTGCCAGACTGTTTTCAGATAATATAGCGATTTTATCACCCTTGTTAACCATAAGGTTGATCCCTGAGAATAATAATTCTCCGTTTAATTCTTTTCTCAGGTTTTCAATCTGGAGGATCTGATCTCCGGCTTCACGACCCTGATGGTTGAATAAAATTGCAGGATACTTACGGTTGGAAGGCTTTATTTCATCGATATTAATTTTGTCCAAAGCTTTTTTCCTGCTCGTGGCCTGTTTGGATTTGGAAGCATTCGCACTAAACCGACGGATAAACTCCTGTAATTCCTTAACTCTTTCCTCGGTCTTTTTATTTTGATCAGAACGCTGCTTTAATGCAAGCTGACTTGATTCGTACCAGAAGGAATAATTACCTGTGTATATATTCATCTTACTGAAATCAATATCAACCACATGGGTACATACAGTATCCAGGAAGTGCCTGTCGTGGGATACCACTAAAATAATACCTTCATAGGAAGCCAGAAAATCCTCCAGCCATGCAATGGTTTGTATATCAAGATCATTGGTAGGCTCATCCAGAAGTAAGATATCAGGTTTGCCGAATAGGGCCTGGGCTAAAAGCACCCTTACTTTTTGATTACCGTCAAGCTCTTTTAAAAGTTTATAATGAAATTCTTCCCGTATGCCTAGATTGCTTAACATGGTGGCCGCATTATTTTCTGCATTCCATCCGTCCATCTCAGCAAATATATTTTCAAGTTCTCCTGCTCGTTCGCCATCCTTTTCAGTAAAGTCTTCTTTGGCATAGAGGGTATCTTTTTCCTTCATGACACTATACAGCTCCTTATGTCCCATCAGTACAGTTTCAATTACCGGAAATTCATCAAACGCATAGTGGTCCTGTGTTAAAACAGCCATCCGCTCACCGGGAGTGAAGGAAACGGAGCCGCTTGAAGGATCAATTTCCTTAGACAGGATTTTCATGAAGGTGGATTTGCCCGCACCATTGGCGCCAATAATTCCGTAGCAGTTTCCTTGGGTAAATTTAAGATTAACCTCTTCAAAAAGTGTTCGTTTTCCGTAACGTAAAGATAGATTTGATACTGTAATCATGAGTGAAAAATAAAGTGCAAAGGTACGGATTCCCAATGAGATAAGAAATAAGTATAGAGGTGAGGTTAACTTTTAGCTCGGATTTAACCGGTTTTACGGCAAATTTTACCAGCCGCAGACGGAAGTGATCAAAATTCCGCTGAAGAAGTTTGAAACAAAGCTTCTGTGAAGAATGTAAATAAATGTATATGGCATTAAAAAACATCTCCGATTGTTTTAAAATTTATGCTTCTTTGTTTTATGATCCGGATTAAAGAACATCTTCATAAAGTATGCATGGAATATCTTGACGAGCGTATTAACAGCGCCCAGCAAGCGATAAATGCCGCCCGTGAATCAGCAAATGATGATACCAAAAGCAGTGCCGGTGATAAATATGAAACTACCCGGGAGATGATGCAGCAGGAAATTGACAGAAACCGTAGGCAATTAGAGGAAACTCAGAAACTCAAATTGCTTTTGCAACAGATCGATCCTTTGAAAACTACGGATACGGTTCAAAATGGAAGCCTCGTCGACACGAACTTTGGTAAGTTTTACATCAGCATAAGCAGGGGACAGATATTATTTGAAGGCAGCAATTATTTTGCTATTTCGGCTGTTTCTCCCATAGGGATTAAATTGATGAACCAAAAACAGGGGGCAGAATTCGACTTTAATGGAAAAAGTTTTAAAATAGAGTATGTTTCTTAGCAGGATGCACTTTTTTATTTAATAGCGCGTTCCTCTGGCTTGTTATATTTATCAAGCCAGTTTTTTATCTCTTTGGTTAAAGCTATCCGTCTGTTTGAAAAAGCGTGGTCTGTATTCCAAAGCTTATATTCGAAGTCCTTTTTTTTGTTATTGTACTTTGTGAAATAGTTGTTATTCATATGTTCATCAATTACGAGAAGAGGTTTATCTGAACCGGCTACTATTTTTTCAATATTGTAATTATCCAAATTCCCAAGAATATCGTCCAGGAACTTGTTAGGATTACAATTCAGCATTCCCAGCGTTAAGAGATACTCTTTAAGACTTATTAATGCTCCGGGAGCAGAATCTCCCTGTAAGAGCGTATATGGATTGAATACAGAGACACCAACAACTCCCTTTATCCTAGGGTCCTGTAGCCCCGCAATTAAGCCTATTCCCGCACCCATGCTATGGCCGGCAATAAAAATACGTTCATGATCCACCTTTAAGCTTTCCCTGTTTAAAGAATCGCTTAAATAATTAATGGTCTCTTTCACGTCATCTATGGCATTCTGGAACCCAAAAGTGCCTTTGCTGCCCCAGCTTCCGCGATAATTAAAATACAAAACGTTGTAACCTGCACGCCTAAGGCTTTGAGCTATATCTAAACCCCGTTCGTTGCCAGGCAAACCATGCAATAAAATTAGTGTTGGATGTGGACCTTTGCCATTTGCTGTATAGGCCATGCCGTACATAGTCGAGCCCTTTGATTTAATCTGCAGCTCAACCTGCCCGGCAGGATAGAATTCATCAGGCTTAAAGTCATTGTAAATGTAATCGATATTGTCTTTGGTGGAATTTAATGAGGATCCGGATTTACAAGAGAAAAGGGTCAATAAGCTTAATAATGGGATTAATAAGTAGGTATTAATAATCTTCATAGAGTTAGTGAATTATCCATAACATAAAAAAGGGCTTAAGTATAAACTTAAGCCCTTCTAATATATAGAAAAATAATTATTGAACCTTAAAATCGACGCGGGTATTGGCCCATAACAATGAAACTTTTCCGTTTTTTGCTATGCTAAATGTCATCATCTCAGTGAACTTGTCTGATTTCCCTGGCTTAACATTAACTCTAAGGGCATCATCAGCAACTTTATATACGGTTCCCCACTGATTCCAGGTCTTATTAAAAATAATGGTCCATTGTTTAGAACCCGGAATTGTGTATAAACTATATTTGCCTGCTGGAAGTTTTTTACCCTGTATAGTAACATCTTTACTGGTTTCAAATACTGTAGCCTCGTTTGCTCCTGTACGCCATACTTTTCCAGCAGGGGCTAGCACATCCATTGATCTCCCTTTAATTGAAGGCCGGCTATAGTCGATAGATATTACTGCGCCTGAAGCCAGGGTCTGAGTAACTTTATCAGGAGGACTTGGTCTTTTGCTTTTATCCTGCTGAGCCGAAGAGTTTAAACTTGTAAACAAACCGGCTATCATTGTAAATACTATTAATTTTTTCATAATTGGTTTTTTATTTACGAATATAAGATATCTATCAATTAATTGATGAACCCAACCTTAAAATGTAAACCCATAGTTAAAAACTTTTAACAATGCTGTTATGGAGTGTACGTGTATTCCAGTAACCGCTCGCAATGATCCTTCGGATTGTATACAGAGGGTCATTTTCATCCCTTTTTTCCGCCAGAATAAAAGCCGAGCTAAATCCTCTCTTTTTCAATTCCGGAATGGCTTCTTTATTCCATAATCCAAAAGGATAAGCAAAATACTTCACTTCTTTACCTGTGATCTCCATCAGGGTTTTGGTTGGCTTTTCAATTTGCTTTACCCAATCTTCACCCTGATAGTTTTTAACGTTCTGATGATCATAGGTATGTGAACCTATTACGTGTCCTGCATCAGATAATGCTTTTACCTGTGCTTTACTCATGTAATTTGGCTTGCCGAGTGAAACGGTCATAATAAAGAACACCCCTTTAAATCCATATTTTTTCATCTCCGGTAAGGCAACAGTATACTGGTCGAGCTTGGTATCATCAAACGTGAGCATAATCGGCTTACTTGGTAACTTTGTTCCGTAGGCAAGATAATTATACAGCTGGTCAGGGAGAATTGTATTATAGCCGCTGTCAGCCAGCATTTTCATTTGTGATTTGAATTCCGCAGGCTGTACGATATAATCTTTTCCTACTTTTCCGTCTGAAGAAGTCCAGCTTCTTATTTGATGATAACATAAAATGGGTACCTGCGGTCTCGCTAAAATTTCGGCGGCAGAGGCAACTTTTTTTCCGGAATGAATAGCCTCATCCTTACTGCTTTCATCCTGTTCTTCCGTATTTGGATTAATGTTCTGAGCTTCTGTACCTTCTGCAGACTTAAGCACTGGTTTAGAATTGGACTGGCAGGCGCTCAGGTAAAGCATCCCCGTTAAAAAAAGGCAGATTGTTGATTTTTGGATCATTAAATGTAAACTATAAAGGTAAATATTGAATTTGGCTACGAAAATATGGAAAATGTTGCATCAATAAATACGCCTTATTTGAAATTAAATTGCCTTATTAATGGAAAAATTGTTTAAACCCATCAATTATAATTCTAGTACCTTTGTAATTTAGAATCTAATGACAGAAAAGGTATTAAGTAATTTAAAGATCGCAGCATTAAACGAGATGCAGCTGGTTGCGATCAAATCTGCCCTGAAAAACGATACCATTATCTTGTCTCCAACGGGCTCAGGTAAAACCCTAGCATTTTTATTGCCTGTATTAAAACGTCTTGATCCAAAGTTGCCGGGTGTTCAATCGCTTATCCTGGTTCCTTCCCGGGAGCTTGCTCTGCAAATCGAACAAGTATTTAAAACCATGGGAACCGGATTTAAGGTAAACTGTTGCTATGGCGGACATCCGGTTAAAACCGAAAAGAATAATCTGATTCAGGCTCCTTCTGTATTAATTGGTACCCCCGGCCGGATATCCTATCACATACGCAACCAGAACTTTGAAACTGATAATATCCTTACCCTGATTTTAGATGAGTTTGATAAGGCTCTTGAATTTGGATATGAAGAGGACATGGCTTTTATCATAAGCCGGCTTAAAAATGTAAACCGGAGAATACTCACCTCGGCGACTAAAATGACTGAAATTCCACTTTTTACGGGAGTCTCTAAACCTGTCGAGATTAACTTTTTAAAGGATAATAATAGCCTGCCGGATCTTCAGATAAAAGCTGTTATCTCTGATGCTGCTGAAAAGCTTGAAACTCTTTTTTCACTGATTTGCCAGACGAAGGGCAAGCCCACTCTCGTGTTTTGCAATCACCGCGAGGCGGTTGACAGGATAAGCGGACTTCTATGGGATATGGGATTGGACCATGGTATTTTTCATGGCGGAATGGAACAGGACGAACGGGAAAAGGCTTTGCTTAAATTCAGAAACGGCAGCTACCGTTTGCTTATAACTACAGATCTGGCTTCGCGCGGATTGGACATTCCTGACATAGAATATGTGATCCATTATCAGTTACCTCATAATGAAGAAGCATTTCTTCACCGGAATGGCAGAACCGCCCGGATGCACTCCAAAGGGACTGCCTATGTCATTCTGACTGCAGAAGAGAACCCTTCATTTTTATCCGGTATAACGGAAAGGGAAGAATTACCGGAAAATCCTGTTGCTCCTGAAAATTCACCATGGTCAACGCTGTATATTGGGGCAGGTAAAAAGGATAAGATCAATAAAATAGATATAGTCGGACTTCTTCTTCAAAAGGCAAAACTGGCTAAGGATGAACTTGGGCTGATTGAAGTTCAGGATTATTCATCCTATGCAGCAGTGCATCGCTCTAAAATACAGAAGGTTGTTGAGCTCATTAAAAATGAGAAAATAAAGAATAAACGGGTTAAAATTGAAATTTCCAGATAAATACCATGAGCAATAACGATATCATGAAAAAGCTTCGTGTAGCGCTTAAGCTAAACGATCAGGAGATTGTGGATATCCTGAAACTTGTTGATTTTTCAATTACTAAATCTGAACTGGCAGCCATCTTCCGGAATAAGGAACATGAGAACTTCAAGCCCTGCGGAGACCAGATTCTGCGCAATTTTTTAAATGGTCTGATCATCTACAAACGGGGACCAAAGCCCCAGTAAAATCCTTATTTCATCTGAAAGTGAACATTTTGAATTTATTTCTGTTAAAAAATAACACCTAAATTCAAGATCATGGCAACTGATAAAAAAGGAAGAAAAAAAATCGAAAGGACACAGCAGTCTTCACTGAGCCGTAATAATGCCGGTACCATCGGGGGTGATGGGGGAATCGATCAGAAACCTAAAGGAAGTTTTCACAAAATGACTGAAAGACTTTCTACGGATCCGGTTAATGAGAGAGGAATTCGCGAGAATGAAGAGGATCACTCCCTTCGCGATAAATCGAAAAAGGCACCTGAGGGCAGCTACGCAAGGAACGAGATTGATCCTAATAAACGAGGAAATACAAACAGTGCGGGCGAAAAGATCACCTATCCTAAAAAAGGATTTAATCATGTTGATAACACGGGCGGTACTTCAGCTGAGGAACTGAATAAGAATAACAATCTTTAAAATATTACAATACAGAATCTCAGGTATTATATAATTTTGATCAAAGGGTTATTTTCTAAGTGGGTTTATTTTCCCAACATAGGAAATAACCTTTTGATTTCCTGTTCATCAGGCCGGCTTCCATATTCACATATTTCAAATGACTCTGCAAAGCTGGCCTGTTCCGCCCTTTGATTACCATACCATTTGCTTAGACTGACCTTAACTTCCGGAGAAAGCCCGGTCCCCCGGCTACTTTTCAACCATGCTTCCCGCTCATCCTGTCCCTTGGGTATCTGTCCGGAATACCTGCTTATCCAGGGAAGCCATTCATAAAATTGTGACTGGTGCGCATCCATACTATGTATTTTGATATTGATCACCGAAGAGATGTCAACTGCAATATCAGGCTGGAAGGGATTAGGCTTTTTGAAATTATCCTGAAAGTAAAGAAAGACCGGATTTTTAGCCAGGGGAGGGCTGTCAGAGGCTACATTGGGAACCCCAACCATGAAAGCAGCATCCTGAACTAAAATGGCTGTATAGCGATGATCCGGATGATAGTCATTTGGTCTTGGTGCAATTACTATATCCGCTTTCCAATCCCTGATCCTTCTGATGATTTCCAGCCTGATCGGTAAAGTAGCCAATAGCTCCCCGTCATGATTATCAAGTACCTCATAGGTTACACCAAGTCTTCTTGCAACTTCTTTAGTTTCCTCCAGTCTTCTTTTTGCAAGCATGCCTCCGCCTTCCTTCATGTGTCCGGCATCACCGTTGGTGACAGATAAAAATTTGACATTATGTCCCATCGCAATAAAAAGCGCGGCTGTTCCACCTCCCTTTATATCACAATCATCTGGATGAGCGCCTATCATAATGATCTGAAGAGGCTTTTGTTTTGCCTGTGATGAGCTTAAGTTAATAAGCAGTAGAACATATAGTACATATTGTATTTTCATCTTTTATCATTTTGGTTAATATGCCATTTTATTTCTCCTCGGTATGCAAAATAAGAAGATCTTTAATTGCGGAATAATAATTCTGATAGCTATTTTCATTTTGAGCCAGAAATAAAAAAGGCTCAATAAGTTCGAGCTCCATTAAGCTGAATTTCCCGTTTCTAATAATTCCATCTACGCGTGCGTACAAGCAGTCTTTGGCAAATTTATCCGAATATTGCTGCGCCTGATCGATAAGATCAGAAGACATTTCAGGAGTATGAATACTTCCGCCGTAACTTGATTGTACCCGAAAATCACCCTCTTTTGCCTTTTTTAATACATGATGACTGAATTTCCCATTAAAGAAAAGAAAAGAATATTCACCATCTGTTTGGATCTCATCCACAAATGGCTGAACGATAAAGGCTTCATTTTTCAGAAGCTCCTTAAGTTTCGAATTCCATTCGGAAGTCTCTTCCTGCGCAACCTTGAAGGTGTTTACTGATCCTGCACTCACACAGGGTTTTATGATGATCTTATTGGTTTTTAATCTTTCAAAATAAACCGCTATGTCGGGAAATTCATTTTTTTCTAGAAAGATACTTGGGATAACCGGCAGGCCTGCTTCATCAATCTCATTTAAATAATGCTTATCTGAATTCCATTTGATGGTAGCTGGCGGATTTAATAGCCTTACACCTAATCCGACCAGTTTATTAAGCCAGGCATAAAAATTATCGATCTGTTCAAAATAATCCCATGGAGACTTGAGAATTACCAGTTCAAAATCCTTCCAGTCTATGTCAGGATCCGTCCAGGTTACCGTGGCAATGTTAAGTCCTTTCTCAATCAGGTAATTAAATAGTATTTCATCTTCACTTTTAACAGTATTTCCAAACTGCCCATCCTTATAACAAACGTATGCGATTTTCATGTTTCACTTTAATTTTAACAGGCTAAACCTATCAGCCCGCTAATTTGGAAATAAATTCCGGGATTTAAACCTCAAGCCTGGCCGCATATATTTCTTAAGGCTTCTTCATTATTAAATGTTTTATTACCTTCCTTCCTGATTACCGAAATTTGAATCTGACCTTCCTTAATGATTAAGCCGAATTTTATAAAGGGCAACAGTATACAGGTAGGCCTGTATACCGCCATAACCGTATTTCTGACCTACATTATGGTATTTGGGTTCCGAAAGTCATTCACCGTAGCAACATTTGACGGTTATGAAATTGCAGGTTACAGTTATAAGACCCTATTGGTGATCAGCCAGGTTCTGGGTTATATGCTTGCCAAATTTTATGGAATTAAATATATATCTGAACTCAAAAGGCAGGGGAGGGGTAAGATCATTCTTCTGCTTACTGCAATAGCCTGGCTATGCTGGCTCTTTTTTGCGCTGGTGCCTCCACCATACAATATTGCATTTTTGTTTATTAACGGCTTTCCCCTGGGGATGCTGTGGGGGGTGGTGTTTTCTTATGTTGAAGGGAGAAGGAGCACCGATTTCATTGGTGCTACGCTTGCTGTGAGTTTTATCTTTGCATCTGGTTTTGTAAAATCTGTCGGAGGCTGGTTAATGCTTCATTTTAATGTATCCGAATTTTGGGTTCCTTTTTATACCGGCCTGGTCTTCGCCGGTCCATTGCTGATCTTCGTGTATATGATGGAGAAGATTCCCCCTCCTGATGAGGAAGATGTGGCCGACCGGATGAATCGTGTTCCAATGTCTGCTGCTGACCGCAAAGCCTTTATAAAGTTGTTTCTTCCGGGACTTGCCGCATGCATTCTTATTTATTGTTTTGCCACAATTTTCCGCGACATCCGGGATAATTTTAGTGCCGAGATGTGGAAGGAAATGGGCTTTTTCGACAAACCTGAGCTTTTTGCACAGACCGAAACTCCGATAACTCTTATAATTCTGGTATTGATCGGAAGTATGGTCCTCATCCGCGACAGCTTTAAAGCCCTGATGCTTTCCCATTTATTTATAGGTATGGGGTTTATTTTAGCCGGGGTATCTTCCTGGCTATTTATAAACGATAGCCTGGCGCCAATCTGGTGGATGACCATTGTTGGCCTGGGATTGTATATGGTCTATATACCTTTCAATTCTGTTTTTTTTGAACGCATGATCGCCACCTTCCGGCACAGCGGAAATGTGGGTTTTCTTATCTATCTGGCCGATTCCTTTGGCTATCTGGGTAGCGTAGGGGTTTTGCTGAGCAAAGAAATCTTTAAGGTCCAGTTGAACTGGGTTACGTTTTTCTCGAATAGTGTGATCGGACTTTCCATAGCCGGACTTGGATTAACCGTTTTTTCAGCCATATATTTTTCAGCTAAGTTTCGGGCCCTTGTGCTTAAAGATTCCATCAGCAGTCCGGTTTAATTATTGAATTTCCTGGTCGATGAATATTTTAGATATAATCAATATTTTTACCTCTGATGAATAAAATAATAGAGAGTGTACTTGAAGAATATGGTTTTTCACCAGATGAGGTATCATATAGAACATTTGGAACGGGTCATATCAATGCAACCTGGCTGGTTTCTGTAAGCGGATCAAGTGAGCAGTTTATATTGCAGAGCATAAATGAAAAAGTTTTTCCTCATCCGGATATTATCGCCCGGAATGTAGATCTGGTAGCAAAATATCTGGCTGAACATTCCCCCGACTATCTATTCATAAATTCCCTTCCGACTAAAAATGGAGATCAAATGGCTGTGGTTGAAAACATCCATTGGAGGCTGTGCATTTATGTTAAAAACTCCATAGCATTTGAAACCCTGAGTGATCCCGCCCAGGCTTATGAAGCTGCAACGCAGTTCGGTCGTCTGAGCCGCTTATTGAACGATTTCGACGCCTCACTGCTAAAGCCTAGTATTCCGGGGTTTCATGACCTGGGACTGCGCTATAACCAATTTAAAGAGGCTTTGAATAGTGCATCCGAAAG
The DNA here is from genome assembly GCA_036676435.1 of Pedobacter sp. Classification (GTDB taxonomy): domain Bacteria; phylum Bacteroidota; class Bacteroidia; order Sphingobacteriales; family Sphingobacteriaceae; genus Daejeonella. The sequence continues at coordinate 445 of JAKFCV010000003.1, read as the reverse complement.
AGTGAAACATGATGCTGAGGATGAAATTCAGAAAGCGATCAGATATTCCTTCATTCTTGATTATTTTAACTCGTATAAAAACTCTAAAAATTTCCCTGACCGCGTAATGCATCATGATACCAAGATCAGCAATATGCTCTTTGACAAGGATACGCTCAAAGGGTTATGCGTAATTGATCTTGATACCCTGATGCCGGGAAAGTTCATTTCTGATCTTGGCGACATGATGCGCACTTACCTGTGCCCATTTTCGGAAAATGAACCCGATCTTGAAAAGATCTTTATACGGATTGAATATTTTGAAGCCATCATCAAGGGATACCTCAATGAGATGGGGAAGATCTTAACTTCCACTGAAAAGGATCTCATACTTTTTTCCGGAAAGTATCTGATTTATATGCAGGCTCTGAGATTTTTGACCGATTATCTGAACGGGAGTATTTAT
>JAKFCV010000002.1:0-195309 GCA_036676435.1 Pedobacter sp. | reverse complement strand
CTGCCGGATAGTTGATCTGCGATCTGTCAAAGCGGATTTTCTTCTTTCTGACCTTCAGGGGCTGATCACTCATATACTCTGCAATCGCTGCATTCCAGGCCGAGCGGAATCCCAGTACCGCAGGGGGAAACTTAGAAACAACAGTCTTCCCCCCGCATTGCCTGAACAGCAGCTGCCGGTTTATGCTTCCACTGAAGCCTTGAAAAAGCACCGAGTTATGAATAGCCATTTTCTTAATTCCTGATTGAATATAAGGATAAATACGCTGTTTATCAAGAACTTATCTATAAAAAACAGAAAAAAATTAAGCTTAAAGAGAGGGCTTAGGCAGGTCTTAGATCCGTCTGGAGTAGAGACATTTTACGTTCAATTGCTATTAAAACGAGGTTTTGGCCGGCTCTGATTATCCAATGCAAAAATTCGTTGAACCCTGCGGAATAATTCAAAAGGGGCCGATGTGGTAATTCATGAGGTAGCTGCTTCTAATGAGCATTCTATGAAAACATCTCCCCTGGTTTTCGATGGACGGTATTCAGAGGTCAAAGCATTTAAGGATGGTAAAATGGTCATTATACTTGATCATACTTCGATGCAAATGCCCCCACCCCCTGCTGATCAACTCAGTTTGATTAATTTTCAGTTAACTTAATATCTTTACCTCTTAAATAAATAAATAAACTGCATGCTTACAGACATTAACCCCAAACTGCCGATGCGTAATAAGGCTGTCACCCGTGACTTCTACCTTGGTAAATTAGGGTTTCAGCAATTTGGTCATATGGACTATGATGGTTATTTAATGGTTCAGAAAGACAATATCCAACTGCACTTTTTTGAATTTGCCGACCTCGATCCGGCTGAAAATTACGGAGGGGTCTATATCCGGACGGACGATATTGAGGAACTTTACCGCTCAATGCTGGACAAGGAACTCAGCATACATCCTGCCGGACATTTGGAAAGCAAACCCTGGGGACAAAAGGAATTTGCGATGCTCGATCCCGACAATAACCTGCTCACATTTGGGGAAGCTATGTAAAGGATTTGTTGTCTGTTGCCTGTTACGTGTTGTGAGACGAAATTATCTTATTCAGCAGAATTTCACCCACAACCCACAACCCGCAACCCGCAACCCATTTGTTGCCTGTTACCAGTTACCTGTTGCGGGGTAGAATTATCTTATTCAGCAGAATTTCACCCGCAACCCACAACCCGCAACCCGCAACCCATTCACTTCAACTCCACTATCATTTCAATCTCCACAGGCGTATTAAACGGAAGGGATCCTGCGCCTATTGCCGAACGGGCGTGTCTGCCGTTTTCTCCAAAGACTTCAACCATTAAATCAGAAAAGCCATTCATAACTTTTGAATGCTCAGTGTATTCGGGAACAGCATTCACTACTCCCAAAACCTTCACTATTCTTTTGATATTATTTAGATTACCCGTTTCGGTTTTTAATACTTCCAGGAGACAGATCCCCGTCAATCTGGCCGCGGCCTGGGCCTGCTGCAGATTTAATTCTTTTCCCACTTTTCCCCTTACCCAGGTTCCGTCGGGTTTTAACGGGCCCTGACCCGCCAGGTAAAGCATTTTTCCTACACGTACCACATCTATGAAGTTGGCGATGGGCGGCGCGGGAGCTTTTAATACTATTCCAAGTTCCCTGATCCTAGTTTCAGGGTCTTTAACTTTTTCCTGGGCATTAGAAAATAAGGGAAAAGAAAATGCCAGGAGCAGCACGACCATACTTTTCATACTTTTCATATTCAGATATTTAAAGGTGAATTAATTTGTGTTTTCATTTAATCAGTTCGTGCCGGCTTCAGGAATTGACAGGGCATTAAGGTCGTATACTACTTTTCCTCCCTTAATAGTCATTTCGCATTCCAGCAGCTGTTTGCCTCTGCTCTTATACCGGGCTACATCATAAAAGCCGAAGTTGCCGATGCGTACATTAAGCAGTGTAACATCAGCAATGGCGCCAACCGAAAGGTGTCCTAGTTCCGGCTTTTTTATAGCCTTGGCCGGTGACCATGTTGCGGCCTTAATCACATCAGGCAGCGGCATGTTGAGAGCCAGGAACTTGGACATTACATTCAGAATATCTTTCATGGCGCTGTTCATACTGCCTGTATGAAGATCTGTGCTGATTGTTTCGGGAAAAAAACCCTGCTGGGTTGCGGGAATAGCCTGGGAATAATGAAAACTTGCACCACCATGTCCCACATCGAAAATGATCCCCCTTTTCCGTGCCTCAGACATGAAGGGCTTGAGTTTTTTTGTCTCCGGATCAACAATAGTTTCCCTCAGTCCTGCCTGACGTCCATACATATGCGTGAAAATATCACCGGGACGCAGGTGTTTCATTAATAATTCCTCGATAGACAACATAGGTTTAGCCTCACCAAAATCCACCATTACCGGGATATCTGCTAATTTACTAGCCTGTACTGCACGATCGAGCGCATCAAAGTTTACGCCGCGGTGATGGGCTATCTTTATACCTACAATATAATCTTTATACTGTTTTGCAACTCTTGCCGCCAGTTCCGGATTCATAAAGTCAATATTTTGCTGATAATCTGACAGCTCTTCGCCTCGCATTCCCTCACTTGAAATGTTTAGAAATGCCAGAACGCGCGTTCGTGAACGGTCTATTACATTCGCCTTAAATTGCGCAAATGACTTTGCACCTGCGTCACCTGCATCAACAATGGTTGTGACACCAACACGGAAGGTGAAACCATCGGCAGGCAGAGAAACAAATCCATTACTTAGGTCGCCATCGGGAGTGGTTCCGGCAAATACATGTCCGTGCAGATCGATAAGTCCGGGAGTTACATACTTTCCATCAGCATCTATTACCTGTTTTGCAAGCTTCGGATCAATGTTTTTCCCGACAGCAGCAATTTTTCCCTCCTTAATGGCGATATCCATCACCTCATCAATATTGTTTCTGGCATCGATAACATGACCTGCTTTGATCAGCATGTCATAGGATTGGGCATGCACAGTTACCGCACAAAATTGAGTTATACAAAAAAATAAAAGAATCCGGTTTAGCATTTTATGATTATAGGTTAAATTTTTACTTAAGAAATGTCTTTGATATTCACCTGATGAATTAACAGGGCCCTTTGAAATGATTGAAGAAGTCCGTGATTACCAAATGGGATAATCAATTACAATATAGGAAAGGTTTTCGAACTATGGGAATTTTTGTAAAGGCTGTTACGTGAAGTGATTTGCCTGTACCAACTAACAACCAATCAACCAACCAACCATCCATCAACCCTAATATATTAATCTAAATGCATTTGAAACTGCCTGATGCATTATTGTTGCATGATCTTCCTGAGGTAAGTAGTCGAAGTAAACATTTACATTTTTACTTTTTGATTTCTTTAATTTATCCGCTAATACATTCACATCGACTTCCATTACCCGGGGAAGTTCGGTGGGGGTAAGTCCTTCTTTTCCGACCCCTATATAAACTGTAGTCTGATCGGTAAAATCTGAGGTTAAAACTCTGGAATTCAGATTTAACAAGGAACCGTTATCCCACCATAAACTGGGGCTGACAAGGATATACTTATTAAAAAGCGTGGGCTTTTTCATTAAGATTTCAGCGGCCAAAAGTCCGCCAAGAGACTGACCGATAATAGTTTTGGAGCTATTAGCCTTGTATTTTTTTTCAATGTATGGCTGCAGGTCTTTTTCCAAAAAAGAGATGAATTTGTCCGAATGGCCTGAAGTTGGAAAATTTTTTCTATCTCTTTCAATATTTGTGGGATAGGTAAAATCCCTTCTCCTGTCGACAGTTGCAATCCCAACCACAATAGACCTGGGCATGCGGTTCACCCATTCAAAGGTATTGAATTGAACAAGCCCTGTTATGTGAATGAAATCCTCATCCGCCGAACCGTCGAGAAGATAAATAACGGGATATTTTATGGTGTCATTTTTGTCGTACCCTTCAGGAAGATAGATATTTAAAATTCTTTTTTCTGAAAGCTGGACCGATTGGATTTCATCGACCAAGCCAAGAACAAAAGGACGCTTTGCATCTCCGGATCTTTGAGTTTGTGCAGAACTTGAATGGATTATAAAGGCCAGGAAAAAAAGAAGGGAAACTATTTTCATTTTTGTCTGTTTAAATTTATCTTATCCGTTGGATTATTGCAGCTATACATCAGCTCATTCATCATTATAAAGGTAGCATTGTTGAATATATACTATCCCTCCATTACCGGAAAAATTATCGATAAAAATCATTATATTGAATGACATTCATCGTGCAGGATTAAAATTTAAACATAGTTATCATGGATCCTAAGAAAGAGCAGCAGAATTCAAAAGACTTTCCTATTCTTTGCGTAGGAGGCTCGGCTGGCGGCCTCGATGCTTATATCCGTCTGTTGCAGAATGTACCTTCTGATATGGGTGTTGCTATCGTGATTGTTAACCACTTGCGAACCGTACCTACCAAGCTTCATGAGATCCTGCCGAATTATACTGCCATGCCGGTTGAATTGATCAGTGAAAAACTGGACATAAAGCCTAACCATGTATATATAATCCCCAATAAGCGTGATCTGCACGTTTTAAAGGGGGAGTTTCGCCTGGAACCGATTTCCAAGCCCAGGGGATGGTCAGACGTGATTACCATCTTCCTGCGTTCCCTCACCACGCATTGGCGGGGTAAGCTTATTGCCGTGATTGTTTCAGGCTATGATGGTGATGGTGCAGAAGCACTCTGCGGCATTAAGGAAGTCGGGGGCATTACCATAGCTCAGAGACCCGCCACTGCTTTGCGGCCCGATATGCCGGAAAGCGCAATAGCCAGCGGATGTATAGATTTTATTCTTTCACCCGAGGAGATTGCTAAGAGGGTCATCAGCATTGCCGGGATCGATAAGTCGAAGACTATTGTTGACCGCGCTTAGAAATGCCGCTATGCTGAGGTATTTTAGGTAATTGGTTGGTTTTTTCGTTGTTGGTTTGTTGGGGCCCTATCACCAGCCATTCCTCCCTTAGTAGTATCTAACTAAAAAATTAACCACCCAACAGTTTTCAGTTTGTTAGTTTGTTCGGGGATTGTCTGACACGGCCCTAAGTTGGTATAGTATCTATCCAACAAACTAACCATCCAACCACCCACCCAACAGTTCTCAGTTTTTTTAGATGGTTAGTTTGTTCGGGAATTGCCTACACCAGCCCTAAGTTGGGTAGTAGTATCTATCTAAAAAACTAACCAACCAACCATCCATCCAACAGTTCTCAGTTTGGATGGTTAGTTTGTTCGGGGATTGCCTACACCAGCCTTAAGTTGGGTAGTAGTATCTATCCAACAAACTAACCACCCAACCACCCAACAAACTAATCCACATAGGCAATACAATCCACCTGCACCAGTATTCCATCCCGGCCCATCTGATCCACGCCGCAGCCGGTATAGGATCGTACGGGGGGAGGATCTGGGAAAAAGCCGCGGTAGCCTTCGTTCAGCAGGGCTATATTTTTATTAGGTTCGGCAACGGTCATATGCACCTTTAATACATTGGCCATGGAGGATCCTGCCTCTTCGAGCACTTCCTTCATGGTGGTCAGTGCACTCTGGATCTGCACTTTTATGTCACCGGGTTCTGCTCTTCTTTCGGCATACCATCCCCCGATACCGGCTACAAACAGCAGGTGACCTGAGCGGATACAGCCGGATAAAACACTTGCCGGGGGCCCTTTCGGAGTTCCGCCTGGTGCGGGAGCAGGAACGGTAGGGTTTGTATTACCGCCGCTATTACTTCGGCGGATCACTTTTTTCTTTGGTGTCCATTGTTCCCGCTGGGGAACATTCTGAGCATCTGCTTCCTGAGGCAGTGCTGCCGCTGCTCCTGCTAATGGAAGGAGAGTGAGGGTTTTAAGGAGGTTTCTTCTTTTCATGGTTGGTTATGAGTTGAGTGTTGTGGGTTGCGGGTTACGGGTTACGGGTTGTGAGTTGCGGGTTATGAGTTACGTGTTGCGGGTTACGAGTTAAAAGCTATGAGTTGCAGGTTTACGATTTGATCCCGGTTTCCTATCCATCCCGCCTCGCAACAGGCAACCCGCAACCCGCAACAAAAAATTAGTTGCGCTTGGATCTCAATTTCCTATCCATCCAGTCTCGCAACAGGCAACCCGCAACCCGCAACAAAAAATTAGTTACGCGTGGATCTCAATTTCCTTATCCATCCAGTCTCGCAACAGGCAACCCGCAACCCGCAACATATCTTAATCCACATACGCAATACAACTAACCTGTACCAGTACTCCATCCCGGCCCATCTGGCTTATTTTCGATCCGCTGTATGAGCGGACCGGTGGGTTTTCGGGAAAGAACTCGCGGTAGGCTTCATTCAGTTTGGCCAGATTCTTATTCGGCTCGGCAAGGGCCATCCGCACCTGTAGTACATTAGCCATGGATGATCCTCCAGCTTCCAGCAACTCTTTGATGGTGCTGAGCGCGCTCCTGATCTGAACCTGAATGTCTCCCGGTTCAGGCCTGTTCCGGGCATACCATCCGTCTATACCGCCCACAAAAAGTAAGTGGCCGGAACGCAGGCATGATGCATTGGCGCTCCGGATCAGCTGTTTCTTTGGAAGCCAATCTTCTGAAGGATCAGCCGTACCGCTTAATGCGTTTTTTTTATGAGCGGCAATGGGATAGCAGGCAGCAGCTCCCGCCAGGGGAATAATGCTTAGGCCCCGGAGTATTTCTCTGCGTTTCATGCTGTATAATTTCTGCTTGATTTCGTCTGCTTAAGTTAAATAAAATCAAAGAAAATCTGCAATACAAAACCTGCTCATTTTAAATATCCCCGGGAAATAGTTTCTTTCATCCTTTTGTATTCCTTTTTGTCAGAAGGTATCCTTTTCGTAAATTAGTATTCCAAAAATCACCGGGATGTAATGCCCTGATCTGCTATGAAATAGTATGGCACTGCATCCTGCCAAATCATACTCAGATGAAACAGCTCCTATTAATACTGCTCATCTTTGGGATATTCCCTCTTCCCGTATCCCAGAATTATGGCGAGCTCCGCAGCAAAATGGTTCGCCGGCAAATTGAAGACCGCGGCGTTAGTCACCTGCCCACCCTTAATGCTATGCGCAAGGTTGAAAGGCATTTGTTCGTACCGCCTGAATACCAGAAATACGCCTATGATGATACGCCTCTGCCGATAGGTTATGGCCAAACTATTTCACAGCCATTTATTGTGGGCTATATGACTCAGTTGCTGGAACCCGGGGCTAATGACCGGATCCTGGAGATTGGCACAGGTTCAGGTTATCAGGCAGCTGTCCTGGGAGAGATCGTTAAAGAGGTCTATACCATTGAGATCGTTAAGGAACTGGGGGAGCAGAGCAAAAAGCTGTTGCTGAAGCTGGGTTATAAGAATGTGCATGTAGTCATCGGCGACGGGTACAAAGGTCTTAAAGACAAGGCTCCTTTTGACGGCATTATAGTAACAGCGGGAGCTGAACAAGTTCCCCCTCCGCTTATCGAACAACTAAAGGAAGGAGGGAAGATGATCATCCCGGTAGGGCCGGCTTCCAGTATTCAGATGCTTACCCTTATAGAGAAAAAGAACGGGAAGATACATACTACCAAACTGACCGAAGTGCGTTTTGTTCCTTTTACTAGGCAAAAAGAGCCCTAAGACTAATAGATCGTAAAGGGATTCAGATAATTATCCTGCGGAGTACGGATTTCAAATTCCTATGGTCATTGTCACAATTTTATTTCAAAATCCTTCATAATGAAACCTAATGAAGATGCTGCCCGTAAACGCCCTTCAGGTATCAGCTTTTTTTTTAAACTTTAGAATATCATCCGTGGCTCATGCGTTTATGCATTTAACCCCGGCATTTAAGGGTTGAAATTTAAGGAGTGGGATCCTGAGAAAGACCGGATCATTGCAGGGATATCCGGGTAGTGAAAACGATTAGAATAAGGTAAATTGAGGAAGAGGTTTGATAAAAAAGGGGTAGGACGGGCCCTTCAGGTAACAACAGGCATGCTATTTATGCTAATGCTGTTTGTAAGATTCAGCGGTCCCGTGCGTTCAGAGGAAATATTATCCGATTTAAATTCTACCATTGATGCCCAGCAGGCTGCGGTACTCCTGAATAATACCGGCGGTACCATCCCATTGATCAATTTAAAGCAGCGGAACATTGCCAGTGTAAATACCGGGGCGCAATATGCGTATGTATTTAACTCGATGCTACGCAATTATGCCCCTGTGGATGAATTTGTATTCAGCAGTTTCAGTAAAAATCAGTTTCAAAACCACAGTACGATAATTATACAGGTAACTCCAGAATCCCTGGCAAAGCCTGAAACGATCAGTTATATCCTTGAAGCCCAAAAGGAAAAAGAGGTGCTTCTGGTTGGGTACGGAAATACAGCCTCTCTGAAAATGTTAAGTGAGGTTAGCGGCCCCATTATCTGGAACCCTGAAAATTCCCTTATCGCCGCAGACCATTCGGCCCAGATCATTTTCGGCGGAATTGCCGTTAAAAACAGGCTGAGAGATACCATCAGTCCCGTCTTTCCTGCGGGTTCCGGGTTCTCCACTAAAAAAATCCGCCTTAGCTATTCTGTTCCCGAAGATGTGGGGCTTAAATCCTCGGATCTTGATAAAATTGATGGTATCGTAGCCGAAGCAATAAACCAGCATGCAACCCCGAGTGCGGTTGTGATGGTGGTAAAGGACGGTAACGTTATATTTAACAGGGCCTATGGCTCGCATACCTATGAAGGGGGCAGGCCTACAGAAAAGGATGACATTTATGATATCGCATCAGTAACCAAGACCGCTGCCACCACCATTGCCGTTATGAAGCTTTATGAGCAGCATAAGCTGGCCCTTGACGGCAATATAGGCTCTTACCTTCCGGAAGTCAGGGAAACGAATAAAGAATTTATTCCTGTCCGCGAGGTGATGCTGCACCAGGCAGGATTTATCAATCTCGACTTCTTCAGCGGGATTAAATCTCAGGATCACAGCACAGATTCCTCCTACGCTTATCCTGTGAAAGTTGCTGATAATTATTTTGTACGCAGGAACTATTACCAGGAGGCGATGTGGCCCAAGATGGTCAGATCACCTATAAAAACCCGCGGGGAATATGTGTACAGCGATATCAGCATGTACATGATGAAAGAAATTGTTGAGCGCCAGGCCGGCACCCCCCTTGATCAGTTTGTAATGAACGAGTTTTATAAGCCCCTGGGAATGCGTACGGCTGGATTTAATCCGCGCAGGCGTTTCAGCAAAGACCATATTGTTCCCACCGAACAGGATAATTATTTCCGTAAGACCCTTTTGCAGGGATATGTTCATGATCAGGGAGCGGCACTTGTAGACGGAGTATCCGGTCATGCAGGCTTATTTGCCAGCGCCAATGACCTTGCAATCTTAAACCAGGTACTTCTGAACGGAGGAACTTATGGGGGTGTGGAATACTTCAAGCCTGAAACCATTGAACTCTTCACCTCGCGCCAGTCGCAGGTAAGCCGCCGCGGCCTGGGCTTTGATCGCGGGGAGGGGGGAAGCTATCCTTCCACACTTGCTTCAGCCGGAACATACGGCCATACCGGATATACCGGAACCTGCGTATGGGTTGATCCTAAATATAACCTGGTTTATATTTTCCTCTCCAACCGGGTATATCCCTCGGTCACTAATAAACTTAACAGCATGCAAATCCGTCCGCGCATTCAGAATGCTATTTATGAAGCAATTTCAAATGGCGTAACATACAGCGCGAACGGGGATAAATAAGTTTTCCAAAGCACAAAAAAAGCCGGCACCTCACAGTGCCGGCCTTAAAATCCATTCTTATCGACCGGATCCCTGAAACTTCACTGTTGCAATAACAGGGAAGTGATCGGAAGGGAACTTACCGAAATATGTATCGGTGAGCAAGCCCCAGCGGCTGGCCGTAAAGTGCCTGGACATGAAGATATGGTCAATAACTGCATTTCCGCGGGGAGTTCTGAAGCCATTAGTTGATGAATTGTTCTGGTAAGGATACTGAACTGCCTTGTATGTGTCTTTCAGTGTACCTGAATTGGCTATGGTTTTATACCATTCACTTTCCCGGTTCCCGTTGAAATCACCTGTAAACAAAACGGGCTCATTTCCGGCTATTTCCCTGATCTTTTCCATCATCAGTTTCGCACTTTCCTTTCGTGCAATAACTCCCTGGTGATCAAAGTGGACGTTGAACATATAGAACTTTTTCCTGGCCGGGATATTCTCTACATACACCCATGAACATATGCGGTTGCAGCAGGTTGCATCCCATCCTTTGCCGGGAATATCCGGAGTGGAAGATAACCAGAAGTCGCCGCTTTTGAGAAGCCTGAATTTATCCTTCTTATAATAGATGGCTGAATGTTCTCCTCCTTCTTTGCCATCATCCCGGCCAGCTCCGTAACGGGCATACTGGGGCAGGGCGAAGCTGATATCATCAATCTGGTTTTTCAGTCCTTCCTGAATGCCGAATATATCGAAATCATGGAAGCGTATAAGATTTGCCACCACAGGCGCCCGGTTAACCCAAAGGTTTCCGGAGTCGCTGCGGCTGGCATATCGTATATTGAAGGTAGCTACATTGAATGACTGCGCCCGAAGTGCAAAGCTGGCAGAAATCAATAGCGCTGTAAAAAATATGAATCTGGATCTCATCTTATTGTTTTTGCATTGTTTGTATAAAGCTCCACCCTACCAACCCGGGTTTTGCTGAAGTTTTGGATTTAATAAAAGATCAGCCTGTGGAATAGGATACAGATACTGCTTATCATTCCATTTCCTTGATAGCTCTGTCATCCAGGTTAATTCGCCCGAAGTGCCGTTCTTTAACTTTTGAGAATTGGTTTTACCGCTGATGGTATTTGATACATCAACATAGGTAACACCTGATAGGGCCGGACTGGGTTTGGTCCCCTGGTAAAATACCACATCCATAACTCCGTCTTCATTCAAATCCATTGGAGTGTTAAGGCTTGGAACATAAAACCCGTTCCACTCCATCTGCATCAGTGGTCCGCGCTTCCATCTTAGCAGATCACTGAACCTGAATCCCTCAAGGCTTAATTCGATACCCCGCTCACGTCTTACTTCTAGTATAACCGGATCTGAGATGCCCGGGAAATAATTGGCAACCAGGTAAGGATCTACGAATGAGGGTTTGCTGCTTAATCCTCCGGTTATGCCGCCTCTGGCCCTGAGCACTCCGACAGTGGAGGCCCACTCTGCATCTGTAAGAGTTCCAAGTTCTGCCTTTGCTTCCGCATAATTCAGCAGTATTTCGGCGTAACGAAACAGGGATATGGAATTTATATTAAGGTCCCTTGTATCATAATACATATCATCAAGTGTCCACTTGATTGGCTGATAACCGGTAAAGGTATAGGAGAATACCGGGGGGGCAGCCACCTGGACGCCACCGCTGGTTCTTTTATAATCGCCCGAACGAATGGTCTGTTTTAACCTGAGATCCCGGTTCTTTACCTCATCCTTAAAAAGCATGGTTGTATAAGCCGGATCATTGGTGAAAGGAGTACCATCAATTTTTAAATAGGTATTGATAAAAGTCCTTATAAAGCTTGCTTTAGCACCATATGTACCACTGGTCCACCACCAGTTTGCATCATTGAGTACATTCAGCGTTAGATCAGAAATGGAGGCCAGCATAACTTCGTTGGCCAGAGGTGCTGTACTTGTAAACACCAGCCGGTATGAACTGCCAGGTCCGCCGGCGGTATTGATAGAGTATCCGCCTTTGTCCATCACCTCCTTGGCAGCTGCTGCGGCGTTATTCAGCCATGAAGAGGCAGTACCCTGAAGGTTCAGCTGGGTATGGTACTTCCTGAACGTTCCTTCAAAAAGGCATATTCTTGATTTCAGGCCAAGCGCCACATTTTTAGTAATGGTGCTTCGGGTTGCCTCGTTGGGGGCTCTCAGGTTTGCAACGGCATAGTCAAGGTCGGCCAGTACAGAATCCATTACCAGGGTTCTTGGATCGCGGGGATTAAATAAGGCCGGGTCGTCGATAGCCAGGGGTTTCCCGATCCAGGGCACATCCCCGAACCTTTTTACTTTTTCATAATAAAAGTATGCCCTGAAAAATCTGGCCAGACCCTGATAGTGCTTCCTGGCTTCAACAGGAATGTTTGTATCCTTATTATTGGCAATAAAGTAATTGATGTTCCTAAGGTCGCTCCAGGTCCAGCCTGAACTTAGATTGGGTGCATAGGCACCATCCAGCACAAAGGTTGGTACCGACTTTACGGCCAGATAATCTGACATGGCATCCTCCCGGGTTGAACCGTTCGGCAGGAGCGAATAGAAAGAATTGGAATATAACTGCAGGCCGCTTTCACTTCCGAATACGGCCGATTTGGTTGTCGTGGACTGCGGTTCCTGGTCCAGCTTCTGACAGGAAGCCAATGATATGATGATAAGAACGAACCACAAATAGTATATTTTCATAACTGTAGTTTTATATGGGATTAATAAGATAAGCTTAAACCAAGAGACAAACTCCTTAACATCGGATAGTTGTACCCGTCACCTGCATTTCCCCCTGGGCTGAACACCTGATCAGATACACCTGTATTTTCTACGTCCAGTGTTTTGGATATTTTATAGAGGGGGGAATATGACCAAAGGTTTTCTCCTGAAAAATAAACCCGGGCATTACTTGCCTTGATCCTGGAAGTCCATTTTGCAGGAAGCGTATATCCCAGCTGCAGGTTCTTCAGCCTGATGTAGGCAATGTTCTGAAGATATCTGGTCTGGGCAACACCAAGTTCCCTTGCGGTACTGCTGGATGCCGCACGCGACATGGTTCTTGGGAAATACGCATCGGTATTTTCAGGCGTCCACATATTACCCAGGTGGAAGGTAGGAATATTATTGTACGGGCGGTTATACTGGCCCCAGAAAAACTCCGCTTCAGTGCTCGGGTACCAATCCTGTTTGCCCACTCCCTGAAAGAAGGTTGAAAAGAAGAAATTGTTCCAGTCTGCACCCAGGTTAACTCCGTAAGAATACCTTGGGGCACTGTTTCCGATGATCTTTCTGTCGCCCGGATTGGATACCCGGTTGGTGCCTACATTGATGAAGCCATCGTTGTTAAGATCCTGCAGCTTGATATCTCCCGGATACCAGATATTGGTTGGAGAGGCTCTCATCTGAGGGCTTTGCTTGGCATGAGAGGCTACGTCTGCCAGATCGGTAAAAAATCCTTCGGTGGTATAGCCCCAGATCTCGCCGATCGTTTGCCCGACATAAAAATCGGAAAGCAGCTTATCCGGGTTATTATACTTGGTGATCTTGGTTACATTATCAGCCATGGTAAACCTCAGGTTATAATTTAAAGGCTTTGCCTTGGTGTTTATCCTATCCTGCCAGCCCAGGGAGAGTTCCCAGCCTTTGGTCTGCAGATCGGCATAATTGCCTTTCGGGGTTCCTGCGCCGAAAACAGCCGGAGGAGTTAATCCAGCTGTAAACATATCGGTCGTATTCCTGATATAGGCATCACCTGTAAAGCTTAAACGGTCTGAAAGCATGGAAAGATCCAGCCCCAGATTGGAAGTGGTTGATGTTTCCCAGGTAATTCCATCAGGAAGTACTCCCGGCTGACCGGTTCGCTGGGGACGGATCCCATTGAGGATAATACTGGACTGTGATATTGAAAAGTTTTCCTGAAAGATATAGGAATTGATATTTCCATTACCCAGGGATCCGTATGAAGCACGAATCTTTAGATCGGAAATCAGCTTTGGAGAAACTTTCCAGAAGGATTCCTGTGCAACCCTCCATCCTGCTGAGAAGGAAGGGAAAAATCCAAATCGCTGATCTGAGGGGAATTTGGAGGATCCGTCATAACGGGCATTAACCTCCAGCAGATATTTGTCTTTAAAAACATAGTTCAGCCTCGAAAAGCCGCCCAGTATATTCCATTTGTCATATCCTCCTCCGGTAGTTATAGCCTGGCCCAAAGCTAAATTCAGATCGGTGGCTCCCGGATAAATTATACCGTTTCGCTGAGCTGCAAGGCGCTTAAAGGTTGATTGTTCATAATTGTAGCCAACCATGAATTTTATATAATGAGCATCACGGAACGTGTTTTCATATTCGGTATAGAGGTTGTTTGCCAGATACTGGGTTTCCCTCCGGTCAAACATCAGATCGTTCGTTGTGGTGCCTACATAAGATGTAACTCCCTGGATAGCGCTGTAGGGAACCTGTACCCGTTTTTGGGCTAAATCATTATTTGAGTTACGGAAAGTAAAATCACCGATCACCCTGAACTTGTCATTGAAAAAACTGGAAACAAATCCGGTAGTGTTCCGGAAGTTCTGTTTTTTTGTATCGATCCCGTTTTGTCCGTACCAGAAGTCCCCTGTACTGTAGACCGCTGAAAAAGCCAGGGAGCCATCCGGATTGAACATCACGGAACTGGGGTGACCTTCATCTGCAATATTCCTCCATATTCCCCCGCCTTCGCCCACGTTGAGTGGGTTATGGTATTTCATAACCGAGAAATCGGTATTATTATCGATCTTCAGCCATGGGAATACCTGCACGGAACCCCTTGCACGGAAGTTCTTCATGTCAAAATCATCGGTGTTATACTTAAAGAGTCCATCCTGCTTCTGGTACCTTCCTGAGATCAGATAGGACAGTTTTTCACCGCTTCCGGTTATAGAAAGGTTATTTTCATTTGCGCCATGGCGGTCCTTATATAGCTCACTGTAAAAATCGGTGCTTCCATAATAAACATATTCCTTGGTTACCGGATCAACTTCCACCTGGTTATATGGCTGACCTGACTCGGCCCTCCTTTTGAACTCGTTGAGGTAAGCCTGTGAAAATTTCTGGGTTTTATTGATATTCTGCGGGAATGAACCATCTCCGTTCACAAAGGCTTCTGCAAACATTCTGGCCCAGGTATATCCGTCTGTAACGAATTCAGGAACCTGGATCGGGCTTTTTGTGGCAAAATTCGAAGAATAGTTTACGGTTGTTTTTCCGCCAACAGGCTTTTTGGTTGTGATCAGCACAACTCCGAAAACGGCTCTGGCCCCATATATAGAGGATGAAGCTGCATCTTTAAGAACGGTTACGGCCTGAACATCATTCGGGTTTAATAAACTCGGATCTCCTTCAACACCATCTATAAGGATCAGGGCGCTTCCTCCCTGTCCGATTGAAGTGGTACCCCTGATATTATAACTGGGGGCCTGGGTTGGTTTTCCATCCAGCAGGCGAATATTCAAATTACCTATAAGTCCCTGGAGCCCCTGGGTAAGATTTGCTATCGGCCGGTTTTCCAGGGTTTTTGCACTTACCTGGTCAACTGCTCCAGTAAGATTTGCCTTCTTTTGTGCACCATAACCCACAATCACCACCTCGCCCAGTAATCTTGCATCAGGTTCCAATTGAACATTGATGGTCGACTTTCTTCCAACGGTAATTTCCTGTGCTGTGAATCCCACAAAGGAAAAAACCAGGACAGTTTTTTCATTTTCTGCGTTGATCGTGTACTTTCCGGATCCGTCCGTAATTGAATTGCGGGATGGATTCCCTTTTACACTCACATTAACCCCAGCAAGCGGCTGGTTTTGTTCATCTGTTACTGTACCATTAACCGGCTGCGTCTGGGCATGGATACCTGTCCAGAAGAACATCATAATGAAAACAGATTTAAATACCCTAATAAATTTTGTAGAATTTTTGGCTGTCATAGTTTTCGGATTTATAGTTGAATCTAGATAAAATATTTAAATATAATCCCTAAAATAATTTGTTAATAAGAACTTAATCTATTAATAATTAGGAGAAAGGCATTGTTTCTGGAAGAATATAAGTTCCATGATTAGATTTAATCGGATTTGGCTGAACCAGTTTATTGGGAATTTCCAGGGCTATGTTCCGGAATGAGGGAATTCAATTCCGAAACTGTTGATTTTGAAGTCCAAAGTTTCGGAACTGTTTGCTTCCGGAGGAGAAATTATAAACAGTTTTGTAGCTGGATATATATTTTGGACACTAAGCTTAAGGGGCTGAATTATTAGGAAGAATATTTGAATAAATAATTAATTTTTAACATTCATTTTTATTTGATATTTTCCGTTATATTAGGACTTCAGCATGTCTTCATACTCTTCATACTCGGATTGCGAATTACTGGATCTGACCAGGTCAGGGGATAGGAGTGCGTTTTCAGAAATATACAACAGGTACTGGAAAAAAATATTTACTGTTGCTACGAATAAAATCGGTCAGGCCGAAGAAGCAGAAGAAATTGTTCAGGATATCTTTATTTCCCTCTGGAATAGAAAAGAAGATATTATTATCACTACCAGTCTAAACGCCTATCTAGCTGTTTCTGTTAAATACAGAGTGATAAAGATCTTAGCCAAACGAAATCAGTATAATAAATACGCTGTCCATAGTATGGCTCTTCTTCCCATTACTATAAATTCAACAGAAGATTGGATTGAGTTTCAGGAATTAAAATCCAGATTAAGTGTACTTGTTGCTAATCTTCCGGAAAAATGCCGCCTGGTTTATAAGTTAAGCCGTGAAGAGGGTTACTCCCAAAAACAAATTGCCGATGAGTTCGGCATATCAGAAAAAACGGTAGAGGCCCATATCGGGAAAGCGCTCAAAACCTTAAGAACTGGCCTTGGTCAGATATTTCTCTAATTCTCCTAAGTATTTTAAAATTTATTTTCAATTGCACTAAGGGATAGACCTAAGTCAGGGGACTTATTAATAAACCCCCGATTCATGAAATCTTTAGGTTCCGAAGAACGCTATCAGGAATTGGCCGAAAAATGGCTGAATAATACAATTACTTCCCAGGAAAGGGAAGAATTTGACCTTTGGTATTCTGTGGGACAGGATAATGATGTCCATCTAACAAAAGGCTTCGCCCGGAATGAGAAAGAACTTCAAAAGCGTATTTATTCAAAAATAAACCGGGGAATATCTGCCCGGGAAAAACGTCCCTTCCGGATATCCCAAAACTGGTATGCAGCAGCGGCAATTATTCTTTTCATTCTTTCGATCGGCCTTTATTATTACCCGATAAATACTCCGGAGGGACAGTTTGCCGGCAAGGAACTACAAATCAAACCAACTCTGACTAGCCCTGCCCTGAAATCACCAGAGGTTTCAAATAGCAAAGATCAGGTTTTAGCAAAAAATGATATTAAAGCCGGAAACGACAAAGCAATTCTGACTCTTAGTGATGGAACTAAGATCGTTCTTGACGACGCTCACAATGGAGTGCTGGCAAATCAGGGAGGTAATAGTATTCTTAAAACTTCGGATGGTGCACTGATATATTCTTTTTCAAAAGATAATGGAATTCAGGCCGGCCAGGAAAAGTCCGAAGGTGAATTGTTTAATACAATCCAAACTCCAAAAGGAGGTAAATTTCTGGTCATGCTGCCTGATGGCAGTAAGGTTTGGTTAAATGCCGCTTCCTCACTCCGTTTTCCTACAGTATTTAAAGGCTCAAAAAGAGAAGTAGAATTAAAAGGAGAAGCTTATTTTGAGGTAGCACCTGACAAATCGATGATTTTTGAGGTTAATACACGCAACCAGGTAGTGCAAGTATTGGGTACACATTTTAATATTAATGCCTATCCGGATGAACCTTCTGTAAATACAACATTACTGGAGGGAAGTGTAATAGTGTCGGATCTCAGGACGAACACAACTCAGTTACTTAAACCAGGAGAGCAATCAAAGGTTAGTCAGAAAATGGAAGTTGTAAATGTAAAGGATGCTGGAGAAGCAGTGGCATGGAAGGATGGTTATTTTCAATTTAATGATGAAGATATTCAAACCGTTATGCGCCAGATCGAGCGGTGGTATGACGTTAAAGTAATTTATGAAGGAAAAGTGCCGAAATACCGTTTCGGTGGTGAAATAGAAAGGAGTTTAAGCCTTTTACAGGTACTTAAAATATTGGAAAAAACAAAGGTTCATTTCAGGTTAGAAGGGAGGGAGGTGATTGTAATGCCCTAAACATTTACATACTGTAAAAAAACAACCAGAAGCGTTGGAGCGCCTCTGGTCAATGTTTGCTTAATATAAATTTTGATGCACAAAGCTTATTAATAAACAAAACAATCAAATGTATGAATTCTCGTATTAAAAATGAGTATTTACTTAAAAGTACTCTTCTAACAGACTGCAATAGTGCAGACTTACCGAGCCATATAAAGCAATTTCGATTTGGTAATTCTGCCAGACAATCGCTTCTCAACCAAGTAGGACGTATCATGAAACTAACGTTCATTTTAATCATCGTGGCTTTGATGAATGTCTATTCAAAAGGATATTCACAAAAAGTAACACTCGCGGGTAAACGTGTACCAATAGAAAATTTCTTTTCGAAAATAAAAGAGCAAACGGGTTATGTTTTTTTCTACGATCTGGAATTACTTAAGACGGCCAAACCTGTTACCCTTAATATTGTCGATGCGGATCTTTCTGATGCGTTGATATTGCTTTTCAAGAACCAGCCTCTTGATTACAGTATTGAAAATAAGACTATTGTGATCGGTGAAAGAGGATCTTCTATAAAAGCTGTTAAACCCTCATCAGAGATATTTCAGAATGTCCGGGGTAAGGTAATTGACTCAAAAGGTGAAACTCTGATAGGAGTTAGTGTACGAGTCAAAGGCTCAGAAGCCGGGGCTTCTACCGATGTACAGGGAAGTTTTGTCCTGGATGCACCAGATGATGCAGTCTTGATTTTTACGTATATCGGATATGTAACACAAGAAATCCCAATAAGCGGAAGAGCAGCCATTAATGTTACCATGGTTGAAGATCGCCAGGCATTAAGTGAAGTTGTAGTAACGGCTTTTGGGGTTACTAAGGCCAAGAGAGGGTTGGGATATGCGGTTCAGGAAGTTCGGGGTGAGGAATTTACCGAGGCGCGAATGAATAACGTTGCCAGTGCTTTAACAGGTAAGATTGCGGGTGTTGATGCAACCCAGGTAAACTCAGGTCCGGGAAGCTCAAGCCGCGTAATTATTAGAGGAAATACTTCATTAAACGGCAATCAGCAGCCTTTATACATTGTTGACGGGATGCCAATCAATAATACAAACCGTGGAGCTGCTACTAATGCGCAGGGCTTGAATGTTGACCGCGGGGATGGTATTTCAAGTATGAACCCTGATGATATAGCATCTATTTCTGTATTGAAGGGTGGTGCAGCTGCAGCACTGTATGGAAGTCAGGCGGCCAATGGCGTTATTCTAATAACAACGAAAAAGGGCTTTACACAAAAAGGAGTGGGTATTGAACTCAGTTCGGATGCAAATTTTGGAACCCCTTCCGTTTTTCCAAATTTTCAATATGAATATGGTTCAGGAAATGATGGGGTAAAACCAGCAACTGTTGCGGCTGCATTAAGTGCTGGCCGGATATCTTTTGGTGCAAAAATGGATGGGTCAATGGTTATGCAGTTCGATGGGGTGGCTCGTCCTTATTCTCCTGTTAACGTTAAACAGAATATCCTGAGCTATTACCAGACAAGCCAGAATATATCCAATACTATTGCATTCAATGCGGGTAATCAAAACATGCAGATGCGATTATCAGTTAGTGATCTTCGTTCAAAAGATAATCAGCCTAATTCTAAATACTTCAGAAAAACCGCTAATCTGAATGTGCAGGGCAAGATGGGTAAAAATGATTTTATAAAAATCGAATCCGGTGTTCAGTATAATATTGTTGAGGGAATTAACAGACCTAATGTAGGTTATGCTGAAAGCGCCGCATGGCCTGTATATCTGGCTGCCAGTACTGTTGATATCCGGAACTTTAAAGGGCAGGATCCGGACCAGCTGGGTATAAATACAGCAACCGGAAAAGAATTGATATGGAATCCTGTTCTTCAGGCCACCAACCCTTATTACACCGCATACCAAATGGGGAATAATGACGACCAGCAGCGTTTAATTGGAAGGATCAGTCTACAGGTTAATATTTTGCCTAAACTTTTCATTAAAGGAACTGTGGCAAGAGATTTCAGCTATTATACAGAATCTAATTATGTACCCAAAGGACATGGCTTTCGACCACTGGGATATTATAATTCAGCCACTGATCAAACAGACAAAACCAATTATCAGGCTATAACCAATTATAATACAAGGTTCCTTGCTGAAAAAATCGGTTTTAATTTAATGGTAGGTGGTAACAAGGATAAAAACTTTAGTAAAAGAAACACGGCCAATGGTACAGAATGGGTTGTACCTAATTTTTATAGTGTTTCAAATCTTGTTAACCGTGAACTGGTCAATATCGCGCAAGGGCAGGAAGGAATCAATTCTCTATTCGGAGAAGCTAATATCGACTATAAAAATCTCCTCTATTTAACTATAACAGGTAGACAGGATTGGTTTTCTGTATTAAATCCGGGGTTTAATTCGATTTTTTACCCGTCTATTGGGGGAGGATTAATTCTTTCAGACATAGTTAAAATGCCGAAGCTGATCAACTATGCTAAACTTCGTTCATCATGGGCTCAGGTAGGAAGTGCGACTGTAGGTGCAGGAAGTATTAACCAGACATATGCGCTTAACTCAGTTAATGCGGATGGCCTTCCCGTTCTGAGTACTCCTAATGAATTGCAGAATCCAAACATCAGACCTGTTACAGTTACAACCATGGAAGGTGGTTTCGAAGTTCAGATGCTCGAAAGCCGGATTGGCCTGGATGTAAACTATTATTCAAGAAGAACTACAAATGATATCCTTTCACCGCCGATATCCCAGACAACCGGATACTCTGCGGGAAGGCAAAATATGGGGCTGATCACTAACAAAGGTTGGGAGATTAGTTTAAATGGCTCCCCAATTAAGAAAGATAATTTCAGCTGGGACATCAACTATAATTTCGGTTATAACCAAAGTAAAATTGTTGAGCTAGCTGAAGGAATTTCTGTGTTATCGCTGGGAACTGGAATTGGTGGTACCAACATGATTAATGCAGTGGGCCTTCCATATTCAACCGTACGGGCATTTGTTATGAAAAGAAATGCTGATGGAGTGTTGATTTATAACAAAGCGACCGGATATGAAGAAAGGGTTGAGCAGGATATGGGTGTCGGAAATTCGCCATACCTGATGGGAATTGGAAACAATTTCAGATACAAGGCTTTTTCATTAACTGTTGATATAGATTCGAAGTTTGGTGCGGTGGGATACAGCAATCTTATTCAATATGCTACCCGATTTGGCAGTACTCCATTGACTTTGCCTGGAAGAGAGTCAGGTTTGACAGTTACAGGAGTTGATAACACAGGTGCGCCATATACAAAAGTATGGGCTGTGGTTGATCTGGATACCTATTATAACAACTTTGGAAGCGCATACCCGGGTCAGTTCGTATATAAAACAGATTTTGTGAAGCTCCGCCGGGCAGTATTTAAATATAATCTCCCTGTAAGCGCACTTAAATTCATGAAAGTTCAGGCTGCTTCCTTCGGTATTACGGGATTGAATCTTGCCACGCTTTATCAGGATAAGCGCATTAAGGAAGCTGGTGTTGATCCGGAAATGCAGTCAACCGTGGGCAATGCCCAGGGAACCCAAGGTGTGGCTGGACCGAGAACAAGAAACATAGGCTTTAATCTGAATGTAAGATTCTAACATTAAATCTAATAAGATGAAAATATTTTTTTTAAGAATGGTTTACGTGCTGATAGCCGTAATCATATTGTTCGCATTCCAGTCATGTAATGACGAGCAATTAGCTGATATGAATAAAAATCCCAATGTAATTGAATATGCCATACCCGAATATACTTTTACTGCCGCCGTGCATAACAGTATTCCAGGACAAAGCTACAGAGCACTTGGCGGAGGATTACAATATTTTGCTGTTTACAGAGAGGTAAACGGATCTGGTGATAAGTTCTATGATTTCGGGGGTTCTGCCGGCAGCTTTGATGTATATAACAATCAATGGAACCGGCTTCTGCAATTAAATAGTCAGATTCCAGGTCCGGAGAATGTAAACAAGCGTGCAGCGATTGAGATCTTGAGGATATTAGCAATCCACCCGGTAACAGATGTAATTGGTGACATGCCTTATACAGAGGGCATGAAAGGATTGTCCAATCTGAAACCAAAATATGATACTCAAAAAAGCATCTATACTTCCATGTTAAATGAGCTTGAAATAGCTTTAAAATCAATGGATCTCAGTAAGCCAAATGTATTTGGAACGGCTGATCCATATTTTAAAGGGGATGTTAACAGATGGAAGAAATTTGGTTACACGCTGATGATGCGTTTAGGCATGCGTTTGTCTGATGTGGAGCCTGCAACTGCTAAGATATGGGTTGAAAAGGCAGCTTTAGGAGGTGTAATGACTGCAAATACTGATATTGCATACCGTAAATTTGCCAATATAACCGGCCAGACTAACCCTAGGGTAGATGGTATGATTGCAGGTGATTTCGTTACACCCGGAGGAGATAACGTATTTGGAGGTAAATGGTCAGCAAAGTTTATTGATCATTTAAAAAATACCCAGGATCCGCGTCTGGGTGTCTTATCCGTAGTTTGGGTGCCTTCAGGAACTACTTATGTTGCCGATAATTCAGTATCCAGGCAGCGTGGAATGGTAAACGGAAGTCTTAATACTAAGCCTATCGATTTTGATACTTACTCTGAACCTTCATTGCTGTATCTCGACCGGGGTTCACCCATTATCACAATGGGCCCGGCAGAAGCATACTTCCTTCTGGCAGAAGCTGCTTTAAGAGGTTGGAATGTTGGTACTACGCCTAAAGCAGCCTACGAAAATGGTGTTCGTGCCGCTATGGCCCAGTGGTCCTTATGGCCAACTGTTGCCCCACATTCCGGAGTTATTTCAGGAGCTGTTGTGGATAGCTACCTAGCTAATAATCCATATTTAACCGGGGGAACGGTTAGTCAGCAGCTTGAGCAAATTTCTACCCAGAAATGGGTATCCATGTTAGGCGATGATTTTGAAATATATTCCAACTGGCGTCGTACAAAATATCCTGTGTTTAATTATAAAAACTGGAAACTTCCAAATGGAACCCTTTCTTTTTACCCGGGCAATGTTACAGGGGGAAAGATGTGGAGGAGATTCTCGATTCCAAATTCCGAGAAAACCTTGAATGCTGTTAATTATTTTGAGGCTATCAAAAGGCAGAATTTCTCCGAGGATCAGATTGACCTGCTACAGGGCAGAATGTGGTGGGATGTTGGTCCGGGAACCGGGCAGGTGAATTAATGCAATCCAAATCTTTAATGGGGTTTTCAATTAAATAATAATTAATCATATTATGAAACGTAGAGATCTAATAAAATACCTATCAGTAGTACCCTTGACTGGAACTGTCGTGGGATCAGCCTTGCCATTTAGCGCAGCTGCTGCAACTTTTGCAAAACCTAAACGCGACTTAATCAACGAATTAGGAATTAGAAGATTTATTAATGCTTCTGGACCATATACGGCAATATCTGCATCTCTGATGCATGCAGAAGTAATGGAAGCCATTAACGGGTCCTCAAAAGGCTTTGTAATGTATGGGGAAGTTCAGGATAAAGTAGGCGAAAAAATTGCAGCTCTTTGTCATTCAGAAGCCGCTATGGTAACCGCTGGTTGTTCATCTGCCTTACTGTTAGGTACTGCAGCGGCCCTTACAGGCATGGACAAGAAAAAAATAGCTCAGCTTCCTGATGTCGAAAATTTTGAAAAGAACGAAGTGATTGTCCAGAGAAGTCACAATTATGGTTATATCCATGTGCTGAATAATACCGGAATTAAAAAGATTTTAATAGATACACCTGAGGAACTTGAAAAAGCGATCAGCAGCAAAACTGCACTGATGTATTTTTTGAATGACCATACTCCGGATGGTAAAATCAAGCACGAGGAGTGGCTGTCTGTAGCAAAAAAGCATAATATCCCTACTATCATTGATATAGCGGCAGATGTTCCTCCGGTTGAAAATCTTTGGAAATTTAATGATATGGGCTTTGATATGGTATGTGTATCAGGGGGGAAGGCAATCAGAGGACCTCAAAGTACTGGAATACTTATGGGCAGGAAACACCTGGTTGCAGCTGCACGTCTGAGTGCACCACCTGATAACCAAAATATTGGCCGGGGGATGAAGGTAAATAAAGAGGAGATTTTTGGACTTTATGCGGCTTTGGAAAGATATGTAAATCAGGATCATGAGAAGGAATGGAAGATATGGGAAAGTCAGGTGGCTGTTGTGAATAATGCTGTGAAGAAAATTAAGGGAGTAACAACTGAAATTGTCATTCCCCCAATTCACAACCGTACTCCAAATCTTAGTATTTCCTGGGATTCTGCTTTAATCAATTTGACAACTAAACAAATGACTGAAAAATTGCGTGAAGGAAATCCATCCATTGAGGTAGGAATTCGCAGTGCGTCAGTTCCAAGTCAGAGCGGGGCTCTTAATATTACGGTTTGGATGCTGCAACCCGGAGAAGAAAAAATTGTAGCCCGGCGGATTCAGGAAGAACTTTTGAAGGCTTCTGTCAGCTGATGTCGTAGATTTTCGGATTTATACTATTTGCACGGGTTGTCGCAGGCTTAAACTGCAGGGTTTAAAAATTCATGTGATGATGATAAAATGGTTATTACATGTCCCTGTTTTTACGTGAAACTGGCATTTTCTGAACCCAAATCCGACAGTAACGAGAAGTTAAATTCAGTTTAATGTAATCTGAAATGGTTTACTGTTAATTTTTTAATCAGGTATTTATAAATATTAATAACCAATACTATGCGAAAAATTTCACTTTTTTTTCTCGCTTTACTATGTCTCCTGGTTTATTATGCCGAGGCACAGGTAACAGCTCCGATCTATAATATAATCCTCAAAGGAGGTCATGTTATTGATGCTAAAAATAACATCAATGAAATAATGGATGTGGCTATTCAAGATGGCAAAATTGCTCAGGTTGCAAAGGATATTAATCCTGGCCTGGGGAAACAGATCGTAAATGCAAGCGGGATGTATGTTTCACCCGGATTGATTGATATGCACACACATGTTTTTTATGGTACAGAGCCTAACCACGCTTATAGTAATGGAAGTAATTCTGTTATGCCGGACGGTTATACATTTCGTGCAGGAGTTACAACAGTGGTTGATTGTGGCAGTGCAGGGTG
This sequence comes from Pedobacter sp., assembly GCA_036676435.1. GTDB lineage: Bacteria > Bacteroidota > Bacteroidia > Sphingobacteriales > Sphingobacteriaceae > Daejeonella. Next base: position 170,023 of record JAKFCV010000002.1, on the reverse strand, counting down.
GAAGTCATTCCCTACGTTTAAGAAAAATGTAATTGACAGGTCACAAACAAGAGTGTTGTCATTCCTGAATATTGTAGGCGAAGGCATGAGAGGCCGCGATGATTTTGAGCAGGATCTTAGTGACATGGACCCTAAAATGTCGGCTAAAATTGCCCTGGAAAATAAGGAGTTTGTTGTGGGATTTAAACATGCCCATTTTGCCAAACCCGACTGGACTCCTATTAAAAAAGTTGTAGCGGCCGGAACACTGGCTAATATGCCTGTCATCATTGATTTGGGAGGTAGTGAACTGCCTGGCGGCAGAGTTCTTCTGGATGATTTATTTTTTAAGTTATTACGCCCCGGAGATATTTACACTCACACTTTCACTGATATAGCCAGAAGAGACCAGATCGTAGATCCGAAAACCAAACAATTAAAACCGTATATCATACCGGCACAAAAGAGAGGAATTGTGTTTGATGTGGGATTCGGAGGATCTGCTTTTGCTTTCAGTCAAGCGATTCCAGCTATTAAAGCCGGATTTTATCCAAACACGATGAGCACGGATCTTCATACCGGCAGCATGAACAGTGCAATGAAAGATATGCTAAATGTGTTGTCGACATTTCTGGCCATTGGGATGGATGTTCAGGGGGTAATTGCACGAAGTACCTGGGCACCTGCGCAGGTTATAAAGCGTGAAGAACTGGGAAATCTTTCTGTAGGATCTGTTGCCGATATTGCTGTATTAGGCTTGCGAGAAGGAAAGTTTAGTTTTAGAGATGTGGCGAATAACAGGCAGGAGGGTACAAGGCGATTCGAATGTGAAATGACAATAAGAGCAGGAAAAATAGTCTATGATCTGAATGCCATCGGTGGAGATCTTGCTAAAGCCAAATAAAATTTAAATCAAGTCAAATATCACTAAATGTCTAATGTGAATTATTTAAAATATTGAATTATGAGAAGTATATTCTTACTATTTTTTTATGTATTTATCTTAACAGGATTTGCCCGGGCTCAAGCCAGATATGATATTCTTATCAGAGGTGGGCATGTTATAGACAAAAAAAATAACATCAATGAAATACTGGATGTTGCCATCCACAATGGCAAGATTGCAGCTGTAGCCAAAAATATCAATCCAAATTTAGCTTTCAGGACTGTTGATGCTAAAGGTTTATATGTTAGTCCTGGTTTTATTGATTTGCATACGCATGTATTTGCAGGAACTGAAGCTAATCGTGCACTAAGTAATGGAGACGGCGCCCTGGCACCGGATGGATTTACCTTTCGCTCTGGTGTAACCACCGTAGTTGACTGCGGTGATGCAGGTTGGAAATCCTTCCCCACATTTAAAAGAAACATCATTGATAAGTCCAAGACCAGAGTGTTGTCTTTCCTGAATATTGTCGGCGAAGGAATGAGAGGACGTACGGATTATGAGCAGGATATTAATGATATGGATGCAAAAATGGCAGCCCAGACCGCCCTTGAGTATAAGGATCACATTGTTGGATTTAAACTCGCTCACTTCAGTACATTTTCATGGGTTCCGGTTCAGCGTGTTGTGGAAGCAGGGAAGTTGGCTGATATGCCGGTTATTATAGATTTAGGATATCGTCTTCCTCTTGAAGAATTGTTTTTCAAATATTTACGACCGGGGGATATTTATACTCATGTCTTTACTGAAGCTGAGAGAAGAGAGCCGATTATTGATTTTAAAACCAAAAAGCTAAGGCCCTTCATTCTTCCGGCGCAAAAGAGAGGCATTCTGTTTGATGTAGGATTCGGAGGAGCTAGTTTTAACTTCAATCAGGCAATAATAGCAGTTAAGGCAGGATTTCTTCCAAACACTATTAGCACAGATCTTCACACAGGTAGTATGAACGCCGGAATGAAAGACCAGGTAAATGTATTATCCACACTTCTTGCTATTGGTATGGATATACCATCAGTTATTGCCCGAAGTACATGGGCTCCGGCACAGGCGATCAAACGTGAGGAATTGGGGAATCTTTCGGTGGGTGCAATTGCCGACGTCACTGTTTTGTCTGTTCGAACGGGTAAATTCGGTTTTAGAGATGCCGATGGGAACAGGATTGAAGGTAAGCAAAGACTGGAGTGTGAAATGACCATAAAGGGCGGACAGGTAGTTTATGAGCTTAATTCAATTACTGCAAATAATCCCTGAAATTCCAATATAGAACTAGTCCGGCTTCTTTAAGGATTTCGCCACGCCTTACAGACCTGTAAATAATCATTAAAAAAACTATTTGATGTTTCAGCTTAGAATCTGAAAAGGGGCTTTGCTATGGCTTGATATATAAGGAGTAATCTGCTGAAAAATTTCAAATATCAAGCTTAATCATATTATCAATTTAGCTGTAAAAGCTTATTTAAACATAAACGTCCCGGTTGAGTTTTCGACGGATAGTTATGGTAAATCGTAATCCTTAATACAATTATGAAACGCGTAGTATCACATCTTTCTTTTCAAGTACTGGTTGCTATAATTATCGGCGTACTGGTTGGCTTAAATTATCCTGGTTTTGCTCCAACCGCAAAATTGATAAGCCAAACCTTTATCAATATGATAAGTATGCTGATTGCACCAATCATTTTTTTTACTATAGTACTCGGTATTGCTCAAATGGGTGATATGAAAAAGGTCGGACGAGTTGGAGGAAAAGCTCTTATCTATTTTGAGCTGGTAACCACATTAGCCATTATTATCGGACTATTAGTAGCGAATATTTTTCAGCCTGGAAAGGGGTTTGACCTTTCGACTGTGAATATAGACGGATCGAAAGTCAAGACTTATCAGGAAAGTGCTGATAGCATCAATTGGGGCGAATTCTTATCCCATATTGTAACCAAAAATATTTTCGAATCCTTCACGAATGGTGATATCCTGCAAATATTATTTTTCGCGGTGCTTTTCGGATTTGGTTTAAGCAGAATGGGTTCATCAGGAACCTCACTTATAAATTCATTTGAAAAGTTGTCTAAAGTGTTTTTTAATATAATGAAAGCAGTCATGATGCTGGCGCCTTTTGGTGCCTTCGGTGGAATGGCATACACGATTGGAACTTATGGGCTTGATACCTTATACCCTCTGGGTAAATTAATGATTGCCGTATACCTGACCATGGCTGTATTTATTTTTGGCGTTTTGAATTTAATCTGCTACATATATAAATTCAGTCTATGGCAGTACCTTAAATACATCCGTCAGGAAATAGTTATTGTATTGGGAACTTCTTCTTCTGAATCCGTACTTCCAAGTATGATGCTGAAGATGGAAAGAATCGGCTGCTCAAAATCAGTCGTCGGACTGGTTATTCCTACAGGATATTCATTTAACCAGGATGGAACCTCCATCTATCTTTCCATGGCTGTAATTTTTTTATCCCAGGTGTTTAATGTCAATCTTTCATTAGGACAGCAGATCACAGTAATTGGGGTCTTAATGATTACTTCCAAAGGTGTTGCAGGTGTGACAGGAACGGGATTTATTGTTCTTGCCTCATCATTAGCGGCGTTAAAAATCCTGCCAGTAGAAAGTATCGCAATTCTTTTAGGTGTAGACAGGTTTATGTCTGAAGCACGATCCATCACAAATATGATAGGGAATGGCATTGCTACAATAGTAATAGCCAAAAGCGAAAATGAGTTCGATCAGAATGAATACAATAAAAATATAAAACTAGAAATGGCTGACTTACAAATAATACCGGATCCGGTATTAAATGTCGCATCTGTAGAAAGAAGGCCAGCTCCTGTTATAGAATAGCTAATAGAAGATAATTGAAAATTTAAATGTACAATGATGAATGATTTAACTCCCGATGAAAATTTTGCTCAAACTGGGTTGAGCTTGCCCCCAACTCCACAACCTATTGGGGTTTATATTACTTTTTTAATTGTGGGACAATTTCTATATGTTTCTGGTCATGGGCCAATTCAAAATGATGGTACTTTAACCCGGGGGAAGCTTGGGCAGGATTTGAATATTGATGAGGGAAAACTGGCCGCCCAGCAAGTAGGACTCAATATTTTATCTACCATTAAAGCGAACATGGGAACCTTTAATAGGGTTAAACGTGTTATAAAAACCTTGGGAATGGTTAACTGTTTACCAGATTTTGAAAAGCATCCTTATGTAATAAACGGCTGCAGTGAGCTTTTTGCCAAGGTTTGGGGAGCGGAAAATGGGATAGGTGTCAGAAGTGCTGTGGGCTTCAACTCCTTACCTAATAATAAGCCCGTTGAGATTGAGGTTATATTTGAATTAGAACCCTGAAAATAAAATTGATTAATTTGATCTCATTCTCTATAGTTGAATGGATTGTCAGATTGATGGAATAGAGTGATTTATAAAGAATTACTCAGTTCATTTATTTATAGCCGGTATAAATAGATATATTTTAAAAATAGCATATGGATCAATTCAGCAAGCCACAACTTTTGGGCCCAGCCAAAAATCACTTTCAAAAAGTAAAAGATCTCGTAAGGTATTGTTCTTATGATCAGCCTTATGACAGAAGTGAGGTTATCTGGCTTTATGGCCGAAAGCTTGAACTTGTTGATTTATTTAATGCATATAAGATCCCCGAAATTTACCATGTTGATATCGCTGCCAATCTGGTTTGTAAAAGTTGTGGGAACCATGACTTCAATTTGCACTCCTTTATTGGGACTGACGATGATAAGGACAATCAAATTCATGTTAAATTAGTTGAAGCCGACAGAAAATTTAAAAAGAAGATTATCGATCTTCAGGAATACATTAAATTTTATCCATCACTGGTTTTGGATAACTCCCTTGCAAGAAAAATTCAAAAGGAAATCGAAAGTCAGACTTTACCTATATGTGCTTTAGATAAGTTTGATTGTTTCAGAAGTAGAATTGTTGGGGATGCTAAGGTTTTCAATAGTGTTGATTTGGGTGCGCCAGATGTTGGAATTGCAAGAATAGGGAGGTATAATCATCCGGGACAAAGTGTTTTATATGTGTCTGAAAGCCGTGATTGTTCCGTTGCAGAAATATTAGATGATTACCACCAGCCTGCCTTAATTTGGGTTCAAAAATATCATATTGATGGCATTCCCAAAATCCTTGATCTTAAAATTGATTGGGGAGGTTTTTTAAATTTTGAAAGTATCCTTTTTACAGCATTACTGAATAATAATGTGTTGGAGCGCAGGATGACCAAAGATAATTCTACCTGGAAGCCAGGTTATTTGCTTACTAATTTTGTAGCAGATTGTGCTAAAAAAGCTAGATACAATGGAATAAAATACAATTCCAGTAAGTATAGTGATTCCAATATTGTCCTATTCGACCCTAAGCATAAATCCATTCAAGCCATAGATAAACCGGATATTTTTATTCATGATCCTAAACCCCCATTAGTTTCAGAATAGGAAATCTTTTCATTAACCCAATTCTTTGCCAAATTCTCTTTTTTCTATTCTGCTTAATATGATTTGCTTATTCTAATCTTTAATAAATTAATGATGGATACTTCAATTTCAAGAAATGTTAAAATATCCAAATACTTTGGATTAAAATTCAATAAGAATATCAATTATCAAATAAGTCCGGATTCACTGATTCAATGTACATTATTAAAGAAACAAGGTGAATTAAGTGATACCGGAGCTCTTGTTGTAAAGACAGGAAAATTTACCGGACGTTCCCCTAAAGATAAATTTATTGTAAAAGATGCTTTAACAAAGAATACCGTTGACTGGAATGAGTATAATCAGGAAATTAATGAAGACTGTTTTGATAAATTACATCAACGGATGCTATTATCCCTGAAGACAAAAGAACTCTGGATTAGGGATGCCATAGCAATAGCCGATGAATCTCAAAGTATTAGAATCAGAGTTGTTAATGATACTCCCTGGAGTAATTTGTTCGTGCATAATATGTTTTTAAGGCCTACTGATGAACAACTTGAAGGTTTTGAACCTGATTGGCAGATCATTCAAATTATTTCATTTACAGGGGTGCCTGAATTAGAAGGAATACGATCTGAGAATTTTTGCATTATCAATTTTAGTAAAAAGATAATTTTGATCGGGGGTTCCGGATATACAGGAGAAATTAAAAAAAGCATATTCACCGTATTGAATTTCTTACTTCCTTTTGAGAGAAATATTTTAAGTATGCATTGCAGCGCTAATGTAGGAAGGGATGGGGATACAGCTTTGTTTTTCGGATTAAGTGGTACAGGAAAAACAACCCTGAGCACAGATCTGGACCGGCAATTAATCGGGGATGACGAACACGGCTGGTCAGATGATAAAATTTTCAACTTTGAGGGCGGCTGTTATGCGAAATGCATTAATTTAGATAAAACTAAAGAACCGCAAATCTATTCAGCGATACGCAAGGGATCGCTTGTTGAAAACGTAAACTTTCAGAAAAATTCTAAAATAATAGATTTTGAAAGTTCGGAAATCACTGAAAATACCAGGGTTAGTTACCCAATTGATTTTGTTCCTAATGTAATCATCCCTTCAATTGGGGGTATTCCTAAGAATATCTTTTTTTTGACATGCGATGCTTATGGAGTTTTACCACCTATATCCAAATTAAGTCCGGATCAGGCATTGTACCAGTTTTTAAGTGGATATACCGCTAAAATTGCGGGCACAGAAACGGGAATTACTATACCGGTTTCTACGTTTAGTACATGTTTTGGTGCTCCATTTCTTCCCTTAAACCCTGTTAGATATGCAGAGCTTTTGGAGAAAAAAATATTGGAAAGTAAAGCTAATGTATGGTTAATTAATACGGGATGGACTGGGGGCGGGTTAGGAGTAGGGGAACGCATAAGTTTAAGGGATACAAGGGCAATTATTAATTCCATATTGTCCAATAAATTAGATGATGTTGAATGGAAGAACCATGAAGTGTTTGATTTATCAGTCCCAAAGTCATGTCCTGGGGTTTCTTCGGATATATTAGATCCGAAGTTTACCTGGGTTGATGAAGATAATTACATGATCCAAGCCAGAGGGTTGGCTCAAAAATTTACGGAGAATTTCAAAAAATTCGAATCTTTAACAAAATTTAAATAGGAAGGCGCAAGGAACTAATTTCCCGCGTTTTATTGTTGTACAAAATATTTCAATAATTTAAACTTTAGTGCTTTTTTTAAATCAGCGCTCCTTTTATTTTTTTTATATTTAAAAAAAATACCTTTAATCAAACAGACTATCTTAATGGGGGGCTATGACTTTTCCTGAACAACGCAATAAAAAATCTGAAGATTTGGAATCGTTGCCCCAGGACAAAGCATTTGAACAATTGTTTAAAGCTTATTATTCGCGACTTTGTTACTTTTCTTTTCAATTCGTAAAGGACAAAGTAAACGCGGAGGATATTGTGCAGGAGGCATTTTTTAAATACTGGGATCACAGGGAAGAACTATCCTTAAATTGTACTGATGCTGCGGTTAAGAACTTTCTTTACAGTACAGTGCGTAATGCAAGTCTGAACAGGATCAGACACGATAAAGTAGTGTCTAATTATTTGGAACTTCAGGATCCGGCTCCCATCGAAGAATTTAATATTATTCACTCTATAATCCGTTCTGAAGTTTTAGCTGAATTACATATGGCCCTTGATACCCTGCCGGAGAGTTGTCAGCGTATTTCCAAGATGGGTTATTTAGCTGGGATGAAAAACAGTGAGATAGCCCAAAAGCTTGGCATATCTGTCAATACTGTAAAAACACAAAAAAAACGCGGATTACAATTGCTTCGCCTCCTATTAAAACCAGAAGTGTATACAACTTTCATCGCATTTCTGGCAGAATCTCAGTCAAGCTGATCGCTTGTGCCATTGAATTAAGCATAATTTAAATAAATTTTCTTCCGGCTTCACCCATTCAGCCTGATTAGGTGTCTATATTAAACATGGCTGAGATAAATCAATATCAACAAGTTTTTGAAAATGCCGAACTGATAATTAAGCACCTGAGAGGGGAGCTTACTCAGCAGGAACAGGAATTGCTGAACACATGGTTATCTGAGGATGAAAAGAATAAGCTTTTTTTAGAAAGTTTAACTGATGAAGCAGCTTTTAGAAACGATTTCCGGTTTTTTTCATCTTTGGATGTTAATTCTGCATGGCAAATAGTATCGCAGCGTACTCTTGAAAAACGAGATGTTAAACTTTGGGAGAAGTTTGGTAATTGGAAACATGTAGCCATTATCATATTTTTTCTAACAGCAGGGTTATTGTTTTATAAGGGATTTAAAAAGGATAAGGAACCTGTCATTGCTGAAAAGGTCAAGAGTCACTATAATGACGATGTTTTACCAGGGGGCGATAAAGCTCGCTTAGAACTGGCAGATGGCTCTGTAGTAATTTTGGAACAAGCCAACAATGGAAGTTTACAGGAACAGGGCGGTACAAAGTTAGTTAAACAAGATGGTCGGCTAATCTACAATGCTGCACAAGGTTATCACTCCGGGGAAATATCGTACAATAAAATTTCCACACCCAAAGGTGGGCAATATCAAATTATACTGCCTGATGGTAGTAAAGTATGGCTTAATGCCGAATCATCCCTTCGCTTTCCTACTGCGTTCATTGGGAATGAACGGCTGGTTGAATTAACCGGAGAAGCATACTTTGAAGTCGCTAAGCTTCCAGATACTTCTCCTTCTGCAGCATCCACCAATATGGTGCCCTTTAAAGTGAAAACTAATAAAGTAAACATAGAAGTGCTCGGTACTCATTTTAATGTAATGGCATATGTGAATGAAAAGGCAATATATACTACCTTATTAGAAGGCTCAGTTAGAGTTTCGCAACTCACAACCCGCAATTCACAACTCTTAAAGCCCGGTCAGCAGGCAAAAGTTAATGAAAATATTCAATTAGTAAATGTAGATACTGAAGAAGTTATTGCCTGGAAAAACAATCTTTTCCAGTTCAATGGTGCAGATATACAAACTGTAATGGTGCAGATAGCACGCTGGTATGATGTGGAGGTTGATTATGAAGGGCAGATACCTTCAAAGCATTTCACGGGAATTATTTCCAGGAATATCAATGTTTCAAAAGTGCTCGAAATGTTAGAATTAACGGGTGGTGTGAAGTTCGAAATAAAAGGGAAAAGGATCAGCGTTCGAAGCAGATGATGGTGCAAGCGATAAATAGTTAAAAAAATGTTCTGGACATATAAATCAATTCTTTTTTACGGCGACCTAAAATGAAATTTTTCATAAGAATCTTTGTATTGGTGTTGGTTGTGTTTTCTGTTTCAGCTCAGCTAATTGGTCAAATTAATGAAAAACAAGCATTAGAGCGGGAAGCTATCTGGAAAAAAATTGCACCTTACTTTTCATCATCCGAAGAATTTAAGGGCGAATATGGCAAATATCGTTCGCCGCTTAATTTTTATAATGGACATCCGGTAAAAACCTCAGAGGACTGGAAGATACGACGGGAAGAGATACTCAAACGCTGGAACGGGATGATGGGTACATGGCCGGACCTGATTAAAAATCAGAAAATTGAACTCATAGATTCTACGCGCAGGGATGGTTTTACACAATACCGCATAAGATTTTACTGGATTCCGGATGAAAAAACGGAAGCTTATCTTTTAATTCCTGATGGTGGAGGGAAAAAACCTGCAATTGTAACTGTTTATTATGAGCCTGAAACAGCTGCCGGATTAGGCAGACCGGACCTCACGGACCGCGATTTTGCATATCAGTTAACAAAACGAGGTTTTGTAACACTTTCATTAGGGACTTCACAGGCTTCCGAGGCAAAGACCTATTCCTTGTTTTACCCTAACATCGGAAATGCACAGGTGCAGCCACTTTCTATGCTGGCTTATGCCGCTTCCAATGCCTGGCAAGTACTCTCAGAAATGCCTGAGGTGGATTCAACACGGATTGGAATTATAGGACACTCCTTCGGTGGAAAATGGGCAATGTTTGCTTCATGTCTGTTTGACAAATTTGCATGTGCCGTGTGGTCTGATCCCGGGATTGTATTTGATGAATCACGGGAAAGTATAAATTATTGGGAGCCCTGGTATTTGGGCTACCATCCGTATCCTTGGCGTAAAAGAGGAATGATCACTAAAGAAAATCCTGCAAAAGGGATTTATGTCAAACTTGTCTCTGAAGGCTATGATTTACAAGAATTGCATGCCCTGATGGCACCCCGGCCCTTTATGGTTTCAGGTGGTGCTGAAGATCCGCCAAAGCGCTGGATACCGCTCAATCATACCATTGCCGTTAACCGTTTATTGGGATATGAAAATCGTGTAGCCATGACCAATCGATCAACACATTCTCCTAATCCTAAGTCAAATGAACAGGCTTATCTGTTTTTCGAATATTTTTTAAAGCATAATAAAATTTCCAAAAAAGACCATTGAATTAATCAGATATGAAAAAATAAAGATTTAATAAGCAAAAACAGTGCACTTTCTAATAAAAAAAACCGAAAACGGTGCAACGTTTCCGGTCATTATAATTAAGAAGTAAAATAAAGCTGCAATCCAATAATTGAAACTCAATAATTAATCCTTAATGCTGTAAAAGTATGATTCTAAATTTTCTAAACAAAGAACCTCGCCTAAACTATGGCAGGCGTTTCTATTCATTTTCTACTAAAATCATGAAATTAACTGTACTTCTATTAACACTGGGCTGTTTGCAGGTCAATGCATCAGCCTATTCGCAAAAGGTTACGCTTTCCTATCGGAATGTTCCGATGGAAAAGATATTCAAAGAAGTCAGAAAGCAAACCGGATACCTTTTCTTGTATAACAATGAATTGCTTCAGACAGCCGAAAGGGTAAGTATTCAAGTTACTGATGCGCCTCTTGAGCAGGTGCTTAAGGAATGCTTTGAAGGACAGCCAGTAACATATACGCTGGTAGAAAAAACTATAATTGTTAAGCCCCTGGACAAATCCGAATTGAAATCCGTCGTCGTGGCAGATGGCTCGATTAAAGGAAGAGTCAGCGACAGTAAAGGGATAACACTGCCAGGAGTGACAATAAAACTGGAAGGTGCTTCATCACAAACTCAGGCTACTGATGCAAATGGTAATTATAGTTTTACGAAGGTGCCCTCCGGACGTTATACATTGAGTTTTAACTATCTGGGCTTTGCAAGGATAACTAAACAGTTAACTTTAAATGAAGGGCAGGAGAGTGTAATTGATGTGATTTTAACTGAAGAGGCAGGTAGTTTGGACGAAGTAGTAGTTGTGGGCTATGGAACGCAAAAAAAGAGTGATGTGACTGGGTCAGCTGTCAGAGTATCGATGGAGGACAAGGAACTTCAGTCAAACACCAATCTATTACAGGCCTTATCCGGAGCCTCTGCCGGAATAAATGTACAGGGTGCCGGTTTAGCAGGGGGAGAACCCAATGTTTCTATAAGGGGACAAACTTCCCTTTCTGCAAGTGGCAATCCTTTAGTGGTTCTCGATGGTATAATTTACAATGGCTCTATAGCTGACATTAACGTCAGTGATGTTGAATCTATAGATATTCTAAAAGATGCGAGTTCTGCTGCCGTTTACGGATCAAGATCTGCTAATGGTGTAATGCTTATCACTACAAAAAAAGGCAAATCAGATAAACCTGTTGTTGCATTTAACATGTATAGCGGTATGCAGGATATGACAAATAATCCAATGAAAGTGATGAATGCAGATCAATATGCGGTCAGGTTGGTTGACTATTATTATCAGCAGGATTTATATAATTGGTATAAGTCAAAGCCGACAAGTTCTGCCGGGAAACCCGTGAGGCCCGATATTAACAATCGAAATTTGGTTTCAACCCGACTTAGAACACAGGAAGAAAGAGATAATTATCTTGCCGGAAATCAAATTGATTGGGTTGATGAAGTATTACAAAACGCTCCAATTCAAAACTACAGCCTAAGTGTATCTGGGAAAACCGAAAGAAACAATTATTTTGTTTCAGGTTCATATACTGGTGAGGATGGCATTCTTCAGAATGATAATTTCAAAAGACTTACCCTGCGTTCCAATATCGAAAGTAAAGTTACCGACTGGTTTACTTTAGGATTAATTTCAAGCTATTCATATCGTGATTTTTCTGGCTTGCAGGCAAGCCTTGGAGACGCCAGGTCAGGCAGTCCTTTAGCTAATAACAAGATTGGTTTAAATAACTATGATATGTTCCTTACCGGTGAAGCATATATGCCTTATCCTTTAAATAATTTATACGTAGACAATAGTGATATCCGAAACAATCTTTTCCTCGTAGGAAGTGCTAAGATTACCGTGCCCTGGGTTAAAGGACTGAGTTACGAATTAAATTACTCTAATACCTATTCAAATCGTAATAACAACACTTTTTTCCCGGTAACCACGCCTAATGGTTCAGGAAATCTGGGCCAGGCAATGAAGAATCCTTCGCAGAATAGAAGTTGGATTGTTAATAATATAGCCTCTTACACAAGATCTTTTAATGATCATCAGGTCAATGCCACGCTGCTTTACAGCCGCGAAAACAGTCATGCAGAAAGCTCAATACTTAATTCACAAGGCTTTCCTAACCCGGTTTTGGGATATAACAATATGAGTCTGGGCACTATTGCCACAGTTGGATCAAATGCCTCAGAATCCAATGGGATTTCTTATATGGCCCGTGCAAACTATTCCTTTAAAAATCGTTACTTATTAACAGCAACGGTAAGAAAAGACGGTTTCTCTGGTTTTGGAGCAAATACAAAATTTGCAACATTCCCTTCTGTTTCAGTGGGTTGGTTAGCTTCAGATGAGCCATTTCTTCAAAATATGAAGGGTGTCTATTTAAAGATGAGAGCGTCCTATGGGCAAAATGGCAATCAGGGAATTGGAAGTTATTCAAGTTTCTCCAGAATGTCTACTGATGCATATGTTTTTGGAGCCTCACCAACTGTGGTAATCTATCCAAGTACATTAGGGAATAATGATCTGGGTTGGGAAAAGACATCGTCCTTAAATATTGGTGTTGATTATGGATTTTTAAATAGAAGAATTTCAGGTTCTGTTGACGTATATCAGGCTCAAACTACCGATGTGTTAGTTAGCAGAGCTATTCCTCCAACAACCGGCTATCCAAGTGTCTGGACAAATATTGGTGCTATTGACAATAAAGGGATTGAATTGGGATTAACAACTATCAACCTGGAAGGCCGTTTGAATTGGAAATCCGATTTTGTTTTTTCGCTCAACAGAGATAAAATAACGAAACTTTATGGCGGAAAAAATGATAATGATGTAGGTAACTCCTGGTTCGTAGGACAGCCTATAACTGCTATATATGATTATCAAATGGGAGGGGGCTTATGGTCTGAGCAGGAGCTGTATAGCGGTAAAACTCTGAATAATTGGTATCCCGGTCAGTTTAAATATGTGGATCAAAATAATGATGGAATTATTGAACCAAATTCTGACAGAACCATTATTGGAAACCAGGCTCCAAATTACCGTTTGAGTTTAGGTAATACTTTATCCTATAATAACTTTTCATTTTCTTTCTTCCTAAACTCAATACAGGGAGGGAATGGGTATTATTTGGAGAATAATGCTTCTAATATCAATGCTGCAAGTGCACCCGCTGGCCGTGAATCAGCCGGAATAATAAGAAATAACCTTACTGCCGTTCGCCAATATTGGACACCTGAAAATGGGGTAAATAATTCTACCGGAATATATAGTGCACCTGCCGTTTGGAGTGGAATTTATGAAAGCAGGAGTTTTGTCAGATTGCAGGATATTTCCCTTTCATATAAGTTAAGTCCTGCTATACTTAAAACATTACGCATTGGTAGCGGACAGGTTTATATTTCCGGGAAAAATCTTTACACCTGGACCAAGTGGTCAGGCTGGGATCCGGAAACAGGTGTCAGCGATTCCCCGCTGATGCGAAATTTTATTGCAGGATTCAGACTTTCTATCTAATTGGTTAATCCAGGTTAAACCGTTCAATCCCGCACAGGCGGGACTTAAAAAACAAATTATAATCAAATGAAAATATATATAGATTTAATAGGCAAAAAGTGTTTGCTGCTTACAGGCATTCTTCTTTTGATGTTTTCTTCTTGTACGAAGGATGTGCTCAAAGAAACCCCGCTTGATTTTCTTGCACCTGAAAATGCTTATAGTACTGTTCCGGGAATTAAACAGGGAATAGGCGGCTTATACGCAGCTGTGCGTCAAAATTGGTATTATGGACCCAACGATGCGGTTACCCAAATGTATGGCATTGGAACTGATTTATCTTATTTCGGTGAAGATCCCGCCAGCGCAAGATTTTTAACAGATTACTCTACATTTCTTACACCAGCCAATTCTTATTCCAGCATTTTCTGGACATGGAATTACCAGCTAGTCCAAAGGGCTAATGTTTTAATTGAAGCCATTGAGACCTCAAATGCCGCTATTTGGTCTAATGAAGCCCAGAAAAATGCGTATTTGGCTGAAGCAAAGTTCTTCAGGGCTTTTGCTTATCGTATTCTGGTTTCATTTTATGGCGATGTTCCCCTTGTAAAAGAAGTAATTAAGTCTGCCAAAACTGATTTTGTAAGAGCCCCTAAATCCGAGATTTATAAATTGATGGAAGATGATCTCACTTTTGCAACTACAAAATTACCTGTACCGGGGAAGGAAGAGGCTCCGGGAAGGATTAATCAAGGTGCTGCCTGGCATATGCTTAGTGAATTATACCTTACTGACAGCAAATTTCAGTTAGCGGTTGATGCGGCGTCAAAAGTGATTGATGGATATGGTTATGCCTTGATGACAAAACGCTTTGGAACCCGACTTGGAAAAGATGTTTTTGGAACAGGAGATGCATATTTTGATCTTTTTGGATATGGAAACCAAAACCTCTCCTCAAATACTGAATCTATTTGGGTGATCCAGGTTGAGCCGCTTGTAACAGGTGGCTTGTTTGCGGAAGGTGAAAGAGCATTTGGACCAGCTTACTACCGTATGGGAAATACCCCCGACGGTTTCCCTGCATTTCGGGGTGAGTTAGTGAATGGTAAGTATACCGGGCTTTCTGATACACTCGGCAGACCTGTATCCTGGATACGCCCTACTAATTATGTTTCATATAATATATGGAAAGATAATTGGAAAACTGATATTAGAAATGCAGAGCATAATATTAAAAGAAACTTTTATTACGATAGCCCGGCATCAAAATTTCATAAGAAAAAGATTGATTTTAGTCTTTATCCGGCTGGTTCACGGGATGCTTTAAGAGATACAACTCAATATATTTATCCATACTTTATGAAGTTTGTTGATCCGCTAAACCATTTTACTGATCCTGCAAGGTCTGGTGGAGGACAAAATCATAAAGATCTTTATGCAATACGACTTGCAGTTACATTACTCATACGTGCTGAAGCTTATGTTCGGTTAAATAATTCTAATGCCGCTGCAGCAGATATTAATAAAATACGAGCAAGGGCCATGGCAAGCCCGGTTTCTCCATCAGATGTTAATCTTGACTATATATTGGATGAAAGAGCCAGAGAGCTTTATGGTGAAGAATGGAGGGCTATTACTTTGCGAAGGATGGGAAAATTTGTAGAAAGAGTAAAGCTATATAATAATAATCCTAAAGTTCCTGGTTTGAATGTTAAGGATTATAACACCTTATATCCTATTCCTCAAAGTCAAATTGATTTAAATATTGGTGCTGTTATTAAACAAAATCCAGGGTATTAATCAGCCTGATCTGGATAGTATTATGGTTTGATGTGTTGGAGCTTTTAAGAGCAAATTTTACAAAATGATTTAAATTAAATTAAGAAAAAGTTTATGAGTAATTACGACCGAAGAAATTTTATAAGGATGTCTGCCATAGCCGGAGCTGGTTTAAGTATAACCGGCAATATGAGTTCCCTGTTTGCCAAATCTGCTTCCCTGGCAGGGAAAAGGGTAGGAATTATTGGCTTAGATACTTCTCATGCTGTAGCATTTACTAAAACATTAAATGCCTCTGATGCTGCCGCTGTTTACGGAGGGTATAAAGTTGTAGCTGCTTACCCTAAGGGTAGCAAGGACATAGTAAGCAGTGTTGAAAGGATACCTGGATACATTGAAGATGTGAAAAAGATGGGAGTAGAAATAGTAGGCTCCATAGCTGATCTTTTAAGGAAAGTAGATGTAGTTTTATTGGAAACCAATGACGGCCGTTTACATCTTGAGCAGGCCTTGCAGGTATTTAAGGCTGGCAAGCCGGTGTTTATTGATAAGCCTGTTGCCGCATCGCTGGCCGATGCCTCGGCTATATTTGCTGCAGCAAAACAATACAAAACCCCGGTATTTTCTTCTTCGTCTTTAAGATATATGACAGGTATTTCTGACATCGGGCAGGGAAAAATAGGGAGGGTATTGGGTGCTGAAACTTTTAGTCCGGCAAAACTGGAAAAGACCCATCCTGATTTATTCTGGTACGGTATACATGGAGTGGAGATGTTGTTTGCCATAATGGGTACTGGTTGTAAAACTGTGAGCAGAATTCATACGGATGACACGGATGTTGTAGTTGGTGTTTGGAATGATGGAAGGGTCGGCAGTTTTAGAGGTACGCGTAGTGGGAAGAATGATTATGGAGCAAGGGTCTTTGGCGAAAAAGGAAATGTAATTCTGGGGGAGTTCAATGGTTACAATCCCCTGCTGGAGCAGATTATCAAGTTTTTTGAAACAGGAGTAGCACCAGTGAAACCTGAAGAAACATTGGAAATAGCAGCTTTTATAGAAGCTGCTGATGAGAGCAAGGCTAAGGGTGGTTCTGCGGTGAGTATGAAGATTATTAAATAAAGGCGAATAAATTACTATTTGCTTCTAATATTTATGTCAGTTGACACAAAGAGACAGTTAATTTTGAAATCGAAATAAAGGAAAATCATGAAGGAATTAGACGACAAAAGCCGAAGACATTTTATTAAAAATGCGGTAACCGGAGCAGCTGTACTATCTCTTGGAGGTATATTGCCGGGGTTTAGTGCAAAAAGCTATGCAAATATAATAGGTGCCAATGATCGTATTAGAGTAGCTATGATGGGTGTAAATTCCCGGGGTTTAGCTCTGGCTAATAATTTTTCAATGCAGCCTAATTGTGAAGTAACATACGTATGCGATGTCGATAGCCGTGCTGCGGATAAGTGTATCGGGCAGGTTGAAAAGAACCAAAATAAGCGCCCTAAGGCTGAGCCTGATTTTAGAAAAGCTCTGGAATATAAAGATGTGGACGCATTGGTTGTTGCTGCGCCTGACCATTGGCATGCCCCTGCCGCTATACTTGCTTCAAAAGCAGGTAAGCATGTATATTTGGAAAAACCCTGCAGCCATAACCCAAATGAGGGTGAGATTCTTTTAGCAGCGGCAAATAAGTATAAGAATGTAATTCAGATGGGAAACCAGCGGCGTTCATGGCCGAATGTAGTTGCGGGTATAAAGGAATTGCATGGAGGAGTGATAGGTAGACCTTATTTTGCTAAAACATGGTATGCAAACAATCGCCCCTCAATAGGTATAGGTAAAGAAGCAGCTGTGCCTTCATGGATAAATTTCGATTTGTGGCAGGGCCCTGCACCACGCACGGCGTATAAGGATAATTTCCTGCATTACAACTGGCATTGGTTCTGGAACTGGGGAACCGGTGAAGCATTGAATAATGGGACACACATGGTGGATATTGCCAGATGGGGTCTTGGAGTTGATTATCCTACAAAAGTAACATCGGCGGGTGGCCGTTACAGATATCAGGATGACTGGCAAACCCCCGATACCCAGGTGATGACACTGGAATTCGGGAATAAAGGCACAATTACCTGGGAAGGCCGCAGCTGTAACAGCCGTAATGTAGAAGGAGAAAGTGTTGGTGTAATTTTTTATGGTGAAAATGGTACGCTTCAAATCAATGGCGGCAATAGTTATGTTATTCATGACTTAAACAATAAACTGGTTAAAGAGGTAAAAAATGATTTGAAAGTTGATGCCAGGAGCTTAACAAGCCCTTCTCAGGCTTTGGATGCTTTTCATATTAATAATTTCTTTGATGCCATTAAGAAAGGTACCAGTTTGAACTCTGACATCTTAAGCGGACACCAAAGTACCTTATTGGTTCAGCTGGGTAATATAGCGCAGCGAACTGGAAACACATTGGACATTGATCCTAAAAACGGACATATATTAAACAATAAAGAGGCCTTGAAATATTGGTCCAGAACATATCAAAAAGGCTGGGAGCCAACTATATGATGTTGTTTTAGAATAAATAGGGTTTCAAAAGTATTACTAAATTTAAGCTTACGGTGATTGGTAGCGCTTTCACCGTTATTTAGATAATAGAATTAAAATTAATCCTTATTTCCTAGGTGTAATTTATTGCCAATCTTTAAGATATCCGGGGATATGGATTTAAGTCATACCAGCATCCCGAAAAACTGTACACGATTTAATTAAGTATTGATGTACATTTTCTGGATTTAGTCAGGGTCTATAAGGAAACGATGGAAATCGCTAATAAGCTACATTTTCCCATCTAGTTCAGACTGCTTCGCTATGATCTTTGGAAAAAGCCCAGTTGCTAAATTTCTTCAACTTCTGATTTCAAGAAGTAATCCTAAAACTTATTTTTCCATTGCAACTTGTATCTTCGTTTCTGTGAGACATTTTTATAGAATTAATTAAGAATAAATCAGAATTCAAATGATGCATAAACAGGTTATCCTTAAAACATGTCTAATTTTATGCATGCTTCAATTCGCATTCCAGCTTTCTTATAGCCAGGTTCATACGTTCGACCTTGGTCTTCGACTGCAGAAAACAGTAGATCTCTATTTTGAAAACGGAATAAGCGGGCAATACCAGTTAACCGAGCGTGTGATGATCGGGGCTACTTATATAAGCAGCCGTTTGGGATCAGCTATGGGTTCCAATGCGATCAAACAGGATAATTTTCTTCTTTCCGGAGCCTGGATGTTTCGGCCCGCAAAGCCTCTGAAGCCATTTGTAAGAGCGAATTTGGGATATTTTACAGCAGACTACGAATCGGATATCTTTAAAAGCTTAACAAATACCTCAGCCATTGCCTCTGTGGATGCAGGACTGGCTTATACTTTTAAAAGTCCAATAAAGCTTAATTTATCTTTAGGATATAATGGGATCACAGGAAGTGGCTCAAGCGGTGCAGGTACCTTATATCCTGTGTTTTACCAGACAAGCATATTGTGGAATTTAGCTAAACGCGGATCAAAATGAAAAAGCTCATCCTGTTTGCACTAAGCCTATTGATATTAAGTTCATGCGATAAGGAACCTGAGATCAATGAAACCATGCTTGACAGCGGTTTATTTTTTGATCAGTCGATCTACCAGCCAGGAAAATACCTTGTTTCCGCCTCTAATCCAGCACCCAGTCCGGCAGAAGCTGCCCGTCCCGTAATAATTGCTATTCACGGTTATGGAGCAACGACGTTTGAATGGGATGAGTTCCGGGCATGGAAGGGGGCCCGGACGGATTTTTCTATTTCACAGGTATTGCTTGGCGGTCATGGAAGAGATTATCAGTCCTTTAAAAACTCTACCTGGCAGGACTGGCGTACCCCGGTAATTACGGAATTTGAAAAACTGGAGAAAGCCGGGTATACCAATATCAGCTTTGCCGGATCATCCACCGGATGTACCCTGATCTTAAAATTAATAGCAGATGGGTATTTTAACTCGCATATCAAGCCTAAGCATGTTTTTCTGATCGACCCGATCATAGTACCGGCAAATAAAACCCTGACACTTGTAGGAGTATTAGGGCCCATTATCGGATATACCACGGTTGAAAATACTGCAGGAGAGGAGAAGTACTATTATCATTATCGCCCCTATGAA
The DNA here is from genome assembly GCA_036676435.1 of Pedobacter sp. Taxonomy (GTDB): domain Bacteria; phylum Bacteroidota; class Bacteroidia; order Sphingobacteriales; family Sphingobacteriaceae; genus Daejeonella. The sequence goes on along the minus strand of JAKFCV010000002.1, from coordinate 150,115 downwards.
ACTTTGCAGGAATTAAGGAATGTAATTAACGCAGTTAGAAAGGATCTGGAAAAGGGGATCACTCTTCCAGCCGGCTGTACCTTAAAGGTGTATAAATCGGATAAAGATGATGTAGCCGATGCGGCAAGTGCGGTTATGATCAATAAAGGAGTAAGAACCAGCCAGGGAAACGCCCCGGATATGAGTCTTATATCATCCAAACTGCATGTTTTCACCAGGCTGAACCATCGTGAAGAAAGCCCCGCTTCCGGCGATATAGCCAATCAGACCTTGGTATTTACTGAAATAGCCAACAGGATCATCAAATAGGATATGCTGGTTCAGGTGTATCATTTACTGCATGCTGGCCGATGAGAGTTTCGCCGCCCCTTTCTCTTTAAATCCGGGCTGCGGCATTTTGTATCTGATTGCCGTTTTAAAAAGAATTTTAAGCATGAACTTAAGGGTTACCTGGTTGCAATGCATCCTTAATGCAAGGTAAGCTTGTTTCATTGCGGCAGGAGGGTTGCCATATTCATGATATATTTTATCTGCGATACTGGCAAAATATATGGAAAAGTGCTTGTAGGAAGCCCGCCTTATAAAATCCCGTTTGTCTTCAGGCACATACTTCTGAATGATGGATATAACTTTTTTAATATCCTTTACGTTTTGCCCTGATTGCAGGGAATAACTGGTAATATTGGTTCCGTGCACACGATATTGAGCTAATTGCTTAACACAGTGTGCTACCTTATAATTTGCTGCAATCCGTACATACATTTCCCAATCCTCTCCATAATGTACGGAGCAATAACTGCCCAGATGCTCATAAACAGATCGCCTGATGACCATGGAAGGTGGCTGAACACGCTGGCTTATGGAAATCCTTTCCAGCCAGTTCTCAATTACCCCTGAATTCTCCATCAGCGGAGCTTCGGTGTATAATTTATTGCTACTGCTATCAATGTATTCAAAATCTGAAAAGACCGCCCCCACATCAGGAAACTGCTCGTACAAGCTTCCTATTTCTTCGTAGAAGCCCCTCTTTAATTTGTCGTCTCCATGGAGGATGTGTACATATTTACCCTTAGCCCGGTTAATGCAGGTTTCGAAATTCCGAAGGCTTCCTGCATTTTTCGGCTGCCTGAAAAATTTTACCCTTCCATTTCCGGTTTCATTGACCAAACGTTCAACATCGCCATCGGTGCTGCAATCATCAATTATTTCAATTTGCATTTCATCAGGGGGAATATTCTGCATCAGCACACTTTCAAGACATTCCTTTATATAGGGATAGCAATTATAGGTGGGGATCATCACCGACCATATCGGGCGGTTTTCAGTATTTTCCAGGGGAGGGATATAAGGAGGCTCCTGCGGGGTTCTGATGCAGTCCCTCTGGTAAGATCTGTTCCGGTTATCAACCAGTCTTGTTCTCCTGTAAAATCTCCGCCCTGAAACATATCCCCTGATCTCCTGATGAATGGTCTGTATATGCGAAGGGTCTAAAGTTTTGAGGAAGGTCTTAACTCTCTTAGCATACCAGAGCGGCAGGGTCTGGTTCAGCCGCTTGAGGTTACCGTCATGCTGATAATTTTCATGCTGAACCAATAATGCAGTTACATGTCCGCGCATATAGCTGAACAATTGATGACTAAGTTCTTTCATGGTACTTCGATGCTGATGATAAACCAATAGCCGGGGATTGTAGTAGCAATCCCATCCTTCTGCTAAAACACGGTACCACATTTCCGAATCGCCGCTGCAGCCCGAGGCTCCAGCATCCAGGCGTTCATCAAAGTTTCCCACAATCTGAAAAATATCTTTGCGGAAGGCCATATTTGCTCCTGCACCGATATCCCATACCGGCACACCTTCGTTCACTTTACTCTGAAAATACCTGGTATCGAAAATTTGCGGCAGATAACCCTTGTTGAAAGACCAGTCGCGTTCAAAGATATATTGCGCCCTGGACTTGAGTTCCCTGGGAATGACCATACCCGTTACGGCCATGGTTTGAGGGTTTTCGAATGATCGTTTAAGCTCAGCGATCCATGTGGGGTCCACCGAAACATCATCATCCGTGAAAGCCACAATATTACAGGAAGCCGTGCTTATCCCCGTATTTCTTGCAATATCCAGCCCTTTGCGTTCTTCTCTGACATACTTTATTTCAGGGTAGAGTTCAGTTATCTTCCGCGAGCCGTCATTATCCGGTGCATTATCTATAATGATCAGTTCAAAGTTTTTATCATCTGACTGATAGAGCTGGTCTATGCATACTTTCAATGCTTCCGGTCGGTTTCTGGTGCATATTACAACCGAGATCTTTTCTGAACTACTATTCCGGGAGCCTACTTCTGTGTTATTCAGCAGGGAAGAAATTTCATCCCTCTCAATTAATCCAAGCCATTCTTCAGGGCTCTTTGCTCCCGCAGAGGAATAATAATTCAGTGCATTTGCAGCGGAATTAACCGCTTGCTTTCTGAAGTTTCCAGCATCAAGGATTTTATTATACCACAAGTGTCCCAAAGGGATTTTCTGGTACCAAAAGATAAGATAATGGTTCCCGTCAGGCGGCGCAATACGTTTAAGATCGGTGATAGCGACATTTAAAACAGAATAGGATTGAAATCGGGATGCAGGCATAAGAGAGAGCATTTGCGTTTTTTATATGGGCGATAGTTCGACTGAGAAATGAGGAGTTATGATCCCCTGGGCATTGGTGAATTTTAATAGTCCGGATGGAGTATCTTCAATATAAAAACTAAGGCATTTGTTTAATTCGAAAATGGAGCCTTTTTTATTTAGAAAATGAACATTAATATAATAAGAACCGGAGTTTAAAAAGTTGGCAGGTATAACACAGGTAGCCATGATCAGTCCTTTGGGTACTTTTACATCTTCAGAAGTAATATTGAATATATAATCGCCAGAGAAATTGAATACCCTGAAATCTACGCTTATAGCCGAAAACTCATCAGAAGCAAATAAAAATTCTGTACACAGCAAAATTCTGGAAGCTAGCGTAATTCTGCCCTGAGGGTTTGTAGTATAAGGGGTAATGGAAATTTTCTGGATGCGGATATGGTCATTGCCGGGCTGGATCCTCAGATCTGTGAAGTCCTGTGTATCAACGTACGCTTTCGATTTTGTGATGTAGCTGTTAATTACATTATCCGTTTTTCCGAAATTTTCAACCCTTCCTTCATTTAAAAATAAGGCCAGATTACACAGGCTTCTTACTGCCTGAATATTATGACTTACAAACATGATGGTCCTGCCTTCTCCGGCTGCGATCTCCTTGATCTTGTTCATGCATTTTTGCTGAAAGTCAAGATCGCCTACGGCCAGGACTTCATCAATGATCAGTATTTCTGAATCCAGATGGGCAGCTACCGCAAAGGCAAGGCGCATATACATCCCGGATGAATACCTTTTAACCGGAGTGTCCAGAAAAGATTCTATTCCTGAAAATTCTACTATTTCATCAAACTTGGATTTCACATCCGGCCTTTTCATACCCAGGATAGTACCGTTTAAAAAGATGTTCTCGCGGCCCGTAAGCTCACCATGAAAGCCTGTACCAACTTCCAGAAGGCTCCCGACACGGCCAATCCCTTTAATTCTTCCTTCTGTGGGTTCGACAATTTTGGAAATTATCTTAAGTAAGGTGGATTTGCCGGCGCCATTACTTCCGATAAACCCAAGAACATCGCCTTGTTTCAAAGCGAATGAAACATCCCTGAGCGCCCATATATAGTCGTTGGAAGACTGATCTGATATGCCGGCTTTCCCTTTAAACCAGTTTGCCAAACTATGTTTCAGGGAGCGGGAGTTTTGAACCCCCATTCTGTACCGTTTCGATATGCCGTCTACCTGCAATACTATATTACTCATGGTTCGTCAGATTACATCAATTATTAGGATCTCGTTTTTCTTGAAAATAGCCAGGCTGAAATAGGTCAGCAGGATAATACATCCGCTGGTGATAATTAGTGCTGTCCATGGGATTTCGGCATGACTGAAAAGCGTTATCCTGGCAGTTTCTATAATCGGGGTTAGCGGGTTCGCCCAGATAAGCTGCCGGTATTGGTCCGGAACAATTGAGGCGGGGTAGATTACCGGTGTGGCAAACATGAGCAGTTTCAATGTGAACTGAACTATATTTTCCAGATCGCGGTAGCGTGCGGTCAGAATACTGATTATTAAGCCGCAGCTCATTGCAAAAGCAGCGGTTATCATAATCATAAATGGCAGGAGTAAGATTGCGGCGCTGATCTGCAAGCTTGTCCCTTGTATCCCATACCAGAGGTATATCAGCATAAAGACTATAAGCTGAATGATCAAACGTACAGAGTTTGTGATTACCTGACTGATAGGCACGGTTAAACGCGGAAAATAGATCTTATTGAAAATATGGGATTGATGGATGAAGGTATTCATGGTGCCGGTAAGGCAATCCGAGAAATAGGTCCATAGGATAATTCCCGGCAGATAAAAAAGTAAGGCAGGAATGCCGTCGGTGCTGATTTTTCCTATATGTGAGAAAATAATAATATAGACCAGGGTGGTCATCAGGGGCTGTAAAATTATCCATAGCGGCCCCAGAAGGCTTTGTTTATGACTTGCAAAAAGGTCTCTTGAAACGAAACTGAAGATCAGATCCCGGTAATGTAGTAATTCTCTTATCCCCAGTTTAAACCAGGTTTTTTTGGCATTAATTTCCCAGTAAGTCTCCTGATACATAAATTATTTTGCGATGAGGTATTGAATGGTGTACATAAAACAGGGCCGGCAGGGTTCGGTTTTTGAATAAATACGCAATTCGGGATGGGGTAAATACCTGTTTTTATATAAACAGAGGGCATCTGGCAGGAATTTGAATAGAAAAAACCTGGAAATTTAGGGTATTTATACGTTTAAAATATGTGGTAAATACCTAACCAGGTCTGTCCTCGGAGGAAATTTTAAATTCATTTCAGGCCGATCACCCACCGCAAAGATGAATTTTTTAAAGTACGGACAAGAAAATAGGTTATCAGCAGGACGAGTAGAAAATACAGGATCTGCAAGCCCAGTAATGCCCCGATATGGAGATCGCGAAGTTCGCTGAGGTATTCATTCAAAAGGATTGAAAGTTCCAGAACTACGATACTGTTCACAAGATATATCCCGTAAACTATCTTTCGCGGGTTTAGATTATTTATACTTTTAACCGCGCCCATTTTTAACAGGAGCAGGAAAAAGACCAGTGAAAATATGATATTACTCAGCCTGTTTGATGCAAATGGGTCTGCCACCCCAGCTTCTGATAATTTAAAGCCTTCGAGGCCGGCGATGAAAAACATCAGGAGCAGAACAGGAATTAAGAATGTCCATTTAAGTTTTTTCAGATTCTGAAGGATCTGATCCCAGTTCCGGTGAATGGGAAACCCAAGCCATATAAAAAATGTATAAGCAAGTACTGCCTTGGAATGCTGGGTATCTATCCATCCGGTATGGAAGTTAACGCTGTAAAACAATGTAATGCCACAGAGAAACAAACCGAAGTAAATATTTTCTGAATATCTTTTAAATAGGATAAGAATAATCATCCCTGTAAAGTAGGTAACTACAAACCAGTAGGGGCCATAGATCAGCAATCCATTCATAATATTATAGGCAGATTGCATAAACCGGTCAAAATCCCTGCTTATCCATAATTCCATAAGAGGGAGCCTGTGCAGCATGATCAGAACTGCATTGAATACGACAATAAAAAGCCAGGGAAAATAGATGCTGCCCAGCCTTTCATTTATATAATTCTGAACATTATAGCGCTGGAGTTTAGAACGGATCAGTATTCCTGAAACGATGAAAAAAATAATAGTGCTGATTGCACCTGCCTGAAGGACAATGCTTCGGATCAGCAGTTCTGCCATCTCCCCGGCAGGGCGTATATGCCATTCAGAAAAAAGAGAATGCGACCAGACAATTATTGAAATGGTTAAAAAGCGGATGGTATCTATTTGTTCATAATTTGATTTATGATCTGTTGATGACTGTATGCCTGAGGGATGTAATTCCGGGTTTTTATGCATAGGGAGCCGGTTTATGATTACATTTCTTAATGTTAATTTTGATAAATCTGATGTATCCCATCAGTAAATATTAAAACTATCCCGTACAGGGATTCCACGACAGGTTTTTGACATGCAGCAAAGTTATTGCCTGGCTAAAAATCCTGCAATGGTATTAACAAAGGTTCTTGGTTTTTGATTGACCTGAGGGCCCTGAAAATTTTCAGGCCTTCAGCAATTGCTGCTTTGGGGATAGGATCCTATTCAGTTTACCGGCTTTTGATTTTTATAGATAAAATTATGCAGGGAGCTTGTGCTTGCTTTTAAATCTGTAGAGAGATACCAAATGCCATTGAGCATAAGGCCCTTACTCTCTTTGGCCAGAGGAAACATAGCCGGCTCCACCGAGATGTTTTTGATATTGAGGATTTCTGATCCAAGTGTGAAGAGCGCCATTCCCGACATGCTGGTTTCAACATAGGGCATGACTTCCATTACAAGGGTGTTGAACGCCTGTTTTTCTGTCAGGCGGAATTTATCCAGTAAGGCAGCCATCACTTTACGCTGCCTGGCAGTCCTTTCGTAATCATTATTCCCTACAGACCGGATGCGGGTATAGGCTACAGTCTGGCGGCCGTTTAATTTTTGGACCCCGTAATTTTTGATCCGGTCGGTGGACATTAATTCCGGGCCGATTTCTTTCAAATAATTGTTCATGTAAGGCACTTCCTCGTTTTTGAGATTGAGGGTAACTCCGCCTAAGGCATCAATTATCTTTGCGCTGCCAAAAAAGTCAATGCTTAGGAAATCCCGTATGTCCATACTGAAGTTCTCATTAAGTGTACGGATTGCCAGCTGGGGCCCGCCTGTTGCATACGCTGCATTTATTTTATCCATACCATGGCCATTTATAGATACATAGGTATCACGCAGGATAGAAGAGAGTTTGATTTTATTTGTCACCTGATCAAGGCTCAGGATCATGATCATATCGGCATTGCCATATACCTGGTCGTTCCTCCGGTCTACACCGAAGAGCGCAATGTTTAATGGAGGTTTTTCTAAACCAGAAACCCTCGTTAATACCTCAGCCGAGATACCTAATGCAGGGTTGGATTTGTCAAGTGAATAATTGAGCCTTGACTGGGTGCCGGCCTTCGCTGAATTCTTAGTTTCCTGAGAAATGGAAGGAAGAGCAAATAGGGTTAAAGTTACAGCGAGTAGTAGATTCTTCATAGGATTGGGTTTTTCGGCTTCAAATGGATTAACTAAGTAAAGCTGAAATTGTTTCTGTTTCTTTTTATCAGATGTGTTTTAAATTAGTTGATGTATGATATTTCCGGTTACATTTGGGTTTAATGTTACGGGTTGCGGGTTACGGGTTGCGGGTTTCGGGGACTGGGCGGATATACTAATTGGTTGCCGCTTATGGGTTACGGGCGCTGGTCGAATTAGGATTAAAGCTTCACCCTAACTCACATGCCACAACTCACAACCCGCAACCCGTAACTCATAACCCACACACAACCCACAACATGCAACTCACAACATACAATCATAAACATGAAAAGAATTCTAATGACTATTATGCCTCTTATGATCGCTGCCTGGTCATGTTCAGGAGCCAATCAACAGTCTGCTTCAGAGTCAAAGGCAGAAGTATCAGAAAAACCCATTCAGAATAATATCCTTACAGGGGCACAACAAACTGAAAAGTATCTGCCTCTGCTTAAAGGCAAAAGAGTGGCAGTAGCAATTAACAATACCTCGGTTATAGATGGGAAACTAAGTATGGACACCCTGCTGAAAATGGGTGTTAATATTGTCCGGGGTTTTGGTCCGGAGCATGGATTCAGGGGCGAAGCTAGTGCAGGTGCCAAGATCAGCGATGAAACGGATGCAAAAACGGGTATTCCGCTGATTTCACTTTACGGTAAACGCTATAAACCAAGTCCTGAAGATATGAAAGGTATCGATATTATGATATTTGATATGCAGGATGTGGGAGTGCGGTTTTACACCTACCTGTCTACACTGCATTATATCATGGAGGCCTGCGCGGAAAACAATGTTGAGCTTATCATTCTTGACCGTCCCAATCCAAATGATGGGTATGTTGACGGACCGGTCCTTGAAAAAGGTTTTGAATCATTTGTCGGTATGCATCCTATACCCATACTTCATGGCCTCACCTTTGGAGAATATGCAGGCATGATCAATGGGGAAAGATGGCTTGCCAATCAGGTTCAGTGTAAAGTAAAGGTGGTCGGGATGGCAAATTATACTCATGGGAAACCCTATACCCTGCCAATTGCCCCTTCACCGAATTTAAACACGCAGCAGTCCGTTCTGCTCTACCCGTCCTTATGCCTGTTCGAAGGAACTGTTATCAGTCAGGGCAGAGGAACCTATTTTCCCTTTACGGTACTTGGAAATCCCCTGTTAAAGGGGAAATATGAATTTTCATTTAAACCGCAACCTATTAAAGGCATGAGTGAAACGCCTCCTCATATGGATAAGGACTGTTATGGTCTTGATCTCAGGAAATACGATACAAGTATTTTTATTGAAAAGGGTAGGATAAACCTCACATGGCTGAAAGAATTTTATGAGGCCTATCCGGAGAAGGAGCAGTTTTTCCGCGCTGCCAGATTCGACCGCCTTGCCGGTACCTCTTCGCTAAGGGAACAACTGATTGCCGGCATGCCTGAAGAGGATATCAGGAAAAGCTGGGAACCTAAACTTTCCGCATACAAGGAAATGAGGAAGAAGTATTTGATTTACAAATAATTGATTTTAAGTATTATTATTGATGCCTGTCTGAAATACAAAATTTAAAGTGATGAACTATAAAATCAGTAAGCTGATCCTGTGCTTCGGGATTCTGGCAATGTCCGCTACAAGCGCTTACGGTCAGATGAAAGCCGCTTCTGCTAATTTTACCGGGGCAAATACAATCCTGCTGAAGAACAGGTCCCGGATGATTCCGCTTAAAGCCTTAGAAAAGCGTAAAATTGCCAGCATCAACACCGGTTCGGATTATTCTATAAGTTTCGATAGTTTATCAGGGAAGTATGCTGCAGTAAAAAGCTTTAAGTCGGCTGATTACCGCAGTGATTCCACAGATCTGGACAACCTTAGCGGGGACCTAAAATTTTATAATACCCTGATCGTCCAGGTTACCAGTCAATCGCTTAATGATCCTGAGGTTATCAGATTTATCGCTGATAATCAAAAGAGAAAAGAAGTGATCATAGCAGGTTTTGGCGACCTTAATTCATTAAAGAATTTAAATAATGTTATAGGTCCGGTGGTCTGGAGTACGGATTACTCCCCAGCGGCCGCAGGCCATAGTGCGCAACTTATTTTTGGCGGAGTAGGGAGTACGAACAAGCTGAAGAATACCATAAGCAGCTCATACAGATCAGGCTATGGTTACAGTTCTGTGAAAACGCGTTTAAGATACTCAAGCCCGGAAAGTGCCGGTGTTATTTCATCCGATCTGGATAGTATTGATGCGATCGTTGCCCAGGCCATACGCGAGAAAGCCACACCCAGCGCTGTGATAATGGTTATAAAAGATGGTACTGTTATATTTAATAAAGCCTATGGAACACATACTTATGATGGCAGTCAGCAAACCCGGGTAAGCGATATTTATGATATGGCTTCGCTTACTAAAGTTTCAGCAACTACGATGTCGGTAATGAAACTGTATGATGAGCAAAAGATCAGTCTTGACCGCACCATTGGCGAATATCTGCCAGAGGCCAGAAAAACAAATAAAAACGATATTAAGGTTAGGGAGGTTCTTGCGCATCAATCCGGCCTGACCCAGTTAAACTTCCATAATAAGATCAAACCGGAGGATCACAGTTCGGATTCGTCCTATGCCTTTCCTGTTAAGGTGGCGGAGAATTATTATCTGAGGCGTAATTATTTTGAAGAGCAGATGTGGCCCGCGCTTCTTAAGGCTCCGGTAAAGAACAGGGGTTCCTATCTCTATACGGATATGAATATGTATGTGATGAAGGAAATTGTAGAATGGCAGTCGGGCATGCCCATGGATCTGTATTTGCAGAATCAGTTCTATAAACCTCTGGGGATGTATACGGCCGGATTTACACCCCGCAGACGCTTTGAAAGGGAGCAGGTCGTACCTACCCAGAATGATGAAAAGTTCCGTAATTCTTTGCTGCAGGGATATGTGCATGATGAGGGTGCCGCTATGCTGGGCGGTGTTTCGGGTCATGCCGGATTATTTGCCAGCGCCAATGATCTGGGCATTTTATATCAGATGATGCTGAACCGTGGAACTTATGGAGGCCGCCGCTACCTCAAACCTCAGACTGTGGATCTTTTCACGGCAAAGCAATCCGCAATAAGCAGAAGAGGATTGGGTTTCGACCGTTGGGATTCGGATACCACAAAAGCCTATCCTTCAAAGCTTGCATCGCCCGAAACTTTCGGACATACCGGATATACGGGCATCAGTGTCTGGGCAGATCCGAAGTATAAGCTGATTTATATTTTCCTTTCTAATCGCGTACACCCCACAGTGACAACCAAGCTGTATGAACTTAAGATCAGGGACAGGATACAGGATGTGGTTTACAGGGCTGTTCATAAAGATTAGATTGCTGGGTGGTTTTTATTAGTTTATCGCTCCGCCGGGTACTGATGAGTGCGTTGACCGCTTTATCAAAAATATGGGGGATATAAGGCATATTCCTGAAACATCTTCTGAGGGATGCAGCGGCAAGGATCAACCACGAACAGTCCTGGTTTTGAGGTTTGAGATAGGATACCTATCACCAGCATCATAGTTTGTTGCCTGTTACAGGTTGCGTATAGGCAGGAAACGGATTCTTTCCGCAGGCTTAGTGTATTTGTTCTTTCATGCTTTAAGCACATTTCATTTTTCTAACTCTTATTTTTTTCGTGAATTTCCATACCAATCCCGGTTTTTTTTTCCTGAATCATCAAAAAAACTGTCATCGTCTGTGTGCAATTAAACGTGGTTTTTATACTAAAACTTAAAATAGTCTAAAACTGAGACTTTGCTGGGTCATTGTTGTGTTCTTGTTGTGTTCTTGTTCGCCTAAAACCGCATCCAGTGACTTTTCAGCCAAATAACTGACCAACAAGAACACTATGAGAACACTTCTAAGTACCTGGAAGGTACCTGAATGGGGTTTTGGAGCTCAGAAGTCCCTGAATGCGCGACCTGTATGACATCCCGCAAAAATTTTCACCGTACAAGGCAAAATAAAGCTCGATAAGATAATTTTTTTAGTTGTCTCAAGAAAATGTATCACTCCGTTAAAAAAAAGCGAAAAAAAGCCTTATTTTAAAACAGTATTATTCGGATGATAAATCAAGTTTGGGTTCTGAATTTGAGGATTCTCTCCTGATGAAGTTTCCGGATGGTAAGCGACCAGAATCCGGTTCTCCATGTTCGTGCCTTTGGTATCAATAATAAACTTTCTGCGAAGCTTAGTGTATTTTATCCGAATGTGCCATGCTTGTTATTTTACAGCATTTCACAATTCATGAATTCAAATTACCACAAATGACCTATAACTCCCAGCCCCGCAACAGGCAACCCGTAACAGGCAACTCGTAACAGACAACTCGTAACAGGCAACTCGTAACAGACAACTCGCAACAGGCAACCCGCAACAGGCAACCGGCAACAGGCAACCCGCAACAGGCAACCCGTAACAGGCAACACCTAAAACTCTATTTCAGTTCGTAAGCCACCACTGTATTCTTCCAGAATGTAGGAACATAAAGGGTTCTAGTAGCCGGATCATAACCGATATCGGCAGTGTTCCTTTTCTGAGCGCGTGTGTCAAGAAGCACTTCTTTGGTGCCATCTTCCTGGATATACCAAATTGCACCTTCCCAGGCTGAAACGATAAACTCTTTACCGGTTACGTTTTCAATGCCATCTGTTCCACCATCCATACCATCAGTTATCTTGCTAAGGCTGCTGTCAGCATTCATTTTATACATACCGCCGGCATCAAGAACATAAAAATCATTCCCATGCATTAACAGGCCATTCGGGCCTTTCAGGTCTTTTAATACAACCTCTGTCCGGCCGTTCGCGAATTTGTAAACCTTCATTCCCTTAGTGTCGGATATGTAAACAGCACCGCCGGAATCAATGGTAATATCGTTTAATCCCATGGCACCTTCTATAGGGACCTTTTTATCAATTTTCCCGGATGCGATATCGATGATGACGAGATTGCTGAGGTCAGCAACATATAATTTGCCCTCAAACATTCCCATTCCTTTAGGAGAATCCAATCCGCTGATCCATTCTGCTTCAATGATCTTTCCATCCAGGCCTACTTTACTTATAGAACCCTTTTCATCCGACTTCCATGGGTCGGGTCCGTCGGTATTGCTCACATACAATACCTGTCCGGTCTTATCAAACAGAACTGATTCCGGGACCTTCAACAGGCTGTCGGTTTCCCATTTCTGTACAAGTTCATGCTTCTGCTTCTGTTTAGCTTCTTCAGGAGCTTTGGTTGAATTACATGCCGCAAGGCAAATGACGGAAAGGTAAATCAGGTATTTCATAGCTTTGAGATTTTAATAAAATTAGGAATTTAGAATCAGTGAGCAATAAATTTATCTAAAATATACAAAACTTGCCCGTGGATTGTTTTGCTGCATTTGCGAATGGATAAAAAACGTAAAATCTGGATCGCAGAAGCTAAAACTTTTTAAATTTGTCATATATAAATTGACATTGGCAAAACCTATACTTGTTTTAAAATTCGGAACAGCCTCCATCACCACCAGTAAGGGGGAACTTGATGAAGCCGTTATATCAGAGATCTCCCGTCAAGTGGCCCTCATACATCATCAGTATAATCTTGTTATTGTTTCCTCGGGAGCTGTTGCAGCGGGTAAAAAATTACTTAAGAATTACAGGGGTACGCTGAACGAAAAAAAGGCTGCGGCATCTGTTGGCAATCCGCTGTTGTTAAACGTTTATGCCAGGTATTTTTTACCTCACGGGATATCCATTGCCCAAAGTCTATGCGAAAGACATCATTTTTCAAACCGCGACCAGTTTTTACAGCTTAAACGAACCTATGAGGAGTTATGGGCCAATAATATTATTCCTATTGCGAATGAGAATGATGTGGTGAGTAATCTCGAATTGAAGTTCTCGGATAATGATGAGCTTGCCACCCTGATTGCAGTCGGATTCGGTGCTTCACAGGTTTTATTCAGTACATCTGTTCCGGGGGTATTGGATAGCTCAGGTATTGTTATTCCGGAACTTGATACCCGGGATAAGAGCGTCCTTCTTCTTGCAAACAAGGAGAAATCTGCAGCGGGTTTAGGCGGGATGACATCCAAGTTGAATTTCGCGCGTCTGGCTAATATTATGGGAATCCGCGTGGTAATATTCGGGATACGAACAGCAGACGGGATATTAAAGGCCATCGAAGGAAAGACCGGTACTTTATGCCTTCCTCAGAAAAGCAATTTGCCTGCCCGTAAAAAATGGCTGGCAAGCGGAAGTCTGGTAAGAGGAAGGGTACAGATCGATGCCGGCGCATATAATGCTATACAGAAAAGACATAGCCTGCTGGCTGTAGGAATTAAGAAGGTCTTGTCGGAGTTTGTGAACGGTGAAATAATCGAAATCGTGGATGAGGATAACAATGCTGTTGCTGTGGCCAAGGCAGGCATCGCATCAGTTATGCTGGGAAAGGATATGAATGTGAAAAATCTGGAAGTGGCTCATGCCGATAATATTGTTTTACTGTAATTTTGTATCATGGAATCTATACAAGGCCTACTTGAACAAGCCGCACTGGCTACTACCACAGTAAAGAGCCTTAGTGACGGAAAAAAGAATGAGATACTGAAAGCTCTGGCTTCTAAAATCAGGGAGAATACCGAAAGGATCATCACTGAAAATAAAAAGGATCTGGACCAGATGTCCGATACTGATCCTAAAAAAGACCGACTGCTCCTGTCAGCCGAAAGGATAGCAGATCTGGCAAAAAGCGTTGAAGAAATAGCTGAACTTCCTGATCCGACAAATCATCTATTATCTGAAAAGACCCTTGAAAATGGTTTGCTGGTACAAAAGATCACTGTTCCGCTGGGCGTGGTTGGAATTATCTATGAATCGCGGCCAAATGTTACCATCGATGTGGCTGCTCTGTGCATACGTTCAGGTAATGTTTGTGTACTCAGAGGTGGTTCCGATGCTTTTTTCACGAATACCTGCCTTGTTTCTCTTGTTCAAAATGTTCTGGCTTCATTTAATCTGGATATTCATATTGTGCAATTGCTGCCTGCCGACCGCAGGTTTATGCCTGAACTGCTTACCGCCACCAAATACGTTGATATTATCATTCCCCGGGGTTCTCAGCAGCTGATCAATTATGTGCGTGAACATGCTTCAGTACCGGTGATCGAGACCGGAGCAGGGGTATGTCATACCTATGTTGAAAGTTCAGCCGACCTGGATAGTGCTGCAGAGATCGTTACCAATGCCAAGGTTTCGCGGCCTTCAGTATGTAATTCCCTCGATACCGTTTTAGCCGACAGGCAGGTGATGGAACCGCTTCTGAAAAAACTTGCCCCAAAACTGGAGGAATTTAAGGTAGAGATCTTTGCGGATCCTCTTTCCTATAAAATATTGAAGACATTGAACTATCCTTATCTCAGGGAGGCGGTGGAAGAGGATTTTGGCCGGGAGTTCCTCGACTTTAAGTGTTCGGTGAAAAGTGTAGAGAATATGGATGAAGCACTAAGACATATCCGTAATTATTCATCAAAACATTCGGAGGCTATTCTGTCTAAAAACGAGGAGCTTTGTGAGCGCTTTTTGAATGAAGTGGATGCTGCAGCTGTTTTTTCTAATGCCTCGACCCGTTTTACCGATGGCGGTGTTTTCGGACTGGGAGCGGAGATCGGTATCTCCACCCAGAAACTACATGCCCGCGGACCCTTTGCACTTGAAAAACTGGTAACAGAAAAGTGGATTGTGAGGGGGAAAGGACAGGTTAGGAAGTAGGGTGTTTAGTTAGTTAGTTAATTAGTTAGTTAATTAGTTGGTTAGTTAGATTGTTGGTTAGTTAGTTAGTTAGTTAGTTAGGTGGTTAGTTAGTTAGTTAGTTGGTTAGATTGTTGGGTGTTTAGATTGTTGGTTAGTTTATTGAATATTGTACACCCAGCCTCCCCACACACAACCCACAACCCGTAACAGGCAACCAATAACCCACAACCCGTAACAGGTAACCCATAACCCACAACCCGCAACCCATAACCCATAACCCGTAACAGGCAACCCACAACCCACAACCCCAACCCAAACATTTGGTATTAAATTTGTATTGTTCGTTTGAATATTTAGATTAGTAGAATAAAATTTTTAACATGCTCTCAAAAGCCGGCTGGCAACAGTGTGATACAACAACCTTCTGGAACGATATAGCCCGGGATGATCATGTTGTTCAAATTTATGAAGACGATTCAGTGCTCATGAATACCCTGACGGATTATGCCGCCAATGGGTTTATAAATCAGGATAGTGTAGTAATTATTGCCACGGGGGTTCATCTCGAGGAGCTGAGTCTGCGCCTGGGATCTTTAGGTTTTAACCTTGAGAATCTGATCGCCACCGACCGGTTCATTCCTTTGAATGCTGCAGAAGTATTATCAAGTTTCATGGTTAATGGATCACCAGATGAAAAGTATTTCCTCCAGTCTATTGGTCCTGTTATAGAAAGAGCCCGTAAAAGCGGCCTGCATATTTGTGCATTTGGTGAAATGGTTGCTCTACTCTGGGAACATGGAAATAGTAATGCAACTCTACAGGTAGAGCAGATGTGGAATAAGTTTTGCGAAAATGAAAAGTTATGCCTGTTTTGTGCATATCCTAAAAGCGGGTTTAGCCAGGATGCAGGTGCATCAATAATGCATATCTGTACGGCACATAATATGGTAATAGCCTCAAAACCGGATAGTCCGGCAAGGATCCAATATCAAAAAGTGGGTTGATAAGGGAGTATAATCTTTTAATAGCCTAATTTATCAGTCTTTGAATTTTTTCAAGCAGAGCGTCCATTTCAAAGGGTTTTGCAAGAAAATCGTCAGCACCTGCATCCATTGCAGACCGTTCTATTTCCTGACTGGCGGAGATCATTACTATAGGGATCTTCATTAAGCCAGGTTTTTGCTTAAGCTGCTTACAGATATCTCTTCCGTCAACTCCAGACATCCAGATATCCAATAATAACAGGTCCGGCAGTTCATCTTCCAGCGTTAAAAGTGTGGCCCCGTTCAGAGTAGTGCGTACATCGTATCCTTCAAATTCGAGCAATAACTTTACTGCATCTAAAATGCCCGGGTCGTCATCGGCAATCATTACTTTTTTCAAATCAGTTCAGTTTATTCGTTCAATATCAAATATTAAAGACATTAATTTTCAGTTGTTTTCATCGCAGGAAGCGCAAAACAGAAAGTTGATCCTTTTCCTTCTACACTGTTCACCCAAATTCTGCCGCCTTCACGTTTAATAATCTCGGATGAGATATATAGTCCCAAACCCAATCCGGGAAAGGTATGCTGCATATCACCGCTAACCCTGTAAAACTGTTCAAAAACTTTGTCCAGTTTATCGGGCGGTATCCCAATGCCAAAATCTTCCACACAAAGAATAACTTCACTATTATTTAAAAGGGTATGAATAATGATCTTATCTTTTTGGGGCGAATATTTGATTGCATTTGTTACCAGATTGGATATAACCTGTCCAATCCGCTCTTTATCCCCATAAACCGTACCAGTTTCTGCATAATTTTCTAATAAGCTATGTTTATCTGTAGTTCGCTGCAGTTCTTCCACCCGGTCTTTGACCATAGAATTAAAGTTAAACTCCTCATTATTAAACTGAAGTTTACCAGAATGAATCTTGGTAACATCAAGCAGATCGCCTATCAGGCTGGTTAAACGATTGATCTGTCCATCCATTTTACCAATCATCGCCGCTGCGCTCATTTCACCTTTCTTTTGAAGCATTCTTTCCAAAACTTGTGTATAAGCTTTGATGCTGGTAACCGGAGTTTTTAGTTCATGACTTGCAATTCCTATGAAATCGTCCTTTTGCTGCTGCACTAATTTTTGATCGGTAATGTCAATACATGCCCCGATATATCCGGTAAAGCTTCCGTCTGTGCGGTATTGCGGCTTTCCGTTTGCGATACACCAATGGGTAGTTCCATCCGTATGATTCAGGCGGAATTCCACCTCATATTTGGCTCTGGAATTCACTTCGCGTATCAATTTTTCTTTTACCTTTTTTCTATCCTCCGGATTGATCGCTTCAAGCCAGCCATCGGCAATATTCTCCTCAAATGAAAGCCCTGTCCAGTCTAGCCAGGTCTGGTTAAAATAGGTGATCGATCCCTCCGCATCAGACATCCATAATGCAGTAGGTGCCGCAGTTGTAATATTTCTGAGGAGATGTTCGCTTTCTTCAAGCGCTCGTTTAGCTGCAATTTCGGGCCGAAGATCGCGCATTACAGCCCCCACAGCAATCGGTTCCCTGGAAACGGGATCATCAATGCGGATGCAGTTATTAAAGACAGGGATCAGTTCCCCGGTTTGAAGATGCCGAATCATCATCGGGCCTGCCCACTGCCCCTCCTTCATTACTGTAGGTAATATCTCCTGTTCTACCTTTGCGAAATGTTCTGGCAAATGAAGCTCAGAAATTGGAGTTTGCAGAACTTGTTCTTCGTTTTCGAAGCCAAGTAAGTTCATTCCGGCTTCATTAATATAGGTATTGAAGCCATCCAGACTTAAAATTGACATCAAATCGACACTGTTATCAACAAGAGTAGTCAGTTTACGCTCCTCCTCCATTGCCAGCCTTTGTTCGCTTATGTCAAGCAGGGTGCCAAGTATACGAACCGCAATGTTGGAATCAGACTGGTAAAACACTTTCCCTTCGGTTCTTACCCAGCGGATTGATTTATCTTTCCACACTACTCTTGCTTCATACAATAATTTGCCAGAGGTAATTGCTTTTTGGAGTGCCTTTTCCCTTATTGTATGATCGTCAGGGTGGAACACACCGGCATATTCATTACGTGGAACCGGCTGTTCGAATCCAAATATGCTTGCAAATTTATGGGAAGTAACCATTTCGCCGCTTAAGAGATTCAGATCAAATGTGCCCAGTCCCACTGCATCCACAGCAAGTCTTGCACGTTCTTCCGCCTCGGCAATTTGGTTTTTAGCATTCACCTGATCGGTAACTTCAGTCGCCACAGCGATTACGCCGGAGATCGAACCATCGCTTTCCCGGAAAGGTTCGTACACAAAATTTACATAGATATTCTCAAGTTTTCCATTCTTATACACGGGAACCTGCAGCCCGTTTCCTTTGAAAGCCTCGCCCGTCAGCCGTACATTTTCAAGCAGCGTTTCAAAGCCCATTCCCCTTGCATGGGGAAGCAGTTCGAAAATAGGCTTGCCCTGCATCTCCTCCAAGGTCTTTCCATACAATTCGCATAATGGCGGGTTTATCAGATCCACTATATAATCAGGGCCTTTGAAAATTCCAATAGCTACGGGAGCCTGCATAAAGGTTGAATATAAATTCTGCCTCTGATTAATGAGCGCTTTGACGCCAGCTTTTTCCTTTTCTGTCAGCTTATTAAATTCGGTAACATCAAGGGGGGAGTGTATGAAATAGATGACTTCTCCTTTTTCATTCAACACCGGGGTATTACTGGTAGTCCAGTAGCGTTCTTCAAAAGTATCCGTTCCGGGATTAGGAATGTCATATCTGTAATTTGTCATTACATGGGGTGCCTTTCCTTTTATGGCCTCTTCAAAGGAAAAAATAGTACGCTGTATATTCTCCGATTCGGTTTCCGTGGGATTAGCGGGGAAGGCTGAAAAAACTGCATTTCCGATGAGTGATTCCCGCTTAGAATTGGTAGCCTTCAGATAGGCATTATTGACATCGAGAATGGTATATAATGGAGCATCCGTAGCGATGATAAGCATAGCTGTCGGGCTGTTATAAAAGATATCCTTGTATCCATCTGATGAAAGTTTATTCAACATGCTTAATCCGGCTTTTTATTTCTTTTAAGAGTTTTAATGAATTAAGTTTTGCAAATTGTTTGATCAGGCAAACTGTAGGCATTATTTCTGTAAGGCAGCTAATTTATAAAATTAATCAGTACAGGTAATAAGGTTTTCATCGCATTTGATAATTCAGCTGATCCCGGATCATGTCCTTAGGGATCGGCATGAGTTGTCAGCAATGACCGTGCCCATTAATTAAGTAAATTGGTTTAATCAATCACAGAAAACGACCGGTTTATTCCCGAATTTCAACACTTCCTTTTTTAAAGCCAATCTTCCCGTTCATATCCGTGCCTTCAAGAATTAAGGTGTATTGCCCCTTCAGGTCGGCGGAATAGAAAGATACCCGGGCTTTGCCGGAGGTAGGTACTTATAATAAAAACGATTTCAATGAATGCTGGGCATACGTGCCCCAGTTTTTCATGGCTTTCATGAGTATAGCAAGTAATCCTTTATTATCAATGGCTTTTCCTTTTTTCGGTGCGGCCATGGTATCAGGAGGCAGGGGCTTATCTGTGACCAGTTTGGCAAACCAGCTCATGTTTTCATGTGGTAATGCCACCCCTAAGATCATCCCTGGAAGTCCTGTGAAAGATTCAGGTCCGCCGGAAACCGGAATTTCATCCGTATAAAATGCAACCACATAAATAGAATCCATGATTATTGCATTTGCCCTTCGGCATGGATAACCGGCAATTTCACGGGTTTCGGATGTGATCTTCCAGTTAATTTTACGCGTACTGTCGCGCACAAGAAAGGTTTCTTCAAAAACCGTTTTTTGCGAAATGCTTGTATTGGCCTTCAGATCAGTATAAATAATATTATTCTGATTAGTTGCCGGGATATCGCTGAACCAGTTGCGCAGGGTTTGATCTGGTACGGCAGGAATGAAAAGAGTCTTGTCTTTGGAATAGTTTAGGGTGCTTTTCAGTACTCTGAACTGGGGCTGCGATTTTTTATATTGTTCGAAAGCAGGAATATAATAAAACTCATTATCCTTATTCATGTACTTTTTTATCTGGGCATGCATGTTCACGCTCTTTTCAAATTCAATACTACCCTCTGTGCTGAAACGGGCATGCTGGGCAAAAAGCAGATTGCCTGAAAAGAGGAAAATAAAGCAAAGTAAGACGATCCGGGTTTTCATTTGTATATAAGTTGTTTTTTAGCGGCAATGAAGCTATCATGAGCATATTCATTGCTGTTTGTGAGCGGCGTGCTCATGATGGTTTCATAAATTATTTTTTGGCCGGGCTGCCGCCCATATGGTTAATATCATAGGACAGGGATAACAGGAAATATCGTTTTATGGTGGTATAACTGTTCTGACTGATCATATTACTTGTAGCCCTCCTGTTAAACCCGACATTTTGGTTGAACAGGTCATTGCCTGTAAGCGATAGCTTCAATGCATCCTCTTTCATAAAGCTTTTAGTGAGGGTGGTGTTCCAGATCAGGCGGTTAAAATCTTCAGCAAAAGATTGGGTCTTTTCCTGATACTGAAAGTTCGCATTTGATTTGATCCGGGTTTTGCCCGGCATATAAAGTGAAAATTCAAACCAGGAGTTCACACCCCATCCATTGTTATTGATCTGTTTTTGTAAAGATGATTCGTTTGTTATATATTCTGGCCCGATTGAAAAGTACAGCTCGATCTTTTTCTGCTTGTACCTGGAAATATTAAGCCTTGTTGTATATCGGTTAGATCTCGTTTCATTCAGTACATTGTTGATCATGTTAAAATAGGTTCCCCTGCTGCCATTGAAGTCAATTCCCATATTCACTTCTGTTCCGGGGATCTTTTGACGGTAACTGCTGTAGAAATATAAATTGGCCGGAGTTTTATCAGCGAGATTTACCGACTGATAAGTACTTTTTCCGGCGGCATCAGTAACTGTATTATTGACTATCGCATTCGTTGTGAAGGAATAATTGACATGGAAATTTAATGATTTATCACTCAGGACCTTATAAGAATAGTAATTTGCGCTCAATCCGTTATTAAAAGAAGGGTTCAGATCCGGGTTTCCGAGTGTTATGTTGAGCGGATCCGTGTTAATGCGTACCGGCTGGATCTGACTTAGATTTGGCTGGTTGGTATTTCCGTTGTACCGGATGCTGAATGATTTCTGCTTGGAAAAATTATGCTGGAAAGATGCCTGCGGCAGCCAGTTCATAAAATTCCTGTTATATTCCTTACTGCTGTTCAGATCTGTCTGTTTAAAATCCACAGCGCTTACACGCGTTCCGAAATTGATGACATTCTTATCTTTCCGGTAATTGAAAACAGCTCCTGCCTGATTAGCGGTTTGCAGCAGTTCAAAATCATTACTGAACTGACTGTCCAGGATATCATATTGTCCCCTGCCTGATTTATTAAAGGAATTTCTTTCGGCGCTGCTGTTATTCAGGTTAAAACCATAATTCAAAATTACCGAAAAGGTTTTTGAGAAAGGCTCCGTGAAGGCAATATTGGAATTAAATACCGAGCTCCTGCTCAGATTTGTTTTATACTGATCTATTACCTGCAAACTATCCAGAACACCCTGAATATTGTAAAAGCTGTTATCAGAATTTAAATAGCCCTGCATATCCTCCTCACTGAAGCGCTGTCCAAGGGTCAGGGAAAGGGTACGGCCCTTTTTCTTTAATTTCTTTGTCCAGAGTATACTTGAATTAAATAATCTTTCATCGCCGTCATTCGTCAGGGAACGCTTGCTTCCATTTAAGGAGGTGCCGTTTCCCCGCTGGCTTGAGGATAAAAAGCTGCTGGTGTTCTCACTGTTTTTCAATGTCCCATCCAGGGATATTTTCAGTTCGGCCGTTGTATCCAGTTTAATCAGAAACATACCATCCAGCTTTTGCCTGAACATATATCTGTCAAAAGCCTGATCGGAATTGCTGTTGATAATGCCTGTTGGCATATTATTCTGATTTAATGAGTTATTCGTACCCTTTACATTTATAGCTCCTGCTTTATAATTTAAGTTGATGGTTTTTTTATCCTCATCCCATTTGGTGTCATAATGAAGTCCCCCGCTGTGTGTCAGTGGAATTCCTTCGCCGTTAAATCTTCCATCAAATGAATCCAAATCACCGCCGCTGCCTCCGGTTATCATTATTCCCCCCTCTACCACTTCGACCCCTGAAGAAGAAGCGCCATATTTACTATTATCCTCCCAGCTTAAGCCAGTCTTGCCCGTATTGCCTGCAGTTCCATAAGCTGCGAATTTCTTTTTGCCTTTAAATGCATTGAACATCGCCTGGCCCTGATAAAAGTCATCATTGCCAGCACCCGCATCAAGTTTGCCGAAATAGCCCTGTTTTTTATCTTCTTTTAATTTAATATTGAGAGTTTTAGTCCTTTCACCATCATCAATCCCGGTAAAGGTGGCCTGGTCGCTTTTTTTATCATAAAGCTGTACCTTATCAACCATATCACCGCGTATGTTTTTTGTGACAAGGGTAGGATCATCACCAAAAAATTCTTCGCCATCCACGAGGACCTTGCTTACGGTCTGGCCCTGTGCGGTGATCTTTCCGTTCTGGTCGACCTGTATGCCGGGTAATTGCTTAAGCAGATCTTCAACTTTTGAGTTGGCCTCGATATTAAAAGCTGCAGCATTAAACTCGGTGGTATCCCCTTTGATAGTTATTTCGGCTACTTTGCCCTTAACGATCACCTCCTCAAGGAGCCTGGCCTTCAGGATCATTTTAATTCTTCCGAAATCCCTCGCTGATCCGGATGAATCAAGACTGAAAGCCTCTACATAATCCGCATAATCAGGGTAGGTTACCAAAAGGATGAATTTCCCGGCTTTTAAGTTGTTAAGGGAGAAGGCCCCGTCAGCTGCGGCCCGGCCGAATTTAACCAGGGTTGAATCCTTTGAGTTTAATACAGTGATGCTGGTATTTAGCAAGGGGACGCCCGTTACTGTATCGAGTACAGATCCCTTAATTAAATATTTATTTTGAGCGGATGAGATTACTGAACTAAAGCAGATGAGGATAGCCAGGATTAAGATCTTCATGCAGAAATGGATTAATTAGTTTTAGTTTAAATTAATATTTTGTATTCCTGAAAGCTTCGTCCATAACCGGCATTTCGTCAAGCTTCTGCAATATAGCGACTTAGCGCGATAAAAATCATTCTCAAAAATGCTAATATTTTATTTTTTCAAATGTTAAATGATGTTAATTTTTTGATGGACATTCTGGTGATGAACGGTATAAAGTTCAACTGGACCCTATTAGGCAGTATCTTATTTATGAGCGCTGTTTTAAGGGTGTCATACGGGTTCAGGTTTTAATCCGGTAAAAGGGCTCTGCCGGTTTTTGCAGGTTTTTTAAAAAGGATGCAAATAAAATTATTTTATTCATAAATTTATCCGGGCGATTATTGATTTGGAGGGGTTGGAAACTGTTTTGCCTTTATTTTGGTTAAGTACTTATATTACAGGTTTTTGTTTATCCCATGAATACAAATATTGAAACCCTCTATAAGATCGCGGGGAAACCCTCAAGGAAGATCATAGGATTAATGTCGGGGACTTCTTTCGATGGATTGGATATCGCTTTGTGTGAATTCAGCGGCAGCGGACTTGAAACCAGGGTAAATGTCAGCCATTTTAAAACAAGGGAATACCAATCTGATTTTAAAGAGGATCTGAAAGCTGTGTTCGCCAAAAAGATCGCAGACCTGGAACAGATCACTTTATTAAATGATTTCATAGGAAGTTATTACGCTGAACTTATCCTCAGCTGTTTAAAAGAATGGGGTGTGGAGCCTTCTGAGGTTGACCTGATAGCGAGTCATGGTCAGACCATTTATCATGCTCCCAAACATCAGCACGGGATCTCTAAATATTCGAACGCAACCCTGCAGATAGGAGATGGGGATCATCTGGCTATGAAAACCGGGATCATTACTTTAAGCGATTTTCGCCAGAAGCATATTGCAGCCGGAGGTGAAGGTGCTCCGCTTGCCGTATATGGTGATTACCTGATCTTTTCAAGCCAGGATGAAAACCGGATCATGCTGAATATCGGCGGGATCGCGAATTTTACATTCCTCCCATCGGGTCATTCAACCGGGTTTTTCTCCTCCGATGTTGGTCCGGGGAATACCTTAATGGATCAGTTCATCCAGCTTAATTATCCCGGAAGGTATTATGATAAAAATGCAGAAATAGCTTCCGCAGGGAATGTTAACGAACATCTGCTGAAGACGCTTCTCGATCATCCCTTTTATAAAGCTGAATTCCCGAAGACTACAGGTCCGGAACTGTTCAGCCTGGATTACCTGGATAAAGCCCTCAGGAATTCCGGTTTGGAGAACCTGTCAAATGAAGATATCATGGCCACTCTGGCGGCATTTTCGGCAAAAGGCATTATTCAGGCTATTGCTGAATGCGTGGAGGGCAAGGGACCTTTCGAGATCTATTTAAGCGGGGGCGGGATGTATAACCCAATTCTGGTTAAGTATGTTGAAGAATATTTTGGCCGCTCCCTGAAACTGACATCTGATCTTGGAATAGATCCTGATGCAAAAGAAGCGGTACTGTTCGCACTGTTAGCAAATGAAGCGGTTGCCGGAGGAAATACACCTTATGGCAGCCATCCTGGCGTTCCCACCGTATCTATGGGTAAAGTCAGTTTTCCGAAGTAAATAATGAATTTTTATAACCAATTAATCAATCAACATTATGAAAAAAGTGTTACAAACTTTTAAAAATTGCCGGTACCTTTTTGCTGTACTGGCAATTATGTGTTACAGTCAGCAGACTATGGCACAAGCCCAGAGGTACACCCTAAGAGGTGTTATCACTGATGCGAGAAGCAAGGAGCCTCTTCCCGGGGCTGTGGTCAAATTATCAGGAACCACCCAGGGAACATCAACCGATATCAACGGGGCCTATACCTTGAACCTAAGTGTTGCCGAAGGCAGCCACCCGATCCTGATCACCTATACGGGTTATAAACCCATTACAAGGACTGTCCTTTTAAATCAGAGCACGGTTACATTGAATGTGGAGCTTTCTGAAGATGCCCTTAACCTGGATGAAGTAGTTGTTACTGGTACAACTGTTGCAACAAGCAAGAAGCAATTAGGAAACGCCATTTCAACGGTTTCAGCAAAAGAACTTGAGGGGGGAGCTGCAACTTCCATCGACCAGGCTTTAGCCGGAAAAGTTTCAGGAGCCCAGATCTCACAGAACTCAGGGAACCCTGCAGGCGGTATAAGCGTTCGTCTTCGCGGAAACAGTACCATATCCGGTTCCAGTGATCCGCTCTATATTGTAGATGGGGTTATTATCAACAACAGCTCTGCTGAACTTATTGACCTGGGTGGATATTCACAGAACAGATTGGTAGATATTAACCCTGCCGATATTGACCGGATTGAGATTATCAAGGGTGCTGCGGGTGCAGCGATCTATGGATCACGGGCCAGTAACGGTGTGGTTCAGATCTTTACAAAAAAAGGTAAATCAGGAAAACCGGTGGTTAGCTTTTCAACCCAGTTCAGAAGTAATTCCTTACGGAAGAAGGTCGAGATTAACGAATATCCCTTCCGTTTTGCAAATACAATCGCCAGCGATCTGACCCAGATCCCGGTGGAGCGATATGATCTGCAGGATGAAATATTTGAGGTAGCCTATGGTACAGAAAATAATATTTCAGTATCAGGAGGGACAGATAATACCCAGTATTATTTAAGCGGGGGTTATTTAGGCAACCAGGGGATCATCAAGAATACTGATTTCCAGCGTGGAACAACCCGCTTAAGGCTTGATCAGCGATTCAATAATATTATTAGCGCAAGCATGGGGGCCAGTTATACTTTCAGCGGTAGCAGCGAAATTCCCAACGGTGGTATTAATTCAGCATACGGTGCATTAACAGGTTTTATATTCGGGAATAATTTTATAAACCCTTATCCTGATCCGAACAGCGGTGTTTATCCTTCGCTGGCGCCAACCGGGCTCCGCCGGACCAATCCGCTTGAGGCGATCAACCGTTTCGATTTCACCCAGCAGACCAGCCGTTTTATAGGTGACCTTAAATTAAATGTTGAGCCTTTACCCAATTTATCGATCAACTATACCCTTGGATTTGATAATTCAACCCAAATGGCAACAGGCTATATTCCGATCGGAAATACAAGTCCGGAGCATAATGCCGGCTTTGCAAGGAAAGGCGATAGAATCAATACGCTTCTTAATAATGATCTGAACGCATCCTATCGCGGAAAGCTTGGAACCTGGCTGGAATCCACCACTTCGGCGGGTGCAACAGCTCAGACAGAGCGTGTTAACTCGGCAATCATAACTGGTACGCAATTAAGTCCGGTAAGCCAGGTGGCATCAAGCGGCGCTTCCATTACAACCAGCGATAACCGCTCTACGATCAATATTTTAGGATTTTACGTTCAGCAAACCTTTGGTATAATGAATAAATTATACCTGACCGGTGCAGTTAGAAATGACGTATCCTCTTCTTTTGGAGAAGAGAACAGATGGCAGTTATATCCAAAGTTCAGTGGGGCTTATATCTTATCAGAAGAAGAATTCTGGAAGAACTCCTCCCTGGCTAATGTTATGCCAAGCTTTAAACTGAGAGCTTCCTACGGACAATCAGGTAACCTGACGGCCATCGGAGCTTATGACCGTTTTAGTAACTATAATTCAGTTTCCCTTCCAGGCTTACCGGGTGTATCTGCACCTGCCCAGTATGGTAACCCGGATATCAAACCTGAACGCCAGACGGAAAAAGAGATTGGTCTGGACGTCAGTTTCCTTAAAGGTCGTTTAGGGCTTGAAGTTTCCTATTACGATAAGGCCGTGCAGGACCTGCTTTTGCCCGTAACTCTGCGCCCTTCAACGGGTTATTTGACCCAGTTTCAAAATATCGGAAATATGGTGAACAAAGGTTTTGAGTTAATGCTGAGAGCTGTACCGGTTGAGAGCAGTAATTTTAAGTGGAACTCAACTATTATTTTCTCGAAAAACAAAAACGAGGTAACCGATATTCCCGGCGGTGTTGTTACTTTCCCTGGCGGATTCGGACAGGTTGCAGCAGTGAATGGTTATCCTCTGGGTGCATTCTATGCTTCAGCATTTGCACGTACTCCATCTGGCGATCTATTGCTTACTCCTGCCGGTTTCCCTCAAAGAGAGCTGGCAGGCCGTAATGCTGCCGGACAACCTACAGGTGCTCCTGTTACAAGAGTTATCGGGGATCCTAATCCAAATTGGACAGGCTCCTTTACCAATGAGTTCTCAGTAGGGAAAAACCTGAGCTTAAGAATGCAATGGGATGCTTCCTATGGGAATGACGTATTTAATTTCACAAGACGTGTAGGTGACAGGGATCTGTACGGAGGTCTGAAAGGATATGAAGCTGAATTAAGAGGGGAAGTTCCCAAAGGAACATCTGCGGCTTTATTCAGTATAATGGAAAACTGGATCGAAGACGGATCTTACCTGAAATTCAGGGAGCTTTCGCTTTCTTATGACCTGAGGACTGCTTTCCTGAATAATAATCCTTTGAGAATTACGGTTTCCGGAAGGAATCTCTTATCAATTGATGATTACAAAGGATGGGATCCTGAAACCAATGCTGCCGGTCAGAGCACTGCTGTGCGCGGGTTCGACTTTGTGGAGGTGCCAATCCCGAGAACCATCGCTCTAGGATTAAATTACTCGTTTTAAAACTCAAATTTATCGTCATGAAAAGAAATAATCTATATAAATATCTGCTCTGCCTACTGGTTTTAACCGCTTCCTCATGCGAGTTGGATCAGAGTAATCCAAATTCTGCAACGGATGAGCAGGTTTTGAATACGCGGGAGGGGATTATCGCGTTAAGCATCGGACTAAGACAATTTTATTCAACTACCGGCTTAAGTCAGGTTATGCTTACCCCTTCAGTAACAGCAAGGGAAGTAAAGGGAATAGCAACTTTTACCAATACCCTTGAACTTGAAGCCGGCGGAGCAGCTCTGCCTACTGCAAATGGCAATATCCTGAGCTACTGGTCTACCATGCAGCGTATGATGGGTATGTCTGAAAGCATAATTGCCAAGGCGCCTTCTGTGCCTAATATTGAACCGGCTCTTTTGAGCGGCATTATGGCCCAGGCTTATTTGTTTAAAGCCATTGCATTATCAAATCTGGCCCAGGCTTTCACTCAGGCAAATTTAAACAGCAGCACTACAGAGCCTGTTTCTTTTGTTCCGAGGGCTGCTGTATTTGCGGAAGCTGTGCGGTTACTTGATCTGGGCGTTGCCGCCATTACTACAACACCAACTTCGGGGGCATTCATATCCTTAGTGAGCGGACCGGATTTTGATCTAAAAAACACACTGTACGCTTATGAGGCCCGTATCAACCTGATGGCCGGTAATTATCAGAAAGCCCTTACAAATGCCAATCTTGTTGATCTGTCAAAGACTTCAAGGTATACTTATACTACGCTTAGCCCAAATCCGCTAAATACGATCTATAATGTAACCCGGTCTTATCGTCCAAGAGATAATTTCGGACTTCCGGCAGGATTGTATGAATCAGGCGACCAGCGTTATAATTTCTATTTCACTACCCCAAGAGATATAATTAACGGGGATCCTGTAGTGATACTGACAGGTTTTGCCGCTGCACAGACCACTTCCATTCCACTGTACCTTACGGATGAGATCAAGCTGATCAAAGCAGAGGCTACATTGAGACTTGAAGGTCCGCTTGCCGATGCTTTATTACTGATCAATCAGGTAAGAACCCAAACCAGCGGCGATCCTTTTGGTGTAAATGCGGGATTACCGCCCTACACCGGTCCGGTTACCAAGGATGCATTACTTCTCGAAGTATATAAACAGCGCTGTGCTGAATTGTATCTGAGCGGTTTGAAGTGGGAAGATACGAGGCGTTTTAACCGCCCTGAACCTCCGGCAAATACTACGGAGCGCAACAGGATATTTTATCCATATCCAGATCAGGAAAGATTAAACAATCCGAATACCCCGGCAGATCCGGCTATATAATTCATTGAAAAAGGGGAACGAAAGTTCCCCTTTTTAGATTTAAACCATGAACAGAATATTTACTTTCTTTTTCATTTTTACTTTTACTGCGGCTTTTTCTCAGTCGGAATCCGATGCGGAGAGTCTAAGCGGGATCAGGGAGGCGAAGCGAAATGTGGTCGTATTAAGGAACAGTGCAGGTATGATCCCCTTTAAAGTTCTTAAAGATCTGCGTATAGCAAGCCTGCACTTTGATTCAGACCATCCTTCAGTTTTTGACAGCATTGCTAATAAATACTGGAAGGTTGAAGGTTTTCAGGCGGATACTATCCGTACTTCCCGGGCTTTTAATGCACTGCATGACAAACTCAAACTTTATAACTGCATTGTTTTTAATTTCTCTGAAAACACCCGTTTCAATAAGGAACTGCTGGGTTTTATTGCCGACATAGAAATTAAGACTAAAACCATTTTCATTCTAACCGGAAAAGGTAAAAACCTGAACTTCCTGGCTAAGTCGCGTTCCCCGGTCATCTGGAATAGTAAAACAGGAGAAGCCAGCGCTTCTATCGCGGCTCAGGTTCTATTCGGCGGAAGCCCGGCAGTTAAGAAACTGGATCAGACCTATGGCAGAAAATTCCGGAAGGGTTATGGTTATACGGTCCCTAAGATCCGGCTGGCTTATTCCATTCCTGAAAACGCCGGTCTGAATAATTCTTTTGCCTACGGAATCGATTCTATTGTTAAGGCCGGGATTGCGGAACATTCTGCTCCTTCGGTAGTGGTATTGGTTGCCCGGGATGGCCAGGTAATCTTTAATAAGGCTTATGGCTCGCATACCTATGCAGGGGCATCAGCAACCCGAACGGATGATATCTTTGATATGGCCTCGGTCACAAAAGTCAGCGCCACTACACCGGCCATCATGCGGCTTTATGATAGAAAGCTGATAAGCCTTGAGGACAGCATCAGCAAATATGTGGCTCTGACCAGGGGCATTGCGGATAAGAGCGATATTAAAATAAAAGAGGCCCTGCTGCATGAAGCAGGCTATACGCCTTATATAAAATTCTTCGAACTGCTCAAACCCGGTGATATGAGCAGCGATTCATCATCTTCGCATCCCATCAAAGTGGCTGATAATTATTATCTGCGGGCTGATTATTTTAATGAAGTGATGTGGCCGGTTACGTTGAAATCAACCGGAGGGACCAGGGGCAAATTTGTTTACAGTGATGTGAGCATGTATATGCTGAAGGAAGTTGTTGAACAGGTAAGCCGTACAAGGCTGAATGAATATGTATGGAATGAGTTTTATCTACCTTTAGGGATGAGATCGACGGGTTACCTGCCGAGGAACCGCTTTGACCGTTCGAGAATAGTGCCCACGACAGAAAATGATAACTGGTTCAGAAATATGCTGGTTCAGGGCTATGTAAATGATCCAGGGGCGGCTATGTCAGGCGGTGTTCAGGGGCATGCGGGATTGTTCTCCAATGCCAATGATTTGGCGATTTATTTCCAGATGCTGCTGAACAAGGGCATTTATGGAGGAAAGCGGTATTTCAAGCCCGCTACAGTAGATCTTTTCACTTCCCGGCAGTCCAGCGTGAGTGAGCGCGGATATGGCTTTGCCAGGATAACGGAGAAGGAAATCAGCGCTAACAAAGGATATCCTTCTGAAAAGGCATATGGACACAGCGGATATACGGGAACCTATGTATGGGTCGACCCGGTGTATGATCTTGTATATATCTGCCTGACAAACCGCGTTTATCCCGATGACGGTAAGACCTACGGAACATCCAAAGTAAATATCAGAGCCCAGGTTCTTGACTGGGTGTATAAATCTGTTCTTGAAAGCGAAGCAGGAGCTAAATAGTGGGTTTTGGAACCAGGCGGATATTTCTTTTAAATGTCCTGCGATGACTGCACAATGACCTGAAAAGTATTTCTTCCTGTTTAACAAGTGCTGCTGAAGGTACTGTTGCCGTAGATTTTACTGATTGCAGAAAGGTGAGACTGGTATAGGTATCATGCCATTCTCCCGCCTTTTCCTGAAGCTGGACTATATATTTCTGGTTCAGGCTGCACTGATCTTGTAAATTTGCTGGAAGTGCATCGTATACATACATCATTTTTTTTATAGTTATCCGGAATTCATGAAGCTCCTTTTTGCGTTCCGGATGGTGAAGATATGCGTCTGCCTTTTCAATCAGTTTATCGAAATATTTTTTTACAAACTCCTTCTCAGGCTTTTTGGAGGGTATTTTGAGTGCAGATTTTATTTCTTTCACTGTCTTAATATAAGCAGGGATATTTTTACGGAATAGTATCCCTGATCTTTCTTTCCTTTCTTTTAATTCATTAAGGAGCAAAGGGTTATCATGCGATAGTTCTTCCAGCAAGCGGATATTGATTTCTAAATCACGTACTTCCCCGGCCTTAGAAAATATTGAATTTAACGCTTTTAACTTTGGTAGAGGTTTTCCCTTGTATTGCTTTTTCAGAAAGGACGCAAGAGCCCTTATCTTTTTTATATCCACTCGAATGTCGTGGATAAGTTCCGGTTCTGGGTGTTTTCTGTATAGCTTAAGGTGTTTCCTTATAGAAGAAAGGGATGAGACAATGAACTTCTTCAGAACATTCTTTTTCATAGACGTTCTATGTTTAGGATCCGGCAGATTTCATATTAAACTAAACGATATCGATCAGGAAAGGTTTCTGTTCCCCGGGATCATCCACAAACATATTTTCAAAACGAATACGATCTGCCTGGCCGGAATCTTATGCAAATCAAGGCCATCAAAATTATTCCAGATGATATGCGGCTTTATTTAATTTATCCAGCTCTACTTTACGGGGAGTTAACAAAACGGCAATGATACCGATAACAGCCAGGACTATCAGTGCTGAAAAACCATTGGCATAGCTTCCGCTCACATCTCTGATCCAGCCTACCATCCAGGGAGCGATGGCTTCAGCCAGTCCGTCCCCGGTTAAAATTATTCCCATTACGCGGCCCATTACTTTCACTCCGAACAGGTCAGCCGCCATTAACGGAATGATCATATAATCACCTCCAAGACCAATCCCGAAAATCACAGCAAAAACATATATGACCCCCGGGGTAGAAGCAAAATAAAGCAAAGGAATGGATGATGCAACCAAAGAATAGATGAGGAGCATGATATATTTCTTTTCAAAACGATCTGCCAGCCATCCCATTAGCAGTCGGCCAAAAATACTGGCGGCAAGAATTAAGGAAAGCACATTAGCAGCCTGTTGCTGCGAATATTTTAAATCCAGACTAAAGAACAATTTCAGATTTTGGCTGGTCGCGCTAACGGCCCCTATGGAACACATACTGCCGATAAGCAGTAAATAAAAAGCCCTGGTTTTTAATATGTCTTTAATATCCCTTTTAGGAATATTCTCTGCTGCTGATTTAAATTTTTCATCAGAATGGGGAGGGTTGTCTTTAACGAACCAGGCCATCGGAAATGAAATAAGGATCATGGTCACACCCAGGATCACAAGCGCATGCCGGTAACCAAATTCTACGTTAAGCTGTTTAGCGATCTGAGGCGCTAGCATACCCCCGATACCGATACCTAAATAGGCAAAGCCCATAGCTTTACCCCTGGCCTTATCAAACCAGCGGGATGTAAGAACCTGGTTGGGCAGGGGACCTCCGCACATGTATCCTAAAGCGCTGAATATATAAAATACATAAAATTGCCAGAGCGAAGTCATAAGTCCTAAACCTATCACTGCACAACCAGCCATCAGAATACCTGCTAACATTAATTTTCGGGGACCGAAACGATCGATCATCCATCCAATTACAAATCCGAAAAGCCCGACAAGGATTTTAGCGAAGGCATTGCCGGATGTAACCGTGGCACGCGACCATCCAAAATCTTCGACCCAGAAATCATAAAAGAACGTTAGCCCGTAAAACATAATCCCGATCAGGGAGAACAAACTTAAAAATCCGGTAGCTGCAACGCGGGCCTGTCCGGATGATAAGGTTTCAGGCTTTTCTAAAGTTTCTTTCATTTTGATGATTAAGGAGGCCAATTACAGAAGCTAATATAAGAACCCAAAGCACTCTGTCAATACAATATTATAATTAAAATTGCTTTTAAATTAATCGTGTAGGTAAACGGCCGTTAAATTTCAATTAATTCTTCAGGATGAAAATTCCGAAAAAAGATGATTAAATTCAATTATGGAACAGATAAATAAGAACTGTCAGAGCTGCGGAATGCCTCTTAATAAAGATGAGAAGGGGGGAGGATCGAATGCAGACGGAACTAAAAATAAAATGTATTGCTCTCATTGTTATGAAAATGGTGAGTTCACCATGCCTGATATCACGGTAGAACAAATGCAGGAAATAGTAAAGGAAAAAATCAGAATGGTTGGATTTCCCCGCTTCCTCGCGGGATTCTTCACAGTTGGAATTCCCAAACTTGAAAGATGGAAGACCAAATGAGCATAATTGGCCAGTTAGCTTTTTCACTCAACCGCAGAGACGAGGTTCCCAATCAGGAATTAGCAAAACAAATTGCAGACAGTAACGACAGGAATGCGGTTAAAGAACTTACAGATAATCTCCATAACAAAAACAAAGGCATTCAAAACGACTGTATCAAAGTTCTTTATGAGATTGGTGTAGTTAAACCTTCTTTGATCGTCGGTTATTTAAATGAATTTGTTGAATTGCTAGACAACGGTAACCAAAGACTTCAATGGGGAGCAATGACAGCACTCAGCGCTCTGACGCTTGAAAATCCAAAAAAAATCTATTCTGTGCTATCAAAAATCATTAACGCTCCCAACAAAGGCTCAGTAATTACCAGGGATAACTGTGTCAATATCTTAATTAAACTTTGTTCAGTAAAACAATATGCAGACCACGCATTTTCATTATTAATAGAACAACTGTTAAATAGCCCGGTAAATCAGTTAGCAATGTACGCAGAGAGAGCAATGGTAATAATTAACGGCACAAACAAAAGTCTTTTTATCAAAACATTAGAGTCAAGGCTTGGCGACTTTGAAAAGGCAACAAAAAGAAAGCGGGTTGAAAAAGTAATAAAATCGATCAGTAAAATAAAATAGAGCTGCAATTGAATACCTGGCTTTCAAGTAAATATTCCTCAGCAATTTGCACAGCAGTATAAACAAACTCCACCCCGAGTAATGAGCCCATTCGTGCACACTCTCTAAATGTGTACAACGGGCTTTTCGAATCATTGTTGAAAACTTTTGAATTGTTCAAAATTAGCTCCGGATCTCCTGTGATTTAATTTTTACATTTACTCCTCGTTCTTTACCATCACTATTCAGGTTCATCCACCCCCGGTGGATGATTAAAAGGGAACCGTGTGAAATTCACGGACTGACGTGCAACTGTAATCCATTCAACTGGAAAGCCAGACACCTGCCAAAATAGTTTGTTCAAAACTTTCACGACTAAAGTTTTGACGAAAGCACCCTCTCTCTTCCATCCGGGATTTGTTGTCTTTTGTCAATTCTTGTCACCAAAAACACAAGAAAATGCAACAAGAAGAAGTTTTACTAAAAGAAAACAAGGATCGTTTCGTGATCCTCCCGATTAATTATCCCGCAATCTGGGAGATGTATAAAAAGCATGAAGCAAGTTTCTGGACCGCTGAAGAGATCGACCTGTCGGGGGATCTGAAAGACTGGGGAAAATTGAATGCCGGCGAAAAGCATTTTATTTCGCATATACTGGCATTCTTTGCTGCCAGCGATGGGATTGTGAACGAGAATCTTGCGGTCAATTTTATGAGTGAAGTGCAGGTGCCTGAAGCCAGATGTTTCTATGGCTTTCAGATCATGATGGAAAATATACATTCTGAAACCTATGCGCTCCTGATAGATACCTACATAAGTGATTCTCAGGAAAAAGACCATCTATTCCACGCTGTAGAAACAGTTCCTGCTGTGAAAAAGAAGGCCGAATGGGCATTGCGATGGATAGCAAACGGAACGTTTGCCGAACGGCTGGTGGCTTTTGCTGCAGTAGAGGGGATATTTTTCAGCGGCAGCTTCTGTTCAATATTCTGGTTAAAGAAACGAGGCCTTATGCCTGGCTTAACTTTCAGCAATGAACTGATCAGCCGTGATGAAGGGCTGCACTGTGAATTTGCCTGCCTGCTTTACAAGATGCTTTCCAATCAGCTTTCCGAAATACAGGTTCATGCAATTATCG
Organism: Pedobacter sp.; assembly: GCA_036676435.1. GTDB lineage: Bacteria > Bacteroidota > Bacteroidia > Sphingobacteriales > Sphingobacteriaceae > Daejeonella. Next base: position 114,651 of record JAKFCV010000002.1, on the reverse strand, counting down.
CTGATGCAGTAGATATAGAAAAGGAATTTATTACTGAAGCCCTTCCTGTTGATCTCATAGGAATGAATGCCAAACTGATGAAACAGTATATTGAATTCGTTGCCGACCGTTGGATAGATGAACTTGGTTATGCCAAATTATTCCATGTTTCCAATCCCTTTGACTTCATGGAAATGATATCCTTGCAGGGAAAGACCAATTTCTTTGAAAAACGGGTAGGCGATTACCAAAAAGCGGGAGTACTTTCAAATAGTGCATCGCAGAATTTCTCACTTGAGGAAGATTTTTGATCCTAAGCTAACACTAACAACCATCCAAATACTCATGTTTGTAATAAAAAGAAACGGCAGAAAAGAAAGCGTAAAGTTTGACAAAATAACCGCCCGCATTCAAAAATTATCCTATGGATTAAGTTCCCTGGTAGATCCGATTGATGTAGCAAAAAAAGTAATTCAAGGCCTTTATGATGGAGTAAGCACCACAGAACTGGATAGCCTGGCGGCAGAAACGGCTGCTTCACTTACCACTAAACATCCTGATTATGCCCTGCTGGCAAGCCGTATTGGAGTAAGTAATCTTCATAAGAATACCACGAAATCATTTTCAGAAACCATGCTGAACCTGTATGATTATGCTGATGCAGTTACGGGCAGGAAAATGCCCTTGATCGCAGATGATGTAATGGAAATTATTAAAGGCAATGCTGACCTTCTTGATAGTTCTATTATATACGACAGGGATTTTGGATTTGATTACTTTGGCTTTAAAACGCTTGAGAAATCTTACCTGCTCCGTATTGACGGTAAGATAGTGGAGCGCCCCCAGCATATGTATATGCGAGTTGCAATCGGAATTCATAAAAACGATATGGAAAGTGTTATTCAAACCTATAACCTGATGAGCGAGCGATGGTTCACTCATGCAACCCCAACTCTTTTTAATGCCGGTACACCCAAGCCTCAAATGTCGTCCTGCTTTTTGCTGTCTATGAAAGACGATAGTATTGATGGAATTTATGATACTCTGAAACAAACTGCCCGGATTTCGCAAAGTGCCGGCGGGATTGGCCTTGCTATTCATAACGTCAGAGCTACAGGAAGTTATATTGGGGGTACCAATGGAACCAGCAACGGAATAGTACCTATGTTAAAAGTCTTTAATGATACAGCCCGTTATGTTGACCAGGGTGGAGGGAAGAGAAAAGGTGCATTCGCTATTTATCTTGAGCCATGGCATGCCGATGTATTCGAGTTTCTTGATCTGAGGAAAAATCATGGGAAAGAAGAGATGCGGGCCAGAGACCTTTTCTATGCTTTATGGGTGCCTGATCTCTTTATGAAAAGGGTTGAAGCCAATGAAGACTGGAGTCTTTTCTGTCCGCATGAAGCGCCGGGGCTTCATGATTGCTACGGTAAAAAATTCGAGGATTTATATGAGCAATATGAAACAGAAGGGAGGGCACGCAAAACCATTAAGGCGCAGGACCTGTGGTTCGCCATACTTGAAGCCCAGATTGAAACGGGTACACCTTATCTGCTGTATAAAGATGCGGCAAACCTTAAGAGCAACCAGCAGAATTTAGGCACCATTAAATGCAGTAATCTCTGTACGGAGATCATTGAATATACAAACCCCGGAGAAGTGGCGGTATGTAACCTGGCTTCTTTAGCTCTGCCCCGTTTTGTTATAGATGGCCAGTTTGATTTCGCAAAACTATATGAGATCACCTACCAGGCAACTAAAAACCTTAACTGTGTTATTGATAATAATTACTATCCGGTTGAAGAGGCACGCAATTCTAATCTCAGGCATCGCCCTGTAGGAGTAGGCGTACAGGGACTTGCGGATGTTTTCATCCTGATGCGGCTTCCATTTGAAAGTGATCTCGCCAAAGTGCTTAACAGGAATATATTTGAAACAATTTACTTTGCGGCCATGTCTGCCAGCAAGGATCTGGCTAAAGAGCAGGGAGCTTATGAAACCTTTAATGGCTCCCCCTTGTCAAAGGGATTGTTCCAGTTTGATCTATGGGGCATTAAACCATCCGACAGGCATGACTGGGAAGGCCTGAGAGAAGAAGTTAAACAGTACGGGGTGCGGAATTCACTGCTTGTAGCTCCAATGCCTACCGCCTCCACTTCTCAGGTATTAGGCAACAACGAATGTTTTGAACCCTATACATCCAATATCTACACCCGCAGAGTATTAAGCGGAGAATTTATAATTGTTAACAAGCATTTGCTCAAAGACCTGGTTAACCTGGGATTATGGAGCAATAGTATGAAAGACAGAATTATTCTTGCAAATGGTTCGGTACAGCATATTGAAGAGATACCTGCCCCTATCAGAGAGCTTTATAAGACCGTATGGGAAATCAAACAGCGCAATTTAATTGATATGGCTGCTGACCGGGGTGCTTTTATCTGCCAGTCGCAGTCCCTCAATCTATTTGTTGACAATCCGAATTCAGCTAAACTAACTTCTATGCATTTTTATGCCTGGAAGAAGGGATTAAAAACCGGAATGTATTACCTGAGAACTCAGGCTGCATCAAAAGCAGTTCAGTTTACTGTTGAAAGGCAGGGAGGTAAAACTATGGAAGCAATTGTTCCCCAAATAGATGCAGTTCAGGGGAATGATCAGGATAGAATGGAACCTTCTTCAGATAATAACCCAAGCTGCAGCATGGAAGATGGTTGTGTCAGCTGCGGCTCTTAATTTGTTGCCTTTAAGCAGCAAGGGGATTTCTTCAGACTGATTTTGTAGATGGAATTCGATAAAGCTGGTTTAGTTTCCCCTCTCATGAGTAAACATGAGATCATTTCCTGCGAGCGCTGCGGTGCCCGGATGGAGTGCAAAGCCAATGCCTTCACAAAATGCCAGTGCAGTACTGTACAGCTAAATTTGAATGAGATGCAGTATGTGAGCGAATGCTTTGAGGGATGCCTTTGTGCCCGCTGCCTGAATGAATTGAAGGAAGAATATCTCTTATTTCTGAAATCTTAACCCCCGTATTTTAACTCTAAGGTTTCTAAACAAAAGAGGGGGTAAGAGGGGTTAAATTAGGTTTTTAGAATATATACCTCAAGGTACCAAAGATAAAAATCCAGCTGTATGCTTTTCAAAACCGCAATATCTAAAACAAAAAGATCATTGAATTTGTAAGATCAGATAAGAAGTACCTGAATTATTTTTGTATTGTTGAGGCCTTTACCCGAATGTAGTAAGTGAATTCTTAATTCCTATCATCCTCTTAAATACCACTAATTTAATGAACATGAAAAAGTCAATATGGTTCTTAGCTTTTATTGTAGCCTTAATGGTTGGCAGCTGCAATCAGAATACGAAAAATAATTCTGAACAAACTGATGATAGTCTGTCAAATGCTTCAGACCTGAATGATCAGTGTTATCTTGCTTTATATGAAACGGATTCCGCCTTTCTGAGTATGAAAACACTTGAGGACGGAAAAGTTACGGGGACCCTGTTTATAAACTTCGGGGAATTGAAGCCGAATGCCCTGGAAAATGTCCGAAACAAGGGCCAGATAGCCGGCAGTTTTCGCGGTGACACCTTATTTGTAGATTATACCTATACCAGCGGTACGATTAATAAAACTGTTTTTAAAAATCCATTAGCATTTTTAAAGAAAGGAGAGAAACTGATACTGGGTGTGGGGGATATTGAAACATATATGGGGAGGTCGTATTTTATTACTGATAAGCCCATCAATTTCGAGATAGCCAGGTTTCAGTTTGAGCCTGTTGCGTGTAAGGAGTAATTTTCCGGCCGCGAATAAGGGAATTAGTATGTTATACTTTTAATTACAATGCAAACTGACAAATCAAATTGATTCTGATGGCTGAATAAAAATCTAAAACAGAAAATTATTTACTGCAGCCTTGCTTTTTTTTGTTCCGTAATATCCCAGGAAATACCTAATAAATAAAGTGCCTTTCCGGCTTCATCTTTGATAACAACTTTCCTGGTATGAAGCCAGCGTTTGCCGTTTTTGGTTTCAATGGCTTCTTCCGGAATATCCAGAATTCCTCCTTTGTTAAGTACATCTCTGTCTTTAGCAGTGAAAAACTCAGCTTGTTCTTTTGGAAACAGATCGTAATCATTTTTTCCGATCAGGTCTGATTTTTTGTATCCCAATAAGTCCTCTCCGGCTTTATTAAGACGTACAAACCTCAGATCTTTTGCGTCTTTTACAAAAATCATATTCGGGATATTATCAAGAATGGAATTAAGAAAAATATTAAATTGTTTTATTTCTTCTGATTTTTCCTTTAACTCGGCCTCTGCGATTTTTCTCTCCGTAATGTTGCGGGCAATTGCATAGATCTTTCCTGTAGCCGAATCAGGGGTTGTGTTCCACTCTAACCACAAATAACTTCCATCTTTTTTGCGGTACCTGTTCACAAAATTAATAGTGACAGCGCCTGCTTTCAGTTTCTCAATTTCCTGTTGCGTAGAATTAATATCATCCGGGTGGACGAAGTTCAGGAACTGATTTTCAAGTAATTCCTTTTTCGAATAACCCAGTACCTTTTCAAAGTTGGCATTAATGATTTCAAAATAACCCTGCACATTGGCAATACAGGCAAAGTCCTGAGTAGTGTTAAAAAAGTGTTCGTATTGTCTTAATTCATCCTCGGCTTTTTCGCGTTCTGTAATATCCTGGATGATGGCGGTAAAAAAATCTTCATTATTGGATTTCCAGGTCTCCAGGCTCAATTCAATAGGAAATTCAATTCCGCCTTTTTTTAGACCACTCAATTCAATATTGCCTTTACCAAGGATATGAGCTTCTTTCGTTTTAAGAAAGCGATTAAATGCTGCTGTATGTTTTTCCCTATGTTGTTGAGGCATAATCAGCGTAACAGGCTGCCCTATTGCTTCGTCTGGTGAATAGCCGAACATTTCAACAGCCGACTTATTCCAGTAAATTATTTTCCCTTCTTTATCAGCTGAAATAATGGAATCATTGGCGGATTCAATTATAGCGCGGAACTTTTCTTCACTTGATGCCAATTCAGCGGTTCGGGTTGCTACGCGTTCTTCAAGTTCTTCATTTAATTTTATTAAATCATTCTCGGTTTTTTCCCTTTCGTCAATCTCTAATGCCAGTGAGACAAGATTCGCTATGGAGGTAGCGAAAGTTTGTTCTTCATAAGTCCATTTTCTTTTTGGTCCCACATGCTCATGACAAACAATCCCCACTATTTTTCCTTTGAATTTAACAGGAACATTCATAATGGATGTTATTCCGTACTGTTCTAAATAATTTTCGGTTAGTTCTGAGGTGCGCGGATCGTCTTCTGCATTATTTGCATCTATGATATGATTAATTTCCAGTTCCGAAAAATATCTCGGATAATCTTTTCTGAAAATGGAAATACCCGGCTCATAATCTGATTTACTCAACACGTATATGTTTTCAGAGGTAATTGAAATCCGGTCGGCATCAAACATTTGGATGCTCACCCGCTCTACTTTAATTGTTTTACCATCCGATTTAATTATTTCTTTCAGCTTTTCCATTAGAGGTAAGCTGCTTATTGAACTGTTCAGCCTCAGTAATTCTGATTGACGTTCAATCACTGCAATAATGCGGTTCTTTTCTTCTTCCTCTTCTCTTTTTTGCTCAGTAACATCACGAAAACTCCATACCCTTCCGATTGTTTTTTCCTTTGTTTTCTGGGGCTTCGAATACCGTTCGAAAATCCGGCCATCCTTAAATTCAAGTAAATCAAAACTTTCTTTTTCAGGGCTGGCATATAATTCCCTGACTTTTGAAATAAAACTGTCCGGATTTTTTAACTGGTCGAGAACGAATGAAATTACGCTGGCATCTTCTTTTGTTTGAAGAAGGGAATTTGGAATATGCCACATTTCAGCAAATTTTTCGTTGTAGTCAACTATTTGATTTAAGGTATCCACAACCAATATGCCATCAGCAGTTGATTCAAGAGTTGCTCTGGATAAGGACAAAGAACGCTCAAGGTCATTAATGAACTGCTTACGCTCAGTAATATCCATGAGTGCGCCAATTATTCTTATTGCTTGTCTTTGAGGGTTATAAATAATAAATCCTCTGTCAATTATATTAGCATATCCTTTATTTAACCTATTAAAACGATACTCTTTATTCCATAACTGGTCGTGTCTGCTGAAGGCAATCTCACGGGCCGCTTCAACATCTGTAAGATCATCAGGGTGGATATTATTTTTCCACCATTCCGGGTTGGGCCCTGTAGGCCCGCCAAATAACTTTTCAAATTGTTCATTACGCCAAATTCTGCCCGTATCTATATTCCAGTCATATATAGAATCCTGCGTTGCGGCAAGAACATAATTAAATCGGCTTTGATTTTCCCGGAGAGATTCCTCCAGGTGCTTAATATCACTAATGTCAGTAGCAATTCCACCGATTGCATTCAATTTCCCTGCTGGATCACGGAGAGGAAATTTTTCGATAATGTAGGTATGTATTCCATCCTCGTGGGGAATTTTTTCTTCATAAGTAAGCGATCTTTCTGTTTCAGATATTAATTTATCTTTCGCTATAAATGATTCTGCGAATTCCTTTGGAAATATATCGTAATCACTCATATTGATTACTTTTTCTCTGCTCACCTTATAAAGCTTCTCAAATTCCTTATTGATGAATAAATACCGGCTATCAAGAGTTTTTACGAAAACAACGGCTGTTGTATTATCCATAATATCCTGAAATGTCTTTTTAGAAAGATCCAGGTTATGGAATAAAATCTGATTTTCATAAGAAACGGCCGCTTGGGAAGCTAAAATTTTTAATTCTGCAACTTTTTCAATTGTGAACACACCTGTGAAAAGACTATTTTCAAGGTAGAGGATGCCGATTAATTTTTTTTCTTTCAGGATTGGTATACAAGCAATTGATTTAGGATGGTTTGTTATGAAGTATTTGTCGGTACCAAATACTTTATCCCTGGAAACATCATCAATGATTACTTTTTCATTTGTACTTTGAACGTATTGAATAACTGCAGTGGGAAGCAAGTTATAATCAGGCACTTTTAAGGTATTATATGTTTCTATTTCAACAACTTTATTCATTTTTGCTTCTGCGGTGATTGAAAGTTGGTTTTCTAATAACAGTAAGAGATAGCCTTTATCAGCACCGGTTTCCTGCATAGCGATCTGTATAAATGTTCTGGAAAGTTTTTCCGGCAATAGTTGTTCCGATATGGCAAGTGAAGCTTTAAGAATGGCTGCTAAGTCAAGCTTATTAAGCGGTACTTCTTCAGTTGGATCTGATGTTGAATTATTATTTCGTTTCATTAAACTTAGATCTTTAAAGAATGAAAAAAGTATCTGGTATTTAATGGGCTGATCAATTTTAAAATCCAGGATTCCTGATTTTTTTTGATACCAACCGTTCTTTTAATTTTTTTAAAGCGAACGGTATGGTTCACTAACTCTGAACTGTACTTAAATCGTTAGAAAACCTGGCCTGAAATATCCATTTTTGTACGTGCATCCGCACATGCCCGACAATTATTCCGTCAAGCAATCACCTCAAATCCTCATGTAATATGAGACCCCGGAAATAGGATATTATTGATTTCAAAGAACCACTCTATTGTGAACAACCTATTCTTTTATTTGTTCAAATATTATCAGTTTACTGTTAGATAACAAAGGGGGTGCCTTATGATTAGCCAGCTCCGTGCATTGTTTCTGGTATTTGGGTAAATATCACGGGATCATCTACATTCATATCATCAATAGTGATTTTTTTGAATTATAATTTAATTTCAGAACATGGGCAATGGTTGAAGTAAAAAAGGAAGGTATCATATTAGAAAAAACCCAGCTTGGATTTGAGAACGATGGGGTATTTAATCCTGCCGTAATTAAAGAAGGAAATACTGTACACATGTTGTATCGTGCTGTACGAGTGGGTAATTATTCAACAATCGGCTATTGCCGACTTGAAGGCCCCTTAAATGTCGTAGAACGTTACGATAAACCAGTTTTATTTCCGCAATTTGATTATGAAATAAAAGGGGTGGAAGATCCTAGAATTGTAAAAATTGAGGACACTTATTATATGTCATATTGTACTCACGATGACCTCAATGCTGTGGGTGCACTTGCTACTTCAAGAGACCTGAAAGAATGGACAAAGCACGGCATAATTTCCCCCTTGCTGACGTATGACGAATTTAAAACTCTAACTGAAACAAATCTTGGTTTAAATGAAAAATACTATCGTTATTATGCAGAATATAAACTTCGGGGATTTTTGGACAAAAAGCTTTATTTATGGGATAAAAATATTATTTTCTTTCCAAGAAGAATCAATGGCCAGCTCGTTTATCTTCATAGGATACGGCCCGGTATTCAAATCGTTAAAATCAATTATTTAAGTGATTTATCAAAAGTATTCTGGGAAAACTATATGCTTAATTTTAAAGATAACATAGTACTTGATCCAAAATATCAGCATGAAGCAAGTTACATTGGGGGAGGAGCACCTCCTATTGAAACCGAACATGGTTGGGTGTTAATTTATCATGGCGTTGAAGACACACCCATAGGATATATATACAGAGCCTGCGCCGCATTACTTGATTTGGATAATCCTCAAAAAGAAATTTCAAGATTAGATGTTCCTTTGTTTTCACCTGATATTTTGTGGGAACAAGAAGGTGTTGTAAATAATGTTGTGTTTCCTACAGGAACCGCAATGTTTGATGAACGCTTATACATCTATTACGGTGCTGCCGATGCAAAAATAGCTGCTGCGTCTTTGAATTTCAATGATCTGGTAACCGAGCTGAAAAATGCAAAAACGTAATTCCATAGTTTAGTAAAGCCTGATTCTGGTGCAATTCGTTTATGGTACAGAAAGGATAGTACAGGATAATAATTTATATGCTTGTAAGCTCCCGGAATGCTCCGGCAATCATGAACTGAGGAGTACTATTAATTTTGGTACCAATCCTAACCCAAATCCTAATCCGCCCTGGTCCTGGTTATTAACTCGTAATTCTTAATATAAGCCTGTTTATTGATTGTTAAAAAGCCAGGATATTGAATAAGTCCGAGATTTTCTATTGTAAGGCTCCCAATATGAGCTTTGTTTTGACAAAATCTCCGCTCGAAAAATTAAACGGGCGCTGCATGATTCCACCAACAAACTTAATAGCTATACAAAATGTATTTTTCCATATACCAATACGGGTTTTGTATATGATTAATAGCTTGTAAGTCAATTAATTAGCATTAAAATTATTTGTAAGTGTGGGTTCTTCTCAATATGTTTATCCCGGCCGGGAGCTACTTTCAGTCTATGCCTTTCTGTTATACCTGAAAATAATTGATTAACCAATAACAAACCATAAAACAGGTTCGCCGGCGTGTTAACCAAACCGAGTAAAAAGGAGAGGGACGCTAGCCTCCCCTGATATGCAGTTCAAATTTGAAACTATGATAAAAAAGATATGAGTATCTATTATGTAAATAACAATGCACAAAGCAACGGAGATCATGAAGTGCACGCCAATCACTGTCGTTTTATTCCAATGGATAAAAAATTTCTGGGATTCTTTGCCAATTGCAGAGATGCAGTAAAGGAGGCAAAAAAAATCTATTCCCAATCAAATGGCTGCAAAATCTGCAACAACGAATGTCATAGCAGCTAAATGTTGATTTAAGCGGTGGACCACCAGCGAAACCATGCTTCTGCGACTGTTTGCCACTGGTTTCCCGACCAGCTAAAGGGCATTAAAAGAGATGTGCGTGGGCTCAAACCAGGAGGCAAAGTTGCTGCTATCGTTTATTCAACTCCGGGAAATAAACAAATTTTTCTCTGTTCCGGTGTCTATTATTCGTACTCGCGCGAAACTCCCTCCACCATTACCCGGTCAGCCTCGTCCGTTCAGTTTAGGTGCAGACGGAGTAATTGAAAACTCATTTAGACAAGCCAGGTTCATCAAGGTAGAATCTGTACTTGTAGATTACCTTTGCTTATGCCTGCTGCAAAAGATTGTGTGCAGTTTGAGAAAGAATCCTTCTGTGCATTACCTCAAATGATGAGCGGTTTAACTGATATAGAAAAGGAATCAGTGTGGATAGAAATAGAACAGGAGAAAGACATTTGAAACAGAAAAAGGTTTTGTCTGGCCTTGCGAATTGGTCTTGGGTATAGGAACAAAAAAATAAACCTTGTGACATCATTTGGGTGAGAAAAGCAAACCAGTCCATAATCGAGTGGACGGCGGGATCCTTTGTACTCATGCTTCGTCTGGTGGCTTTATTCATTTTATTAAGATTTAGATAAATGAAAGCCCTCCATATATCTTTAGTACGCGTTCTATCCAGTTTCTTTTTTCCTGTAACAGATTCCGCCTTTATTGTCAACTCATTTTATTCAATAGTATCGATATCAAGGTAAACGGTTACAAATCAAACAGGAAATTCCATAATATCAAAATTTGAATTATCCTTAACGAACAGTCTTGGCGAAGGATTACCTGTTCTATTTCATAATCTAGTCTGTCCCGTATATAAGGATTCTGTAAGCGCTGCGCTAATTCTATCGGACAGTGATAGAAACACTACGGACTGTGAGATTTATTAACAGCAATAAAACAGTTGTTTCCAATTCATACATGAATGGCAAAATAGTTCAGGACTGCTGTATGGTACCGGCCAATGGATACTCATTGGAAATCCAGTAGACAGATGCTTAACGGGGAATATAAAATAGTTTTATTACATCAACGTCTTCATTCTCTATGTAAACACTAATAATGTATATACAAACAAGTATATTGTATATACATATATTGCTGTAAATCAATTAGTTGATATAAAATTTATTTGTTAGTATCAATTCTTCTCAATAGGTTTATGATCCTAAACCCCAATAATGAAAAGAATAACGCTCCTCCTGCTTACAGGCTTCGTACTGTTATGCAGCCCTGTCCTGCCCTTAAAAGCTTCCGAAACCCCATCGCTTAATTCAAGGCAGGATGTTACCGTTTACGTCACGAAAACGGGTGATAAGTACCATCGCGGCGAATGCAGCTATCTCAGGCAAAGTAAGATCGCCATGTCTAAAAAGAAAGCTATTGCCGCCAGTTATGGGGCTTGCTCGAGATGTAAACCATAAAGTATCTGATAACCAATATATAATCCAAAGAATGGGCTGCCAAATGTGAATAACATGCCCGCAAAGGGAGAGGCGTATGCCTCTCCTTCCCGGGAGGGCATGCTTTTTTGAAACCAATTAATTTTTTTATATGAGCTTATACTACGTAAATAACAAGGCGCAATCCAACGGTGATCATGAAGTGCACAAAAGTGATTGCATTTACTTACCGTCGGATAAAAAGTATCTGGGAAGTTTTTCAAACTGCAGGGATGCGGTGATTGAAGCAAAGAAAACTTACAGCCAATTAAATGGATGCAAAACATGCAGTGAGGAATGTCATACAAGCTAGTATTCGGGTAATAAAAGGGCTTTTATTTCCTGATAAGCAAATCAGTTATTTAATTACAAAAACCAATAAAACCATTATATGAAAATCACTTCTCTTTTACTTTTAGTCTCCTTAACGTGTTCCGCCAGTTTTGTAAATGCCCAATGGGGCGAATCTGCCCAACAGATCTTCGTTAGTCCAAAAATGGCAGCAGAGGTTGCAAATCATAAGATAGCTGCAATACTCCCTTTTTCGGTTAAGATAAGCTACAAAAAACAACCTAAAAATTTCAATCCAGAGGGAAACCGTGATCAGGAACATTCCATGGCGCAATCTATTCAGGCGAGCATGTATACCTTCCTGTTAAGAAAATCAAAAGATTACGCTGTTACGTTCCAGGATGTTGATAAAACAAATATTTTACTTAAGAAGGCGGGCATATTAGACAAGCTGGATGAGTATACGAAGGATGAAATTGCCAAAATTCTTGGAGTTGATGCCATATTAGGGGGTCGCTTTGAATCAGAACAAAGCAAATCAGAAGGCGCCGCGATTGCAAGTACCATTTTATTGGGTGGATTTGGAGGTAAAACCGGATCCGGAAGTCTTTTTCTAACCCTGAATAACGGTTCAGACGGTGAATTGCTATGGCGTTTTTTCAAAACTATGGATGATAATATAACAACTTCTACGGATGATATAGTTGAAAGGATGATGAGAAAAGTTTCCAGAAATTTTCCATATGAAAGATAGTCTGGTGGATATTGCAAATCGGTTTATAAGTGAACTAATCCATTGAAAAATTAAATTTTTAATTAGATCAATTTGATAATATGATAAGTATTAGTTGTTCAGCATTAGAGACAGCCAGGATAAACCCTAAAGCAATAGCACATCAGATGCTGTCTAAAACCGGATCTCAAGGTAGCAGAGGTATGTTTACAAGTTGGCAGGATCATGTCAGATCAATCCACAAAAGGAATATTGAACCTTCTGTTGCTTTACTAAATCTGCAACAGTCATTTTTAAAATTTGCCGATAATCTTTCTAATAGAAAAAAGCAGGAAAATTTAGTGGATCATTTTTATCCTTATGTTGATAAGTTTCAAAAAGCTGGATATACTTACCTGGAGGCTAAGAGAAGAATGAAATGGTTTATTTTGGAGGAGAGTAAACTAGGTGGGGAACTTCCCTACATAGTAAAATGTAATGATCGGTTTGCAGCTTATTATTTTGCAGAAAAAAACTTTAACTGGAAGACAGAACTTCGGTTTCCTCTTATTCAAAGATATTTATCCGCGAATCATTTGGGATGCGAAGAGAAGGAATTAAAAGTTGGTATTTATTGTCTTGAACAGGATGAATTTCAGTTAATAAATTATAGTAAGGAAGATGTTCAAGTTGCGATTGATGAGACGAAAGAAATATTTCATAAGGTGATTGATGCTTATAATTGAGGGTAGTTATACAAAATAACTATGCCAATGAGCTATGACCAGTTTCTGCAGTTTGCTGAAGGTGAGATTTATGTGGCTTTAAAGCGGGGAGTAGATATCGCAAAGTTGGATACAGTGAGGGTTTCTTTGGCATACAAAAAATAAACTGGTGAAGGTCTACTCCGGTGACCTGCGCTTCGAAATCATCCTCAAGCAGTGCAGCACCATTGTGGGGCAACTGTTGGGAATGTCCAGCCGCACGTTTAAGTTGAAAACAGTTTTAATAATATTCCACTTGGTGAAGATTTATTCAATATCATTAGGATAGTGCGTACGCTAAAGTAATACCAATATTCGGGGAAATCGGCACTTACTATTTTTATTATTTTATATTTATTATCACAACCAAAATTAACTTAAGTGCATGGCTGCCAAAAATTTACACGATAAACCGTTTACTGAGGAAACTATCACTAAACTGGAAATATTTGAAGACTATGCGCAAGCCTGGTTACCCACATTTATAATGCAAAAAATCCCGTTGATCTCTATTTTTGACTTTTTCGCTGGCACAGGCTATGACAAATTAGGGATATCTGGAAGCCCCATACGCCTTCTGGATAAGATAAATGACACAAAAGGGTTGATCTTCTCGAATAACGTAAAAATTAAAATCTATTTAAATGAATTTGAACCCAACAAGAAGGTGCAGAAGAAATTCGAATTACTTCGTTTATCCTGTGATGAATACCTCGACAAGCATCCCAGTTTAAAACATATCGTAGAGATCCTTTATCATAATGAGGATTTTGAAACACTGTTCCCCAAACTACTACCGGTGATCAAACAGTATCCTGCGCTGGTATATCTTGATCAAAACGGTATCAAATTTACATCTGAAAAGTATTTCTTGGAACTTGAAAAAACATTCCAGACCGATTTTCTTTATTTTATTTCTTCTTCTTATTTCTGGCGGTTCGGTAATCTTGATGAGTTCAAAATGAACTTAGATATAGACATGGAAGAAGCTAAGAAAAATCCTTATAAATTCATTCACGTAAGTATTATTGCCCAACTACGCAAAAAGATCCCGGCGACGACTAAACTGAAGCTTTATCCCTTCTCCCTAAAAAAAGGTGTCAATATTCATGGTATTATCTTTGGTGCATCTCATATCAGGGCGGTCGACAAATTTCTTACCATAGCCTGGGATAGGAATAAAGATAACGGTCAAGCCAATTTTGATATATTTGACCATGCGCACGTTAATCAAATCGATATGTTCTCCGGCCAGCGTGGAAGAAGCCGGATTGAGAGTTTCCATGACACTGTTAAAACAAAAATTCTAAATGCAGAAATAAACAATAATTTTGACTTGTATAATTTCGCTATGGACGAAGGTTTTTTGGGTAGCCATGCAGCAGATTGCCTGAAGGATCTAAAAAAAGCTAAAAAGATCACATATGACTGTACTTCGCCACTTTCAAATTATAAAAATGTTTATAAAGTACCCAGAAAATTAAATTACAAGCTAATTAAACAAAACTGAATATTACTAACTATATTAGCAATACAATTTAAGGCAATGGCGCAATCTAATATCGAATGGACCGAACTCACATGGAACCCCGTAACCGGTTGCACCAAGATCAGCCCGGGGTGTAAGTTCTGTTATGCCGAAACCATGTCCAGGCGCTTAAAGGCAATGGGAGTGGATAAATATAAAGATGGCTTTGAATTAAGGTTACATCCCGAAGCCCTTGCTATTCCCTTCACCTGGAAGAAGCATAAAGTGGTTTTTGTAAACTCTATGAGTGACCTGTTTCATCCGGATGTGCCGATTGATTTTATTAAAGCTGTATTTGCGGTAATGAACCAGACGCCTCAGCATACTTACCAGGTACTCACCAAGCGTTCAGAACGCCTGCTCGAACTGGCACCTCAATTAAATTGGACGGCCAATATCTGGATGGGGGTGTCAGTAGAAAATGAAGAATACACCTATCGTATTAACGATCTGTCAGCCACACCGGCAAAGATCAAATTTTTATCGATTGAACCATTGATAGGCCCTGTCAGAACTTTAAACCTGGAACAGATTGATTGGGTGATCGTAGGCGGGGAATCTGGCCATAAAGCCAGGCCAGTAAAAAAGGAATGGGTTGATCATATCAGGCAGGCCTGCGAGATTAATGAAGTAGCATTCTTCTTTAAGCAATGGGGTAAAGCCAAATTTAATATCAATCCTCAGGACCCTACTATTGAAGCTGAACACCCTCAGCATGCCAAGGGGGGCTGTGAGCTGGATGGGAAAGTTCACAGGCAGATGCCGGTTAAGGCGGCTTAGGCAGTTAGCAGGAATTTTTATTTGCAATTTACCATGGATAGTGATAATTCTCCCGAGTATTCTGATATAATTTTCTACAGTTCCCCTGGGGGAGATGTAAAAGTAGAAATTATTTTTTTTGAAGACGAGACTTTTTGGCTTACACAAAAGCGAATGGGTGAACTTTTTGGTGTAGAAGGTCATACCATTACTTACCATCTTAAAGAAATTTTTCAAAGTGGTGAACTGCAGCAGGAATCAACTACTCGAAAAATTCGAGTAGTTCAACGGGAAGGTAACAGAGAGAAATGTCCAAAAGGATGATAAGCTTGTTGATTGGAAATACATAGCGTTTATCCTGCGGAGTAGCGCAGAATGAAAGATAAAATCAGGTAAGAGTTAATCAAAAGCCCGGATGTTTTAAAACCCGGGCTTTATTTTTTTCTATCGGTTGAATTTCATAAATAAATTCGTTTTTCAACCAACCTTTGAATAAATACAGGCGTAAATAATAGTAACAAAGCTATACATTATGAAAACATCATTAATTGGTATGCCATGGCAAAAAGTATTGCTCATAGGCATAATGGCTGTATCTGTTGCAGCCTGTAAAAAGGACAAAGATGATAATGTAAGTCCTGTTCAGAAAACTACTGTTCAATTTAGTGGAGCTAATGAAGTTCCGGCGGTAACAAGCAATGGAACAGGATCGGCCTCATTGACCTATGATCCGGCAACTAAAATGTTGTCTTACCAGATCAGCTGGCAATTAGGCAATCCATCATCAAACACTACGGGAATGCATTTTCATGGAGCTGAGAATGGAAGTCCCGCAATTAGTTCTGATATAGTGATTCCCATTGACGTTACCGGCTATTCAGGCAGTTCCGGAAACTTAAGTGGCTCAACACCTGTACTTACAGATACCCAAATTGCTCAATTATTAAACGGGAAATGGTATCTGAATATTCACAGTTCAGTATATCCGAACGGTGAACTGAGAGGTAATATTAATTTCGGTACTAATCCTAACTCAAGTCCTAATCCTAACCCTAACCCTGGTTATTAATATGAATCTCTTGAATAAGAGGCTGTCAAGTTATGGATAAAAAAACCCGGTATGTCCGGGTTTTTTTATTGAATTTAAGGGATCACCTGCACAGTACCCTCAGAACGATCTGCATCGTTTATTGGCTCATCATTGATATCATCGGGAGCAGAATCAAAGTTCCCCTTACACCAAACACCACCTGAGATACAGGTATAATCGCCGGAATTTTCACCGCCCAGCTGACCGGTAAGCTGCATCCATTCCTGTCCGTTATATCCGTACAGTGTAGAGAATGCCTGCGAATTGCTTTCGGTTGTTACAAAAGCCGAAGCCAGCCCAAGTACAAGTGCCAGCAACGCGAAATTAAATTTGATCCTTTTCATAATTTGATCTTTAAATTTTTGCCTACTCTGTTCCAGGTTTTCGGCTTTTCCTGATCATTTGCAAATAATATCTGATCACGCTGCAGCAACCAGGCTGTTGCTGCAAGCACTATAAATACCATATTAAAAATAAAATGGCCTTCCCATGAAAGCTTGCTGATAATACCGCCACAGGAACAGGGGACATAATCGAAATAGTTTAGCTTCACCAGTACAATATATGCTGTGAAGATCAGCAGCAACACAAGAGATAGGATTATACCCTGTAGCCGCGTTTGTTTAAATATGAGCAAAACCGTGATATAAAGTTCAGCCAGCGGGATGGCCCATACCAGTATCTTTTCAAGCCATGGTGCAAGCGCCTGATTGAGCATTTCTCCACGGCTTCTATCAAAATCCATCAGCTTGCTCGCTGCCGCATATACCCATAATAATATCAGGAGATAAGAAATTATCTTAATGATGATTTCAAGTCTGGAGGTTAACTTATGTGATGGTTGAAGATTTGATGTTTGCATGGATCTAAATTAGGCATGGATCAAGCCCTTATGATGTGTCATTTGACACGAAGTGATAAGCGGTCATTCCCGAAAATAGACCGAGGGCCTCAGGCAAACCTGCCTGCAGTAGGCAGGCTTCATCATGGATAAAAAAACATAGTTATTATCACCGGAAAATACTTTACAAGAAGCCTGAAAACTGTGCTTCTGCTTAAGCCCAGGTATGAAGCAATTTCTGCCCGATGTACAAACTTTAATAACTCAGGATAACGCTGCAGTAATTTTTGGAGGCGAACAGCTGGGTTATCATACAATAAAGACCGGATTCGCTGCCGGTTCTCCATCAGGTGCTGGGCTATGATTCCTTTAACTGCAAGTGAAATAGAGGGCATACTGCGCAGTGTTATAAAATTCTCATAGCTAAGTGAAAGCAGTAAAGAGTACTGTCTCACAATCAGGCTTTCCTTACAAATACCCTCGTGAAGGAATTCAGGAACAGAAACAGCAAATTCTCCTGCCCGGCAAAACAGGCAGGTATGAACACCGTCGCTTTCGCGGTAGTTGTTTGCCAATAATAAATCCTTTCGAAATAAACCATAGTTTGCTGCAAGGGTGCCCTTGCCGCTGCAATACCTTACCCGCAGGAAATTCTTCTTCATTTAATACAGATTTCAGCAATTCCTTTTCCTCTGTACTCAGAGAACAATATATGGCAAGGGTTTCAAAGAGTAGCGAGGTTTCCATTTTACGGATTTTGCGCGGATTACTTTGTAAATTTATTTTCCCATGTAGACAAATTTTGTCGAGGTGAACTATTTTCTTTGTTTACATAAATGCTCTCTGAACTTTTTGGCCCCAAAAAATTGAAACTGTTAACAAGGTTTTTATGGACCAGGAGCAGATATTTCAAAAGCTCATTGAGCTTGAAAGGGCACAAAAATGTATTCAGCGCTCGCTGGATATTCTGCTTGAACGGGGCGGACCGAAGAAATGGCTGGATTCCTATGATGTGAAGGAAATGTTTCATATCAGCAAATCAACCCTTTATCGTCTTAAAAAAGATAAGATCCTGAAGCCGGAGATGCTTGGAAGAAAAGAACTGTATAAAAGATCGGATGTGGAGAAGGCAATCATGCGGAACAAGGATTAGTCCGACCCGTTTTTTTTTAATATTGGCATCTGCTGTTGGGTATAACACTCGCAGTATTTATAATCCCCATTGATAAACCCAATGAGCACTTATTTTGCTGACTGCTGATTGAAATTCTTTTTATAGGTGGCAATATATCCTGATTTAACCCCCGCATTAATTAATTTCTGATATGTTAGTTCTGCGGTGAGGCGGCTGGAGAACCCGGTAATCATCAACCTGTAAACTCCTTCTTTTCTTATAGGAAAAGAAGTATACCTCAATACTTTTAAAATACGCTCCTGTTCCTGTTTTATAGTTGTTTCATCAGTGGCTTCGCCTACTATCAGAGCAAAATAAAGTGCATCTTCTCTAATTAAAGGATTGATTTTTGGAGATGTAATAGCATCTGGTACAATCTTTCTCCTGACAGCTGTAATGTAAAGCCCTTTTAATCCATATCGTGTCAGATCAGACAATAGTACTTCAGCATCCTCGCGTGTTTCAAAACCCTCTATGTTAAGCTGATAATAATTACTTCCAGCGAAAAATACTTTTACGGGATGGCCGTACTTAGTAGTAAGACTCTTTTGGATGAAAGCAGCTTTGATCCTGTCTCCTAATGCACTGGCTATGATTGAAAAATTATTTACATAAACAGGCGTCGATGCGGCCAACTCACTTTTCTGATCTTGGTTCCCTGGCATTTTGAGACCAGGCAGTTTACCTGAACCGGATCTGCCGGGATCATTTGAAACATCTTGAACGCGTGCCGGCCTTAAATTCATAGGCGAGGCATTAACAAGGACCAGGTCGCCAAGTTTAAAATCCATATCATTTACAACATCCCCATCAATATCCTGATCAATGGTAAAATTTATAAATGGTGGAAAAGCCCTCAATTTTAATCTTGCCAGTTGAGCTGAATCTACAGCCGCGGTGTATGAGCCGGGAGAAAGACCCAGGTAGCTGTAATAACCGTCACCTTCACTGAGTGTTCGGCTTGTAAGCTTTCCATTCCGGTAAAAGTTGACCAGGATTCGACCCTGCCCGGTTTGTACTTCGCTGTTCGCATAAACCATTCCAGTAACTTCTGCACTTACTTTAACAGGTACTTCAATAAGCTTTTGAGAATTAGGTTCTATTGTAACTTTAAAAGTTTTGTTTTTTAATTGCCATGCAATATTATCGAAGCTGGATGGGTCAAGTTCGATCAGATAATCGGTATAAGGTTCGAGATCCTTGATGTGGATAGTTGTATCACTAAGGTTTTTTTCTATCCGTCCTCCATTGACCTTAAGCTGAAGCCCCGGAATCTTAGGTTCATTCTTATCCCTAAGATTATTTAAATTAAGATCCAGAAAAGGATAAACCACTAGCCCGCCCCGGCCAACATTGGTGCTGGTATTTAAATCAAGAATCGAATTTCGTTTACTATAAGAGGCACCGCCGTTTAAAGATTGGGTTAAAACCAGCCGATCAGTAGTTTGCCTTGCTGAGAATGAAGCCCTTGCAAAAGAAAGGTCAAAACGTAAACTTAAACCAAAGTTCTCCTGATTGTAATTCAGATTATTTATGTAATTTAAATTCAAAAAACCGCGTTTAAAAACCTGCTTTTCAAGTTCAATCCTTACCTCGTTTATAGTATTAAATTTATATCCATACTGAATTTGAGGTCTAAAGGTAAACCGGTAGGGAAGCTGGAATGTCATGGCCAGATTACTGACAATATTAAGATAATCAGGTGTCAATGACAATGCAGTGGTTGTTAAGCTGGCACTCATGCCCCTGGCTGCGGCGGAAAATAGAAAGTCAGCTGTCGTTTGTTTTGAATTAGGATAAACCATCTGATTGAGTGATATACGGGAAAACCCATAAAAACTTCCTAATTTCAAGGGCTTAGAGATAAATAATTTTCGTTCTTCAAGAAAATTGCCATTGATGGCAGTCTGACCTTTTTTGTATTTGATATAATTAATTTCGATTAGCAGATTGGAAGGTAGGCGATAATTTAAAAGGGCTGTTCCCCGCACATTATGGGTATAATCTGCTGTAAATAACAGGTTGGAGGCCAGTCTGACGGAAGCATTGACAAAAGGCATGACCTGGTTTAATCTTATGGAAGATAAGTATTCTGCACCGGTTCCAATAGTTATAGATTTACTTAGTCCATATTTAAAATCCGCCCTTGAAAAACGGCTATGCTTTCCATCTTCAAGCATCCCTGCCGTTAAAGTATACTCGATCTCATTGCTTGGCAAAAAGTTATATGGGACATTGAAAATTTGCTCCTTTGTTCTTTCTTCACCCCATGGACCAAAAAAACGAAGTTTCAAAGCTGAATTACCATATACCAGGGGTACACGGAAAGTAAAAAAGCCTGATGCATCTGCTTTCACATAATCAACCAGGCTGTTATTTACATAAAGTTCCACAAGCCAGTCGGGTTCAGTGAAATCACTTAATGTATAGCTATCAAAAGATCTTCGGTAAGTGGTGGCGGTATTTGTAAGTTTAAGGCCTACTACAGGCGCGAAAAGAGAAGAGGTGGACTGTACAGCTATTTTTCCTGCTACAGCCTGTCTTAATGCTTTTTGGTCATTATTGACATACCTCCACTGGTAAGATTGTTCTCTCAAGTTTGCCTTTCTTTGAGAATCATAATTTAATACAATATTCGTCTCGCCACCTGCAACTATTGTTCCTATCCTCATATTAAGCCGGGTATTGTTCAGACCCTGATTTTGCTGAGTAGAGATAACCGACCAGTCAAAAGCCCCTGCATTGAATGCGGAATAGGTCCTTTTGAGAATTGTATCTGCAATTATTTCCTTTTTAAGTTTACTGACATTCGTACGCATGAGTTCCTGCCTTTGTTCACGAATAACAGGAAGATCTAGTTTTGTAGTTAGCTGAACAGAGAGACTCCGGAAATTAAAAGCACAGTCCAGTCCAAATATTGACCCATAGTTCCTTAATTTCAGATATAAAGTGGTGGAAGTACCTATTATTTCATCTTTTCCTAAAGTGATTGTTTTATTACCTAAAAATATCAGATTTTGGTTAAGGTCAATTAGATATCTGTTCTTTTGGTCAAGAAAAAACCCTGAAACAGAATCCAGATTTGAAGATATTGTGTTTTTGATCTTTAAAAAATCAAAAACATCTGTAACAGATAAATAAACTTCATTACCTTTTATTATCGCTTCTACCTCCCGGCCCCCCAAACCAGGTACATTCAGAAATACAGAAATTTCTTCAATGGGCGGATCATCTTTAGCAGCAGACACAGAAGGAAATAAGGAAATCAGGGATACAATGTACAATCCCTTGCAAAGTGAGCTGAGCAGATCGTGGGAGGTGAATGAAAAAATCATACCGTTCAATTATTGATCGGGATTTAATTCAAAACTCATTCCTGATGAAATGTTATTGAAAATGTACCCTGGTATATCCCCGCAGGACTGGCAATCCGATCGCCTACGGTAAGAATTCCTCCTATGTTGATTTGGTTGCGGGCGGGAGCAACTGCTGTTGTTACAAAAGGGGATCCGGGATCTGAAGTTCCTATCTTAAGAGTGATTGATCCTCCATTACTTCCGGTAAGAATTATATCCGGACCAATAAGTAGGGAAATCATAGAGCCCTGAGGCGCTTCAAGTTCAAAAATTGCCTGGGAATAGGTAGAACCAGCATTGATAAGAATAATATCTCCGCTCGCAGACCTTGATCCTGCGGATGAAATATCAACTGTTCCGCCTGCAGTTCCCTGGTAAAAAGTTCCAAAACTCATTCCCTGAACAGTATATGCTGTTATCTGCGAGTATGCTGAATTTGAAAAAGTGCAAAGTAATACGACTGCTATCATGATAGCTCTCATATACCCTTCATTAAATATTGTTAAAAACCTGATTGTCGCGTTTTTCATCTCCCTCTCCTCAATTATATACTATTTTAAGACAAACTCAGCTGAGGCAATCTGTTCTGTTTGGCCATCTTTGGTAGTAGAAAAGCTCACTAAAAGTTTTCCGGATGTATAGTTTAATTCCGGCCTATGATCCAGATTGACTTTTACGTCTCTCTTTAAATTAGGAGTATAAACTGAAATGCCCTTGATATTCCCTACCGGTGTAATTGTACCTTTATCTGAAATATGTTCAATCTTCAGATCTCCATAAATAGAAAAGTTACCAGTCCGGTTAAACCTTACTTTGATCATTTTGTGATTGTCGGGTAAGTTTTCAAGCTCAATTTGCGACAAGCTTACTTTGGCAGTAGACTCACCAGTGCGTATTATTACGGGAATACTGATACCGAAAATGGGAACAATACGCACCGATACGCCTGCTGTATCTGCTTTAGGAGGATTTCCATCAAATGGATCTTTATTTGGAACAGCTCTGAAATAAAGGTGCGAACGGTACTCTCCCGGCAAAAGTTTGTTTAGCTGGCTTACCTGGATCTTAATAAGCTGAGCTTCTTTTGGACCTAAAGTAACAATGCGTGGAAATAAACGCAGATTTTTATCAGCAAAAAATTGACCCGAATCCGGTACGATGATCTGTTCGAAGTTTCCATCCTCTTTCATCCTAATTTGTATGAAAGAAACCTCATAACGCGCAGTATCATTTCCAATATTCGCCAGGTTAATATCCTGGGAGCGTTTTTGTCCTTCAAAAATTATTCTCTTCGGCGTGATGAGCAGGTTTCCCTGCGCCATAAGCCCTTTAGAAGCAAGGAACAGAAATAGCACAAACCCTGATATAAACACCTTTGAATAAGTCATAAAAACGAAGCGAAGCGCATTATACATGATATATTTTTAATTTTAATTATAAAAAAAAAGCGCTGCTATTGCAGCGCTTCTCCATTAGAATACTATTTTAGTTATAATTAACTATGATCGTTAAATCTGCAGTATTCGTATATGAACCTGCTGCCTGAGCTGCGGCAACAGTAAGGGTAGCGCCAACAGTCACATCCTGTGTGCCTGCTACTAATGCTCCATTAGCAGAAGGTGTACTTGTAAATGTGCCTACAGCCATTGTGTTAATACCACTGGTAAGGTTAAAGGGGGCAGCCGGCAAAGTAATAGAGTAAGCTGAAGTGCCCTCTCCGTCCACTTTAAATTTAGCAGCAGCAACAGTTCCGGTAACAGCAGGTAAAGTTACACCGCCTGTATTACTGCGGACTCCTGCTGGAGTTAAAACTACAGTACCGCCTGTTGTTGACTGAACAGCCACATTACCGAAACTTAAATCAGTTGTCTTCGAAACGCTGATTGGAGTAATAATTGTAGCAGATGCTTCAGCTGCTGGGGAAGTTTCTTGTGCAACAGCAATTGTTGAAAACCCGATCATCACAAATACAAGGGCAAATAATTTGGTAATTTTTTTCATTTTGATTTTTGATTTTATTATGTTTGATTTTGGGGATTTCTACGGCACTCTGTTTTAAATGTTTCGTTTTTTTTTTCAAAAAGGGGCATTCAAAGGTTTTATCAATGTTTTTCGTTAAGTAAATTATTTTTAAGCCTCAAAAAAAAACTGTCTTTAACTATGCCTCAGTTAAGTTTTTTTAATCCTTACCCTTCTTTTTTTTCTCACTTCTGGAAATAGATAATATATATTATTATCTTATAATTAAAATTATTATATTTAGGATTGAATTGGTATCTTAAATATGAAAACAGCTCTCAGTTTTTTTATTTTTTTTATGACCGCGTATGGGTATTCATTTCAGTCCTATGCACAAACTATGACTTCTGCCTCTGTTTTTGCGACTATAGTAAATCCGATTACGATTGAAAGAACAGATGATCTGAATTTAAATTCGGCCCCAGGTAAATCAGGTGGTATTGTATTTCTTAGCCAAAAAGATATATATAAAAAAAGGGATATAACTCCTTATAAGTCTGGCAATATTGAACTGGTTGAACTGATGATAAAAGGAGAAGATCTATCTTCATTTTCAATTAGTTTACCAGTCTTTCCTCTCTCCCTCAAAAATATTTCAAATAATGAAACTATTGTGGTTAATAGGTTTATAAGTGAACTTGGGACCACAGGCGTTCTATCAGCTGGGAAGAAAACACTCATGATTAGAGCACAATTAATCTATACACCTACCCAGGCAGCGGGGATATATTTTTCCCCGAGCCCTATAGATATTACAGTAAATTATAATTAGCTGATTTAATACCAATCCCCATAGGAGTGACTAAATATGCCGTTTCACGCTGAATAACTATTCCTTCCATAAGGGAGGTATCCTTCGTTCATGTTGAGGCCAAATGAGAAAAATCTTCAAAAAAAGCTCTAAATAAAAGAAATTTCAGAATGCTTTTTTGGTTAAAATTGCCCCAGATTTTAATGAGGACTAAGATATATTAAAAGCAGGTAGCTTATTTTTAATGTCAGACATCTTCTCTGCATGCTCTGACTTTCTTACTATGGTTCTGATCACATCATCCAGTTGATGTGCAGAAGTTAGAATATGTCCCAAAAGTTCGGAAATTGCCTCCTTTTCATTGGGATAATTGCTAATCAGATCAATCAGCCCCATTATACGGGATAATGGGGCTCTAACTATATGCGATTGTATCCAGGCAATATCACGGAGGCTTGCATTTTGCTCCTCAATAGCTTGTATATAATTTACACTTTCGGTAATATCACGGGCGTTCACTATTATTCCCTGTATAGCCGGGTCATTTAATAAATTTGTGATTATAGCCTGGAGCCAGCGATATTCGCCGGCAAAATCTTTGAAACGGAATGGCTGAGTTTCAATGCGCCGGGTGTCTTTGACAGAAGAAAGAGAGGCAGCAATTATTTCTTTATCTTCTTCATGAATAAAACTTAAAAAATTTTTATCAATATACTCTTCTGGCTCCATTCCCATTAGTGTTGCGGAAGCCGGACTTGCATATTTATAATTACCTTCCATATCAAAAATATTTATAAAATCAGACCCTTCCTGAACCATCGCTTTGAATCGTTTTTCACTAAAGTCAAGGGTCTCCTCAAACTTTAACTTCTCTGTAATATCCATAGCAAGAACCATCCTGGCTTTTCTGTCACCAAAGTCAATTAAATTACTTTGAATAAAGACTTTAATCAATTCTCCGTTTTTTTTCAGGTGGTCAAATGTCCCCTGAAAAAATGAACACCGGTTTTTAGAAAGATCTACAGTGGACTGAAGGTTTTTCCAGGCATCTTTGGGCCGGATATCCTTAATGGTCATCCCGAGGAATTCATCTATACTATAGCCATAATGCCTGATAGCCGCATCGTTAACGTATAAAAAACGGGTAGTATCTGGATCATAAACCCACATTGGTAAGGGACTTAACTGAAAGATATCCCTGTATCTTCCCTCACTTTCTTTCAGAGCGATTTCAGCAGTGTGATTCTCAATAATATGCTGAAGTATGAATTTTGCTCTTTCCAGGCTGGCTGATTCTCCGGGAGATAAGGCTCTGGCCGTATTCAGATAGATTACAAAGGTACCAAGCACTTTATGATAGGGATCGCAGATGGGAAAGGAGGTACAGGCCTTAAGATTATGTTCAGCGGCTAAATCATAATAATTCTTAAACAAAGGGTCTTTTGAGATATCAGTTACAACTACTTCCTTTTTCAAAAGAGCTGCCATACCACAAATTCCTCCCTCAGGCCCAAGGGGCACTGATTTAATTCTATCTGTATATGTTTCAGGCAAATGGGGAGAAAACCAGTAATTTAATTTCCCGTTTTCAAGTCTTAAAATACTGCACATGAGCTCAGGATGGATCTGCTGGATCCCTTCCAGCAGAAGGCTGATCGTTTCTTCAATAGTAGAACCTTTTCGGGTATACAACTCAAGCACTTCCTTTTGCAGATTGTTTATTTTTTCAACTCTTTTAGATTCAGTAATATCTTTAAAAAAAATTGAGATTCCATCTTTTGATGGATAAGCGCTTACCCTGATCCAGGCTTTTATAGGTGGAAAATATTCTTCAAATGTGGAACTGACAGCCTTGTTCATTACCAGATGATATTCGCTGTAGAATTTAAGTGGAATTGCTTCCTTATAAACCTCCCAGATATTTTTATTAATAATATCTTCTCTTTTTGAGCCCAGGATATATTCTGCTTCGCGGTTCCAGTAAGTGACATTCCAGCTCCTGTTTAAAGAAATGAATCCGTCTGTTATACTTTCAAGAATATTATTTATTTGCTGGTTATGTTCTGCAAGTTCAGCTTCAGCTTGTTTTATCGCTGTAGCATCTCTTCCTACGCAGTATGCTACGTTTTCATTTTCCGCCCATTGTACTGTCCAGAATACAGGAACAATTTCACCGTTTTTCCGTATGTAACGATTTTCAAAGTGCACGACTTCCTTGCCCAAAAGGATCTGGGAAACCATTCTTTCTGTTTTTTTCAGGTCTTCGGGATGTATTAACTCCCGGGCATTTCTATTTATTAATTCTTCAGGTAAATATCCTAAAATCAAATAGGAGGCTGCACTTACTTCCACGAATAGACCTTCAGAATCAAATATGCAGATCATATCTAAAGACTGATCCATTATTTTCTGAAGCTGTTGCCGGCTCTCCTTTAAGTCGTTTTCTGCAATACATTTCTGCTCAAAATCCCATGCTTCTTTCAGTGCACGCTGGATCTTGGGTATAACCTGGTACATTTTTTCTTTAAGTACATAGTCAGTAACACCCAATTTGATTAATTCAACGGCGTTTTCTTCACCAATTGTACCTGATACTATTATAAAAGGGGTGTTTGGACAAATAGTCTGTTTGATTTTAAATGCACTAAGACCATCAAAAGAAGGAAGAGTATAATCAGAAAGAATGATTTGAGGACAGAAAGCAATAAGTGCTTCTTCATACTGTTCCCTTGTTTCTACTATTACCGGGTTAAACTTAAGCTCGCCTTTTTTTAGCACATGCATCAATAACTCCAGGTCATTGACATCGTGTTCAAGAATTAAGATACGTGTTTCTTTCATCCTGATATATTATGATCTTAACTACACATTCTTGTTTTAATGCAGCCAGTAATTTCCAATGCTTGCGATAACTTGTACAAAGCCATCAAAATCCACGGGTTTAACAATATATCTGTTCGCTCCATAAAGATAGCAGGCATTGATATCTTTTGCTTCATTGGAAGATGTAAGTATGACTACAGGAATAGCCTGTTTTCTTTTATCAGATTTTCTTTTTCAAGACTTCCGTTCCGTCAACCTTGGGCATCATAAGGTCAAGTCATATAAGTTTAGGATTATCATAGATATTTCTTTCCTTATAAAGACCTTGGTAAAAAATAAAATCCATGGCTTCTTCTCCATTTGGCAAATGGAGAAGCGTATTTAAAATATTATTTTTTTTAAAAGCTCTAATAGTTAAACCGGCATCATCAGAATTATCTTTAACTAATAGAATATCTGTCTTGTACGAGTCATTTATGTTTAAGTTACATGTTTAAGCTAAAATAGAAGGTAGCGCCCTTACTGACTTCTCCTTCTGCCCAAATATCCCCTCCATGTTTTTTAATAATTCTGTGGGCAATGGCTAGGCCAATGCCGGTTCCTTCAAATTCATCGTTAGAATGTAACCGCTGGAAACCCCGAACAGCTTATGTGCATAATCCATATTAAATCCCGCTCCGTTATCTTTTATAAAATAAATAATTTCATTTTCTTTAACAATGGATCCTATTTCTATTTGAGGTTTCAACCGGCGCTGGGAATGGAAAAAGCAAAGAACAAGATTTTGAGCATTTTTCACATTTATCTTATGTTTTCAGCGATGTTCAAGAGATCGCCTCGCCAAGTTCATGTTTTTTGTGAGCGGAAATTTCATGCAGGTCTTTTAGAAAATATTTATCTCTCTGACTGCATTTTACCGGCATAACACCCCCCTTATACCTTAGTTATATTCTAAGGCCATTCTAATTATAGAAAAGAGCATTCCCCCAAATCCATGACCTTTTTATCAATAAAATAGGGGGCTCAACCCTTGTTTGGCTCACCCCTATGGTGTCAAATCAGATCATAAGGGTTCAAATAAGATCAGAAGATGTTCATTACTAGTTATTTATAAAATGCCTCTTTAGGTTTGATCTCAAAGCACCGCGTACCGGTACAGATGAGGAGGCTTGAATTTTATTAGTTCACTTTTTTAAAATTTTAATAATGGCAAAATCTAAAAACAATGTGGTTACCCACGGCCTTAGCGGCCTGATAGGTGATCTGCTGGTTTTCCGCCAGAAGGCGAACAAAACCATTGTGGCCGACAGGCCGCGGCCGTTCAGTAAGGGGCCGACACTGAAACAACTGGCAATACAGGAGCGATTTAAAAGAGCTGCACTGTATGGCAGGAATGCAATGCTGGATCCGCTTACCAAAGAGGCCTACGAGGCTATGACCAAACCAGGTCAAAGTGCATACAATCTGGCTTTTAGGGATTTTCAGTTAGCACCCGAGATTGATGAAGGTGTTAACCTCTCAGCTTATACAGGAGCTGTAGGTCAGGAAATCCTGGTTAGCGTGGTTGATGACTTCCAGGTAAGCGGGGTTAGGGTTCAGATCATGAAGCCGGATGCAAGTCTGCTTGAAGAAGGAGATGCAGTTCAGTCGGTTAATGGCCTCGACTGGATCTACACAAGCACAGCTGTTAATGCAGATGTTCCTGGTAGCACGATCATTTTTACAGCGAGCGATGTTCCTGGTAACCGGACCGTGCTGGAGAAAATGATCATATAGTCCAGTTTATGTTCTCAATGAACCGCCTGTAGAGGGCGGTTCATTATTAAAATTATATATAAAATCTTAAAATCATGGAAAAGACAACAATAATTTACAACAGAATGCTGGGGGAATTTAAAAGCCAGGCTGCCCTATTGATTACAGAAAATCTGCCCGGACATTTCAAAGTCTTAAGGGCCTTGTTAAACAGGTTTCTTAAGGAGGAATACCTTCAATTGAAAAACTCCTATGTATTGATGATCACTGGTTTACTTTCAGAAGAGCAATTCAAGTGCATATTTAGCTGTATTAAATCAGCTTTTTCTTTAAAGGAGCTAAAGCGCCGGGGAGTGCCATCTGAAAAGATAAAAGAACTGGCTCTCTTGATTCTGAGCTTGCTTAAAGATACGATGATCAGGATGTGCAGAACCTGGAAAGAAGATAAAGATCAGGGGGATGCAGGAGTTAACCAGAGTATTAAAACCCTTAAGAAAAATCGCAATGAAACAGCTATTAATTGAATGCATGGCTCAAGCCCGTATCAAAAAGGAGCACCTGGCAATCTTTTTCAGCCTGATTCTGTTCCTCTATTTCCCCTGGGTATCCAGGCGGATAGATATTACTTCCGCACCAATAGATCCCGGCGCACTTAGCGCCGTAATTATGGCTATCCTGGCTTTACTTGCATTTAAGGCTGTAACCTGGTGGCTTATCAATATCATCTGGCCGGTACTAGCGGAATACTCCAAAGAACATTTTGAACGTAATTTTAAATCCTTACCGTCATGGCAAAAAGTAATTATTTATTTGGGATTTTATCTGCTGCTGCTGTATTCGTTTGTGGGTACGCTGGCGGCACTGATGTAGTTGTTAGTAGCCAGTTGCCAGTTGTTAGAAAAGTGCAGGTTCATTCGAATTTTTGGGATCTTAAGACAACCTGTGATTCTGAAATCCCGTATTCCGAACAACTAAAAAAGTATCAGGTATCAAGTATCAAGTATCAAGCAGGAGCTGGTGGTTCCGAACAACTAACAAGGAACAACCAACAACGAAAAGTAAAGTCAATTTACGATTCGCAAGTCGGAATACGGGAGCAAGGAACAAATGCAGGTCATAATGTCGAAGATTATCTCAGATATGTGAACCTCAAAAAAGGCGAACCCTGGTGCGCGGCATTCATTTGCTGGGTTTATGGGCAAGCGGGGGTGGATAATCCAAAAAGCGCCTGGTCTCCGGATCTGTTTAAACCGGGTAAAGTGATCTGGAGACGTGGTAATAGGTATCGGGTTGCAGGCAGCGGGTATCAGGCAGCAAGTATCAGGTGCCAAGTATCAAGTATCAGGTACCAAGTATCAAGTATCAGGTATGAAGTATCAGATATGAAGTATAAGACCTGGTATAGTACAATGTACTGCTCTTCCCAAACAACTAACAAGCAGCAACCAACAAGGGCCGGGTATAAGACCGGGTATAGTTCAATATACCGTTATTCCCTGGCAACGATCAACCAGCAACCAACAACCGGCGACATCTTCGCCATCTGGTTCCCAGAAAAAAACCGCATCGCTCATGCTGGTTTCATAGACAACTGGGGCGAAACCTGGCTGATCACTGTTGAGGGAAATACAAACCTTAATGGAAGCCGTGAAGGTGACGGGGTTTACCGCAAAAGACGCCTAATATCGAGTATTTGTGCAGTTGCATCTTATCTTTAATTGCAGGCCTGCAGCGGTTTTATCAGCTGCTGCAGGTTTTTTGTACCCCGATCAGCTTTTAAGGGATTTCATCTCCCTCATAGTATAGAAATTTACGAAGACCCCGGTCATAGTTAATTTTATGACCCTGTTTTCTGAGGCGGGCCAGCATTCTGTCGATAGTCCGCGGGCTGCAATCAAATTTTTCCGCTGCCTGCTGTAAAGAGAAGAAGCGTCCTTTAATGCACATTTCGAGCAGATAATTTGTTTTTTCGAGGTGATTTTCATAATCCATGGGAAACGTATAAGTTGAACCGGGAGAGCGCTAATCAGGTCCGGAACCATACTTGCCTTTGCTTTAATTAAAGCTTTCAGGACTTGTATTCTCTGTTTTTTTTATTGTTAGGTGTTTACTGGTTTAATCATCTTAAAACCTGCGAACGAAATTAATTCTCCAGGTAGACATTAACCAGGCTATTACACCAACAGAAGTTTGGCAGGGATGCATAATTCAATTGAATGGACGAACGCCTTTATTAAATACATTTAAGTTCAGATGCCGGATCCTTCAGCGCCCTTCTGAATATTAGTCCGCATGTGAATATTTGGAAAATAGAGCCGTCCAAAATCCTGAACATTTTTAATAAAATACCAACAATGGTATGCCCTATATACATAGTAGTTTGCCCGATATGAAATGGCCTATAGAGTATTAAAAATCAAGCTTAAATAGTGTTTTAAGGTGGTTTTTGAAATTTGAAGATTTGGTTTTAACCTTCAGGTCAGACTATATTGGAACATGCTTCCATACCGTTTCAGTTCTGGTATTTTTTTAAGATTTCCGGTTTACAGCTTTGAAAATCATGGAGCTGTTAACTTGCAGGAAATACTGGATACAGATTTTTTCAGGAAGGCAATTTATTTTGGAAGCCGTGAGTTATACCGGGAAGTTGAACTGAAGAATTTTTGCAGCAGGCAGGTCAATAAGCGTACCCGGGAAAGCCTTTTGAAATACTATAACCGGATGTCGTACCGGCCAACTCCATTTGGAATGTTCTCGGCTTTCGCATACATTCAATGGGGAGAAAGCCGGTGTAGCCTGCGGATGACTGAAAGGGAGAAACTGAGCGTCCAGCTTGATTTTCGCTTAAGCGTATCTATCAGCAATGAACGTAGCGGACCGGGGAATGATGGCTATTTGTATTATTCGAATCCGAGCTTATATACCTTTGGAAAAGAACTGAGATATATTAAACTGGATACTGATTCGGAAACCCCGGGACAAAAGCAGGGTATCGCGGCCCTTGAAAAAAGCAGGATGCTGTGCAGGATATTGGAAATAAGCCGTAAGGGAATAAGCAGGAGAGATTTATGTATTTTTTTAGCCAGCTATACCGATGCAGTAAGTGACTTACTGGATGAGATGGAAGAGGAGGGATTGCTGTTTAACTCTTCAAGACCCAATATTACAGGAGAGAATTACCTGTTGCGGTTTGGTGCTCTTGCGGGCAATAAGACTATTCGCGACCTGGTGCACAATCTCTCAGAGATTAGCTCAGCTGAAAAGCTAAATGTGCAGGAAGTTGAAAATCAGATAGTTCCTTTTTCCCGGCATATTGAAAAGCTGAAACACCCTTTTTACGTCAACTATCAGAAGGAGATTTGCGGGGATTTGAGCTCACATTATCAGCAAAACATTCTGGAGGGCCTGTATTGCCTGGAGAGGATGCAGCAAAGCACTATACCCGGTGCGATTTCCCGATTTCAAATTAATTTTAACCGGCGTTTTGAAGACCGTGAAATTCCCCTCATGCTTGCGCTGGATCCTGAAGCCGGTCTGGGTTATGAACAGCTTGAACAGTCTGCTGACGCCGGAGATTTATTAAACGGCATTAGCTTTACAGGTCGGGAAGAGGAAAAGCGGCTTTCCTGGGGCCTGGTGCAGGAGCTGCTGATACGGCGGATATGTAATCTTTCTGCCGGATCAAAAATTATAACTCTTACGGATAAGGATCTAATTGAGCTGCCGGAGCGGGGTAAAGGAAAATATGCACCAGGGATTTCTGTTATGTTCAGGCTTCATGAACATAAAGTGTTCATCGAAGAAGCCGGTGGAGTATGCGGGACATCGCTGGCAGGAAGGTTTACTCCCTTTAATGAGGAACTGTTAAGTCATGCCAGACACATTGCCCGTACTGAGCAGGAGCAAAACCCTGATGTTCTATTTGCAGAAATCGCTCATTTCATTGATGAACATGCTGCCAATATTAATACCCGTGAACATATCCGGAAATATGAAATTCCGGTATTGGTTCATTCCACTCTTCCGGCAGAACAGGTTATCAGTCTTGACGATCTGTATGTGTCTGTCAGGTCGGGGCAGGTAATAATCAGATCTGCGCGTCTTAACAAGAGAATTATCCCAAGGCTTAGCACGGCCTATAACTACAGCAGGAGCGAACTTCCGGTATACAGATTTCTTTGCGATCTTCAATACCAGGGAATACAATCCCGCTTTAGCCTGAATTTTGAAAGCCTCCTGCCAGGCCTTGATTTTTATCCACGGATCGATTATAAGAATTGCATTTTAAGTCTGGCAATGTGGGTTTTAAAGCAGGATGATATCACTTTTATACTGGAAGCAGAAGACCAGTATAACACTCTGCTTAAGATGGCAGATGAACGGCATATAAGCCGGTATTTTGGGCTGAGCAATGGCGACAGGCAGCTGGTTTTTGACCTTGAAGACCAGTCAGGAATGGAGATATTTCTTTCTGAACTGAGGAATACAAATAAAGTAATTCTTAAGGAATTCTTTTTGCCGGCTGATGGAAAAGCGCTTTTGAAGGATGGGTATAATAAAGCCTATATTCATCAGATGGTGGCTTCACTAACCTGTACGGAGGAAAGCTATTCTGCAGGTGCAATATCTCAATCCATCCCTATGAAAATAAAGAGAGAATTTCCTCCGGGGGATGAATGGCTTTATTTTAAGATTTATTGTGCAGCTCAGAACGGCAACTATGTTCTTGCAAGAAAGATCCTGCCCTTGTTAAAAAGATATCAGAATGGCAGCTGGGTTGAACAATGGTTCTTTATCCGCTATTATGATGAGGAGGGCCATCATCTGCGTATCCGGATAAAAGCCTGTGAAGCATTGATCAAAGAGCTTCCCGGCCGCTTAAGCAGGCTTTTGAAGCCGCTTGCTGAAAGCGGGATCATCTCGAATATCGTTCTGGATACTTACAAAAGAGAGATTGAACGTTATGGAGCTAAAACCATGGCTGATTCTGAAAGGGCTTTTATGAGTAGCAGCGAATTGGTAGCAGCGCACCTCCATCAAAACCGGGATGAGTTTCAGACCATACAATTTGCCATGCTGAGTGCAGATGCAATGCTCAATTCATTTGAGATGGATATATCGGCAAGGCTCGATCTTCTTGAAGGGATTTGTAATGGACTAATAAATGAGCTGGGTGAGGAGAAGCAATTACGCGATGATCTGAACCGGAAGTACCGTGAACACCAGCAAATAATATGGTCTTTTATGACTGAAGGAAAGTCATTTTTTGGTAAGGAGGAAAGTTTCAGGATGAAGATTTTTAAGAGAGACCTGAGCTCATTAAGAAATGTAATTAACACTCTTAAACCTGAAGTTATTAAAAAATACATTGCGGATATGCTCCATATGCATATGAATAGGGTATTCAGCGCTGAACAGCGTAAAAGGGAGCTGGTTATTTATTATCTCTGTCTGCGTTATTACCTTTCTTTGAAAGCCCGGAATACGGTCTTGCCTGTGGCTTAAATTGTTTTCCGTACTTAAGGAAACTTGTCAGGAGGAAAATGATGGAAGTATTTCAGGCTGACCGGCTTGGGCATAAGAATATAGTTTTGAAGTCTTGCAAGGCTAAAATTCTTTCAAGTTTTCTCACCCGATTGCCTTGAAGAACTCACCAGTTTTTTATTAATATAAGTTTGCAGTGATTCTTTGAATTTATGGCCAATAGGAATGCTGATATCTTTGTCAAAAAAAATAGTTGAACCATGAACAATTTTTATTCTGTCGGAATTGACCATATAGGATTTATGAACTCTGAAAAATTTATCCCCTTGTAATACCTGCTCAAGCTCCTTCATAGTAAGATAGGTAATATAGGTTTCAGTTATTGTATGGATACTTAAATAATTCCTGATTGATTCGATATAAAGAATGTCTGAGAAATTGATCCGTTTAACCTTGCCTTTAATATTTGTTTTAATATAAATATGATCATTTTCCATTTTCTGCTGCCGGGGTTCTAGAAGGCTGCTCACTTTTTTTACTGAAGCCAGAAAACGATCAAAGGAAACAGGTTTTAAAAGATAATCGGCTGCATTCTTTTCAAAAGCTATCAGTGCGTGCTGGGGGAAGGCTGTGGTAAAAATCACAGATGTGCGGTCGCTTATCAGTCCGGCCAGATCCAGCCCGGACAGCTCAGGCATATCAACATCCAGGAATGTAATATCGGGCTGCAGGGAGGTATTTATCTTTTCAAGCGCCTCCAGGGGGTTGGTAGATGTTCCCAAAAGCCTGAGCCCGGGAGTTTTTTCTATATAAGATACCAGTGTTTCTATAGCATGTGATTCATCATCAACTACATAGCATGTAAGCATATTTTATATTTTTAATAAGGTAATTTAGGGGATAAAATCATTAAGAATGATCAGCTTTTCCTTATTCTGTATCATTTCAATATTTACCGCAATATACAAGTTCGTCTAGGGCAAAATATATTTGATATAAAATTTTCCTCCTCCCGCCTAGGTTGCGACATTCAAAAACCATAAAAATTTGAAAGCCACCGGCAGATCAGATATGTAACCATACAGAACGGATGACGGGAATTCTTAAAGCCGGTTTATTAACTGGCCTGAATTAACAGGGAGCTATACCGGGATCGGGATCAGGGCATTTCATCCAGCTTTCCGGCTGTTTGTATAATGGAAGTTAATATTTTGTCCAGTTCCTGGGCTGATATAAGAATATAGCCCAGAAGTTCGGCTTGTTGGGCATTGTTTTCTCCGGAATCAGGATCCAGAACTTTCACCAGGCCCATTAACCTGGAAAGCGGCGCGCGCACAAGATGCGACTGCATCCAGGAAATATCTCTTAAGGTCATGTTTTGCTTTTCAAGCCTGTCTACATAATTTCTTCGCTCAGTAACATCGCGCTCAATAGAGATCCAGTGTGTGAACCATCCACTGGCATCAGCAACAGGCACTATTGAAATATTAATCCAGAACTCTTCACCGTTCTTTTTATAATTAATGACTTCAATCTCACAGGCTTCCCACTTTTTCATGGATGCCCTCATTCTATCCAGCTCTTTCCTGTCTGTCTTTGGCCCCTGCAGTATCCTCGGCGAACGGCCCAGAACCTCATCTGCGTTATAACCGGTCATCCGTGAAAACGCCTCATTGACAAATACGATTGAGGGCCCCGGTTCATTGATCGGTTCTGCTTCGGTAATCATAATCGCATCATTGGAATGAGTGATAACTGATTCGAGCAGCCTCAAACGGTTTTCTTCGTTTTTTTGCTGGGTAAGGTCCTGCATTGCGCCGATTATTCGTACAGCCTTATTTTTCTCATCCCTGATCACAATTCCCCTGTCCTGGACTATTGCATAGCTGCCATCAGATTTTCGATAGCGGTATTCTGCATTCCAGTTATTCTGGTCGCTTTCAATTATAATCCGGATGCCGCTGAAAACCCTTTCCCGGTCGTCTGGGTGAATATGATTTGTCCATGATCTTTTATCCGGACTCTGTTCACTTAATTTATGGCCGAAGATGACCTCATGTCCCTCTCCCCAGTAAATAATATCGGTGTTCAGATCCCAGTCCCAGATGGCATCGAAAGTCGCCATGGTCACATAGCGGTAGCGTTCATTACTTTGATAAAGAGCAGCCTCCGCCAGTTTGCTTTCAGTGATGTCCTGAACAGTTCCTTCAAGTCCAGTTACCAATCCATTTTCCACTATCGGTTCAGCGCTTTCATGCACCCATTTGATTGAACCGTCTGGAAGCACAATCCGGTGTTCCATATTAAAAGGACCTTTTCTCCGAATCGCCATTTCCCTTTTTCTGTAATACAGACCCCGGTCATCCGGGTGAAGGGCTTTTTGAAAGCTGATTATGCCGAGATCAGAAGTAGAGGACTTAAGTCCGAAAATGGTGTATACCTCATCAGACCAGTCTAATTTCCCGGTCTTAAAATCGGTTTGCCAGTAGCCCAGCTTAGCAAGTTTCTGGGCTTTTTGTAGTTTTTTATTGCTTAGGATCAATTCAAGACCCGAACGCTTCTTCCCGGTTATATCTCTTGCAAAGCAAGCGACACCGGTAACCTCATTATCCTTATAGATAGGGTTGAAGCGGGTCTCGTACCATAACCGGTTTTTTTCTGCTGGTTCGGGGCTTTGCATTTCTGTAATGAATGCTTCACCCTGCAGTGCACGGTGGTAAAGCGCATTCCAGAATATGCAATATTCTTCAGGAAGATACTCTTTTGTAAATACCTGTTCTCCAAGTCTGAAGATCTTTCCTGTATACTGTTTTAAACTATTAATAAGAGCATTATTTGCTGCAAGCAGCTGAAACTCTTTATTTATGCTCCAGATAAGGTCTTTTGTATTATTTATCAGAGCTTCTTTATGCTGACGTTCAAATTCACCGGCAGCAGCTACCTCCTTAATTTCAGTAATATCCATCATAAAGCCCCGGAGGAATAAGGGCTTGCCTGGTTCTTTCACAAGGCTTACCACATCCCTGATCCATACGATCTGTCCGTCAGATGCGATCATTCGGTACTCAAACTCGTGATCTTTCTGCTCATGAACCTGCGACAGGCAATAATTAACTGCTATTTCCCGGTCATCCGGATGGATATGTTTCTGCCAGAATTGCGCATCCTTATACCATTCGGCGGCGGCATAACCCAGTATTTTTTCGGTATGAGGACTGATATAAGTGAACTGAAATGTATCGCCTGTACATTCCCAGATAATGCCATTTATTGACTGTACGAAGGCCTTCAAATTTTCCTCGGTAAGGTTTATTTCTTTTCTAGTCCCGGTTAAAGCTTCAACTTCTGATATATTCCCGCTGTCGGGTGTGAATATTAGAAATTCTGTTTCCCCGTTTTCATTCAGTACAGGAGTGATCTCAGCTTTCCGGCGCCGGATGTCCTGGTTTGAATCATTCGGCGAAGACGAATTAGAGTCATAGCTTATTTTTTGGGGTATGCTTGTAATGCATGCCTCTTCCAAGGCATTTTTTAAGGCTGTAATTTCAGGCGGACTGAAATGGAGAGTGTTATTGGGGAGGGCCTCAAAGAAACCCCTATTCACAAGTACACCTTCTTCTGAACCAGTCATTTCAAGGTAAGATCTGCTTGCAGCCGCAATACTAAAACGCGGGATATCGGTTTTTAAAATTAGCGCGGGGAATGGTAATGCCTGAAATATCAGGCCTGCTTCGCGTTCATTTATCATTAATAGCAGGCATTAAAGCACATAAATTAAATAAAATTTACCGCCGGCTGGCAGAGGAACTGGTAATATGGGCGCTGATCTGGGAAGAGCCGGACATATGAAGCCTCAGACAGGACTGGTAAATTAATCAGGAAAAAATATCAGGAGCGTTAATTCATTAAAAGTAAGTATAATGTATCAAAAAATCACCTAAAATATTGTTTAAAAATATAATATTAATTTTTGTGCTAGTTTTATTAACTGTAACCTAAATTAAGATCAATTTAGAAATATTTTTATATTTTGCGTTTGTTAAAATGTGTACATGGCAAAGAGTCTTCAATATAAGATTAGAAGGTTACACCGATATCTCGGATTAGTGCTCGGAATCCAGTTTTTACTCTGGACCATCGGCGGAATTTATTTCAGCTGGAGTAATATGGATGAAATTCATGGAGATGTTCATAGAAAACAAATGCCTTTGTTATCGGGAAATTATAACTTTATATCTCCTGTAACCGTCATTCAGAATTTAAAAAACCTGCATCCTGTTGATTCAATCCATGATCTGAAATTAATAGAACTGTTGGGCAAACCTTATTATCAGGTGCATTATACAGGATCAGCACAGAGTAATACAGATCATCAGCATCCTGAAAAAGCCAGGATCCAACTGGCTGACGCATTAACTGGAGCTCTGCGAGGATCCCTGAAACAGACTGAGGCCGTTGAGATCGCCAGAAGGGTATTTAATTCTCCTGCAAAAATTAAATATGTGAGACTTCTAAGCGAAACTTCATCGCATCATGAATACCGGGAAAGCCCTTTGCCTGCTTATGCTGTCAGTTTTGAGCATCCCAGCAAGACCACGGTTTATGTTTCTACTGAACTGGGTACAATTCAAAAATTACGAAATGAGAAATGGCGGATATTCGACTTTTTATGGATGATGCATACCATGGATTACAACGGTCGGGATAATTTTGGCAATCTTCTCTTAAGGCTTTTCTCCGTTTTCGGACTGTTTACTATCCTTTCAGGTTTTGTTTTATTCTACATGAGCTCAGGATCTGTGAGAAAATTAAAGAAGCGTGTAAATTAAACGGAACTCAGCCTGAAAGAAGTTTTAGAGAATATTTTTAGGATAAAGTGGATCTGCTGAGGTGGCCTTAAACCCTGAAATAATTAAAACTAAAGTGCTAAATTCCCGTTAAAGAAGAAAAAAGCAACAACTGTATGGCTGAAATTCGTGTACAACGTAAGCGTAAAAACCTGGGGTGGTTATGGTTACTTTTAATTTTGATTGTATTGGCGGCAGTTTATTACCTGTATACCAATAATTATTTCACTCAGGATAATGTAAACGTGATGTATCCTGTGCCTGCAGGCAATTTTGTTTTTGAGGGAATTTCACTTTTATCTTAAATTAAAACCACTCGTATGGCTTCCAATAATGAATATAATAATTTAAAAGAATTAGGTAAAAGTAATTTTGAGATCGCTAAAGGTGAGTCTGATATCCGCACCTGGGTGGTAAAAAATGGAAAGGGTAATATTTTAGGCGAGGTAGAGGAATTGATTTTTGATACAGATGCTCATAAAGCTGTTTTTATCGTTCTAAATCTTGACAAGAACGAGCTTAACCTGAAAGAAAGGAAGGTGCTTTTGCCCCTGGATCATGCAGAGATCAACCTGGCTTATAAAAATGTTATATACAAAGGCCTTAGTCCCAATGAGATTGCCGTATTGCCAACTTATGAAAAGGGCATATTTACAAGAAATTCAATCGACCTGACCAATAGTACATTCATGTCTATGAAGAATGAAAATTCCTTAAAACATTCTGGTGATAATGAATCTGGAAATGGGCAGAGCTCTGCTGCAGGGAATTATTTTGAATATAAGCGGTCTGCGGTGCCCCTTTCAGAAAATAAAAACGTCCATATAATTGATAAGGATGAAAATGTAATATCTCATTTTAAACCGTTTACCGTTATCGGAGTATTCGATCATTCTCATAAAGCGCAGGCTGTAATTGAATATTTGCGCAGTAAAGGCTTTGGAAAAGAGGATATTACGGTTTCAACCCGTCACACTGAGTTAAGTTATGAACGAAGCCATCGTGATGAAAGCGGTATTAAGAATTTTTTCCAATCGCTGTTCAGTAATGAAGATGATTTAAAAAGATTTTCGGATGCTACTGTAAATAATTACGTAATTAGTGTCGATGTCTCGTCTGTGGATGAGGCTGAAAAGGCAGCCAATATCCTCGACCAGCACGGAAGTTTAAACATGAAGGGCGATCATAATGACCCGACTGGTAATGCCAGGGTATTTAAGCGGCATACGGCCGTTTAACCGGGTTTCATAACTGTACAGGTTGAAGGCCTCAGTTGCATTTATCAGCCTAAGTTAATTTCCAGCCTTAATTTATAGTTGTTCTCCTTATCGATGACCTCCATTGAATAGTCGTTCGGGTAGTATATATCTAATCTTTCCTTCAGATTGTGGATGCCTGTGCCATAACCATGAATAGGGCGGTTTGCTCTCTTTTTATTTTGCAGTTCCATAACCAGCTTCCCCTGATGAATGTCAAGGCTGATATGGGCCGGGTTTTGCGGGTCGTGGAGATCGCCGTATTTGAAAATATTCTCCACCAGGGTAATCAGAGCAAGAGGTATGATTCTCAAGCCCTCAGGATCCCCGTTTATGCTTATACTGATATTCAGCTTTTCGTCGAAGCGGGCCTGGTTCAATTGAAAATAATTGTGAATATGGCTTATTTCTTTTTCAAGCTCTACCTTATCATCTTTATCTATTGCGGTAAGGGCATATCGCATGATGTCGGATAGGCTCATTACCGTTTGAGCTAATTTATCTGACAGCTTCGCAGAGGCATTATACATGAAATTAAGTGTATTGAACAGAAGATGGGGATTAACCTGGGCCTGAAGGTAAGCGTTGCGTGTCTGAAGCAAATCCTTTTGAAGCAGGATCTTTTCATTCTGCTTTATAAGTTGCTCTGTTTCCATTATTGCAAGCTTTTTGCTGCGATGAATAGTTAAGAGAGCGAACCAGTAAGCCGTACTGAAGCCCATAATATATATCAGGCGCATTATATTGCTTACAACATATTTGGTTATGGCTCCATCAGCACTTAAATCAGGTCCTTCACCCATAATAATCAGGACAGCCAGGTACTTGATTGCTACAAAAACAGCAATTTCAGAAATAATAAAAAGAGGAAAAATGATAACAGCACTCCTGGGCTTTTTGATACTATAGATTAATAGCAGGTGCGCATTTAAATAAAAAAGAATAATGTTTATGGTATAGTGAAGAAGGTAAGCATATAGATCTCCCACCGTGCCAGTCATAACATATAGATAAATTATCTCATATGCAATAAACAGGGACCAACCCAGGAGGTGCTTAGATAGGGTTGAGAATCTGCTGTTTTTTAAATCATTATATAGCCACATTTCACCGCAATATACAAGTTCAGCTATGGCATTGCGCAGTTGGTGTAATAAATTTTTAAGTGCGCTTCTTTATCATAAGGTTTAATAAATTAATTAAAAGAAGCATGAAAAAAATCAATAAACCATCGAAAATGATTAGGCCGAGAATGATCTGTAAGTTTGGAAAATGCTCTTCGTCAAATTTGGCTTTTACAACAGTTGATCCTACTGTTACCACAACTACCGTATCAACAGGTTTAAGGTTCTGATCTTTAGCAAGGCGTCGCTGTTGTTTATCCGGTGCCTTGCATTGATCTTCTTTTGTATTCGGCGGCCTTATCTGAGTGCATGAGTTTTTATTCAACAAACTCAGGAATGGATAGTCAATATTGGACAAAGGGGCTTAGCTTTTGTTCAGCCAGGTTTATGAATATATTTTATTTACTGCCTCACGGTGGATCCAGAGCATGTAAAGACTGTATTCCGGGTTCGTGGTATGACAATTGTAACCTATTGGAAGTCAGATAAATATTTTGTTATCGAAAATACAGACTAGATGATTAATGATCAAACAGCTAATGAGTTAATCACTACCCGAAGAGAACTTTATTATACCAATAAGGAGAAGGATAAATACATTGAAGAACTTAATAATGCAAATGCGGAGTTAATCCTGCAGGGAACAGAAAAGGAAAGGCGCGCAACAGAATTAACTTTTCAGAATTCAGAAAAGGAAAAGCGTGCGGCGGAGCTGATCATTGCAAATGAGGAACTTGTATTTCAGAATTCAGAAAAGGAAAAGCGTGCGGCGGAGCTGATCATTGCAAATGAAGAACTTGTATTTCAGAATTCAGAAAAGGAAAAACGTGCGGCGGAGCTGATCATTGCAAATGAGGAACTTGTATTTCAGAATTCAGAAAAGGAAAAGCGTGCGGCGGAGCTGATCATCGCCAATGTGGAACTTGTATTTCAAAACTCGGAAAAGGAAAAGCGAGCTGCAGAACTGATCATCGCAAATAAAGAACTTAGCTTTCAGAATTCAGAAAAAGAAAAACGCGCTGCTGAGCTGTTCATCGCAAATGAGGAGCTTGTTTTTCAAAATAATGAAAAGGAGAAGCGTGCATCAGAATTGATCATAGCCAACCTCCAGCTTTTGTTTGAAAATAATGAAAAGGAAAAGCGTGCTGCTGAATTATCAGAGGCTTATCAGGAACTAAAGGTATTGGATGATTCTCAAAAGGAATATATAGCGATTTTAAGTGAAATGATGTACATGACATCCCATCAGCTTAGACAACCGGTTACTCAGCTACTGGGAATTTCACAGCTTTTTAATTCGATTAATAATACTCCGGAAGAAGTGCTTGAACTAACAGGATTTGTAAGGGAAGCAGCACTGAGTATGGATAAGTTTACGAGAGACCTTACTGTTTTTATTTCTGAACAGGAAATAAAGGCACAAAGAATTAACCAGAGTGAACTCCGGGATCAGTCATAAATACCTAAAAATACGGGCATGAACAGAATTCTGAAACGCTTAGTTTTTATATTCATTTTAAGTATGGATCTACTCCTGATCCGCTCTGAACCCTCATATGCTTCAGCGAATGTAGATTTAACGGAACCTCTCAGGTTTTTACAAAAGCCCGGATGCCTTCAACCAGCAGGTCAAGATTTTTTGTGCTCGTATATACATTTGGAGTAATACGGATACCCTTTATATTCTCCCATTCAATTCCGGCCGTATGAATTTTGTAATTATTGAAAAGAAAACTATCCAGTTCATTGATCTTCCTTCCTTCGATTGCAATGCTACCTATGGCACAGCCAAAATGAGGATTGAATGATGTGTTGATTTTTGCTTTAGGAATATCCTTCACCCTTTCCATCCAGTAATTTTTCAGATAATGAAGCCGCTTTTCTTTTCGCTGGCTACCAATCATTTCATGAAACTCGATTGCTTTATCAATAGCCTGCTCGATAAAAAAGGGCCGGGTTCCTAAATTTTCAAATTTCCTGATATTATCCTGGAGCGGATCCGCTGCTGCAAACAAAGGATAAAGGTTTTTTATCTTATTCTTTTTTACATACAGCAGGCCGGTCCCAATAGGGGCATACAGCCATTTATGCAGGCTGCTGGCAAAATAATCACAGTCAAGATCGGATATTTTAAAATCAAAATGCGCCAGACTGTGAGCGCCATCAACTATCACTTCAATCCCTCTTTTATGAGCTTCATGAGCGATTTTTTTTACGGGGAGAATCTGTCCGTTCCAGTTTATGATATGAGTGATATGTACAAGCTTTGTTTTAGAAGTGAATGCATCCACATATTGTTTAACCAGGTATTCATCATCCTCAGAAGGAAGTTCAAGATTTATCCAGACCATTTTAATTTTATCCCGCATCTGCCTTTGATTATAGGCATTTATCATATTGGGATAATCCTGTCTGGCGGCCA
Organism: Pedobacter sp.; assembly: GCA_036676435.1. Taxonomy (GTDB): domain Bacteria; phylum Bacteroidota; class Bacteroidia; order Sphingobacteriales; family Sphingobacteriaceae; genus Daejeonella. The sequence continues at coordinate 70,467 of JAKFCV010000002.1, read as the reverse complement.
CCACCTCATCATCCGCATTCAATCTCAATCCAAAGATCACGGTCTCCAGACCTTCTGAGGAGTTCCGGTTGATAGCTATTTCCTCGGCATCACATCCGGCCATTTTTGCCAGATTGCTCCTTAGGGGTTCGCGGCCCTGATCTAGTATTCGCCACATATAATAGCTGGGAGCTTCGTTACAGTAATCATAATACCGTTTCATCGCATCCTGCACGGTTTTGGGTGCAGGAGATACACCGCCATTGTTTAAGTTTATCATTCCTGGCGAAACAGTAAACGATTGTTGTATATAATACCAGAACTCCTCTTCAGAAGCCAAATCAGAAGGGGAAATCCCCGAAGCATTCTTCAATGCCGTTTCAAGATTACGGCTCCAGGCTGCTTGTGTAAGTGAACCCAGAAAAGTTGCCGCGGAAAATGTGCCAGCTTTTTGTAAAAATGAACGGCGATTGAATGCACCCATATTTTTTCTTTTTATAAATAAATGTAATAAAAATATTCAGTAGGAACAGTCCCGCAACTGACAGGAAAGGGTTCATGAAATATACGAACAGGTGCCGCGTATTTAAACAGGTAAAGTCTGACTTGTTTATTATAATTTAATGAAGCCAACTACTTGGATTTATTATTGTTTCTAATATAATTTAAGCTTAAAAAATGATTGCACTTCCCTCTGTCTCACTGATTTCTGTACTTGACAACGACTTCTATAAATTTACCATGCAGCAGGGGGCAGCACGTTTATTTCCTTCCGCCAGGGTACGGTACAAATTTATTAACAGGGGTAAGCATTCTTTCCCGGAAGGCTTTTCAAAAGCGCTTCGTAAAGCGGTAGACAAAATGGCCCTGCTGCAGCTCAGCGGCAAAGAAAAAGAATTCCTGAGAGTAAGCTGCCCATACCTTGACCCGGTATATCTGGACTTCCTGGAAGGATACCGCTTTAATCCCGAAGAAGTGCATATTGAGCAGCATGACGATCAGCTTGAGGTTCAGATTGAAGGCTATTGGTACCGCGCGATACTCTGGGAAATTCCCATTATGTCGCTTATCTGTGAACTGTATTATGAGTTAACGGGCTCTGAACGAATAAGTGATTCTGAAATCCTTGAAAGGAGCAGAATAAAGATAGATAATTACAAAAAACTTGGAATTACAATGGCTGAATTTGGCACCCGCCGCCGGTTTTCCTATCAGGTTCACCGCCTGGTATTGCAGGCGCTTAAGGAGCACGGAGAGGGAACCTTTATCGGCACCAGTAATGTGCATATGGCCATGCTTTACCAGACTAAGCCTATCGGTACCCATGCTCATGAGTGGTTTATGTTCCATGCTGCCAGATATGGATTTGAAATGGCTAATTTAATGGCACTCGAGAATTGGGTGAAGGTTTACCGTGGTGACCTGGGCATTGCACTGGCAGATACCTATACTACGGGCGTATTTCTTAAGCAGTTTGATAAAATGTTATCCAAGCTTTTTGATGGGGTAAGGCATGACAGCGGCGACCCCCTGCTCTTTGCTGACAAGCTGATTGCTCATTATGAGAAAATGGGTATTGATCCAAAGTCTAAGACTATCATTTTTTCAGACGGACTCAACTTCGGAAAGGTAGCGCATATTGCAGACCATTGCAGGGGAAAGATTGGGATGTCCTTCGGGGTAGGAACCAGTCTGACAAATGATGTTGGGCTCAGGCCGATGAATATTGTTATTAAAATGACTGAATCACAGTCCCAGAGTGGAGGGTGGACTGAAGTTGTAAAGCTTTCTGATGAAAATGGTAAATATACCGGCACAGACAGGATGATCCGGCTGGCAAAGGCTATATTCCACATTGATTGATTGCATGCTAAGCATAATCTTCCCTGAATGTTTCAGTCATCGGTACCGGGAATTTCAAGCCTGAAAGCTTCACTGGCGGAATTCCTTTGCTTTGGATCAGTACTTTCAGTTTGCTTCCCATATGGATCAGTAACTTTTGAATAAGCATGGCCTTTCCCTTGTTATCAGATGTATTGTTATTCTCCGTTTTTTCAATTTCTCGCAGGTAGTCCAAAAAGCCAAGTCCGCGCAGAAAATAACTCTGATTGGTAAATCCGCAAAAATTAAGTTCATGCTTCAGCCCCCGGCGGTTTAAAGCTGAAAAGTTAACATGTGAAGTAATATCCTGTTCTCCGATATGATAATATGGATTCTCATTCACGCTATGCTTATGGTAACAGATCAGGGTACCAGCGTTTTTAGTCTCTGAATAAAGCTCATATGCCGGATACCCATAATCTATTGTAAGTACAAAGCCCTGGTTCAGGGCCCCGGCGATCTCCTCAATCCATCTAAGAGCCTGCAGATTAACTTCAGTTCGGAAGCCTTTATCCAGCTTAATTTTCTGTTCTTTAAAATAGTTATTTAATTCTTCTGAAGCCGGATGCAGTACTTCTGTAAATTCATCCTGATAATCGACAAATACCTCCATCAACCGGTCTCCCATGATTACCTGGTGAATGGCAAAATTATCCAGAAGTTCATTTGAAAAAATACATCCATTGACGGGGCCGATTTCCTGAATAGACCTATACCAGCTAACCCTCTCCTGCAGATGCGTTTTTTCGGTTTCACACAGGGCCGGACTTTTTTCTATGATGCAATACCTCAAACTTTCGTACAAGGGCTTATTTTCTTTTAAATAGTCAAGAATATCATGGCAAAGCAGGCCGGTTCCGGCTCCGTATTCAACAAGAGTAAACTCTTTTCTGCCCATGATCTCCCACATTTCTTCAAATTGGCGTCCGAGCATAATGCCAAATGCAGAGGTCAGACTGGAACTGGTATAATAATCTCCATCTGGTCCTATCTTGTTCCGGTCAGAGGTATAATACCCAAGATTCGGATAATAAAGCGCCATCTCCATGAAATCCCGGAAGGAGATTGCTCCCTCTTTTTTTATCTTTTGAATGATAATTTCAGAAAGCTGCATGGGTATTTATTTTTTATTTCCCCCGGGAGGGATTCCCGGGCTATTGGATAACAATTCTGAAAAATGGAAGTTTTTCTGATGTGTAAATCTCCTGACTTAATTTAATGGATGCCAGGCGTTCCTAAAACCAATTCTTGTTTTTTCTAAAAATTAGCCGAATTTAGCCGGATGCTCCGCACTGTAAATGTTACCCGGTATGTAACGCCCCTTCGGGAGGGCGGATCTATGCCTGCTATTGCAGAAGCTGATGATGGTTTCCTGTACGTTATTAAGTTTCGCGGAGCAGGGCAGGGACCCCGGGCGCTGATCGCCGAACTGATCGGAGGGGAGATCGCCCGCCGGCTGGGATTAAAGGTTCCTGAACTGGTTTTTGCCACATTGGATGAAGCCTTCGGACGGACCGAGGCTGATGAAGAGATCCAGGATCTTTTAAAATTCAGCACAGGGTTGAATCTCGGTCTGCATTATCTTTCGGGAGCTATCACTTTCGATCCGGCGGTGAGTACCATTGATCCGAAGCTGGCCTCCCAGATAGTTTGGCTCGATTGCTTTCTTACTAATATGGACCGGACATGCAAAAACTCAAATATGCTGATCTGGCACAAGGAATTATGGCTGATCGATCATGGAGCTTCCCTATATTTCCATCATTCATGGCAAAATTGGGAAGAACAGGCAGTGAAGCCCTTTAAACTCATTAAAGATCATGTTTTATTGCCGCAAGCCTCAGAACTTGATATTGTTGATAAAGATTTTCAGCAATTATTGAAAAAGGAAGATATCCGGGATATCGTATCATTGATCCCTGATGAATGGCTGGTTGATGAAACTACTTTTGCAGGTCCCCAGGATTACCGGGATGCTTATGCATATTTTCTGGAGATCCGGCTAGGCAGTTCAGACATATTTATTAAAGAAGCCCAAAATGCAAGAGAAGCACTTATTTGAGTATGCCGTTATCCGGATAGTACCGCGCGTAGAGCGGGAGGAGTTCCTCAATGTGGGGGTTATCCTTTATTGCGCCGGTAAAAAATTCCTTAAGAGCAAATGTATTCTCAATGAAGGCCGGCTGGCATCGTTCTCTCCAGATGCGGATATTGAAGGGATCAAAGAAAACCTGCAGGCCTTCGGTCAGATTAGTACCGGAAGCAAGCAAGGGGGGCCAATTGGGAAACTTGACATGGCATCCCGTTTCAGATGGCTTACTGCTACCCGAAGTACGGTCATACAAACTTCCAAGGTCCACCCGGGCTTCTGCAATGATCCGGAAGCAACCCTGGAAAAACTTTTTAATGATTTAGTATTGTAGTTATTTCATTGGTCATATCGCCTATGGAATACGACAAGCAACCCACAACCCACAACCCACAACCCGCAACCCGCAACTCACAACCCACAACCTTATTCCTCAACTTCAGCCGTTCGCTGAATTATAGAACGGATAACGTCATCAAGTTCCTGTGCAGAAGTTAATATGTACTCCAGCATTTCGGGAGGATACTCATCGTCGGGATAGTTTTTAAGTAAATAGATTAGACCCATAACCCTGGCAAGAGGAGCCCGGACCACATGAGATTGGAACCAGGCGATCTCTCTGAGTTTTTTGTTTTGTTCTTCTATAGCCTGGATATAGTTTACCCGTTCGGTAATATCCTGCATTGCACCTATCATCCGCACAGGCAAGCCGCTCTTTTCGTCATAGGTCAGGAAGCTTCTGTCGAGCACGTTCCTGTAATTTCCATCAGAGTCCCGGAATCGGTATTCTCCCCTCCATCTTGATTTTTTCTGATCGATAGACCGCTGAATATCAAGTATCAGATCTTCTGAATCTTCAGGGTGGATATTGTCAAACCACAAGGAACGCGAGGAAAAGTCTGTTTGATCATAGCCGAAAATTCCTTTAATACCTTTGTTCCAGATCACATCATTTGTTAAAAGATTCCAGTCATAAATGGTATCACTTGTAGCTTTTGACACTGTATTGTATCGTTCGAGCCCTTCCCGGATTTTGTTTTCACTTTCAATTTGCAGAGTTACATCCCTTGAGTTTGCTACTATACCTTCTATCACCGCATCATCTCTCATATCCGTTAATACGGTTTCAATCCAGCGGTAGTTATTATTGATGTCCTTAAAGCGGAATGGCGGGATGGCAATACGTTTGCCCAGAGTTAATAAGCCGAATTGAGCCGCAACCATCTCTTGATCATCCTCATGGATATAATCAAAAGCATTTTTATTGATTAAAGAAGCCGCCTCTATTCCTAAAATAGTTTTACTGGTCGGACTTACATACTGATAATTTCCCTCCGAGTTAAGGATGCCTATCAGATCTGAGCCTTCCTGGACCAGGGCTTTAAAGCGCTGCTCGCTTTTCATTAGGGACTGTTCTGCTTTAATTTTTTCTGTGACATCGGTGGCGAGAACAAGCCTAGCATTTTTGCCTTCAAACTGAATGGCATTGCCTTCAACATTAACCCTGATGACCTCCCCGGATTTTTTTTGATGCCTGACCAAACTTTGGTTGAAAATGCCCCTTTCCCTTGAATGATTTAATATCTTCTCAAGGGATGCCACTTCCTCAATGGGCCGTATATCCCTAATGGTCATGCTGAGGAACTCTTCCCTGCTATACCCGTAATGCCTTACAGCAGCTTCATTGATATCCAGAAAGGAAAGGGTGTCCAGGTCAAAAACCCATTGCGGAAGCGGATTCATATTGAAGAGGTTCAGGTATTTTTCTTTTTCCTGATTAATTTTATCCTCTGCATTCCTGCGGCTGGTGACATCCTTAAAATAGATTGACAAACCGTTATCCGAAGGATAAACGCTTAATTCGATCCAGATTTTTAGTGGCGGAAAATACTCTTCGAACCGAACGGAAATGTTTTCTGCCATTGCCCTGTGGCACTCCGTATAAAATTTTAAAGGTACTGCTTCCGGAAACTCTTCCCATAAGTTCCGGTTTATGATTTTATCACGCTTTCTGAATAATATATTTTCCGCTTCCTTATTCCAGTAAGTGACTGTCCACTTAGGGTCAACAGCTAAAAAACCATCTGTGAAGCTTTCTAAAATATTTTCAATCTGCTTATGATATTTTTCGATCTGCTTCTCGGCCTGTTTTGCCGCAGTAATGTCTCTGGCAATGCCATACACGCCAATGACCTTTTTATTAATAATGATGGGAAGATTAGTGATATTTAAATTTCGTAAATTTCCTTTCAGTGTTTTTACTGATACATCGAAATTGATAATTTCCCCTTTTATTGCGTTTTGAAAATTATCAAAGGCCTTTTCAAAGTCCTGTGGCTGGATAAGAGGTATAAATGATGAATTGATTAGTTCATCCGCAGAGCATTCGGCCATATCTGCCATTACCTTATTTACACTTAAGAAATTTCCTTTTACGTCAAGTGTATATACCGCATCCGGATAATCATTGAATAAAGGATGTTGAAAATCTGAATCCAGCAGCAGTTTGTTATTGATCGCATTCTCTCCATCATTAGGAAGGATTTTATCAGTAATTTCTACTATGCTTTGTACCAGAAACTGTACCTGTTCATTATCATCAAGCAAAGGATAGGTGTCCAGGTTCCAAAATTTTGCTTCGTATTCCCTGGAGACCTGGTTAAGCATTTTATACCTTTGCAATGGTATTTGATGCGCTTTTTTTAATAAAATAACTTGCCCGATGGAAGCTCTTATTTTTTTCTGCCTGTTTGTCCCGGGATCATCGGGATGATCAGGGAATGCTTCGAAGAGTCCTTTGCCGATCAGATCCTCACGGCTGGTTTTTGTTGCAAGGAGAAATGCTTCATTTGCTTCAGCAATCGTAAATACCGGCGAATCGGGATAAAAAATTACACTGGCCAAAGGCGAACTTTTAAATACAGACCGGATGTTTTCTAGCGAGAGCATTTTACTTCGGATTGACCCATTTATATAAACTTAGTCAAGTTTCTTCCAAACTCGTATTGGATTAACCATGCGTATATTTAATTGTTTGATAATCAGTTGTCTTATTATTATCTAAAGGTTGGCACAATGCTTATGCCGGAAAAAATTTATTAAATTAAATGGCTTTACTCAAATCTATGGGCAATATAAGCCCTTTAAAGACGCTGAATCTCCTTATTTATTGTACTGAAAAAAGCATAATTTACAGGCAGTTAATTTCAAAAAATACTTTGCTATGAACCCCGCTGTGGAAACTGCCCATCCTTCAATAGATCTTCCTGAAAAAAATAATCTCCGTTTAGTGATCATCGCTTCTTCCGTTGGAACTTTAATCGAATGGTATGACCTGCTTCTGGCGGTCATTCTGGCAAATATTTTATCTCTTCAGTTGTTTCCGGCAGGAGAGAATAAGTTCATAGAAACTCTGGCTATTGTTGCTACTACATACCTGATCAGACCTTTTGGATCTCTCATCTTCGGAAATATTGGTGATAAGATAGGCCGTAAATATTCTTTTCTCATTTCCCTTTTATTAATGGGCGGGGCAACCTTTTTGATTGGCTGTATCCCTACTTTTAATCAGGCAGGCTGTCTTGCTCCAATTCTGTTTTTAATTCTCCGGCTTCTTCAGGGCCTGGCAATAAGCGGAGAATATTCAGGGGCTGTAATTTATGTAGCGGAACATGCTCCCGAAAATAAAAGGGGCTTTTACACTGGTTTTATCCAAACCACTTCTTCAATAGCGCTAATTCTCTGCCTCCTGATTGTTTTTGCCACCCGAAGCATAATGAATGAAGAGAGTTTTAACTCTTTTGGCTGGAGGATCCCTTTTCTGTTCAGCGCAGTGCTTGTTGTGATCAGCTATCTTATCCGCCGGAAGCTGCATGAAAGTCCCATTTTTGCCCAGCTGAAAAAAGAAGGAAAAACCAGCAAAGCTCCTGTCAGGGAAACCTTTAAAACAAAAAGGAATGTAGGATTGATCATGGCAGCTATTTTTGGAGGTAATGCTGCACAAAGTGCCATCATGCAGACAAATCAATTTGTAACCCTTTTCTTTCTTCAGCGAACGGTCCATTTACCGGATACGACTTCCATACTGATATTAGCGGTGGGAATACTTTTGGCAGGTCCTTTTTTTCAGATATTCGGGGCATTAAGCGATAAGATTGGGCGAAAAAAAGTAATCCTTCCCGGTCTTATACTTGGGCTTTTTGCCATTCCCCTAACCTTCTACACATTTCTGGAGCTGGGCAACCCGCTTCGCCTAGATACTATTCAGCAGATTGATACTTCAACGACCCTGATTTTCATAGGCATGACCTTGGTTCTTACTATGTCCAGCGCTATGGTATATGGTCCCATGGGAGCTTTCCTGATGGAGCTCTTCCCAACTCAGATCCGTTATACAAGTATGGGTTTTACCTATAATGTAGGAAATGGAGCTATTGGTGGTTCAACTCCTGTGATCACTGAGTTTATAAAGTCAACAGTTGTTATTGGTTTTGCTCTTTCCCCATTTGTTGGCCTAATCTATCCCCTTACATTAATTATTATAGGCATTATTGTCAATATATTCTTTGTGCCTGAAACCTATCAAAACCGACTTTCTGATTAGAATTATATGGGAAATAAAATAAGCAGACGGAAGGTGATCAGTACTCTGGGCTTTTCGGGCCTTGGGCTGGTTGCTGCTGCATCTGATGGTACCGAAGCAAATTCAGTCCTCCCGAGGGAGGGTGAGGAAATCGTTTTTTTTAGCACCGCCGCTGAACTTAAATTGAGCTCTTCCATTCGATCCGGGGTGATGGTTCAGACAGGAGGCTATTTTAAGATCGGAGACGGGGGCCATGGTATGTATTTAATCAGAAATTCAGATTCGGCTCTTATTCCGGATAACGGAAGCCTCCTCCCCTTAAAAAAGGGGCTTATAGCTGAGCTGATAAATGTTTCTGCTATTAATTATAAGTTGTTCGGAGCAGCCGGCAATAAAGTGAATGATGACGGACTTCAGATCAAAGCAGCTCATAACTACGCCAATTTACGGGGACTGCCGGTTATCAATTTAAGCGGGGAGTTCTGGTTCCGGGAATCGAACGGCGTAGAGATCAGAACGAGTACAGACTGGGGTCAGAGTGTCTTTCATTTTGATGAAAAATTTAACAGTAAGGAGCCGCGATTTAAGATATTGAGTGATACACCGCCTGTAATCATTAATCTTAGTGAAGAGGCTAAAAACTCGCTTATCAATCAACTCAGGCCGGGGGTCAAAGTGATCCCTGAACTTGCCTTATATAAAAATTCTTTTATTACCGTTTCTGATGCGGATGATCTGATCGGTTTGCGGATGCAGAGCACCGGCGTAAGCAGAGGCTGGGCTCGGGAGGAACTTTTTTATGTGGAAGAGCATGGCCGGATCATTGGGGATCTGGCCTGGACATTCAAGGGTTATACCTCCTTAACAGCCTACCCTGCAAGTGATAACTATTTAACCCTGAACGGAGGGACCTTTTATTTATCGGGAGATAATGAAGGTGCATACTTTGAGAACGGGATCCGTATCGAGAGGAGCCGCACTGTATTAAGCAATCAATGGGTCGGTTTGGAGCCTGGGAATACTGATATTGCCAAAATACAAAGAAATGGATTCTATTCTTTAAACTCCGTCTATGATGTAACACTGGAAAATATCAGGCTTCTTCCATGGGAGAAGGACAGGGTGGGAGTTCCAATGGTTCCTCAGGGTACTTATGGAATTTCAGGGCGTCGAATGATGAAAGTCACCTTTAAAAATATTACCGCGGAGGGCAGCCCTGTTCATTGGGGGGTATTTGGCACAAATCTTACCAAGGACTTCCGGATTGAGAATTGCGTATTAAACCGTGTGGATGTACATTTTCATTGCTGGAATTTTTATGTCAAGGACAGTAAGATCGGTCAGCGCGGACTTACTCTCACTGGCGGCGGAGATCTGTTTATCGAGAATACTGCAGTACATGCCTCAAGTTTTATTTCTTTCCGGGCGGACTATGGAGCCAAATGGGATGGGGATATTCGAATTCGCAATTGCAGACTGAGTCCCGGAAAGAATGCGAGCCAGGTTGCGGTACTCCAATTTACCACTACGGATTTTGACTTTAAATACCCGATCGGATACGGGCGAACAGTAAGGGTGGAGGATATGATCATCGACTTCACCGGACAGCCGGAAAGCAAGGCCGTTTGCTGGCTTATGCGAATTTCCGACTGGGAAAAGAATGCGGGAAATGTAGGCTTGTTTTTTCCTGAGCAATTGGAATTTATTAATGTAAGTGTAAGAGGAAGAAAGCAGGGTGTACGATTACTAAGGATACCTGATTGTTCAAAATATCATATGTCAAAGCCGGGATCTTATGACGGTGTCAGGCTGCAAAGCAATTCCCGGATCCAGTTCACTAATATCGAACTGGAAAGAATGGATGAAAACCCGGGTTCTCCATCTCTGGAAAGTATGCATTTTTATATAAATGATTCGAAAAGTGATAAATCCCCGGATGCTTTGTTTCCTGAAATCAGATTTACAGACTGCAAAAACCTCGAGGCGCATTTGGGGAGCGGAACAGCAAATCTGAATTTCGAGAACTGTTCGATAGGCAGGATAACTAAAAATCAGGGTGTATTCAGGGGCCGGTCTTCTTTTTCAGGATGTGAGTTTTTACCTGTCAGCGCGGATGTAAAAAAAATATTCTATGACCTGGAAGCTGAGTTGGGTGTAAGTTTTACGAACTGCACAGTATATCTGCCTGTAATTAATGGAAAGCCAGAGCCTGAGCACATAGATCTGATTGGCTTTTTAGAGATTAATAAACGGGTTAGGTTTAATCACTTAAATACAAGGCTTGGTAATGATATTATCCAGTATTATAAAAAACTTGGAATCAGATTCTTACCGCAATTTATTGAGAAATTGAAAAGCCATCACGAACTGGAGGATTAGTACAAACGCTTCCTGACCTGAGGATTGGAGAAAACATCTGAAGGGTTCTTAATTACTATCCATTAAACTAAGTTCCTGCAGTTCCTGATCATGACCATAAATATCATCCCTGAAATTTAAATTACCCCATTGATCCACCCAGGCTGTATAATAGATAATCGATACAGGAATAGCTTCCCGAAGTTTTACCCATTTCTCTTTTCCTGCATTCATTGCATCCAGTATTTTTTCATCATTCCATTCCGACTGATCTTGCAGGAGGTATTTTGCCAGCTCCTGAGGTTCACTCAGCCGGATGCAGCCATGACTAAACGCGCGGTTTTTTCGCTCAAATAAACTTTTTGAAGGAGTATCATGGAAATAAATATCATATTGATTTGGAAAAAGAAACTTTACGTTTCCTAAAGAATTTTCCGGACCTGGCTTTTGCCGTATAATCGGTAAGCCATCAAGTTTGCCCGTAATTTCCATATTGTTCCTCGCCAGATAATCTGTTCCCTTGTTAATTTCAGGGAGAATCTCATTCTTAACTATGCTTGCAGGAACATTCCAGTAAGGACTGAATACTACATTTTCCAGGGTATCTGAAAAAATGATCGTAGGATTTGTGATCTTGCCTACTACGATATCCATTGAAAGAACTTCTTTGCTATTTTCATAGACATAAAGTTTATATTCCGGAATATTAGCTACAATTCTTTTTCCGGAAATATCCATTGTGTCAAGTCTTATCCTTTCCATATTTACCTGCATTTGCTGAATCCGTTTATCTAAGGGGACATTCAGGGCTTTTATAAATGCCGGACCAACGATCCCGTCATCATCAAGTCCGTGACGAAGTTGAAAAGTTTTGACAGCCTCTTCCAGCTTCAGAGTAAAATCGGGGTTTGGTCCGGGCCTGCGGATATCTCCCAGCAATTCAAGTCTTTCCTTTATAACAGAAATTAGCGGTGAGGTATCATTTAATTTAAGAACTGATCTGGCCGGCATTACTAAAGGAGGCCAATCATGTCTTGCTTTAATCCTTTCATACCGCTCAACGGCCCTTTGTAAAAGCTTATACTGCCGGTTATCCGGCTTAGGATTAACTGCACTTTGGTTCCCGGGCTTTTCTGCATATGCCTGTAAATCCGAATAGCCTGAAAAAAATAATATTGTTACTATTAATAAATAATGCCTCATCTGAATTTTGTTTATAACGTTGTTCCGCTATTTGGCCATGCGTGCAAAATTCAAGCCAGCTCCGTTCAGGAATAGTTAAAGAGGACTGATCCGTTAGAATTCAGGAAATAACGCGAAGCGAAGGGGAAGGTAAAATTAGATAATACCAGTGCTTTTAAGAGGTTTTATATCGGCTATTCATTCAATTGTTTATTAATATTAGTAACCTCTTCAGAAAGGGGTTTTCTGGTTAAGGAAACAAGTAAGGACTTTAGGTGGTCAATATGTATATTCAGTTGTTCGGCTTGGCCCTTATGCTGCTGAAAGATACTCTTATACGCTGATTCACGGGTAGCAATATTAAGAAACAGATTACGTCTCTCTTCCAGCATCCGGATGGATACCCGCAGCGAGTCTTCTATTTTTTCGCCTTGTTTTTCCAGTAATACCCTTTCGGTAAAAACATGACCGATATGACAGCGATAACGGTGTTCGGGCTCGTGGTTGATCTCCCAAAGGCTGCCGCCGCAATCGGGACAAGTTAAGGTGCTATTCCTGCCTATACGTTCCATTTCCTTGATTGAACTGAACATTTGTTCGGTCACGGCAGCCTCCGCTTTTATTTCGTCGGGAATTTCCTGATGTTTATTTGGTTTGGAAATAATATCGTCAATTATGTAGGCCATATCAGAAACCGGAACCTGATAATCCACATTAACCTTATTCAGGACATTCACGGGCATATCAGGGAATTGTGCCTCTAAGGGTTCCTGAACAATGCAGATGCCTCCGCTTCGTTTAATTGCCAGCATTCCGGAGGTGCCGTCATCCATCATTCCGCTTAATATAATGCCGATAACCCGGGACCCATAGGCCGCAGCTGCAGAACGGAACAGTACGTCGACAGACGGACGCCAGCGGTTTTCATGAGCTCCTTTAATTACCCGGATATTCTCTGAACTAATAAACAGATGATAGTCGGGAGGAGCGAGGTATAAATGCCCGGGAAGGATAGGTTCTTTATCATTAGGAACCTTGCATTTGTAGGATGTGTTTTTGGTTAGAAGATTTATCAGAACCTCGGAAGATGAACTTTTTGAAAGATGTATAACTACAAATATAGCTATGGGAAGATTTCCCGGTATTTTTTTAACCAGTTCGGATACAGCCTGAAAGCCCCCTGCCGAAGCTCCCATGACAATGAGATTTTTCAGTTCCATACATTTTTAAACTACTAAACCTGATCTTTTATATTGAGTTTTACACTCACAGTTGTACCCTTTCCGGGTTCTGACTCAATCTGCATATTTCCATTATATAGGCTTAGTCTGTTCTTGATACTGAATAAACCCGATCCATGCGATCGCCTTTCCTGTTCCTGAACGTTAAAGCCTTTACCATTATCCCGTATAATTATTTCAATTACCTCATTGTTTTTTAGTTCAATATCTATTTCAGTGGCTTCACCATGTCTCATGCTATTATTAAGCAATTCCTGTATAATTCTGTAAATATTAGTTTCCAGCAGAAGGTCCATGCGTTTAAAAAAACCTTTAATGTTGGTAGTAATCTTCAGGGTTTTTGAGGAGAGCCTTTGAACCAGCTCTTCTAAAGTCGCAACCAGGCCAAAATCAGTAAGGATGGAAGGAGCGAGCTCAAATGAAATATTCCGGGTTTCTGCTATTGCTTCTTCCAGCAATTTATTAATGCCTAAGATTTCCGTTCGGTTTGGTTTGTTTTCCATTTGCCCGAGCTTAATCTTTACTGCATATAATAACTGGCTTACACTGTCATGCAAGGCCCCGCTGATGCGTTTTCGCTCGTTTTCTTCGGTATGTAATGTGGCAATCGCGATTTTTTTCTGATGCTCCATTTTTAGAAGACGGGAATTTTTTTCCATGAGCATCTTTTCAGTGATGTCCATGATGATCCCTACAAGACGTTCATCAGTTTTGGAAGAAAGTATTTTATGGCCTCTGATAACCGTATAGCATTCCTTCTGGTTGGGCGTTCCAAAACGGCATATGATATCAATTTCTTTTCCGGTTACCAATGATAAATGAAACTGTCTGTCTGCCTCCTTTTTATCATCAACATGGATCATATTAATAAAATCTGTGTAATCCCGATAAAAGGTTCCCTTTGGCATATTACATATGCGCTGGCTGCTCTCGTCCATGAAGAAGCGCATACTCGTCAGGTTCAGTTCCCAGGTACCGGCAGAAGATGCTTTCATAGCTAATTCAAGACGTTCTTTTACATCGGCGAGTTCCTTCTGCGCACGAATTCGTTCTGAAATATCCACCAGGGCAATGTAACATTCGATGTTTCCCTCCGAAGTGTTTAATGCAATACCTTCTACCTGCGCATTAAATTTATGGCCCTGAACTGCACGAATATTAAGCTCGCAGCGCTGATGCGTATGGGTTCGTAGCATCTGCATGAAAAAACTGTAATAAGCATCATAATCTTCAGGGGCAACATAGCTTTGCATCCGTTTACCGGATATGTCCTTTTTGGTAGCCTCCAGCAAGGTCATTCCTGTATTGTTAACCTCTTTGATTATTCCTGCCCTGTCTAAAAGAAAATAACCAATCGGAGCGAAATCATAGATGCCGGAAAAACGGATCCGCTGCCTTTCGAGCTCAACATTTATTAAGCGCAGTTCGTCATTCTGCATTTCCAGCTCAATCTGATGAACCTGTAATTCCTGAAAAAGCATTTTAATGTCTTTGTCGGGAAGTGAGGCATCGTGAATATGTTCATTAAGAAATTTTTCCGCATCCTGGCGGAGCTTCGTAAAATCAAAATCCTCTTTTCTATTCCCTGGTTTTTTCATATAGAATGATTAGTCGGTTATGATGACCATGACAAGTAATATTTCACTTACACCTTCATCAACAAACGGGCTTGCACTTAGTTCAAATGTTCTTGTGGTATTATCATTTAATTTAAACCGGGTAGTTACCGGTTTACCTGTTGCCCGGCAGTCCTGTAACAGCCCCTCTAAATTTGTTGAGGGTAGATGAAAGTTTATAAAATCTAAAAAGGAACGGTTCTTTACCCCGGTCTCGGGAACGTTGAAGAGCTCCAGAAACTTTTTGTTTACCGAAATTATATTCAGATCGCTGTCCAGTTGAAGCGCTGCATCACCTATAGAGTTCACCACATTCGCGACATAGCTTTGCAGGGCCTTAATTTTATATTTTAATTGCTTATATGTGGTAATTAAAGTGAAGGTAAGTACAGCTCCGGAAATAAAATTATCCAGGGTGCGGTAAGGGATAATTCTTAATGTATACCATTCGTCCTTATCCGTTTTAATCTCCATTTCCTTAACAGCGAGTTTTTCAATCACGTCCTGGATTTCCTGTTTGAGTGAAGGAAGTTCAAAGTTTGATGCGATATGCATGATCGGCCTGCCTACATCAGTTGGAATCAGGTTGAAAAGTTGCCGAACCTGAGGTGTGAACCTCAATATTTCCATATTGTTGTCCAGGAAAATCGTCCCTATCTCAGTAGCATCCAGCAGATTCTTCATGTCATTGTTAATCTTGCTGAGTTCTTCTGCCTTGGCCTGATACTGCACATTGATAGTCATGAGTTCCTCGTTCAATGATTGCATCTCCTCTTTAGTTGTCAGAGATTCTTCATTGGTGCTCTGAAGTTCTTCATTGGTGCTTTGTAATTCTTCATTGGTGGATTTTAGTTCCTCCATTGAAGTTTCCATCTGCTCAATTGTACTGTTAAGCTGCTGCTTGGTATACACCAGTTCCTTTTCCAGTTCATTAACCTTGGTACTTTGACCGTCAGGATCGGATTTTGCTTTGCGGGTGTTCTTTTTTATTAAACCTCTGTCTTCGAAAATTATTAATATTAATCCCTGCAAATCCGGCTCCTTCAGTACACAGGCTTTCAGATTGACAGACCGGTACTGATTATCCTCTTTTATCTTAATATCGTTGATTTGTACCAGGGATTTCTGCGTCTGAGCTTGATGAATGATATTTCCCAGGACATAGCGCAGTTCGTCTTTGGCCATTTTGAAAATATTAACATTGGATTCGCCGGTGGGCAATTCAAGGAATTTTCCCGTTTTCCCGTTACTGTAAAGTATATCGCCCTTTTCATTAACAAGAACAGAGGCAGGAGTGAAGTTCTCCAATAGGATCCTGTTAAATGCAATTTCAGGGGTTCTCTTGCCCAGCGTATTCGTTGAATCTTCAGCACGGATTACATGCACCGGCAGCCTGGAAACCTGGAAGGGAAAATCTACAAGTGTTCCTACGCTTGAGATATTTTCTTTCTTTTCAAAAATTTTCCATTTCGGATCCAGAACGGTAAACATATCTATAAAACCGCCAATGGTTTCAGCCGGGCCCATAAACACTATTCCATGCGGATTAAGAGAATAATGAAAAACAGGAATAAGTTTTTTCTGAAGCTCTGCCGTTAAATAGATCATTACATTGCGGCAGCACAGGAGATCAAGGCGGGTGAAAGGGGCATCTTTTATCAGGTTATGCTGTGCAAAAACGATTAATTCCCGCAATTCCTTTTTCACGATATAACAGCCTTCCCGTTTTATAAAAAAGCGCTCAAGCCTTTCGGGGGAGACATAGGCAGCTATATTATCATGATATTGGCCTATTCTGGCCACTTCGATTGCTTCAGCATCCAGATCGGTGGCAAAGATCTGAAGTTTAGGCTGCCTGGTGTCGAACATTTTCTCCAGGCATTCCATGAGAATGATAGCTATTGAATAAGCTTCTTCGCCAGTAGAACATCCGGCCACCCATATTCGGACTGGATCATCATTATTTTTAAGGGATAAAAGGTTTAAAATTTTAATTTTAAGCGATATGAAAGCATCTTCATCTCTGAAAAACCGTGTAACGCCAATAAGAAGTTCATTGAATAATAAATTGATCTCCTGCGGATTTTCTCTCAGGTAGGTGACATAACTTTCATAATCAGGTAACTGGTGAAAGGCAATTCTCCGATCGATCCTGCGGGTAATGGTGCTCTTTTTATACAGGCTGAAATCATGGCCAGTTTGTGAGCGTAAAAGCATTAAAATTTTATCTATCGTATTTTTATTCTTAATCTCTGAGCGTGATGACAGTGTAACATCCTCCGTCATAACAGGATGTTTCAGGTACTGGATCAGCCGGATTGGCATCTCCTCAGGCGAAAGCACATAATCAATGTGGTTGGTCCCGATGGAAGCAAGAGGCATGCTGTCATACTGGGCTGTGGCGGGATCCTGCACCATAGCCATTCCAAGCTTTTCCTTGATCATTCTTACCCCGGTTTCCCCGTCAGAACCCATTCCTGAAAAAATAATAGCTACAGCCTTATTCCACTGATCTTCTGCCAGGCTTTGTAAAAAGTAGTCGATAGGTTGCTGCCTGAATTTATGAGCAGTAGACTGGTTGAGCAAAAGCAATCTCCTGTTATGGACACCCATATCTTTATTGGGCGGAATAATATAAACCATATCCTCCTCCAAAGGCATTCCGTCTTCAGCCTCAATGACCGGCATTGGAGTAAAATTTTGCACGAGTGAGGCCAGATGTCCTTTATGATCCGGGTCAAGGTGCATAATAATTACGAAGGCCATACCGCTGTCCGGCGACATGTGTGTGAAGAATTTCTCTAATGAACGGAATGAGCCTGCGGATCCGCCAATTCCAACAATAGGAAATGACTGGACATCTTTTTTCGCACTGGTTCTTTTTGAAGAGCCCGTTCCCGAACGCACCTTTGTCATAAAATCTGTGTTAATGGTTGTAGGAAAACAAATATCAAGATAAAAGCGATATTGTTAAAGCCCCAGTTCAATCTTTGTCCCTCAGAATTCAAGTTACAAAATAATCGGGTACTTATTGCACATAAAACACGTATATGCTACGGGTTAATCGGCAGATACCTCAGGTATTTTTGTAATACAATGAAATGACCTGTGAATGTATTAATTATTTAAGTAAAAACTCTTTGAGAGTATTAATAAACCTGATCCGGAAGTCTCCTAAGAAATAGGCTTCTCCTCCGGCTTAGGATTTTACAGGATTTTCTTGCTGCTATTTTTTTAACAATTAATATTCAAAAGATGGGGAAAAGGATTCTTATTCTCGACGATGATCTGGGTGTTCTTGAAGCTTTGAATGAGGCCTTGTCCTATGAAAATTTTGATGTCAGGATAGTCACTGATATTGATTCATTCTACCTGGTGCTGGCTGATTTTCAGCCTGATCTTATCATGCTGGATTTTCTGCTGAACGGAATCAACGGGGGGGAGATCTGCCACCAGTTGAAAGTTAATTCCAGAACCCGGAACCTTCCGGTTATTTTAATGTCGGCATACCCGAGAGTTTTTGGGTCCCTCGGAAATTATGGATGCGATGGGTTTATTGCAAAACCATTTGATCTTAACGATTTGATAGAAATGATCAATACTTACACATGTGCGGTTTAATGTGAAAATATTGTCTAACTGCAATAATTATGCGTAGAAAAAAAATATCCGTTGTAATTCCCACCTTTCGAAGGCCCTTGTACCTCAGGCGTTGCCTTACTGCCCTGCTGCACCAAAGTTTTTCAAGGGAAGAATTCGAAGTAATCGTAGTAAGTGACGGACCGGATAAGGAAGCCGATAGTATCAGCAGTTCATTCGCGTCTCATATCTCTCTTATACATATTCAAACCCCTTTTAAAAAAGGTCCTGCAGCCGCCAGGAATATAGGATGGTTACAGGCGAAGGGCATTCTGGTCGCATTTACTGATGATGACTGTATTCCTGATAAGAGTTGGCTTGAAACGCTATGGGGGGAATATGACGGACAAAATCTGATCGCTTTTTCCGGACGAATAGAAGTTCCTCTGTCAAATGATCCAACCGATTATGAACTTAAAGTTTCAAATCTGGAAAAAGCAGAGTTTGTTACTGCCAACTGTGCCTGTACTAAACTGGCTTTAATCCGGATAGGAGGGTTTGATGAGCGTTTTTCAATGGCGAGACGCGAAGACAGTGATCTTCATTTCAAATTTCTGTCGCACTTTATTCCTGTTATCCCTTCAAAAGCCACAGTCGTCCATCCGGTAAGAAAGGCCGAATGGGGTATAAGTATTAAAGAACAAAAAAAAGGAATGTTCAATGCCTTACTTTTCAAGAAATACCCGGATCTGTACAGAAGCAGAATAGGGTCTGGCATACCGGCAAATTATTATGCCATGTTCTTTTCCTTTGCAGGAATGCTCGCCGCTATCGTTCTGAATTCTTATATGATAATGCTGATCTTACTTTTGATCTGGTTGGGCCTTGTGACGCAGTTTGCATATAAACGGCTTTCTTTTAGCTCCGGTTCTCCGGGGCATATTTGCGAAATGTTCATCACATCCATGGTCATCCCTTTTATTTCGCTTTATTGGCAATTATATGGTTCCGTAAAATACCGGGTATTATTTCTGTGAGATGATCCGGAATTAAAAATCAGGGGATTTTATACCTGAAATTATACAAAAGGCATTTCAGGTATTAGCTTTTTTCTTCCATTCAGCATATCCATTGCCGCGCTTACTATCTGTAAAGGAAGAAGTTCTTTGTAAGGTTTGGAGAAGTATCTGTCGTTAACAAAATGAATAATTTCATTTTTACTGGGAGCTTCCCTGGAGATGTTAAAAGGCAATAAATATCCGCTGGCTTTCCATGGGGAATGCTGGGGGTTGGTAAGTGCATACAAAACAATCATAGGCGTTTCGGTGGCTGCTGCAATATGAACAGTTGCTGTATTTACGGATATAACTAAAGGGCAGCTGTCTACCAGGGCAATAAATTCTTCAAAGTTCAGAACTCCGCCCAGAGAAAATGAACCCGGGCCTGTCGAGCGCTGGAGCCGGGAGGTCAAACCTTCTTCTGAACGGCTCCCTGTAAATAGTACCTGGTATCCTGTCTGCATAAGAATTCGTATTGCCGTATTTATCCACAGGTCTGCCGGATATTCTCGATCTCTTTCCTTAACACCTGCATGCATGATGAGGCGGGGCCTTCGGATATCAACACCCGCTTCCTGAAGTTTCAGATTCAGCGATTTACTGGCACCCTCCGGGATCTTAAGAGACAGCTTATTCTCATGCGTATAGGCTCCGACTCTTGCCACCAGATCAAGATCACGCCTGACCTGATGTTTTATTATGTAATAAGGTTCCTTATCCGGAAGCCAGTCAGTAAGCAGTTCATACGGATTTTCGCGGCAATAAGATAACCTTAATGGGATGCCCGCTAACCAGGCCAGCATAGCGGCGGGCAAAGGGTTTTGACTGTACACGGAAAATATTATAGCCGCATCGAAATTCCTGGTCTTGAGTTCCTCAATAATAGTTTCCATGGTATCCGGAGAGATGGGGTTACTGGTTTTATCCCAGGGAAGGTTAAGTGTTATGACATCATCGATACATGGAATAAATGAAGAAATAACAGTAGCCTCAGCAGAGGTTAAAATGGTGATCCGGCAGTTGAAGGACTCTTTCAAAGCGCGGATTGCAGGGGAGCTCATAAGCAGATCTCCGATATCATCTGCTCTAATGCACACGATGTTTCTGCATTCATTCCACTCTTTCTTCATTTTATAAATTAATCGATATTCCTGGTCCTGTTAATTTAAATTCTTTATCAATCCTCTTCATCTGCATCCTGCCTTTTTGATCTTACCCATCTATCCATTTAGATAATAGCCTCAGAGATTATTCCCTAATGCAGCAATCTCAGGCTGCTTTTGTTTGCAGCCGCTGCGGAATGCCTGAACGACTCTTGTTTGCATATTGGTACAGCGATGAAACAAGCTCTGAAATATGAGACCAGGTAAACGCGGTATTAACCCACTCGGTTGCATGGGCGCCCATAGCGTTTAATAAATATCTGTTTTCCAGTAAGATATCTATCTTTTGGGCAAGAGCCTGGGCTTGTTCCGGTGGTACGAGGAACCCGGTATATCCATTAACAACACTATGCTTAATACCTCCTATATCTGAACCCACTACAGGAGTTCCACAGGCCATTGCTTCCAGAGGGGTAATTCCGAAGGGCTCGTACATGGGGGTACTGATAAAAACGTCAGCCGCCGAATAATAATATTTAAGCCTTGATCGGTGCTCACACCTGTCAAAACTTAACATATCAGTAACTTTCAGAATCCCGGCAAGGTCTTTCAAGCGGGTTAGTTCAATGTCGGAAGGTGATTGATGTTTGATGTTTTCCTCCAGAATTATTAGCCGGGTATTCGTAACCGTTTTCAGTAATCCCATTGCCCGGATAACATTGTCAATTCCTTTATGGCCGAAGTGTAATAAAATTCGGTCATCAGGGTTTATGCCCAGGAATTTTCTTGCCTCTGATTCCTCAACTGGATAACATTCCGACCCGTTGAATCCACATGGAATTACATGGATTTTATTTTCTTTAGCCGGGTAATAATTAATCAGATCTTTTTTGTCCTGTAGACATGACGCAATAATGCCTTCGGCCTGCTTGATGATAAACTTTTCAGCTTCAATCCTGCATGGAGGAATTTTATAAGTTTTTGGTTGAAATAATCTGTGAAAATATCCCATCTCATAGAAAGTTATAACAAAGGGGAGATCCAGAATAACTTTTAATTGGCATGAAACCAGACCTGACATCCAGAAGTGTGCATGAACGAGGTCATACTCCGCACGTTCTTTCCTGATAAAGGCGAGCATGCTTTTTGTAAAATCAGGAATATACTGTAGCAAATCTTCTTTCGGAATATATTTGGGAGGCCCTGCTATCGTATGAATGACGCGTATCCCATTTTCCAGGCAATGGACATCAGGGAGCTCTCTGGCGTCTTTACGGGTGAATATATCTATTTCATACCCCAGCCCGGCCAGATGCATGGCAAGTTCCCCGGCATAAAGATCCTGACCCCCGCTATCTGATCCGGTAAGCCCAGGAAGTGGTGATGCATGCACACTGATAAATGCTATTCTTTTTTTCATGTGCTGTTTTTAACAGTTTAATCAGGCTTATTTTGGCATCCCAGGTAAGTTGATATTGTATGTCAAAAATTCCCGTATGAATCAGACAAACAGCCAATTAATTTGTTTATTGAGCATATCCCGTTTCCGGAATGGAAACCCGCCGCAGTGGGGCAGTGGAAATTTTTGAGAAGGGCGTTAAATATTAGAAATTAAGAAATAAACGAAGAAAATAAACAGATTAAATGATTATTAAACGGTATTTATTTCAAGAACAATATTTATCCTCTTAATACAAAATCGGGTAATTACAACCATAAAAAACAGTAGAAATACCTGCTTAGTACTCGGGGCAGAACCGGCTAAAAAAGTACCCGATACAAACAGAAGTTAGGTTTGAATTTTGGTTCAGCTAATTTTTAATAAAAAAACCAGGCACCCTTAAGTACCTGGTCTGCAGCGTCAGCTAGATAGATGTAGAGCCAATTAAATAGTAATTTTTATACTACTTGTAAACCCTTAATTTAAAACATTTTAAGTGATATTAAGTTGGGTGATTAATACGTGATTTGCTCCGTATTAATACGCGTTGAATCTTAATTGAGTACATAACCGACGTGATTCCTTTATTGCTTACTATAGTTATCCGCCACTCCGTGTTAATTCCGGAATTTTTTAGTAATTTGATGTCCGCCAATTATATATGATACGGATAATACTTGCAGAAGACCATAATATTGTCAGAAACGGAATTCGTTCATTACTTGAACAAAATACTGATTTTTTGATTGCCGGCGAAGCTGATAATGGACAGCACGCCCTCGATCTGATGGCAAATGGGGTGGAGGCAGATATTATTCTGCTCGACATGAATATGCCTGGTATAAACGGGGCAGAGCTCATCGAAAAACTTAAGGAAACTTCTCCTCAGATTAAGGTGATTGTTCTAACTATGAATGATCATGAAAAATATATCCTGCAGGCTTTTCAGGTTGGTGCTGAAGGTTATTTGCTGAAAAATGTAAGTCCGGATGAATTAGGATTTGCAATACGGCATATTTATTCAGGTGGAAGATACATATGCAGTGAACTTAGCCTTCGTTTACTGGACAGGCGCATAGGTCAGAGCGATATATCTCTTAAGGATATAGATTTGTCGAAAAGAGAGCTGGAGATCCTGGGGTTTATTGCTGAGGGATTAACTAACACAGAAATTGCCGAAAGGCTTTTTACAAGCAAGCGTACAGTTGAAGGTCATCGTCAGAACTTGCTGGAAAAAACAGGTTGCCGTAACACTGCTGCTCTGATTAAATTCTCCATACTAAAGGGCCTTATCAATACGTAAAATCAGGTATTATAGTCTGGTAAAGAAAAGTAAAAGGTAGAACCTGAATTCTTTCTGCTCTCCATCCATAATCGCCCGGCGTGCTTTCTTATGATCTCAAAACAAATATATAATCCAAGACCTGAACCGGGGATATCATGTTCATTAACTAGATCGGTTCTTGAAAATCTTTGAAAGAGTTTACACTGTTCCTGTTCTGGAATGCCAATCCCGAAATCCTTAACACTTACTAACACACCTTTATGATTTTTAGACACGTGGACATTTATTTCCCGGGCGTCAGGAGAGTACTTAATGGCATTTGATATCAGGTTACTTAATACCTGGCTGATCATCTGTTTATCTGCATAAACGGAAACTTCTTTTTCACCGGAAAGATTGATAGTATGTGACTTAAAAGTATAGGAGAAATCATCAATAAGTTCACCGATCAATTCGCTGATATTAAACCATTTCATTTTCAGTGCGAACTTTCCGGTATGAATTTGTGATATATCCAGTAATGCGGATGCCAGTGACAGAAGTTTTTTCGACTGAGAATTTATTTTAGAAATATACACCTGGAAATCATGGGCATCAACTTTCACAGCCTCTCGTTCAAGGATCTGGGATAAAGCGCTGATAATGGCTAAAGGTGTTTTTAGTTCATGACTTGCTACACTGATAAAATCATCTCTTCTTTCCTCTCCGATTCTTTCGAGGGTGATATCCCTGAAGCTGATTACTTTAAACTTACCTTGATCCGGACCCCTCTTTAAACCTTTTACAGTCAGCATAAACTTTCGGTCGGGGTCATTCGGCGCACTGAATTCAAATTCTTCGCCAGTCTGGATACTGTGTTCAATATCGGATCTGAAATTGTCGTCCTCTTCTGAGTTCAGGTTAATTGTAAAATAATCTTCATTGATGGTATCCTGTTCAGAGAAACCTAAAAGCTTACGAAAACTATTATTAGCAAAGATTATATGATAATCTGTGTCAAGGATAACAATGGGCTGCCCTATGGCATTAGCCAATTCATCATAATATTTGATTTTTGAAGGTCTGGATTTCAATGTAAAATGTTTTGAAGTAAACGAGTTAATTTTTATGAATCAGACATCAAAGTCAGGATCCTGAACCACAGTCAGAGACAAGCTGTAATATGATGCATACCAGTTTATCGCCGATCGTATTTCTTTCCTGTTATAAAGGGCGTTCCCTATTGTTTCAAAAACATAAAGACAGTGGTTTAACATCCGGTAAATAAATAAGGAAGTATTGGATGAAAGGACCGCCAGTTTTGTCTTATGTACTTTAATACATAGGTCAGTGTTCCATTGGTATATAAAATCTGTGTCCGGGTTAGCAGGTGCTGACAGGACAAAAAATGAATTCTGTATTATGCTTTTCATGGTTTTAAATTGTATTAGCAGGGGGTTTTCCTTCCTGCAAAAGGCTTTAATCTGAGGTCTTAATTTACTGATTTGTAAATTTTTCTGGGGTACAATTTAGTTTACAATTCCTCGAACAACCGCATAACGGATTAGGGCTGCAGAGTTTCTGGAATGGGTTTTATCGATCAGATTTTGGCGGTGCCCTTCTACCGTTCGCTTGCTCGTGAATATTTTATCTGCTATCTCCTGGTTGGTATAGCCTTCCGCAATTAAGAGTAAAACTTCCCGTTCGCGTTTTGAAAGTTCTACCTCCGGTAAATCATCAGTAAGCACATGGGTGCGTTCAAGCTGCTTGTCTAGAAGCTGCATCGCAATTTCATTACAGATATACCTTTCACCGGTATTATAAATATGCCTTATTCCAAAAAGGAGTTCTTCGGAATTAATATTCTTAAGCAGATAGCCGCTTGCTCCGGCTGTAAAAGCTGTAAAGACATACTTTTCATTTGAAAGCATCGAGAGAGCAATGATCCGTAGTTTAGGATAGGATTTTATCAGGGTGGAAATCAAATCCAGACCATTAATTCCGGGCATATTAATGTCCGTAACAAGAATAGTTTCATTTGGATCTATTCTTCCATTATTGAAAAGTTCCAGTATTTCTTCTCCGTTAGAAGCCTCTGCAATTATTCGCATATCGTCTTCTTTTTCCAGTAAAGTACTGATCCCTTTCCTGACAATTTTATGGTCCTCAGTTAATGCAATATTTATCATTTCCTCTGTTTTTTTATTAGCGGGACCTAAATGTATATTAATAAATTTTATACATGAGGTACAGGTATTTGTATCAAAAAAATCCGTAAAATACCTGAAAACCATATCAGGTTTTCGCCCCGCAAAGAAAGTTTCAACAAAGGATGGCTTTGCCGGTCCTGCAGAACTGAAGATTTTAATGACAAAACGGCCTTCTTCGACATTCATACCTTCCCTGAAATCTTAGGATTTTTGAACGTTCTTTGGTAATTAAACAAATACCATCTCATACAGGTTTAAATGGAGTAAAGCTTTTTGACTTGTGGACCGGTTCAGGCTGTAGATTTAGATTGATTTTGTATGATGTCCTTGATTTAGTTTGAAATTTCCTGTAGGATTAAACTGCTCATATTATTACCATTATCTTCATGACTTATGAATGAACCGAATCCCCAATTTATTTCATCCATCATTCCGGAAGCTTATCCATCCGGTTCAACCATAAGTTTTGTAAATAACAGATTTTACATAATGGGGGACGATGCAGCCATGATCCTTGTACTGGATGAACATTTAAAAGAGGAAAAACGTATTCCTATATTCCCTGCTGGTCAGGGTTTAAGAATTCCCAAACCTGAAAAGCCAGATTTAGAGGCATCCTTTGTAATAGAAAAGGATGGAAAAAAAATTATTGTCTTTCTTGGTTCCGGCTCATTATCTCCTCAACGTGACAGTGCCTTTATTTTTGATCCGAATAAGGGTTCTATTGAAAGGGTGGATCTGAGCAAATTCTATAATTTTTTAAGGCAAAGCTTTAATCAGCTGAACATTGAAGCAGCAACATTCATACACGGTGAATTTGCCTTTGGAATCCGGGCAAATACTTCTTCCCCGGATAATTTTATAGTGTTTTCGGCTGGGGATATTCATTCTCCAGAATTCAGACGTACTGTTAAAGTTAAATTACCGGTTTCAGACGCAGGAATGTCAGGTATGGATTATGATGAAGAAACAGATAGACTGTTCATTACTTTTTCCTCCGAAAATACACCCAATCCTTATGTTGACGGACCCATTGGAGAAAGTTATCTGGCAATTATTGATGAGGCAAGGGCCCGGCTTCAAAACCCCGAGTTGACTATATCCTCTCTGACGAGGTTAGGGGAATTAAGCATTGAATTAATTAGTCAAAAGATTGAATCCGTAGCGCTGATTAAAGGCAGCCCTGAGCTTCTTCTTGTAGCGGATGATGATAAGGGTGGCACTATCCTATTCAAGTTGAGATTTTAACTATCCGGATAACTCAGCCTGACTGCAAACTGAAGATTAATTCAGTCTGTAATTTTGTATACTGCCGGCCAGGTGCATATGTTACCTAATCGGGAAACTGGGTTTTATCTATTCCTGGGATTATCCTGAGTGCATTTTTATAGTAAATTTTTTTCAATACTCTATCGCTAAGCCCCATTCCATACATCTTCCAGTAGGCATGATATTTTTTATGATATGGAAAATACTCATCTTCGGTTTCCAGTACCCTGAAATAGGTTGAATATTCAGCCGGTACCCAGCTGTCTTTACCAAAGAGGATGCGATCCTGATATTTTTCGAAGAATGTTTTAGCCATCCTGGGTTGCCTGCCGAGTTCCGCTATGATTGCTCCAAATTCAATATTCATATTTGGATAAGTATCAAGAAGTTTGCCCAGGTGATTCAGATCATTAGCAAACCATCCAAAGTGCGCAATAATAAAAGTTGTTGAAGGATTTTTTTTGACCAGATTATGCTGCTGCTGGATAAGGGCTTCCCATGAAAACCCGTCTGAAGCGCTTCTGTTCCTTCCCGGTTGTGTGAGGAGTTCCAGCCATCGTTCATTTTCAGCATTGGGCTCATCCCAGAATTGTTTTGGGTCCGCTGTATGGATCAGAACCGGAATACCCAGATCTGCGCATTTTTTCCATACCGGATCCAGCCGGATGTCATCTACCGCTATAATTGATCCTTTATTGTCTTTCGCGGAAAAACCAAGGCTTTTAAAAATCTTCAGGCCTTTAGCCCCTGCTTTAACATCCGCTTCCAATTGTTTAGTGGTCTTTTCAGCCCAGCCGGTTTCTCCCACTCCTGTGAACGAAATATTGGTGAATACCACAAGGCGGTTAGGAGTGGCTTCATTGGCATGCTTTACCGAAGATGCAAGATAATCGCCGCCCCGTCCGCTCAGATTTACCATCACCCGCATATTGAGTTTGTCCATTTCCTTAAGTAAAATGTTCAGATTTTGGGCAGGCATATTATTCTGGTGATTGTGAACATCTATAAAAGGGAATTTCGCATTTGATACAACATGTTCAGGGACAACCAGCGATGAGGGAGGATTATACGTTTCGAAATCTATTTTGCCCTTTTCTGTCTGAGCAAGTCCGCATTGGCTGAATAACAATAAACCCGTAATATAAATGCTTGCGCGGTTAAGAATGTTCATCGATAATTAAATTAAGCTATGAAATTACCATAATTTAGATTAAAATGAAACAGAGGGCTTATTGAGACAAAGTCTTTACAAGAAATCATTAAAAACGGCTATAATTAATTAATTTTGACCCAAAATTGAGAGAATGGCTGAAAGCAGTGTAAAGGATAGTAATGGAAACCCTCTGAATGACGGGGATACTGTTCAGGTTATTAAAAGCCTTAAAGTAAAAGGTTCATCCACAACGATTAAGCAGGGTACGGTTATCAAAAAAATCCGTTTAACTGAGGATGATGAAGAAGTGGATTGCAAGGTAGATGGTATGAGTGTGGTATTAAAGACTTGTTTTCTTAAGAAAAAATAGTGCTGAGTTGGGACCATTTTAAGGAACCCTTTATTTGCGACTATTTGTGACTAATACGTATGGGTAGACAGGTCATTTTATTTTATCTGGTTCTTTTTTGCTGGTTTAATGCCCAGGCAATTGATGTACAAAGCATTGGAGTTCCATATGTGCAAAATTTTTCTAAGAATTCCTATCTCGCCGGTAACCAGAACTGGGCAGTAACAAAGGACGAACACGGCAACCTATATTTTGGAAATTCTGAAGGTTTATTATCGTTTAACGGGACATCCTGGCAATTGCATAAGATACCGCATGACCTTATTGTAAGATCTGTCGCTGCTGATAAAAAGGGTAAAATATTTACTGGAGGATTTGGTGAAATTGGATATTGGTCATACAGTGACAGTGCAATTCTCAAATATAAATCGCTAACTCATCTGATACCCCGGAAGTTCAGGCTTATTGATGAAATATGGAAAATATATGTTGAGGGCGACCGGGTTATATTTCAATCCTTCGGGTCAATCCTGATTTATCAGAATGGAGTCATTAATGTTATCCAGAAGGGGCCTTATTTATTTCTGATCAAGGCAGGGAATAGGTTTTTTGTCCAGGTTCTGAGAAGCGGATTATATGAGTTAAAGGACAGACAGCTTATTTTTATCCCCGGAAGCCAGATTTTAAGGACAGCCAGCGTATTAACTATATTGCCCTATAAAGAAAATGAATTCTTAATCGGTACCTCCAGCAATGGCTTATTTAAATTTGCAAAAGGAGAAATAGTTCCCTGGGATATTCCTGCAGCAAAGTTTTTGAAAACCTATCAACTGAATAACGGGGTTGCACTACAGGGAAAGTACTTTGCATTCGGCACCATTCTTAACGGTATTATTATCATTGATCAGGCAGGGAATATTGTTCAGCATATAAGTAAATCAAGCGGCCTTCAGAATAATACCGTATTAAGTCTTTATATCGATGAATCGCAAAACCTCTGGGCCGGCCTGGATAACGGGATAGACAGAATAGAATTAAATTCCCCGTTATCATTCTTTTTCGATAAAACAGGGGCCTTCGGAACAGTTTATTCCAGTATTATTTTCCGCAATAAAATTTACCTCGGAACAAATCAGGGTTTATTTTACAGCGATTGGAATCCAGCTAATAAGAGACAGCTTTTCGATTTTAAATTAATTCCCGGATCTCAGGGTCAGGTCTGGGATCTGAGTGAAATTGATGGGGAGCTTTTTTGCGGACATAATTCGGGTACATTCAAAGTAAATGGGGCAACTATTGAAAAAATATCCTCCGTTAGCGGGGGATGGACGATAAGAAAACTGCATTTGCAGCCTGGAAAACTTATACAGGGTACATATACAGGCCTGGTTATTTACAACAGATCATCTGATGGAAAATATCTTTTTTCACATAAGGTAGAAGGTTTCGGGGAACCATCCCGTTATGTTGAACAGGATGAAAAGGGGAATATCTGGGTAAGCCATGCCTATAAAGGGATATATAAGATCAATCTTAATAATGACCTTCGATCTGTCAATCAGGAAATTAAAGCCTACGACCAGAAATCGGGTTTGCCGTCTGATTATAGCATCAACATCTTTAACCTCAATGGAAAAATTGTATTTTCCTCCAACTCAGGATTCTATATTTATGATGATATAAGTGATAAATTCAAAAAGTATGATGAGTTAAACCATAATCTGGGTTCTTTCGCATTATCGAATAAGATAATAAAAGCCGATGAAAAGAACTATTGGTTCATTGACCATGGTAAAGTGGCATTAGTGAACTTTAAAGAACCCGGCAAGGTTAGTATGGATTCTACCTTATTCAATATCCTTAACGGACGTATGGTCCAGGATTATGAGAACATATCAAAAATCCATCAGGACCTTTACCTAATAAGTATAGATGATGGCTTTGCCCTGTTTCATCAGAAAACAACCCCTTTAAAGCAAAATATCCCGCGCATCTTTATTGGCAGGGTTGAGAATATAACCGGGAACAGTTCTATTATTACCGAAAGCGGGTCATTAAGTCAGCGGATACGGATAAAGCATAATCAGAATAATATACGGATCAATTATTCGCTGCCTTACTACAGGCAGGCAAAAATAACTTATCAGTATTACCTTGAAGGGTATTCAAAGGAATGGTCGGGCTGGTCGGAACTTTCACAAAAGGATTTTACCAATTTGCCATATGGAAAATATGCCTTTATGGTGCGAGCCAGGATAAACGGAGCGGGGATTTCTGATATCTCAACATTTCAGTTTGAGATATTGCCTCCTTTTTCAGCCACGCTAGGCGCTTTAGCTTTGTACTTGATTTTAATAATCATTGGAATTTACTTTCTGAGAAAATGGTATTTCCGGAAACTTCAGAAGCATCAGTTAAAAATTGAAGCACAGCTGCAGAAGGAGAAGGAGGAGCATTTGAGACAGGAAGCCATTATTAATGAGCAGAAGCTGATCAAGCTTAAAAATGAAAAGCTACAGGCTGAAATTGAAAGCAAGGGCAGGGAGGTTACTAATTCTGCAATGAATATTGTTTACAAGAACGAGTTTCTGCAAAGAATACGGGGTGAAATTATAAATCTGAAGGATACAAATGGTCAAAATGTCGATGATGATCAGTTAAAGCGTTTGCAGAAAATCATCGCTGAAGGGATGAATGATGAACGGGATTGGAATTTATTTGAAAGCAGTTTCAATGAAACTCATGAGAATTTCTTTAAAAAATTAAAGGTCAATCATCCCGATCTTGTTCCCAATGATCTGAAGCTTTGTGCCTACCTGAGAATGAATATGAACAGCAAGGAAATGGCCTCTCTTTTGAATATTAGCCTGAGAGGGGTAGAAATAAGAAGGTACCGTCTCAGAAAAAAATTAGATATCCCCCATGACAAAAACCTGGTTGAGTTTTTAATGGAACTTTAGCACTACAACATTACCTCTCACTGCCTGTAATACTGTCTTAAAATCTCCATCTCGGATTCTTCGCATGATGTAGTGCTAAAACATCAGCTGTAATATAAAAAATCCCTTATTTGTGCTTTTTGAATGCTTTTTCAGGGTATTTGATGTTTCCTTCTTTTAGCCTTGATGTAGTGATGTAGAGGTGATTTTTTTTGTAAGCGGCTTAAAATTCATTCAACTTTATAGTTCATAATATTTTATAAAACAAAATTAAACGAATTTCAGAATCAGATTATGAAAAGAAAGTCTTTACTATTATTTCTATGTCTCTTCTCCGGTTTGTATGTGTTTGCTCAAAATGTTCAGGTAAAAGGAAAAGTTACCGATGCAAAAAGCAATGAATCACTTATAGGAGTAAGCGTAATTGTTAAGGGAACAAACATCGGTACCCAAACCGATCTGGATGGTAACTTTACAATCAGTGCACCTGGCAATGCCACCCTTTTATTTACTTATCTCGGTTTTGTTAACCAGGAAATAGCTCTTAACGGCAGAACCAGTGTAGTGGTTAAGCTTGCTCCTTCTGAACAGCTATTAGAACAGGTTGTTGTAATTGGTTACGGCACGCAAAGAAAGAGGGATCTTACAGGATCTATTACCTCTGTAAAAGGTGCCGACATCGAAAAGCTCCCAAATACTAACCCTGTTTCTTCCTTGCAGGGAAAGGTTCCCGGATTAACAATTGTAAACAACGGAACACCCGGAGCCGCTCCGACGGTCCGCATCCGTGGGGTTAACAGTACAAATTCTTCTAATCCTATATATGTAGTTGACGGAGTTGTTCAAACCAATATTGATTACCTTAACTCAGGGGATATCGAAAGCATTGAAGTTTTAAAAGATCCTTCTTCAACCGCAATTTTTGGTATCCAGGGAGGAAATGGTGTTATCGTGGTCACTACTAAAAGAGCTCCAAAGGGCCAGACCCGTGTTGCTTTCCAGAGTAATGTAGGAATTCAGCGGGTTCCAGATCAGATTGATGTTGCAGATGCAGATGGCTTTAAGAAATTATATTCAGCACAGCTTGCAAACCTGAACGCCGCACCTTTCGACTTTTCAAATTATACTGCCAATACCAACTGGCAGGACCTGGTTTTAAAATCAGCAGCAATGACCAACAGCAATTTTAGTATTGCCAACAGTGGTGAAAAGACCACCACACTGGTTAATGTAGGTTACAGCAACCAGGAAGGCGTATTAAGAAACAGCCGTTTTCAAAAGTTCAATGCGCGGGTTAATGAGGAGATACGGATAAATAACAATTTTCGTGTCGGGGCAGATATCAATGCCTTTCACTATATTTCCGACCCTGCAGACGTTAGCTTAAATAATGTTTTATGGGCGGCTCCCATTGTTCCTGTTCAGGAAGATGCAAAAACCTATTACAGCATGCCTTCTTTTCAGAGAGCACAGGTTGGTAATGCGATAGCGACTTTAAATAATAATGACAAGACTTCCATTAATAAAGGGTATCGTGCGGTAGGAAATATTTTTGCCGAAGTCACCTTCCTTAAACAGTTCAAAGCAAGGTCTGCATTTTACACGGAC
This sequence comes from Pedobacter sp., assembly GCA_036676435.1. Taxonomy (GTDB): domain Bacteria; phylum Bacteroidota; class Bacteroidia; order Sphingobacteriales; family Sphingobacteriaceae; genus Daejeonella. The sequence continues at coordinate 37,566 of JAKFCV010000002.1, read as the reverse complement.
TTAAGTTTTAACGGGTCCCGGGGTTATAATCCACTTCCATATACCTTCATTAACTTGGGAGAAGGAACAGTTCCAACAAACAGGACGTTTGATAATTCAGCTAAAACAAGCGTAAACCAAAGTCAGTCAGAATTTCAAAAATTCCAGCAGGATCATACAATTACTTATGATTCTACCTTTAATAAGGTTCACAAATTTACAGCTCTTGCCGGTTTCACTTCTTTATTCGAAGGAAGTACCAATTTAAGCGGAAGCAGAAGAGATACCTCATTAAATATTCCAAATGATCAGGATTTCTGGTATTTGAATATTGTGAATAATTCAAACCCCGCAGCAAGTGTAGGCGGTGGAGGTGGAGAATCTGCACAGCTGTCTTACTTTGGAAGAGTTAACTATGCTTTCAAGGACCGATATCTGATTAATGCGACTGTCCGCCGTGACGGTATTTCCAAATTCGCTCCGGATAACAGATGGGGTACTTTCGGAAGTATCGGATTAGGCTGGGTACTGAGTGATGAAAGCTTCTTTAATGTTAAGAAAATTGACTTCCTGAAACTGCGCTCGGCATGGGGCACATTAGGAAATGCCCAGGGTTTCGGTAATAACCTGTATCGCCCGGGACTTAATTCATCTTCTGTAGGTGTATTCGGTAATAATGTGTATCCTTCAGTAATCCCGGCTTATATCCCTGATCCCAACTTACACTGGGAGGTTATCAGGGGTTTTGATTTAGGATTGGAAATGAAAGCGTTCGATTATAAATTCAGTGCTGATATTTCTCTTTATGACAGAACTACAAAGGATATCATTACCTCTGTGGATCTGCCAAATCAGCCTCTCAACTTATTGACCAATCTTGGAACAATCAGTAACAGGGGAATAGAGGTCAGCCTGGGATGGAACGATAAAATAGGAGAGAATTTCACATTCGGGATCTCCCCTAATTTTAGCTATAACCAGAATAAGGTTGAGTCAATTGGGGATAATTTTAATTTCCAGCTTACAGGGAACGGCGGAGCTAACAGAACGGTTTCCGGCGAATCCATCGGATACTTTTATGGCTACAGGCAGGTTGGTGTATATCAGTCGACTGCAGACCTGGATAAAATGCCAAGTTTTGCCAATTCTCTTCCAGGAGATGTTGCCTACCAGGATGTCGATGGAGATGGCAGAATCACTCCGAACGACAGAACTAATTTAGGTACCCCATTCCCGGATTTCAATTACGGACTTAATCTAACTTTCGGATATAAAAACTTCGATGCGATTTTAGAAGGACAGGGAGTAGCTGGAAATTCAGTATATACCCAGAGAAGGACCCTGAATTTTGCAGTGCTCAATTATGAAAGCAACCGGATAAATGCCTGGACTGGCCCGGGTTCAAACAATATAGAACCAGTTCTGGATAATACCAGAGGGAACAATTACCTGTTCAGCAGTTATTTTCTTGAGCCAGGAGATTATTTCCGCCTGAGAACTATGCAATTGGGTTATACCTTTAATAAGGGAGGTTTACTGAAAACAGGATTGAAAAGTTTGCGTCTTTATATCAGCGGTCAGAACATCCATACGTTCAGTAAGACGACGGGTTATACTCCCGAAGCGCCACTTGGAAATATACTGGGCGCAGGTGCAGATAACGGAATATATCCCTTACCTGCCATATACAGCTTTGGTTTAAACGCAACTTTTTAATGATATCATAAAAAGATCAAGATGAAAATATTATATAAGATGAAAAAGATTTATGGTCTGGTGCTTTTATCCGCATTGGTATCAGTAATGGGTGCTTGTCAGAAAGATTTCCTTGACCGCAAAGCTCAGGGAAGCTATGATCAGGATAATTATCCTTATCCCGGCGGCGCAGGGCCGTATGACGAGTTTATCAATGGTGCTTATGCCAGTCTAAGAAGTTATGATGCTACGGTTATGCCATTTGTAGCGGCTGTAAGTATCAGAGGTGATGATGCCGATAAAGGAAGTACACCCGCTGATGGTCCGGATGCATTGCAGATGGATAATTTCACACTCACTCCTTCAAATGGAATGGCTAATGCCTTATGGTTAGGTCATTTTGATCTGGTTGGGAAAACAAATTATGTATTGGACAGGGTTAAGAACGATCCCAATCCAAACACACCTGCAGATTTAAAACTGGCTGCTCAGGCTCAGGCGAGGTTTTTAAGGGCCTATTCCTATTTTATGATGGTCCGTTTATTCGGCAGGGTTCCTTTAATTGATTCGATTACCACCGGATCAGCGTCTCAATCGAATATCCCGCAAAGTAACTCTGCACAGATCTATGCGTTTATTGAAAGTGATCTCCAGTTTGCCGCGGCAAATCTTCCGTCGAGCTACGATGCCAAGTTTATTGGTAAAGCAACTTCAGGGGCGGCCAATGGTTTATTGGCAAAAGTTTATCTGACCCAGAAGAAATGGGGCCCGGCAAGTAATGCAGCCAGTATGGTTATGAATTCAGGTATGTATAATCTTACAGTGCCGTATGCTACTATTTTCAATGAAGAAGGTGAAAATACAAAAGAATCGCTGTTTGAGGTTCAGGCTTATGCCGATGCAGCCAATCCGACCAGCTTTGGATCTCAGCATGCCAATGTGCAGGGAGTACGGGGTACAGGGCAATGGGATCTGGGATGGGGCTTTAATGTTCCGAGTACAAGTTTAGAAGCTGCATATGAAGCTGGTGATCCGCGTAAGGCGCGTACCATTCTTTATACCGGGGGAACCTCTTTATTTGGAGAGGCAATACCTGCAGGTTTGCCTAATCCGAGATATAACAATAAAGTATATACCAATCCTGCCAGAAGGGCTTCTGTTGGAAACCGTTTCGGCTGGTGGATGAATGTAAGATTACTCCGTTACGCTGATGTAGTTTTAATGTATGCAGAGGCCGCCAATGAGGTTGGAGGAACTGATAATACCACAAAAGCTCTAGCCGCTTTAAACAGTGTTAGAGCTAGAGCCCGGGGCACGAATTCTACGATCCTTCCTAATATTGTTACGGTTGATCAGAGTGTATTGCGTGATGCGATACGACAGGAAAGAAGGGTTGAACTTGGCATGGAATACGACCGGTTCTTTGACCTTGTACGCTGGGGAACTGCTGCGCAGGTACTCCAGTCTCAGGGTAAGAATTATGTGGCCGGAAAGCATGAATTGTTACCGATCCCGCAATCCCAGATCGACTTAAGTAAGGGAATATTAACCCAAAATCCTGGTTATTAATAATATTTAGAAAGATGAATCGGCATGAGCCTGCTGTCCAATTAACATCAGCTCATGCCAGCTTCATGGCCATTTAAAATAAATTATATCAAATGAAACCATCATGAGCACGCTGCTCATAAACAGCAATGAATATGCTCATCATGATAGCTTCATCACCGATAAAAACAAATTATATACTGATGAAAAAGATAACATTTAATATACACAGCATAATCGCAGGTATTTTCGCAATCGCGGCATTATCCTCATGCAAAAAGGATGGTAACCCCAATAATCTGCCTGATGTTTCTGCTGCAGCTTATGAAGGTAAGATCGATGGTTATACCAGCTCCGATGAAATTTATCCTGCCAGTCTGGTCGCTTACTGGTCCTTTGATGCAACAAAAAATGAAACAAAAAGTAATACAGCGCCCACATCTTCGGCAAATGATGCTTTGGTAGCGGGAGGAGTTAAAGGACAGGCATTAAGTTTAAATGCCGGCTATGTGTATTACGCAAGTCAGTTTAATGCATTTAAAACCGATGCCTTAAAAAGCTTCACAGTGAGTGAATGGATCCAGGTACTGAATAACGGGTCTAAAAAAACTATGATCTTTCAACTGGCAAGACCGGGAATTTATAACGGCAGCCTGAACTTTGCTTTGGAAACCAATGCAAATCCTGCAAGTGAAGTTAAAAAATTAGTTATTCACCCGACCTTTACCACCCTGGGGGGCGGAACACAGGATAACCTGAATGCACCCTGGCTCACACCGTTTAAAACACCTGAGATAGGTGCAGCAAAATGGACCCATTTACTTCTTACCTATGATGCAACAACTGGTATTTTCAATATATGGGCCGATGGTCAGAAAGTAGGCGATTACCCAAACAGGGGCACAGGCAATAACCTGTTTAAATCTTATGAACCAGGAGAAGTGATCATTGGAGGTAATTATAATGTGATACCTGGTAAATCTGTAAATACCAATACCGAGTTTGCAGCAATGACCGGTAAGATTGATGAAATCAGGATCTTTAATAAGGTACTTCCGGATGCGCATATTAAAGCCCTTTATAACCTGGGAAAAGCAGGTAAATAATTCTTAACTCCGGTTTCCTCAGGGAAGCCGGAGCTTTTATATCTAACTATAAATGATAGCTACCTGTCTTAATAGAACATTTACGTCGCTTCTTTTCCTTGTGTTTTTTTGTTTTCAGGGGTGTAAAAAAGATAATACCTCAGAAATTAAAGGCAGTGATGCTACTTTATCCTTTACGGTAAACGGAATTTACAATGGAAGTTTAAGCTACCCTGGTATAAACCTGCGGCCCCTGATTAAGATTTTGTTTTCTGAACCTGTTACAGCAGCTGCCGCAAATGCTATTATCTGGCAAAGTTCGGCAAATGCGAATATAAGCTTCAGCGCGAATTTATCTGATCAGAATAAAACCCTTGAAATAAGCCCCTCAGCAGATTTACCCGGCTTCTCCTCGTATACCATTATTATTCCTTCCGGCCTGGCCACCGCCAGCGGAGGAAAACTGTTAAACCCGGTAAACATCGCGTTGACCACCGGTTTGGATGATAAAGATAAATTCCCAAGGATAAGTGATGAGGAACTATTAACGCTGATACAAAAACAAACATTTAAGTATTTTTGGGATTTTGCTCATCCAAACAGCGGCATGGCCCGTGAAAGGAATACTTCGGGCGATATCGTGACAACCGGTGGGACCGGCTTCGGCCTGATGAGCGTGGTTAGCGCAGTGAACAGGAATTTTATTACCCGGACAGATGCCCTGGTCCGCCTGCAGAAAATTATTGCCTTTTTGAAGTCGGCACAGAGATTTCACGGCGCTTACCCACACTGGATCAACGGGAATACAGGTCGGGTTCAGCCTTTCAGCCCCAAAGACAATGGAGCCGACCTTGTTGAAACTTCTTTTCTTATGCAGGGTATGCTTGTCGTACGGCAGTATTTTAATGGAAATGAAGCTTCCGAGATCGCATTGCGGGCTGACATTACCAAGCTATATAATGAGGTTGAGTGGGATTGGTTCCGCAGGAGTGGAGAAGAAAAATTGTACTGGCACTGGAGTCCGGATTATAATTGGGATGTTAATTTGCAGGTTAAAGGCTGGAATGAAGCGCTGATGGTTTACGTCCTGGCGGCCTCGTCACCAACTCACAGTATCCCCAAATCAGTTTATGATAATGGCTGGGCAGGCAATGGTAGTATAAGGAATGGTAATACCTATTATGGTGTTCAGCTTCCTTTAGGTTCGGCTAATGGTGGTCCATTATTCTTTGAACACTATTCCATGATGGCATTAAATCCTTTTTCTTTGACGGATGCCTATGCCAATTATGAAACCCAGGCCATAGCCCACAGCAAAATAAATTACAATTACTGCGTTGCGAACCCAATGAAATACCAGGGCTATTCTGCCGATTGCTGGGGATTGACAGCAAGTGATATCCTGAATGGATATGCTGCCAGTTCGCCTTCAAATGATAAAGGATATATAGCTCCCACTGCAGCTATATCCTCATTGCCTTTTACGCCCCAGGAATCCCTGCGTGCGATCAGGTTCTTCTATTATAAACTGGGAGATAAGCTATGGGGAGAGTATGGATTTAAGGACTCCTTTTCGATGTCAGAACCCTGGTTTGCTTCAAGTTATTTAGCCATTGATCAGGGCCCTCAAATAGTAATGATCGAAAATTACCGGTCCGGCCTTATCTGGAATTTATTTATGAGCAGTCCTGAAGTCAAAGCAGGATTAAAGAAACTGGGCTTTCAAAGTCCTAACATCTGAGATTATGAGACATTTAAACAAATTATTTATACTGTTTACAGGGGTATTTCTCTCCTGCGGAACAATTCAGAATGAAGTAGAAGAGAAAGCGGTACTTTCAGATAAACAGCTTCTCGATTCCGTACAGTATCATACCTTCCAGTATTTCTGGGATGGAGCCGAACCTGTTTCAGGAGCAGGCAGGGAACGCTTTCATGACGATGGGATTTATCCTCAGAATGATAAGAATACAGTTGCTACCGGAGCCACCGGTTTTGGAATTATGGCTATAATCAGTGCCATTGACAGAAAATTTGTCAGCCGTGAGGAGGGTGTTGCACGTTTAACAAAAATCCTGAATTACCTGGATAAAGCTGACAGGTTCCATGGAGCATGGCCCCATTGGATGATCGGTGAAACAGGTAAAGTAAAGCCATTCTCTGCACGTGATAATGGGGGCGACCTTGTGGAGACTTCCTTTATTGCCCAGGGACTGATCTGTGTGCGTCAATATTTTAAAGATGGCAACCCCATGGAAAGGCAACTAGCGGGCAAGGCTACCCAATTATGGGAAGGAATAGATTTTAACTGGTACCGGAATGGTAAGAACGTACTTTACTGGCATTGGAGTCCTGAATATCAATGGAAAATGAACTTTCCTGTACGTGGTTATAATGAGTGTTTAATTATGTACGTGCTGGCGGCTTCCTCTCCTAAACACGGAGTACCGGCAGAAGTTTATCATGAAGGATGGGCAGAGAACGGGAAAATTAAACAGGAAAGCAGCTATAAATCAATTCCGCTGCAGCTCAAACATCAGGGTGATCCTCAAAACGGCGGACCGCTATTTTGGGCGCATTATTCTTTTTTGGGATTAAATCCGAATGGGCTCACAGACAGGTATGCCGATTATGGTCAGGAAGTGAAAAATATGGCCCGTATCAATTATCAATGGTGCGTGGATAATCCGAAAAATTTTAAAGGATACTCGGCTCAAAGCTGGGGATTAACCTCCAGCTACTCAGTGAAAGGTTATGCCGGGCATGCTCCTGATGCAAAAAATGATCTTGGTGTTATTGCTCCAACTGCGGCTCTTGCTTCCATGCCCTATACACCCAAAGAATCGATGGCAGCAATGAGAAACTGGTACCAGAACAAAAAGGAAACAATCTGGGGTTCCTATGGATTTTATGATGCCTTCAGTGATGAAGCCGGATGGTATCCTAAAAGATATCTCGGAATAGATCAGGGACCGATCGTGGTGATGATGGAGAATTACCGTTCGGGACTATTGTGGAAATTATTTATGAGGGATCAGGATGTTCAGGCCGGATTAAAGAAGCTTGACTTTGAAAGTCCGTATATTAAATAATATCAAACAAATGATCTTCAGATAGGCTGAATACGTTTTGCCTTTCACCTGATCAATAAAATGTCAATTTAATTATGGTAGTGAATTATAGATGGTTGTTCGTATTTGTTTTCATTCTGGCATCATGCAATTTAACTCAAAGAGCCAGAGTTGTATTACTTCCGGATACCCAAACCTATGCTGAAAAATATCCCGAGGTATTAAAAGCACAGGTTAACTGGATTTCAAAAGAAGCGAAAACTATTGATATGGTCTTGCAGCAGGGGGATCTGACTCAAAATAATAATACTAAAGAATGGCTTGTTATTAAAGAGGCTTTTGAGCAATTGGATCAGAAAGTGCCTTATGTGCTGGCTCTTGGGAACCATGATATGGGAAGTGTTCCGGGAAAATTTGCTGATGTCCGGAATACCAGCTTGTATAATCAGTATTTTCCTTCAGAGAAAATGTCTCAGCTTCCTGGTTTTGGGGGTCTTTTTGCAGCGGGTAAAATGGATAATGCCTATTACTTATTAAAAACGGATAAAGTAAAATGGCTGATCCTGACCCTGGAATTCGGACCGCGTAATGCAGTTCTTGATTGGGCCGGCAGCATTGCAGATCAGTATCCGGACAGAACAGTGATTATCAATACACATGCCTATATGTATTCCGACAGTACCCGTCAGGGGCCTGGGGATAACTGGAGAGCACAGGGCTACGGTGTAGGTAAAGACACAGGAGTAAATGCTGTGAATGATGGTGAGGATATTTGGAATAAACTGGTAAAGAAGCATCCCAACATCAGGTTTATTTTTTCGGGGCACATTCTGAACGGGGGCGTGGGAACATTGCTGAGTGTTAATGATCATTCTTATCCTGTTTACCAGATGCTTGCCAATTATCAGGAAGGTGTAAAGGGAAGTATCAAAGGGGGAAATGGCTGGCTGCGAATACTGGATATGGATTTTAAAAAGGGTACGCTGGAAGTAAAAACCTACTCGCCTTATTTGAATGAGTATAATACCGATCCGGGTCAAAGCTTTACACTTAAAGGCGTTTTTTATAAGCCTCAGAATTAAATTATTGCGGGAAATCTTAGCCTGCCAATATCGTGAGAATGATGAAATTGAAATTGAAAATTATGAGATTCTTAAAGTACCAAGCGGTAGTGGGTGTATGTGTATTACTGATCGCAGCCTGTGCACCGAAAAAGAATATATCTGAGGTTTCCCCTCCTGATAAGAAGATGGATGTTTTTGTTTCCGGTCTTCTATCTAAAATGACGCTTGAAGAAAAGATCGGACAGCTTAATTTACTTACCGGAGGTGAGGCTGTTACAGGATCTGCTGTAAACTCCGATTTGGAAGCAAAGATCAAAAATGGACAGGTAGGCGGATTTTTCAGTCTGACAAGCGTGGAAAGAATTCGAAAAGCTCAGGAATTAGCAATAAGCACTTCCCGTTTGAAGATACCCCTCATTTTCGGCCTGGATGTAATTCACGGCTATAAAACAACTTTCCCTATACCCCTTGGCTTATCTGCCACCTGGGATATGCCATTAATTCAGCGAACTGCAGAAATAGCTGCTGAGGAAGCTGCCGCTGACGGGATCAACTGGACTTTTTCCCCAATGGTTGATATTTCAAGGGATCCTCGATGGGGCCGGTTTTCAGAAGGCAGCGGAGAAGACCCTTATCTGGGTTCGGAGATTGCCCGGGCGATGGTAAAAGGCTACCAGGGCGATGACCTGATGAGCGAGACAACAATCATGGCCTGTGTTAAACATTTTGCCTTGTATGGTGCCGGAGAGGCGGGAAGAGACTATAATACAACCGATATGAGTAAAGTGAGGATGTATAATGAATTCTTACCACCTTATAAGGCAGCGATAGATGCAGGAGCGGGAAGCCTCATGGCTTCTTTTAATGAGATAAATGGAATACCAGCCACAGCCAATAAATGGCTCCTTACCGATCTTCTGAGAAAGGAATGGGGTTTTAAGGGTCTTGTCGTAACTGATTATACCGGAATTAATGAAATGGTTGATCATGGATATGGCGATCTGCCGCATGTATCTGCTCTGGCTTTAAAGGCGGGTATAGATATGGATATGGTTGGAGAAGGTTTTCTGACCACCCTTAAAAGATCACTTGATGAAGGAAAGGTAAGTATTTCTGAGATCAACAGGGCCTGCCGTTTTGTGCTTGAAGCTAAATATAAACTGGGTTTGTTTGATGACCCTTTCCGTTATTGCAATGATGAAAGAGCAAAAACCAAAATATTTACCGCAGCAAACCGTGCATTTGCGCGTAAGGCAGCTGGCAGCAGTTTTGTGCTCCTGAAGAATGATAAGCAATTACTTCCTATTAAGAAATCATCTACCATTGCTTTAATAGGACCCCTTGCAGACAGTAAAGTCAACATGCCGGGAACATGGAGCGTCTCAACTGATCTGAGTAAAGCCATTTCTGTCCGTCAGGGACTGGAAGAGGCATCAGGTTCATCAAAAATTCTGTATGCTACAGGGTCAAATTTACTTGAAGATCCTGAGTACCAAAAAAGGGCCACGATGTTTGGACGGGAAATTCCCCGTGATAACCGTCCGGAAGCAGAAATGATCAAAGAGGCTTTGACCGTGGCAGCAAGGTCGGATGTCATTGTTGCAGCGCTTGGAGAAAGCTCTGAAATGAGTGGCGAAAGTTCAAGCCGTACAGATATCCGTATTCCTGCCGTTCAGCAGCGACTTCTGGATGCTTTGTTGAAAACCGGAAAGCCGGTTGTGCTCCTTGTATTTGCGGGTAGACCGCTTGACCTTTCAAGTGAGAATGCAAATGTTCCGGCAATCCTGAACGTCTGGTTCGGAGGCACGGAAACCGGTTACGCTATAGCGGATGTTTTATTTGGAGATGTTAATCCATCCGGGAAGTTAAGTGCAACCTTCCCGCAGAATGTAGGGCAGATCCCTTTGTACTATAATCATAAGAATACGGGCCGCCCCCTGGAGAAAGGCAAATGGTTTCAGAAATTCCGTTCCAATTACCTGGATGTTAGTAATGATCCTTTATTCCCCTTCGGATTTGGGTTAAGTTATACAAGTTTTGATATTTCTGCTCCTGTTCTTGATAAAACTGTCATGAATACCAATGGGAGCATAAGCGTAACAGTGAATGTCAAAAATACCGGATCAAGAGACGGTGAAGAGGTAGTACAGCTGTATATCCGCGACCTGGTTGGGACAATCACGCGCCCTGTAAAGGAATTGAAAGCTTTCCGTAAGATCGCTCTGAAAGCCGGGGAAGCCAGGGAAGTTAATTTTACGCTAACTGAGAATGACCTGAAATTTTATAACGCCGAACTGGAATTTGTATCCGAGCCCGGGGATTTCAAAGTTTTTATCGGAAACAGTTCTGAAAATGTCAAGGAGGCTAATTTTAAGCTGATAAAATGAAACGTGTAGCTTGCATTTTGTTACTCATGATGAGCTTTCTCATGCTGAAGGCTCAGACTAAGAAAGACTTTGTTAAGAGCAGCTTTATCTTTAAAGGCGACACATTACCTGTCAGGATCCTTTATCCCGCAGGGTTTGATCCTTCTAAAAAATATCCCGTCATACTGTTCCTCCATGGCAGGGGGGAGAGCGGAAATGATAATGAAAAACAATTGCTTCATGGTTCCGGGCAATTTCTTGATCCCGGTTTCAGAGCTGAAAACCCCGCAATTGTAGTATTTCCGCAATGCAGTTCCGGCAGTTATTGGAGTAATGTCAGGATCGATACAGATGCTAAAGGGAAACGGCATTTTAATTTTCAGAAAGGGGGCATGCCTACTCAGGCTATGAAGCTTTTACTTGCCTATCTGAACGTATTAAAAGATCTGGAGTATGCAGATCGCGAGAGGTTCTATGTCGGCGGATTGTCTATGGGAGGCATGGGAACCTATGAACTTCTGCGCCGGAGGCCGGGTACTTTTGCTGCAGCGTTCGCTGTTTGCGGCGGAGATAATATTAAGAACGTAAAAAACTATGATCATGTACCCCTGTGGCTCTTTCATGGAGGAAAGGATGATATTGTTGATCCCGCCTTTACTCAGCGCATTGCGGATGAATTAAAGAATCGGGGAGCTGACTTCAAACTGAAGATCTATCCGGATGCCAATCATAACAGCTGGGATCCTGCTTTTGCAGAATGGGAATTATTGCCCTGGTTGTTCTCAAAGAAAAAGTAAAATCATTTAGCAGGTAATGGAATAAAAAAAAGGGGTATTTGAAAAATCAAATACCCCCTTTTTAATTAATATTTCCTTCAGATTTAATATCCGGGGTTTTGAGGTAATAGCTTTGGATTTCGGGCTAATTCTGAAGCAGGAACAGGCCAGATCGATTTATTGATGTCTGTTATACCTAATACTTCCTGAAGTCTGCCGGTTCTTACGATATCAAACCACTCATGGCCCTCAAAAGAAAGTTCAAGTCTTCTTTCTTTGTACAATGCTTTTCTGAAATCTGCAAGGGTAGCAGGCGCAATAGCGGCAAGTCCGGCTCTTCTTCTTATCTCATTTAACAGTTTTACTGCTTCAGCATTAGGATAACTTGTTTCTGCAAGGGCTTCAGCTTTTGTAAGTAGCACCTCTGCCAAACGGAATACAATAATATTGTCATCCTTTGTGCTGCTGCGGGAATATTTTTTCATGTAGTTGTCGGCGTTGGCAAATCCGATGGTAGCATCCTTTCTCAGGTCGCCGGGTTCATAAGCTGCCACAAGGTTCGGATTAACCTGAATGGTTCTGGTACCTCCCAATGAACCTGGTAAAAACGTTGTTGCCAGTGCATTCTGTAACTGGGTGTCATAGTTTATTTCCAGGATTGCTTCAGCTGAATTTTTAGTCAAAAATAAATTTGCATAAGGAACCGTTAAGGCCTCTCCTTTTCTGGATATTACCTGATTGGCATCAGCAAGAGCGAGGGTATAGTTTTTTCTTGTCAGATTAATCCGGGCTCCCAGGGCAAAAGCTGCGGCTTTAGTAGCCCGGGCAGTCTTCCCTAAACCTGCATGGGTTTCAGGTAAATTCAGTTTTGCAAAATCAAGGTCTTCCAGAATTTGCTTGTACACTTCTGCCGTTGGAGTTCTTGAGACCTGAAGAGCACTTACATCGGGACTTTCTGTTGGTTTTGTAATTAATGGAACAGCTCCGAAATATCTGACCAGATTAAAATAAGTGAAAGCTCTCATAAATCGGGCTTCAGCTACTATTGAATTTTTTGCAGCATCGCTCATTCCGGGAATTCCGGGAACTTTATCGATCACCACGTTTGCAGCATTTATTAATGCAAATTGCTGATCCCAGAGATTCGTGAACTGAGAATTATCCGCCACAATAATTAAATTGTTCATTTGCTCGAATTGCCTGTTCAGCGCATTCCCAACTGTATTTTTAGTGGGAAGCTCCGCAAAAACGATATAGTTATATCCCAGGTTTGCTAAATAGCGGTAGGTTCCAATAATTGCGGCATCCGCATCAGAGGGGAGCTTAAAAAGCGACTGTGTTGAAACAGAATCAATTGGTTCCTGTTCGATCACATCGCAAGAGGATACCGACAGGTAAATGCAGAGTATTAGAAATATTTTTTTCATGATTTTCTATATTAAAATGTAGCGTTTAAACCAAGAGAGAATGATCTTGCCTGAGGATAAGAACTCATGTCAAAACCTAAGGTTGTATCATTTCCGTTCGCGTTAACTTCAGGATCGTAACCGCGATAATCCGTCCAGGTGAAAATATTCTGGCCTGCAGCATAGACTCTTAAGTTTTGGATTCCGGCTTTCTTCATGGAAGCGTTCTTAATGTTATAACCAAGGGCAATATTTTTTACCCTTAAGAATGATCCATCCTGCAATACACGGTTAGAGACAGACCCGTTTCTTGTTGGATCTCCCCATGCCGCGCGGTGTAAGGTTGCAATGTCTCCTGGTTTTCTCCATCTGTTTCTTGCTAAAGTAGAGGAGTTGAACCAGGTATGAAGCCTTCCGTAAGAATATTCAGCCTGATTGAAGATCTGGTTGCCGTAAACAAAATGCAGGAACACCGAAGCATCGAAATTTTTATAGGATGCGGAGTTTGTAAAGCCTCCTGTAAATTTAGGCTGAGCGCTTCCTAATACCACATTATCAAGTGTTGTTGATGCCAATGGGATATTTTTATCTCCGTTTACATCCACTACATCATAATTACCTGTTTGCGGATTTACCTGGATGATTTTCCATCCGAAGAATGTACCTAATGGGTAGCCCTCTTTTATTACACTGGCATAACCGTTAAATCCAAGAGGGATATCTCCGCCAGGCAGGTTAGTTACCTTGTTCCTGTTAAATGAAATATTGAAATCTGTAGACCATTTAAAGTTTGACTTGTCGATATTGACTGTGTTCAAAGAAAGTTCAATTCCTTTATTTTCAACATTTCCTACGTTCTGGAGTGAACTCACAAATCCCGAACTTCTGGGCAGTGAAACAGCCAGCAGTAATCCTGACGTATTTTTTTTGTATGCATCGATGCTAAAATTGATCCTTCCTTTGAAAAAGCTCAGATCTAATCCTAAATTAGTTTGTTCAGTGCTCTCCCAGCTCAAATCAGGATTGGCTAACTGTGTTTGTGCCAGGCCGCTCAGACCGATGTAGTTGAATCCACCGCCGAACAGTCCTCTGGAAGTGAAATTTCCAATCTCCTGGTTACCTGTACGTCCCCAGCTCGCTCTTAGCTTCACATCTTCCACCCAGTTAAGATCTTTTAGGAAATTTTCCTCGCCAAGACGATAAGCTGCCGAGATCGATGGGAAACGTCCGTACTTATTGTTTTCGCTGAACCTTGAAGATCCGTCTATACGGTAACTGGCTGCCAGATTAAATTTATCTTTAAATGAATAGTTTAACCTGCTGAAATAAGAAGTTAAGCCCCAACTGCTGCCTGTAGAGCTTGAATTTTTAATTGAAGCTGAACCTAAGGTCTGTATTGCTTCCAATGCAAAATTAGAAGCAGATGCAACTGTTCTGTCGAATTTCGATTCCTGGTTGGAATATCCCAGCAGAACATTGAACCGGTGATCCTGCTTAAATATCTTATTGTAATTTAAGGTATTCTCATTGATCCATCCTTTATCCTGGGTCATGCTGTTTGTTCCGGTACCATTTGTAGTTCGGCCTACCACTGTCAGTTTATTTGGCGGCACAAAATAAACCTCTTCCAGACTTAAATAATCTAAACCAAAACTGGTTCTGAAATTCAGGCCTTCCAGGATCTTGAATTCTGCAAAGGCATTACCCAGTGCCCTGTTACTGAATGCATCATTTCTAACCTGATCAGCGATGATCAGCGGGTTGTCAATATTGCTGATATAGGGATCGTTAGGGTTTAATGAACCATCTGCATTCCGGGCTGGAACAGCAGGTGACTTTACAATGGCAACTGCAACAATACCATCACGGTCGCCGGTACTTACCCGGTCTGTTTTTGAACGGTTCATGCTTATGTTGACACCCACTTTTAACCGGTCGTTGATGGTCTGGTCAAAATTAAACCTCACATTCCCCCGGGTAAACCCGCTTCCGATAACTACGCCAGTCTGTCCTAAGTAACTGCCGGATAAAAAGTATTGTGTTTTTTGTGTACCACCAGAAAGTGAAAGCTCATTATTATGAATGGGCGCTCTTCTGAATATTTCTTCCTGCCAGTCTGTAGTCGTCAATGCAGCCGGATTGGCTATCGGAGGAGCGTTTCCAACGTTCACGTTAGCCTCGTTGATCAGTTCTCCCCACTCCGGACCTCCTAAAAGAGGAATTCTTTTTGCAACTTCCTGGTATCCGAAATAAGTATTGTAATTAATTTTGGTCTGATCCTGTTTACCTCTCTTAGTAGTAATAACAATCACCCCATTGGATGCTCTCGATCCGTAGATAGCTGCCGCTGATGCATCTTTTAAGATGTCAATGGATTCGATATCATTCGGACTGATATTGGAAAGGGGGTTTTGTGGTACTGATCCACCGGCAGCGCCATTATAGTTGCCGGTATTAACTGGAACCCCGTCAACAACATATAAAGGATCATTTCCACCCGTAATCGAACTAGCACCCCTGATCCGGACAGTAGAGCGGCCCCCTGGTGTACCTGTATCCTGAGTGATGTTTACTCCGCCTACACGACCCTGCAGCAATTGCTCCGGACTTGTAATAGGCAGGTCTGCTAATTTTTTGCTTCCGACAGAAAGAGAACCTATTGCGCTGGAAACATCTTTTTTGCTTTGAGTTCCATAACCAACCACTACCACTTCACTCAATGCCTGCTGGTCTTCTTGCATTACCACATTCATGGCCGTTCTGGCATTTGCCGGAAGTTCCACGGTATTAAATCCAATATAACTGAAAACTAATATTCCTTCATCAGGAATTGTTATTGAGAAATTCCCGTTAATATCTGTAGTAACTCCAATGGTTGATTTTTTAAGCCTGACACTAACACCCGGCAGCCCAAGCCCTTTGGAATCAGTTACTTTTCCCTTTATTTCCTGCGGTGGAGCTGCTTCCTCTGTCTGAACCTTGTTTTCTGCTCTCAGGATGGTCTTTTTTGAGATGATAATGGTCTCATCCACAATGGAGTAGGTTAAAGGCTGATTGCTGAAACAAAGTCTTAGAACTTCTTCAAGGGAAGAGTTACTTACACTGAAGTTAACGGGTTTCGCCGATTCAAGCATTTGGGTATTGTACAGGAAATTATAGTTTACCTGTTTTTTAATCTCCTTCAATGCTTTCTCCATGGATGCATTTTTCACAGACAGATTGATCTTCTGTGCATAGCCGGCAGCATTTACCTGTAGTAAGCTGCTAAGCAATAAAATGATAACGAGTTTCATGACCCTGATAAATTTTAATGATATGCAAGGCTCCTTGCACTTAAATAGCATGTAAAGTTTCATACATTTTTTTAGTTTGGTTTGATTTAATAATAGGTTTACACAATTTATTTTTTGAACGTTGGATCAGGCTTCTGGGTTTTCAACCTGAAATAGGAGGATTTGTCAGGGCATAACAGTGATCCTCCTTCCCTCAATCGTAAAATGAACGGCCCCCGTTAATTCCAGCATCTTTAATAATTCTGAAATATTTTTATTCCGGGAAATCGTTCCCACAAAATCTTTGTTGTTAAGGTTTCCCTGGTAAATTATGTCAACATCATACCAGCGGGATACTTTTCGCATTATGCTTTCAATATTTTCGTTTGAGAAGATGAAGTACCCGTTTTTCCAGGCGATCGCCTGTTCCGTATCAGCTGAGGATATATTTACATTTCCGTTGCCCTTGTTTAATAAAGCGGCCTGCCCGGGATCGATCCGGACCTTCCCCGAACTTGTTTGCACCTGTACCGAACCCTCTATTAATGTAGTGCTGATACTTTTTTCATTTTCATAGGCCATTACATTGAAATGCGTACCTAATACTTTAACCTCCATAGAATTATTAGTCCGAACCCGGAAAGGCTTTTGTTTATTAGGGGTAATTTCAAAATAGGCTTCCCCTTCCAGTTCCACAATCCTGTCTGAGCCCGAAAAGGCAGTCGGAAAACGTAGAGAAGAACCTGAGTTTAGCCAGACCTTGCTACCGTCGGGTAAAACAAGACTGTACTGTCCGCCCATCGGAGTCCTCAGTGTATTATATTTTACAGCTTGAACTGGCTGGTTACCTGTTTTATATTTGAGCTGGCCCAGGCCAACCTTTTCAATATCGATATTGCTCTCACTTGCCAAAAGTCCATCTTTTGCATTGTCCAGATCAATCTGGGAACCATCGCCAAGGATAAGAACAGCCTTGTTGTTACCGGGCATTACATCGTTTTTAAACCGTGGACTAATGCTATTAACCGCGACCGGCTCCACGGTCTTTTTATTGAAATATAACCCGGATGCTATGAGGACCAGGATGACTGCCGCGGCAGAATACCAGTTTCTGCTTATCTTTTGTCTCTTGAACTGATTTTCTATGCTGATTTTAAGTTGGCTCTGAATAGCATCTTTAATGGTTTCAGGATCACCCAGGTGAGTAGCATCCCATTCCTTATCTTGCTGCAGAAATCCGTCTTTATAGGTTTCAAGCAGTTTTTGTTCCTGTCTGGTACATTCACCGGAATCGTATTTTAAGTAAAGCTTGTTAAATTCCTCTCTGGTCATTCAGGATCCTTTGTACTATAGAGACATTTTTGAGGTACTACACACATGAAAATGAAAATTAAATTTTAGCTCAATAGAGACGAAGCCATACGGCATTTTGAAACTATTCCAAAATTCCATATTGGCTCATATTCGTTTTTATAGTTTATAATAGTAGATTTAAGGCTGCTATATCCTGGATAATAAAAGCCTTAGATGCCTGACAGATCAACTTCGGATGAGTTACTGCTAAGTTTAATGAAAGACGGAGATTCCGTGGCTTTCAATATTCTCTTTGAAAGACATTGGAAAGAACTGTACTCCACCACTTATTCAATATGCGCAGACAGGGAAGTATGTTCTGAAATTGTTCATGATATTTTTCTTAATCTGTGGTTAAACCGCGGGCGGATCAGGATCGAAAGCTTTAAGGGATATATTCATGCATCTGCACGCTATCATGTCTATCGTCATTTAAAAACTGCGAGGCGTAATTCGCTTGAATATCATGATAGGCTTGAAGGAACCAGAGTTTCAACTAATCAGGGGGATTCTAAAATAACTTACCTTGAACTTGAAAGAAAAGTGGAGATCTACCTTGACGCGCTGCCAAGGCGATGTAGAGAAATTTTTAAACTAAGCAGAAATCAGCATCTCTCCAATAATGAAATCGCCGAACGGCTCGCTATCTCGAAACGAACGGTGGAAAATCAGCTTACCCATGCATTACATCATTTACGGGTATCATTAAAGAACTTCCTGTTTTTGGCACTGGGTATTGCCGCCTCCTTTTTTTAATCTCTCCGACCGCAAATAACTGAAGGTCTGTGCAATTCCATTTGGAATCTATTCCCGGAAGAACGATGTACTTTTAATGTTACATGGTTTTATGCCTCCTTATTCCTAAGTCAGCTTTTAAATTGTTTATTTTATGATTTAACCATCATCGTAAAATTTAACATATGAAATGTCCAAACTGTCAGACCACCTTACTGATCACTGAAAAGAAAGGAATAGAGATCGATTATTGTCCGGATTGCCGCGGAATATGGTTAGATCGCGGAGAGCTTGAAAAACTGACGGAGCGGTCGGCCGAACATTACTCCAGCAGGGAGAATTATGATTCTGACTCTAAAAAATACGGCTATAGCGAACATAGCAAGAACAATCCCCATAAGAAAAAGTCCTTTCTCGACGATATTTTCGATTTTTAGTTAAAAGGGTGATTTATATTGGTGAAGGAATTCGCCAATATAAATCATTACTTACCCTATTGCAGTTTTAGCTGAAATCCATTAGACGGTATCTTAAAATTAATAGAAGTTTTCCGCGCTAAATCGCCGAAGCAGGGCCTGGATTCATCGCCCGGGTAACAGCACCTCATTAGCCATTTCCCCAAATCAAACAATTGATCGTAAATGATGTTGAGCGATATATCTAAATCAAGTAATATGGCTGAAAACCTAAACCTACACAGCACTTATAACCATTCCCAGTTCCATGGATATAAAGAATTTGAGACGTCCGATGATGAACAATTACGCTTAAGGCGCGAACTGGTCAATGCAGCAGTCGAGCTTGTTGGCTTTGACAAAGACCGGGTAGAGGAATATTTAAAGAAAAAAATGTGATAGATTTTGATGGCATCCCAATTAATTGGAATGCCATCATTTTTATAGCCCTTTTCGAAAAGGGATGAGGTTAATTGATTATGGGTAAAGAAGGTATTTCTTTCTCATTTCTTTATATTCGCTCAAGCCGGGTTCCCAGCTATCACGGATCTCCTTTTCCGATTTGCCATCAATGATCTGCTGTCTGAATAATGCCGAGCCGGTTAGCTTCTCAATGGAGCCCATTTGATTGCTTAACTTTGAATCAAAGAATTTTTCTTTGTGCGGAGATGCTTTATAGAGTTCCATCATCCATTTCAGGTTGATCTGTTTGGTTCTTCTCAATTCCTCAACATCATAGTTCCGCAGATCAATACCATAACAAACCTGGTTCATGAACAATGGCGTTTCTGCCATTCCTTTAATCCCTTTTGGGGTATAACTAAATTCATATTTTCCTTTTAGCTCGGGACTTCCCAGTACAGTAAACGGGAAATAGGTTCCGCGGCCATGATTGAGGTAAATCCCTTCGAATAAACATGTGGAAGGATACAGCAGAATTGCCTGCTGGGTATTTAAATTTGGTGATGGGCTAACAGGCAGGGTATAGGGCATATCATGAGTATAATTTGCTGCTTTAACTATTCTAAGCTTGCATTTCACCTTATCTTTCAGCCATCCCTGGCCATTTGCCATCTGTGCAAACTCAGCCACGGTTAATCCATGTGATATAGGTATAGGAAACATACCAATGCCAGATTTAAATTTCATATCGAGTATCGGACCATCAATAAAATACGCGTTTGGATTGGGCCTGTCAAGTATGAGCAGCTCTTTGTTGTTTTCATGGCATGCCTCCATCAGACGGCTCAGCGCATTGATATTGGTGTAAAACCGTACGCCTACATCCTGTAGGTCGTAGATCATGACGTCCACATCAGCAAGATCTTCTTTTGTAGGTTTATTTTTAGGGCCGTAAAGAGAAATTACAGGGATGCCGGTTACAGCATCAATCTCATCAGCTACTTTAACTCCGGCACTTGCATTGCCGCGGAAACCATGTTCCGGACCAAACACTTTAACTACATTAATGCCCAATTTTTGAAGACTGTCAACTAAATGCGTTTTTCCAATCACGGAAGTTAAATTGGCAAGGATAGCTACCCTTTTACCTTTCAGGTAGGGGACATACTTATCGGTTTGTTCAGCGCCGGTCTGCAGTTGATTCTTTATGCTTTGGGCATTTGAAGGAAGGTTTTTACTGGTACAGCCTATGCTCAGTACAATAACAGCAAGTGCGAAGAAAAATTTCATAAATAAATTATATAATTGAGGCATGTAATACTTTTTAAAGGTATAAAATAAAATTAACCTGGAATTTAAACCGGTAGCGGTGATCGTGGGATTTCATTTCCTGGGTCAAATCTGACTAAGTTGAAGATTGACTATTTGAGGGGTTTCTTAATTCAGGTCTCCTGAAAAACCGATTTTTTCAGATCCCGCTTAAAATCTCTTGCATTCTTTTAGCTTTGTTGCAAATTATTATAATGGCAACTACAAAACTTACAATTAACAATAACGGCTCTGTCCGGATTGAAGGCGATTTTGAAATCGTTGATAAGAACGGGGATACATACGGCTTACAGGGGCGTAACGTCCTTTCCATCTGCCGCTGCGGACTGTCTAAAAATAAACCTTTTTGCGACGGGGCTCATAATGGTCACTTTGAACATGAGGCTATCGCTTTTGATCTTCCTCCAAAAAAAGTTTAATCCGGACCAGTATATGGGGGAATAACTTGATGATGGATGCGGGTTAAAATGTTAAGGAAATTTTATTAATTGTCTGGTCTTCCAGAATTCCTAAAAATTAGATCATGGTCCAGGCTATCCTTTTTGATTAATTTATCTTTTTAAAGCAAAAACCACCATAAATCCTCCCGGATTTGCAGCATCCCCGCTCACCGAAATTGCTACATATTGCCTTCCCTTGCTCCAATAGGTGCTGGGATTGGCATTTGCAATTCCAGGAAGTGTGGTTTCCCATAATTTCTTTCCAGTCTTCTGATCAAAGGCGCGGAATTTTTTGTCGCGGGTGCTCCCGATAAAAAGCAGGCCGCCATTGGTGATCAAAGGTCCTGCTGAACCACTGGCGCCCGTTTCTTCTGTCCCGGATGCCTGGGCTTCCGGCTGATTGCCGAGGGTTACCGACCATTCAAATTCCCCTGTATTCAGGTTAATGGCATGCAGCTGACCCCATGGGGGTTTAATACCTGGCCTGCGTTCCGAATCTGTAAACTGCCCGTAAGCGGTAAGGTTCAAATATTTATCCTCCTCGGTTTTACTGATTGTTTCCTGGTTTGCCGCCCGGTTTTCCCGGATCTCTTTAAGAAAGCTCTGTTCCCGAGAGGGGCGCGCATTTACCGGTTCCTTATCAAACAGGTAGGAAGTAATGGCTTCTTCCTTCCCTGCAATTACACTGGCAAATGCAGGCATTTTTCCTGCTCCCCGTTTAATCCTGTTCAAAGCATCCTCCCTGCTCATTCTGGCTTCAATTCCTAAGAGGGAAGGATTTCCCTGCTCATCGCCATTTTTGTCAGGCATATGGCAGCTTACGCAATACGTATTGTATAGCGCTTTACCCTGGTTATAGGCAGGTAAATCGGATGTTTCATTCCCGATAACCTTTTTCATTGTAGCGATTTCCGGGGAATCGTTTGACTTTACATAAATTATTCCCTTAGCCGGATCAACAGCTCCACCGCCCCAGCTGGAACCTCCGCGGCTGCCCGGGAGCATAAAAGTTCCCTGTATGGAAGGGGGTGTGAATGGTCCTTCATACCGGAACGCATTAAACCGTTTAATCAGGCTGTCATGTGAAGCCTTTGAATAGTTGCTTATATCATCGCGGGTAATGGTCTGGCGGGCGTAAGGGGCAGGTTTTGTTGGGAAAGGCTGAGTTGGCCATGCCTCTTCACCGGGAATATCTGATGCCGGCACGGTTCTCTCTATTATGGGAAATAGAGGTTCGCCGGTATCCCGGTTAAATGTGTAAATGTATCCCAGCTTCGAAGTCTGGGCTACAGCGTCTATTTTCCGGCCATTATGTACCACTGTGATCAAATTGGGAGGGGCGGGGAGATCATAATCCCAAAGATCATGGTGCACGGTCTGAAAGTGCCATCTGTATTTTCCCGTACCTGCATCAAGGGCTACAACCGAATTGCCAAATAAATTCTTACCGGTTCTGTCTTTTCCATAATAGTCATAGGTAGGCGATCCGGTAGCGAAAAATACCATTCCCCGTTTTTCATCCAGGCTCATTCCGCCCCAGCTATTGGCTCCGCCGGCATATTTCCAGGCCTCTTTGGGCCAGGTATCATATCCAATCTCTCCCGGATGCGGGACAGTATGAAATGTCCATTCCAGCTTGCCGGTTTTAATATTGTAAGCGCGGATATGGCCGGGCTCTGCGCCGTAAAGTTCAGAAACTTCATTTCCAATGATCAGAAGTTCCCTGAAAACAATCCCGGGTGAGGTTGGAATAACTGAGATCTTTTCAGGATCACCCCTCATGCCAGTATTCATGCTTACCTTGCCCTGATTCCCAAAGGAGGGGATCGGAATTCCTGTTTCAGCATTCAGGGCAAAAAGATTATCGCCTCCGGTAAACAGGATCCTTTTATCCTTCCCATCTTCCCAATAGGTAACGCCCCGTCCAACGCCCCCACCGGCGCTTCCGTTAAAAGGATCAAAAGCCCAGATCTGATCACCTGTAACCGCGTTTAAAGCGTATACCCGGTGTCTTGCCGACATGGTATACATAACACCGTCTATTATTATCGGATTGCTCTCGCTGCTGCCGCCTCTGGAACCCTCGGGAGCATCATTAAATGTATGGGTCCAGGCAACTTCCAGCTGAGTGACGTTACCCGTATTGATCTGATCAAGAACCGAATGTCCGGTACTGGCGGCATCGGCCTTATAAACACTCCAGGTGCGCTCCAGGTTGATCCTTTTCCCTGCCGAAGGTAAAACTCTGCAGCCCGTATAGATCAATATCCCGGTAAGGCATAGAAAGAAGGCTAACCTGGTAGCAGATAAGGAAATACATTTACTCATCGGGCGTGTTTTATTAAAGGTCAATTTAATTAACTAATTAAAGATAATCGATTGAAGTCTGGTAAAAATTCGTTTACAATTTTTAAGCTGGGATCTTCCACCTTATCCCGTCCGAAACAGCCCTAAACAGATCAGGCGCCAAGAAGGCGCCTGATCTGGAGCAATAATAAACTTTATTATTTTAGTACTTCTCCTATCGACTTTCCGATATTCCCGTTAGGCTCCTGGATATGAAGAAGATTCGAAATTGTAGGGGCAATATCTGTCATATGATAGGTAGAATATGATCTTCCCTGTTTTATACCCCATCCCATAAATACAAGAGGTATGTGGGTATCGGCTGGGTTTAAACTGCCATGGGTTGCGCCGGTGGATCTTGCCGATGCACCAGAATACCATGCTGGTTTCAGGACGATCTGGATGATCCCGCTTCGTTCAGGATTGTATCCGTTAATAATATTCTCTCTTATTATTTTGGGGATGGTCTCGTTCTGAGCATTTGGGATATCTACTGCAAAAGCTACCCCTTCCTGCTGTTTGAGGTATTCAATTATGCGTGCTTTAATCTCAGTCTCATTAAGTTTATCAGCCCTGATAACAGGATTATTAAGACTTACCTGGTAATTATTGAAGCTTTTAATTAGGTTTTTCGACTTAAATTCCTTTTCCAGAATCCCGTTCAGTGTATTTAAATGCGCTGTGGTGGTAAATACGCCGGACTGAATTCTATTGTCGGTCATAAAGCCCGAATTGTGCTGAGCGGCATGATCGGCGGTAAGAAATACCGAATAATTGCCCTTCCCAACCTTGGAATCCAGATAGGTGAAAAAAGCGGACAGGTCGCGGTCAAGCCGAAGATAGGTATCCTCCACTTCTATTGAGTTGGGCCCAAACTGGTGACCGACATAATCCGGTGAGGATACGCTGATAGCAAGGAAATCAGTAATTGCATCAGCCCCAAGCTCTTCATTTTCCACAGCGGCTTTAGCCATATCAAGGGTAAGGCTGCTTCCGTAGGGAGTGCTGGTCAGTATGCCAAATCCATTGCCTATCATTCCTGAGGTCTTTAAAGGAAGTGTAGGACTTGTTGTTCCGCTGAACTTGCCTTCATACGGACTGTCATCTTTCGTACTCTGCAAATACGTATTTATCGGATATAGGGTATTCCAGTCCTGCTTCAGGTATTTTTCAGGTAATTTTTGTTCATTGAATCGATTTACCCAGGCCGGCAGGGCCTGCATATAATAAGTACTTGTAATCCAGTTTCCTGAAGTTCCCTCGTACCAGTACGCTGCGTTTGCTGTATGGCCGCCCGGCAAAATACTGCCCCTGTCTTTTGAAGCAATTCCGATCACTTTTGATCTGAAATTTGTGGCCAGTCTTAACTCGTCGGTCATGGAGGTTGACAGCATGTTTCGGGGGGACATTTTACCTGCGGATATTGAAGGACTTCCAACAGTTGAGACTGTAGAATCTCCTGCGCAATACATGGTCTTGCCCGTGGCCTGAATAATCCAGTCATTACCTGCAATGCCATGAATAGCCGGCACAGACCCGGTGTAAACCGTGGCATGTCCTACGCCGGTAACACTTGGAAGATAATTTATATAGGTGTTTTCACAGGAGAAGCCCTCATTCAGCATACGCTTGAAGCCCCCGTTTCCGTAACGCTCATAGTAGCGATATAAATAATCCCATCGCATCTGGTCAACCATGATCCCAACCACTAATTTTGGACGGGGAATGTTTGTACTTTTTGTCTGGGTTTGCATTTTTGTCTGCTGGGCATTTAGAGACAGGGTGGTTAAAGTCAGGAGGCATAGAAGCAGGGTTTTTATTCTCATGTTGATTGGATTGTACTTTAAAGAGGTTTTGATGGGGGTAATATTATTAGAAAATATAATGGTTTTTAAGAATCCGTGTTTCAGGCCTAAATATCCAGTTAAAATTTATTGCTTTATGTAAAATCATTAATACTTAATGGAGAGCTATGTTACCCATTTTTATTTCTTTTTCAAAACTGCTTAATTTAATTCAGATATCATACCCTGAACCCGGTCCCTTAAAAAATGAGCAGGTGTTTTTTTGACACTCACATTATACCAGCCCTCATGATATAAATATCTAAAGGTTAATTTTGCGGCATGTACCGGTTTGCCGCTTTTTACATAAAATCTATGGAAAATACTTTTATCAACGATAAGTCTCAAAATATACCTTTTTCTATCCTGGATCTGGTTCCTGTATTACAGGGCAATACTCCTGCAGATTCATTTAAAAACAGTCTGGATCTTGCTCAGAAAGCAGAGCTTTACGGTTATAAAAGATACTGGATGGCCGAACACCATAATATGGCTGGAATAGCGAGTTCTGCAACTTCTGTTCTGATTGCCTATATAGCTGGAGGAACATCCAAAATCCGGGTTGGTTCAGGTGGTATTATGCTTCCTAATCATGCTCCTCTGGTCATAGCAGAGCAATTTGGCACTTTAGAATCCCTGTATCCGGGGAGGATAGATCTGGGCTTGGGCCGGGCGCCCGGAACTGACCAGATAACAGCGCTTGCTTTGAGGCGAAATCTGGAAGGAGCAGGGGAAGACTTTGCACAAAACCTCCGCGAATTAACAACCTATCTTTCATCGGATAATGCCGGCTCGCGTGTGAGGGCAATCCCGGGAGAAGGGCTGGATATTCCGATATGGCTGCTGGGTTCAAGTACTTATAGTGCTCAGCTGGCAGGAATGCTTGGTTTGCCCTTTGCTTTTGCAAGTCATTTCGCGCCGAATCTGCTGCATACCGCCATACAGGTTTACCGTGACAGCTTCAGGCCATCAGAGTCTCTGAAGGAGCCTTATGTTATGGCAGGGGTTAATGTGATTGCTGCCGAAACGGATGAAGAGGCCGGGTTCCTTTCAACCTCACTATATACAGCTTTTCTGAATGTGATAACCGGGAAACGAACTACCCTGCAGCCTCCTGTTAAAGATATGCGATCCGTATGGAATGAAGCTGAACGGTATGCGGTTATGCAGATGCTCCAGTATACTTTTATTGGTGGCCGCGATACTATAGATTCGAAAATGCAGGACTTTGTCGAATCTACAGGTGTGGATGAAATTATGGTAGCATCCCAGATCTTTGATCATGGAGCCAGGGTACGGTCCTATGAAATTGTATCGGGCTTATGCCTGAAAAAAAATCAGACGTATATTAGAGGATAAATCAGGGTTTTTAACTGGAAATATGTTAAGCACATCAACTTATAAAGCTGCCGCAGCCGTTGCAGATATTGTAGAGCAGCATTTTGTTCAGCATTTAGCTGATGCAATGGATAAAGGAGAGGAGGATCTTGCACCTGCTCCGGAAGCCAGGTATATTGAAGCGATGCTTGACACCGCCTTTTGGGCGAGTCTGAGAAGGGAGGAAGGAAATTCACCAAAAATTTCACTGGCCTTCCTGCCTCCCGAAATTGCGGGTACCGCCCTTACTTTTGAACATAAATTATCCTTCAATCCAGGGGTACTTACAAAACTTGGTCCCGGTGTTGAACGGCCCGGGGTGCATCTTGGGGTATGGCATGATGAGAATGGTTTATATATATGGGGAACAACAAATAGGATACCTAATTACTGTTTTGTTCTTGATGTTTCCGAGCCCGGCCTGCTTGTTATAAAACACCGCAGAATGAATGGCTTTGGTAAATTTACGAATATTGTTGTGCTTATCGGCGACCAGATTAAGGTGGTGGATGAGAGCAGTGCAAACCTTCCTGATTGTCCGGTTATTTTAGCTTCTTTACTTGGTTTCAGTTCCAAATCCCAGGATCATTCTGTAAACGTTCTCATCCAGCTTGCAACTTCCATGCGAGCCCACAGGCATGGCGGATCATTGCTTGTTGTGCCTTCAGGAAGCAGTGAATGGCGGGCATCTATACTTCAGCCAATGAAATATGCGATCGGTCCGGCCTATACTGGTCTTACTTACCTGATGAAACAGGATATAAGCAACTGGAGTACAGGTATTTGGCAGGGCGCTTTAAAGCGTGAAATTGATAGTATCGCCGGACTGACCGCTATAGACGGAGCAACTATTATCAGCAATAAACATGAGCTGCTTGCCTTTGGGGCAAAGATCAGCCGCACAGACGGAAGCCCCAGGGTTGAACAAATGCTGGTTACCGAACCTATTGTAGGCGGGGAAGGCCGGATTGTCAATCCTGCAAGTACGGGGGGTACCCGGCATACTTCTGCGGCTCAGTTTGTCCATGACCAACGGGATGCTATTGCTTTGGTCGCTTCTCAGGATGGCCATTTTACCATTTTTACCTGGTCGCCATGCGAAAATATCGTGCATGCTCACCGGATAGACAGTTTGCTTTTATAACTACTAAGGGCAGGGTAAAGTTCAAAACTCTTGCTGATGCGGACTTAATTGCTCTCAACATATTTTTTGAAGCTGTCAAGGATAGCCTGCCAGCCCGTCTTCTGCATCTCCACCGGGTTGCTGTCTTCGGCATCAAAGGTTTCGATTACCTGAGTACTCCCGCCCTGATCAATGAATGATATCTTCACCTTTCTGCCGTCAGTCATATCATATTCGATAGACTGCAAAGGTCTGACTGATGTGTAAACGCCTTCGAAATCGAAACTGTAGCTGCCGTCTTTTGCAGACATCACAGTCTTAAATTTTCCTCCCGTCTGTGCATCGTTTTCAGCATGTGGAGCAAACCAGTCATCAGATGCCTGACACCATTTTGTAATATGTTCCGTACCGTTCCAGTATTTCCAAACTTTATCTACAGGTGCAGATATGGTATTTTCTACAGTAACACTTGTTTTCCCATCCCCATTTTTTGAAACTGTCTGCGAAGCCTGTTTTAACTTTGCGATATCCAATTTATCCATCTGCATCATTGCATTCATTACATTTTTTGCCTTTTCCGGATCCTTATCTTCCAGAAGCTGTCCTAATATTTCAGGCACGATTTGCCAGGAAAGACCAAATTTATCCAGCAGCCATCCGCATCTTTGCTTCTGTCCGCCCTCGGAAAGTTTCTCCCAGTACTCATCCACTTCCTCCTGGCTGATGCAATTTACAAAGAGTGAAATTGCAGGAGTAAAGCTGAACATCGGACCGCCGTTAAAGGCAATGAATTCCTGCCCATTGATCTCAAAGCTGGCTGACATGACCGACCCGTCTGGGGCTGGGCCCCCTTTTCCATAATATCTGATTTTCCCAGCTTTGGAATCTTTAAAAATGGAGGTGTAAAATTTCATGGCTTCTTCGGCCCTGCCATCGAACCATAAAAATGGGGTTATCTTTTTCATGATATCTTTATTAATATTTAATTCCTAATCGTGTTGATTTTCTTCATGTTATAATAAATTTAGTATCAATTTTATAAACGCATACTGTACAAAACGCCCGCAGTTCAATACAGAATTTTTATAGCCCCGAACGATGAAACTGATGATTTGCTAAATCCATCTGCTTTTTTTCTTTTGGAAGGATTTATTATGCCGGAGCCGGACCGGCAATTTTGAATATCTCCGATCTGTTAAAATTAATAAACATCGAAAAACTTATTTAGCTTTAGAATATGGAAATAAACAGGAATATCATATTCGCTTAATTTAGTGTTAATAACAAGTGTGTTATTTTACCGGATAATCAGGATAGAAAAATATTTAAAACGAAAATTATGTATAAGACTCAAAATAATTTTGCAATCAAATCTGCCCTGTGGACAATTATTCTGGTTTGTTTATTGACTGTTAGGGCCCTGCCACAAAATGTTTTGAATAAGCCCCTTCCAGGTAAAGTTCTGCTTCCTAATGGCTGGTCTTTAAGTCCGGCAGGCCGGTTCCTGAACCTGGGCGATCTCCCCTTAAATATTCAGATCTCAAATTCCGGCAGATTAATGGCCGTAACCAATAATGGTCAGAGCAAACACAGCATACAGCTGATTGATACTAAAACCGAAAAGATACTTTATGATCAGCCTATCGGGAAAGCCTGGTATGGGATAAAATTCAGTGCGGATGAAAAAAAATTATATGCATCGGGTGCAAATGATAATATCATATTGATCTACCCCGTAATCGGTAATAAGCTGGGAATAGCAGACACTTTGGTTCTTGGGAAAGCCTGGCCAGTTAAGGTAGGCCCTGCAGGGATCGATGTAGATGATAAAAACCAGCGCTTGTATACCGTTACCAAAGAAGATAATTCCCTTTACGTGTTTGATCTCAGAACCAAGAAAATAATCAATAAAACCAATTTGGGCCATGAAGCTTATTCTTGTTTATTATCCCCTGATAAAAGCCTGCTTTATATATCGTTATGGGGCGGGAATAAGCTTGCTGTAATTGACACAAAGACTTTCAAGGTGATCACGGAGATCACTACTGAAAGCCATCCTAACGAAATAATTCAAAATAAAGACGGTAAATATGTTTTTGTGGCAAATTCAAATGACAATTCTGTATCAGTAATAGAAACAAAAACGAAAAAAGTTATTGAAGTGATTTCCGCTGCCCTTTATCCAACAAAATTAACCGGAAGTACAACCAATGGACTGGCACTTTCGCCCGATGAGAAGACCCTTTATATTGCTAATGCCAATAATAATTGCCTGGCTGTTTTTAACATTTCCATTCCGGGTAAAAGTCAGGCAAAAGGATTTATTCCAACGGGCTGGTATCCTACGAATGTCAGGACAGCGGGTAAAAAGATTTTTGTTGCTAATGGTAAGGGTTTTACTTCGATGGCTAATCCCAACGGACCTCAGCCCATACAAAAAGCAGATAATAGCGGCACCCACACCGGAATTACCGAACAAAAGGAAATACAATACATCGGGGGTTTATTTAAAGGCACACTATCCATAATAGATCAGCCTGACTTAATCCAGCTGGAACAATTTTCCAGACAGGTTTACAGCAATACTCCCTTCAATAAAGAAAGGGAAACCAGTTCGGTTGGAACAGAGGGTAATCCAGTGCCAATTCGCCAGGGAGGTAAATCACCTATTAAATATGTATTTTATGTAATCAAAGAAAACCGTACCTATGATCAGGTTTTAGGGGATATGAAAGAGGGAAACGGTGATTCGACTTTGTGTATCTTTCCTGAAAGAGTTACTCCCAACCATCATGCACTTGCCAGGGAGTTTGTCCTGCTAGACAATTTTTATGTAGATGCTGAAGTAAGTGCGGATGGCCATAACTGGAGTATGGCTGCCTATGCCACGGATTACACAGAAAAAACATGGCCTACCAGCTATGGCCGCAGAGGGGGTACCTATGATTATGAAGGCAGCCGTCAAATTGCCTATCCCCGGGATGGTTATATATGGGATTATTGCCAGCGTGCAGGATTAAGTTACCGCAGTTATGGTGAGTTTGCAGGTGACGGAAAAGCAAATACAAGATCATTGGAGGGCCATATTTCAATGAAATATCCTGCTTATAATCTTGACATAAAGGATGTGGACAGGATAAATATTTTTAAGAGCGATTTCGATTCACTTCTTTCTATAAATTCTGTTGCCCAATTTAATACTATCCGGATTGGGAATGATCATACCAGTGGTCAAAGAAAGGGAAAGATCAGCCCTACAGCAGCTGTGGCTGATAACGATCTTGCACTTGGTGAACTCGTTGAACATATATCCAAAAGTAGTATCTGGAAAGAGTCGGCGATTTTTGTACTGGAAGATGATGCCCAGAATGGTCCCGACCATATTGACGCCCACCGTTCTCCGGCTTTCGTTATAAGTCCTTATACCAAGCGAAATTCAGTGAACAGTACGATGTATTCTACATCAGGCATGCTCAGAACTATGGAATTAATTCTGGGTTTACCTCCTATGAGTCAGTACGATGCCGCAGCCCTTCCTATGTTTGATTGCTTTACATCAACAGCTGATTTAAAGCCTTACAAAGCTAAGCCAGCGAATGTTAATCTTGAGGAACGAAATGTGGTATTCAATAAAAGTGCAGAACGCTCTGAAAAATGGAATTTTGCAAGAGAAGATGCTGCCCCCGACCTTGATCTAAATGAAGTAGTGTGGAAATCCGTTAAAGGGGAAGATTCCGTAATGCCGGCACCAAGAAGAAGCGGTTTCGTGAAACTTGAATCCAGGAAGACAGATGACTAGTATTTTTATTAGAGATAAGTTTCACAAGCCTGCAGTAATACCCGGTTTTGGCCCCTTGATCGCAAATCCCGATTTTAGAAGGTCTTACCAGATGTGCGAAGCTGGATTTTTATTTAGCAGAATTGTATCAACAAACAAACCAACCAACCATCCCATCTCACAACCCGCAACTCACAACCCACGACCCTTAACTCGCAACAGCAAATCTCAAATCTTGGACATATTTTTCGAAAGGCAGCCCCTGATAGTTTTCATCAGGTCGTTCAGCTCAAAGGGTTTGCTTATAAAAGCATCGCATTCATAAGTGCCCAGCGACTGGATGATGCGGGGGTATCCCGAAAATATGATGACAGGGATATGTGCCGTTTTTGGCTGTAATTTAATAAGATGACATAATTCCCCGCCGTTTATTCCGTAAAGCAGGTAATCTATCAGGATCAGATCTGGCTTGAGTTCATCCACAAGAGCCAAAACATCGTCAACAACATGCCTGGTATCAACCTGATAGTTTTCAGTAAGAAGTGCTGTTTCTACAGCTTCGAGCAGGTCCTGATCATTATCGATCACGAGAATGCGTTTTTGCATAGGTCCGGATTTTTAGCATTAACAACAGAAAATGAGATTTGTTAGTTCATCCCCAAATTCTTTGAAAATTTTTAGAGGAAACCTGAACTATTTAAATGTAATACCCAATCCGAGGCGAATTGAACCCATATTAAAATTAGTTTCGGTTATAAAAGTAGAAGGGAAATCGATCTCCTGGTAATTATAACCTGTTTGGAGTCCCACATTAAGACCCTCGTTTATAGGAAATGAATAAGAAACGCCTGCGCCTGCCGTGAGGCCTCTGTTGAAATTGCTGAATAGCTTCACTGCATAACCTCCGTAAATATCGCCGCGTAAGCCGCTCAGATCGGAATTGAGATAATAGGATGCATTAAGGGTGATAGGAAGCGTGTTATAAATGCTTCCATTTACCTTTCGATAATTATCAGTTCCCAGGGCCAGACCCAGGGCAATATGATCTTTAAGCACTTTTGAAACTCCGGTTCTGGTGCGAAATCCATTAAACTTTGAATTATTGTTCAGGGAGTTTGAATTATGAATTAGTGCACTGATCTCGGTATAGTTGACCAGGCGGCGCTTTTGTGAATAGGTATTCTGGCTTACCAGACAGGCTACAAAAAGTATAAAAAGATATTTAAGGAAGGTTTGCTTCATTTGGCAAGTGTTATAGCGCGTTTATTTTAAAGACGAATATATACACATTATGCTAATGTCTTTCCTGCTTTTTGTATAATTTTGGCGGAGGATCCGCTCCCTACATTTTAAATATATGTCTCTACATATTGCATCATTAAACTCAGGCAGCAATGGCAATTGCTATTACCTTGCTGATGAACAGGATGCTATACTTGTAGATGCCGGAATATGCTGCCGGGAAACCGAGAAAAGAATGAGCCGTCTGGGGCTTTCCATGAGTAAGGTAAGAGCAATATTTGTTTCCCATGAGCATTCCGATCATATTAAGGGAATTCCTGTGATCGCCAAAAAATATCAGCTGCCGGTTTATATAACAGAGAGAACTATGCTCCGGGGAGGTCTCCGTCTGGATGGTCATCTGGTAAAATCCTTTAAAGCGCACCAGGCTGTACGCATAGGAGAAATTTCCGTAACGGCTTTTCCCAAATTACATGATGCTTCTGAACCTCATAGTTTTATAGTCAGCTGCAATAAAATTATTGTAGGGGTATTTACTGATATAGGTTCTCCCTGTGATCAGGTAGTCCGGTATTTTAAAAAATGTCACGCTGCATTCCTGGAAGCTAATTATGATGAGGATATGCTGGAAAAGGGCAGTTATCCCTACCATTTAAAAAACCGTATCAGGGGAGGAAATGGTCATTTGTCAAATAAGCAGGCACTTGAACTTTTCAGATCGATAAAGCCTTCATCTATGTCCCATCTTTTATTATCTCACCTTTCCAGAGATAATAATTCTCCTGCTTTAGTAATGGAGTTATTTAAAAGATTTTCCTCCGGTACCGAGATCGTGTTGGCGTCCAGGGATAAGGAAACTGAGCTGTATTATATTGGCAATAAAGAAATTAGACAGAAGGCAGTCACTTTAGAACATGTACAATATTCATTATTCTAAACCGGGGATTCAAGCATTTCAGAATTTTCAATCTTCCCTTTCGTGGAAATTTTTCCTCAATTATCTCATAAGGGGAATTTTGTTCCCATTACACTTAATTCAAAAACGAGTTAAAACTAAGCTTTAGGCCCCTGAACGAGTAGTATTTGTCATGGTTCAATCTTTGTTTTAACCCCTGCTTTACCTGAGAAAAAATTTAATGATCAAGCTACAGATCTCAATCCCTTTTATAAATACTTTTATTGGACTTATATTTCAGATCTACCGATACTTATTAGAATTAGTTCGTACATGTCTGCGTCCGGCAGTATCGGGATTTTTGTCCCTATTTATTATATTAATTTTCTTTTGTTCCGGTCTGTCCGCACAAACAACTGGTCTGATCTACAAACCTGCAACCGGTGCAGGTAAAGCCGTATTAGATCCTAACGGCGATGGATACACTTCTCCTACATCTGCAGGCTTTTCAGGAACAGATTATTTAACAGGCAGTGAATTGAAGATGGTGGCCATCCCTCAGCTCGATACAGAGCCCAGCGGTGATCTGGCAACAGGTTCTTCAGGCGGACATACAGATATTGTTGATGCGGGATCAAACCGCAAATCGGTATTTGTTATGAGCGACGGTACCAATCTGATCATTCGTTTCCGTATTGGCAATGCATCCACTGCTTCCAAAGGATATAGCATCCTGATTGATACAGATAATTCATTCGCTGGTTCAGGAGCAAATCCTGGCTTTGAGCAGGAAATTGTGCTTGAAACCGGCACTAACGGAAGAATAGCGGTATACAATCATACATTAGGAGTTGGTACCCTTTCGTCATCCTATAATATTGAGGATAACCATCAGCGATCGGTTGCACTTACCACAAATAATGGCGATGCCGATTACTTTTATGATTTCTTTGTTCCCCTTTCTGCAGTTAGCGGTAATCCGGTACGTTTTGCTGCCGCAACTATAACAAGTGCCGGAAGCGGTATCACCGGAACTATTTCTGATGTTGACGGAGTTAATGATTTAAATTATAGCAGCAATGTGCCTGCTATGCTCACCGCTGTTGTTTCATCATTTCCTTCTTCATCTCTTACCACGATGACAGCCGGTTCCACATTCGCTCCCGCACAGAGCAGTGCACCTTATATCAGCAGTTCGGTGCTTACAACAAGCACTGCAATTTCAGGTACAAGCGCTGAGCCTAATGGAGCAACAATAACGGCATATAAAAACGGTGTTTCAATCGGAACTACTTCGGTGTCTTCCAGCGCATGGACTTTATCCGGTATCACAGGCGGGACATTTTCAGCGGGTAATGTCATCACGGCTAAAGCACAGGATAATACAGCAGGAAAAACTTTGTCCAACGTTTCCAATTCAGTGATTGTCGGGCAGATTTGTACTTCGGCGCCGGTGATCACCGGTGATGTGAATGGTGGCAAGGGGTATAGTGGCAACTGGACACCCCTTGCTGGACAGTCAATTACAGCCAATTCGGTGCGTATTTACATTCATGGAATATCGGCCGAAACGGTTACTATTGGGGGACAGAATTTTGTGACGGGTCAGGCATTCACTATAACAACTAATGATGCTGGAAATCCGGTGTATGTTACCGCCAATGCGACTGTAGGTTCCTCCTCAACATGGTCATTTCCGCTATTTAATACTGGAAACTCCGTTCCTAAGGGTACCTATTGGGCTACTGCTGAAAATATTAGTACAGGCAGCTGCGTTTCCAATACATCTAATCTTGAGTATAGAACAATTCCGGCAACTACAGCACCTGTTATTACCTCTTCACCCGTTTATGATTCTGATAACCAGGTTTCCGGAACCAAGATTACAAATGCTAAACTGTTCTTCTATGTAAATGGGGTGGAACGTCTTACCATTAGTGCAAGTCCGAATTCTACTTCCTGGACTGCAACAGGCCTGAATTTGGTAGTTGGAGATAAATTAACAGCTAAGGCTATTGTGGATGGCACATCGGGACTCTCCCTTGCATCGAATGAAATAACGGTTCAGGATCTCCTGAATGGAACCACTGCAGCACCAGTTATAGCCGGAACCTATAATAATACCCAAACCACTGTAAACGGTACTTCAACAGAAGGGGCTGGAACGCTTATAAGGGTTTTTAA
The DNA here is from genome assembly GCA_036676435.1 of Pedobacter sp. GTDB lineage: Bacteria > Bacteroidota > Bacteroidia > Sphingobacteriales > Sphingobacteriaceae > Daejeonella. The sequence continues at coordinate 1,801 of JAKFCV010000002.1, read as the reverse complement.
AAATACGGTATCCATAGGTACCGCGACCGTAAATATTTTTGGTTCATGGACTTTATCGAGTATAAGCCTGGCAACAAATGATCTTCTTACAGCCACGGCGATTGCCAATAATAAGAATGTAAGTCCACTTTCAAGTGCCGTTACGGTATTGGGTCCGACAACCAATGTTCCCTCAGTGAATTCTCCGGTTTATGCAAATTCGACAAGTATTGGGGGTACTCTCGCTTCAGGGGTGCTCAGGGTTTATGTTGATGGCGAACCTCTAAGTCCTTCGCTTACCTCCCAATCGGGAAACTGGACCTATTCAACAATCCAGCTTGCTACTTTAGCCAGTGAGTTATATGCAGGAGCTCAAATCAAAGCGACAAATACGGAAAGCGGAAAGCTTGAAAGTGCGAAATCTTCTGCTGTTAGTGTTGTAGGAGTTAATAATTTTCTGGTAGAAAAAGCAGGCGGCGGAAATATAGCAACACAAACTGCTGGTATAGCATTCCCGGTTAAAATTACCGCGCGTGATGGTTCAAATAGTACGTTCACTACCTATACAGGTAAAAATGTATTTTCCTCGGGTTCAACAATTTCTGAAGGTTCCGGACCTACTTCGGCCTATTCGTCCGGTATACTTTCAAGTCATAATATTACACTTACCAAAGCAGGGTCTTATACACTCAGAACTGTGGGTACAGATAATCCTTCAGTCAGCGGAACTTCCAATGTATTCCTGATCAATCCATCTTCTGCCCATAATCTTCAGATTTTTCAGCAATCTTCTGCAGCTGTAACCAGCGAAGTGACATTTCCGCAGCAGCCGGTAATCTATGTTTATGACCAATATGGTAATCACGTAAGTTCAGATAATACAACTCAGGTAAGTGTATCCATTGCCACCGGTACCGGGGGTACACTGAATGGTGTAAAAACACTTACGGCGGTAAATGGGGTGATCACATTTTCAGGCCTGAATATTCAGGGATCAGGTCCATATACTTTACAATTTGCCGCTGCAGGTCTTTCTTCCGTAAGTTCAGGAAGCATAACGGTAACTGTTTCAACTCCTCCAGCTCCAACCAGCCTTTCTTATACCACTCCTAATAATTTTACAACAGGTCTGGCGATAACTAATCTTACACCAACAGTTACAGGAACTGTTGCTTCCTATAGTGTCAGCCCGGCTTTACCGGCTGGTTTAACATTAAATACAGGAACCGGACTTATATCGGGTACTCCAACAGTAGCAGTAGCACAGGCAAGCTATACTGTAACAGCTACAAATAGTGGAGGAAGTATTGATTTTGCGATCAGTATTACTGTTGTGGGAGGGGCAGCCCCAACTGCTACACTTGTAGCGATCAGCGGCACAACAACAGTGGGCCAGATCTTAACAGGAAACTTTACCTATAACGATGCAGATAACGATCTTCAGGGAACCAGCACTTACCGCTGGTTAAGTAGCACGACATCGGGCGGAACCTATACAGCTATAAATGGTGCTAATTCAGCCACCTATACCCTAGCAGCAAGTGACCAGGGTAAATTCATAAAATTTGAAGTTACTCCAATATCCGCTACCGGCACACCATCCACCGGCACGGCTGTTCAAAGTTCAGCTACGGCGGCTATCCAGGGCAGGGCACCAATCGCTACAGCAATAGCGATCACTGGCACGACTACGGTCGGACAGACCTTAAGCGGAACCTATACTTTTACCGATAGCGATACGGATGCTGAGGGCACTTCGACTTATCAGTGGTTGTCTTCAAGTTTGGCCGGCGGCCCATATACCGCGATCACCGGGGCCACT
>JAKFCV010000001.1:0-65444 GCA_036676435.1 Pedobacter sp. | reverse complement strand
TTGTTTCCCCTTTTGTTTGGGACTGCAAAGGTAGAAATGTTTTCTACTTCTGCAAACTTTATTTGAAAATAATTTCGGGCCCTCTTCTCTATTTCTATCCGCTAAAAGAATATCTAAACATTCTCCAGCTTCTTCTCCAATCCCCTACTCTTAATCTCTTCAAACAACAACCCGCTTCTCTCTGTTGCGGGATGCAAAGGTAACATCATTTAACCACCTGCACAAGGGATAGGAAGAAAAAATCTTAAGATAGGCACTAACTCGCTGGTAACTAAAGAGTAAAATTTAATTGAATATTTCTATAGTGTCCATTATACGTTAATCATGTATTTTTGACTTTAAATGAGCAGCAAACTTCCACCAGCTTTAATACGATCTTTAATAGAGCAATACAATATTGAAGAGGAAGAATTTATAACATCCCATACCAGCGGAGAACAGCTAACTTCGGTAAGATTAAATCCATTCAAGCCTTCAAGCGCTTTTATTTCAGAAAGCAGGGTGCCCTGGTGCAATGAGGGAAGATATTTGTCTGAAAGACCATCTTTTACGGCGGATCCTTTATTTCATGCCGGATGCTATTATGTACAGGAAGCATCTTCCATGTTTCTTGACCATATGTTGCGGAACTCGGTAAACCTCTCATCAGATCTTCGTATTCTTGATCTCTGTGCGGCTCCGGGAGGGAAAAGCACTTTGATCAGCTCCCTTTTATCTAAAAGGAGCTTACTGGTTTCTAACGAGATCATAAAGACACGGGTTCCTGTACTGGCTGATAACTTAAGTAAATGGGGCCCAGCAAATACAGTGGTAAGTAATAACGACCCCAAAGATTTTAAACGGCTTGAAGGTTTTTTTGACGCAATAGTTGTGGATGCACCCTGTTCGGGTTCAGGCATGTTCAGAAAAGATCTCCAAGCCATCAATGAATGGTCTGAAGGGGCTGTGCTCCTTTGCAGTCAGCGGCAAAAGCGCATCCTTGCCGACGTATATCCCGCATTAAAAGAAAACGGCACTCTTATATACTCAACATGTTCTTTTTCGAAGGAAGAGAATGAAAGCATATCAGACTGGCTTTGCGAAACTTTTAACCTAAGCACAGTCCGGATTCCCCTGGAAGGTGAATGGGGGATTGAGGAAACCGTTTCTGACGTGCATAAATGCTTCGGTTACCGGTTTTATCCTCATAAAGTAAAGGGTGAAGGTTTTTTTATTGCCTGTTTTATTAAAAAGGATCCTGCGGGTTCGCCTAAGATCCGAAGAGCCCGGGAAACAAAGATTCAAAAAAATGAACAGATCATAAAAGAATGGCTCAATCCTTCCGAGGATCTGAATATATTCAACTTTCAGGAAGAGTATTTTGCGATCAATTCAATACATGAACCGGATCTTCAATTTCTGCAATCCAATCTCTACCTCAAGAAGTCTGGTATCCGGATCGGCAGAATCATGGGCACAAGCCTGGTACCGGATCATGAGCTTGCTCTGAGTTTATTGCTGAGAGCTGACCTAAACAAGATCAACTTAAGCCGGGACCAAGCCATATCCTATTTAAAGCGGGATGAAATCCGTATTGATGCTTCATTTCGGGGATGGGGGCTGATGTGTTTTGAGGGGCATCCATTAGGCTGGGCTAAAATCCTGGATAACAGAATAAATAACTATTATCCCAAGCAGTTAAGGATCACAAACCCAAATGTTATTTAAGCATGGCTTAATATTGTCCGCTGGCGAGCATCACCAGGGTACAGCCTTCAATGGTTTCTATCCCGTTCTGTTCAGCTAAAGCCTCAAGTTCTGGATTTTCCGTGCCCGGATTAAAAATAATGCGTTTAGGCTTAAGCTGTATTATATAATCATAATACTGAGGCTGATTTTGAGGTCCCAGATAAAGCGTAACCGTATCCACATCAGAATGGATAACATCAGCTCTCTCAATAGGAACTCCGGCTACTTCACCGGGTTTAATCCCTACATTAATAATTGGGTGACCATTTGCCACCAACCGGTAAGCTGCCAGATTGGCGTATCGGGAAGGATTGCTGCTTGCACCCAGAATAAGTGTCTTTTTCATCTAAAAATCTAATTTCAATTTATTCAGAATGGCTATCTGTTCCATTAAACTGATCAATAATGTTAAACTTCGTACCTGAATACAGCATCTGCACAATTCATGCCGTCAATAGCCGCAGAAACAATACCCCCTGCATATCCTGCACCTTCCCCGCATGGAAAAAGACCTTTCAGTTCGGGATGCTGAAGACTTTCCTTGTTGCGTGGAATTCTAACCGGAGATGATGTCCTTGATTCGACGCCGACCAAAATTGCTTCATTTGTAAAATACCCTTTCATCTTTTCACCGAATGCAGGCAAGGCTTTTTGAAGCCTCTGGTAAACAAATGCCGGAAGCACAGACCTTAGGTCGGCACTTTTAGTTCCGGGGATATAGGAGTTTGCTGGAAGGTCGGCGGACAATTTATTATTTACAAAATCAACCATGCGCTGAGCCGGGGCTACTAATTTACCCCCACCTGCAGTATATGCATAACGTTCAATCTGTGCCTGAAACTTCAGCAATTTGAATGGATCCTCTGCAGAACCGGGCACATCATCCAGATTAATCTGAACAACAGTACCTGAATTGGCAAAAGGGTTATTCCTTTTAGATGGCGACCAGCCATTAACAACGATCTCATTTTGCTCTGTAGAGCAGGGCGCAATAATCCCTCCGGGACACATACAAAAAGAAAAAACACCGCGATTTTCTACCTGTTCGACCAGACTATAATATGACGGCGGCAGGAATGGACCTCGTATTTTGCAATGGTACTGAGCCTGATCAATGATCTCCTGAGGATGTTCGATCCGCACTCCCAATGCAAATGGTTTTGCTTCAAGCGAGATGTTATACTTATTTAAAAGGTGATAAATATCCCTGGCTGAGTGCCCGGTAGCTAAAATTACTCCATCGGCTTCAAACTTTCTGTCACCTGCAAGTACCCCGCAAAGTGAATTGGATTTGATAATCAGGTCTGTTACCCGCAGATCAAAGTGGATCTCGCCGCCGGCATTTAATATACTGTCGCGTATTGATGTTATAATGCCGGGTAATTTATTCGTTCCGATATGGGGACGTGCATCAATCAGGATATCCTCTGTTGCCCCATGGGTAACAAAAGTATTTAAGACGAACTGGATATCCCCCCTTTTATTTGACCGGGTATAAAGTTTACCATCCGAATAGGTTCCAGCTCCCCCCTCCCCAAAACAATAGTTTGAATCAGGATTGACAAGTCCTTCTTTATTTATAAGGGCAAGATCTCTTCTTCTTTGTTTAACATCCTTACCCCGCTCTATAATAACCGGCTTCATACCCAGTTCAATGCAACGAATGGCAGCAAAAAGACCAGCAGGACCAGCTCCGATTATTAAAACCGGCCTTTTGTCGCTGACATTTTGGTATTTAACCGAAAATAAATCCGGGACAGGATATTCATCTATATAAACTTTTACCTTGATCCGGTAGACCACCTTACGGCCGCGGGCATCAATGGAGCGTTTTAAAATGTGGATATGTTTTATCTGATCCGGAGCCACAAAAAGGGATTTGGAGACCAATTCCTTAATGTAAATTTCATTGCTCACTTCCTCGGGCGGGAGTACTAATTCAATCTCTTGAGTCATAAAAAATGCCGGGTATTATCCCGGATACGTAACAAAGGTATGAAAATTGATTCCTATACTGTAAATTTATAAAAACGTAAAACCTAAATTATGAAACGAATACTATTTAATGTCATTGGATTATTTGCCTTGTTCTCTTTAAGCTCATGCGGGTACAACAGCATGGTTAAACTAGACGAACAGGTAACCTCGCAATGGGCTCAAGTAGAAAATGTCTATCAGCGCAGGGAAGATCTTATCCCAAATCTTGTGAGCTCTGTTAAGGGAGCTGCAAATTTTGAAAAAGAAACTTTAACCCAGGTCATTGAAGCCCGTGCAAAAGCCACATCAATCAATGTGGATCCCAGCAACCTAACGCCAGAAGCAATTGCCCAGTTTCAGGCTGCTCAAGGTCAGCTTAGCCAATCCTTAGGACGTTTATTAGCTACGGTGGAAGCATATCCTGAATTAAAAGCTAACCAGAATTTTCTTGAACTGCAATCTCAGCTTGAAGGCACTGAAAACAGGATAACTGTGGAAAGGCAAAAATTCAATACGGTAACGCAGGAATATAACTCGAAGATCCGTACGTTTCCAAATAACCTGACTGCCGGCCTGTTCGGTTTTAAGGCTAAAGGATATTTCCAGGCTGAAGCCGGAGCCAACAAAGCACCAAAAGTAGAATTTTAACCGGAAAAGCTTAAAATGCTTTATTACATACATTAATCGCCGGAGAATTCCGGCGATTTGAAATTTAAGTTATGGCAGTTATTAGTGAAAAGGAAGAACAGCTTATTAGTGAGGCTGTCGAATCAGCTGAACGATTTACATCCGGGGAGATCCGCATTTGCCTTGAAAAAAGCTGCAGTGAACCGGTACTTGACCGTGCGGTAACTTATTTCAAAAAGTTGGGCATGGATAAAACAGCGAAAAGAAACGGAGTTCTTATCTATATTTCCACTCAGGATCACCAATTTGCAATCATAGGAGATTCCGGAATAAATTCTGTTGTGCCCCATGATTTTTGGGTTAGTACAAAAGAAGCCATGGTCGGCCACTTTAAAAACGGGGATCTGGCAGGTGGAATAATTACCGGAGTTAAACTTGCCGGAGAACAACTACAGAAATTTTTCCCTTATTTAGACGGCGACTTAAATGAGCTTCCCAATCATATCTCCTATATGGATGGTAAATAATGGAAGCAAATCAATTCACATTCAGGCTACAAATGAAATTTAAATATCTTTTTTTTACCCTTGTTCTATCCTTCTTCAACAATCTTCTTTTTGCACAAACATTTCCGCAAAAACCCGACCGGTTAGTAAATGACTATACCCAAACGCTTACCGCTTCAGAGATCAGTCAGCTTGAACAGAAATTAGTTGCTTTCAACGATTCAACCTCCACACAGATCGCAGTTGTCCTGATTAAATCATTAGAGGGATATGATGTTGCAGATTACGGGGTAAGACTTGCTGAAAGCTGGGGGATAGGAGGTTCTGAAAATAATAACGGCGTATTGGTGCTGGTGTCTATTGGCGACCGGAAGGTAACTATACAAACAGGATACGGTGTTGAAGGCGCCTTGCCTGATGCAATTGCCAGAAGGATCATTGAGCGGGAGATCACTCCAAATTTCAGAACAGGCAATTATTTTGGCGGCCTGAGTCAGGGAACCGACGCCATTATTTCCTATACTAAGGGTGAGTATAAAAATGAGGCTCCGAAAGAAGGCAAAAGGTCCGGGAATAAGGGAATTGGTTTTATCATTATCATTATTATCATTATCCTGCTTGCAATAAAAGGAGGAAAAGGTGGCGGCAGTCAGGTTATCGGCGGCCGCGGAGGCGCTAGTCCGTTCTGGTGGCTTCTTATGGGATCACAATTGGGCAGAGGCGGTGGAGGCGGCGGATTCGGTGGTTTCTCTGGCGGTAGCGGTGGCTTTGGCGGTGGAGGAGGCGGCGGATTCGGTGGATTCGGCGGCGGAAGTTTTGGCGGTGGAGGTGCAAGCGGAAGCTGGTAATAAAATCATGTCTACATTCCAACAGACTATTGTATGCTTAGAAGGGATCTAATACTGGCTGAAATTCAGAAGCTGATACGGCTTCTGGCAAAGGTGGCGGGTCTGAGGTTACAAGGGAAAACAGAAGAGGCTCAGGACCTTGCTGACATGATCCTGAGCGAAGAACTTGATCTTAACAAGCAGGAATTCACTTCAATATCTCCTGAAGATTTCAATAATTATCTGATCGGGAAAAATTTTTCCGCAGAAAAATTAGATCTTCTTTCCAAGGTGATGTTCGAAAGCGCAACATCAAATAAAACCAAATCAGACTATCCACAGAGACTTAGGCTTGTACTGGTAATTTATGACATCATTGAAAAAGTTCATCATATTCAATCTTTAAATAATTTATCCAACAGGTCTTTAATAGAAAGGTCCTTAGCAGCCGAATGTCATGAATAAGCTGGATTGGGAAAAACTTTCCTCCAAATATCTGGTCAATGAGAGTTGGGCCACCTTAAGAGTAGATGAATGCCGCATGCCCGACGGCACGATCATTCCCGAGTATTATGTTCTTGAATACCCCGACTGGGTTAATGCGATTGCCATAACCTCTGACAATGAGTTTATCCTGGTGAAACAATACCGGCATGCCGCAGGTGAAGTAATTCTGGAGCTTCCGGGAGGCTGTATTGAAAAAAATGAAAGCCCTTCGGATGCTGTAAAAAGAGAACTCCTTGAGGAAACCGGCTATGAATTTGAAGAGATCGAATTTATTTCGAGCCTTTATGCCAATCCGGCTACGGCAAATAATAAAACTCATTGTTTTATCGCAAAAGGAGGAAGGCGGACAGCTGACCAAAAGCTCGACATTGGTGAAGAACTGATTGTTGAACTGGTAAGTCTGGAAAAATTAAAAGAATTACTTTTAAATAATCAGTTTGGTCATGCATTACATACAAGCGGGATCTTTTACGCGCTCATGCGTTTAGGACATCTGCATTAATCGGTTTAGGCTCAATGACCTGAATTACATTAAATCCGATCTAATAAAAAATCCCGTAAGTTGAAACTTACGGGATTTCATTTTCAGAAAGCAAAGTTTAGCTCATCTTTAGTTTCTTCTGAATATCTGCAACATATCCTTTGAATTTTTTGTCGGTATCGATCAGATCATCCACGGTCTGACAGGCATAAATCACTGTTGAGTGATCACGGCCACCGAAAAAGGCACCTATCGATTTAAGTGAAGTTTTAGTGTGCAGCTTAGCCAGATACATGGATATCTGTCTGGCCTGAACAATCTCGCGTTTTCGGGTTTTTGATTTAACCATCTCAACCGGCACCTCAAAATACTCGCAAACTAATTTCTGGATATATTCCATTGAAATTTCTTTGCTGGAGTTCTTGATAAAATTCTTAAGCATCGATTTAGCAAGACCAAGATCAATCTCTTTTTTGTTCAGAGTAGACTGTGCTAATAAAGAGACCATTGCCCCTTCAAGCTCACGAACATTATTATCGATATTATGAGCAACATATTCAATCACTTCTGAAGGGAGTTCAATCCCGTCCGAATACATCTTTTTCTTCAGGATAGCCATTCTTGTTTCCAGATCCGGAATCTGAAGATCAGCAGAAAGGCCCCATTTAAACCTGGAAAGCAAACGTTCTTCCAGCCCGGAAAGATCCTTCGGGGCCTTATCAGAAGTTATTATAAGTTGCTTCCCTGACTGATGAAGATGATTGAAAATATGGAAGAAGATATCCTGTGTCTTTTCTTTTCCAGCAAAGTTATGCACATCGTCCATAATGAGCACATCCATCGCCTGATAGAAGTTTACAAAATCATTAATATTATTATTCTTCAGTGCATCAACAAATTGCTGGGTAAACTTTTCACAGGAAACATATAAAACAAGTTTATCTGTAAGAGTTCGTTTGATCTCATTCCCTATTGCCTGGGCCAGGTGGGTCTTTCCTAAACCAACACCTCCATAGATCATTAAAGGATTAAAAGATGTACCTCCCGGCTTCCCTGCAACTGCATAACCTGCCGACCTGGCAAGCCTGTTACAATCACCTTCGATGAAATTCTCAAAGGTGTAATTTTGGTTGAGTTGAGGGTCGACCTGCAGCTTCTTTAAACCCGGAATTACAAAAGGATTTTTGATGTCTTTGTTTAAAGAAATTGGCATCGGCATGGACTGGTTTTTACCTTCCGCACCATTGCCATTTGAGGGCATATTTGTAGTGTATGGAATATTGTTGGAAGACTTTTCCACAACGATGTTATATTCGAGTCTACCCTCCTCTCCCAACTGCTTTTTTACCGTCTTTCTGAGCAGGCCTACGTAGTGTTCTTCAAGCCATTCGTAAAAAAACAAACTTGGTACCTGTATGGTTAGCACGTTACCCTCTAGACGTAAGGCTTTTATAGGCTCAAACCAGGTCTTAAAACTCTGGGCCGGGATATTATCCTTAATGATCTGAAGACAGTTATTCCATACATGTGTAGAAGTTTTTTCCATTTGTTTTTACTAATAATCTGATTTACAATCAATGCCGCAAGAAATGTTAATAACTCTTTGGAGTATCGAATATTCGGAAAATAATCCGTTTAAAAAACTAAATTTGAAAATTAGTTTTAACTTCCTGCAAACTAGAAGAATAAGTTATTTTTCTCCTGTTTTTACGTTCAAAAACAAAATCAATCCGGCCCAGATTTATACCCGCAAAACCTACCTGATTCACTAAGGTTTCCGCCCCTTTTAAATTCCGTATTGACTCCGGTTTATCAAGAAATGTATGGGTATGTCCGCCTATGATCAGGTCGATATAATTAGTGTTTTGCGCCAGAAAAACATCGGATATTTTTTTGCTGTTATACTTGTATCCAAGGTGGGAAAGACAGATGATGATATCACACTTAAATTCATTTTTTAAAAGGCTTTCCATTTCAATCGCCTTAGCTACCGGATCAAGATAAATGGTATTACCAAATTGCTGTTTATTGACAAGACCCGTAAGTTCTATCCCTAGACCAAAAACCCCGATTTTCAATCCATCCTTTTTAAATATCCTGAAGGATTCAGTTTTTCCTTTCAGAATGGTGTCTGAAAAATCATAATTGGAATTTAAAAATGGGAAGTTTGCATGCGGGAGTTGCTTATGAAACCCTTCCAGGCCATTATCAAAATCATGATTACCCATAATACCGGCATCATATCCCATCATGCTCATCATCTTTAATTCGAGCTCACCTCCATAAAAATTAAAATATGGGGTCCCCTGAAAGATATCACCTGCATCTAAAAGCAAAACATTTTTTTCTTCGTTCCGGATCTTTTTGATCAGTGCAGCCCGGGGAGCTACCCCTCCCATACCCTGATTTCGGGAACCGTCCATCGGGAAGGGTTCAATACGGCTGTGAACATCGTTTGTATGGAGGATAGTTAATCGTATCAGATCCTCCTTTGCGAACAAGCTCTCCGGTCTGATCCCCAAAGCAAGTAAAGCGGCTCCTGCTGAAGCTGTTTTGAGGAATGTCCTTCTATTCAACTGTAATTCTGCCATCCTTCTTCGGGTTTAATTGTTTACCCCCGGCACTTTGTTTCTTTATATATGCAATAAGTGCATCCCGGAGTTTTATGTTATATTCCTTTCTGTCGGTAGCCTGCAAAAATACAGATCCGTCCTCGCCTCCATTGGCCATATAATCCGAAGTCAGCACTGTATAACTCTTTTCAAGCTGAAAAGCTTGTCCATTGATCATAATGTCAGTGGCCTTTTTGTCCTTTATTTTGAATGTCACTCCGGATATGGGATCGCCACCATTCCCTGCCATATAATCGAAAAACTTTTGCATTTGCACTCCGGAAAACCTGACCGTGGTTATTACGTTTTCAAAAGGCATCAACTCAAAGACCCGGAATAATTGAATATTTCCCTTTGGAAGGGGTACCCGCAAGCCTCCATAATTTGTGTAGGCTATATCAAACGGAATATTATTTGATTTCCCCGCATCATACATCGCATCGGCCATCAGGTTATTCAGGGGACCTTCCGGCCTTGCCTTTATTATTTCTATAGCTGAAACAGCTAAAACCTCATTCATCTGTGAATCCAGCTGCATTTTATATGGCATGTAATACGCGACAATCTCCTGATCCTTCGGCTGATCGGCCTTTATCGGATACAGGGTTTTTTCTGAACCGCTCAATATAAGCTTTGGAGAGCAGGCTGCACTCGCAATCATTATGAAACAGAAAAACCATTGCATGACCGTCTTTACAGGATTTATAATCATATTAGATTTCATATGATTAATACTCACCGAATTCAGCTCTCAGGGTATCCGCAATCTCACCTAAGGTTGCGTATGATTCTACCGCTGTAATTATAAAAGGCATGGTATTCTTTCCTTCCCGGGCAGCGTGCGCCAGAGCAGACAAATTTCTCTTTACCTCTTCCGCATTTCTTTCAGACTTTAGCCTGATAAGCTTATCTACCTGCAATTTCCGTATCGAGTCATCAACCCTGAATACCTCCGGGCGGATTCCTTCCTCTTCTACATATTTATTCACACCCACTAAAATTCGTTCCGCACTTTCTATGTCCGTTTGATACTGATAGGCTGAATTTGCAATTTCATTTTGAATGTAGCCTTCTTCTATAGCATTAACGGCCCCGCCCTTTGCATCGATAATGTTAATATAATTCTGGGCGGCTGCTTCGATCTCATCGGTCAAAGCCTCCACAAAATAGGACCCCGCCAGAGGATCAACCGTATCAGCAACCCCGCTCTCAAACGCTAAGATCTGTTGGGTACGGAGTGCGATTTTAGCCGCAGCTTCAGTTGGAAGCGAGAGAGCCTCATCATAGCCATTGGTATGAAGAGATTGAGTGCCGCCAAGTACTGCAGCCATGGCCTGATTAGTAACCCGGATCACATTGTTGAGTGGCTGCTGGGCGGTTAAGGTTGAACCTCCTGTCTGCGTATGGAACCGAAGCTTTTGAGCAGCCGGATCTGTAGCACCAAGTGCCTTGGAGATCTTTGCCCACATCCTCCTGGCTGCCCTGAATTTGGCGATTTCTTCGAAGAAGTTATTGTGGCAATTAAAAAAGAACGATAATCGCTTGGCAAACACATTTATATCCAGCCCTTTATCTATTGCAGCCTGCAAATATGCCTTCCCATTCGATAGTGTAAAGGCAAGTTCCTGCACAGCGGTAGAGCCTGCTTCACGAATATGATAACCTGATATGGAAATAGTATTCCATTTGGGCAGTTCATTACTGCAGAACTCAAAAATATCCGTAATAAGCCGCATGGATGCTTTAGGAGGATAAATATATGTTCCCCTGGCCGCATACTCCTTTAATATATCATTCTGGATAGTTCCCGAGATCTGTGTAAGATCTGCCCCCTGTTTTCTGGCAAGGCAGATATACATCGCCAATAAGATCGGAGCGGTGGCATTAATTGTCATGGAACTGGTGACTTTTTGAAGATCTATGCCATCAAAGAGGATCTCCATATCCTGAAGCGAATCTATAGCTACACCAACTTTGCCGACCTCTCCTTCTGCCATCACATGATCCGAATCGTATCCAATCTGGGTTGGCAGATCAAATGCAACTGATAAACCAGTGGTCCCCTGGGAAAGGAGGTAATGATAACGTTTATTGGATTCTTCAGCAGTAGAGAATCCGGCGTATTGCCTCATCGTCCACATTTTACCCCGGTACATATCCTTTTGAATCCCCCGGGTGAAAGGAAATTCACCTGGCGCTTCCAAAATTTTAGGTTCAGAATAAACCTCCTTAATTTCTATCCCCGATGCCGTTAAGATCTTCTTTTTGCTCATTCCGTTAAAATAAAGACTGAACATCCCTCTTTACAATACTCAAGGCCACCTCATAGGGGTTTTCAGATTCTAAACCGGCCAGATGACTTAATATTGTTTTGCTCAAATCGAGTGCGGAAGCATCGGCAGGCAAGGCGTTCACTGTATTATTGACCATTGAGATCGTATCGTCCTTGATCTTTTTTACAATTGCCCAGGTTATATCACTGACATAAATTTGCTGGGAAATATTGTGCTGGTATTCCGCCCTTATGTCTGACAAAATAATATTTTGCATTTCCCGTGCACTCATTCCGGAAATATGAAGACGGATAAGAAGGCTTGCTGGATTAATCCGCTCTAAAAAAAGTACCGTCCGCTCATAGGCCTGTAGTCTGAGAGGAAGCGTATGATCCATTTTAGCTTTCCTTAACTCCAAATTCTGGTAGTTAAACCTTTCGCTGATAAAATCCTTTATAAAAAACCAGGCTGTAAAAATCACTATCAGGCCGGCGGCAGAGAATTTCAGAATATCGAGAAGGTAGTCAATAGCGTTCATGATGTAATTGTTAACAGATAGTCAAAAAGTCTGGGGTAAAAACAAAAGTGAGCAATTTCACGTATATTTGTGATATCATTTTAAAAGAATTATGAGTACAGATTTTGCAACTTCAGAAGCACCCGTTACTTTAACCGATGGCGCAAAAAAAGAAATAAGAAAACTTATACAGCAACAGGAACTTGGAGACGATTATGGTCTAAGGCTTGGTGTTGAAGGTGGAGGTTGTGCAGGAATGAACTATATTTTAGGTTTTGATCAGCAAAAAGATGGTGACCAGGAATTTTCCATTGACGGCATTAGGGTTTTCATGCATAAGGCTCATGGTTTATACCTGGCCGGCATGCAGGTTGATTTTCAGGATGGTTTAAATGCCCGTGGTTTTACATTCAGCAATCCAAATGCAAGCAGTACCTGCGGTTGCGGAACATCATTTTCTGTTTAATAAAATAAATTGTAACATTTTGTAAAGTCCTGCTGTCCAAACAGCAGGACTTTTTATATTTATACTATGGCAGCAAAAATGAGTTATTCTGAAAATGTTAAGGTAGCCATGCAATCTGTAAAGGGCAATAAGCTGCGGACATTTTTAACTGCCATAATAATTGCCATTGGCTTAACGGCCCTTGTGGGCATTTTAACCTCTATTGACGCCATTGAAGGATCTTTGAATAATACCTTTTCGAGCATGGGTGCCAACTCCTTTACCATCAGAAACAGGGGGATAGGTATCCGCATCGGCGGAGGCGGGGAAAGACCGAAACGATTCACTCCTATTGATTACCGTCAGGCAACCGAATTTAAGAGCAATTTTAATTTTCCAGCCCTTATCTCTGTAAACGTGTTTGCATCCTTTGGGGCTACAGTTAAATATGGGAATCAAAAAACAAATCCCAATATTGCGGTATTGGGTGCAGATGAAAATTATCTGATATCTGCAGGTTATAAACTCGCTTCGGGTCGAAATTTTTCTCAGTCTGAACTGGATTACGGAACCAGTGTAGTTTTGATCGGGGATGAGTTAAAGACCCGGCTTTTCCCGGATTCAGATCCGGTAAATAGAATGATAAGCATCGGCAATAATAAGTTCCGGATTATTGGTGTTTTGGCAGCCAAAGGATCAAGTATAGGTTTTGGCGGGGATAAAGTCTGCGTCATTCCTCTTCTGAGAGCTAAACAGATCATGACTATACGAAATCCCTCCTATACTATTTCTGTCATGAGTGATGATCCAACTAAAATGGATATTGCCATTGGAGAGTCTACTGCCTTGTTCCGGAATATAAGAAACCTGAAAGTTGGGGATGATAATAATTTTGAAATAATGAAAAGCGATGCTATCGCTCAAACCCTGGTGGAGAATTTAAAATTTGTACGTATCGGGGGAATTGCCATTGGAGCCATAACCCTTATCGGAGCGGCAATCGCACTGATGAATATCATGATCGTGTCAGTTACTGAAAGAACAAGGGAAATTGGAATCCGAAAAGCTATTGGCGCTACCCCGGTTGTAATCCGTCGTCAGTTCCTTATCGAGGCAATTGTTATCTGTCTGATGGGGGGCATTACCGGCGTTTTTCTCGGCATTCTTATCGGAAACATACTTTCAATGGTAATGGGAGGCTCATTCATCATGCCATGGGGGTGGACCATCTTAGGATTGACCCTTTGTATTGGCGTAGGACTGATTTCAGGACTTTATCCTGCTGTTAAAGCTTCAAAACTAGACCCCGTTGAATCCTTAAGATACGAGTAATTATTTTTCCCGCCGGATCACCTTTCAGCATACTGATCATTATAGTAGGATTGATAGCTTCCCGTGGTGACACTTTGAAGCCATTCTTCATTCGATAAATACCAGTCCACTGTCTTTTCAAGTCCTTCTTCAAATTGCAGGCTAGGAGTCCAGTTAAGCTCATTCTGAAGTTTTGAGGAATCGATCGCATAGCGCTGATCGTGTCCGGCACGATCTGTTACAAATGTAATCAGCCTGGCAGAAGTACCAGGTTCCCTACCCAGCTTTTCATCCATTATTTTACATAATAAACGAATCAGATCTATATTTTTCCACTCATTATGCCCACCTACATTATAAGTGGATCCTGACACCGCTTTATGAAATATAACATCAATAGCCCGTGCATGATCCTCCACCCAAAGCCAGTCACGGATATTTTCACCTTTCCCATATACCGGGATACTTTTATTATTCTTTATATTATTGATCGCCAGCGGAATGAGCTTCTCGGGAAAATGAAAAGAACCGTAATTATTTGAACAATTAGATATTACGGTATCCATGCCGTAAGTGTCATGGTAAGCGCGGACAAAATGGTCGGAACTGGCTTTTGAAGCTGAATACGGACTATGCGGATCATAAGCAGATTCTTCAGTGAACAAACCTTCATCACCTAAACTTCCGTATACCTCATCCGTTGACACATGATAGAACCGATGGGAAGAATAATCCTCTTTCCAGAATTCGCGTGCAGCATTCAGGAGATTAACCGTTCCTACCACATTTGTCATTACAAATTCCAGGGGATTGCTGATCGACCGGTCTACATGCGATTCAGCTGCAAGATGAATAACCGAATCGATTTTCTCTTCGGAAAACAAGCGGCTTATGAAATCCGTATCAACTATATCTCCTTTAATGAAGCGATAATTAGTTGCATGCTCAATATCTTTCAGATTTAAAAGATTACCAGCATAGGTTAACTTGTCAAGATTTATAATCTCGTAATCAGGATAACTATTTACAAACCTTCTGACCACGTGTGATCCGATAAAACCAGCACCGCCGGTAATTAATATCTTCTTCATTTTGTTTATTGAATTCAAAAATATATACAGCGTATTTGCTGCTAATTAAAGGGATTTTGCTTGATATAATTTTCCCATGCCCATGCAGAGCTCATCATTTCCGGCAGGCCAAGTTCAGTTTTCCACAGCAATTCCTTTTCTGCCTTGCTTACATCCCCATAGATCTGTTCAACATCTCCAGGTCTCCGGGGACCGATGGTATAATTTAACTTCACGCCGGTGCTTTGTTCAAAAGCATGGATAACTTCCAATACTGAATTACCCCGGCCTGTGCCAATATTGTAGACTTCGTATGAGGCAGCATTCCCCTCCCTTTCCATTCGTTTTAAAGCCGCTACATGCGCCTTTGCGAGATCCACTACATGAATATAGTCACGGATGCAGGTTCCGTCCGGGGTATTGTAGTCATTTCCGTGAACAACTATATTCCCTCGTTTTCCAATAGCTGCCTGGGTTATGAAAGGCACCAGATTTTGCGGTACACCTATAGGTAACTCGCCGATAAGTGCCGAAGAATGAGCTCCCACCGGATTGAAATACCTTAAAGAAATAACTTTCAAATTTGCATCAGCACCCGCTGCTTCCGACAGGATCTCTTCAGAAACCTGCTTGGTATTACCATAAGGAGATTCTGCCTTTTTAACCGAAGACGTCTCGTTCACAGGCAAACTATCCGGTTCACCGTAAACTGTACAACTGGATGAAAAGACCAGGTTGATTTTTTGAGCCCGGAAGGATTCAAGCAGATTTATAAGTGAATAAAAATTATTTTTATAATATTTTAACGGGTCTTTGACAGATTCTCCTACACTTTTATAAGCAGCAAAGTGTATAGCTCCTTCAATATCAGAATGATCTCTTATAAAATCCCGGGTGATGACTTCATCACAAAGATCGAAATCGAAAAAATCAGGTCTTACACCTGTGATTTTTTCAATCTGCTGCAGAATTTGAATTGAAGAATTACAAAGATTGTCAACGATTACAGGTTTATAACCGGCATTGATCAGTTCGACAACCGTATGTGAGCCGATGAAACCGGTACCGCCAGTAACCAGAATTTTTTTTTCTGACATTATTTATTATTGTAGTAGGTAAAATCTTTATGTTTTATTTCCTGCTCAGGCAAAGACCTGAAATAGTCATATGTTATCTTTAATCCTTCGGCCCGGCCCACTTTTGGCTCCCAGTTCAGAATAGTTCTTGCTTTAGTTATATCGGGACGGCGCTGCTTGGGGTCATCCGTAGGCAGGCTTTTATATATCATTTTCTGTTTAGTTCCGGTCAGTTTGATGATCTCTTCCCCAAATTCCCTTATTGTGATCTCATCCGGATTTCCAATGTTAACCGGTTGTGCATAATCTGAAAATAAGAGCCGGAAAATTCCTTCTACAAGGTCGTCAACATAACAAAAAGAACGGGTTTGTGAACCATCTCCAAAGACCGTAAGATCTTCTCCACGTAAAGCCTGACCGATAAAGGCCGGCAATACCCGACCGTCATTCAGTCGCATACGTGGTCCGTAGGTATTAAATATCCTCACTATCCGGGTCTCCAAACCATGAAATGTGTGATAAGCCATCGTCATAGCTTCCTGAAATCTTTTGGCTTCATCGTAAACTCCTCGCGGACCTACAGGATTCACATTTCCCCAATACTCTTCAGGCTGGGGATTGACAGTAGGATCACCATACACTTCAGAGGTTGAAGCTATAAGTATTCGGGAACTTTTTGACCGGGCCAGGCCCAGCAGATTATGAATACCCAGCGATCCGACTTTCAACGTTTGAATAGGGATCTTTAGATAATCTATAGGACTGGCCGGTGAAGCAAAATGCAGAATATAATCAAGAGTCCCAGCTACATATACGAATTTTGAAACGTCATGATGATAGAACTCGAAATTTTCAAGCGGAAATAAATGTTCAATATTACGAAGGTCACCTGTGATCAGATTGTCCATCGCTATAACATGAAAGTCTTCTTTAACAAAGCGGTCGCAGAGGTGTGAGCCCAGAAACCCGGCAGCACCTGTAATTAATATTCTCTTTCTGGAGTTCATATGTTTATTACTTTCCGGCCAATACTGTTATAATAATATCCACAATCGATCATTTTTTGAAGATCATACAAATTACGGCCATCAAATATAGTTTTACTCTTCATAAAGGCAGCCATCTTCTCAAAGTCAGGAGTTCTGAAAACCGACCATTCTGTAACGATCAGTAATGCATCAGCATCTTCCAAAACTTCATATTGATTTTCTTTGTAAATAATCCGGTCGCCCTTCAATTTTTTAACATTTTCCATAGCCTCCGGGTCAAATACACTTACCTGAGCGCCTTCTTTAAGGAGTTCATCAATAATATAAAGTGCCGGAGCTTCACGGATATCATCTGTTTCAGGCTTGAAAGCTAATCCCCATATGGCTATTTTCTTCCCTTTAAGATCCCCGCCATAATAATCCCTGACCTTTTCCACCAGCCTGGTTTTTTGAAGATCATTAACAAGCATTACAGAATCCAGGATCCTGAAATTGTAATTACTATCTTTAGCTGACCTGGCCAAGGCCTGAACATCTTTCGGAAAACAGCTTCCCCCGTATCCAACGCCCGAAAACAAAAATCGCTTTCCGATCCGTTCATCAGAACCAATTCCACGTCTGACCGCATCCACATCTGCACCCACCAATTCACATAGGTTAGCAATTTCGTTCATGAAAGTGATCTTTGTGGCAAGGAAGGAATTCGCTGCATATTTGGTAAGCTCTGATGAGCGTGTATCCATGAATAATATCGGATTTCCCTGTCTTACATATGGTCCGTAAAGCTCAGACATTAACTTTTGAGCACGCACACTTTGAGTACCAACAACTACCCGGTCAGGCTTCATGAAATCATCCACGGCAACACCTTCGCGCAAAAATTCAGGATTGGATACTACATCCACCTCAACGGAGGTATTATCACGAAAAACCTGGATCACCTTATCAGCAGTTCCAACCGGAACTGTCGATTTGGTAACTATAACTTTATAGTCTGTTATAATTTTGGCAATATCCTTTACTGCTCCTAAAACATAACTCAGGTCAGCTGCACCATCCCCGTTGGGAGGAGTTGGAAGCGCAAGGAATATGATTTGTGCATCGGCAATCGCATCGGCAAGATTAGTAGTAAATTTCAATCTTCCCTGTTCAATATTTCTATGGAATAACAGGTCTAATCCGGGCTCATAAATCGGCAATTTATAAGCCTGCATCTTTTTTACTTTTTCTTCATCAATATCAACACAGGTAACTGTATTTCCAGTTTCTGCAAGGCATGTCCCGGTTACTAATCCGACATATCCGGTACCAACTACAGCTATTTTCATTTATGTTAAGGCTCTATTTATAAGATTTACTTTATCTTCACCGAAGGTAAATATTTAATTTAATTATATTCTGAATGCTACTCTTGTATAATCTTTTTATTCAATTATACGGCTTTTTTGTCCTCTTCGCTTCCCTGAAAAGCAGTAAGGCTAAGTCATGGATTAATGGAAGAAAAGACGGCATAAAGTTTATTGAACAGCAGTTAGATAAAAAAGTTTTACCGATCTGGTTTCATTTTGCATCATTGGGAGAATTTGAACAGGGACGCCCTGTAATTGAGGAATTAAAGGCCAAAGATCCGGATACTTCCATTATCATTACTTTTTTTTCCCCTTCGGGTTATGAAGTCAGGAAAAACTATCCTTTAGCTGACCATGTCTTTTATCTTCCATTGGATACGGCAAAGAATGCAAAAGAATTTATCCGGATTGTGAAGCCGCGTATGGCCATATTCACAAAATATGAGTACTGGTATCATTATTTCAAAGAGCTTCATAAAAATCATATTCCTTTATACATGATCTCTGCAATTTTCAGGAAAGAACAGCCCTTTTTCAAGTGGTATGGAGGCTTACACCGGAAAATGCTTAAAATGGTATCTTACTTTTTTGTGCAAAATAAAACAAGCGCACAACTCCTTTCTACGTTAGGGGTCGGGAATGTAATAATAAGTGGTGACACACGTTTTGACCGGGTTTATTATAATGCAGCGCATGTCAGGCAGTTAAATGAAATTGAAAATTTCTGCGGGGGAAAAAATATATTTATCGCAGGAAGCACCTGGCTGGACGATGAAAAACTTATCACCATACTGGCTATAAAAAATCCGGACTGGAAATTCATCGTGGCACCACATGAAGTAAATACTAAGCGGATAATGGAAACTGAAACCATTTTTAAAAATTCTGTAAAATATTCCGAAATCCGAAGCGGCGGCATTCTTGAAGATAGGCAGATCCTCATTATTGACAATATTGGTATACTTTCCAGTTTGTATCAGTATGGTTCAATAGCTTATATCGGTGGTGGTTTTGGTGTGGGTATACATAATACCTTAGAAGCCGCAGCGTTTGGAATACCCGTTATTTTCGGACCGAATTATGGTAAATTTATGGAAGCCAGGGAACTAATTCAAGCCGGGGCAGCATTCACGATAAAAGACCAGGAAGAACTAAATCATTGTATGGAGGACCTGCAGAACGATGATTTCAGAATTAAAAGCGGCAATGCAGCAAAGCAATATGTCTCTGCAAACACCGGAGCAACCAAGCAAATTCTTAATTATATAGAGGCTAATAAAACCTAGCCTACCTGTTTTTCACCAGTCCTTCAAGTGCATCGATCCATAGGGGATTGTCATTCAGGCTCTCTACAAGCTGGACATGTTCTCCACCCAGGGCTTTAAATTCATCCCCGTATTCCACTGTAACCTCATAGACAGTTTCCAGGCAGTCAGCAACAAAAGCAGGGCATAATACCAGTAAACGCTTCATCCCTTTTTGAGCAAGGTCTTTAATAACCGCACTTGTATATGGTTGAACCCATGGATCTTTCCCTAGTCGTGACTGAAAACAAACGGTAAACTTTTCTTTTGGCAATGAAAGTTTTTCAGATATAAGCCTGGCTGTATCATGGCATTGGGCAGAATAACAGAATTTATTATTTTCAGTAAGAGTTGCACAGCAGTTTTCACTTTGAAGACAATGCTTTTTGGAATGGTCTGATTTAACGAGCTGTCTTTCCGGAAGACCGTGAAAGCTGAATAAAATATGATCATAGCTTTGGGGATCATATTTTCTTGCATTGCCAGCAAAGGCATCTATCATCAGCTCATTATCATGGAATGAATTAATGAACGAAATATTAGGAATAGTCTGCCATTTTCGAACCAGTTCCATAACTTTTTCAAGAACAGAGCCTGTACTCGCCGAAGCATAATGCGGGAACAAGGGAACAACGCGGATACTTCTTACCTGAGCATCCTTCAATTTATTTAAAGCCGTTTCAATGGAAGGACTCTGGTAGCGCATAGCCAGTTCAACATGATAATCCTCACCCAAACGTTCCTGAAGTAGTTTCTTTTGCAGAATGCTGTAATAAAGCAGCGGAGAACCTGTAGTTTCTGACCAGATTTCTTTATACAGTTTGGCCGATTTGGGGCCGCGGAATGGAACGATAATTCCTTTCACCAGCATAGCCCGCTGAAACTGGCTAATGTCGATCACCCGTTCATCCATTAAGAACTCATCAAGATATTTTCTTACATCTGCAGTGGAAGGACTATCCGGAGTCCCCAGATTAACCAATAAAACGCCTTGTTTGTTCATATTCCTTTAAAGAGTGCCAAAGATAACCTTAGCAAGCCTTAGAAAAAAATTGATCTGCTGATTTGACTTTTTAA
This sequence comes from Pedobacter sp., assembly GCA_036676435.1. Taxonomy (GTDB): domain Bacteria; phylum Bacteroidota; class Bacteroidia; order Sphingobacteriales; family Sphingobacteriaceae; genus Daejeonella. The sequence goes on along the minus strand of JAKFCV010000001.1, from coordinate 44,768 downwards.
AAACAAATTATTGACCCTTTAATTTCCAAAGTCGCCACCATGGAGTTCCGGGCGAATCGTGGTGCTCATAATGATAGCCAAAAAAGTAGCAGGACAAAAAAGCGAAAATATGATTCTTTGCTTGTGTGCGTGATTGGTGGACATTGCTATGCTCACCGTGGTGAGGCAACCATGTTCCAAAATAAAACAATTGCAAAGTGCTTAATAAAGAAGGTAGCACCCAAAACAAAAGTAAATTAAGTTCAGATACCCATACCTTTAAAACATTATAAATCAATGCCATTAATAAAACCTGCCACCAGGAAAGATATTGTTTTATGAAACTGAAGTACCAGAAAAGAAAACTTCCCTGGTGATAATCCGGATCTTCTTCAGTGTGAACATGCCTGTGATGCTGATGATGCTTCGTGTTAAGCTTTTTGAATGGAAACAAAGCGTATAATAAAGTGCAAAGCTGGCCGATAAAATTATTTAAGGTCCGGTTGGAGGACACGGTCCCATGCATTGCATCATGTGCGGTTATGAACAGACCTGTATATAAATGGGTTTGAATAAGAATGAAAAGATAGATCCAGGGCTTAGTCAGATCTAATTCGGTTTGCATGAAATAGAGTATGCAGATTGTCCAGGCACTGATAATGAATACAGCAGCTAAAACCCCTATTTGCGACCGGATACTAAACATAAATAAAATTTAAAAGGCCTCAAGGGCACCTTTGACTTGCTCCATTAACCACATGGGGGTAGAGGTTGCACCACAGATTCCAATCTTATCCCCCGGACTGAACATTTCCTTGTTCAGTTCGTTCTGATTAGAAATAAAGTAAGTGTTGGGATTATATTTCCGGCATACTTCATAAAGCACCTTGCCATTAGAAGATTTCTTACCGGATACAAAGACAATATGATCAAAAGCCTGAACAAATCCGCGCAAGTCCTCATCACGATTTGAAACCTGCCTGCAAATCGTATCATTTGCCTTGATATCATATCCTCGACTAATGAGTTCTTCCTTAATCTGGTAAAACTTCTCAGTGCTTTTAGTGGTCTGACTGTACAATGTGAATTTATCCGGCAGATCAACATCTTCCAGCTCTGAGATGTCCTGGAACACGAGGGCATCATTATTGGTCTGCCCCTGCAGTCCGATAACTTCAGCATGTCCATGCTTTCCAAATATCAATACCTTTTCCTTGCTATCATAGGAGTTCTTGATGCGGTTCTGAAGCTTCAGTACCACCGGACAGGAAGCATCGATCAGCGTTATATTATTATTAAGGGCCGTACGGTATGTTTCAGGAGCTTCCCCGTGGGCACGTATTAAAACTTTTTCGTTTTTTATGTCTGCAAGTTCCTCATGAGAAATAATGCGAAGCCCTTTTTCCTTAAGACGCCGGACTTCCTCGTCATTGTGAACAATATCTCCAAGGCAATACAAATATCCATCTTCATTGAGGATATCTTCAGCCATATCGATGGCATAAACTACCCCGAAACAAAATCCCGAATCTTTATCTATTGATACCTTAAGATTATATCCCATTGGTTTAACCCTTTTCTCCCTATGCAGAGTTTAATTTGCTACAAAAATACAAAAATGTTTTTCAGAAAGTCCATTTATTCAGGATCCAAAAGAAAGCGAACTGGGCGAATAAAAGAACAATTGCGGCCTTATTTTCCTTTTTGAATTCCATCAGGGAGAAAATCCATAACAAAACGGCGGCAAAAACAAACCAGGCTATGTAATTTTGAACAGGAATTAATGAATCCTCCCATGACCAGTAATCAAATCTCATGGCCACAGGCTCAATGAGAAAATCAAGGGAAAGCAGGATTAACCCCCCTAATATACTGAAGAAAAAACGGCTGCGGATCTTAAACTGCTCCAGAAAAACACCTGTGCAATAAACCAGAATTAACCAGTTAACTCCTATGATTAAAGGAGTTTCCCATAACTTGATGCCGAGCGCACCTCCATAAGTGTACTGACCAAAAATGAGCCCGGTATTAACTCCGATAACTTCAATAAGAAATCCTGCTGTATAAATGAGGAATGCGAATAAATATATATTCCTGGATCTGTCATCTGTGCAGATAATCATCAATACCAGCATCAGTAATAAGTGGAAAGGCACCAGCATTATAAAAAGTTGGTTCAGGTCTGGTGAAAGGAAGCCATATAATCCAACCAAATGGAATAGCACTATAAGTGCGCTACAAATAAATGTCCTGTTAAGCATCTTTACGGATATTGCGCCCCTTCCAGAAAATGGTTTTGGTTAAGTGCTTTTTGACTGACATTCCCGCAATAATAATCAAGCAAAACAACTGAAGCGGATGAAGCAAAATATTAAGCCAGACGTTTTGTCCAGCCAAAAGGGATACCATCACCCTGCTTAGGAATATAAGAGATAAGGCGAAGAGCAACAGTTCTGTACTCAGGAACCCAATTATCGCCAGGGGAGCTAATACCACCAGGAAAATGTATAAAAATAAGCCCGGAACATTATTATTAAATCCTGCGAGGAGATTTTTGCTAAATCCATTCATTGCCTCACGGAAGTTTTTATACATCCGGCAATAAATAAACCCATTTGCGAGCAGGGCTTCGCCTTTATATCCAGAACTCTTTATAAGCTTCATTATTTCAATATCTTCCACCACCTTGTGCTTCACCTGTGCGTGCCATTGATTTTCACGGTAATTGACTGCCTCAAACAGCATAAACTGTCCACTGGCAGCAGAAAATGCCGGGCTTGCAGATAACCTGACCAACCTTAAAGGCAATAAATTCAGCAGGATGAAGTGCATCAGAGGGACTACCATCAGTTCCCCCCAGGTCAGCATTAACTGGTTGGTAAACAAACTTAAAAGGCTGAGCTTATTCAGTTTCATGCGGTGAAGAGAATTGTTAATCAATCCGTTCTCTACTATTTCATCAGCATCCAGAAACATTAAAAAATCTCCCTTAGCCTGACTGGCAAGCTGAAAACATGCAAAATTCTTCCCCAGCCAATCATTGGGCAATTCTTTACCAGAGATGACTTTAAAACGGTTGTCGGTTTCACAAAAAATACGGCAGAGCGCCAAAGTATTATCACTTGAATTATCATCCAGAACTATAACTTCATAATTCCTGTAGTCCTGATTCCTGATGGATTCAAGCAGATTTAAAATATTAAGTTCTTCATCCCGTGCAGGAATGAGGACAGAAACAAAATCGGAATATTCCTTAAGCGATCCTGTAAGTTTAGGATTTGAAATAAAGTTAAAAACCGTTACAGCAAAGCGGGTGATCAGAAAGAAAAAAATTAAATAAATTAAAATCATATTTAAACTGTAACTGCTGTCTGATGCTGCCGTGAAATTTCATAATGCTTGTTGTAAGCACTTTTAATTAACTGAAGGCTTGTAAATTCCGCTCCTTCCCAGTTTTGCAGGTAACAGGTTACAGATGGCTTGCGCTTGCTAAAGTAATCAACGAAACAGGATGCAAAAATGTATTGGAATTTTTTTGAAGAGATATTAATCAGGTTCATTAACCCCTTTTCAAACTTAATTTGATCGGCATGAGCTGAATATAATTTACCCTGGGGAAATATTAAAACGAGATTTTCGGGATCCTCAAGCAGACATCCAGCATATTCAAGTGTCTTTATAATGCTTCGGGAATTTTTCTTAACCGAAAAACTTCCAAGATATTTAAGAAACCAGACCTTTTTATAATTATCCTCTGTAACCATGACATGAAACTTCTTTTTAAAATAAAGACGGTTTATTTGAAACATGAAAAAGCCATCCCACCAGGAAAAATGATTGGCCAGTAGCAAAATTGAGGCGTTCCTGTCGAAACCTACCTTATTAAATTTCAGTTCTGCAAAATCGGATCTGATCAGACGGTTTATGTACCAGGAAAAGAATGTGAAAACAAGTTTGTTCCGCCGTGGTGCAAGCATCTGATAAAGATATAATTTTTTGTAATGCTCCTGTTAGCTTAAAGGATATGGGTACAAAAAGGTTATTTGATCAGGCCGTCGACTATTTTGGCAGAAAGAAGTGCCAGGGGTATGCCCCCCCCGGGATGCACACTCCCTCCCACAAAATACAGATCTTTAACTTTAGGTGAAAAGTTAGCATGCCTCAGAAAAGCAGAAAACCTGCTGTTTGAACTGCTCCCATATAATGAGCCCTGGTAGGAGTAAGTCTTTGAATCGATATCACGGGGATCCATAATGGTTTCACAGCTGATCAGGTCCTCCACATTCTCACCAAGGATGCGGGATAGTTTCTTTAAAATATTTTCCCTGGCTCTTTTAATAAGGACATCCCAGTTCTGGCCTGTATCCGAGGGTACATTGATCATTGTAAACCAGTTCTCTGATCCAGCCGGAGCATCTTCAGACTGATGTTTAGAACTGATGTTCAGATAAACCGTAGGATCATGATAAATATCCCTTGTCTGCCAGATTGCATTGAATTCCTTACTGTAATCTTCCGTGAAGAAAATGTTATGCAGGTCGAGTTCCGGAAATTCCTTGCTGATACCCCAGTAAAATATCAGTGCAGAACTGCTGCGCTGCTGGGACTTAATTCGTTCAGGTATTTCGATATTCGGGAGCAGGTTTTTATACGTATACCAAATATCCATATTAGAGATCACCAGATCCGCGTCATATTGCTCACCTTTGATCTTAACACCCCTCGCTTTTTTATTGCTAAGCGTAATTTCATCCACATAGGTGTCAAAATGAAATTCCACTCCCAGGCTTAATGCAAGGTTAACAAGAGAATTTACAATTGAATACATGCCTCCTTCAGGGAAATAAGCCCCGAAATGCTGTTCAAAGTGCGGTATTACATTTAAGGTCGCGGGGGCCTGATACGGGTCGGAACCGTTATAAGTGGCATAGCGGTTAAACAACCGAATAGTCTTTGAATCAAGGAAACTGCTTTCATTTGCCTCATTCATAGTTCTGAAAGGGTCAATTCCAGGAAAGCGAAAAACCGACCGCAGCGTCCCTGAATTTAAGTAGCTTCCGATTTTATGTAAGGATTTCTCCAGAAAAACCCGGTGGGTTATAGAATATATCTGTTTGCTTTTCTCGAGGAAACTCAGCACTGCTGCTGAACTATCATTCGTATTATTTGCAATCTCTCCGGCAAATTTATTTTGGTCGGCATATGCCTTGATGCGGGTTCCATCTTCATAAAAGTAATTACAAACGGTATCCAGACGGCTATACTTGAAATAATCGCCGGATGTTTTCCCTGCGAGAGTAAAGAGTTCGTCGATATAGCCAGGCATAGTCAATAAACTCGGTCCGGCATCAAAACGAAAATCACCAAGCCTTAACTCAGAAAGCTTACCTCCGGGTGCAGATGCTGATTCAAAAACTTTAACCTGATAGCCCTTCAAAGCGATGCGAATGGCAGCCGCAATACCGGCAATACCCGCACCTATAACAATGGCTTTTGACATGGAACGAAATTACACTTTTTGAAAGACCTTCTGCATCAGCAGGCATACCACTCACTTCCCCCTGTGAGTTTTCATCCAATGATCCACAGAGTAAGGACCCGACCCCACGATCCAGTACAAAATCAACAGCATGAGTACAATGATTGATAACCAAAGCTCGGAGTTTAAGGGAGAGAATCCTTTGGTAAGGTTCACAAAAAACACTGCGCCGATCAGGATGGGGATTTGAACTACAACTGCAAAACGGGTAACTAGCCCAATAGTGATTAATACTCCGCCTACGAGGTGGGCAAATGCCACTATATGAACAACAGCCATTGCCATGAGCCCCGAGAAACCAAAGGTATTATTTTGCAGGATCCAATCTTTTTGTGCCTCCGTATCTCCGATAAAGGAGATACCCTTGCTTAGGATTAATACGCCAAGAACAATGCGCATTATGTCGAGCCACTTAGCATGATGTACATCACCCCAATGCTCTATTTTTTGAACCAGGTTCATAATGACCTCCTTTTTAACAGGTTGCTATGATACAAGTTACGAAAAATAAATAATCTTAAAAAGGGCTATTTAAGAACATCCAAAACATTAAATAATTTTTGTCTTACAGCCGAACTGCTTCCGTTATAATTATTAATAATAAACGAAAAAACAAGGGGCGTCCCGGAAGAACTGGTCTGGTATCCTGCGTATGCGATCACATCACTGATGCTCCCGCTTTTCATTTTCATCTTATTATAGACCGGCAGACTCTCGTAGAAGCCGTCGAACCAGACCTCTCCATTCAAAGACCGCAGGATTTTTGCCATAGAAAGACTTGTTACCCTTGTGGCGGGCGATAATCCACTTCCATCATAAATATTCATCGCAGCCGGCTCAATACCCAGTTTATTCTTCCAGAAATTCTGTACGATTTTCAGACCTTCCGGAGTCGTAATTTCCTTATTTTGCTTCCATGCAATGGTTTTTATCAGGTGCTCGCCGTACAGATTAATACTCTTTTGGTTAAACCAGTACACTACCTTATCTAAGGGAGGAGAAGTTTGAACGTCTATAATTTTGGAAGGCGCAAGGAAAGCTTTCCCACGAAATGTCAACTGCCTGGCGGTAACAGCCCCCAGACCAACCTGAATATTAATCTGTTTAAGGCTTTTAATAAAACGGTAGGCGAGGTCGTATGCCGGATCAGGAACCGATGCTGCGATTACTTTCTTTAAATCAATGCCATAAGTTCCTCTAAGATAAATCGTCTCTGAATAGGGCGCAGAATAAGCATAGACATTATCTCCGGTTCCCGGCTGCCCGGTGGTCACCTCATTTACAATATTGAGATAGCCCATTTCCGGCTCCGAGCTGATCAGTGCTGCAGGTTCCCCAACGCGACCTGGCTTAAATATTAAATCGAACTGGTTTTCACGCCAGCTTAAAGCAGAAGGCCCGGCACCATAATAATTTCCCATATCCTGCCATGTCCATCCACCCGGCATTGTTTGAGTACCAAATAAGCGGTCATCAGCAATTACAGACCCTGTAACTTGCTTAATACCTGCCCTAAGGACTGCCTCAGACCACTTTTTTAAAATTACATTTTCATTAGTTTGCTCATACCTCGGGCTGCCCAGTGTAGGGTCACCACCTCCAGTAATAATAATATCCCCGTTTAATGTGCCGTTTGCTGATATTGATCCGGTGTACCCAAGTGTGGTTTCCCATTTGAAATCCTTCCCCAGCAAGTGATAGGCTGTGGCGGCTGTTATAGTTTTGAGTGTAGAAGCTGTAGCCAAGCCGGTATTCCCATTTTTTGAAAATAAAACCTCGCCCGTTTTAGCATTCAAAACACTTAAGGAACTAATCCCATAGGTCATTTGTGGATCATTTTCAAAACGATTATAGGCCTTTTCTATCCTTTGAGCTAAAGTTTGGGCCTGCCCCTGACCAATGATAAAAGTGAAAAGGATAATTGTGAAATATTTCATGCTGGTAGATGAATTTATTTAAGATACGATAATTAATTTTTTGAAAGGGAAAGCATATTTCCAAGGGCAGTAGATGTACGGATTAAATTGGAGGCTGTAAATGTTATGGCTGTATCCAGATCGGAAGGCTGATGGCCAATTGGCATTAACACATCGAAAAACTTTTCGAGACTTAGGTTCCTTTCCAATGGAACCTTGCCAGCAATCCCAATTACAGGAATATTCTGATCCTTCGCAAGCCGGGCCACCGCATAAGGGCCCTTTCCTTTAAGGGTCTGTTCATCAAGGCTCCCTTCTCCGGTTATGAGCAGGTCTGCATTTGCCAGGCTTTTTTGAAAACCGGTTAGTTTAAGAAAATGCTCGGCACCATTAACGAGATCGGCATTCAAAAACGAGTATAAAGCGGCTGCTGTACCTCCTGCTGCACCTCCAAACTTAATATCATGCATCGCCTTACCCGTCTTTTTAAAGGCGATAACAGCTAAATTCCGAAGTGCTGATTCAAGGTGTATTATATCCGCAGCAGTTGCACCTTTCTGAGGACCGAAAATGGCCGACGCACCCTGATCTCCCAGAAGGGGATTATCCACATCGCATAGTACGGTAAGCTTACAATTTAAAATACGCTGATCAATCCCTGAAGTATCTATATCAGTCATATTAAGGAGGCTTTGAGGAATGGGGTTTAAGGGAGTTCCATGAATATCTAAAAAACAAACGCCAAGAGCGCTTAATAAACCCATTCCTCCGTCAACAGTTGCCGATCCTCCCAGTCCAATTATAATTCGATTTACTTCCCTGTCCAATGAATGAATGATCATTTCTCCCAATCCAAAAGAAGAGGATTTCAAGGGGGCCAGTTCGGAGGAATGCAACAAGCGGATACCGGAGGAATCAGCCATTTCAATAACTGCAGTTTTTCCATTGTCTATAAAGCCTATTGGAGCTTTAATAAGCCTGCCCAAGGGATCCCGGACCTCGTATTCATGCCACACCCCTCTACATTTTTCTACGATCAGGAGCCCGGTCCCATCTCCTCCATCGGCAATTGGGAAGCATTCCGTCGAACAGACAAGTTTGCTTCTTTTTAACCCTTCCTTAATTGCATCAGCACTTTCCTGTGCTGTCAGGCTATTTTTAAAGGCATTGGGAGCAATAAGAATATTCATATATATCAAAAACCTACAACCGAAAAAATCACACTAAGTCAACTTCTCTAAATTTTTTATTTCGCATTAATTTTCAACCTCAATTACCATTTCAATCTCAGTCGCCCAGTTGGCAGGAATTGCACTGACCCCAACAGCAGAACGGGCATGTTTCCCCTTCTCTCCGAAAACCTGTACCATGAGGTCTGAAAACGCATTCATAACCTTCGGCTGGTCTTTAAAATCAGGGGTCGATTGAACCATCCCCAATACTTTAACAATTCGTTTTACTTTATTCAAATCACCAATCTCAGCTTTTAAACTGGAGAGCAAAGCGATACCTGTCAGGCGTGCTGCTTCCTGGCCTTGTTCAAGTGTCAGATCCTCCCCTACTCTGCCAGTGATCCGGTTGCCATCAGGTTTATCCGGACCATGGCCCGCCGTAAATATCAGATTACCCACACGCACAGTCTTCACGTAACTGGCGATAGGCGCACTTGGCGGAGTCAAAACAATGTTGAGTGCACTAAGACGCTTATCAACATCAATAGTCTGATCCTTTTGATTAACTGGTGCTGAATTACAGCCAAGTAAAGTGACAGCAATAAGGTATGAAAAGAAATACTTTCTCATAATCAATTTATGACAGTGTGCAATTTAAAAATATGGTTGCCCCAGTATTGAAAAAAATAATGCTGACCCGCTTTCAAAAGAAAACTAAACCAGCATTAAAAATCCTCAAACTGAATGAACTGATTTAATCTTCAACTTCTACGATCATTTCAATTTCAATCGCAATATTCCCGGGCAATGCAGACATCCCTACAGCTGAACGGGCATGTTTTCCCTTTTCACCGAAGATATCTACCATCATATCAGAAAACGCATTCATCACTTTAGGCTGGTCCTTAAATTCAGGTGTACATTGCACCATTCCAAGCACTTTAACCACTCTTTTTATTTTGCTCAGGTCACCGATCTCCTTTTTAAGGCTTGATAACAAAGCAATTCCTGTCAATCTTGCTGCTTCCTGACCTTGTTCCAGAGAGAGGTCCCCACCAACTCTTCCAGTCAACGGACCACCTTCTGCCCTATCCGGACCATGCCCTGAGGTATAGACCAGGTTACCTACCCGCACTGTTTTAACAAAGTTGGCTGTAGGCACTGAAGGTTCAACCAATTCGATTTTTAATTCCTTCAGACGAGCATCAATATCCACGACTGGCGCAGAAGCAGTTTCCTTTTTTGCTGATTCATCTTGTTTAGGACTGCAGCTTAATAATACAACCGAAAGGAGGAATAATAAAGAGTACTTTTTCATAATAATTAATTTTTGGATTTTATTTATTTACAATATTGGTTGGATTTCCATTCAGGAATGAAGATAGATTATTTTCCGCGATTCCCATTAACCTGGTACGTGCCTCTTTTGTTGCCCAGGCAATATGGGGTGTGATCAGACAGTTTTTTGCTTTAAAAAGCGGATTATCTTCTGCAGGAGGTTCTACAGAAAGAACATCAATTCCGGCTCCTGCAATCACTCCTTCATTCAGGGCATCGGCAAGGTCCTGATCCACCATCAGGGGTCCGCGGGAAGTATTCAGGAAGAACGCCGAACTTTTCATGAGTTTTAAGGTGTCCCGGTTGATTATACCCTGTGTTTCAGGAAATAAGGGGCAATGAATACTGACTACATCCGATTCTCTTAAGAGTTCATCAAATCCCGCCCATTTAAAATCCTTTCGATGCGACTGATCAGTCTGATGTCTGGATTGCCCGATAATTTTCATGCCGAAAGCATTCGCAACATCGGCCACTTTCTGGCCTATCCTTCCGAAACCTATGATCCCCATAGTTTTACCTTCCAGCTCTACCAGAGGATGTTTCCAGTAACAGAAATCAAGTGATTTAGACCATTCCCCGTCAAAGACCGAATCACTATGACTTTGAACATGCTGACAAAGTTCAAGTAAGAGAGCAAAAGTCATCTGCACGACCGAAGCTGTACCATATCCGGGAACATTGGCAACCATAATACCTCGCTTCTTTGCAAACTCAACATCCACTACATTATAACCTGTAGCCAGAACGCCGATATATTTCAGGGCAGGAAGCTGATCCAAAACCTTCTCACTGAGAGGGGTCTTATTTGTAAATATTATCTCTGAATCTCTGCATCTTTCAACAATCAGGCTCTCAGGCGTTCTGTCATGAACCTCAAGATCTCCGAACTGTTTCATTCCATCCCAGCTGAGATCCCCGGGGTTGAGTGTATACCCATCTAATACGACTAACTTCATTTTCAATATGATTTATTCAAATTATTACATAAAATCACCTAAACCATAGCCCAGGCCAGGTTTAAAACACGCTTTGCATTGGCAATGACGATTTCTGCATCTTCATCGCCGAAAGGCTTGATCTCGAAACTCACAACAGGAGGTGTCTGGGTATTCAGAAATCCGATATCCAATAAAACTCTGAGGTATTCTACCACTTCATCCACATCGTTCTCCCCATTTGGGAAACCAAAGCGGGGATGTACATCCCCATATGCCGCCATTTCAGGGTTTTTGACGACGCAGTTTCCAATATGAGCGTGCACAATATAATCTTTAACGGGTAGGATCGACTCCTCAATGGTCTCGTGGATAAGCGGAATATGACTAAGGTCTACCATAAGTCCAAAATGATCATGCCTCTTCCTGATCTCCCTGGCGTAACGCAATGCCAGATCGGCGGGACCAATAAGGCTTCGTTTATCCACATCGTAATCGAAAACCTCCAGGGCTATTTTCAGATCACCCTTGCTTTTTGCATATGCACATAGTTCATTGGTTGATCTGACCAATGCCTGAAATGCTTCTTCCTTTCTGCTCTCCTCATAATTGCCGCTTAAAAAAGCAAAACTGGCCGCTCCTATTTCATAAGCTTCATCGATCCCCTGAAACAGGTTTTCCAGAGCGCGGAGTCTTTCTTCTTCAATCAGGTGATTGATATTAAGCCCAGTAGTCAGTAAGCGGGGCTGAGCACCATAGGCGATAGTCATGTGTGAAGTTTCAAGCATCTTTTTAACGGCCTTACGTTCCTCCGGATCCTTAATGGTGGTGATCTCAATAGCGCTGAAATAATCGTCAACAGCGATCTTCCTGATCGTTTCAAGCACAGGTCCTTCCCCTTTAATTGTAGCAGGGAATGCCATGAAGTGAACCAGGCCCACCTTCATGTATTTATATAAAGATTCGTTCATTGGGTGTAATTAATTATAATTGAACAATTTTGACTTATGGTTATTTCTTTAAACTTAACCGGATTGATTTGATCAGATCAAGAATGCGGCTTGAATCAGCGGTTAACTGACCATAAAGCCTGTTTTCAATCACATTTTTGCTGATCATTTTACTTCCCCCAACGGCACAAACACCGACTTTAAACCAGGCTCTCAGATTGTCTTCAGTCAGTTCAATCCCACCGGTAGGAAGGAATACAATATCAGTAAAAAGTGCCTGAACCGCCTCAATAAATGATGGCCCCAATGTATTAGCAGGAAATAACTTAACGATCTTCGATCCGCAGGTTTCAGCCCGGATAATTTCACTCGGAGTCATACAACCCGGAATGCAGAGAAGATTGTGCTTTTCCGACAATTCTATAACAGACTCAAGGATACCCGGACAAACCAAAAACTCGGCACCCTCATCTATATAAATCCGGGCAGCTCCGGCTGTCTTTATAGTACCAATACCTAATCGCATTCCGGGTAATTCAGCATCGCAAACTTTGCGCATTTCACGGAAATTCTTTAAAGCACGGTCTCCTCTATCTGCATATTCAGTAGTCCTGATACCCCCTGCATACAGTGCTCTCATCAGACCAATACTAACTTCAGCATCGGCCGAGTAGTACAATGGCACAATTCCCTGTTCACCTATAAGATCCGAAAGCTCCGATTTCATATTCATTTACAGAATGATTAAAGTTTATATCCTTGCCTTGCCAGTAACTTCCACTTCCCTTTTTTCTTTTGCCAGACCATGATGTTACCAAATTTCAGATCCAGCGGACTGCCCTGGTTGACAGCCTTAGCTGTCACAATATGCCGTACAATCGCATTTTTACCTGCCATTATAATTTTCTGTTCAAGCGGTTCAATACTTTTAAAAAATGTTGGTCCCTTCATTACAGCTGCGATAAAGGCCTTCTGATCCTGTATCAATCCAGCAGAGTGCCCATAACTTAGTTCATCCCATGTAAGATTCTTTAAAGCAATGCTGTCTGTATTAATGATGGCCTGATTGATATCTAACACCAGTTTGGATATAAGTACTTCCTTTTTGGACTGAGCCAGGCAAGCCATGTTTATCAGAGTCAATAGAATGAAAAGCTTAAAGCATTTTATCATGGTCATTTATTTTTTAGTTCAGTAATACTTTCAGATTCCTCATATCCCGGAACGGGCTTCCCATTCCAGTAGGATGCCAGTATAGAACCGGTGATATTCATCATAGGTCCGAAAATCATCGGGGCAAGCCCCACAGTCCCAAGTTTTCCCATTCCATTAGCCAGACCTTTAGAAAGACCGGCATTCTGCATTCCCACATTAATTGCAATTGTCCTGCAATCCCTTTCATTCATTCTAAACAGGCGGGCATACCAGTAGCCCAGTGAATAGCCCATCAGATTATGGATAAGCACCAGTAGAATCAGGAGCGGCCCGACACTTAAGAGGCTCTCTCTGCCAACAGCCGTCACAATAATGATAATGAATGCAATCCCAAACATGGATATATAGGGCATAACTGCATTTATCCACTTCATTTTATCTTTCAGAAGTTCATTAATTATGATTGCCAGAGTGATCGGTAAAATAACCATTTTCATAATGTCCCACATCATATCAAGCACATTGATCTCAATAAAGGAACCTCCTAATAATTTCATCAGAATGGGAGTCAGGAAAGGGGCCAGTAAAGTCGCTACGGAAGTAAGGGTAATTGAGAGCGCCAGATTGGCTTTTGCCAGATATGAAATGACATTTGCAGCTACAGCATTTGGTGCACATCCGATCAGGATCATTCCCGCAGCAATTTCCGGTGAAAAACCACTGATGTTTGCCAAAGCAAATCCAAGTAAGGGCATAATGGTAAAATGGCTGGAAACGCCGACAAGAACACCTTTTGGCGACTTAAACACTCCCATAAAATCCCTGAAACTCATCGTGATACCCATTCCAAACATGATCAGCTGGATGAGCGGAGTGATCAGTCCGGATAACTTATACCCGTTAATTTCAATAAAATACTGAGGAAAGATCATGGCAGTAGAAACTACCCCAAAGATCATGACCGGATAAGCGAAACCTTTTAATATTTTTACTCCACGGATTCCAATGGCGATGGCGATGAGCGATGCAATAAGAAATGGCTCAGCAAAGGATGATCTGTCTAGCAGATACAAGATGAGCGCAGAGAGCATGCACAAAACTCCGATACCTAATATGATTTTGAAAACTGGTTTCATCCGGTCTGCTAGTTTATGAAATATTACCAGGTCCTTTTTAACATAAACTGATCAAGCTGGGCACGGCTAATCTTTTTTTCCTTTGGATTTTTATCAAGCCATTTCATGTATTCCAGCTTTATTTCTTCGGTCCATTGGGTATCTACCTGGCTGGCCTTATAAACTCCCTTCCTGATCATTTCGTGCCCAAAACGATCCTTGGAAGCAATGAACTCAGCAGTGGATATCACGAGCTCGGCCATATGAGCAGGGATAAACACCACCCCGGCCCGGCCTGCAATCACCAAATCCCCGGGTAATACAATAGCCTGCCCGATGGTAACCGGTGTATTCAGGCCCATCAAGACAACACCCTGTAAAAACTGTGGAGCAAAATCTCTCACGAATGCATTAAACCCCTTAATTTCTGCCAGACCGTCAACATCACGGGCAAAACCATCAAATATTACCCCATTGCCCGAGTTTTTGTAAATCACATTTCCCAGGTTATCGCCCATAAGCGAACCTTCCCTGCCTTCGTTATCAGCAACATAAACATCCCCCTTACTCAGCATATTGATCGGCCAGTGGAGATGCCGGCCTTGTTTGCCTTGTGCGGCGGCACGTTCAATAATATTCTTTTCCACATCAGGACGGATTGGCATGTAGAATGCAGTTAAAGCTCTGCCGATGACCTTCACATCTTCATGAAGGATCTTCCAGTTTCGCTCGTACTGATATAAATAGCCCTCATTATTTAATATCTGCCAGGCCTCTTCAATTCCAATTGCTTTTGCCCGGTTCAACAATTCGTCGGGTACACGCGGACGACCATCTTCAAACCGCTCACCTTTCCAGGCAGAAGTTAAAAATATTAACTCCTCTCTGGGTATAGCCTGTGCGTACAAAGATTTTAATGGGAGTATAAGGAAGCAGGAGCTAACTAATAAGAGTAATCTATATCTCATGTGATTTATATAAGTAAACTATCCAGTAATTCTCTTTTATTCTCCGCGGAGAAGGTTTATTGATGATCAGGATCTTCCGGGAAACTTCCATATGCCCAGAGCATTCTTCCCCATGATCAGGTCGAGGTCCTCATCTGTATAGAAATTGCAGTATTTGTCCATAAATTCCAGCTCCTTATCCATAGGAAGTTCCCATCTTGGAAATGGATAACCCGTACCCCAGATTATCTGCTTTGCTCCGAATTCTTCATAAATGGCTTTATAAAAAGGCAAAGTATCTTCATAGGGGTATTTCTTGATCTCAGACATTTCATACGGCTCAGAATTACTGATCCATACATTGGAGAAACGGCTCAGCTTAAACATTTTTTTAAACTCCGGCCAGCAATCTGCAGCTTTGAGATCCGGTTTTCCGGCATGGTCAACCACAATTTTAACACCCGGAAAACGCTCTGCCATATCTTCAAGCATAGGCATCTGATGGGGCACAATATAAAAGTTAAAGCAAAGTCCCAGTTTTTCTGCTTCTTTCCATAAAGGATAATGTTCGGGGGAGTTTAGCCAGGTTTCTTTGGGATGATATATCGGACTGAAACGCATTCCCTGAAAGCCCTTTTCATTTACCCAATATCTGAGATTATCGACAATTTTAGGATCATGAGGATCCAGCAAACCATGTGCAACAAAGTGCTTCGGGTAGATTTTAAGACAATTGGCCATATAGGAATTATCCCATCCATAATAACGCGGATTAATCAGTACTCCAAACTTGATCCCGAAATCTTTCATTTGCCTGATCTGATTTTCAATCGGGGCTTCAACCTGAACCTTTAAATTCGGATTTTCCGGATGCCTGAAAGGAAACCGGGGATCGAAGTTCCAGGTTTCAACATGCGTATCAATGATCAATCGCTTTTTGAACCTGCTTTCAATACCTGATGCTAAAACGGAAGCAAGAGGATTAAATGCTGCTGC
The DNA here is from genome assembly GCA_036676435.1 of Pedobacter sp. Taxonomy (GTDB): domain Bacteria; phylum Bacteroidota; class Bacteroidia; order Sphingobacteriales; family Sphingobacteriaceae; genus Daejeonella. The sequence goes on along the minus strand of JAKFCV010000001.1, from coordinate 28,723 downwards.
CAAAGGCAGGGCAGCCATTCCTGTAATTAAATCTCTGCGTTTCATGCGTCTTAATTTTGATTTGAATTAATGATAATTCTAAAATTTCTGAGCTTCGCAAAAGGAACTATTGATTGTAATTAGTTGCAGAAAGCCCATTCAGATCCCATACAATCCTGCCGGCCCGTATTGTTAATTCAGCTTCTAACTTACGGTTACCCTCGATCCGCTTATTCCCCGAATCAACAAAACCAAATTTGCCACTGACGATACTCAGCACAGCAATATCCGCTACTGAGCCAACTGATAAATTGCCAAGATCCTCCCTTTTAATCGATTTTGCGGCATTCCAGCTTCCGCGGGCAATCACATCAGGAATACTCATGCCGAAATTCAAATACTTTGACATAACATTCAGCATATTTTTCATCCCGGAATTCATACTGGTACGATGCTCGTCAGTACCGAAGGAATTTGGCCATAAGCCCTGTTCAAATGCGGGAACTGCCTGATTAAACCAGAAACCGGCACCGCCATGACCAACATCAAAGAGGACACCTCTTTTTTGTGCCTCTGATACAAATGGTCTCACCTTCCCATGTTCATCAATTACGGTCATACGTTCTGAAACATTCTCAAAAGAATGGGTAATGATATCTCCCGGACGCATTCTTTTTAACTGATCCTCCAGCGAATACTCAGGCAGATGACACTCCACAAAAAGGGGAACATTTGAAATCCGGGAAGCTTCTGAAGCACGCTCAAATGGAAGCCAGCTTTTGCCCTTGTAATGTCCTACCCGGGTTCCTACGATAAACTCAGAATTCTTATTAATGGTTTCGGCCGTCATTTGAACATCCAGTGTGTTTAGATCGGGTTCAATAGCAGAGCCTGAACTAAAACCAGTCTCAAAGATATTCAGCCAGGCCAAAACCCGGGTTATGGAAGGATCAATAACTTTCGATTTAAATTCAGGGAAGTTACGCCATCCCGTCGTCCCGGCATCTACAACAGTAGTAATTCCGGAACGGGGCCCGAAAGCATCGGGTAGCTGACTCGATGGCCCGTCCGAAAAACCAGGTTTACTTCCTGCGAATACGTGCGTATGAATATTGATCAGGCCCGGCGATACAATCATACCGCTTACATTAAGGACTCTTTTTGAGGTTCCTGAAGGAATACCAGCAGCAACCCTGAAAATTTTACCATCTTTTACTGCAATATCCATTCTGGAATCAATATTATTTGCGGCGTCAATTACCCGCCCGCCCTTTAATAAGATATCAATCTCCTGAGCCTGGAGTAATTGGAAAGAAGAGAGGAGCAGAAAAACCAGTGAAATGCCCCGGCTTATATATCCGGATGATGTATCCTTAATTATCCATATCATTTTCTTTCCTGTTTAATCATTGATCCAGATGGGTTTTTAATTATCATTATTACTGAAAATTCAGGATTCCGAAAAACTGAGGCAGATGAAACTGAGGTCTGTCATTTTCCACCACATTCCAGGTTATATAATGAGGATTGGAATTAATCTCAGCAATCTTGTAGAAATTAGCTCTCCATGAAACTCCGGGTTTAGGCCGGACAACATTTGTATATTTTTCGAGCATGCTGAGCGGTATTTTGATAGAAATTGTCCAGGTAACCGGTTTTGTAATTTCAGGATCAACAACCTTTGGCAATGAAGCCGCAATCTCTATTTTTTGAATATCTTCTACAGAAGGCCTTATTTTGCTATGATGCAATAATGGAGTTCCACCGCAATTGATCTCCAGGTTAAAGTAGTTTGAAGGCAGATTGGCTTCAGGAGAAAAGAAGAATTCTACAGCCGAATCCTTCCAGACTGGTCCATTTATTTTTTCCGTTATACTCCTAACATACCGGTCTTTAACCCGGTAAATAACATAAATGAAATTATCGTCGTAGGTCATTTTTACCTCCGCTGAGGGTTTAAATTCCGGAATCTTCCCCATATAATTCCGGATTTTTACCGATTTAACACGCTTCCATCCTGACTTGCTCCAGCTGTCATTAACATGAACTGGTGACTGAGCTCTCTTTACCTGATATACCGCAAGTCCGGAGGTATTAATTGTCGGGGCATCCTGAGCCTTTGACACATGAAATAGAATTAGCAGAAGCAAAAAGGAAGCGGTCAAGGTTTTTATTATTCTCATTAATTGTGGTCTAAATACAGTTAAACTTTCCTGTTAGTGGGGACACCAACAGGGGATACAGGATTGGAATAGAATTCCTGTCTGGCAAAATCACCTTTTTATCTAAAATATTATGTCGCCAAAGGGGGCCCTGCCGGAATCTGCACCCTTTTACGGGAAGGCTTTAATTTGCTCCGTGCAGCTGTAAACTGTGCAGTTCTGTACTCTCCAAGATGAATATCACCTGACATGGTATCACCGTTTACTGTTCCCTGAAAAAGGTAATTGATATTATCAGCAATGACCTTAATAGTACTCTCGAATTTAATCTGATTCCCATCAATGGTTCCGGTTAAATTCCTGGTATCGAAATCCGCTTTATGACTGCCATTAAACCAGTTTCCATCCTGGATAATATTAAAGGTATGCTGACTGGTACTGCTGAAAAACTTTATATTCACATCCCATTGTCCATTCAGATTGGCTGCAGGAGCTGACATTTCCGGTCTTGGACTACGCTTCCTGGAAAGCGCCTCATAAAGACGCTGTGCTATTATTTTTTCTTCACCAGCCTGAATCTGCCCGGTAGTAATACTGATAGAACTCATACCATCAATTTCACCCCGGTTCGCAAGGGCAATTCTTGGCTTACTCCTGCCTAATTCTTCTGCTATCTCAAACCCATTGACATTCAGCTTTGCCGAATCCCAACTGACAGTCAATACAGGGGATTTATTTGAAAGTCCTGTGGGTTCAAAAACTTCCGCTTTAACCCCCTCAATATTGGAAATTTTCTTTGAGATCGTATCCAGCCAGGATAACCATTTCTTCCAGTCGCCTGCATGATCGCGCTTTATCCAGTCTTCAACTGCCGCCATCATGCCGATCATCTCCTCACGCCCTACCTTATTATCGCGTCCCGGACCATGATGAGGGGAACTTGCCTGCCATGCCGACATCAGAATGGCTTTGTCGCCTAACATCAGGCCTGCACACTGAGGTCCGCAAATAGCCTTCCCTCCACTATAGGCAACAAGGGTTGCTCCTCTCTTTAAATGCACCGGTGGAATGGTTAGATTCTCTGCCGCAACATCGATCAGCACCGGAATATTTTTCGGTTTGGCAATCGCTGAAATAACTTCCAATGAGAGGGGCTGTCCCGTTTGGGAAGCTCCTCCCGCCGTGAGGTATATCATCGCTGTTTTTGGATTAATGGCATTTTCAAGCTCTTCAGCGGTGCTCACATGAATTATCGTCACACCAATATTGCGTATTCCATGATCATAGGCATTCCGGGAGTACCTTGGGATAATTACTTCAGTCTTGTCAAACCCGGTAAGATCCGGAATACGGATCAACTTTTCGGGGTTACCTCCGGTTACACAGGCAGCGGTAATATGTTTAAGACCCGCAGCACAACCAGCAGAAACCATACCCCATTCTGCTCCGGTAAGGTCGGCAAGCCTCTGACCAATACCATCTGCCAGTTCATCATATTGTACAAAATTATGAGCCGCAGCCTCCATTGCTGCCCGAACCGCGGGGCGTTCAATTGACCCTCCAATAATGGTATATGTGCCCATACAATTAATTACAGGCTCTACTCCAATTGAGCGGAAAATATTTGTTTCAGCCATAAAGGATGCTGTTGTTGCAACCGCCTCCGATCCAGTCAGAGCAGCTGATCCGCCTTCAGACAGGGGGCCTGAAAGTGCCGACTGCACTGGAATAACTGCTCCTGCGATTGGCAACATCGCCAGGCCTTTAATTACATTCCTACGTTTCATATTCGATTTTTTAACTTTAATTTAATATATTATCTCTTATTGATTTATTTTTTTGAATTACTTTCGAATTTACTGGCCGACAGGCCGTTCAGGTCCCATATAATCCGGCCTGCCCTAACAGTCAATTCGGCTTCAAATTTGCGGTCTCCTTCGATACGGTTATTGCCGGAGTCGACAAAACCAAATCTTCCGTTTGCGATACTCAATACAGCTATATCGGCTACCGAACCTACGCTCAGATTACCGAGATCCTCCCGCTTTATTGACCTTGCAGGACTCCAGCTTCCCCGGGAAATAATTTCAGGAATGCTCATGCCCATATTCAAATACTTGGACATTACATTCAGCATGGTCTTCATCCCGGAATTCATACTGGTGCGATGTTCGTCTGTTCCAAAGGAATTAGGCCAGAGACCTTGCTTAAATGCAGGTACTGCCTGATTAAACCAAAATCCGCCTCCTCCATGACCTATATCAAACAGTATCCCTCTTTTCATGGCTTCCATTACAAATGGTCTTACCATCCCCTGTTCATCCACTACGGTCATACGTTCAGAAACATTTTCAAAGGCATGGGTTATAATATCACCCGAACGCATTCGCTTCAGCTGATCTTCAAGAGAATACTTTGGCAAGTGGCACTCGACGAAAAGCGGGGTATTTGACCATTCAGCTGCTTTAATTGCCCGGTCAAATGGGGCCCAGTTATCATCAGTTTCATAACGACCGATCCTGACACCTACTAAAATATCCGGATACATTTTTACAACTTCAGCGGTCTTCCTGGCATCCATCTCATTAATATTTTCCTGCTCTTTATCTACTGAATAACCCCCGGCAGCAATACTCAGGAAGGCAAGAACCCGGGTAACAGAGCCATCAATGATCTTTGCTTTAAAATCAGGAAAAGTACGCCAGCCGGAAGTGCCCGCATCCACCACTGTGGTGATACCTGAGCGAGGTCCAAAAGCATCAGGCAGCTGGCTGGACGTTCCATCGGTAAAACCCGGCTTACTGCCCGCGTAAACATGTGTGTGCATATTGATTAATCCCGGTGCAACGATCATCCCGCTTACATCCACTACTTTCTTTGCGGCTGAAGAAGGAATATCAGCAGCGACACGAAAAATTTTTCCATCTTTGACCCCCACATCCATTTTGGAATCTATTTTATTCTTTACGTCAATAACACGCCCTCCCTTTAATAAAAGATCTAAATCCTGAGCATTGCTGTTATAAGTGCATATCAGGAGAGTTAAACACAGCAAGAAAGGAATTGTAACAATCGTTGACAGTACCTTATTATAGTTTAAAATGCTATACATAATGTTATAATTCTAGGGTTTCAGTCAAATAAATTTCAGTTAGTTATTGCTGGCATTTCCCATGCAGGAACGCTGATCCCATTCAAATCCCATACTACGCGCCCGGCCCGGATTGTTAATTCGGCTTCAAGTTTTTCAGTACCGCTGATTTTTGTCCTCCGAACATCCATGTATCCGAAACTTCCCTTCTTTAAATTAAATACAGCTATATCAGCTTCTGTACCTACACTTAAATGACCCAAATCCTGACGTTTAATTACCTTTGCGGGATTCCATGTTGTTCGTAAAATAACATCCTGGAGACTCATACCCATAGCCAGAAATTTGGACATCACATTACTCATATCCTTCATTGCGGCATTCATACTTAAATTGTACAGGTCGGTGCTGATGGTATTTGGAAGGAAGCCCTGCCTGAACGCAGGAATAGCCTGATTAAAATTGAATGCGCCGGCACCATGTCCAACATCAAATATGATCCCTCTTTTTTGAGCAGCAAATACAAAGGGTTTTACTTTTCTGGATTTTTCATCAACAATAGATTCCCGTCCTCCATTAATTTCTGAGAAAGTATGCGTAAAAATATCTCCCGGTCGGAAATGCTCCATGAATAAAGATTCAATGGAATTGCTTGGTGTATGCTCCCCGAAGTCAACAATAACCGGAACATTAGCCAGTTTGCCCGATTCGACGGCCTTATCAACGGAAGTAAAATCACCCCAGAAATGGGCAGACTTTAATCCGACAATCAAATTTGGATACAGGCGTTTAATCATATAGGCATTCATTTCAGGGTTCATGTCCGACACATCCTGCTGATCAAAGCGGGAAAGCATTCCATGGCCAACAACATTCAGGAAAGCTAAAACCCGGGTCTGAGCGCGATCGATCGTCTGAGCTTTAAAAAGCGGGAAATTCCTCCAACCTGAAGACCCCGCATCAACTACAGTAGTTACTCCTGCACGAAAAGAAAAGGCATCTGCCTGCAATCCACCGTAAGAGTTAGCGGTCATGCTATTCGGATCTGTGCCATGAAAAACATGGGTATGCATATCAATAAGGCCCGGAGCAACATATAAACCGCTTATGTCAATCGTCTTTTTTGAAGTATTTGCGGGGATATCTGCCCCAATGCGAAATATTTTATCCCCTACAATGGCAACATCCATTTTAGAATTGATATTATTCTTCGGATCAATAAGATGCCCCCCTTTCAATAGTAAATCTATCTCCTGCGCCTTATTGATCCCTGATGTAAGTAAGAGGATTAAAACAAGGAAAAGAGCAGCTGGCCTATTCAAAGCAGGCCATACAGAATTTGCAGGTGATAAAGCTGAATTTGTACGGAATCGAATTCTCCTTTTCATTTTTTTGGATTAAATCTAATGCACCCAGGATCCCTTCCTGGCTTGATTATTTGGCATTCCATTGAGGTCCGCTGATACCGTTCAGATCCCATGCAATCTTTCCTGCACGAATTGTCAGCTCGGCTTCGAGCTTTTTTGTTCCGTTCAATACCGAACCACGGGCATCCATGAATCCGAATTTCCCTTCCTTTATACTGAATACCGCCACGTCAGCTTCAGATCCCACACTAAGATTTCCTAGTTCGGGATGCTTGATAACATTGGCGGGATTCCATGTAGAGCGTAATATGACATCCTGTACCGAAAGTCCCATATTCAGAAACTTAGACATAACATTGGCCATATCTTTCATACCTGCATTACGGCTATTTCTGTAAAGATCCGTGCTGATCGTATTAGGTAAAAATCCCTGTTTAATGGAATTAATTGCGGTACTCCATACAAATGCACCGCCGCCATGACCAACGTCGAAGATCCTGCCCTGTTTCTGAGCTTCAAAAATGAAAGGTTTTACCTTGTTATTAGCATCCACAACGGATTCACGCCCCCCCGGCAATGCGGCGGTTGCAGCAGAGCCAGAATAGGTATGTGTAAAAATATCTCCCGGACGAAAATGCTTCATAAAAAGCTCTTCGATAGATAATTTAGGAGTACTGGAGCCAAAATCTACTATAATTGGCTTATCTGTCAATTTTCCAGCTGCAATCGCCCGGTCAACCGGGGTAAAATCATGACCCTGATAATGGTGTGCTTTGATTCCAACAATAATGTCGGGGTATTCTTTCATGACAAATGCAGTTGCGACAGGGTTCATATCCGTAGTATCCTGCGCATGAACTGTCCCCAGCATGCCATGTCCGGCGATACTGATAAAAGCAAGAACACGTGTCTGAGAATTATCAATGGTCTGTTTTTTGAAAGTATGAAAATCCCTCCAGCCAGAAGACCCGGCATCCACCACGGTTGTTACACCGGATCGGAATGTGAAATCATCAGGCGCAACACTGCCAAAACCATCGGTAATTCCAAATCCAGTAAAACCCGGATCTTTTGTCCCTGCAAAAACATGGACATGCATGTCAATAAATCCTGGAGATACATACATCCCTGTAGCGTCAACTGTTTTCTTAGCGGTATTAGAGGGAATATTGGCTGCCACACGAAAAATCTTTCCTCCTGTAATGGCAACATCCATTTTGGAATCGATTTTATTTTTCGGATCGATCACATGTCCCCCTTTTAATAAAATATCAATTTCCTGTGCTTTCAAAGAAGATTGAGAGAGTAAACAGGCAGCAAAACATAGAATTTGTATATATACCCTGCTTTTATTCAACACATTTTTATTCATTATATCTGTTTTAAATTTTAATGTAAATATTTTTCAATTAACTGGCAAGCGGAGCTCCTGAAGGCACAAAAATTGGCTTTTTAGGTGCCGGTTTATTGTTTTTTGTGGCTGTGAACTTCGCGCTGCGGTATTCGCCCATAAATAAATTGCCGGATATCTTATCGTCTGAAACTTTTCCGGTGAACGTATAAATTATCGAGTCGCCGATCAGTCTTACGGAGCTCTGTAACTTGACCATATCACCTTCAATTGAACCGTTCATATCATTTATAGCAAATCCACCCTGATGGGTTCCTTTGATCCAGTTACCCTCCTGCTCAATAAACAATTTATGCTTACCCTGACTGTTATAGAACTTCACATCCACATCCCAGGAACCTGAAAGATTGGCAAGCGGAGCCGGCATCTCCTTGGATTTAGGGCTTCTTTTTGCAGTCAATAAATTATAAATCCGGTCTGCAGCAATCTTTTCCTCTCCGGACTGCATTCCGATGGTCGTAACAGCGATTCCATTAATATTGGGATCCTTTCCACGGCCGCCCCCGCTGGCCACCGCAATTCTTGGTTTATTTTTACCCAGCTCCTCCGCCAGTTCTGCTCCTGTAATATTTAATATATCTGCATCCCAGGTGATGACAACCTCGGGGGACACATTTGACAATCCTGATAAAGTTGAAGGAACATGTACCATAGTTTGCACACTTTTTATTCCGGATACTTTCCTGATAATATGGTCGAGGTAAGAATTCCATTGCTTAAGCACTGCCTCATGATCCATTTCCTTCCAGGTCTTCACTGCGGCAACCATACCAAACATTTCATCACGGTCTACTTTATTATCCCTGCATGGTCCGTGGTGAGGAGAACTGGCCTGCCATGCGGCCATTAAAATATCTTTCTGGCCTAAAATTAATCCGCAGGATTGGGGGCCGCATATCGCTTTACCGCCGCTGTATGCCACAATACTTGCACCGCGTTTCAAATGCACAGGTGGGAAGGTCAGAATTTCATTTGCTGCATCAAACAAGACAGGCACATTTTTAGCCCTGGCAATAGCTGATATATTTTCAAGTGACATTGGAGCTCCGGTCCAGGTTTTGTCGCCATTCACCATATAGATCAGTGCCGTTTTCGGGTTGATAGCATGTTCCAGCTCTTCAAGTGTCGATACATTCACCATTGTAACTCCAATGTTTCTTATGGAATGATCATAGGCATTTCTTGAGGTTATCGGAACGATGACCTCTGTTTTTTCCATTCCATCGAGGTCCGGAATACGAACCAGTTTCTCAGGATCTCCTCCTGATACCACCCCTGCTGTCACCAGCTTAAGTCCGGCTGCACAACCTGATGAAACCAAACCCCATTCAGCACCTGTCAAATCTGCCAGAGTCTGTCCTATACCATCAGCCACTTCATCCATCTGAGCGAAGTTATGGGAGGCCGCCTCCATGGCGGCTTTGGTCTCAGGACGTTTTAAAGAACCACCAATAATGGTGAAAATACCTCTGCAATTGATAATGGGTTCAATACCATGGGTACGATAGATATTGTTTTTATCCAAAAAGGATTCTAATGTTATCTCAACAGGTCCAGCAGGATTGAATGTTGAGACGTGTGAGTTCCCGGAAATGGAAGTGGCGAATATCGAATTCAAAGGCATGACACTACCTGCCAATGGCAGGAGAGACAAGGTTTTGAGAACATTTCTACGTTTCATTTGATTTAAAGATTAATATTTTAAGCAAAATGTTATTTGGGAGAATTCCACGGCGCTCCGCTAATTCCATTTAGATCCCAGACAACCCGGCCGGACCGAAGGGTAAGTTCCGCTTCAAACTTCTTTTTCCCTTTCATTACAGTTCCCCCTGCATCCACAAATCCAAAATTGCCTTCACGGATATTAAAGACGGCAATGTCGGCCTCTGCACCCACACTCAGCTGACCCAATTCAGGTTTTTGAATTACTTTAGCGGGATTCCAGGTAGACCGTAAAATAATATCTTCAACAGATAATCCGAGTGCCAGAAATTTAGACATCACATTAGCCATATCTTTCATCCCGGCATTTCTGCTGGCCCTGTACAGATCGGTACTAATCGTGTTCGGAAGAAAACCCTGTTTGATAGAAGCATTCGCCACATGCCAACGGAATGCTCCGGCACCGTGACCCACATCGAATATCCTCCCGCTTTTCTGAACATCCAGAATAAATGGTCTTAATTTGTCATTTTCATCCACCACAGACTGCCTTCCGGGCATGGAGTATGCATAGGTGTGTGTAAAAATATCCCCGGGGCGCAGATGTTTCATATACAACTCCTCAATGGACAAAGGGGGGGTTGTGCTCCCAAAATCAACCATAACCGGTTTATTAGTTAGCTTTCCCGCCGCCACTGCCCGGTCAACGGGAATAAAGTCATGGCCACGATAATGGTGGGCTTTTATACCTACAATAATATCTGGGTATTCATTCATCACGAATGCTGTTGAGACTGGATTCATATCGTTAAGATCCTGCGCATGTACCGTTCCCAGCATACCGTGGCCGGCAATGCTTATAAAGGCAAGTACCCTGGTCTGAGAGTTGTCTATGGTCTGTTTCTTGAAGGTGTGAAAGTCCCTCCAGCCGGATGATCCTGCATCCACTACGGTGGTAACACCGGAACGAAATGTAAAGTCATCAGGTACAACACTGCCAAACCCGTTATTAATTTCAAAGCCGGTAAACCCGGGATCTTTTGTACCGGCAAATACGTGAGTATGAATATCAATAATACCCGGAGTAACGATCAGACCACTGACATCAATAGTTTTTTTAGAAGTATTTGGAGGGATATCAGCAGCCACCTGAGCTATTTTACCATCCGCAATGGCAACATCCATTTTGGAGTTGATATTATTCTTCGGATCGATCACATGACCGCCCTTTAACAAAATATCAATCTGCTGAGCTTTCAGGGGCGTAGCCGGGAAGAAAAATACCGCAAATAATAGAATGCGAAAGCATTCATAAAACACCTTGTGTATTATTTCTGATCTTTTCATTTGAATATAATTTGTTTTCATAGAATACAAAGCCATGAGTGTTGTTTGATTGCAAATCAGTTTGGGCGGTCTTTATGAGATCCCCTTGTATGTATCTTTCCTCGTGCATGCCGTCTGTCCGCTATTAAGCTTCCGGCTGTGCCGGTTTGATTTCTGCATCTATATTGGTTTATAAAAGGATATTCTCTCTGTTCACTATATTCCGTTTACACCTTCTCAGTTACCTTCCGGATTACCCGAAGCCAGTTTAGCCCCAAAATCTTACGGATCCGCTTATCTGAATACCCTAGTTCCTGCATCGCCAAAGTCATTTGAGGATAATCGCTGACATCTTTGATCTGCCTTGGCAATGGCGGACCGCCGTCAAAATCTGAGCCCAGGGCGACATGGTCCTCACCTACCAGGCGTACACCGTAATCAATTACCCGGGCAAGCTGGTCGACACCCATCCAGTACTCATCCGGAATTACTTCCTTAAAAACAAAAGGCAGTCCTTTCGCAACCTGCTTATCTATTTCTTCAATGGATAATGGATCAGTTTTTTCCGAAATCCTGGCTTTTGGATCATCTGCTTTTTGTATGGGTTGCTGCCATTTGGCATATTCAGGATTATTAAAACTGCTGCCGAATTGTATCCCTATTACTCCCCCTTTATCTGCAATTGCTCTTGCACCCTGGTCAGTTATACATCTGGGATTATTTACAATAGCACGAAATCCCCCATGACTATAAATTATCGGATGCAGGCTCGCTTCAGCTGCCTGTAGAATGGCATCATCAGATGCATGAGCTACATTGATCACCATTCCTAATCGATTCATTTCTTTAATAACAGCTCGTCCATGAGGGTTTATACCGCCCCAGCGTTTGGGTCCGTTACAGGAATCAACAAAACCGTTTGTTTCATTATGTGCAGTTAGCTGAATAGAGCGGAGACCCAGACGGTAAAGCGCCCTTAATAAATTTAAATCGCCATCCAGATCGAAGCCTCCTTCCATATCCAGAAAAGCAGCCATTTTCCCCCGAGCATTTATTTTCGCAATTTCAGATGCTGATTTCGCCAATTCAATCATGCTATTATTCTTTTCAATCTGGTCTAATGCAAGTTCAACAACACGAAACGTATTTTTGACTTCCTGCCTCCCGGGATAATAAGGTTCGGGTGTGTAAACTGTGAAGAACATGGCATCAAGCCCTCCCTCAATAGCCCGGGGTAAATCCACATGACCATCAGGATATCGATCACCTATATCAAGCCCTTGAAGCAGTTGTCTGGTCATCATATGAATATGTCCGTCCATAACAAATGCATTTTTATGCAGATTAGGGTCTGAAAATAGTATGGGTGAAGGAGCTGAAGCTATTGCTTCACCATAATTTCGGGAACCTCCAAAATAGTTAACAGGAGAGAATTCTGCTATCGGCAATAACGTTAAGCCCTTAATTACATCCCTGCGTTTCATTTCTCTATTGTTAATAAAAGCTTAGTTCCAGGTTTCGAATAAAAACCCGCAATCTTCTATACCGGAATGAAGAATTCCCCCTTTACCAAGCTACAGATATATGGATATATAAAAAATAATCTTCGATCAGTTTCGACCTAACCCAGGCAAAATCCTGACTAGTCAAAAGCTTATACCTTTAACAAGCCGGCAATCTTCGTATAAGGGATGTTGCGACCATTATTCGTAACATCCCTAAATAATACATGATGCTACCAGCCAGTATTTTGTGTCAGTTTCGGATTTATATCCAATTCCAATTGAGGAATAGGAAAAAGACTATGTTTTGTAGTATATCCCAAAGGTCCCAGTTCCTGAACGGCTAAGCCCCATCTTCTTAGGTCATTAAATCTATGGAATTCAAACATGAGTTCTACCTGTCTTTCCTTTACAATGGCGCCAAACATAGTTGCTTTGGTCCCTGTGTTAGATGCTGTCAGCAATGGCATATTAACCGATGGGCGGCTACGCACCCTGTTCACAGCATCACGTGCTTCAGTAAGTTTATTCAGTTCATTGGCCGCCTCAGCATACATCAATAATACATCTGCATAACGAATAATCGGATAGTTGATTCCATTACTATTGACATACATAATAGGCCACATTCCCTTTTTTACAGCATAACCTGTTGCAGACCATACCGGATTGAATGTTGCCAAAGCAGCACTTACATTCGGGGCAAAAGTATCCCCCGGCTTAAAAATGGACATACTCCGCCGCGGGTCAGCAGGATCAAACGCATCAAATGCTCTTTTAGTTGCCAGGGCTGAACCAGTAGCTCCATTTACTGCAGGCAGGAAACTTCCGTTTCTGCCGTTCGCGCCACTTCCACCAACATCCGCAAACTGAACTTCAAAAATAGATTCTTTATTGTTTTCAAAACTGCGATGCCACACTTCCTGAAAATTATCCATCAAAGAGTAGGTATTAGAACTTATTACAAGATTTAAATATTGCTCTGCTTTTGCATAATCCTTATTATAAAGATAATATTTACCCAATAAGGCACGCGCTGCACCCTTCGTTGCTCTTCCAAGGTTATTTCCCGAAAAAGAAACCGGCAAACCTGCTTCGGCGTCCAATAGGTCCTTTACAATAACTGCATTTACATCAGCAACAGGGCTTCTGGCTATTAAGGCAGCATCTGTATTAGGTAGTGGCTGAGTTACCAAAGGAACGGCTCCAAACAGATTGACAAGCGTGAAATAGTTCAATGCCCTTAGAAATTTTACCTCTCCCAGGTATTGATTTTTCAAAGCAGCATCCATATTTATAGCAGGAATATTTGCTATAGCTAAGTTTGATCTGTATATCCCTTCATAAAGGCCTCGCCAGGTATCATGTATTTGGTTTAAAGCCGGGAAATATGTAAAATTATTGTATTCCAATGGTACGGTATTAGAAAGTAATACCTCCCCTGCAGGGACGTCATGAATCCGCTGAAGATTGATACTCCAAGCAGACTGAAGGGATACATAAACTGCATTAACTCCCATTTGTGCACGTTCTGCGGAATTATAAAATCCATCTTCTGTTAAGGCATCGGGAGGTGACTTTTCAAGGAATTCTTTATCACAACCACTAAATAATAACAATACAATAAAGGTTGTTATTACTGCTTTTAGTTTTTTCATCTCTTTATATTTTTAATTTCTAATGAAATAATAATCTGGATAATCTGGAGATCCGGAAGGCTTAGAATGTTAAATTAACTCCAAATGAATAAACACTAGGGATCGGTGTTGACCCTGTATCTACTCCAAACCCGAGCGGACTCATTGAGTCATCATTAAATCCTACACCTCCGAGAGTATCCGCATTATAATTCGGATATTTCGTTATTGTGAATAAATTCTGACCGTTAAAATATACCCTTACGTTCCTGGCACCAACTCTTTTGATCAAATTCTGAGGAAGAGTATATCCAAGCTGAAAATTCTGCATTCTGAGAAAATCCGCATTTAGAACATAATTAGATTGACCCCGGTTATTCTGATTCGTATCGCCACGAACAGCTCTTGGCAATCTGTTTGAAGTACCTGGTCCTTTCCAGCGATTGAGTACAGTGGTCTTATTATTCCACTCACCCTGCATGGTCTCAAGGTATACACCCTGTCCATCATACAATTGTTTTCCGCTTGTTCCGTAAAAACTCATGTTCATGTCGAACCCTTTGTAAGAAGCATCAGCTGCAAATCCATAATCAAAATCAGGCCATGGATCCCCTATGTTCGTCCTGTCATTGGCATCCACTTTTCCGTCACCGTTAATATCCTTGAATCTGACATCACCTGGTTTTGCTCCAACCTGAGTAGGGTGTGCATTGATCTCTGCCTGAGTCTGGAAAATGCCATCAGACACATGACCATAAAAGTGAGACATTGGCAGACCCGGCATGGTGCGGACAAAAGTTCCGGAGTAATAAACATTCTCTACAAGATTGATGATACTTGTTCCCGATCCCAAGGAGATAACTTTATTTCTAACAGAGGAAAGGTTAGCATTTACACCATATTTAAATTCCCCATTTCCTCCCTGGTAACCGAGTAAAAACTCCAGGCCTTTGTTTTCAAGCTCTGCTGCATTTTGGAAAGGCCCGGAATCTCGCGCAAAGCCGGAAACAGTCGAAATTGGCGTACGAACTAATACACCATCCGTATTCTTTACCCAATAATCTGCAGTGAAAGTGATTTTATTTTGAAGAAGGCTTAAATCAATACCGATGTTTGACTGGGTAGTTTTTTCCCAGCGTAGATTTGGGTTACCTAATGTATTGACCACTGCTGCCGGGGCTAAAGCATCTGCTCCAAAAAAGTATCGGGAAGATGTTGATACTACGGTCTGATTACTGTAGTTACCTATATCCTGATTACCTAACTGGCCCCAGCTTGCCCTTAATTTCAAACCGCTGATCGTTTTCGAATCTTTCAGAAAATTCTCCTGATCAATGTTCCATCCTAAAGCCAAGGAGGGGAAGTTTCCATACCTGTTCGTTGAACCAAATCTGGATGAACCATCACGGCGCATAGTAGCAGTCACCAGGTATTTTTCAAAAAGCGTGATATTAGCCCTTCCTAAAAATGAACGAAGCGCCCATTCTGCTTCATTACCACCAACAGAAAACACTCCGGTTCCTGCACTTAATACCTGGATATCATTGCTTGGAAAATCTCTTCTGGAACCTGAAATATTAGTAGAAAAAGAATTTTGCTCGGTATAACCGGCCAATAAATTAATCCGGTAATTTTTAAAAAGAGTTTTATTATAAGTCAATGTATTCTCTAACAGGTATTCGTTTGACTCCCGTAAATTCGTATTCAGGGTTCTGGTGGTACTACCCCGGTTGTTCATTTGAAACTGAGGGACATAGTTTTTGAACCGGTTATTACCAATATTGATACCTGCATTTAAACGGTACTCCAGATCGGGCAGTATCTTGAAGGCGGCAAATGCGCTACCCAATATTTTATTATTCCATGTATAAGCACGATTCATATCCCGGCGTCCTAAGATATTATCCCTGTTATTCACTCCGGTGGTTCCCGGTGAAGGGCCCGCATATCCGCTGTCATTATTAGGATCGTAAATTGGCATCGTAGGCGCCGCACCCATCATATAAGCCAGATCCAGGTTATTGCCAAAATTAAGATTCAGGCCCTGATCCCTGCTACCTATTAATGACTGTCCGATCGTTAATTTTCCGATTTTGAATTCGGTTTTAACCCTGGCGTAGTATCGTTTGAATGTTCGAAATGCAAGAACGCTCTCCTGGTCAAAAACCCCTCCAGATACAGCATATTTGGCATTCTGGCTTCCACCAGATACGGATAAAGAATGATCCTGAATTGGAGCCGGATTGATGGCTGCGTCCTGCCAGTCTGTATTGGTTTTCAGGTTATTCGGATCATTCATAGCAGGCTGCAATGGATAAAAATTGCCGTTGACGTGAGCTTCATTGATCACATCGGCCATTTGCTGTGAATTCAACAATGGAATAAATTTATTAAATGACTGAATACCGTAATAAGAATTGAAACTAACCTGTGGAGCACGATTTCCGCCACTTTTTGTCGTGAGTAAGATTACGCCATTAGCAGACCTTGAACCATAAATCGCTGCGGCAGATCCATCTTTTAATATAGTAGTGGATTCGATGTCATTGGGATTGATACTATTAATATCAGACATTTCCATTGGCATTCCATCAACAACATATAGTGGGCCGGAACCACCAAAAGTATTGAGTCCTCTGATCCTGACATTTACACCCTCTCCGGGATCTCCTGAAGTACTTGTAAAAGTTACTCCGGCAACTTTCCCCTGAAGAGCCTGATTGATATTTGAAAATGCCTGGTCTTTAATGTCTTTTGCTGTAACAGAAACCAAAGAACCAGTTAAATCACTCTTTTTCTGAGTTCCATAACCAACCACTACTACTTCCTGGAGCGATTCAGTACTTTGTTCCATCTGAACATCCAGACTGGTACGACCACTGATTGAAACTTCCCTGGTATTATATCCTATATAAGTAAAAACCAGGATAGTAGACCCATCCGGAACAGTGATCGAGTAACGTCCGTTTGCATCGGAGCTAACTCCGATGGCAGTTCCCTTAACTTTGATACTTACACCTATCAGGGGGTCTCCTTTGGTGTCGGTGACCAGGCCTTTAATCTCGGATGGCGGTTCCTTATAGGCCAGCCCCTGAAAATCAATCAGCGGAGCCGGCAATAAACTGCTCGTCTTCCTTTGAACGATGATCGTATTGTTACTGATCATATAGGTTAAAGATTGATTGGAAAATGATTTTTCAAGTACCTCCCTGAGAGGGGCGTTACTCACATGGATACTAACAGGTTTGGCCTCATTGATCAAAGGTGTAATATACACCAGATCATAGCCCGTCTGTGCTCCAATCTCTTTCAGAACAGTCTCAAGTTTAGCATTCTTAAACTTTAAACTTACTGTTTGGGAATAGGATGCGGCACTGCTGACTTGAAGCAGGGCGGTGACCAATAAAACAAAAATTAGTTTTATCATCAACAAGAGCTTAATTATGTAATCAGAGGGCCTACATATGGTTAATGAATAGGATTTCATATATTTGCGTGTTTGGGTTCAGTAAATACTTGTTCACAACATTTAAATTGGCAACCCGAATCCGACCAGGGGCGTTGCAACCGCTCCTGGTTATTTGAGATTACCAATGGAATTCTTAGTCTGGATTCATTGCATAACGGTTATCCTCCTTCCTTCAACTTTAAAATGAACGGCATTCGTCAATTGAAGCACATTTAAGACTTCAGAAATATCCTTTGATCTGGAAATATTTCCTCCAAATCCAACATCAGGTATTGCCCCACTATAGCTTACCTCAACATTATACCACCGCGATATTTTTCTCATAATGCTCTGAATGTCTTCGTTCTTAAACAGGAAATATCCGTTCTTCCATGCTATAACTTCTTCTGTATCTGCATCTACAACTTTAACTTTCGATTCCACTGGCTGGAACTGCTGTCCGGGGTTTAACAATACTACTTTGTCTTTATAAATGATTTTCACAGAACCTTCTATAAGGGTGGTTTTAATGTCCTTTTCGTCAGAATATGAATTGATATTGAACTGAGTACCTAAAACCTCCACGATCTGATCTTTAGTTATCACTTTAAAAGGCTTCTCTGTATTTTTAGCAACATCAAAAAAGGCCTCACCGCTCAACTCAACTTCCCGGGTCTTCCCGATAAACAGTGCAGGGAAGCGAAGGGAAGAGGTAGAATTCAGCCAGACTTTACTTCCATCAGGCAAATTGACCTGATATTTACCCCCAACAGGAGTTTCAATTTTATTATAGATCACATCTTCAGGCAAGACTCCTGAATGTTTTGTCGCTGAACCGGAAAAAGAATAGAGCAATTCCCCATCAGAGGTTTTTTGTATGCTGACACCTGCCTGATTAGCTAATATTCCATTCTTGGCATTCTCCAATATGATCTGTGATCCGTCAGAGAGAGTTAATATGGCCTTATCACCTCCTGGTGCAATAGTCTTCTGAGCTGGCAAAGATAATTCCTGGGCCATATTTTGAACCCCAGCTCCGCCGGAATAAAAATATAAACCTATCGTGATCAGAAGCAGAATACTTGCGGCAATACCAATATGATACCACGGATTATAGGTATTTCTGATGGTAGGTTCTTCTGATTGTAGAAGCTGGTCCTGATCAAAACGCTTATCCCTGATTATATTTTGAAATACAGAATCCTTTTCTTCAATACTTAATGAACCATATCCTCTGATATTCCTGAAAACCTGATCTATAGCCATATTTATACTATCATTTTCAGAACTGGATCGGATATACTCAAACAGCTGATCATACTCAGCCCTGCTGATCTTACCTTCAACAAAAAGAATTAAAAGTTCTTCTAATTTATTCTGATTCATTGTTATGCTTGAT
This sequence comes from Pedobacter sp., assembly GCA_036676435.1. Classification (GTDB taxonomy): domain Bacteria; phylum Bacteroidota; class Bacteroidia; order Sphingobacteriales; family Sphingobacteriaceae; genus Daejeonella. The sequence continues at coordinate 9,739 of JAKFCV010000001.1, read as the reverse complement.
GGCCGAATGATATATTACTAATACACCTCACAGGAGTAAAAGGACTAGTTCTGAATCAACTATTTTAAAAAAAGAAGGTAAAAGCTTTATGAAACTGGGTTCGCAATGTTTTAAGGGCAGCAACCAAATGATTTTTAACCGTATTTCTGGATATATTAAGTTCCTCAGCTATTTCACTATAACTAAGTTCCTGATGTCTGCTCATTCTAAAAACTAATTGCTGCTGCTTGGGAAGCATGGCTAAAACTTGTTCGGTAAACCGCTCAAGGTCCTCCAAAAGAACAACTTCTTCTGTTTCATTGCTCACCTTTTTTGCCTGAACCCACAATTTATCCATTGCAGTTTGGGAGTTTGCAATCTGCCGAATAACATTTAATGTTAATCTCCGGGTGATCGTGTAGAGGTATGGTGCGATCGGATATTGGGGGTCAAGTTTGGACCGGTTTAACCAAAGACTTAAAAAAACTTCCTGAACAACTTCCTGGCAGGACTCTTTATCCTTAAGAATACGAAAACTGAAATAGTATAATTTACTGGAATATAAGTCAAAGATAATCCGAAAAGCAGACTCATCCCCCTCTATTATACGGGAAATAAGGTCAAAATCAGAAATCAGTTCTTTATTATCCATTAATATTCAGTACACAATCTAAATATAGTGAAATTATTATGTAATTATTCGAATGTTGTTAATCCTGAATAGCACAATAATAACTTATGAAATTTAAAAGTAAATTATTTTCAAAAATTGAGGATAAAGCAGAATTTCCTCATATATTCCAGGAAATGATCGATCATAAAAAACCCTTTTGACATATTTAGATTAGAAGCCACTCAAAACCCTAAGTCAGACTAAGTCAATTGGGGAAATAGTCAGGTAAATTAAAGCCTGAGAAAGGAGAATATCCGATTCCCCTAACCACTAAGCTTAAATTTATGTAATTACAAAAATTAGTAGTACATATGCTAAAATTTAATTAAGATTAATGAAATCGATAATTGTAGACAAACGTTTTCTAGACACATTGAGTAATATCGAAAGAAAAAAGTATCTGCAAAAGGTCCGGTTAGTTAAACTACTCCATTCTGAAGGCGCTAAATCCAATGCAGATATTTGCAGACTTTTAAACATCAGCTCTCCTACCTCACTTACCCTGATCAATGAACTGATGGGGGAAGGCATTGTTGAAAAAAAGGGGAAAGGACGATCTGTTGGCGGAAGAAAGCCAGAGCTATATTCGCTTCAGAATAAATCAATGTTTGTGCTCTGTATTGAAATGGAGCGCTTCAAAACAGAAATGGCAATTCTGGACAATAACAATAATAATATTACCGGAATCCGCAGCTTCCCTTTACAACTTTCCAAGGACAATAGCTCTATTGCACAGCTTTTTGAATTCGCCGAAAATGTAATAAAAAGTTCAGGAATTGATAAAAATCTGTTGGTTGGTATTGGAATTAGCATGCCTGGTCTGGTTGACAGCAAGGCAGGGAAAAACTATACCTATATGGTCAACGGCAGCGATTCCAAAACCTTGAAGGATATTCTGGAGGAAAAATTCAGAAAGCCGGTTTATATTCAGAACGATGTGAAAACAAATGCGCTTGCTGAATGCCGCTTTGGCCTCGCTGCAGGCAAAAAGGATGTATTAGTACTTTTAATGGATTGGGGTATTGGTTTAGGTATAATAAACGATGGCAAACTACAGACCGGGGTATCGGGTTTTGCAGGGGAAATCGGCCATATCCCTTTCGTTAACGACGGAGAACTCTGTTATTGCGGTAAACGCGGATGTCTTGAAACAGTGGCTTCAGGTATCGCATTAGCAAGAATGGCCAAAGAAGGGATACAATCCGGGCAAAGTTCACTGTTGAACAGGCTATCTGAAGGGGAGATTGAGCAGATCGAACCACATATGGTAATTGAGGCAGCGAATAAAGGAGATCAGTATGCAATAAATATACTATCGGATGTTGGAAGTAACCTTGGAAAAGCAATAGCCACGCTCATTCAGTTGTTCAATCCTGAACTCATCATACTTGGAGGAAAAATTGCCGATGCTAAACAATATATAACTCTGCCCATCAGGCATGCCATAAATACTTATTGCATGACTACAATAAGAGAAAAGACAAAAATTGCACTCTCCGAATTAGGGCAGAATGCTGGCTTGCTCGGCTCGGCAAGTATTGTAATGGAAAACACTTTTGAAAGACAGATAGAAATGGCCAATCAGAAATCTGGTGTTTCCCATTTTTAATACTAAAATGCTGAGCAGTTTAACCCATAAAAAATCCCCTGCCTTCCGTGTAAGTTTGCCCTATTTTCTGTTAATAATTTTCGGCCTGAGCCGATTTATTAAAATCGTGTAAAAGTTTAGCCTTTGAAAGTGTTTTTTATTTAGATGTTGCGGTAGTAAAAATCCCAAACAAGTCATTTGGATGTTTACTTAAATTATCGTTAAATAGAAAGGCTGTCAGAAAACCAAACCCGAGGAATGCAAGAACAATAAGCAGCTGAACACCGGATGTTTTTTGAATATTCTGTTTTGATTTTACATCACAAATTTCGCCAGGGCAGTATTGAGCTTTTTCTTTATAAAACATTGAATAAAATTTACACCCTAAACAAATTCCAAATGCAGATTCGAAGAACAGGAATATCAGACAGATCAGGCAGATAATACCCGTTAAAGGGCTATATGAATTTAATAATACCATAAAAATGAACATGGTTCCCGACAGGCCAGCACCAATTATCCAGGCAAACTTTTTTTGTTGAGCTCCAACATATTCCGGCACTTGATTCCTAACAATTAATCGCCCTATTATTAATGTGGGAGAAAATTTAGGGTTAACAAATACCCGTATAATGAAATCAGTAAAGAAAAATGTTATTACATATTTTATGGGCAAAAAATTGTTCTCAAATATGATCAGCATCAAAGAGATGAACGTGGCTAAAAACAATATGCCTGCTGATGCTCTAATTTCTCTTTCGTTTAAAACAGGGATATTATACCCCTCTACTTCTTCTCCAAATTTTATCAATTGATTCATTTTTTTGATTTTTAATAAGAGGATTAATACGAATTCATTATTTCTTGAACCAGGTTTCAACAATATATTTCCCAATGTCCTTTCCCAATTGTAATCCGGTTTCATTATCTGTTTTAAAATGGATACCTGCATAGAACCGGGAATCTGCACAATCCTGCGCCAGTTGCTTAAAATATTTTGCATCGGCAGGGAAAAAGTATCCCAGTACAGTACTGGTAGTTCCTGCACCTAAAGCATGACCGGATGGGTAGCCCGGGAATGGGGGCGTTGCTATCAGTGGCTTATACGTACTGTCGCATTGTGATGGTCTGATTCCCCAGTATGTGTATTTGGCATCAAAGATGGCAATGGCAGCATCATGATAAGCAGTATGCAATACGGTGTATATACGGGCAACCCCAGGTGCGTCATCCATCATGCCATTTTCAAACATTTTTTGTGCGGCCTCATTCGACCAGAAATCAAATCCTCCATGGTTTGCCCAGTAAAAAGCCATGGAACGGGTTTTAAAGTTTTGCTTGAACTCTTTTAACTCCTTCATCTCCTTTTCAAAATCGGGCGGAGATGCAGGTCTGAACTGATCTGGCGAACGCAATATAATGGGTGAAAATGTTGCAAGCGTTATACCCATTGGGTAAGTACCTGTCCATTTTTTGGGATCCTTGTTCATTTTACCGTCCCAAACTTTAGCGGACCCATCGTTCTTTGCTTTTTCTATAATTTGCCTGGCAACCTGCTCACCCAGTTTCCAGCCTGCATCCGCATCACTTGGAAACTGTACACCTGCATCAACCCGTGATTGTGAGGCGGCATGTGCCATCTGCAAAACAGAATCTGCTTTTTCAGGGAAGAAATAAGCAAGCATAGTAGCCGCAGCAGCAGCCGTTACGGTATGTTCACATGGATAGGAATAAGTAAGCGGCGCCTTGATGACAGGTTGTAATGAAGGATCTAAAACACCGGGACGTTTCCTTTTATATTTTACCTTTTCTTTCCATGCTAAAATGGTTGCATTGTAAATAGCCAGGTTTATCCATGCCGTTGGTATGCGAAGCATTACTTCGGGCTTTTGCTCTATTAATCTTGGTGCAATCTGGTTCCAGCGATAGGAAGGGGCTCCGGCATCCCAGTACTTGATTTGTGACAATTTCTCTTCATCAAGTTTGGCCATTCCTTGTTTAACAGATTTCAATTCAGCTTTTGATTGAGCTAAAGCAGGAGGAGCAGCAATCTGTATTGCATTCGGATTGTCTATCAGCCATGTTTTCCAATTGGCGGCTTCATAGCTAACAGATTGTGATAAACAAGGTTTGAACGTTCCTTCTGCTAAGAATACAACAAAACAGATGAAAGGAATTTTTCGTAAAGAGTTTGCGGTAAACATAATCGTAAGGTTTAATTGAATAATGTGCTAGTTTAGTTTTTGAATCAGAATATCATATATCCGAATTATCGATTTAAATTCATGCATTTCTTATACAAGATATTCAATTAGAGCAAAACTCTGAACTGCTGTAAACAGACAACGGATTATGGTAAACGAACAACGCAGTTGAGCCAACCAGGAAAGTTCCTATTTTAAATAGTTTTGAAAGAGTCATATAAGGGAAACAGAATTGCGATTTTCGTTGATTGGATTTTCGGATATTGGATTACCACAATTCACATATAGAAGAAAATGAAAGCGAAAGATTTGCAGATATTTATCTTATAAATAGCCTAATGAAGAAATCAGCAAAAAAAGAGCATTTTAAATTTTATCTATGGGTTGGCTTAGCTTTCTTATTGCTATGGTTGTTTAGGGATTTAACAACTGAGACAGATACATTTTTTCCGGAAAGATTTTTCAATAATTTCTGGCGGGTTATTTATGTTATTGTGCTCAATTTTATTCTTTTTGAATATACCCTACCCTTTATAAGCCGGAAAAGGAAAACTATCTTTTACAATATTCTGCTTGCCGTTCCAATTGTATTTATTCATCTCATGTTATATTCCTGGGGTTTATACGCATGGAGACTTATTGGCATCGGCTTTCATATATATACAGCGCTCACCACCTTTAGTTCTGCAGAACACGGAGCTACAGAACAGATGGGATTTAGCATGATGTCAGTTTTCTTTTTTGGGATCATAAAGCATATTTATGATTACAGAAAACTAAAACTAGCCACACAGCAGCTGCGTATTGAAAAACAGGAAGCCGAATTAAACTACCTTAAGTCGCAAACGAATCCGCATTTTTTATTCAATACCTTAAACAATATCTATTCGCTGGCACGGGATAAAAGCGACCTGGCACCCCAATCAATTTTACGTCTTTCGAAAATATTGCGTTTTATGTTGTACGAAGCCGGCGGAGCATATATAAGTATAGAGCAGGAATTAAAAATTATCAGCGACTATATTGCCCTTGAAAAATTGCGTTACGATGAATCGTTACATATTAATTTCAACCATGACATTGAAGATATGAAACAAGCTTTGCCGCCTCTATTGCTGATCCCCTTAGTGGAAAATGCATTTAAACATGGTGTTTCTGAAACCAGGGATCAACCCTTTCTTGATATTCATCTTTCGATTAAGAAACGTCATTTAACGTTTCTTGTAAAGAATTCTACTGAAGCATTTCCTGAAAAAAAGAGTTTGAAAAAAAACATCGGTCTTTCTAACCTCAGACGCCAATTGGAACTGCTCTATACAGATTTTAATCTTATTACTGAACAGGGCGAATCTGTATTTACTACAACTTTGAAAATTAATCTCGCAAGCCATGTCTGATATAAAATGTATTATAATTGAAGATGAGCCCTTAGCAGCAAAAATTTTATCGGATTATATTTTGCAGGTGCCGTTCCTTGAATTACAGGCCGTATTTAAAGATGCTATTCTGGCAATTGATTATTTGCGGGATCATCAAACCGACCTTATTTTTTTAGATATTCATTTGCCCAAATTAAAAGGAATAGCTTTTTTAAAAACGCTTACCCAACCGCCATCGGTAATTATTACAACCGCTTACCATCAGTACGCAGTAGAAGGATTTAATCTGAATGTAAAGGATTACCTGTTAAAGCCATATGATTTTGAGCGATTTTTAATGGCAGTAAATAAGGTTAAAACAGCAGAAGGAGCCCGCCTGACCAACGGAGAGGAAAAACAAAAACCCAATCAGAGTTCGGAACTAAAAGATTACATGTTTGTGAATGTGCAAAAAAAGAAGGTTAAAATCCTATTCTCAGATATTGTTTACATAGAAAGTCAACGGGAATACATTAAAATCGTAACAACAAAAAAAGAATACATTTCAAAAATGAGTACGCATGAAATTGAGCACCTTTTACCTGCCAATCTCTTCAAACGGATTCATCGCTCTTTTATCGTTTCATTAAGCAAGATTGAATCCTACTCCGCCGAAATGGTTGAGGTAAATGGGATATCAGTTCCCATTGGAAGGGCATACAGAGATAGTATTGAAAATTGGTAGCTTTTGTTGCAGAACGGGATTCTTTATAACATCACAAAATCAATAAAAAATATTCCAGAATGGGAGCGTTTATTTGCAAGCCTAATATTTATTAGTCGATGCTTAAAAAAAATTATAAATATTTGATTATGGTCCTTAATCTGTGTGAAAGTGCGGTGGACATCATGCGGAAAACAGCTATCGTCAATACTTTCGAGGCGATCGACCTGTAATACTTAGAAGTGGAGGAATAACATAAAATTAAAGGAATAATATCCTCGTAAGGTCCCCTAAGGTTTAACCGGGGAACAGAATCCGAAATTTGGATCGTATACGGACTTTTCCTGATACTCATTTTAACCCTGCATGTTCTCATTTAATCAAAATCATGCAGGGTTAAAAAATTATCTGTTATTATATCTGTTATTAACAGATGCTGGTTGTACAACACCCGCCTATTGCCATACTGATATTATTAATTAAATACTTAAATCATCTTTTTTTCCATAAGATATTCAGCAATCTGTACGGCATTGGTTGCTGCACCTTTACGCAGATTATCCGCCACAATCCAAAGATTTAAGGTTTTATCCTGAGATTCATCTCTGCGGATCCTACCAACTAAAACCTCATCCTTTTCATGAGCATCTATAGGCATAGGGTATTTTAAATTAGCCGGATCATCCACTACTTTAATTCCTTTTTCATTTTCCAGTATTGATCGCACCTCCGCAAGATCAAAATCATTTTCAAATTCAATATTTACAGATTCGGAATGTCCTCCTATAACCGGGATGCGAACGGTAGTTGCTGTAACTCGTATGGAATCATCCCCCATGATCTTTTTGGTTTCAAGGATCATCTTCATTTCTTCCTTAGTATAGCCATTGTCCTGAAAAACATCAATTTGAGGAATAACATTCAGATCTATCGGATAAGGATATGCCATTGGGCCCTCGATTCCCTTACGCTCATTCATCAACTGATCAACAGCTTTAACTCCTGTACCGGTTACGGACTGATAAGTTGAAACAACAACTCGTTTAATCCTGTATTTATCATGTAATGGCTTCATAACCACTACCATCTGAATGGTCGAGCAATTCGGATTGGCTATAATCTTATCTTCAGGAGTAAGGGCATCCGCGTTTACTTCAGGCACGATGAGCTTTTTATCCGGGTCCATTCGCCATGCTGATGAATTATCAATTACAGTGGTCCCTGCTTCCGCAAAACGGGGGGCACTCTCTAAAGAAGTGCTGCCACCTGCGGAAAATAAAGCTACATCGGGCTTCATGGCTATCGCATCATCCATAGTTACAACAGTATACTTCTTCCCCTTGAATTCGATCTGTTTACCGGCACTCTTATCAGAAGCTACCGGGATCAATTCACTAACTGGGAAATTGCGCTCTGCTAAAACTTTTAACATCACCGAACCTACAAGGCCCGTAGCGCCAACTACTGCGACTTTCATTTTTACTTTTTCTTTAAAATTTATAAATTATATTTAATTATATAGACAAATATGCTAATATTTTAGGCTTTTATTCAATTTTAGTCTCATAAAGGCTGTTTTGGCACGAAAAAAATACATTCTCCGGAAATTACCCGATATTATCCGAAAACACGTTGCTGCTAACCGAATACTCATTCCATTTGAACCTGAGCTTTTAAGTTTCGTAGATTTTAACTGCTTCTACCAGAGCATCTATGAAAAACTATCTCATTATCATTTTACTTTTATACGGCGGCGTTTCCAGGGCACAGCTAAGTGAAGATTTTACTGACGGGGAATTTTTATCAAATCCTGCATGGACAGGGAGTAATGCTGGATCTGATTTTATAGTTACAGGCAATCGCTTACGTTCAAATTCAACATTGGCAAGCAGCAATTTTTACCTGAGTACCGCAAGTAACCTTGCTTTGAACAGTAAATGGGAATTCTGGTTAAATTTTCAATTCAGCACATCCGGATCAAATTACTCAGATATCTACCTTGTCTCAGATAAGGAGGACCTCCGTAGTAACCTGATTAATGGATATTTTGTAAGAATAGGAAATTCAGAAGATGAAGTCAGTCTCTATAAACGATCCGGCCCCCCGGGCAGCAGTATACGAATAATTGACGGGGTGAATGGTTCAATTGCCTCAACGAATAACACAATCAGGATAAAAGTCAGCCGAACCAGCGCGGGACTTTTTACATTGGAACGTGAAACGGTAACTTCAGGCTCTTCCTATATCAAAGAAGGAACTGTTACTGATCTTACTTTTACAAGTTCTTCCTATTTCGGTGTATATGTACAGCAATCAACTTCTTCCTTCTTCCAGAAACATTTTTTTGATGATTTCAAGATCGGATACCTGGTTTCTGACACCATCCCACCCGTGTTAAGTGCGGTTTCAGTAATAGATTCAAATACGCTGGAAGTCACTTTCAGCGAAGCGATGGATAGTCTGAGTGTTAAAATCAATAATAATTTTTCAATTAGTAACATCGGTCAGCCCACTCAAGTCCTAAGTACTACCGATCAGGCTAAGTACAGATTAAAACTGTCAAAATCCCTCAGTACCGGAACTTTTGTTTTGTCTGTAAACAATACGAAAGACCAGTCTGGCAACCTCATCGGAAATCCAAAATCGGCATCTTTTAATTTTATTACACCTTACACAGCCAAATTAAAGGACCTTGTTATAAACGAGGTATTTGCTGACCCTTCACCACAAATCGATCTCCCCTCAGTTGAGTTTGTAGAATTAGTTAATACCAGCAATGAAACTATTTCCTTAAAAAACTGGAAATTTACTGATCAGACCAGTTCCGGAACTTTCGGCTCAGCAAGTATCTTACCGCATTCCTTGCTGATCATTTGTGCCAAATCCGATACTGCTGAATATCTCAAATTTGGAAAGGTTCTGGGTATTTCACCGTGGCCAAGCCTGAATAACTCAGGAGATGAACTAAAATTAATTAGCCCGGACAATGTTATCATTGATGCCTTATCCTATACAGATAATTGGTATCAGAGCTCCACAAAACGGACAGGTGGCTGGAGCCTGGAGCGTATTGACCCCCTTACAAAATGTGAAGGCCAATTCAACTGGACCGCATCAAGGGATAGTTCCGGAGGTACACCGGGAAGGCAGAATTCAGTTTATATAAGCGGCTATGATCTTTTGGCACTGAAAGCCGACAGCTTAATGCAGATC